>NZ_AP027142.1:540000-1740000 GCF_027925385.1 Methylocystis iwaonis
GTTGAAGGTGCAGTAACATGCACTGGAGGACCGAACCGGTGTCTGTTGAAATAGACTCGGATGACTTGTGGTTAGGGGTGAAAGGCCAACCAAACTCGGAAATAGCTGGTTCTCCGCGAAAGCTATTTAGGTAGCGCCTCGCATTTATTCTCCAGGGGGTAGAGCACTGGATGGGCTAGGGGGTCCCACAGACTTACCAAACCCAACCAAACTCCGAATACCTGGAAGAACTGTGCGGGAGACACACAGTGGGTGCTAACGTCCATTGTGGAGAGGGAAACAACCCAGACCAACAGCTAAGGCCCCCAATTCGTGGCTAAGTGGGAAAGGATGTAAGAATCCCAAAACAACCAGGAGGTTGGCTTAGAAGCAGCCATCCTTTAAAGAAAGCGTAACAGCTCACTGGTCTAAATAAGGGTTCTCGCGCCGAAGATGTACCGGGGCTCAAGCCACGAGCCGAAGCTTTGGGTTCATCCGCAAGGGTGAGCGGTAGCGGAGCGTTCCGTAAGCCTGTGAAGGGACAGTCGTGAGACATCCTGGAGGTATCGGAAGTGCGAATGCTGACATGAGTAACGAGAAACACTGTGAAAGACAGTGTCGCCGAAAGTCCAAGGGTTCCTGCGTAAAGTTAATCTTCGCAGGGTTAGCCGGTCCCTAAGGCGAGGCCGAAAGGCGTAGTCGATGGGAACCACGTTAATATTCGTGGGCCAGCAGGTGGTGACGCGTGGGGTAAATTGTTCGGACTTACTGGATTGTCCGGGCAGTGAACTCGCGCCAGGAAATAGCCCCTGCATCAGACCGTACCCGAAACCGACACAGGTGGACTGGTAGAGTATACCAAGGCGCTTGAGAGAATGACGTTGAAGGAACTCGGCAATTTACCTCCGTAACTTCGGGATAAGGAGGCCTTCGGTTTGGGCAACCAGATCGGAGGGGCACAGACCAGGGGGTGGCAACTGTTTAACAAAAACACAGGGCTCTGCGAAATCGCAAGATGACGTATAGGGTCTGACGCCTGCCCGGTGCCGGAAGGTTAAGAGGAGAGGTTCACGCCTTGAATTGAAGCCCCGGTAAACGGCGGCCGTAAATATAACGGTCCTAAGGTAGCGAAATTCCTTGTCGGGTAAGTTCCGACCTGCACGAATGGCGTAATGACTTCCCCGCTGTCTCCAACGTCAGCTCAGTGAAATTGAATTCCCCGTGAAGATGCGGGGTTCCTGCGGTCAGACGGAAAGACCCCGTGCACCTTTACTGTAACTTTGCATTGGCATTCGTGTCGGCATGTGTAGGATAGGTGGTAGGCTATGAAGCATGGGCGCCAGCTCGTGTGGAGCCACCCTTGAAATACCACCCTTATCGTCATGGATGTCTAACCGCGATCCGTCATCCGGGTCCGGGACAATGCATGGTAGGCAGTTTGACTGGGGCGGTCGCCTCCCAAAGAGTAACGGAGGCGCGCGATGGTGGGCTCAGACCGGTCGGAAATCGGTCGTCGAGTGCAATGGCATAAGCCTGCCTGACTGCGAGACAGACAAGTCGAGCAGAGACGAAAGTCGGTCATAGTGATCCGGTGGTCCCGAGTGGGTGGGCCATCGCTCAACGGATAAAAGGTACGCCGGGGATAACAGGCTGATAACCCCCAAGAGTCCATATCGACGGGGTTGTTTGGCACCTCGATGTCGGCTCATCACATCCTGGGGCTGGAGAAGGTCCCAAGGGTTCGGCTGTTCGCCGATTAAAGTGGTACGTGAGCTGGGTTCAGAACGTCGTGAGACAGTTCGGTCCCTATCTGCCGTGGGTGTAGGAGTATTGAGAGGATTTGTCCCTAGTACGAGAGGACCGGGATGAACATACCTCTGGTGGACCTGTTGTGGCGCCAGCCGCAGTGCAGGGTAGCTATGTATGGACGGGATAACCGCTGAAGGCATCTAAGCGGGAAACCCACCTCAAAACCAGTGCTCCCTCGAGGGCCGTGGAAGACGACCACGTTGATAGGCCGGGTGTGGAAGCAGGGCGACCTGCGTAGCTTACCGGTACTAATCGCTCGATTGGCTTGATCGCTCTCATTTATCAACGCCCATCACAAACTCACATGTCCCCGAAAAGTGCGTAGCGGTTTTCGGATCAGGACATGTGCAAAAAACGTGATGACGATAGAGACCCTTTGCTTCGATGTGTTTCGCCGGCCTGGTGGCCTTCGGCGAAGCGATCAGACCCGATCCCATCCCGAACTCGGCCGTCAAACGCTTCCGCGCCAATGGTACTATGTCTCAAGACCTGGGAGAGTAGGTCGTCGCCAGGCCTGCCAAACACATCAAATCAACTCCTCTTCCGATCCCAAACACAAAAGCGCCGCTCCAAAAAAGCGGCGCTTCTCGCTTGTCGCGGGGTGGAGCAGCCCGGTAGCTCGTCAGGCTCATAACCTGAAGGTCGCAGGTTCAAATCCTGCCCCCGCATCCAAGCCCGTAGGGCGAAAAACCCAACTCAGAAATCCTTCAATTGCGTTCTTGGCCTCGCGTCGCAATTATTGACGCGTCGCTGGGGGCCGGGTAAACGGATGTTCTGTCGCACCCAGTGCGACAGCAAGAAATTCTTTGCCATTATCCTGCTTTGTCCAGGTTCGGCCATCGCGTCTCGCCCCCTAAAAGCTCCCTGGCGCCCTTGAAAACCGACTTAAAGCCCTCGGCCATTCCTCTGCGCATTTGCAGGGACGTTGTTTTGGAGGATGGCTTCCTCAACGCGACGAGCGCCGAACCATGGCTCGGGCTTCCCGATGTCGACCTTCGTTCCGGCGGCAGGTTTCTGTCCCTGCGCTACGCCGCAGACCCTTATGACCCGCCGGTTCGCCCCGTTCTCCGTTTCTGGTTGAAAGACGGAGACTACCGAGATCACATCTTGCCCGCTCCGTACGACGGCGTCGGCGCATGGCTTGGTCATACCCCGCCCGATTTTAGCAGCGTCTGGATCAGTCCAACGAATCGAAAAGGCAGATTCGACTTCGAGATTATCGACATAAGGAAACCGCATCTTCTCGAGTTGCTGAAGCGAGCGCGCCATTCGCCGAAGCGGGTGTTCTTCGCAGTCTCCGCGGGCATGGTAGGCCTCGATCAAGAAGCCGAGCTCAATTGGCGTTGGGCCCTCGGCTCGGAACCATTTTCGCACTACGAAAACTGGCGCCGGCGACGCGAGGGGACCGACAGCCGCCGCCAGCTAAGGTGTGGTCAGCTCGCATTCTCATTATACGTCGATATCACCGGGGCGAGCGTCTCTGCGATCGACAAAACCTGCACGTCGATCGCGAGACAATCCTACGCAAACTGGCGGACGATCTTTCACGGCGCGCCGCTGGATCCAACGGCGGAGCGAACCCTCGCCGCCTGGCTCGATAAATCCGATTTCAAAATAATGCAGGGAGATGAGCCTCCCCTATCGTCTGATTACCTCACCGCCTTGCATGCGGGCGATATTCTGGCTGGAAACGCTCTCGAAAGCTGTGCGCGCCACCTCGAGCGTTACCCCGACCACACGATCGTTTACGCGGATGAACTGGGCCAACGACCTGTTCTCAAGCCGGGTTGGAGCCCGACGCTGCAAGCCTTCGCGCCTTACGTCGGAAGATCCGCCTTTTTCGCGAGCTCCATCGCGTCGAGCGCCGGCTTAACGATATCCGATGGCGCAGAGGCGATCTTCGACAACGCATTAAGCGCACAAACGGCAAAAGTTGGATCGATCAGGCGGCCGCTCTTTGGACTCGCACCCGCGGGCGGGAAGTTTCGTCCTGCGAAGGCTCCCGATGCGATTTACGGAAGGCAATCGGCTTGCGTGGGCGTTGTTATCCCAACCAGAGACCGCGCCGACCTTCTGCAAGTCTGTCTGGAGAGTCTTTTCAACAGAACAAGCTACTCGAACTACAAGGTGGTGGTTGTCGATAATGATAGCCGCGACCCGCGGACCCTTGATCTGATGGCGCAAATGGAGGCTGCCGAGCCTCGCTTATCAATTCTCAAGCAGCCGGGCGCATTCAACTTTTCTGCGCTGAGCAACGCCGGCGCAAATGCCGTCGAAGGCGATGTCCTGCTTTTCTTGAACAATGACACATGCGTGATGACGCCCGACTGGATCGAACGACTGCTTTATTTCGCAATCCAGAAGGATATTGGGGCGGTGGGCGCGAAGCTTCTTTATCCCGATCAACGGGTACAACATGTCGGCGTTCTACTCGGCATGGGCGGGGTTGCAGGGCATTTTGGAGCCGGGCTACACGCTCAGGCGCCCGGGTGGATGGAGCGAAATCGCGTTCCCCACGAGGTTTCGGCGGTCACCGGCGCATGTCTGATGGTCGAACGGCGCAAATTCGAGGCGGTCGGCGGTTTCGACGCGGTTAATCTGCCAATCGACTTGAACGATGTCGATCTTTGCCTTCGTCTGGGAGAGCGGGGCTGGCGGACAATCTGCAATGCCGAGGCGGTCCTCGTGCACCATCAATCCGCAAGCCGTGGCGGCGGGCTGCGGCTTCAGAAGGTTTACGCCAAGGAAAGGCGTTTTTTCATGGAACGCTGGCGGGCAGTTATTCGTGACGATCCATATTTTCACCCCGCTCTATCGCTATATGCGGCCGAAGCGGCTCTGCCGTGAATCGCTTGCGCCGAGGCGGCGCGCTTCGTATTTTCCCCGGCCTTTCGGGCGTTGCCGGCATGCTGTTCATGGTCGATGCGTCACGGCCCGCGCCCTATCCGCCTGCGTTGGATTACCAGCGGCAATCTCTTGGAGATGACAAAACAAATGCGCCCTAAGACCCCAATGTTGGGATGGATGAAGGAGGCGCGTGACGTCGTTGCGAAGCGCCTGCCGCGCAGAGATCTCCAGAATTTGGGCGGTGAGATCAAAAGCAAGCTTCCCGCCCTGTCACAGGGCGTCGACCTCGTGTCGGAGGCCTTTGCAAACGCCAGGGGCGGCGGTTTACTGCGCCGAAGCTTCCTTGCGTTCGTTATCCTGCCGACCGTTATCTACTGGTTCTATGCGGCCCTATGGCAATCCGATCAGTATGTTTCAGAGGCGCGTCTCACCGTCAGAGAAGCACAAAAGAAGGAAACACGCGGGACGAGCGCCGCATCGATCATGGCCAGTATTACAGGCGGCGCCGGGGGATCGTCAAAAGATACGCAGAACTCCTACATGGTGCTGAATTACATCAAGAGCCGGGCGATTTTGCTCGATCTCGGCGGCAAAGGCTATTTCGAGAAAAAATTCGGCGGGGCCGACGTGGATTTTTTCTCCCGGATTTCGTCCGATATCAACCTCGAAGATCTCTGGAAATACTGGCTCAACCATATACAGGCGAGCGTCGATGGCGTCTCTGGCATCCTCACTCTGCGGATCGATGCTTTTCACCCGCATGATTCCCTGGATCTAACCAAGGACGTCATCAGGCTGAGCGAAGAGCTCATCAACCGGATAACTCTCAGGAACCGCAACGACGCGCTCGCGCGCGCCGAAAGCGAAGTCAAGCTCTCGCGTGAGAAGCTCGCGGAGGCGCGTGAGAGGGTCCTGCAATTTCGCAATCAGAATCTCCTCATTGATCCTGCCTCCCGGGCAACCAGCCTGGGGGAAATGATCGGCAAGCTGACGCTCGATCGGATCGATCTTTTGAACGCTCTATCGACGACCTCTACGTCCCTATCTGCGGATGCGCCGAGCCAACGCCTCCAGCAGACGCGTCTTGCCGCGATTGATAAGCAACTGGCCGAACTGAAAAAGAAGCTCACGGACGACCAGGGGGCGGACGCCGTTTCGTCTCAAATCGCCGGTTACGAGCGCGTGAAACTGGAAGAGCAATTTGCCGAGCGGATGTATTCGATCTCGGTGACGGCCTATGAGCAAGCGCGACAAGATCTCCAACGTCAGCAGCTTTATCTTGTGACCATCGTCGCGCCGAGCCTGCCAGAATCCGCGACTTATCCGAGAGTCATCGGCAGTACGTTGCTGATGTTTGTGTCTCTGCTTGTTGTCTGGGCGATCGTTTCGCTGATGGTCGCGCTTTTTGAGGATCAGATGATTTGATTACGATATCCGCTTGCGGTCATTCCCGCCGCTCGCTCGCACGATCGATCGGAAATCCAGAGCCGATCAGCGTTTTTGCGGCTCTGGATTCCCGGTCGGGCTTTCAGCCCGCCGGGAATGACATTTCCCATGCGAGCTGTTCAAACGGATAGCACAGGTGGCGGCGACACAGACGATCGCGAGGGATGCCTTGGCGAACCAACGGTCGCCGCGGCGCCGGTGAGGCCAACACTTGCCGACCGGGCTTTCTTCAATGCGCCATATGGTCTCGCACGAGGAAAGCGACGCCAGCCAGAAGCGCCCATCCCAGAGCCGATGGAAAAACAATAATCGACCACTCGAGCCAGCGGCGCGGATACATCGATTTCTCGGCGAGCGTCGGGCGGAGGAAAAGCGCCAGATAGGTTTGCTGCCGGTCGACATCGATGCGCGCCGATTCATAGGCGGTTGCGGTCAAGGCATATTGTTGTTGCGCAAGAGCGAGATCAACCTGGCGCTCGGACAGGATGACCGCGTGCCCCGCCATTGAGTTGCTGTTCTCTTTACTCGCAATCTGCGCCGTGTAGTCCGCGATCTGTTTTTTTAGATTCTCGATGCGCGTTGTCAGCAGCTTTACTTGAGGAGAGTCCGTCGCAGCCGCGCCAGATTGTAGGGCAAGGCTTTCTTCCGCGCGCGCGAGATTGAGTCTGAGCTGCGTGACGATTTTGTTGACCGCCTGCGCCTCGGACGTCGCATCGAGAACGCCTTCGGCATTGCGTGCGTCGCGTAGGCTGGCGGTTGCGGCTTTCACACGCTCTTCGGCGCGCTTGAGCTCATAACTGGCTTTCGAAAGCGCGTCTTGCCGCAAGCGCGTCGACAGTTCGTTCACGAGCCTCTCAGATAATTCCACGATGTTTCGAGTGATAAGAAGGGAATCCTCCGGCGTGAAGGCGCGAACATCGACCGCAATGATGCCGGACATGACGTCGACCGTGGCCTCGACCTTCTTTTTCCAATATTTCTCGAGCTTTTCGATGGGGTCGTCCGGGTCGAATCGAGAGAGATAATCGACTTCGGGACGGGAGAACATTTTTTTCAGGCCGATCTTTTTGTCGATAATCTCGATGACGGCGCGGCTCGTGATGTATTTGGCGATGGCCTGAGACTCTTGAATCTGTTTTTCATTCCGGCTGCTGACCCCCAGCGCCGTCCACGAGGCGCTATCGGCGGACTGAAGCGAGAATTTCGCCGTCGTCACATATTGTTTGCTCGCGATCAGGCCCCAATAGAGCGACGCGCCGAGCAGCGGCGCCAGCACCAGCAGGACAAAGCTGATCAAAAGCCCTTTCTGAAAAGCTCTTTCGCCACGGCGTGCGGCAAAGCCGCCGCCGCCTGCGATCATGCTTGTCGGCGAGCGAGAGCGATTGGCGGCGCGGCGCAAGGCCCGCGAGATGGATGTTGCAATCCGGCCGGCTTCGTCGGGGCTTATGGGTTCTCGGGGCCCGGGCAGAGCAACTTGCCGGGCGGCGGCGCCTTTGGTCATCGCAGGGTCAGGCATTGAGCTTCTTATACAGGTCGATGGCGTCGTCGACATTGCGGAAGACATGCATCTGCCCGCCCGCCAGAACGATCCCGTGGTCGCAATATTCCGTGATGGTCGACATCGAATGCGACACCATGATGATATCGGCCTTTTTCCGCCGCCTGGAAAACTCTTCCTTACATCGCGCGGCAAAGCGCGCGTCGCCGACGGCCGTCACTTCGTCGATCAGATAGCACTCAAAATCGATTGCGAGCGAGAGGCCAAAGGCGAGACGCGCCATCATGCCCGACGAGTAAGTCGAGACCGCCGCATCCATATAGGCCCCAACTTCGGCGAAGTCCTCGACGAAGCTCATGACTTTGCGTGGGTCCTGGCCGTAGACGCGCGCGATGAATTTGACGTTTTCCCGGCCGCTGATCAACGGATGCATGACGCCGGCGAAGCCGAGCGGCCATGAAATTCGGGCGTTGCGGACGATGCGGCCGCCATTTGGCAGCTCGTTTCCAGCCAGGAGTCTGATCAAAGTCGATTTGCCGGCGCCGTTCACGCCGAGAACGCCATAGCTACGCCCAGGCTTGAAATCCAACGTGACGTGATTGAGGACGATCTTCCGATGTCCGCTCGACCTGTAATATTTGAAAACATTCTCGAGTTTGATCATGTCGCGGCAAAGGTCGAGGCGATTCCGAGCTGGGCAATTTGAGCCCCCTTTTCGGCTAATCGAAGGCGGCCCGCTCCCCTCTTCTACGCTGGCCATTGCCGCCAAAGCTAGAGTAGACAGAGGGCATGAAGCAAGAAACGACTTTTCAGGCAGTCCGCAGGCACTTGCGGAACGGTTATATCATTTTGACCAGCCGCGGTCTCGTTGCCCTTTACGGCGCGGCGATGCGGGAGGCGGCCAAGCTCGTCGATTCGCCGGTCGGGGTTTTTCTCGCCCCCAAGGATATTCTCCGCGACGGGCGGCATTTCTTGCGCGAGCACGGCGTCAGAACCACCATCGGCGCCGTTCTTCGACAGACCGCCGCGACCTATGACCCGCCGCTGGGGCGCCGCCGAAACCCTATCAACGATCCACTCCGCGAACGGGCGATCACTTATTACCATAGCTATGAGCTCACCAAGCCCGATGGCGTCGTGCCCTCGCGCAGGCCCTCGAACGAAATGGATTTCGCGCTCGAGATTCCCTTCGCCTTCGAGCCCTGCGCGCGCCAAGGCGCAATCGCCGCGATTGTCCACGCCTTCTATCCGGAGCTTCTGCCGCTCGTTCTGGAGAGGCTGGAGAATATTCCGGGTCCGGTAGATCTGTTCGTCTCAACGGATACCGAGGAAAAAAGGCGCGAGATCGAGGAAGCGTGCCGCTGTTGGCGGAAGGGGAAGACGGACATTCGCATCACCCCGAACAGGGGCCGCGACATTGCCGCAAAATTCTTCGGCTTCCGTGACGTATATGCGAATTACGACCTCTTCATTCATCTCCACACTAAGCGATCGCCCCATGGCGGCGAGGCCCTGGCGCGCTGGTGCGATTATCTCTTGGACCATCTTCTCGGCTCGCCGGAAATCGTGCGCTCGAACCTCGCGCTTTTCGACGATCCGAAGATCGGCGTTGTCTTTGCGCAACATCTATTCGAGCTGCGCGGCATATTGAACTGGGGCTACGATTACGATCTCGCGCGCGGGCTGATGAAGCGAATGGGCGTCGAGATCGACAAAAACATGGTGCTGGAGTTTCCGTCGGGCTCCATGTTTTGGGGCCGCAGCGCCGCCTTTCGCCCTCTGCTCGACCTCGATCTCGGTTTCGAGGATTTCCCGGAGGAAGGCGGCCATGTCGACGGCACGCTCGCCCATGCGATCGAGCGCTGCCTGCTGATGATCGCCGAGTCGCAGGGGTTCGAATGGCTCAAGGTCGCGCGCCGCGACCTCTACCCCATGCCGCAGACGCTCTTGATCGTGCAAAGCCCGGACGAACTGCCAACGCACCGGCTGAAGGTCTTCCAGCCCTGCCTCGGCAATGTCGACAATGGGCTGCGGCCGCAGGACCGCGGTATCGTCGAAATAAAGCCGCTCCTCTCCTATCCCTCCCGCAACACCCGGCCCCGGCTCAATCTCCTGACCCCTACTGTCAACCCGCAGCAGATTTTCGGCGGCGTCGCAACGGCGATAAAGCTCTTCACGGAAATCGCCGACGCGCTCGGCGAAGATTACGACCGCCGTATTATTGCGACGGACGCAGACATAGAGCCTGAAGCCTATACGAAGTTCTCGGACTACGAGGCCGTGCCGCACGCCGCGAGTCTCGACCTCGGCCGGCGTCTCCTCGTCGACGCCTATGAGCGCGATGGCGGCAGGCTGGATGTGCGGGCGAACGATATTTTTATCGCGACCGCATGGTGGACGGCCTTATTCGCGCTCGATCTCGAGCGCGATCGCGCCCGCCTCTTCGGCGGCGAACTGCCTTTTGTCTATCTTATTCAGGATGACGAACCCTATTTCCAGGGGCGCAGTTCCCGCTCCGCCTTGGCCGAAGCGACGTACCGGCATGGCGCGCGCGGAATCGCCATCATCAATTCCGAGGAGCTTTTCTCGGTGATGCAAGCAAAGCATGCCTTCGGGGAGGCCTATTGCGTCCCCTATCAAATGAATACCGCCATTTCAGCGGCTTTGCGCCCGACGCCGCGCGAACGTCTCATCCTCATCTACGGCCGGCCGAATGTGAACCGGAATGCGTTCGAACTTGTCTGCGACGCACTTTTTCGCTGGCAGCAGCGCGATCCAATTCGGGCGAGTCGCTGGCGGCTCGTCTTCCTTGGCGAAGAATTTCCGGACACGCTTGTCTATCCCGTTCAGAACGCAACAGTCGGCGGCAAGGCGAGCCTGGAGGATTATGCGGGCTATCTCAGTCGTGCGAGCGTCGGCGTGTCGCTGATGCTCTCGCCGCATCCAAGCTATCCGCCGCTCGAGATGGCCGAGGCCGGTCTGCTCACCATCACCAATTCCTTCGAGGGCAAGAACCTCACGAGCCGTTTCGACAACATCGTCTCGCTCGATTTGCTCGAGCCAGCGTCCCTGGCGGACGCCATAGAGGCTGCGGTCGCGCAGGCGGAGCCACGTATCGGGGAGGCGACGGGACGCGTTACCCCGAAAGCAGTGGTGGAGATCAAGCAGCCTTTCGAAATCCCCGCCTTTGCCGAGCGACTGCGGGCATTGCGGGTATGATTGTTACGGCGTTCGCCGCAGGCGGGCGACGCAATTTTCGAGGGATTCGCGCCAGGGCGGCAGGGTTACGCCGTAACGGGCGGCGAGCTTCTCATTATCGAGGCGCGAATTCGCCGGTCGGCGCGCGGGCGTTGGGTAATCCGCGGTTGTGATCCGCGCGACGCGCACAGGCTTGCGGCCGTACCTCTCCGCCGCCGCAAAAGTCGCCTCCGCCATATCGGCCCAGCTCGCGTCGCCCTGGCCGGTGAGATGGAATATCCCGCGTAAGGACGTCGAATTGTCGCTGACAAGGCGGCGCGCGATGAGGACCAGCGCGTCGGCGATGTCGATAGCGCTCGTGGGATTACCGAGCTGATCCGCGACGACGCTGATCTCGTCGCGCGATTCGCCCAGGCGCAGCATGGTTTTGACGAAATTCGCGCCATAGGGACTGTAAACCCATGCCGTGCGCAAGATGGCGTGGTCGCCGTGAGTCGCGGCGATCTTTTCTTCGCCCAGGAGCTTGGAGCGCCCATAGGCGCCCGTTGGCCCGGTTGGATCGTCCTCACGATAGGGCCGGCCGAGCGCGCCGTCGAAGACATAATCGGTCGAGAGATGCAGCAAGGGGACGCCAAGCTCGGCGGCGGCCTCTGCGACATGGCCCGCCCCCTCGCCATTGATCCGCATCGCGAGATCGGGCTCGCTCTCCGCCTTGTCGACGGCCGTATAAGCCGCGGCGTTAATGATTGCGTTGCAACGCGCGTGGCGCAGACCCGCGAGCACGGCGGTGCGCATCTCGAGATCGAATTGCGGTCTTCCCAGCGCGATAATCTCGACGTCCTTCGGCGCCCGCTCGATCAAAGCGCTGACGACCTGACCTTTGAGGCCGGTGACGGCGAGACGGAGGGTCATGGGCCGCATCTCCTTGAGCTTCGATGCCTCTCGACATTCTGGCGGGGAAACTAGCACCGCGCGGCGGCTCGCGCCAACGAGCCGCCCGTGGTGCGGCGTTCTCTTAGAAGACGCAATAAAATCAAAATGTTGATCTGTATCTAGCTGGGCGTCGCAACCTTCACGCTTGCGACGAATCGTCTTGACGACAGGTCCGCGCAAGCTTGGTTAATTAATCGTTAACGTGTTGAGTAATTGAATAAGGAGAGACGCATGACCACGCGTAAGACTCGGGCGCTTCGCGCCGCGCGCAATCCTGGCGACGTGATTCGGTCCGCCGCCGAGCCGCTCGATCGCAAGCAAGCCGCTATTCTCGTCCTTTTCGAGGCGATGGATTTGATCGACGACGCAGCAGCGTCGGAACTGGTGCGTTTTGCTCTGGCGCGGCTGGTGTGCGAAAGCGCGTAATCGCTGCTCGGGGTCACGCGGTTTTGCGAGGGCCCAGACTCCGCGCAATCTGGTCCGCTATGAGATGCGCGCTCACGCGATCGGGAACAACCAGCGCTGTCGCTTGCGCCATTTGACGCAAGCCGACTGCCGCCTCTGGCAATCTCGCGTGAAGCGCCGCCATATTCAGCCGGCATAGCGCCCGAAAGTCTTTGCGCGCTTTTGCTTCCATTTCCGACCGCGGCCCGTCGAAACCGGTCGCTATTTTCCCAAGGGCGCGCACCCACTGAACCTGCTCCATCCGTCCGGAGGGGGCGCGCGTCTCGAAAATCTCCAGGCTCGCGTTCCAAAGCCCCGCGAAATGCCCGGCCCGGTCGAGGTCCGTGGCGCAGCGCTGTTTCTCGACATTCTGTCGGATATGCCCAAAAGACGGCATGCGCCTACTCCTCCAACTCGTGCGCATCGACACTAGGCCCAGAAAATCTCTGAGGAGTTAAAGTCCCTGCGGCGTAAGCCTCGCGCGAGGGCCCTTCGGTATGATTGGCTGTCAGATTCTCGAAGGGGTCCTCCTATGCAAACGATCGCCCAGTTGAAGCAGATGCGGCAGGAGATGATCGACGAATTGAGCAAGATGCCCGAGTATCGGGCCGTTCAGGCCATGAAGAAATTCATCGACGAGATGTCCGAGATTTACGGCTCCGATGCGCCGACCGTCGAGAATAAAAATCAGAGCGACGCGAATTCTGCCGCGAAGGCGATCGAAAAGCGCATTGTCGAGGGGCCGGTGGAAAACGTGACTCAGCGGGTCCGCGCCTATTCTCCGTAAGCGCATCAATGCCGGCGTTTACGGCAAATCTTTCGTCGAAGCGCTCGCCTGATGGATAACGGCGGTGGCGCCGTCTTCTTTGCGACGCCGATCCAGATGGCGTCTCCCCCAGCCGCCTTTTCCTACCTGGCCGACGCCTTCGTCTGAGGCGGCCTTCCTATGAGGGATAAGCCAACTATGGCCTTTAACGCCGCCGGCCTGTTTTCCGCTTTGCGCCGATCACTCGCGGGGACTCTTTCGCGAGCGGCGCTCATGCTTTTCCTCGTTATGGCGCTGCTCGACCTTTCGGCTTCGTCATATGCGTTTCTTGTCCTCAGGCAGGAAGCGACGGCCTCCGCGGACCGAGAGCAAAGCCAGGCGAAAACCGACAGGCTATTTGCGCAGCTCGTCGAGATGCTGCAAAGCGCAAGATATGACATCGCCCAGGCGCGGCTTTCCCTCGTCGATTTCATGGCGTCTCGTCATCCGGAGGGGCTCGAGAACGCTTTCCGCGATTTCGGCGCGCATTCCAAGCGATTCTCTCTCCACGTCAAAGGCGCCTTGGAAGCCGCCAAGGTTCTGGACAGTCCGGATCTTGTCCGCGTCCTGACCCAGGCTGAAAAAAACATCTACGCTTTCGCCGCAAAAGCCGCCGAAAGCGCAAAGACGAGCGACGCCACCGCGCCCGCTGACGGAAAGCTGAAATTCGACCAGCTTGCGCTTTCGGTGCAGATGGCGGTGGACAATACGAGGGGCGAAGTCGACGCGCTTCGCAAACGTATCGACAGAAAAAAGGCGAACGCCGGCCTTGCTCTGGAGGCGTTGCGCACGTGGGCGCAGATCGCCGCGCTCATGGCGATCGGGACGATCATAGCGACGGCGGCGCTGGCTTGCTGGTTGGCGCGGCGCTGGGCGACGCAGCCCTTGGATTGGATCACATTCACTTTCTCGCGCCTCGTTGAAGGCGATCTCAACTATGACGTCTATGAGGCCGGTCGAACCGACGAAATCGGCCGGCTTGGGATCGTCTATCGAAAATTCCGCCTCATCGCCAAGGAGAGATTGCAGGCGCAGCATCAGGCGGCGGAACAGCAAGCGATACTGGAAGCCGAACGCGCGCGCAGCGACGCCGAGCGGGCGGCCGTCGCTGCCGAACAAGAAATTCTTATCGAGACGCTGGGAGCAGGGCTGTCGAAAATCGCCGATCACGACCTCTCTTTCCGATTGAGCGAAGAGGTCCCAGCAGCATATCGACGCTTGACGGCGGATTTCAATTCCGCGCTGGAAGCGCTGGAATCGGCGCTCACGAAGGTGCGTGACGGAGCCGGAGTTATCTCTTCCTCGACCGCTGAAATCGCTTCGGCCGCTGATGATCTGTCGAGGCGCACGGAGCAACAGGCGGCAAGTCTCGAGCAAACCGCCGCTGCATTGCAGGAGGTCATGACCGCCGTCAGCCGCAACTCGGACGCAGCGAAACGCGCGCAGGATATTGTCGCGCGCGCGAAATCAGAGGCGCAAAACAGCGGCGCCGTCGTCCAAAGCGCGACCGAAGCGATGGCGCGCATCGAGAAATCATCTACCGATATCGCGAGTATCATCGGGCTCATCGACGAGATTTCCTTCCAAACGAATCTGCTGGCGCTCAACGCTGGCGTCGAGGCCGCGAGAGCCGGCGAAGCGGGCAGGGGATTTGCTGTTGTCGCGTCGGAAGTGCGCGCGCTCGCACAGCGATCGGCGGAAGCGGCGAAAGAAATAAAAGGACTGATCCTATCCTCCAAGACGGAGGTCGCAGATGGGGTCGAGCTCGTCGTTTCCACTGGCGCCGCTTTGGAGCGCATCGCCTCGGAAGTGGTGTCGATCAGCTCGATGGTGTCCGAGATCGCCGCCGGTGCCGCGGAAGGCGCTGCGGCAATCCGACAGATCAATGTCGCCGTCGGACAGATGGATCAGGATACGCAGAGGAACGCCGCCATGGTGGAAGAGACCACGGCGGCGAGCCATAGTCTCCGGCACGAGGCGGATGAATTGGCGCGCTCGGTTGGAAGTTTCCGACTGCATCAAAGCGCGCATGCGCCCGCGATTCGGGAGAACAGGCGGGCGCGCGAACGTGCCGTCGCCTCGGGCGCGACGGCGCGCAAGCTCCGCGTTCAAGAGCCCGATGAAGTGGACTGGACGGAGTTTTAAACACGCGATCCGCTTTTGATTGGGTTTCAGTGTGGCAGTCGCGGCCTCCGGGATTTCTCCCGTCCTTCTTTCCGTTTGCCCAGAGCGACACCTTCGAAAAGTCGGATGAAAAAAAGACCAGCGCACGGAGTTCCGTGCGCTGGTCTTTCCTTTTTTTAGACGGGCTTTGCTCGTCTCCGCTTCAAACCGCGCCGGGTTTGATCAGAACTCTTCCCAGCTCTCTTCCTCGTATCTGGGTTCGGCGAGCGCCGCTGAGCCGCGCGTCTTCAACGCCGGTTTGGCGGGTTTGCGCGCCGGGGGTCTGGGAGCGGCGTGCGCCGCAATCGGCTTTCCGATGTTGAAGCGCCGGACGGCCGCCGCCAGCCGTTCGGTTTCCTGGCCCATGTTTTTCGTCGCTGCGGTCGTTTCCTCGACCATGGCCGCGTTATGCTGCGTCATCTGGTCCATCTGATTGATGGCTTCCGTCACCTGACTCAGCGCCAATGCCTGCTCTCTCGTGCCATCGGCGATCGTGCCGACCACCGTCGCGACTTCGCCCACCTGAGACACGATCGCCTTCAAAGCCCGGCCCGTCTGTCCGACGAGATTGGCGCCCTGTTCGACCGCCGAATTGGAGGCGGCGATCAGTCCCTTGATCTCCTTGGCGGCGTCGGCGGAGCGCTGGGCGAGGGCGCGCACTTCGGAGGCGACCACCGCGAAGCCCCTGCCGGCTTCGCCTGCGCGCGCGGCCTCGACGCCAGCGTTCAATGCAAGCAGATTCGTTTGGAAGGCAATCTCGTCGATGACGCCGATGATTTGGCCGATGTCTTTCGAGGCCTTTTCGATCTGGCCCATAGCGTCGATGGCCGAGACGATAATTTCGCCGCCCTTTTCTGCGTCGGACTTCGTCGCCGCGACGATCTGATTGGCGTTCTGCGTGCTGGCGGCCGTTGCCTTGACGGTCGTGGTCACTTCGGCGAGCGCCGCCGACGATTCTTCCAGCCCTGCGGCTTGAGACTCCGTGCGGCGAGAGAGGTCTTCGGCCGCGGCGCCGATTTCGTTGGTCGCGCTTTCGATAACCGAAACCGACGCCGAAACTACGCCGAAAGCTTCGCGCAGTTTTTCGACCGTGTGATTGAATTCGGTTTTGATCTTCTCGAACTCCGGCGACAGATTGGCGTTGATGCCGATTTCGAGATTTCCGTTAGCGAGTTGCTCGAGCGCGTAGCTCATCGCCGCCAGCGCCTCGGACCGATTCTTTTCCTCGGCGGCGCGAAGCTCCTCTTGCTGGCGGCGTCTTGCCTCCAGCTCTTCGAGATAGACCGAAATGGAAAGATCCATGTCGAGAAAGGTCGCCTTCACCAGGCTCGTTATCGCTTCCGCCATGCCTTCGGCGACATTCTGGCCGCGAAAAACGAATCTCGGCCAGCGGTCCTTGACGACGTCATGAATGAGCCGCTCCAGAATGACGGCGTATCCGCCGATATACCACCGCGGCTCCAGGCCCAACCGCGCATGCGCCTTGCCGACCGCGCGCACGGCTTGCGCGTATGAGTCGCCAAATTGCGCTTCGACAATCAGACCCCAGTGCTGCTGCTGGCGGGTTTTGGCGGCAGCCATATGCTGGTTGTCAGAGAAAAATTGCCGCGTTTCAGGGGTCGCGCGCACCTTGTCGTAGAAGACCGTCAGAGCCTGGTCGAGGGCGACGCTCAAAAGAGGCTTCAGTTCTCGCAACCGTGTTTTCGAGCGCTCGTCTATGCCAATGAACGTGAGGCGTTCATCCATCGATATCGACGAAACGGTGGTCTGGGGGGCTGGAGACTGGGCCATAAACGCCTCTTCCACATGAAGGGAAAGCCGCGCTGCGTCCTTGCGCGCGGCTGGTAAACGGAAACCGATCGCATTCGGCGGCAGGGAGGCGTCATGCCTAATCTAGGTAAAAACACCTACTGGTATCCAACAAGTAAATAAGTGTGCAAATCGCCGTAAATTTAAGCGAAATTGTTGATATTTATCATATCAATGCACTGTTTTTGTGAAAGCGGCAGATTTCGGCGCTCTTTTACGAGGCAGATCGATAAGTCCGAGCGTTGTTCAGTTTTCTTTCGATCCTGACGCCGAGTTCTCTGCGATGACGCCCCGCGGCGTGACGACGGTCCAGCGGTCGTTCTTCCTGACAATGTCCTCGATTTTGCCGAGACCCGTCACGAACTCTCCCTTCGAAACGCGCATAATCGATCCGCGAGGATCGCGGATGAGAGCCCAATTCTGGTCGGCCTCGATCAGCTTGTAATCGATCGGACCATTTCGCACGGGCGCCGGGTTTTTCCCGACGCCTCCAACCGGGCTGTAATCGATGCCATTTTTGTTCGCGACGACCAGCGCCGGGTTTTCCTGGTTGCGCCGCGCCGCGACGGTGGAAGGTCGTGCGAAGATCATCAAATGCTCCGCCCCGGCGAAAGTAGGGATGCGATCGGAAGCGCTGATCATCTCCGCCGCGAAAGCTGTCGCGCCGACAGCGAGCGCGACTGTCGCGACATGCAGAGCGCGTTCCGCGAACGGCGCTTGTTTGCGGCCGATCTTGGCAATTTTTTTCTTGGGCGCGAGCGAATTTTGATTCGAAGAAGACGCGGGTCGTTGCATGGCGGCTCTCACAGCCTCTGGTTCAGGACAAAAGAATCACTATTGGTGTTTACTGGCGTCGCGCTGTCGCGGCGTGTTGAACGATCGAGTTCGCTCTTCGCCGATCCCTCGCAAGTTTCGCGAAAGCTCGCGAGAATCGAGCAATTGCGAATGCGAGAAGAATCTCCTTTTTGTGTTAAACAAAGTATTAAGAGATCGTCGCCTAAATGGGCGTGCGGAGATCGTTGTCGAGAAGCGTGCTTGCTTCGCCTTCGATCACATGCGCCGCCATGAAGGCGGCCATCGTTCCAGGCTCCTTTTATGAGTCGCTCGGACGATAAGCGCCGCTCATTCAAAACCCGATGCGATGTTTCTTGCGACCTGCGCCTCGCTGGCGCGCACGCGAGATCTGTCGTCTGCGCAGCCGCTCTCTTAGCGAATGGGATAATTCATGAATCTCTCGATCGCGGGAATGATCGCCAACACCTCGCTCGGGACGATCTCGAACGAGATCAGCATTCTCTCGCGGAACGTGTCGAACGCCAACACGCCGGGATACTCCACGCGGGTCGCGCAGACGAGCACAGGGGCCGGGGGCGCGGCGGAGGTGAACGGCGTTGCGCGCATCACGAATCCAGCCTTATTCAAGAGCCAGCTTCAATCGACGTCCGGCGGCGCTCAGGCGTCTGCTGTTTATGACGGTCTCTCCGCCATCGCCCAATTGCTGACTACCGACAGCGACGGCAATAGCTCTTCCCCGTCTTCCTTGATCGGGAAGCTTTCAAGCGCCTTGCAGAGCTATGACGCCGCGCCCTCCAATCCGACGGCGGCGGCGGGCGCTGTGACCGCAGCAAAGGACCTGGCCAATTCGTTGAACCAGGCGACGACCACGGTTCAGGATGTGCGCCGGAACGCCGATCAACAGATCGAAGACTCGGTCACGAACATCAATTCGATTCTGAGCAAGTTCGAGCAGGTCAACAACGCGATTGTCGCGGGCGCGGGCGCCAAGAGGGACATCACAGATCTCCTCGACCAGAGAGACTCTCTCCTTACGCAGCTCTCCTCCGAGATTGGCATAACGACGGTCACGCGCCCCAACAACGATATGATGATCTTCACGGACAGCGGCGTGACGCTGTTCGAGACAGCCCCGCGCGCGGTGACGTTCCAGCGCAATCCTGCGCTCACGGCGGGCGCCAGTGGAAACGCCGTCTATGTTGACGGCGTGCAGGTGACGGGAAATAGCACCTTCGCAACAAGCGTGCATTCCGGCAAGCTCGCGGGTTTGACGCAGTTGCGGGACTCTATCGCGCCAGCATATCAGAACCAGCTCGACGAGATTGCGCGTGGGCTTGTTTCGGCCTTTTCCGAGAGCGATCAGACCGGCGGCGGCGCGCCGACGCTCCCTGGGCTTTTCACTTATCCCGGCGCGACGAGCATACCCGGCGCCATGGTTTCTGGCCTCGCTGGGCAAATTCAAGTCAACGCCAACGCCGATCCCAGCCAAGGCGGCGATCCGACGCGCTTACGCGACGGTGGAATCTCGGATCCCGGAAACCCTGCCTACACCTACAACACCTCCGGGGGCGCGCTCTATACTGCCCGTATCGAGCAGATGATCTCGTCGCTGTCTGCGACTCAATCTTTCGATCCCGCGGCTGGCCTCAATACGAATACGTCGCTGACGGCTTTTGCGAGCGCCTCCGACGGCTGGCTCTCTGCGCAAAAGCAGCAGGCCCACAGCGCCGATACCTATCAGAGCGCCATGCTCAACCAGAGCGTTCAGGCTTTGTCGAATGCGGTGGGCGTGAATCTCGACAGCCAGATGGCCAAAATGCTCGAGCTGGAGAATTCCTACCAGGCGACGGCGAAACTGCTTGCGTCGATCGACGCCCTCTATACGACCCTCTTCAACGCTATCAGACCGTGAGCGCAGATCGATGATCTCATCCGTTTCCACATCGGCCATGTCGAACGCTTTGAGCAATTCAATTGTCGATCTGCAAAAGCGCCTGTCGATCGCCCAGAAAGAACTGACGACCGGGCAGCACGCCGATATGAGCGTGGCGATCGGTTCTCAGCAGACGCGGGATTCCCTCCTGCATCTCAGCGTAAGCGACATCGACGCAATCACTGCAAGCAACAATGTGGTTGCTTCTCGCCTCGAGATTACGCAGACGTCGTTGCAGAAGCTCTCGACAGACGCGCAAGCCATGCGAAGCGCGCTGATGACGGCTCAAAACGGCATCGGCAACAGGGGCGCGATCATTCAGCAGGCGCAAACCGCACTCGGCGCCATGATGTCGGGCTTGAACGCTTCGAGCGGCGGCGTGTTTGTCTTTGGCGGCGTCAAGGGGGACACGGCGCCGATTACGGATACCGCATCGGCGCCGCCGAGCGCAGCAAAAGCTGCCCTCGACGCCGCTTTTACCAGTAATTTTGGCTTTCCGCCCTCGGATCCGCTTGTCTCCACGATAACGGCGTCCCAGATGGACGCCTTTATTTCCGGTCCTATGGCCGCTTTGTTTTCACCGGCGAGCTGGACCACGGACTGGTCCTCGGCGTCGAGCTCGCCGCTGCAAAATCGCATATCGATCACCCGCACGAGCGCCACTTCCGTTACGGCGAATGACGCGTCGTTCCAGAAGCTTGCGGCCGGCTATACGATGCTGACCAGTCTCGGCGCGAGCAATCTGAGCAAGGATACTTTCCAGGCTGTCGTTACGGCGGCGACGAACGCCATCGATCAAGGCGTATCGGGGCTTACAAATTTACAGGAAAAAGTCGGGGTCATGCAGGCCGACGTCAAAAGCGCTCTGGACAACATGGCGACACAGAAGGATCTATTGAGCGCCCAGATCGGCGCGTTGGAGGGCGTCGATCCTTCGCTGGCCTCTGTCACGGTCACCAATTTGATGACTCAGATCGAAACGTCCTATTCGCTGACGGCCCGAATTCAACAGTTGAGCCTTACGAAATATCTCTAGCGGGCTTTCCGCTCGCATGGAATCGTGCGAGCGAGCGACGGTGCGGAATGCGCTCTAGTTTGGTGCCTTGGCCCGCTTTCAGTGCGGCACACACCCCGGAGGACGCAACGAGAGCGTCCTCATTCGGGGATTTTTCTGGCTTTATTTGCCCGTGGCTTCCGTTTGTGAAACAAGAAGGTATCCAAGGAACCGCTGCGAGTCGATCGGGTCATACCCCAGTTGCTTTCGCAGCTTTTTGCGCAGCTTGCTGATGTGGCTTTCGATCACCGTTTCTTCCACTTCCTCGTCGAAGAGGCCGTAGACGGCGTTGAATACTTGAGTCTTCGTCAGCCGCCGGCGCTTGTTCAAAACGAGCAATTCCAGAACGCGCCTTTCCCGGCGCGGCAGCGGGAAGGGCTCGCCGTCGATCACCGGATCGCGGCCATCGAAGAAGACTTGGATGCGGTCGAATGTCGCATAGTCTTGCCGGGCTTCGGCGCGTCGCCGGATAGCGTGAACACGCGCAAGTATTTCGCGCACGTGAATCGGCTTGCGGACAACGTCGTCGACGCCGGCGCTGAACAGGCCCAGTGTTTGTTCCAACGATAGCGTGTCGTTCATCGCGATGACGGGAGCCTGGGAATGCCGCCGGATAACCCGCGGGAGTTCTTCCCGATCCGGGCAATCGCCAATCAAAAACGCCTCAACTGCCTGCAAGTCCTTTTCACGAGCCGAGTCGACCCACTCCAAGAACTGCTCGAAGCCAAACCCCGTAGAGAACACACCCTCTTGACCAAACCGACTAGTATACGCACTCGTTACTATTTCCCTTTCATCCACAATGATTAACATTCGGCGTCTCCCGGCGGATGGGCGAGCATGTCGGGCAGTTCATGCGAATCGACCCCTCTACTGGGTGTAGTCGTAACCCCAGAGGGTCGTCAACGGCTAAGACCTAAGTCAAGGCTTGCCATTACTGGCGGCGGCCCCGCCTGCTAAATGCAGCTTCGCGTAAGGCGGGCTCGTTATCTTCCGAGCGAATCCCTGCGGCGTTCCCGAGAAGAGAACCAAGAATGCTTTCGTCTTATTATGTGTCTTTGTCGTCACAGCTCGCTCTGGACAAGCGCATGTCGACGATTGCCATGAATGTCGCCAACGCGAATACTGTTGGATTTCGTGCAGCGGGCGTTTCTTTCGAGACGGCTCTCTCCAAATCGGGCCCCGCGCAAACTGCTTATGCTTCCACCGGGAAGGATTTCATCTCGACGGTGCAGGGTCCCGTCACAAAGACCGACAATCCGCTCGATGTCGCCGTGCAAGGATCCGGTTGGTTGGCGATCCGAACCCCTAATGGCGTCGCCTACACTCGGGATGGCCGTCTGAAGATGCTGCAAACGGGCGAGCTCCAGACGATCGAAGGATTTCCAGTCCTGGACGCCGGCAATGCGCCGATCGTCCTCGATCCGACGCAGGGCCCGCCGATGATCTTCCGCGATGGCATGATCAGCCAGGGGGCCAATCAGGTTGGCGCCCTGGGCCTGTTCTCGATAGATCCCAGCGCCGCTCTGACAAGGGGCCCGAACTCCAGCGTGATACCGTCAACGCCGGCGACGCCTATTCTCGAATTTTCCGTCAATGGCGTGTCGCAAGGGTTTCTTGAGGGCGCCAATGTCAATCCGATAACGGAATTGACAAAACTTATCGCCACCTCCCGATCATTCGATAATGTCACCTCCATGTACGACACGCTGGATTCGGCCCAGCAAAACGCTATCCGCACGCTCGGCGGCGCCTGAGGCGCCCGCATGTCCAAACTCGCGCAATTGCAGCGTTCGGCCGAGCTTTTCGCTCGCACGGAGCGACAGATCGCCATCTCTGGCGCGGTGGTGGAGGTGACGCCGACTTACTTCAGAACGGCCGGGCTCTCGAAATTCGTCAAGCTCGGCGATTGCGTTGGCGTGGAAACCGCGCGCGGCGAGATGCTCGCACAGGTCGTGCGAATCGACCAGAACGGCGTCATCGTCAAGGCTTTCGAAAATAATTCCCCTGTCGGGTTAGGTTCGAAAGTGCGCTTCGTCGGTCCGATCGAACTCTTGCCGCATGAGTCATGGAGAGGCAGGGTTCTCGACGCTTTCGGCCGGCCGGTCGATGGGCAAGGGCCTGTCTCGGCCGGCCTGAAGCCCTATTACCTGGATGCGCCCCCGCCCGCGGCAATGCGCAGAACGCCGATCACGAAACCATTGCGTACAGGCGTCCGGGCGATCGACGCATTCACGCCGATCTGTGAGGGCCAAAGGATCGGAATCTTCGCGGGCTCGGGAGTTGGCAAATCCACTTTGCTGGAAATGCTGTCCCGGGCGGGCGGCTTTTCTGTCGCGGTGATTTGTCTGGTGGGCGAACGCGGACGCGAAGTGCGCGATTTCGTGGACACCGTGATTTCCGCCAACCCCGGCGGCGTCGTCACGATCGTCGCCACCGCCGACGAAAGCCCGATGATGCGGCGGATGGCCCCGCTGACCGCCACTACGATTGCCGAGTTTTTCCGAGACGCGGGCGCCTCTGTGGTTTTGATCGTCGACTCGGTGACGCGCTATGCCCACGCCGCGCGCGAAGTGGCGTTGGCGTCGGGCGAGCCGCCTGTCGCCAACGGCTACACGCCAAGCGTTTTTGCCGACCTGCCGCGCCTGCTCGAACGCGCGGGGCCCGGCGAGGATGGCGTGGGCGCCGTGACGGGAATTTATTCCGTCCTCGTGGACGGCGACAACCATAATGATCCCATCGCCGATTGCATTCGAGGCACGCTCGATGGGCATATTGTTCTCGACCGAGAAATAGCCGAACAGGGCCGCTATCCGGCGATAAACCTTCTCAAATCCATCTCTCGCCTTGCCGATCGCGTCTGGACGTCAGACGAACGCGAGATGGTGATGCGGCTGAAATCCATGCTCGCGAAATTCGAGGAAACGCGCGATCTGCGCATGCTCGGCGGGTATCACGCTGGCGTGGACGCCGAGCTCGATCGCGCGGTCGTCCTCTCGCCGGTCGTATATGACGCCCTGCGGCAAGCTCCTAAAGACCCGCCAGCCGTTGTGGCGCTCGAAGAATTGGCGGAGCGGATCAATCGTGGAGGAGGGTGAGGGCGTTCTCCACCTGGCGCGCTTTGCGCGCACGGAATAGTGCGAGCGATGAGAAAACCCGCAGAGCGCATCTTTTCCGCTGAAGTCTATCAACTTTGCGCAGTGCGCCCGCGCGAGGCCATGTCTTCGCGACCGGGCCAAAGCGGCGTCGGAGCCCCTGGTAGGGTCCAGCTTCGCGAAAGCTGCGCCGTATACATTTGATGAAGCGCAACGACCGAGATGTTTCGGAATGTCTCCCTCGAGGGGCGGCGCGATCGAGGATGTCCATGACCGCCGATGAAGCATTCGAAATCCTGCAGGTCGAGAAGGAGTTCATCGAGACGGCCGGACCGGCGGTGCTACGGCTAAAGCTGATGGAAATCGGCAGCCTTTGTCGGCGACGTCTTGCCGGCGACGAGGCCATCGAGGCGGCGCGCACCGCTGCGCAGGAGCTGCGCCGACTCATCGCGGAACGTCCCTGTGTGTCCCTTGTCGATTTCAAGGCGCGCGACAAGGTTCTGGAGGCAAGCGCTGCGCCCCAAGGCTGGGCAAAAACGTCGGGTTGGACCGCCGTGCTGGCTTCTCCCTTTTTTCGAAAGAGGGTCCCAACGGAACCCGCCCTCTCGGCGCATCGGGGCGCTTGCCGGGAGGATCTGGCGAGAATCGCGGGCGACGCCGATTTGGATCAACGGGACGTCGTGGCGCTGGACTGCGTATTGAACAAGGGTTACAGCCCGAGAGATTTGCGCGAGTTCAGCTTTCTGATGAGCGGCATGTTCGATTCGCCGAGTGAGCCGACCCGCTTCGTCAAACGCGCAAACGAACTTGCGAACCGCTACGCGGCTGCCCTCGGCGGTGAATCGAAAAGCGAGCAAGGCGTCGCCGCGCGCGAATTGGCTTATAAAAAGTCTGCTTGACGCTCCTGGGAAAGGCCTTGGAAGGTCCTGCAGTTGGTTTCCAGCCTCGCACGTAGCATCCTGGTGGCGCGTCCGGCAGAAAGGCGCGCTGAAACCGGTTAAACGCATTCTTAATTATAGGCCGTGTATTCATTTGCTCGTGGCTCGCCGGAATGAGACTGTCGAGCTGTCGAGCGGGCGTCGAAATCAGCAGCGCCTCCGATGAAGACAACGGATCGGATCGAGTTTCCGAGGCATGACGCCAATTCCGTCGAACCGGTGGAAGTCCGGTATGTCCCTCTTGTAAAGATTTATCGAAAGGGATCGACGAGTCATGTCGAGCATCAACACCAACCCGTCAGCCATCACCGCCTTGCAGTCTCTGCGCAACACGCAGAATTCGCTGAGCGTGGCCCAGAAGCAAATTTCGACCGGTCTGAAAATCTCCAGCGCCTCCGACAACGCCTCGACTTGGTCGATCGCCGAAACGATGAAGTCGGACAAGGGCGTGATGTCCACGCTGAGCGACTCGCTGAATTTCGCCGGTTCGACGCTGAACGTCGCCGCCAATGCGCTGACCGGCGCGATCTCGGTCGTGAACAGCATCAAGGACACTGTCGCCCAGGCCCTGACGCCCGGCGCTGACCTCGCCAAAATCGGCACCAAGCTCGCTCAGCTCGGCCAGCAGCTCTCGAGCGTCGTCTCTTCGGCGAGCATCACCGGCATTAATATGCTGGATGGCTCGACGACGACCACTGTTGCGGGCGGCGCGGTACCTGGCGTGAACTTCACTGCCTCCTATAAGAATAACAGCGGCGCCGCTGCGTCCAGCGTGGGCTTCATCTCCCTTGCCACGACGGATCTCACCAACGCTGGCGGCACCGGCATTCTGCAAGCCGCGACGGCGGTCGGCTCGACCGCGACGACCAACTTCACGAGCCTCAGCGCCGCCGACGTGGCCGCGGGCACCGTGGCGGACACGCTGTCCAATGTCGATAAGGTGATCGCTGATCTGACCACCTACGCCTCGCAGATCGGCGCCGTTCAGTCGCGCGTCGCCTCGCAGGCGGCCTTCGTTCAGTCGCTGAATGACGCTTTGACCTCGGGCGTGAGCTCGCTCGTCGACGCCGACATGAACGAGGTTTCGACGCGCCTGCAAGCGCTCCAGACCCAGCAGCAGCTCGGCGTTCAGTCTCTCTCGATCGCCAACCAGAACTCGCAGCTGATTCTCAAGCTGTTCCAGTAATCTTTCTCACCGAGAAAGAAATAGGTGGCCGCCCGAGGCGATCGGGTGGCCATTTTGTTTATTTTTTGTTAAGCATCGTTTAAGTGTCTGTTAATTTTTACATTAATGCGGGCAGCCTCGCACAAGGCTAGATAAGAATTATCCTTCCGAAGGGCCGGGGCGAGCATCTGGCAGTCCTCGCGCCCGAGAGATTCGGAAAGGCCGGCATGTCCAGCATTTTGACTAATCCTTCGTCCTTGCTTGCGCTTCAAATGCTGCGTTCGACCCAGATGTCCCTTGGCGACGCCCAAAGGGAAATTTCCACCGGCCTCAAAGTTTCCGCGGCCTCGGATAACGCCTCGACATGGGCGATCGCCACAACCATGGGCTCGGATCAAGGCGTCACCAGCGTGCTGCACGACTCCTTGGGCGAAAGCGTCTCGATTCTGGCCGTAGCCTCTGGTGCGGTGACCAGCGCTATCTCGGTCATGGACAGCATCAAGGACGCTGTCGTGCAGGCTCAGACGCCCGGGGCGGACCTCGATAAGATTGGCTCCTACCTCACTCAGCTTGGCCAGCAGTTGTCGAGCATTGTCGCTTCTGCGTCGCTCATGGGCCTCAATCTGCTCGACGGTTCGACCGCCGCGGCCGGAAAGGTGAGCTTCATTACGTCCTACAAGAACAATGGCGGCGCCGCGCCGTCTCAAACCGGCACGATCGACTTGTCCACGACGGCCCTCGTCAGCGCCGGCGCGGGGTTGCTGGAATCGGCGCAAGCGATCGGCGCCGTCACGGCGACCGACTTCACCAACCTCAACGCCACGAATATCGGTTCGGCCGTTGTCGCCGACACGCTTTCCAACGCGGATTTGGTCATCGCCAAGCTGGCCGATTACGCCTCGCAGATCGGCGCAGTGCAGTCGCGAGTCTCGTTGCAAATAACATTCGTGCAATCGCTCCACGACGCGCTGAAGACGGGAATCAGCTCTCTTGTGGACGCGGATATGAACGAAGTCTCGACGCGACTCCAAGCGCTTCAGACCCGGCAACAGCTTGGCGTTCAATCCGTATCGATCGCCAACCAAAACTCCCAGCTCATCATGAAGCTGTTCCAATAACGCAATCTGATCTTTTACCCGGCCCGAAAGCAGAAGTTTGCCTCGATGGAACAAGTGTCGCTCGTCTTGGACAATCTAAAGAGCCTCGGAAGCAAGAAGCTGGCGGCTCTCGCATTGGTGTTCGGCTTGATTGTCAGCGTCGTGCTGGCCGGGACCTATTATCTGTCGCGGCCCAACGAAGAGACCCTCTACGCCGGCCTCGATCGCGACGACGTGAGCAGGATCGGCGCCGCTTTGAAGGAGATGGGCGTCACATTCGACGTCAATCCGGAGGGCACCGCCGTTCTGGTCCCTTATGGACAGACGGGCCGCGCGCGCATGCTGTTGGCCGAGCGCGGCCTGCCGCAGAGCGCCAACGCTGGATATGAGCTGTTCGACAAGGTCGGCGCTCTGGGCCTGACGTCTTTCATGCAGGAGGTCACGCGCGTTCGAGCGATCGAAGGGGAGCTTGCTCGAACCATCCAGTCGATGCGAGGCGTGAAGGCCGCGCGCGTCCATATCGTCATGCCCGACGAAGGTTCGTTCCGCCGCGCCAAACAACCCCCTTCTGCATCGGTTGTGATACGGACCGAAGGTCCGGACGATTCGAGCGCCGCGCATGCCATTCGCCATCTGGTGGCCTCTGCGATGCCCGGCATGTCGATCGATCAAGTCACGGTGCTCAACACCGATGGAATGATCCTCTCCGCCACAGACGGCGATCCGTCGGAAGCCGTTCCGACCAAAACGCTGGCGCTCGAGAAAAGCGTCGCAAAAGACATTCAGGACAATGTTCGGCGCACATTGACGCCCTATCTGCGTCTTCCAAATTTTCAAGTAAGCGTGCGTGCGCGGGTGAATACCGACCGCCGCCAAACAAATGAGACGATCTACGACCCCGAGTCGAAGGTCGAGCGTTCGACGCGCACGGTGAAGGAGTCATCGCTTTCGCAAAACGCCAGCAACTCGTCGCCCACAACTGTTGAAAGAAACGTCCCGCAACCGCCGCAACAAAGCGGAGACGGAAAGCAATCCAACGACGAAAACAAAAAGCACGAGGAACTGACCAATTACGAGGTTTCGACGAAGACCGTCACGACGGTCAGCGGCGGTTACACGGTTGAAAATCTGGCGATCGCGGTTTTGATCAACCGGGCGGCTCTGGCGGAGGCAGGCAAGCCGGCGCCGAGCGCGGATGTGATCGAGCGGCAGGTGAAGGAAATCGAGCAGATCGTGGCGTCCGCCGCTGGCGTCAGAAAAGAGCGGGGCGACGTCCTGAAGGTTTCGGCCGTCGAGTTCACCTTCAATGAGCACGAGATGAACCCGGTCGAGTCGCCTGGGATCATCGAGACTCTGAGCCACTACTTTGGCACGATGATCAACGCGGCCACGATGCTCGCGATCACCGCAGCCCTCGTCATCTTCGGCCTCATGCCGGCAACGCGCGCCCTCCTCGCCGAAGCGCCCCAGGTCAATTCCCTTCAGTCTTCTCCATTGCTCGGAATTGAAAGTGAAGCAGCGGGAGACGAGGATGAAGGTCTGCTCCCGCAGATGAACGCGCCGACTCTGGCGTTCGACTCTGATCTCGAACCCTTCGCCGGAATTGGGGGAATGGGCCGCGTCTCGTCGCGCCAAAAGCTGGAGCAGCTCATCGAAATAGATGAAATGCAGGCGGCTTCGGTTCTGAAACGGTGGATGCGATCGGATGAAGCGGCATGATACAGCTTCGCCCGATCGGGTCCTATCTTACCAACTTCGACGCTGGGATGGCGGAGGCCGAACAGGTTTTCGCGATTCCAGAGGCAGCGCCCATGTTCGCCCTGGAGGCCGACACGCCGCCCAGCGAAGATCTCCTTGCCGAAGAAAGGGAAAAGGCGAGAGAGGAGCTGCGAGCCGAACTCGAACGAGAATACGAGGCGAAGCTCGAAGAGGAACGGCAGGCGTTCGAAAAAGAGCGTGAAGCATTCGACCAGCGGTTGGAAGCCCTTCGAGCCACATGGGCGGAGGAAGAAGGAACACGAATCGCGCAGGTGATCCAACACGACATCGAATCGTGCCTCGGGAACATTCGTGACGCGCTCGGGCATATATTGACGCCATTCCTGACACACAGTGCGCTGGCGCGTTCGCTGGAGGACTTTATCGAGACAGTGCGTTCGGCCGCTCTGGACGAGGCAAATCCGCTCGTCGAACTGCACGGACCGCCCGACCTGCTCGACGTCGTGAAAGAGCGCTTGTCCCGAGAACAGATATCGTTGCGCACGGTCGAGACGGACGGCGTCGACATCGCAGCGAAAATAAACAGCACGGTTATCGAAACGCGCATGGAAGAATGGGTCCGGCGTCTGCGCAATGGAGAATAATCGACAATGAGCCGCGAAGACCCGAATGACGTGATTATTGTCCGCAAGCGGCACGGCGATGGCGAAGAGGATCATCACGGCGGCGTTTGGAAGCTTGCCTTCGCGGACTTCATGACGGCGATGATGGCGTTTTTTCTCGTGATGTGGCTGATCAACTCCACCACGAAGGAGACGAAAGCGTCGATTGTCCAATATTTCAATCCGGTGCAACTCGTCGACTCGAAACCCGCCAAAAAAGGTCTTCAAGATCCCAAGGATAGTGGTCAGGGCTCGAGCATGCAGCGTACCGTTGAGGACAAATCTTCAAATCAGCGGCAGTCGGGCCAGGATACGGCGGAGGCGGACGCCGCCTCTCTGCACAAAGATCCGATCAAGGCGCTCGATGCGATCGCCAAGCTCGATCCCCCTCCTGGCGCAGGGGCCGGATCACCCGGCAATACGCTGCCTGATCCATTCGATCGTATGGATCAGCGGGCAATGCCCGACGAGGCCGCTGCGAGCGCGCCGAAATCGAGCCTGCAGAAAAAAAGCGATGCACAGGAACGACAAAACCAACCCGCTCCCACCAATCCAACCAAGGCCGACGCCAACGCCAACGCCAACGCCACAGTCGGTAGCGCTATCGAAACGGTCATCAAGGCCGAAGCGCAGGGAACGCACGCGGTCCCGAAACTCGAGGTGAAAGGCGTCGAAGACGGCGTGTTGATCAGCCTGACGGACGACGCCAACTTTTCAATGTTCGACGTCGGCTCGATTAAGCCAAAGCCGCAGTTGGTCCGCATTCTGCAAAAAATCGGCGGCGTTCTGACAAAGCGTCCCGGCAATATAGAAATCGGCGGCCATACAGATGGACGCGCCTACAAGTCTGGGTCGTATGATAACTGGCGTTTATCCGCCGATCGCGCCAACATGGTCCTTTACATGCTTGTGCGTGGCGGGCTGCCCGCAGCGCGCGTGACGAGAATTTCCGGCTATGCCGATCGACGCCTGAAGACGCCTGAAGCGCCGCTCGCTCCAGCTAACCGCCGCATCGAAATCCTTCTGCGTGGGGATCGCAATTGAAGCTCCGCCGGCTCCTCGCATCGTTGTCTATGGTCGCGCTTAGTTGCACGGCAATACAGGCGCGCGCATGCGACCTCGTCGGTAGCGTATGGGAGTTGATAGAGGGGCAGGACCGCGTTGTCGCTGGCGAGACCTCGCGTCAAGCGAAGATAGCGCCGCGAATCGAGGCCTGCATCTCGTCGCTTTCGGCCGAGAATTGGAAAGAGCTGCGAAATTACCGGGCCGCAGTCATTTATGTGTTGGCTGGCGGCGGATCGGCGCGCCTTAAACGACTGTTGCAGGATCACACGATCGAGGAGAAAGACCCGCCGCTTCTCTCAGCGAGTCTGGCTTTTGCCGACGGCGATCGGCAGAACGCCACGAAACTGATGACCCCGCTGGACGTAAGAAGCTACCCTCCGATCCTCGCGGGGCACTTGGCGCTTGTCAGAGGAGGGTTGTTGATCGGCGTCGACAACAAAGAAGCCGCGAGGTCGTTGGCCTATGCACGGCTGACGATGCCGGGGTCTCAAGTCGAGGAGGCGGCGCTGCGCCGTGAAATAGCGATAAGCGATCCGAGCGTCGAGATGGACCGGTACTTGCTGCTCGCGAGGCGTTACCAATTCGTCTATTCGCATTCGCCCTTTGCTACGAAATATTGGCAGGCGTTAACCGGGGCGCTTTCCAAGATGGGCTTGGGAGGGCATCTGGCGGAGCTCGAAGAATTATTCAAAGCGGCGCCTGCTGGCTATGGATTCGAACTCCACGCGGCGCTCGCTCGTACGAGCATTCAAATGTCCCGACCGGACGTTTTGAAGGCGCAAACACAGGCCGCCGCGGTTTTCGCTGAAAGCGCACAGGCGAAAGAGCGCATGAAGCTCTATCAGGCGGCCCTTCGCGTGATGGGCGGCGATTCGCCGCCAAGCGATTCCGATCTCAAAGACGTCGACGCTTCTTACTTGAATAGAGAAGAAGCCATTATCTTGAAGACGCTTCGGAGCGTTGGCGCGAGGCTTGGAGCCGGGGACGAGCCTGCGCCGGCGCAAGCGGCGACGGCGTCTCACGACCGGGACGACACGCCGCAATTTCAGAACTTGGAACAGTCGCTCGAAGACTCGGGAAAACTCCTGGAAAGGGCGGGCCGCTAATGAATTCGTTGACCATGCAACGGACCACTCTGTCGGACAGCGGCATTGCTTCGACGATGAACCGTCGCGAGCCGTCCGACTCGAATGGAGCGCAGGCTTCGACCTTCGAGGCGCAAGTCACCGCGCTCCATAACGACGCGAGCGCAGAAAAGGCGCAAGCGCCCTCACATGGCAATGCGCGCGTTAGCGAGGGTGGCGACGAGCAGGCGTCGGGCCGCCCGGGAGCGCCCCGTCCGATTGTCGAAAGCCTGACTATGCTGCGACTATCGCGGTTGCAAAAGGCCGATCAGAACGATCAGCCGGCTGAAAAGGACAAACCAGACGAGTCGGCTGCTTTTGACGCAACCGGCGGAGAGGCCGCCAGTTGGCCGTTGAGCGCGCTAGGCCCCAGCCAATTATCAGCGCTTTTCGCCGGATTTGGAAAAACCAGTGACGCTGGGGCTCCAGGCGATTCGGGTGCAACAGCGTCTGGCGTCGAAGCATCTGGTTCGATGACGCCGGACGAGCTTGCGGCTCTTTTCCCAGCGATGCCCATTGTGTCGGGCATTCCTTCACTTCCGACTCTGTCGCCCGCGATGGCTGACGCTGCCCAATCGGCTGCAAACACTGAAGAGCCGTCGAAGCTCGCGGCGCTTGAGTCAGCGAACGCTTCTCTCTCAGTAGCGACAACGGCGCCCAAGCGTATGACGCTCGAGGATTTCATCGCGCGTTTGCCAGATGATCTGACGCAGGCGCTCTCCGGGAAGGCCGCCTCTTCGCAAGGCGCGAACGCGGAAGGCGCGTCGCTCGCCGGCGCCTCGAATCAGCCTCTGTCCGCTCCAGCCGCGACGGGAACGGAGGAGTCGACCGCGTCACCAAAATTGACGATCGTGTCGCTCGCCACGCATCTTCCAGTTACGCAGACGCCAGTTTTAGCCATGGAGGGCGCCTCCGTCGGAAACGCGGATTCTATGGACGCGCCTCCTTTTGCGGGCATCGATAAATCGAAGGAAGAATCTGTTTCCGCCGCTGCAAATGACGCTTTTCGTCTGCAGCTCGAATCGCCGAACGCGGCGGCAACGCCAGTGTCGGTTGGTTCGCCCGCCTCCGGAGGCAGTTCTCTGTCTGGCGGCGTCTCCCAAGCGACAGCTCCGGCCTCCACCAAAGCGATAAGCGATCACGCGAAGGATAACCCTACAAAAGTTCTGACGTTCCAATTGGAACCCGAGGATCTCGGCGCCGTCACTGTGAGAATGCAGCTCACAAAGACGCGCGTTTCCTTGAAGATCGACGTTAATTCGGCGGCGGTACAAAACCTTTTGACGCAGTCTCGGGATCAACTCTCTCAGGCGCTGAGCGTTTCCGGCCACTCCGTCGACGATATAGCCATCAGGGTCAGCCCCGCTCCCGTTCCCTCGGATACAGTTAACGATGCGCGCCAGAATGACTCTCAGGCGCCGTTCGATCAACGAGGCGAAGGGGGATCATTTGGCGAAAACGATGGCGCAGGAAACAATCGGGATGGCCAAAGCTTTTCACGCGCGCCGCGAAAAGACCAGTCCCAGGAACATGGCGCCGTGGCGCGCGATAGCGGCGCTCCTGGCGCTTCCGGCGTCTATCTCTGACGCACGAGCGGACGTTCGGTCCGGAACGCCCAGCAATGTGTGCGAGCGCGAGATGATTCGCGCCGCCCAAGAGCATAACGTGCCGGTCGCGGTGCTTTACGCTGTCGCCTTAACGGAGACCGGCCAAAAAGGCGATCTACACGAATTCGCGATGAATGTGGGCGGACGCCCGGTTTTTAGTCCCTCTCTACCGGAAGCGGTCGCAGTATTCGAAAACGCGCGCGCCCGTGGCGTCAAGCTGATCGACATTGGCTGCATGCAAGTCAATCATCATTATCACGGCCGCATGTTCAAGTCTGTCGAGGCGATGTTCGATCCGCGTCAGAATGTCGATTATGCGGCCACGTTTCTGCGCGATTTATACCGAAGCGAAAAGACTTGGACGAGCGCCGTTGCGCGGTACCATGCGGGGCCAGGCAATGCGCCTGCTCAAAAAAGCTATGTGTGCGCGGTTATCGGAAATATGATCGCCAGCGGATTCGGTTCCTGGACAGAGCAGTCGAAAGCTTTCTGCACCATGGTTCGCAGCGAAATGGCTTCACGGCGTTTTTGACGCCGTGAAGGAATAGCTTTCCAATTATTGCACGACGATTTCAGCCTGCATCGCTCCGGCGTTTTTGATCGCCTGCAGGATCGAGATAATATCGGTCGGCTTGAGACCGATCTGATTGAGCCCCTTCACGAGCGTCTTTAAATTCGGCCCCGCGAGGGTCGCGACCTGCCCGGCCGGTTCGGAGGCCGTTACCGCGGTCTGCGACGTCACGACAGTCTGCCCATTCGAGAAAGGCGCCGGCTGCGACACTTGCGGCGACTCTGTCACGCGGAGGGTGAGACCGCCATGCGTCACGGCAACGGGCGAAATTTGAACATCGGCGCCGATAACGACCGTGCCCGAGCGTTCATTGATGACAACCTTGGCGGGCGTGCTCGGAGATACGTGAAGATCTCCAATTTCTGCGAGGAAACGCGTTGCGTGGACGCCGGGCGGAAGTCGAAGGGCGACAGTTCGATTGTCGCGTTCGACCGCCGCAGCCGCATGATAGCGCCGCTTGGTGAAATGATTGATCGCATCTGTGATCTGGACGCTGGTGGCGAAGTCAGGGTTGTGGAGTTCGAGCGCAAGCGTGCCGTCGCCTGAACTCGGTCGTGGCGGCTCCTTCTCGATAGTCGCGCCATTGGCTATTCGCCCAACCGTCGCGACGCCATGGGTCAGCGTTTCATTTTGTCCCGACACAGCGAAGCCTGATACGGCAAGCGGTCCTTGCGCAATCGCATAAACGGCGCCGTCGACGCCGGTCAAAGGCGTCAGAATTAGCGTGCCGCCCATGAGTGACGAAGCATCGCCGAGCGAGGACACCGTCACGTCGAGCGTCGTGCCCCAAGCGGCAAAGGGCGGCATTGATGCAGTCACCATGACTGCCGCGAGATTCCTCGTGCGCATGAGGTTCATTTGCGGCGGACCGCCAGGAGTATTGGGGCCGTTATTGAGATTGACGCCCATGCGGCTGAGCATCGACGATAGGGACTGCTCGGTGAACGGCGAGTTCCTCAACGTATCGCCGGTGCCCTGCAGACCCACGACGAGGCCGTAGCCGACAAGCTGGTAGTCTCGAAGACCGTATGTCGAGGTGATGTCCTTGATTCGCACTCCCGCGAGCGACGTCTCCGAAGCGAGCAGAAATACGCCCAGCACGAGCCAATGACGCTTCATCCCTCGTTGACCTTTACAGTTCCATCGGGCTGAACGACGCCGACGACGACCAAGTTGCTATCCTGGTTGCGCACGCGAATGAGATCGCCCGCTGCCCCAGCCTGCATGGCCATTCCGAGAGCAGTGATCGTTAGCCCACCCTCGGAGAAGACAATTTTGACCAGCGTTCCGATCGTGATCAGGCGCGGGTTATCCACGGCGATCGTGAGAATGGGCTGACCGGGCAATAGGGTTCGTCGCGCGATCTTGCCGACGAGATCCTTTCGCGATTCGACGACGCCGCGTCGCGCCCCCGCGTCCAGCGGGGCCTCCATATCGTCCAAAACGCTGTCGTCGAGCCGGTCGCCCGGATAGATCGTTACCCGAGGCGTGGGAATGCTCGTTTCCGACGCCAAAGATGACGCCGCGCAAAATTGCCCCGCCGCGGCGGCCACGGCGACAGCAAGCATGAATCCCCGGGGCCGCGTCGCCATCAACGAATTCCCTTCGTGATCGTGCCAGCCATGTCATCGACAGTCTGGATGACCTTGGAATTGAGTTCGAATGCGCGCTGGGCCGAGATCATGCTGACCAGTTCTTTCACCGGATCGACATTCGAGCTCTCGACGTAGCCTTGCGCGATCACGCCGTAACCGATGTCGCCCGGGACACCCACGACGGGCGTGCCGGACGCAGCCGTTTCGCGAAAGAGATTGCCGCCGAGCGCTTCGAGACCTGCGTCATTGGGGAATGTTGCGGTCGTAAGCTGCCCTAATTGCTGCGGCGCAGTTTGGCCGGCAATGACCGCGGTGACAAGGCCGGACTGTGAGACGGAGACGCTTACGGCGTTATTCGGGATCGTGATCGTCGGAGACAGCAGATAACCGTCGACCGTTACAAGCTGGCTGTTCGCATTGGTGCTGTAGGAGCCGGAACGCGAATAGAGAATCTCATTGTTCGGTCCGGTGATCTGAAACCAGCCAGATCCATTGATGGCAAGGTCGTAGCTGTTGCCAGTTTGAGAAAGAGGGCCTTGCATTTCGAGACTGCGAATGGCCGCCAGCCGCACGCCGAGACCCGTCTGAGATCCCTGCGGCACGATAGCATCGCGCCCTCGGTTCGATACGCCCTGCAGTCTTTCCGCTTGATACAGCAGGTCCGTGAATTCTGCGCGAGACCGTTTGAAGGCGGTCGTATTGATGTTTGCAATATTATTCGAGATGACCTCGATGTTTTGTTGCTGCGCGCTCATTCCGGTCGCCGCAATAGCAAGGGCCCGCATTTTGAAACTCCTCAGATCGCCATTTTGCTGATTTCTTGATAGGCGTTCACGGCCTTATCCCGTACCGCGATCATTGTCTGGAGCGAGCGCTCAGCAGCCATTACTGCGTCTACGACTTGCAGCATAGAAGCCTGACCGTGAATCCCGGCGATCGCTGCCGATTCGCCATTCTTGATCGTATCGGCTCCTTCGTTAGCCAATTGTTTCAGCACGTCGCCGAAAGACACGTCCGAAGATGCGACCTTCGTCGATTGTGCGAAAGAAGTCGCACGTTCGACGGCCTTTGTCCCGTAGGAGAGGCTGAGGGCGGAAATCTCACTCACGAATTATCCTTTCAGGAGATCGATCGTCATAGAAAGAAGATCGCGGGTTTGTTTCATGGTCTGAAGGTCGGCTTCATAGGCGCGATTCGCTTCGCGCATGTCCGACATTTCGACGATCATGTTGACGTTCGGTAGCGTAACATTGCCGTTTGAGTCAGCCGCCGGATTGCCCGGGTCGTATTCGACGTTGAATGGCGAACGATCGACGCCAACTGCGCTCGTTCGGACGAGGGCGACGCCAGAAGCGCGATCGAGCTCGCTGTTGAATGTGACGGTCTTGCGCCGATACGGGTCTGCGCCGGCCGTTTTTCCGCTCGACAGGGCGTTGGCCAGATTTTCGGAAACGACGCGCAGCCTGGTCGACTGTGCGGCCAGGCCTGATCCGGCGACTTTGAGCGAGGCGAAAAGCGGATCCATGGCACTTACCCTTTGAGGCTCGAAAGCCACATCGCGTGGAAGGTCTTGAGCACGTTGGTATCCATCGAGAAGTTGTTGCGGACGTCGCCAGCCTTGATAAGCTCGGCCTCGAGAGAGACGTCATTGCCGGAGTGTGAGACCTCCCATGCCTCGCCGTCCTTGGCTGACACGGATTCTCCCGATGGCGTGATCGATTGATGCGATGCGCTTGTCGTCGCCATTTGAAGGCCGGCACTTTTGTCGAGCACCTTGGCGAAATCCGAAAGATCCTGGGCTTTGTATCCAGGCGTGTTGGCATGCGCGATGTTTTGCGAGACAATCGATTGCCGGGCCGAGAGCCACCCCCTCTGGAGGTTCAAGAGGCCGAAGAGATGAACAGGCTCCATGTCGCTCTTTTCCTTTCGTTAAAGAATTTATCCGGCATCGCTTGCGTCGGACTGAACTGAGCAATTGGTAGAGAATGGAGCCTTATGACAGCCGACGCCGATCGACTTTCGTCGATCGGCGTTCGTGTTCATCTTGGGGAGGTCGGCCTATCGCTCAGGCCGCATGAGCGTCGGTAATATGGGGTGTCACACGAGGCTCGGCACCCGAGGTCTGCTCATTCGACACCCGGCTCTCGATGGCGGCGTCGAGCTTTTGCTGGAGCGTGTGCGCCGCAGTCTCGCATGGAGCTTGCGCGACGTCGTATATCTCATTCATCTGCACGATAAAGCGATCAATGGCCTTCAGTGCGCGATACTGAGGGAGATTACCCAGCTCAGTCAACATCTGAGCATGTATTGCCTTCAATTGCGTCATCGTCTGCATCGCGCGGCTCCTTCAGCGGTAACGCAAAATTAATCGCCGTACCTAACGCGAGGCTTGCCACAACGGTTGAGGCTGATGGACCCTTCAACCGCTCGCATGGAATCATGCGAGCGATGAAAAAGCGCGAGAGTTCGAAAAGTTGGGCTGCATTCTTTTTGCAAGAGTCATGCACTTTGCGGAATGCGCTCTAGCGGGGGATCTCGTCTTTCGGAACGAAAGTGAGGTTTTTGACCAAGGTTTCTTTGATTCGCGTGTTTCCAAGGCGGGCGTTCACATTGGCGGTAATCTGCTTCGTCAGTGAATCGATATCCATCTTTTCGAGCTTCGCGAAATCGATCTTGGTATCCGAATAAATAAGCCGGAAAGCCTCATCCATGAGAAATCCTTCGGGGTCGACTTCGCCGCTCCCGTGGCCCTCACTCGCCTCCATAACAAACATGAACTCGACGGAAACATATCCTCTGAGCACGCCATTAGAGATGACGGGCACGGAAATGGGTTTAACTTTTTTCGTCTCCGTTTTCACGGGATGGTCGGCGGCGGCCGGCGTGCTGGTCCGATGCGCCTGCCAATAGGCGCCGCCATAAGTCGACGCCAGAGCGACGAGGCCACACCAGAGGCCCACCAGCACTGTGCGGATCATCCGAGCCTCTGGGTCGCTCGGAGCGAGACGTGACGGCAATAGGTGCCGTCGGACTCTTCAGCGCGGATCGTATCGATTATCAGTCTCGAAATTTCCGACGCGGCCTGCAGATGCTGCTTCAAGACTTCGCCATTCTGCGCCAAGCTTTCGTTGAGGCGTTGCAGAGCCGAGAGTAATTGTGGCGAAAGGGATGCGACGCTTCGCGACACGACCATGAATTCCAGCAGCGCGTGATTCTTTTTTGAATTGAAGTTTTCGAATTCGATCTTATCTCCGGCCAATAGCGCTTTTGTCTCCGCGCGCGCCAGAGCATCCATCCGCTCGATCCACCGCATGAGAGCAGCTTCGGCTGGTGAGTGTTCCACAAGCAAGTCCCAACGCCCATTGTCTGGCTGAGATAGAGAGTCGTTCACGAGTTTACGTGGCCCCAAGTGAGTATCGAACAATCTAGGAGGTCTTCGAGGGCGCGATCGGTTGCGCCGAGGATGGCGACGAAATTTTCGCGTCCAGCATCTTGTTCAAGCCGATAACGCCGGAAGCCGCGAATTTCGCCGAAAGTTGCTCCGCCATCATCGAGCGCCACACGCCGCCAGCGACACCGGAGCCGAAGTTTTCGTCGTCTTTTGGAAGGAGCGCCTCAAAAAATGTCTGAAGCACCAACGCTTCGAACTTCTTCGCGGCGTCCGCAGCGGAATTGGCTGCGGCGGGCGCGACGGCTGCCCCGCTCGCTGGCGTCTGATAGGACGCACGGAGCCCCACGCCGGCTGCGCGCCAATTCGAAGAACCGGACACATTTGCTTTGATGGGGGTTTCGCTGGAGAGCGACGCAAAGGAAACCGATGGCGCGTTGGCTGCGGCTTCGAGGCGGCGCAGAGCAACCTGCTGACGCCGCGGGTCCGCCGCTTTTGCGACGTCGACGATGAGATCCGTCGATGGAAAGATAGACATGCCACGTCTCCGGAATTTTCGAAAAGATATGATATTGTATGTGACTTACTCGACGCTGGCGTCGCGGGGCGTCGAAAAGCGCTCCAAAATTGCCGAACGCTCCCTTTCGCTTTCCTTACGCGTCGCCTTGTCATCAATTCGGTCGGCGTATTTATCGATACGTTTGATCTGCTGTTTGAGAATCAAAGCCTCATCGCGGCGGCGGGCCAATTCTGATTCGAGCTCCTCACGCTGTCGGGAAGCTTGGCGCAGGCGATCTAGGACGAGCGTCGAAAAGGCCATAGCGGTTGGATCGTCACGCTCCAACATCCGCTGTAGGTCGCATATTTGACTATCTATTTCCTGCAATCGCTTCTCGACCGTGGCGCAGTTAGCCGTTTCCGCCATCAAGCGGCGCTCCTGCAGAGCAAGCAATTTCGCGATACGCCGTTGTTTATCTTGCAAGGGACTTATCCTTTCGCCAGCCAAGCGGCATATTCCATCGCCAATTCGCCCAGTGCGTCCGAACTGAACGCATACAGGAAAGCGAGTCCCCCAAAGATGAGAGCTGGCGTCACCGCGAAATAGACCGGGACCATCGGAGTCATCTTATTGAGAAAAGCGACCGAAATGTTGCTGATGAGGCCAAATATCAGGAACGGGCTTGCGATGCGGAAAACGACAAGATAGGCCTCCTCCAGCGCCTTTAACACCTCGCGGAGCATGCTTTCCGATGATTGCAACGCGAATGGAGCCACGTGGTCATAAGAGATCCCGATGCCGCGAAGCAGTTCCAGGTGTAGATCCATCGCAAAAATGAGCGCCGTCAGGCCGACTGTGACCAGGGCAGTCAGCGCAGGCGTCGGTTCGGACTCGTTGATCGGCGCCCCAAGAGCGTTTCCGAGGCCGATCGAGAGCGTGACGCCAGTGAACATGGTCTCGACCGCAAACAGAAACATTCGGCATGTCAAGCCGATGAGGACTCCGATGATCGTCTCCGACACGCATGCAATTGCGGTTGAGACCAGCGGAGCCGCCGAAATCGGTTCGATGAGCCTCGGCCATAGGTAAATCGTAACGGGCGCAGAGACGGCGATGGCAATATATAGCTTCACGCGCACGGGCGCGCGATCACTGCCCAATCCCGGCAGCATCATGATGCATCCCGCGACCCGGCAGAACACGACGAACCAGGCCTCGAGAATCAGGTCGAGTGGCGCGTTCAAGATATGGTCCCCAGGGAACGAAGCTGCACTCCGCATGCGATTTCAAGGTGCGACAACACGGGCTGCGCGGGATAGAGCCGGCCAACGATCAGCCGTACGAAGGGACGCGCGTCAGGCGTTGTGACGATCGCGAATATTTCGCCTTGATCGGAGTATTTCTGCACCGCCGCTATCGCGTCCTGGCTGAACCGTTCGATCTGCGCCGGATCGGCGTCGAGGCCGATAATATCGCCTTTTGCATCGCGCTTGAGATGTTCGTGGAAGAACAAATCCCACCTGCTGCCGAGCCTCAGAACGCTCAGCACGCCGTCGACCGCAAGCTCGCCGCAGATTTGTGAGGCGATGCGAACGCGAACATGTTCGACGATGGCTTCTGGCCTGCGCGCGAAGGGCGCGACCTCGGCGACCGCTTCCAGAATCATTTCGAGATTACGTATCGAGACGCGCTCCCCAAGAAGAAGCTTGAGAATGCTCTGCAGCGCCGAGTTGGAGATGAAGTTCGGCACGATTTCATCAAGAAGTTTGCGATACTCCGGGTCGAGCTTCTCGAATAGTTGCCGTACGTCCTTATAGGAAAGTAGCTGCGAAAGATGGTTCCGTAGAATCTCGCCGAGGTGCGTCAAAAGGACAGACATCGGGTCGATGGGGTTGAAGTTCTGGCGTCGCGCTTCTTCGACAAGAGCGTCGGCAATCCAAATCGCCCTGATTCCAAACGCGGGATCGCGAGCTTCTTCGCCAGGGAGATCCGGCATGCGTCCGTTCCCGACGACGATCATATGTTGCCCGAGACGGAGCTCATCCGAAATGATCGTCGTGCCGTGAATTCGTATCTGATAGCCCTTGGGTTTGACCTGAAGATCATCCGCCATTCTGATGTCGGGAATAATGAAACCATAGAGCTTCGCAAAATTGCGTCGCATCTTTCCGACCCGATGGGTAAGCTCTTCCTGGGAGACCAGAAAGCGCGTCCAAAGCTGCTTTCCGAGCAGGAGCTCGACGCCCGCCGGGCGCAGCGCCTCTGCGAGGGAGGTCTTGTTCTCCTGAAGAGCGCGCTTTTCCTCCTCGGCGCGGCGCATCTGAGTGTCTGCTTCGCGCTTCTTTGTCTCGCCGCTCACCTTTCGCGCGATAAACGCCATCGTCAGGCCCAAGGCCCCGAAGGGCGCCATTGGAAGACCCGGCATCAGGGCCAGCACAAACATCAAAATCGAGGCGACGAAAATCGCGTTCGGATAGCCGCCGAGCTGACGGACGATATTCTGTTCGGCGGAGCCGCGCGTGCCCCCTTTGGAAACGAGAAGGCCCGCCGCCAGCGAAACGATCAGGGCGGGGATTTGAGATACGAGGCCATCGCCGACGGAGAGCTTGGTGTAAACGTCGGCCGCATTGGCCAATGTCATTCCATGGCGCGTTACGCCGATGACGATGCCGCCGAAAACATTAACCGCAAGAATAATGAGTCCGGCGATCGCGTCGCCACGAACGAATTTAGAGGCGCCGTCCATCGAGCCAAAGAAGGCGCTTTCTTCCTCGAGTTCCCGGCGCCGATCCTGCGCTTGCCGGTCATCGATCAGGCCTGCCGAAAGATCTGCGTCGATCGCCATCTGCTTGCCCGGGATCGCGTCCAGGGTAAAGCGTGCGCCGACCTCGGCTATGCGCGTTGCGCCTTTGGTAATCACCAGGAAATTCACGATCACAATGATCGAAAAAACGGTGAGACCAATGACGAAGTCGCCGCTCATCACGAGCCGGGAAAACCCGCTAATGATATAGCCAGCGGCGGCAGTGCCTTCGGCGCCGTGTGAAAGGATGAGTCGCGTCGTGGCGATGTTCAGACTTAGACGGAGAATTGTAGCAACGAGGAGGATCGTCGGAAAAGAAGAGAACTCGAGCGGCTTTTGTATCCAAAGGCTGACCATGAGAATGAGAACGGAAAGCCCAATGGAAAATGCGAGGCCTAGATCGATTGCGACCGGCGGCATCGGGAGAAAGAAGACACAAAGGATGAAGATAATTGATAGTGCGAAGCCGATGTCGGTCGGTCGCCGAGTCGGTGCGCTTGCTTCCGCCATTTTCATCATGGCTTTTTATCCTGTCTCTTCATGAGCGGATTTGTAACGGCTATTTTAGTAGCCGGTCTCGATTCGTGCGTACAGAGTTTCGGTAAATCCTTTGATCTTCCCGCCGATAAAAGGAGATGCGAGGCTGAGAACGACCAGCATCGCAAGCATTTTCGGCACGAAGGTCAGCGTCATTTCCTGAACTTGCGTGAGCGCCTGAATCAATGAGGCGACGACGCCCACGAGCAAAGCGGTCCCGACCAAAGGCCCAGTGATGAGCAGCACGGTCATGATGGACCGTTGCAGCATTTCGAGAGCATCGGCTTCGTTCATGATTGTTAGCTGATCGTTACGCCGGACCCGATCGTCACTTTTGAGCCGTTCGTCAGCGTGGCGACGAGGCCTGAGCTCGTGATCGACATGGACTTGATGACGCCGTTGATGCTTCCGTCCGCGCTTGTAACGGTTTTTCCAATTGCGTTCGACGCTTGATCGAGGCGAGAGGACTCGAGCAGCGAGGTCAGGAGCTGATTCCCTTGAACAGATTGTTCGACAGAAGCGAAGGTGGCTAGCTGCGTAACGGTCTCCGTCGGATCCATCGGCTTGGTCGGATCCTGGTGCTGTAGCTGGGTGACCAGCAATTGGAGGAATGCGTTATAGTCGGCGAGACCGCTACCGCCGGTTGTTTTGGTGGTCGCAGACGTCGTTGAGTTATTGACGGAGTTGACTTGCATTTATCGACCTCTCTAGCGCTATGCGGCGCAGCCCGTCTCCGACTGCGCCATAGCCTCGGTTTCGAGCGGAAACAGGCCACGAAGAATCTTGAGAGCATCGAAGTAACGCTTGCTTTCGATAAGCTTGGCCACAGAGGACAAGCCCTCGACAATGCGGGGATCAGGCATCGTCTTCGAGCACGTCGCCAGAATATCGCGCGAAAGGTAGAGCGCTGCGTCGATGTCGTTTGGAGAGATGAGCATGAGTTGCACAGCAAAATAGAGCTGCTTCAACGGCGTTGTGGCGTCAACGGCTTGCATCACATGATTTTCCAGAAGAAAAGTCACGTCGTTGAGCAGCTCGATGCACACCTTGCGATCAACTCTGAACACCGCTCCGTTGATATAGATCTTTTCGCCACGCTTGAGAGAGATATTCATTTGATCCTCATTGCAGCCCGTCGGCAATCATCCGGTTGATTTCGATTACGCCGTCGAAATTCGCGGATTCGCCCGAGTCGATCTTGTCGAGTTCGCGCAAAACCCATAGGCCGATGGAGATCAACGACGCTCTGAGCGAGTCGGGCAGGCGGTTTTCGTCATTGCTGAGGTCGAGAATGAAGGTTGTCCAAAGCGAGCGTACGAAGTGAGTCGCCTCGAATGATTCGGTGGTCTTGACGCCGCGAATACGCGCCATCGACAGAAGCTTGACGCCTTTTTCGAGCAGCTCCTTCTCGCGCTGGCGAGCGGCCGTATAAGAATCACTGGCGATTTCGTTGTAGAGTCTCTGGTACATCCTGCCTCACCGAAGATTGGGCATTGTTTTTTCCGCGCGCATCGCAAGCGGCGCCAGCTTGGTTCGAGAGGCGCGCTATTTCAGGTTGGTGAGAACCTGCATGATATCGGAGGCGACTTGGAACACTTGGCTGTTTGCCGTGAACGAGCGTTGCGCGACGATCATCGATGACAGTTGCGACGCAAGGTCGACAGTTGAGCCTTCCAAGCTCGAACCTTGAATAGTGCCATAGCCGCTCGACCCGGCCGCGGCGATAAAGAGCTGGCCCGATTCCGCGTTGGCGGAAAATACATTGCCGGTTTCACTTGTGAGATTATCGGGGCTCGCGACTTTGCCCAAGGGAATCTCATAGGCCGAGATGGTTTGGCCGTTTGCGAGCTGATAGCTCAAGGTTCCCGTCTTACCGACATGAATTCCGTCGATGGTCGACGCTGCATATCCGTCGGCGTCATTATCTGTGGGAGTATAGCCGCCTCCGAGTTGCGTCATCTTGGAAAGATTCAGCGACATGGCGCCGCCGCCTGGTACGTTGAGCGTTACAGAGCTCGGGCTTGTTAGGCTTCCATCTGTCGTGCTGAAGTTGAGCGTCTGCGTCGTTAGAGCGGCGCTCGCATATGGAAAACTGCCTCCGGAGGCTGCGTCCGCGTGGTTGTAGGCGGTCATCTCCCATGTGTTGGCGCCTGTCTTGGCAAAATAGAGATCGAACACCACGGCGTTGCCGAGGTTGTCGTAGACGGTTAGAGACGATTTGCCGGCGAATTGGGCGCCTACCGTGTTGGTGGAGGGCAGGTTGGCGGCGGGGACGACACTGGAGTTCGAAGGGAGATTGGCGCCGAATATGCCTTGCGTCGTTGGGCTGGAATACATTTTGTTCATGTCGACCTTGATGGTGGACAAGGGGCCTGACATGCCAAGCTTCGAGTCGTATCCCATCAAATAATAGCCGGCAGAGTTGACCAATCGTCCTTGAGCGTCGGGAACAAAATTGCCGGCTCGGGTAAGGAACGTTTGGCCAGCGTCGTTGGAGACGAGAAAAAAGCCGTTGCCGGAGATGGCGAGATCGGTGGTTGTGCCGGTGGTCAACGGTGAACCCTGGAGAGACACTTCATTGCGTGTAACGGTCGTCACGCCGCCGCCGACAGAGTCATAGCCATTCAACACCGTCAGGAAATCGGTTCGAGCGTTCTTGTATCCGGCCGTGTTCGAGTTCGCGATATTTTTGGAAATTGCGGCAAGCCAATCTGTTTGAGCCGACATTCCCATAACGGACGTGTTGAAAAGGCTGGATCCTGAGCTCATTGCACTATGCTCCGCTACAGACTGAATCTGCTCGACGACAATTCGTAAGACCCGTAGCTTACGCGAGACTGCGAAAACAATCGGAGCAGGGGCTCTGATCCAGTGCAGTTAATGGATTGAAAATCGGTAGGCAGCTATTTTGAGTCTCGGTCTTTGGCAAAATTGCCTCTCGAAAGAGGCTATGAGCGGTTTACCATGGCAGAAAACGGACGCCACACGGTTCTCGACGCGCAGAAGGTGGACGAGAAGAAGTTCCGCCGGATATCGTTTCTGCGAGATGGACAGGCTTTGACCTATACGGTCAAGACCGTGCAATCGGAACGCAGGCAGGAAAAGAGAGTGGCCGTCCGCCTGCAATCAGGCAAAGTCCTCGACGTCGACGGGCGTTTTCTTGCCGATTTTCTTTTCGTCAATCGTGGCTCTGGCGGCGTGCGCATAACGCTTACGCGTCATCTGGCGCTCCCGAGGAGGATCTGGCTATACGAGGATCTCAATCATATTTGCTGGGGCGCTGAAGTGGTGTGGCAAAACGGCGGCGTTGTCGGCTGCCGCTATAGAGGTTCCGACGTCGCCTTGGACGAGCGCCTGCTGCGTCGGTTCAGGGCCAAATATTACGCCTTGCGTTGAACTGCCCTGAAGTGGCGAGCAAGGGCAGCCGAGAGATCATATTGGATAGGAACGCACGAGACTGCCAACCAGCAGATGCCAACCGTCCATAAGGACGAAAAACAAGACCTTCAACGGCAGTGAGATCGTTGTTGGCGGCAACATCATCATGCCCATCGACATCGTCACGATCGAGATGACCAGATCGATTACGAGAAAGGGAAGGACGATGAGGAAACCGATCTCGAAACCTCGCCGCAGCTCCGAAATCATGAAGGCAGGGATCAGAACGTAAAGATCCGGATCGGCGGAGACATTGGCCGCAGCCTTGTTTTTTGTGAGGTCCTCGAACAGGCGGATGTCCTTGTCGCGCACATTCGCCACCATGAACGATCGAAACGGCTTGATAATCTTGTCGACCGCTTCGGGTTCGGCAATTTTGTTCTCCAGCAGAGGTTTGAGCCCAGCGTTCCAGGCTTCGTCGAACGCGGGATGCATAACGTAAAAGGTCATAAAGAGAGCAAGGCTGATCATGACGAGATTCGCAGGGGTGCTTTGCAGCCCAAGACCTGCACGCAAGAATGAAAGAGCGATAGAGAAGCGGGTGAAGCTCGTGACGGTGACGAGGAGGCCGGGCGCGACCGACAAGACGGTCAGCGCCGCGACCAATTGAATGATTCGACCGGAGGCGGAGGCGCTGCCGGCTGGAATTAGCGCATTCAGATCTAAGGTCTGATTTGCTCCCCAGGCGGCAGTCGGAACAAGGGCGAGGAGAAGGATGATCAGAGCGCGCTTCATTGCACCACCAGAGATTGGATGACGAGCTCCTGGACAGCGCCTTCCGAGCGGATAGAAGCGCGCTCCGAAAGTTCTTCATTGAGCCTGCGCAAGCCGGCGCTTCCTTCGATCGAGCGAAGGGAGAGACTCCGCAAATAAGCGACGATATCTCCGGTCAACTCGCTTATGAGAATATCCGGATGCGTGAGTGCGTCGGGATCATAGACGATGGCGACTTGCAGTCTGATCCAACTCGAATTGCCATCCGACAAATTCGTGACGATCGGCGCGAGCTCCTTCAATGCGGTCTTGCCCGCTTTGCGCGCGCTTGCGCGTGACGGCGTTTCTCCATGAGCCGGCGTGGAAGAAACATGCTTGCCATCGCTCGCCGGGGCCTCACTGGCTGGAGGCTCGGGAGATTTGAGGGGTTCGGGCGTGCGCGCAAGCATCATTCCGACAAAAGCGCCCGCTATAGCGATCACGACCGTCATTGCCAGCGTAATTGCAATGACGGTCATCGTGTCCGACGCAGTTTTGCTTTCGGTGTCGCTCATGAGACTCTGACCTTTGGCCTTTCGCTAGAATGGCCAAGCGAGATCGTAAAGCTGCTGCCCGAGGGCCGGTTGCTGGACCTCCATCAAACGTCCGCGTCCGCCGTAGGAGATGCGGGCCTCGGCGATTTTGTCATAGGCAACGGTGTTGTCCTTCGAAATATCGCGCTGGCGCACAATGCCGGCGATGGTCAAGACGCGCATTTCGTAGTTGATTCGAAACTCCTGCGACCCCTGAACGACAAGATTGCCATTCGGAAGGACAGCCGTGACCATTCCCGCGACGGAGAGCTTTATCTGTTCCCGTCTGTTGATCGAACCTTGGCCCTGCGTGGAGGTCGTCGAGTCGATTTCGTTTTCGAAGTTGCCCGTAGCGTTCACGGGTCCGCCGCCGAGGAAGCCGGGCAGGAACGCCGCCAGATACTGCCATTTGGTGTGGACCTTCGAGTCGCGAGAGCGGTCGGTGGAATTACCCACGATCGCCTTGTCGTCCATCGAGATCGTGATGGTGACGAGATCTCCGACAGTCATTGCGCGCACATCGCGAAACATATTGATGCGGTTGTCGTCGAAACGCATTCCCCGACCTGGGGCGGGGAGTCTCGTTGCCCCAACGGGGAGGTTCTCGTCAAAGGGAGTCAAACCGCTGCCAACCGCCGTCATATGAGGCTCGCGGCCGATGTCACGCGGATCAGTGGCGCAGCCGCAAAGAAATAGAGCAAGCAAAGCGGCTAGTTTTTTTGTCATTGCGGCTTTCCTGAAGGCTTTGCCGAACTATACGCAGCCAGTTTTTTAATGAGGCCCGCGCCCCTGGATGCGGTCATTTCCGAGAGGATTTGGCTCGAGGCTTTCGGGTTCAGGCGACTGAGCACGGCGATGGCGACATCGTCGTCGAGCACTGCGAATTGCGCAGCCGCTACGTCGGGCTTCATTTTCGAGTAGACGGTGACGAGGTTCTCATCGGCTCTTTTCAGCAACGCCTCGTATTTTTCGAGGACTGCCTCGAGCTCGCGCTTTTTGGCTTCGAGTTCTTCTCCGCGGCGCTTGATCAGCGATTCCAGCTCGCGCAGGCGGGTTTCTTGCGCCGCCATCTTGGCGGTGGATGCGGCCTTGGCGACACTCGAACAGTAGTCCTGCCCGTTCTCGCGATCGGCGGTTGGCCTGTCGCCGGCTTGGCCCTCGACCGCGTGCGCCTGGCCGAGATAGGCGCTGGTCGCGCAGAGCAAAGCCAGCAGACATATCGAGGGTAGCGCTCGCATGGCGGCAGGAAACATGAACGTAGATCCGTTCCAGGTAGGGCTGTCTGCGCAGGTGAGTTCATTCTTTATGGAGTGCAACTTGCGCGAAGCTTTCCGCGTCTGTGGGCGCTTGCGGGGGCGCATAAGAAAATTTTAAGCGGAACGCATTAGTTAATCCAGAATGGGGAGACCCCGAACGCAGCGGCGGGGTTGATCAGCATGACGCCGTCCCCCGCTCCTCCGGTCGATTCCGGGATGTCCCTGTCAAAAAATCCCTAGCGTTATGGTCGGGAGCTTCCGAGGGCGGCTTGCCCTTCGTCAATAACGCGCAGGCCGTTCACTTGGTCCGGATAGCTCCGATTGCGGCGGCGGGCGGCGCTATGCGGCGAGGGCGACGTCGAGACCGCAATCCCGCGGTGCGGTCGTCGATCGAGCGTTTGGCAATTCGAGTGTCCGAACCAACATCGAAACGGAAGGTTGTGAGGAGTTTCAAATTATGAAAAACCGCGCCGAACTGACTAACGCTCAACAGCCTTCCGAATATATTGCCTTCCATGTCGGCGAGCAGACCTTTTGTATCGACATTATTGCCGTGCGGGAGATCCGCGGCTGGTCTCCGGCGACGCCGCTTCCACAAGTTCCGTCCTATATTCGCGGCGTCATCAATCTCAGAGGCGCGGTCCTTCCCGTGATCGATCTCGCCGCGCGCCTTGGCCTGCCGGTGAGCGAACCAACACCCCGACACGCGATCATCGTGCTCCAGCATGAAGGCGCGGTTGTCGGGCTGCTCGTCGACGCCGTCTCCAACATTCTCATGTTGGCTCCGTCGGCGATCCAGCCGGCGCCGGAGGTGGGCGCTGATCCGACCCGCCTCTTCATAAAAGGCATCGTCGCCACGGAGGACGAGGTGATCAGCATTCTCATCATCAAGAATCTCCTGCCGGAGTCGAGCGAGGCCGTTGCGGCTTGAGATGCAAGATCGGAGCATTCCTGGCATGACCGACATTTCGAATGACAGCGGTGGGTTGTTCTCGACACTGAACCTCCCTCGAACGCTCGATCTACGCGCGGCGGCGCCGCTCGCCGCTGATTTCGGCCGCTTTCGCGGGCGGCCCCTCGCCATCGATGCGTCAGAGGTCGAAAAAGTCGGCGCGCAATGCGTTCAGGTTCTCGTTTCGGCGCAGCAGACATGGGCGCGCGACGGAGTCGCTCTCACCCTTTCGAACCCGTCGAGCGCCTTCCTTGGCGCGCTCGAAATACTCGGCATTCCGACTATCGGCGAATAGGAAATCGAGAAGATGACGAAAACGATATTGACGGTCGACGACTCGCGAACGATGCGCGAGATGCTACGCATCGCGCTTGCCGATGCTGGATATAACGTCGTTCAGGCGGAGGACGGCGTTCACGGGCTGGAGGTGCTCGAGACCGTAACTCCCGACGCCATCATCACCGACATTAATATGCCGCGCATGGACGGGTTTGGATTCATCGAGAACGTGCGCGTTCACGAGACGCATCGCGCTCTGCCCATTCTCGTCCTGACGACCGAAAGCGACGATCAAAAGAAAGATCGGGCGCGCCGCGCCGGCGCGACCGGATGGATCGTAAAGCCTTTCAATCCAGCAAAACTCGTCGACGCCATTCGTCGCGTTACGGCCTGATGTAGGGGATGATCTATGGATCCGATGGCGGCGATCAGGCAGACGTTCTTTCAGGAATGCGATGAGCAGCTCGCAGACCTCGAAAGCGGGCTTATCAAGATAGATGAGGGCGACCGTGATCCCGAGACGGTCAACGCCGTGTTTCGCGCCGTGCATTCGATCAAGGGCGGCGCCAGCGCCTTCGGCTTCGACGATCTCGTCGAGTTCGTGCATGTTTTTGAAACGACGCTCGATCTGCTGCGATCGAACCGGATCGAGGCGACCCAGCAAGTCGCCGCTTGCTTTCTAAGATCATCCGACGTCCTTGCGGATCTGGTCGGTGGCGCGCGTGAGGGGTCCGCCGTGAACCCCGATAAAGTCGCCGAGGCCAAAGGCGAGCTTCAGTCGCTCTGCGAAGCAGCCGGCGGAGAAAGCGATGCTGCTTCAGACGCAGATTTCGCCGATCTGGACTTCGAGCCGGTCGCTATTTCCCTCGACACTATCTTCGGGGACTTCGACGACAGCGAGCCGGAGCCGCACCGCTACGTCGTGAGCTTCAGACCCCGGCCGGCGCTTTACGCCAAAGGGAATGAGGCCTTTTTGCTGTTGCGCGCGCTTGGAGAGTTGGGCTCATTCCGTGTGGCGTGCAACACCGCCGACACGCCCTTTCTCGATGAGCTCGATCCGGAAGGCGCCTATTTCTCTTGGACGGTTCATCTCGAAACCAAGGACGACGCGCGGGCGGATATTCAGGCTGTCTTCGAATTCGTGGAGTTCGATTGCGACCTTTCGATCGAAGAAGAGAATGACGCGCGGCAAGCCAGTATGATCGAGGACGTCGAGGAGCCGGCGGTTTTTGTCGAGGAGCCTAAACTCACAGTCACGACTCATGACGCGCAAGCAGCGGCCATAGTTCCGGAAGCCGCGCCGCAGCAGCCTCAGCCACAAGCGCAGCCGTCGGCGGAGCCTCGGAAGAGTGAGCCGTCGTCGCCGGCGCCGCAGCCGACGATCCGCGTTGACCTAGAGCGAGTCGATCGCTTGATCAATCTGGTCGGCGAGCTGGTGATAAATCAGGCGGTTTTATCGCAGCGCGTTTCGGAGGCGGGCCTGTCGCGCGCGTCTTCGGTGATGATCGCGTTGGACGAGCTCGAACAATTGACGCGCGACATCCAGGACAGCGTGATGGCGATTCGCGCGCAGCCTGTGAAGCCGATCTTCCAGCGGATGTCCCGCGTCGTTCGTGAAGTGGCGGCAATTACGAAAAAATCCGTGCGACTCGTCACGGAGGGGGAGTCGACGGAAGTCGACAAAACTGTGGTCGAGAGGCTCACCGATCCTCTGACGCATATGATTCGCAACGCTGTCGATCACGGGATCGAATCGGCGGAGCAACGACTCTCGGTCGGCAAGCCCGAAGAGGGAACGCTCAAATTGTCGGCGATGCACCGATCTGGCCGGGTTGTCATCGAAGTGTCGGACGACGGCGCGGGCATCAATCGGCAAAGGGTCCGGCAGATCGCAGTGTCGAAAAATCTGATCGCACCGGACGCCCTGTTGAGCGACGAAGAAATCGATAATCTGATTTTCGCGCCGGGATTTTCCACGACCGAGACCGCCTCGGCGATTTCGGGCCGCGGAGTCGGGATGGACGTGGTGAAGCGGGCCGTTCAAGCCCTTGGCGGTCGCATTTCTATTGCGTCGCGCCCGGGACTGGGATCGACTTTTTCCCTGAGCCTGCCGCTTACCCTGGCCGTTCTCGACGGGATGGTCGTAACGATCGGCGAGCAGACCTTTGTGGTTCCTTTGACGGCGATTGTCGAAACGATGCAGCCGAAGAAGGAAAGCGTGCACCTCATCGGGTCCGGCACGCGCCTGATTCGCAGCAGAGACGCCTTTATTCCGTTGGTCGATGTTGGCGCGGTGCTCCACAACCGCCCGAGCCTCGTCGATCCGACCACGCAGGTGGCCTTGTTGGCCGAGTCGGAGTCGGGCGGCAGATGCGCGCTGCTGGTGGACGAGATTCAAGGCCAACGCCAGGTGGTCATCAAAAGTCTGGAAGCGAATTATGGGCGTGTCTTCGGCATTGCGGCGGGAACGATCCTCGGAGACGGCAGGGTCGCGCTCATCATCGACGTCGACGGGATCATCAATAGTTTGCGCGCGGACAGCGATGCGGCGGAAGGCCTCAATCTCGCAGCGGAATGATGACAGTCGTTTTGCATCTCGGGCGATCGACACGGTAAGGGCGAATAGATGAGCGTTTCGATGCCTGGAAGACAGATTCAGATCTCCGGCTCCGGTTCCTTTCCCTTTACGGATCGCGACTTCCGCGAGATCTGTTCGATGTTGCACGAGGATGCGGGAATCTTCCTCAGCGACGCCAAAGCGCCGCTCGTGTATTCGCGTCTCGCGAAACGCTTGCGGGCGCTCGGTCTGGAAAGTTTCCGCGACTATTGCGAATTGGTGAAAAGCCGGGAAGGGGTCGACGAGCGTCAGAAAATGCTCGCCGCCCTGACGACGAACGTCACCAAGTTTTTTCGCGAGCCGCATCACTTCGAGAGTCTGAAGAAGCTCGTCGCCGAGCGCGCGGGAGCGGTGCGCAAAGGCGCACGCTTGCGTCTTTGGTCGGCGGCCTGTTCTAACGGACAGGAACCGTTTTCGATGGCGATGACGGTCCTGTCCGTCATGCCGGACGCGGCCGATTACGACGTCCGTATTCTCGCGACGGATATTGATCCGAACATGATCGCCGCCGGCAAGGCGGGCGTTTACGACGCGGAGGCGATGAGCGCGGTGCCGTCGTCGATGCGGTCGCGGTGGTTCGCGCCTCTGGAGGAAGGACAGAAAGGCCCGTGGATTGCTTCGGAAGAGCTTTCCGCGTTGATCGCCTTTCGAGAACTGAATCTGGTCGGCTCCTGGCCCTTCAAAGGCCCGTTCGACGCCATTTTCTGTCGGAACGTCGTTATCTATTTCGAGGAGGCCACTCAGATGAAAATATGGCAGAGATTCATTCCGATGATGGCGCGCCACGCGCGCCTCTATATCGGACATTCCGAGCGCGTGAACGGGTCGGCGTCCACCGAACTCGTCATCGATGGGGTCACGACGTACAAGCTGCGCGGGGGCGAGGCATGAGCTGCCGCGTGCTCGTCGTCGACGATTCCAGAAGCATGCGGGCGTTGATTGCGGAAACGCTTCGTCGCGATCCTCGGATCGAAGTGGTGGGCGAAGCGGCCGATCCGCTTGCTGCGAGAGACGCCATCAAGGAGCTCAATCCGGACGTTGTCACGCTCGATATCGAAATGCCCAAGATGAACGGGCTGGAGTTTCTCGAACGTCTTATGAGGCTGCGGCCGACGCGCGTCGTCGTCATTTCGAGCCTGACCGAGCGCGGCGCCGCGACAACCATTCGGGCGATGGAAATCGGCGCGATGGAATGCATCGCCAAGCCGTCGCCGAAAGACCGGACCTCGTTCGACGATCTTGCGCAAAAGGTCGTGCAAATCGGCGCGGCGCCGAAGCCGATGGGTCCTCCGGTTCGCTCTCGAACCGACGATAATGGCGCAGGCGATAGAGCATATTCTCCCGACGGGCGAATTGTCGCCATCGGGTCTTCGATGGGTGGGGTGGACGCGCTTTTCACGGTGCTGTCCGCGCTGCCAGCCAATTGCCCGCCGACAGTCGTCGTGCAGCACATGCCTGCGCTGTTCACACAAAGTTTCGCCGCGCGCTTGGATCGGGCGTGTAAGGCGTCGGTCGCGGAAGCGAAGGACGGGGATCCGCTAGAGGTCGGCCGCGTGCTGATCGCGCCGGGCGGATCGGCCCATCTCGAGCTCGTGAAGCGCAGTCGAACCATTTGCAGGCTGGTCGAGGGGGACACGGTGAGCGGGCATCGCCCTTCCGTCGATGTTCTCTTCAGGTCGGCCGCCAGGGTAAGCGGCGCCAATACGGTCGGCGCGATTTTAACGGGTATGGGACGAGACGGCGCCGAAGGATTGCTCGAGCTGAGGAACGCCGGCGCGAGCACCATCGGCCAGGATGAGGCGACGTGTATCGTGTACGGAATGCCGAGAGCGGCATATGAAATAGGCGCAGTTGAGACGCAGCTGCCGCTTCACAAAATTGGTCCGCGGATTATCGCGGCGACAAATGCGGCAAAAGCGAGGGTGTCATGTCCATAGCCAACCAGATCAAGATACTCGTCGTGGACGATACGAACACGAGTAGGATGCTGATTCGTGACGGGCTCGAAGAATTGGGCATCCGCAACATTTTGCTGGCGAAAGATGGAGAGCAGGCGCTTCAGATGATGATGTCGACGCCGGCGCATCTGATCATCTCGGACGTCAATATGCCGAAGCTCGACGGGCTGGGGTTGCTTAAAGCGATTCGGGAGTATGGGCCGACGAAGAAGGTTCCGGTCATCATGCTGACCGGCCGCTCCGAGCGCGCGGTTCTCGAGAGCGCAATCAAATTGGGCGTGAACAACTACCTCACAAAGCCCTTCACCGTCGCGACGCTGAAAAAGGCGCTCGAAGCCATCATCGGTAAATTTTAATGCGTCACGCCACTCAGCGCTCCGGTAAGCGAATTCACGTCATTCAGGGCGAGTATCAAGTCGTGGATGATCCCGAGGTCGTGTTGACGACCGTTCTCGGGTCATGCGTCGCGGCTTGCCTGCGCGATCCCGAGGCGCGCGTCGGCGGCATGAATCACTTTCTGCTCCCGGGCGATATGGAGTCCTTCCGAAACGGCGACGCCGAAAGAGCCGGCGTTCACCTGATGGAGTTGCTGGTCAATGGGCTTTTGAAGCGGGGCGCGCGGCGTGAAAGATTGGAGGGAAAGCTCTTCGGCGGCGCTCGGATGATGGAGGGATTGTCCGACATCGGCGCGAAAAACGCCGCTTTTGCGCAAAGGTTCTTGACGAACGAGGGGATCAAGATCGTTGCGCAAGCGCTGGGCGGCACGCGTGGCCGGCGCATCGAATATTTCCCGGTTTCCGGACAGGCCCGGCAAATCTTCCTTTCGGGAGGCGACGACGCGAGGGTCATGAGCGAACGCGTCATCAAGCCGTCTTCCGCGGGCTCGGTCGAGCTGTTTTGAAGCGAGTGCGATGTCGCTCAGCCATGGCGAAGGCGCGGCATAGAAGTCGATTTTTGCGTATCAGGGGGGAACGATCATGCCTAGCCGCACGCCGCAGCCTATTACTGAAATTTTGTCGCGGATTTCGGCTGAGTTGATAGACCTCGCCCAATCCGTCGACCGGTTGCATTCACTCGCCCAGAGCGTCGATGGCCCGGGAAAGAAGGAAAAGGACGCCTTCTTGCAAGAGGCCCAATCGATCGACCTTATCGAACAGCGGCTCTCGAGCTTGTCCCATTTTCTTGTCGAGCTCGTCGAGATCATCCCACCGGAGTGGGAGGTCATCGGAAAGGCCGCCGCGCAGAAGTTGAAATTATCCGCTCTGGCGCATCGTTTGTCGGCGCCTGAAGGGCATGTTCACCCGAGCCATGCGAGCGGAGAGCTGGAAATTTTCTAGTGTGCTGGCGGGCGTAATTGATGGTCGAGTTCGCGCATATTCTGGGACAAGTGGAGCGCTTGTCCGAAGGCGCAGCGGAACTTGCAAGCCACGACGAAGCTTACTTGCGGCTACTGGAAATCGAGCGCTTTGATTGCGCGCGCACACGCGAGCCGCCGGCCGGCGCCCGGTCGCGCCGGGCCAATGAGCTCTACGCCGCGTCCGAATCGGACGGCTCGGCTCGGGATGACAAGCCGGCCGTCGTCCAAGGAAAATTCGAGCTCACCCCATCGGAGTTGCGTCGTCTGATCCTGCAGCTCAATAATCCAGCCTTGTCGTTGCTGGAGTTGCACGCGTTGCGGCGAGAACTTGCCTGGCGCTTTCATCCAGACCGTCTCACGCTTGCAGATAGACCGAAAGCTGACGACGCGATGGCGCAGCTCAACGCGCGTATCGACGCGCTCATTCAAGAAAAAAAGTCGAGCGGCCCGACGAAATAGCCTCGAGGCCAAGATAGAGACGTTTGCATTCGGTAGCTTCCATGTCTCGCGACAATTTTCTTCGCTGACGGACAGATTCTTGTAAGTTCCACACAAGCGAGATGCTTCAAATTGGCAGCCTGCGAGGACGCGGGCAAAGGCAATCTCGAGGCTTGGCTCGCTCCTCCGTCGGGCCAGGCTGCATGTATTCGCTGACTGACCCCAGAATACGCGCGTCGATAAAAATGGCGTCGCTCTGAGCGCAGGCGCGCGACGTTCTTTTCGCTGGAGGAAAAATGCGGCGTTTTCAGTGTCTGGTGATTGCTTCAGCGACGCTGTGCTTGGCCGGTTGCTCGCTGCCGGTGTCAGAAATTGGGCCAATCTTTGTTTATCCGCCGCCAGATTTCGGGCGCACATGTGAAGAACTTGCGATAGTACGGTCTCGCTTGACCCAGCGGTTAATCTTCACTAACCTTTACCAGGATAATCTTTATCGAGCTGATCAAACAACGACCCTCGGCATACCGACCCCTTTAGGCACTCCGTTCGAGGACAGCCACGCATTTCAGCTCGGCGTTTTGAAAGGCGAACTCATTCAGATCGACGGTAGAATCCGCGAAAGCCGTTGCGATCTTTCCAGGTAACGAGGTTCTGTTGCGCAGAGTATTTCCGAATAGGAAGTTTTTATCGCGTCTCCAGCCGCGGTGGGAGCCCAGAATGACAAAATCCACTTTGCAGATTGGACGCGTTCAAGCCGGAAAGGACGCCAGGGGCGAGGTCGTTTTGCCGTCTCTTTCCGAATGCAGACAGTTGGCGCAGGGGTTGAGAGACCAGCTCGACTCTCTCGAGCAGAAAATTCAGATGGCGCATGACAGGCTCATCGCCGACGCTCATCTGAATGGTGAAAACGAAAGGCTCGTTTACAGCGCCTCGGCGACCGTGATTTTGTCGATCGCCGCGTCTATGATGGAGTTCACATCTTACCGGATGGGGCGGCCTTTCGATGAGTCGGCTTTTCTTGCTGCGGCGCGCGTCGCGGTCCAAAGCGGCGGCGAGCGTTCCGGCGGGAAATGCGAGCCGCTCGGCCCGAGCGTCGTCGCTTCCATTCTGGCGACCGACGAGAGAGACTCTCAATCGGACTGAAACCGGTCGGAATTTCGTAAGCAATTCGGCCTACCATCCAACCAACGCAGATTGGATCGAGGATCCGAAAGCGTCACCCCGGTCTGTTGGCGCCGGTTTGCAGCCAGGATGTCCCGGTGAGACGCAGTCGAGATTTTGACAGCTCTGTAAACGCGCTGGCGGTTCGGCGGCGTTCACGTGCGCCGATAAGCGCAAAGATTTAGAAAGTTGGAGCGCATTTTTTTTTGCAAAAGTCTATCAACTTTTCGAGATGCGCTCCAAGTCCCCAAACGCCAGAATATCCGTTGGCGCTCGCAGCTCGAATTCGATGTGTTTCAGAGGCGCGCGAATGAGTATCATCGAAAAAGCGGCCGCCACTGACCGTCACTCGCGATGGCTGGCGATGCTGGCCGCCTTTCTTGCCGGCGGCGTCGCTTTCGGCTTATGGCAAAGGAACGCCGCTGAACAAAGACGTTCCACATTCATAAGGGCCTGTCCCAATCTCTCGACGAGCAATCCGGTTGCGTTGCGCACGCCCGAGGGGCGTATTGTGATCGTGAGTCTGGTCGATATTCCAGAGCAATATATGTCGGCCTTCTGCCCAGGCCCCGGCGAGCTTAGCCAGGCTCTGGGCATTTCGCCCGGGAACCGGGCGGGCAAGTGAGCGCTCCAGCTTGAGGCTGTCAGTTCCGGGCAAGCCAAAATCCTTAATGTGAACGCACGAAAGCACACATGAAGGGCGCTGCGTAATGGGCTTTTTGCTCGGTCTCGTTGTGACGATGGGTTGCATGTTAGGCGGCTTCGCAGCTCTCGGCGGTCACTTGATCGTGCTCTGGCAGCCTTGGGAATTCGTGATCATTCTCGGCTCGGCGCTAGGGACTTTCATCGTCGCCAATCCAACGAAGGTCATTCTGGACACCGGCAAGTCCATTGCTCAGGCTGTGCTGGATAGGGTCCCGAAGCGGCGCGACTATCTCGACGTCCTCGGATTGCTGCACGCATTGTTGCGCGAGATCCGCAGCAAGGCGCGCAATGAAGTCGAGCTCCACATCGACGCTCCCTCCGAATCCGCGATTTTCAACGCCTTCCCGGGGGTTTTGAAGAATCAGGAAATGACGGCTTTTATCTGCGATTACTGCCGTCTTTATATTATCGGCAATGTTCGCACTTTCGAGATCGAAAATCTCATGGACGAGGAAATCTCCTCGATCAAATATGACCGCCTGAAGCCTTATCATGCGCTGTCGGCGGTCGGCGACGGCCTGCCGGCGCTCGGCATCGTCGCGGCCGTTCTCGGCGTGATCAAGGCGATGGGCGCCCTTGATCAGTCGCCGGAGCTGCTCGGCGGGCTCATCGGCGCGGCCATGGTCGGGACATTCGCGGGCATTTTCGTTTCATATGGCATCGTCACGCCCCTCGCCTTCAAGGTGAAAGTGGCGCGGACAAAAGAATGTCATGTCTATCTGATCGTAAAGCAGACGCTGCTTGCCTTCATGAATGGGGCGCTTCCGCAAGTGGCGATCGAGCACGGCCGCAAATCCATTCCCTCTCATGACCGCCCCTCGATCGACGAGGTGGAGAGCGAGGCGATGAACGGCGCAGCCAAGGGGGCCGCTTGATGTCGGTCGATCTCTCGAGGCCGTCTGCGGGCCGCGCGCCGCTGGTTGCAAATGGCGTTGCGACGGTTGGCCGTCTCCCGGTCCTTCGCGCCATCCTCGACGACGCCGCGACGCGGTTCGAGAAAGCTTTATTCGAGACCACCGGCGCCGATGTCGACTTCCAAGTGAAAGACGTGCTCGCCGTTCGCGTGGGCGACGCCAAAGACATCAGCGCCGCGGTCGCGAGCGTCTTTCAGGCGTCCGAGCTTCGATGCAAGGTGGCGGTGGGCATCAATGCGGACGTCGCGCTGATGCTTATCGATCTGCTTTTTGGTGCGAGCGTCTCAATCCCCTTCACCCAACATGATCGCGGGCTCACCAAGGTCGAGTCGCGGGCCGTTGAATATGCGATAACCTCCTTGATAGAGTCGTTCCAGGCCGCCTTCTCGAAGGTCGTCGAGGTGTCGTTCAAGTTGGAATCCACGGAGCAAACGCTCGATTGGCTTACGCTCGCCGGCAAAGGCGCAGCGATTGTGGTGTGCAAATTTATTCTCCAGGCGCAGGGTCGTCAGGGAGAAGCTGTTCTGGCGATCCCGCGCATCGCATTGGATCCGTATAACGACGTTCTCGCACGCGCGCCGAACGCCAACGGCAATATAGAGGACGCAGCCTGGGCGCAAAATCTCCGGGATCAGGTCGTCCGCGCGACCGTGAAGGTCTCCGCCGTCATGGAGAAGCGTGGGATGACCTTGGGCGACGTCGCATGTTTCCACGTTGGCCAGCTTATTGCTCTCCCATTCTCTCCGACGAGCTTGATCCCACTGAAAAACGGTTCACGATCGCTCTTCAATTGCGAACTCGGGCAAAAAGAGGGTTTCTACACGGTTCGCATCGAGGAAAAGATCGACGGCGAGCAGGAGTTCATCAACAGGATCATCGGCAATCAACCGTGACGTTCGGTAAAATGGGACCGTTTCACGGAGGGGCGATGTCTGCTAAAGTGAGAAACCGATAATGGATCCGCAGGACATGGAACAATTCGAGCAATTGGGCATGGAGGACGCGGCCGAGCCGGCGCCTGCGGCCCCCAAAGCTCGTGAGCCGGACATGCGCCCGGGCGCTCCAAAGATCGACGCCATCTTGCAGATTCCCGTGGTGCTGCAGGTCGTGGTAGGTTCGACGACGATTCCGGTGGCCGATCTTCTCAACCTCGGACGCGGGGCGGTCATACCGCTGGACAGCCGAGTCGGGGATCCCGTCGAAATCATGATCAACGGCCGGGAAATCGCGCGTGGCGAGGTGGTCGTCATCGAGGACGACAATACGAGGTTCGGCGTGTCCCTGACCGAAATTCGCGATCCTACTCTCAGCGCTCTGCAACAATAGAACTGGTGATCGCATTTCATGGATAGCTCTCTTGCGAGCCTTCCCTCGAGACCGCTGGCGGGCGCGGAAAAAGTCGCGGCGATCTTGCTGTCGCTCGATCGCGACGTTGCGCAGCGTCTGCTCAAGCATTTCGACCAGGTCGAGCTGAGGCGCATCGCCAAAGTCGCGGCGAGTCTCGGCACCGTGCCCGCGGCCGTCATGGAGCAGCTTATCGAGGATTTGATTGGCCAGCTTTCCATGGATGGGACGGATCTGATGGGCACGCTCGGGCAGGCCGAGGCTTTGCTGATGGGCGTCGTGCCGGAGGAGCAGGTGGCCGAGATCATGTCGGAGGTGCTCGGCAAGTCGAACGAGCATTTCTGGCGGCGGCTCTCAACAATCCCCGAGACGACGCTGGCCGAGTATTTTTCCAAAGAACATCCGCAGACCATCGCGGCCGTCGCATCGAAGGTCGATCCGGCCGTCTCGGCGAGGTTCCTGGCTCTTTTGCCGAGCTCGATGCGCAATGAGGTGATGCGCCGAATGCTCACCTCTGGACCGATCTCGGATTCTGCTCTCCGCTTGCTCGAAGCGGCGCTGCAAGACGATTTGATGGGGGCGGGCGCGTCGAGCTCCTCGGCTGGCGCGAGCCGAAAGGTCGCGGCCATCGTCAATCAGATGGACAGCAATCAAATCGAGGAGATTTTGCAGTCCGTCGCGGAAACCGAGCCGGCGATCGCCGAAGATCTGAAGGGAATGCTGTTCACCTTCGAGGATATTCCGTCGCTGAGCCCTCGCGCGCGCGCCATTTTGCTGGATCAAGTCCCGACCGATCGTCTCATCGTGGCGCTACGCGGGGCGAACGAAAGCTTGCGCAGCGCGATACTTCCGTCCTTGTCTGCGCGCATGCGGCGCATGGTCGAGGCAGAGCTTACTGCCGGAGATCCGCCGCCAAGACGAGAGATTATCAAAGCGCAGCGCGCCATCGCGGAAACGGTGCTGAAACTGTCGGAGGCCGGGCTCGTCGACTTGCGTGAAAGCGCCGCGTAAAGCGGAAGGCGGTCGTCGATGTCCGAGAGCGAAGACGCAGACTCCAAAACAGAAGAGCCGACAGAAAAGAAAATTGGCGACGCTCTCGAGCGGGGTCAGACGGCGGTTTCGAAGGAGGTTTCGACCTTCGCGGGCTTCCTCGGCCTATTTCTTTGCCTCTCTTTCATCTACCGGGCATCCACGGGGCGTCTCAGCGGCACGCTGGCGCTTTTGCTGGAGAACGCGGGCACGGTCCGAATCTCGACCGGCGAGGACCTCGCAAGGTTTTTCGCCTATGTCGGCGGCGAGGCGCTCAGCTTTCTTGGACCCTTTCTGGGGCTTATCGCGGGTTTGGGGATCGCGGCGTCCTTCGTTCAGGGCGCGCCGCGCGTCGCCTTCGACAGGATCACGCCCGACCTGGGCCGCATCTCTCCAATTAAGGGCTGGAAGCGGCTTTTCGGCGTGGGCGGGCTGGTCGAGCTTGGCAAATCGACCGCCAAGATCGCGATCCTTACCGGTAGCCTCGCCTTTTCCTTGATTGTCGACCGCGAGACGCTCGTCAATGCGATGCGCACCGATCCGAGATTGGCGCCCGAGCTGATCCTCACGATCCTCTTGCATCTTACCAGCGTCGTTTGCATCGTCGCCGGATTGCTCGCGGGCGCGGACTGGGCCTGGACGCGCTTCAAATGGCGGCGGGATCTTCGCATGAGCCGTCATGAGCTGAAGGAAGAAATCAAGCAGGCTGAAGGCGGCGGATTGGTGAAGGCGCGCATGCGCTCGTTGGCCCAGAGCCGCGCGAGAAAGCGGATGATGAACGCCGTGCCGCGCGCGACGCTCGTGATCGCCAACCCGACGCATTACGCCATCGCGTTGAGATATGTCAGGGAAGAGGGCGGGGCGCCGCTCGTTCTGGCGAAAGGCAAGGACCTTATCGCGCTGAAAATCCGTCAGGTGGCGGAGGAGAACCAGATCCCTGTCTTCGAAAAGAAAGAGCTGGTTCGGGCGATGTACGAGTTTGTCGAGGTCGATCGCATGATCCCCCCCGAATTCTTCCGTCCGATCGCGGAACTCATCCACTTCCTGTCGAGCCGCGGCGGCGTGCAAGGGCGGAACGGCAGCATGCGCATGCCCTGAGGCGGCGGCCCCGATATAAATGCGCGCGCTCCGCGAGCTCGATAGAAGCATCGTCCGGCGCTCTCTGGCGCCGGGTAAGCAGGGCTTGCCGCTGGAGGGGCTCCGCTAACCTTCTCCCGCAACATTGTAGCGGAGCCGGCGCGTCTTCGCCCAACCGATCGCATCCTGCGCCCCAAGGACAAAGGACTGCTCGGTAATCTGGGTGTCGTCGCACTCCGCCGCTCTTTGGAAGATGCGCGCTGCGATGGAAAGGAGCACGGTGACAGAGGCGTTCATGAACACGATATCGTCTTTGCCATTCGACTCTATATCGTTCAAACCGCGAGCAATGGCGTTCCGAACGTCATAATCAAGTAATTCGAGCTGCCCACGAAGTGGATCTCGCAGTCGCTGACATTCTTCGATCGTCGGCATAGCAGGAGCATTTGGTGCTGCGCCGATCTGGTTCGCTCTACCCATCGTTAGACTGGCCTCGTTACCATCGAATATGCGGATTATGTCCGTGGTTGGTGAAGAATAACTTAAACCTATTCCTCTTTTGCATTGAAAAACAGGTAGTAGTGCATATGGCGATTCGCCGATGGCCGCCTCTCGATGCCGGGGGGGGTGAGCTTACACTCGGCGGATTGTCCGACGCAATGCGCCTAGCCGCTGTAATATCCCGCGTATCTGGCGCCAGGCTGTGCGCGCTTGAAAGCTCGCAGCTCGATGGCGGTCGCGCGCCGCGCTGTCCTCGGCCGGCGCTCGAACGGTGGACTCATTGCGGGCGAGGCCAAAGGGACTTGCTACGGAAGAGGGGAAAGTGGTGCTGCAAGAGAGGATTGAACTCTCGACCTCTCCCTTACCAAGGGAGTGCTCTACCACTGAGCTACTGCAGCGCTGAATTCCTGAAACCGCCCGCGGCGGCCGGAACGAGGGCCTTTTGCCATAGTGCGGCCCGAGTGGCAAGGGCGAGGACAATGAACTCCAAAGCAATCGCGTAAAGAGTCGCCCCGCCCTTTGAACCGTCTGCGGCGGCTCGTCCCCGAAAAGGGAGAGCTGCAGGGATTTTTTCCGATCCCAGGCAAACTGTCAGGTTGATCAGAAATACAACCTAAGGTAGTATTCGTGTCGCTGTAACTCGGCCGGCGCCGTTTGGGCTCTGCATATTCGATAGGTCGGAGCCCTTTGCGGCGTGGCTTGGACCAGGGCTGGTCCCTCATTTTTATAATGCGATAGGAGGCTGGGGTGGCTGAAAGAGTATTATCGGACGAGGCTTGGGAGGCGGTCGCAAATATTCTACCCGGGAAAGAGGGCGATCCAGGGTGCCATGGCCGCAACAACCGTCTCTTTCTGGAGGCCGTTTTCTGGGTTGCCAGAACAGGGGCTCCTTGGCGCGACCTGCCCCCCGAATTCGGCAAGTGGTATACAACCTATACGCGGTATCACCGCTGGGCCAAGAAAAGAGTTTGGCCGCGCGTCTTCGAGGCCTTGCAGAGAACGGGCGCGGTTGAATTGCTTCTTTACGCCGACCGGCTTCGCTGGGCCGAGCAGGCGCCGGTAGTCGCTGCGGAGAATGCGCCGCCGCAGCAATTCGCAGCCTGAAGCGCATCCCGCAAAAGTTGATCGGCTTTTGCGAAGAATGCGCTCCAACTTTTGAATCGGCGCGCTTTCCGGGCACATGATTCCATGCGCGCGGAAAGCGCGCTAGCGTGATGTCCGTCGCTACTGCGCCTGAGACTGAGTCTGTGTCCGCGTGGCCCGGACCCTGACATCCACGCTTTCGCCGGCGCCGCCGGCATGCGCGCCGCGAATCGGGGCGGCGCCGAGCTTGTCCAGCGCAATCGCCAAGCGAATGTGCCGCTCTCCGGGAGACACGCAATTGGCCGGGTCAAATCCGACCCAGCCGAGATTTTCGACATAGGCCTCCGCCCAGGCGTGGCCGGCGACCCCATAATCATTGTCGTCGCGGAGGTAATAGCCGCTGATATAGCGCGCGGGCGCGCCGATCGCGCGCGCGCTGGCGATGAAAAGATGCGCAAGGTCCTGACACTCGCCCTTCCCGCTTTCGAAGGCGGCGGCGGCGGTCGTCGCGGCGGCGCTCGCATCGGTCTCCAACGCAATTTTCTCGTGGATGGCCGAAAGCAACGCATGGAGCGAGGCGAGCGTCCCGTTCTCCCTGGCCGTTGTCGCGCGGGCGAAGTCGGCGATGGCCGGTGTAGGGGCGGTGAGAGGGGTCTGACGCAGATAGAGCGTGGGCGGAAAACGCTCTGGGGCGCCCGAGGCGACGCCGGCCGTGTCAAAGGTCGTCACCTCACCCTCGACCGTGGTCGTGATCGAGTCGAAAGGACCGTCGGCCGTGAAGCGATGCACCACATTGCCAAAGGCGTCCTCCGACGCGATCAGCCGGCAGTCACGATCGACGTCGATGCGCCAGCTTTTGACATGCTGGCCGTCGGAATTGCGCGGGGTCAGCCGCAAATTCTGGATCGCCGCTTTTACGGGCTCGAGATAGCGGCAGGTTGTTTCGTGGCGGATGCGGATACGCATGGGACGCTCGTCGAAGAGGCGCGGCTTTCGTGTCGTTTCTACCTGCCGCGCCGGTTTCCATCTCGCCATTTAGCCAGCCGAAAGCGCGTGAAGCTAGAAGAGATATTGCTCGGAGATCAGCGAACCGAGGCGGTTGTTCTCGCTGATGAAGCTTTGGATGAACTCGTGCAGCCCGCCCTGGAAGACGTGCTCCATGGTCATCGTTTCGAGCTTGCCGTACATGTTGCGCGCCTGACGTTGCGCTGCGCCCTGCCGGCCGTGAGCGCGGGCGAGACTATCGAGATTGCGCACGATGCTCTCGTAGCAGGAGATGAGCGAGCGCGGCATCTCCGGGCGCAGGATGAGCAAATCGGCGACGAGCCAGGGCTTCATGCTCGTGCGATAGACCCAGTGATAGGCAGTGTGCGCCGAGACAGCGCGCAAAATCGCCGCCCATTGGAAATAGTCGAGCGAGCCGCCGATGACTTCCTTATCCGGCAGCAGCACGTGGTATTTTACGTCCAGGAGCCGGGCCGTGTTGTCCGCGCGCTCCACGAATAGTCCGACGCGCGAGAACCAATAGGCGTCGTTGCGCAGCATGGTGCGATAGGCGCCGCCGTCGTAGATGAGCGAGGTTTGCTTGACGAAATCGAGGAAGCGCCCGAGCTCGTCGGCCGAATAGGCGCCGCGACGCGCCTCCATCGCTTTCAATTCGAGATAGGCGCCGTTGATCGCCTCCCACATTTCCACCGTCAGGGCGGTGCGCACCGCGCGGGCGTTGGTGCGAGCAAATTCGATGCAATTGCGGATCGAGCCCGGGTTGTCGCGCGAGAAGGTCAGGAACTCGATGATATTGCTTTCGGTAATCGGCTTGCCCGTCTGCTCGAAGGCCTGCGCGGCGCCAGAGGAGAGAAGCACGCTTTCCCATTCGGTCTCGGCGCCGCCATAGGCTTTCGGCAATGTCGCGAGGCGCCGGGACGCCTCGATGGCGCGCGCGAGGAAATCGGCGCGCTCCATATAGCGCGCGAGCCAATAAAGATTGTCGGCGGTGCTTGAAAGCATAGGGCGTTCCGTTTGCGCGCGCTCGCGGCTGATGTCCTGTCTGATCGTCTCGAGCGGGGCAGGGAGATGGGCTGCGGTCTCGGCGGATTCCTGGCTGCGCCGCTCGATTTCGTGGATGGAGGGGCGGGCGTCGAGCATCATGCCTGCCCCAAGATCGCGTCGTCGATCACCCAGGTGTCTTTCGTCCCGCCGCCCTGGCTGGAATTCACGACGAGCGATCTTTCGGTCATCGCCACACGGGTGAGGCCCCCCGGCACGACGCGCACGCCATGCGCGCCCTGCAGCACGAAGGGCCTCAGATCGACATGCCGGGGCGCGATGCCCTCGGCGACAGAGATCGGACAGGTCGACAGCGCAAGCGTCGGCTGGGCGATGAAATTATCGGGTTGCGCATTCAGCTTTGCGCGGAATTCTTCCACCTGCGCCTTGGAGGCGTGCGGGCCGACGAGCATGCCATAGCCGCCGGAGCCATTGACCTCTTTGACCACGAGCTCGTCGAGATGGTCGAGCACATAGGAAAGCGCTTCCGGCTCCCGGCATCGCCAGGTGGGGACATTCTGCAGCAGCGGCTCCTGCCCGAGATAGAAGCGGATAATGTCAGGCATGTAGGTGTACATCGCCTTGTCGTCGGCGACGCCGGTGCCAACTGCATTCGCGAGCGTCACATTGCCTGCGTGGTAGGCGCCGATCAGCCCCGGAACGCCCAGGGCCGAATCCGGGCGGAAGGTGAGCGGATCGAGGAAATCGTCGTCGATGCGGCGGTAAATGACGTCGACGCGACGCGGCCCTTCGGTCGTGCGCATATAGACCACGTCGTCTTTCACGAAGAGGTCGCGCCCTTCGACAAGCTCCACGCCGAGCTTGTCCGCCAGGAAGGAGTGCTCGTAATAGGCGGAGTTATATTGTCCCGGCGTCATCAGCGCGATGGTCGGCTCGTGTGACGCGCGGGGCGGCGCGACCGAGCGCAGCGTCGCCAGCAGCTCGTCGGGGTAATCCTCGATGGGCGCGACGCGATGCATGGAGAAGAGATCGGGGAAAAGCCGCATCATCACTTCGCGGTTTTCGAGCATATAGGAGACGCCCGACGGGGTCCGGGCGTTGTCTTCCAGCACATAGAACCCGTGGTCGTTAGTGCGCACGATGTCCACGCCGGCGATTTGCACATAGACGTCGTGCGGCACGCGGCGGCCCGCCATCTCGGGGCAATAGCCGGGATTGTGATAGACGAGCTCGCTCGGAATCTTGCCGGCCTTGAGGATTTCGCCCTTGCCATAAATGTCTTTGAGGAAAAGATTGAGCGCCGTTATGCGCTGCACGAGCCCCTTCTCGAGCGCGGCCCATTCGCTTCTGGCGATGATCCGCGGGAGAATATCGAAGGGGATGAGCCGCTCCGTGGCGTCCTGCGCGCCATAGACGGCGAAGGTGATGCCGATGCGGCGGAAGAGGAGTTCCGCTTGTTCTCGGCGGGAGGCGAGAAGTTCCGGAGGGGAGGCGGCGAGCCATTGCGAGAGTTTTTGATAAGGAGCGCGGGTCAGACCGTCGAGGCCACCCATTTCATCGAATTGCGTCACGCGCTGATCCACTTGTCGACGCTCCTCTCTTTGCCCCGGCGCCTTCTTGCTCGGGGCCCCTACAGGCTTCCGATCAGGCTTGCGAAGGGCAGAGGCAAGAAGCGCGCCAGACTGCGAGAGGCTCGACCGTTGCCGTGGCATCACACAAACCCGATTTTTTCGTCATCTCAGCATGTGCGTTCTTTTGCGTCTTCGGCGCGTCATTTGACCGGCGTTAGAAGCGGTTCATGAAGTTCCTGCGACAATCGGGCTCCGCCCTTCTCCTTGGAAGCGCGCTTCTCGCTTCTTTCACCGCGCGCGCCGCCGAGCCGGCCACTGCCGATTTCGCGCCGGCGTCTGATTTTACCTGGGCAGGCATGTATATCGGCGCGAGCCTCGGCGCGGGCTTCCCGCTGCATGGCGGCGAGAGACTCCAGGCGGGGAGCGGATTTACCTCGACGGTCTTCGACCTTTATCCAGCTTCCGTCACGCGGACAGGCGTCACCGTCGGCGCGCAGGCCGGCTATAATTGGCAAAGAGGGCCTTGGGTCTGGGGCATCGAGACTGATTTCGGCCTTCTTGACGGGCGGCGGGGGCCGACGGGGATCTATGGCGCTTCGCCCGCTTATGGCGGGCTCCCCTTCTTCACGCAGACATCCCATTCGAGCGCAAATTATTACGCGACCATACGCGGTCGCGCCGGCGTCGCCTTCAATCGCGCGCTCCTGTATGTCACCGGCGGAGTCGCGGCGGGCGGCTCGCGTGGGCCCGCGACGCTATCGATCGCAGGCGTCGAATTTTCGGCCCCCTGGTCGCAGTCGTCCCGGATGAAATATGTCCTTGGCGCGGGTTTCGAATACGCCTTCGCCAAAGATTGGTCCGCTCGCGCCGAGTATCTCTTTCTCAATCAATCGCTCAACACGCATCTCTTCGATGGCGGAGCGGGTTTCGCCTACGCCTCGCGCGTGCGCAACGAGAATCATATCCTTCGATTCGGCTTGAACTATCACTTCGGAGATGAAAACCGGATTCCCGGCTCGATCGATTACGGCAAGCGTCAGAACGGCGGCAACGAAGGCGACAAGGGGGGCAATGGCGACGCCCCCGAGCGATATAGCGTCCATGCGCAGACGACCCTCGTTGCGCAGGGCTATCCGAGATTTCGGGCGCAATACGATGGAGCAAATAGTTTTCCGTCGGGCGGCAAGGCCAATGTTGGCTCGACGACGAATGCCTTTCTCGGCCTGCGGCTGTGGGAAGGCGGCGCCGTCTATCTCAATCCCGAAATCGATCAGGGCTATGGCTTGGCGAACTCGGTTGGTTCCGCCGCCTATGTGGACAGCGCCGTCGCGAAGGTCGGCCGCGCTGCGCCGTATATGCGATTCCAGCGCTACTTTCTGCGCCAGATCATTGGGCTCAGCGACGGCGAACGCAGCAGGGACCCTGATGAAGGTTCGCACAGCGAGGTGCTGGAGTCGACGCAGAACCAAATCTCCGGCCTCGTCGATAAGGATCGCATCATCATAACGCTCGGCAAATTTGCTGTGGGCGACGTCTTCGACGACAATATCTACGCACATGATCCCACGACAGGCTTTTTGAATTTCGCCTTCAACACGATGGGCGCCTTCGACTACGCCGCCGACTCCTGGGGCTATACCCATGGCCTCGCGGTCGAGTGGAAACAGGATTGGTGGACCGCTCGCGGCGGGGTCTTTCAGCTCTCGAAAATTCCCAACGGCCTCGACATCGAGCCGCAACTCTTTCGCCAGTTCATGGGCGTCGGGGAGATCGAAGCGCGTTACGCGCTATTCAACCAGCCGGGCGCGATCAAATTCCTGCTTTATGGCGACAATGGCTATCTGAGCAAAGTCAACGACCTCATAGACTACGCCTTGATGACCGGCCAGCTTCCTCCCCAGGTGGGCCCGGCGCGTCGCCGCGCGGTGAAAATGGGCGGCGGGATCAACATCAAGCAGCAACTGATGCCGAATCTCGGGTTCTTCCTGCGCGCGAGCATGACAGACGGCCGATACGAAACCGTCGATTACACCGATGTCGACAGGCAGCTCTCGATGGGCCTCGTCGCCGCGGGCGCTTTATGGGGGCGCGACGACGACGAAATCGGCGTCGCGGGGGCGCTGAGCGGTCTGCATGGCGATCGCGTGCGTTATTTCGGATTGGGCGGCACGAGCGTTTACATTGGCGATGGCGCGCTCTCCTACGCCGGCGAGAAAAACATAGAAGCCTATTACAAGCTCGGCTTCGGCAAGAACATGGACGCAACATTCGATTATCAGCTTATTGTCGATCCCGCGCACAACGCCGCGCGCGGGCCGATCAATGTCTTCGCCCTGAGGCTGCGCGCCGCATTTTGATCGCCGCGTCCGCCCGTCCTGCGATCCAGGAAAAAATCCGCCGCTATTTGGCGAGATAAGCGCCAATCTCGTTCTCGAACTGCGGAAAATAACGCGAGATCACGCTGACGTCGAAGCCTGGGAGGATCGACTCCTTCGGCTCGCGGTCGAGCAGAAAGCGGAAGGCGGCTGCTATCGTTTCTTCGGCCGGGGCGTCGCGCCCGAGGCGCGCGGCGTCGGCCGCCGACAGCGTCACGCGATGGCGCGTTTCGCTGTCTCCCTCTCGCACGCAAACATCGAAGCGCAGCGGATCGTCGCCTTCGCGGCGCGCAACTGTGATTGCTGCGCTCACAGCGTCGCCTCTATGTCCTTTTCGAGCGACTGCGGGGTATCGGTGGGCGCGTAGCGTTTCACGACCTTGCCGGTCTTATCGACGAGAAACTTGGTGAAGTTCCATTTGATCGCCTCGGAACCGAGAATCCCCGGCGCCTCATGCTTCAAAAATTTATATAGCGGGTGCGCATTCTCGCCATTCACCTCGATCTTGGCGAACATGGGAAAACTCACGCCATAGGTCGCCGAGCAGAAGGAGGCGATGTCGCTTTCCGAGCCCGGCTCCTGCGCGCCGAACTGGTTGCAGGGAAAGCCGAGGACGACGAGGCCCTTGTCGGCATATGTCTTGTAAAGCGCTTCCAGCCCGGCATATTGCGGCGTGAATCCGCATTTGCTCGCCACATTGACGATGAGCAGCGCCTTGCCCTCATAATCGCGCAAGGACTTCGTGGCGCCGTCGATCGTTTTGGCCTCGATATCGTAGAGTGTCATGCGCTGACTCCTTTGGAACGGAGGCTCGCATAAAATCGCCCCTCACGCCACCAGGCTGTCGGCGGGGGAATCCGCTCCCTCTTCTTCGAGGCCGTATTCCTTCATCTTGCGATAAAGCGTCGAACGGCCGATCCCGAGACGTCGCGCAATCTCCGACATTTGTCCGCGGTAATGGGTGAGCGCGAAGCGGATCGTCTCTTTCTCCAAATCATTGAGCTTGCGCATCTCGCCATTGGGCGCGAGAAGCGGCAGCACATTGGGGTCGCGGATTTCGACGCGCACGATCTCGCGCTCGCGCGGCGCGTCGACGGGCGGCGCAAATACAGGCGCCGGCGGAACGCGCACGTCATAGCCTTCGACATGCGCCGCAATCTGCGGAAACTCGGCGACGGTCAGCTCGTCGCCCTCGGAGAGCACGACGGCGCGGAACACCGTGTTCTCGAGTTGTCGCACATTGCCGGGCCAGTCGTAGCTCGTGAGCAGCGAGAGGACCTCCGCCGTCATGCCACGGATGTTGCGTCCTTCCTCCGCCGCGAAACGCGCCGCGAAGCGCCGCGCCAGATCGGCGATGTCTTCACGTCGCGAGCGCAGCGACGGAATGCCGATCGGAAAGACATTCAGGCGGTAGAACAGATCTTCGCGGAACTCGCCACGCTTGACCTGCTCGATGAGGTTGCGGTTCGTCGCGGAGATCAAGCGGATGTCGACGCGCTGGGAACGCTTGGCGCCAATCGGGTCGATCTCCCCTTCCTGCAACGCGCGCAAGAGCTTCACCTGAATATCGAGCGGCAATTCGCCGATTTCGTCGAGGAAAAGCGTCCCGCCATTGGCCTCCATAAATTTGCCGGTATGTTTCTCGGTCGCGCCGGTGAAGGCGCCTTTCTCATGGCCGAAGAGGATCGATTCGACGAGGTTGGCGGGCAGGGCCCCGCAGTTGACGGTGACGAAGGGCTTGCCCTTGCGGTCCGAGCCACCCTGGATCGCGCGCGCCACGAGCTCCTTGCCGACGCCCGATTCGCCCTCGATGAGCACTGGAATATTGGAATGCGCGGCGCGCTCGCCGAGCCGGATCACGCGCTGCATCTCCGCGCTGCGCGACACCAGATCCTTGAAGGTCAAAGCCCCTTGCGCGCGGCGGTTGATGCGGCGAACCTCGCCCGCGAGCGCGTCGGCCGAAAGCGCGTTCTTGATCGAGATTTGAAGCCGCTCCGCGCCGACCGGCTTCACCACGAAGTCATGCGCGCCGGCGCGCATGGCGGAGATCACCGCCTCGATCGATCCATGGGCGGTCTGCACGATCACCGGCGTCGTGATCTTTGCGTCGCGCAGGCGCGTCAGCACGCCCATGCCGTCGAGATCGGGCATGACGAGATCGAGGATCAAGAGCGCGACAGGCTCCGCGCCGCCCCGCGTCAGCCGCGCCAGCGCCTCCTCGCCGCCTTCGACCGTCTCCGCTGCATAACCAAAGCGCTTGACCATGGCCTCGAGCAGGCGGCGCTGTACCGGATCGTCATCGGCGATGAGAATTGTGGAGGTCATTATTGTTCCTGCCGCCCGGCTGTGCGTTTCGTCGCCGTGGCGATTTGTGCCCGGGGCGCATCGTTGCGAAACAGGGTAAAGTTCCGGTTAATCCAAGCCTTGGATTGCGTCATCATGGGACGTCGCCCCTCGCGACCGCGCTTGCCCTTGGTCATTGCTTTTGGTATCGCCCTGACGACAGCTAAGCTTAGTGGTCAATTTTCTGGGCGAAATTCGAGGTTCTTTTCTAATGCGCGGTCGGCCCCTTCTCTGCTTTGCCCTTGCTCTCTGGTCTTCTGGCTGCGCGACCGAATATAGCCGCGATGGCATAGGGCTGGCCGGTGGCGCCGAGGCCCAAATGATCACCAATGACACTGCAAGAATATCTTCACGCGGAAACAGTTTTACGGACAAGGCGAGAGTCCAGGATTTTATCCTGCTGAAAGCTGCGGAGACCGCCACTGCGCGAGGGTTCACGCACTTCGCTATTATCAGCTCGGAAGACGCCTCGACCGAATCCACATACACGACGCCGAGCACAGCGCAGACAAGAGTTTCCGGCAACACTGCCTACACCACCTATCGGCCAGGGACGCGCAATACCGTAGTCGAGCCGGGCGAGGATGCGATGGTGAAGTTCTGTAAGCAGAGCAAGGCCGACCCCTGCTCGGGCATGCTGCCTGCGAATGAAATCATTCAGAACCTCGGGGCGAAATACTTCGCTAAAAATTAAACCTGGGGCCCGGCGCTGCGTTGCGTCGCCGTAACTATTTATGCCCGGGGCGTAAAGTTCTGTGTAATCAAAGCCTTGCGTTGCGTCATATTGGGACGCAATGCATAGATTGCCTCAATTCCGCGCCCCGGATTCCCATGATTTCGCGCTCATGAGCGCAAATGCGGTCGCATTCCTTTTCACGTGCAAAGTTTGAAACCCCCGCGGATCGAGGGCGTTAAGTGCCTTCGAGCGCGGGAGAGCAATCATGAGCTTCACGAAATCGATCCAAAAAGACTTGGCCAAGTCCGGCGCCAAGTCCGGCGCCGCCGTCGGAACCAGCGTGTCGCAGTGGCTCGACGGGCGCGGCCCTGTCGAAAAAGCCGCCACGCGCGCCGAGTCCGCGCTCACCAAGGCAGCCAGACCAAGCCGGAGCGTTTCGGCTATCGTCGGTTCGGCGGCGGTTGGGCTCGCGGCTGCGATGGGGGCGCTCGCCTATTACAACATCCGCAAGACGCGCCAGGACGAAAGCGAGCATCCCCCGATCGGTCGGTTCATCGACGTCGACGGCGTGCGCCTGCACTACATCGACAAGGGGAAGGGCGATGTCGTCACGCTCATCCACGGCAATCTGACGCTTGCCGAGGATTTCCTGCTGAGCGGCATCGTCGACAAGCTTGCGGAGCGCTACAGGGTCATCGTCTTCGATCGCCCCGGCTTCGGATATAGCGACAGACCCCATCGCATATGGACGCCTGGCGCCTACGCCGAGTTGTTGCAGAAGGCGTTTTCGCAGCTCGGCGTCGAGCGCGTGACGGTCGTCACCCATTCCTTCGCTTCGCTGATCGCCTTGGACCTCGCGCTCCAGTATCCGGCGCTGGTCGAAGGGCTGGTGTTGATCGCGGGCTATTTCTATCCGACAGCGCGAGCGGACGTGTTCTTCATGTCCTTTACCGCGATGCCTGGCTTGGGCGATGTTATGCGCTACACGATCTCGCCGCCTCTCACGCGACTCTTCCTGCCTGGCGTTCTGCGGTGGCTATTCTCGCCTGCCCCGGTCACGGAGAGATTCGAGAAGGGGTTCCCGAATTCCTTTGCGGCGCGGCCCGTCCAGATCGGCGCAGAAGCGGAGGATAGCGTGCTGATGGTGGCCTCGGCGATGCAGCTACAAAGACGCTATGCCGAGCTAAAGCTTCCGATCGTCATATTGGCGGGCGACGGCGACAAGATGGTCGATTTGGATCGCCAGTCGAGGCGCTTTCACGACGAGGCGCCGCAAAGCGAGCTGATCGTGATCCCTGGCGCCGGCCACATGGCCCACCACACCGCGCCAGACCAGATCGAGGCGGCGGTCGATCGTGTCGCAAGGCCCGAGACGAAGCCAGGTCAGATCAAGCGGACGCAGGAGACGGCTTCTTCCTGGTCAAACAGAAGCTAGATGAAGGGCGCCGCCGCGCCTTCCCCACGCCCGGCGTTGGGGACAGGTCCTGCCCACAGGAATGTCGTAAAAAGCGGCGGTCGTTATGACCGCCGCCTGAAGGCGCAAGTCTTACTGCTCGTCCCGCGGCAGTAGCGGCTCGCCGCGCGGCCGCGGGCCCGCCGCCTGCGGCGCAGCGGCCTGCTGCGTCACGGGGGTCTGCGAATAGTCCGGCGCGTCGACGACCCGGGCGTTCAACCCGTCGCGCTGATAAATGTCCTCGCGGAACTGGGTGACGCCGTCCGGCGTGCCCCAGGCCGTGATGTAAACCCAGTAGACCGGAACGGCGGGGTTGATCTTTACGTCGATGCGCTCGCCCGAGGCGATAGCGCGGTCGATGGCGTCGCGGTCCCAGCCCGGGGTCTCGCGCAGCAGGAAGGCGACATAGTCGCGCACATTCTGCAGGCGGATGCAGCCTGAGGAGACGAAGCGGAAATCGTCGCCGAAGACGCCCTTGGCCGGCGTGTCGTGCATATAGACGCCGTAAGGATTGGCGATGTCGATGCGCACCACGCCGAGCGAGTTGAAGTCGCCGCCGATGTCCTGCCGGAACTTGTAGTTCATCGCGTCGAGCGAGCGCCAGTTGATCTGCTCGGGCTGCAGCTCCTGGCCTTCCTTGTTGTAGACGCGGATATGGTTGTCGTGCAGGTAGTTCGGGTCCGCCTGCATCTTGGGAATCAGATCCTTGCGGATGACCGAGGCGGGCACCGTCCAGAATGGATTGAAATTGATCTGATAGGCCTTGGTCTGCATCACCGGCGACTGGCGGTCGATCTTGCCGACGCCCGCGATATGATGCGAAACGACCTGGCCCGCCTCCACCGTCTCGACCTGAGCCGCCGGAATATTGGCGGTGACGTAGCGATTTCCGAGGTCGTGGGAAAAGCTGCGCAGGCGCACGAGATTGGTCTCGAGCTGGCGGAGACGCGTTTCGGCGGGGATATTCAGCGCGGTGAGCGTCTGCTGGTTGACGACGCCGGTTTCGATGATGCCGTGGCGCGCCTGGAAGCGGCGCACGGCGGCCTCGACGTAGGAATCGAAAACCGGGCTCGTGCCGGTTTCGGCGCCGATGTCGCCCGAGACGATGAGGCGCCGGCGCAGCGCCGACACCGCCGGGCCGTTGGAGCCGAGCCGCAATTGCTGGCTCGGCACCGCCGCCCAGCCGCCATTGGCGACGATTTCGCGATAGCGCTCGATGGCGGCTTCCGTCGCGGCGACAGTCGCTTCGGACAGGATAGGGGTGGTCGAGCGCGACACGGTCAGCCGCGCGTCGGCGTCGTAGCGCTGCGCCCATTCGGCCTGCCCGGTCTCCGCGCGCGCGGCAAAGGCCGCGCCGAGCGCGAGGCAGAGTGAAAGGGGAAGGATCGCCGATTTATGCACTGTTCGCTCCAGTCGCAGTCTGTTCCGCGGCCGCGGAGGGAAATGGAAAAGATCGGCGCGGCCCAAGCTACGCCGGCTGAGGTCCATATGATCTGCGGCTTCTGAGTTAACAAGGCCCGAATAGGCGGCGATTTTGTGACCCGCCCGGGCCGCGGCGCGCAGCGCTCAGACCAGCGTCTCCCCCGCGCGACTGTCGTCGACAGCGATATCGTAGTAGTCGCGGGGCGTTAGACGCAGGCGCCCGGTAAACAGGCATTCAGGAAAGCGCCTGAGGGCGCGGTTGTAATCGGCGGTCGCCGTGGCGAGCCGCCGGCGCGCGGCGGCGAGACCGCCTTCCGCCTCTTCGAGCGCCGCGCGCAACTGGCGAAAATCATCGAGCCTCTGGATTTCCGGCGTCGCCTGCGCGCGCGCGAGGAGACCGTGAACGCCATCGCCGAGCCGGGCCTCCGCCAGAAGCCGCGCCTGAGGAGAGCCCGCCCGCCGCCCCGAGGCGTGAAGCCGCGCGACCACATCGACGGCCCCGCGCTCCTTCGGCGCAAAGGCGCGCATCACGCCGGCCAGCGCCGGGAGCATCGCGTGCCAATTGGCGAGTTCGGCGTCGACCTGCTCGGCGGCGGCCTTGCATTGCGCATCCAGAGACTGGAGGCGCAGATAGCGGCTCGCCAACACGGCCGTAGCAATGCAAAGGCAAATAAAAGCGATCAGAAACGGCGCCATAGCGAGCCCTCCGCGCGCAGCTTCATCCGCCGGGCTTTGAGGGACCGTTACCGCGTGTGTACCTTTGGGAATATGCTTATTCTGGCGTAAATGCGGCAGGGGAGATGTCGAACGCCTGCTTGTTCAGTCCACCCGCACCCATCCATCCGTCCCCAGCCGCTCCTGCGGCAGGAAGCGCGCCTTATAGGCCATTTTATGCGAGCCCTCGACCCAATAGCCGAGGTAAAGATTTCGCAGTCCGGCGACGCGGGCCCGCCTCATATGGTCGAGGATCATGAAGGTGCCGAGCGAGCGCTCCTCGAATTGAGGCTCATAGAACGAATAGACCATCGACAGGCCATCGGCGAGCCGATCGGTGAGGCAGCAGGCGATCAGGCGGTCGGCGTCGGCCCCCTGCGCGTCGGGCGACAGGCGATATTCGATCAGCCGCGTGTCGACATGGCTGTCCTCGATCATCATCTGATAATCGACCATGCTCATATCGGCCATCCCGCCATCGGAGTGGCGCGCGGTGACGTAACGGCGGAACAGCGCATATTGCTCCGGCGTCGCCCGCGCCGGGCGCGCCTCTCCGGCGATGTCGGCATTATGGCGCATCCCGCGCCGCTGCGTGCGCGAGGGAACGAACTCCTCGATCTTGACCCGCACCGAGACGCAGGCCCGGCAATGTTCGCAGGCCGGACGATAGGCGATGGTCTGCGAGCGGCGGAAGCCGGATTGCGTCAGCGTGTCATTGAGCGCCGGCGCGCGCAGGCCGATCAGATGCGTGAACACCTTGCGCTCCGCCCGCCCCGGCAGATAGGGGCACGGCGCCGGCGAGGTGAGATAGAACTGTGGCGCGTCGCGAGGTTCTCTGGTCACGCTCGTCTCGTTTCGTAGATGACGATCGCAAGAATAGGGCTAGAAACCGCTGCGCGCCATGGCGACCTCACGCCGATCGCCGCAGCACGATCACATCCGCCAGAATGTCGTGCAGACAGCGTTTGTCGCTGGTGATGAAGGACACCAGGAACAGCGGCGGAAACATCCAGGTCACGTAAAAGAGAACGGCGTGGACGGCCGCCTGCAGGAAGGGCACGGGCTCGCCCTGCATCGTCCGCATCTCGAGGTCCATGAAGGCCATGCCGGGCGTCGCCATGCGCCAGCCCGAGACCGTCAACCCATTGTAGAAGAAAGCGACGATCGGGAAGATCGGCGGCAGCAGCAGCGCCGACATGCCGAAGCTCAATATGAAAAGCCCGAAAAAGAGCGCCACCGACAGGCTCGTGACGAGGATGAGGTCGAGCCCCACCGCCATGATCCGCCGGCTGCGCACGCTTTCGAGCGCCGCGGCCGGAATATAGGGGCCTTGCGCCCGCTGGTAGGGCGGCGGCGCGCCCTTCGAGTAACCGCCAAAATCGCCGTCGCCGGCCATGTCTCTCTCCAACAGCGTCTCTCTCCCATAGCGCTCACCGCGCCACAGGCAAATGTCGGACGCCACAGACTCGCTTTCAAGGCGCCCTTGCTCTGGGAGACAGATAATGGGGGATTAGCGGCGCCTCCGCCTTGACGAGGTCACGAAGCTGTCGCAAGCCTCGCCGGAAATCGCCGGCAGGCCAAACCCGAGCCGGCCAACTCTTGCGGGAAAGCACCATGGACACCAATGCGGTGGACTCCGCCGTCGACGGCGGTCATTTGCGCGCCTTTATCGAGCGAATCGAAAAGCTCGAAGAGGAAAAGCGCGCGATTGCCGACGACATCAAGGACGTCTACGCCGAAGCCAAGGGAACCGGCTTCGATCCGAAAATCATTCGCAAGATCGTCTCCCTGCGCCGCCAGGACAAGCATAAGCGCGAGGAGGAAGAAGAGATCATGGAGCTCTACCTTTCCGCGCTCGGCATGGAATAGGCCGATAAGCTCGCGTTAACCATAAAGCCCTAACCCTTGCCATGCGCCGCCCGCGCCGTCTTGCGGGCCTTTCAGGCGCAGGCGAGGGATCAGGTGCCGCCGGGAAGCTCGAAGAGCCGCGTTGCGTTGGCTGCGCTCTGCGCCGCATTGGCTGCGGCTGCGCCGGCGCGCGGGCAGGCCTTGCCGCAACCAAAGGCGAGCGCGCCTCTCTCGACGCTTGCGGGACAGGATAAGCCGCCGCTACGCCGGCTGGATTCCCCTGGCTCCGCCGTCGCTCCCCAAGCAGGGAGCCTCGGCCTCGGCCAGACTTCCGGCCTTCCCGCCGGGGCCAATTATGGCGCGCCGGTGAAACGGCAAAAGCTTCCCAAGCCTTACCCGCCTCGGCGCGCGCCCTATCCGCCGCCCTTCTCGCCGAAAACGCCGCTCCCGGCGCTGGAGCCTTACAAATCCTCCTATGTCGCCAAGCAGCGGGCTTTGCGGCTGCGGTCGACCTATGCGCCGCCTGGTCAGCATCTTCTCGCGCCTGCGCCTCCGCCCGTCACAGTCGCCGCCGAGCCGACGATCAAGGCGAAGGGCAAGCCGAAGGTCGAGATGAACCCCTATGATCCGCTCGGCGTCGCGGTCGGCTCGACGCTGCTGTTCCCCTTCGTCCAGACGTCCGGCGGTTATGACGATAACCCCAACCGTCTGTCTGCGAGCTACAACCCGCGCGGTTCGACGCTTTTTCGCGGCGAAGGCGGGTTGCGGGTCAAATCCAACTGGTCGCGCCACAGCCTCGAAGGCGAGTTGCGCGGCGGATACTCGGAATATTTCGACTATCCAACCGCGAGCCGCGCCGACGCCCAGGGCGCCATGACCGCGCGCTACGATCTGACGACCGACACCGCGCTCGATCTGCGCGGACGCCTGCAGCTCGATACGCAGCGGCCCGGCGCGCCGGCGATCTCCGCCGATCAGTCGAGCGTCTATGTCGTCAACCGGCCGATCATACTCGGGGTCGGAACGCAGGGCGGCGTCACGCAGAAATTCTCGCGGATCGAGGTGTCGCTGCGCGGCACCTATGATCGCGTCTGGTATCAGGACGCGCAATATTCGAACGGCACGACGCTCAATCTGGCGTCGACGAGCTACAACGACTTCGGCGGGCTGCTGCGAGCCTCCTACGAGGTTACGCCGGATCTGAAGCCTTTCGTGGAAGGAACCCTCGACAAGCGCATTCACGACTCGCCGGTCGATCCTTATGGCTTCTATCGCGACAGCACGGGCTACACCATCCGCGGCGGCGCCACCTTCAACGTCACGGAGATGGTGAAAGGCGAGATTTCCGGCGGCTATGGCCAAAGAAACTACGCCGACTTCCGTCTGGCGGAGCTGCGCGGCCCGGTGATCGACGCCGCGCTCATTTATACGCCCTCCGCGCTGACGACGTTGACGCTGCGCGGCTCGACGACAATGAATGAAACGACGCTCGCCTACGCCAGCGGCGTGCTGACGCGTTCGATCACCGCGACGCTCTCGCACGATCTGATGCGCAATCTCAACATCACCTTCACCGGCAATTATTACTTCAACGACTACCAGAGTTCGAACTCGCCCGTCGTCGTCGCTGCCGCGACGGCTTCCGGCGCAAGTTTGAACGTCCGCGAACGTGGCGGCAGCGCGGCTGTCCGGTTGGAATACAAGTTAACGCGATCGATCACGCTGCGCGGCAGCTTCACGCATGAGCAGCTCAGCAGCTCGTTCCGCAACGCCGGCTATTCGGCGAATGTTTATCTCTTGGGCCTGAGATTCCAGCTTTGAGTCCGCGCCCGCAGGCCATCGAGGAGAGCGCGTCGCAATGTGGATGATGGTTCCCTTCATCCTCAACAGCCTGCTGAATTTCGTCGTCGGGCTGCTGGTCGCGAAATTCCTGGGCCCTGCCGAATATGGGCGATTCGTGCTGGCGCTTTCCGTCGCGGTCGTTCTGCAGACTTTCGTCTTCGATTGGCTTCGGCTTGCGGCGACGCGCTATTATTCCGAGCAGGACCGCAAAGAGCATCCGGAAGTCCGCTCGACGCTCGATCTGGCGTTTGCCGCGCTTGCGGCGCTCGCGCTTGTCGCCGCGCTCCTTGTCTATTGGTTGGGGCTCGATCTCCCGCTGAGCCATGACCTTGCCGCGCTCGCTGTCGGCGTCTCGCTCTCCAATGCGCTCTTCGACACGGCGACCGCCCTCGTGCGCGCGCGCTTCCATGACAAGGCCTATGGCGCTCTGGTCATCGCCAAGAACGTGCTCGCCTTCGCCCTGACGGTCGGCGGCGCTTTCGTGTTCGGCTCCGCCAATGTGGCGCTCGTCGGCATGATTATCTCGGTTGCAGGCTGCCTCATTGTGGCGAGGGGCGAGCTTGCCGATCCGAATACGCGCTTTCGGCTGGCGGAGAGCAGGCTCGCGACGCGCTTTCTCGCCTATGGCGCGCCGATCGTCCTGGCCAGCGTGCTTTACCAGATCGTGCCGCTTATCAACCGCACGCTGCTGGCGCGGGATCATGGTTTCGCGGAAGTTGGGCAGATTTCGCTCGCCTTCGAGACGGGCGTGCGAATCGTCGGCGCGATCGGCTCCGCCATCGACGTCATTCTCTTCCAACTCGCCGTGCATACGGAACGGACGTCGGGGGCCATTGCGGCGCGGGCGCAGATCTCCCGTAATCTCGGCGTCGTCTTTGCGATCGTCACGCCCGCCGTCGCGGGCTCCTGGCTCATTCTCCCGAGCTTCGAGGCGCTCTTCGCGCCGGAGAATTTCCGCGGCCCATTCGCGCTATATTTTGCGCAGATGACGCCCGCGCTCTTCGCTTTCGCGATGACCAATTACGGCGTGAACACCGCCTTCCAGCTTGCGCATCGATTGACGCCGCTGATCGTTGCCGCGCTGATCGCCTTGCTCGCTGATCTTGTGGCGATCGCGATGCTGCCCGCGACCGCGGACGCCACGCGCTTCGCTTATGCGCAATCTATCTCATCCGTCGCCGGCTTCGCGGCGCTTGTCGCCATGCTCTTTCTCCTGGAGCCGATGTGGCCACGCGCCCGCGACGTGATTGGCGCTGTAATCGCGACATCCGCCATGCTTCTCCTGGGCGCGCCGATGCGCGCCATGGCGCCGGGCGTCGTTACTCTTGCAATGCAAATTCTCGCAGGCGCCGCTGCCTATGGCGCCGTTGCTTATGCGTTCGACATCGCGGATCTGCGCAGCGTCATCTGGCCGAGCGTCGTGACGCGGCTACGGAAAAGGAAGGTCGAGGCGCGCTCATAACTCCAGCACGCGGCGCGGGTCGCAACGACCGCGTGCGAGATCCAGAAGCGCAAGCACATTGCCGCGCAATCGGCCCCAGCGGTCGATCCCGGGCTCGGGGACGAGCGATTTGGCTAGATTGGCCAGAAAATTCCTGCTCGCGAGGTTCATGACGAAGCGAGCGGAAGCGGTTCCCTTGTGCAAGAGGTAAAGTGGGTTGGCGATCTGCGAATAGCCAAGCCGCACGCCCGAGGTGCGGCCGGAGCGAACGCCGAGATGCACCCCCGCGAAGGCATTGGTGCGGACAACGCGGCCGACGCGCGCATACAACGCCGAGAAGTCGGTGTCTTCGAGCCATCCATAGAGCGGCAGATTTTCATCGAAGCGCGCTTGCGGCGCAGCGGCGAGGCGAAAAGCCATATTGCAGCCATAGGCTCCCGTCTCGTCGGTCATTCGGACATCGCCGGGGCAGGGGGGCGAATAGGCGGCGACGAGGGCGTCCGCTTGATCGAAATCGAGCGGTTCGCGGTGGTGAATGCCGTCCGCGATCAAATGGCCCGAGGCGGCCACGATGGCAGCATGCTCGGCGAACAAGCGCCTGACGCCGTCGACGAAATCCTCGCCCGGAACATAATCGTCATCGACGAAGACGAGAATATCCGCGTCTGTCCCGACAAGGTCCAAAGCGTGATTGCGCTGGATCGTCAGGCCGCGTGCGCGCGCCACATGAAACTCCGCTTCGCCCGCCGGAATCGGCGCGTCTTCGGGAGACGCGCCGATCACCAGCAAGCGATGCAGCTCATGCGAGAATTTGGCGAAACGCTGCAGGCATTGCCCCACGACATGCGGGCGCCCGGTCGTGGCGATGGCGACGACGATCTTCATGCCGCGCGCCAATGCGATTGAACCTTATCATAGACGGCCGCGACGGAATCGAGGTGGCGATCGAGTGTCAGCGGGGCCGCCCAATAGCGCGCATAAGCCGCTTCAGCCATCCGCCGTGCAACGCCGTCATCCTCGAGACGCGCGATCGCCGCCGCAAGCGATTGCGCGTTGGCGGATTTGAACCAGATGCCGGTTTCGCCGTCGACGACCGCCTCGCGCCCGGCGCAGAGATCGCTGACGATCACGGGCGTGCCGAGGGCGAGCGACTCATAGACGGTGAGCGGCTGGCCCTCGTACCAAACGGACGGGAAGACAAGCGCCCGCGCCGCGCGCAACGCCGCACGCACCTCCGGCGGGCTCCGCCAGCCGAGAAACTTTGCCTCAGCAAATTCTTTTTCGAGCGCCTCGCGCTCAGGGCCATCGCCGACGAAGACGGGCGTGACGCCCGCAAGGCGCGCGGCTTCGGCGAAGTAACGCGGGCCCTTTTCCGCCGAGAGGCGCCCCACAAAGACGAAATCGCCCGGCGCATGGTCGCCCTTCGGCCCCAGGTCCGCCACATCGATTGGATTGCCGACCTCGTAGAAAACAGCGTCTCTCGACATATAGGGCGCGATCACCTCGCGTTGCAGCTTCGAGATGGATATGAGATGGCGCGCCGTCTCATAAAGGCCGCTGCCATAGAGCATCAGCGCATGGCGGCCAACGCGCATCAGCTTGCGATGATAGCCGCGCGAGTCGCAGTTGTGCGCGATACAGCCGAGCGACATGGCTTTGTAGTCGCAGTTGCGCGCCGCGCCGTAATCGTAAAACCCGCCATTTGGGCAGGCGAGGTAAAACTCGTGGAGCGTGTGAACCACCGGCAGGCCCGAGCGCCTCAGCGCCCGGCCGATGGAGGGCGAGAGCGCCTTGGCCCAGCCATGCACATGGACGATCGTCTCGGCGGGATCGCAAGTCGCGAGAAGGCGGGCCAGCCCATGCTCCGCCGCAGCGTTCCAGAGCCATTGCGCGCCGAAGCGCGCGAGAGAAGAGGCTGACGTCACATCGGCTTGATCGAGCAGCGTCACCGTGACGCCCGCCTCAGTGAGGCTTGGCTCCACCGGGCCGACGGCGGAGAAATAATCGACGCGATAGCCGCGCCGCGCAAAGCCCTTGGCGCTGTCGATGGCGACCTTGGCGAGGCCGCCGTTGATATGCGCGTGATCGGTGACGACAATGATGCGTAGAGTCATTTTGTTGCGATCACATAGGCGAAGCTCGAAAAGGCGCGCCATTGGCGCTTGCGCGCGATATTCGTAAAAGCCGCGTCGAGCTGCTTGATGCCGGGAAACTTCCAAAAATAGCTGTACCCCCAGAAGGGAAGGACAACTACTTCAGAGAAACCGGCGCGCTTCAGTATCGGGAGTATCTTCGACTCGTCGCTAAAGCAATGGTCGTAATAGGCCGGAAATTTCGGATTGTCTCCGTCGTCCTTGCGATCGGGGAACACCGTCTCCAGCATCCAGCGGGAAATTTTTTCCGGGATAAGGCGGTTGAGGACATAGGGCGGCGCATAAAGCGTTGGAAAGAAGCTGAAAGCGACGCCGCCCGGCGCGAGCGTATAAGCAATGTTTTCCCACATGCTCGCAACATCGGGGACATGCTCCATCACCATGCGGCTATACGCGATGTCGTATCGCTCGGGCCCGAGGATGGCTTTGGCGTCCTTGCCGGCGATGTCGCAAACGACCGTCGAATAGCCTGCCGGCGCGAGCGACAATTCACGCGCGGAAATATCGTTGAGCGTGACGTCGAAGCCCAGGGTGACGATTTCGTCCGGCAGGAAGAGCGGATCGCGCCCGCCGCCGATTTCGAGATGGCGCTTCAAACCTTTCTGGCGTGCGATTTCGATGATCGTGCGCTTGTAATTCTCCCAAGCCCAGTTGAAGTCGGGATCATAGCCAAGGCTCGCGACGATCGCACCTATGTCATTTGCGGGTTCCCTGCTTAAAGCCATCCGCTGATTTCCAAATAGTTTCGAAGGCCGCAGCCTAAGTTGGCCCGGTTGCGCAACTGTTAATGAGACTGCGCTGGCCCGATCACACCGTTGCGCTGACGATCTTGTTCCGATTGAATGACCAGCGGGTGCTGACCGCGTTGGAAACGCCTCCCATTTCGGGCGCGCCGGCGACCGGGGCGGGCGGACCATAGTAATTGCCCTCGGGCGCAGGCGAAGGCAGACTCGTCACCGCCATTTTGACGATCTGAAAGGCGCCCGCGCCGACAATGATATTGCCGGATATTTCGGCAAAGGTGCGCGGGTCATTATCGGAATAACCGACTCCAACGTAGCAATACTTTAGAATGTTGTTCGAGATGAGCGCAGTAACCGTATTTTGATCCGGGGCGCCTTGGCCATTCCATGTTCCAGAAAAGATCGCGGCTATGCCCGCCGCTTCCGCGTATTCGATCGTATTGCCATCGGCAATGCAATCCGCAGCAAGCCAAATCCCAACGCCATGTGTTATGCGGCTATAGCCGCCACTGACGCCGTCTGTATATTCGGTGAAAGTGTTTTTCTTGACATAATATATGGCGTTTCCAGTTATTGTCGCACGATGGCTGCCGGCGTTATTATTGACACAGACTATTCCGCCGCCGACATTATTCAATGTGTTCCCAGAGATGACGACATTTGTCCACCCGCCTGCATAATCGGCAGGGTTCTCTACAAAGATGGCCACCTCGCGCGCGGCGTCGACCTGATTGGAGGAAATAGTAACGTCTTTGCAATAATTTACTCTGATAGCAGAGTAATTGGCATTTGATATGAAATTATCGGCTATGCGTAGGAAGCGCAAGCCATTGCAAGCAATGGCGTTGCCCCATTGCCCGCTTCCGCCAGAATTATTGAGGACGGTATACACTCGATTTCGTTGAATGATTGTTCCATCAAAATAAGTTTGCGATACGGCCCAGGGCGACCGATAGCATTCGATGCCGGTGTTGAGGCTGTTGGTAAGATAGTTATTCTCTATCGTCAGCCCGGCCCCGTTTACGCTGCTCAGGGAGGCGCTGCAATTGTCGCAGCGGTTGCCGCTGACGCGGCCTTCAGCGCCATAGAGATACAGACCAGACGAAGTGGAGCGCCAGAAAAAACAATCCTCCACCACCATGCGATCGGCATTGAAAAACTGCAGCAGGCCATTTTGTCCGCCTAGTGGCTTGTTCTCCCCGTCGAAATTCAATCCCCTGATGACAACGCCCGGGATGCGGGAGGAAGTCGTTCCCGATCCAATCTGCATAACGAAAGCATTGCTCGTCGACGATCTCAGTTGCACGCTATCTTTTCGTGCGTAAATCGTCACTGTTCCAGCGATAATGACGGATGCTTCCGTATAAATGCCAGGCGCGATAAATAGCGGCAGCCCCGTCGATTGCGCGAGATTGATGGCGCCTTGCAGCGTGCCCGTCCCCGCTGCAGTCGAGTAAACGATATTCGTTAGCGAGGATGTAATCGAAGGCATATTTTACTCCCAAAAGTCCTAGAGGGTGTTATGTACTTTGGTAGTTGATTATCTTAATGGAATCGGATGTCTCCGATTCGCAAACCGTATCCGTCTGATGTCAGCGACGAGGAATGGTCGCTGGTTGCGCCGTATCTGACGCTGATGGACGAGGGCGCTCCGCAACGTCAGCATTTGCTTCGTGAGCTATTCAACGGCCTGCGCTACGTTCTGCGTTACGGCATAGCATGGCGCGCCATGCCCAACGATCTGCCGCCCTGGTCCGCAGTGTATCAGCAATCGCAGCGCTGGCTGGCGGCGGGCGTGTTCGAAGAGCTTGCGCAGGACCTGCGCGCCTTGTTGCGCGTCGCCTCCGGTCGCGCCGAGGAGCCAACCGCGGCGATCATCGACAGCCGCACGCTGCGTTCGACGCCGGAAAGCGGTCCACGGGCCGGCTATGACGGCGCCAAGCGCAAGCGCGGCTCCAAGCTGCACATGGCGGTCGACACGCTGGGGCACTTGCTGGCGCTGCACGTTACGCCAGCGAATGTCGACGACCGCGCCGAGGTCGGCAAGCTCGCCGCCGCTGTGCAGGACGCCACAGGCGAGAACGTCGAGCTTATTTATGTCGATCAAGGTTATACCGGCGAGAAAGCCACGGAGGCGGCCAAAGCGCAGGGCGTCGAACTCTGCGTGGTCAAACTCTCCGAAGCGAAAAAAGGCTTCGTGCTGTTGCCCAAACGCTGGGTTGTCGAACGATCCTTCGCTTGGGCGACCCGATGCAGGCGGCTGGTCAAAGACTACGAACGCTACGCCGACACACTCGCTGGCCTCCACGTCGTCGCTTTTGCCTGCCTCATGCTCAAACGCGCAGCCGACTTCGTAATACAGAGTGCATAACACCCTCTAGGCGAAATGTGCGAGATAAACGCCGAACACGGACTCGGCGCAGTCGTTGCCAAAAAAGACATTGTCGCGCCCTGCATGGGAAAACATCGCCACGCGGCTGAGACTGATCCTGTTATTCGAAATCTGCGCCCCCTGGCACTCCCATAGGGCGACAGCGGCCTCCGGGGCCCCTTCGAAGACACAATCCGAGACGGAAAATCCATCGACGCGCCAAGCTGTAAGCAAGCCGTTGAAGCGTTCTGGCGCATAAGGAAGGGTGTCGATCGGGCGCTCGAGAGGATTGACGCCCATGGCGTGCGGCAAGGAGCCTCCCGAGAACGTCAGGCCGCTCAAGGAGACGCCAGAAAGACGTTCACGCCCGGCTTGTGGACGCACGTCAATCGTAAAGCTTTCCTGCCCCATCGGTTTGATGATCGTCCTGCCGGGCGTTCCGCGCACCGATAGAGGCGCGTCGATTACAAATCCGCGGGTACGAAAAACCCCTTCGCCGAATTCCAATGCGAGGCCGTGCCGAGACGCGAGATGAATTGCTTCTTGCAGCGTTGCTCGACTGAGCGATTTATCGCTGACCCGGTCGGCGGCAACGAAAAGGCGGTCGCTGAACCTCTCAACGTGAAAGATAGGGAGGCCGTCAGCGGCCCAGGATGGCGCCGACGCCGCGCCGATCGACAAAGGAAGAAGCTTCACGAAACTGCGACGATTCATGTATAAAATCCTGGAACTACTTTTCTCGAGCCAATAGCTGAAGCCTATGTTTGAAATCTTAGCGCGTCAAGGTGGTGGAGGCCGGGCTTTCATAACAATGAAGGTGCTGTATCCTGAGGCAGCCGGTGGCAGACCGTGAATTGGCCTCGATAACAGACCCGTCCATGAACTTCAGCGCCAAAGAGAGCCAGGCCGTTCACTCGATGCTCGAAAGGGCGGCCTCGAACGACGTGGATGCGCTCACGCGTGATCTAGAAGCCTCTCCTCAGGGGCTTTCCGAGGCGGAAGCGGCGCGCCGCCTCAGGCGGCATGGGCCCAACCGCGTCGCCAGCGAAACGGGCGGCGGCGTCTTTCGCGAGTTGGCGCGCAATGTCTTCAATCCGCTGAACGGCCTTCTGCTCACGCTCGCGGTCGCTTCCTGGGCGTTGAGCGATCGACGGGCGGCGATTGTCATCTCCGCAATGGTGATCCTCAGCGTTCTTCTTGCTTTCGTGCAGGAGCATCGCTCCAACGCCGCCGCCGCGAAGCTGCGCGCGATGGTGCGCACCCATGCCTCGGTGCGCCGTCCCGAGCGCGTCGACAGCGACGGTCCTTTCGTCGAAATCTCCCTAGAAGAGCTGGTTCCCGGAGATATTGTGCGGCTCGCCGCGGGCGATATGATCCCGGCGGACCTTCGCATGCTGACGACGAAGGATCTCTTCGTCAATCAATCGCCCTTGACCGGCGAGTCGATGCCAGTCGAAAAATTCGCGCATCGCGTTGCGCCGCCGGTCGATCTCTCGGAGGCCGACAATCTCGCCTTCATGGGCTCGAATGTCGTGAGCGGCTATGGCGAAGCGATTGTCGTTGTGACGGGGAGGGACACTTACTTCGGCGCCATTGCCGGTAAGATCGTCGAAGCCGATAGCTCTACGGCCTTCGATGAGAGCGTTCGAAAATTCACCTGGCTGATGATCAGCTTCATGGCGGTCATGGCGCCGCTCGTGTTTTTTGTTAATGGCTACCTGAAAGGCGACTGGCTGGGCGCCTTTCTTTTTGCAGTCTCCGTCGCGGTCGGCCTGACCCCGGAAATGCTGCCGATGATCGTCACGGTCAATCTTGCCAAAGGCGCCATGGCGATCTCTCGCGAGAAGGTTATCGTGAAGCGCCTCAACGCCATGCAGAACTTCGGCGCGATGGATGTGCTGTGCACAGATAAGACGGGCACGCTGACGCAGGATCGTATCATCCTCAAGCGTCACCTCGACATCTTTGGCGAAGACTCCGACCGCGTCCTGGAGTTTGCCTATCTCAATAGCCATTTCCAGTCGGGCTTGCGCAATCTCCTCGACGTCGCCGTGCTTCAACACGCAGAGATAGAAGAGCGGCTCTCGCCCCAGCACAGTTTCAAGAAGATCGACGAGATACCCTTCGATTTCGAGCGCCGCCGCCTATCGGTCGTGGTGGAGCGCGACGACGGCGAGCGGCTTCTGATCTGCAAGGGCGCGGTCGAAGAGCTTTTCGCCGTGGCGACACGTTTCGAAGCCGCCGAGACTGAGGGCGCGCTCGATCCTTCGCATCTCGAAACAGCTAAGCGCGAAACGGCTATGCTCAACGCCGACGGCTTCCGGGTCATCGCCGTCGCCTATAAATCCGCGCCGCGCGCGCAGAGCGTTTTCACGCCCTCTGATGAGAAGGCGCTGACGCTCCTCGGCTACATCGCTTTTCTCGATCCGCCCAAGGACAGCGCCGCCCAGGCCATCGCCGATCTGCACAACGCCGGCGTCGCCGTGAAAATCCTGACGGGCGATAACGACATCGTGACGCGCAAAATCTGCCGCGATGTCGGGCTGGACGTCGAACGCCTCGCGCTCGGCGCCGAGATCGAGGCGATGGACGACGCGACGCTTGCCGCTTGCGTTTCCGACATCACCGTCTTCGCCAAATTATCGCCGCCGCAGAAAGCGCGCGTCGTGGCCGCTCTGCGCGCCAAAGGCCATGTCGTCGGCTATCTTGGTGACGGCATCAATGACGGGCCGGCGCTGAAAGCAGGCGATGTCGGCATTTCGGTTGACTCGGCGGTCGATATTGCACGCGAATCCGCGGATATCATCCTGCTCGAAAAGAGCCTCGCCGTCCTCAACGACGGTGTCGTCGAGGGCCGGAAAGTCTTCGCCAATATTCTGAAATATGTGCGCATGGGGGCGAGCTCCAATTTTGGAAATATGTTCAGCGTGCTCGGCGCAAGCGTTTTCCTTCCGTTCCTGCCGATGACGCCCATTCAAATTCTCACCAACAATCTTCTTTACGATTTTTCGCAAACCGCGATCCCGACCGACGAGGTGGACGAGGAGTTTATCGCGCAGCCGCGCAAATGGGACATTGGCGGAATCGCGAAATTCATGCTCTATCTGGGCCCCGCCAGTTCCGTCTTCGATTACGCCACCTTCATCCTTATGGTTACGGCCTTTGACGGCTGGAATAATCCAGCGCTCTTCCAGACAGGCTGGTTCGTGGAATCTCTCTTCACCCAGACGCTGATCATCCACGTCATCCGCACGAAGAAAATCCCCTTCATCGAAAGCCGGGCGAGCACGGCTCTGCTGCTGACGACTGTTCTGGTCTGCCTCATCGGCGCGGCGCTGCCCTATTCGCCCTTTGCGTCCGCCTTCGGCTTTGTGCCGCTGCCCGCATCCTATTGGCCGGCGATCGGCGTCTTCCTCATCGGCTACGCTATTCTTGCCCATATCGCCAAGACGGCCTTCTTCAAACGCTTCGGAGATTGATCCAGGCAAGCGCAACGGGAGACAAAGACGCGCCCGCCCGCTTGGCCGGGAACAAAGCCGTGATCGAAGGGATTTAAGGGCTTCTAGCGCGCGTTCCGCTCGCATGGATCAGCGGAATGCGCTCTAGGACGTCTTTCCCTTCGGAGGACGCCGATGCGGCGCATGCTCCTTGCCACTCTTGTTTTCGCCTGCGCGCTTGTCCTTGCGGGTGCGCTCGCGCTCACCCAGCGCCCGCGCGAGCCGCAACGCGCAAGAAGCGCGGCGGAGATCGACGCGATCCTCGAGGGTCTGCGTGTGCCGGAAGATTTTTCCATCTCCCTATATGCGCGTGCGCCGGGCGCGCGCACCATCGCCGTGGGGCCGAGAGGGAAAGTGATTTTCATCGGCACAGGCGTCGATAACATCGTCTATGCGCTGACGCCCGGCGGCGGTCACGGGGTTCGTGTGGAACGCCTGGAGCTGGCCTTCGAGTTCGATCTGCCGCACGGCCTGTGCTTTTCGCCGGAGGGAACGCTTTTCATTGTCGAACGCAACCGCGTCCTCAGCATTCCGAACGCGGAAGAAGAATGGCGCCGGCCGCATGCGCGCATTGTCGTTGCGAAGGGCGACCTCATCCCGCGTCAGGAGGAAAGCGACGGCCATACGTTGCGCGTCTGCCGCGTGGGGCCGGATGGCAAGCTTTATATTTCGCTCGGCCAACCCTATGACGTCGCGCCGAAGGAGAAGCTCGCCTTCTACGAGCGCACCGGCGTCGGCGGGATCATCCGCATGAATCCCGACGGCTCTAAACGCGACGTTTTCGCGCGCGGCGTGCGTAATTCAGTGGGCATGGATTTCAACCCTGCCGATGGGTCGCTCTGGTTCACCGACAATCAGACGAATGAGCTGGGGGACGACAAGCCGCCCGGCGAATTGAACCGCGCGCCGATCCCCTGGCTGCACTTCGGCTTTCCCTGGTACGGCGGCGGGCATGTGCGCACGGCGGAATATGCGTTGGATGAGCCACCGCCGGGCGTCATCTTTCCGGAGGTGGAGGAAGAAGCCCACGCCGCTGACCTCGGCATGGTTTTTTACACGGGCGACACTTTCCCGAAAAAATATCGGGGCGGCATTTTCTCGGCCCAGCACGGCTCGGGCGCCCGGACGCAGCCGGTCGGCGCGCGGCTGATGTTCACGCGCCCCGGGCCGGATGGAACGGGCGGCGTCAGCGAACCTTTCGTCGAAGGTTGGAACAAGGGCTCGATGCCCTATCTCGGCACCCCGGTCGACGTGGCGCAGACGCCCCATGGCGATCTTCTTGTCACGGACGACGAGAATGGCGCGATTTATCGGATCAGCTACGGGCGCTCGATTATCGCCGGCGAGTGACGGCGCGGCATTGCCGTTTGGCAGGCGCGGGGCCATTTGCTTGGAAAGCAAGCGAGTTGGAGCGGGATGATGCAAGTTGCGATCAGAAAGGCCGCCGAGCGGGGAATGGCTGACTTCGGCTGGCTCGACAGCCGCCACAGCTTTTCCTTCGGTCAATATTTCGACCCCGACCATATGGGCTTCGGCCCGCTGCGGGTCATCAATGAGGACCGCGTCGCGCCGGGGGGCGGCTTTCCCACCCATCCGCACAAGGACATGGAGATCATCTCCTATGTGCTCGACGGCGCGCTCGCGCATAAGGACAGCACGGGCGTCGGCTCGATCGTCCGCGCGGGCGACGTGCAGCGCATGAGCGCCGGGACCGGCGTGCGCCACAGCGAGTATAACGCCTCGGATCGCGCCCCCGCCCATTTCCTGCAAATCTGGATTCTGCCGGAACGCGAGGGCCTCGCGCCGGGCTATGAGCAGAAGCGTTTCGGGCCGCAGGAGAAGCGCGGCCGCCTGCGTCTCATCGCGTCACACGACGGACGCGATGGCTCGCTCACCATCCATCAGGATGTCGACCTCTACGCAACTCTGCTGGCTTCCGGCGAAAGCGTGTCCCACCAGGTGGCGCCGGGCCGGGCCGCCTGGGTGCAGGTCGCGCGCGGGCATGTCATGGTGAATGGCGAACGCCTGGAGGCCGGCGACGGGATCGCGGTGAGCGAGGCGGACGCCATTCGTCTCGAAGGGCGCGACGACGCCGAGGCGCTGGTCTTCGATATGGCGGTCTGAGCCCTCACTCCAAATGCGCCGGCGCCTCGAAAGCTTCCCTTTCAGTGATGATGGTTAGCGTGGCGTTGGCGCTTTTGGGTTTGGGGCCAGTCGAGAATAACGTCAGCGCGAAATTTGCGCCTTCGCGCTTGCTCTCGATAAAGAGCGGATCCGCGACTTCGGCGAAAACGTCCTGGACCCTACCGGGCCCGGTGACGCTCAACCGCCAGGAGTCGCCGTCCTTCTTCAATGACAATCGTTTGGCCGCTTCCGCCCCGCTGATCTTCACCGGAACGCGCTTCTCGGCGGCGTTGATCACGCTCGCAAAGGGCGAGGCGCCGGACTGTGGCAGCGCCAGGGAAAGCCCGGCTTTTGCGGGCAGGCAGATTTTGCCGCAGGCCGCGTAGTCGAGGTCGAGGGCGAGCGTCACCGGCGCCTTCGGGTCCTTCGGCGTGACCTTGAGGGGGAAGATCACGGTCTCGTCGTAGCCCGCGACAATCGTGCCCGCTTCGTCCAGATGCTTCGGCGTCGGAAAGGCGGTTTCGACCTTGGCGACATTGATCGATTTCGAGAAATCGAAGACGGGCGGCGAGCCCGCTTCGCCTGGCTGACGCCAATAGGTGGCGGTCTTGGGCGCGAGGCTGATTTCGACGCCAGCGCGATAGGCGGCCCCTTCCAGCGGGCCGGCGGAGAGCAGCCTGACAGCAGAAACCGTTCCCTTGGCCGGCGCTGTCGCGAAAGCGGGCTCGGCGGCCCGCGCCGGCGCGAAGGCCAGCGCCGCGGCGAGCGTGGCTGTGCAGGCGAAAAAGACGCGCATCTTCGGCTTTGGCGTAGTCATCGGGTCTGGTTTCCGGTCGGCTGGCGCGATTTATCCACGCCGCTTGTTAAGGGGGCGTTGCGGGCGTAGCATGAAGCTATGAGTAGGTTGCGCCCCAAGCAAGTTTCCGAAGAGTCTTCCGCTGGCGACGCTCGGACTCCCGGCCGAAGATATCTGGACGGGCAGTTGCTGGTGGCGATGCCCGGCATGACGGACGAGCGTTTTGCGCGCTCGGTGATCTATCTCTGTGCGCATTCGGAAGAAGGCGCGATGGGCATCGTCGTCAACCAACCTGCTCGGGTGAAGAACTTCCCCGATCTCCTCGTGCAACTGCAAGTGATCGCGCCTGAAGAGCGGATCAGGCTGCCGAGCGGCGCCGAGGAGATTCAGGTGCTCTCCGGCGGCCCGGTGCAGACCGACCGCGGCTTCGTGCTGCATTCGCCGGATTTCTTCCTGGACAATTCGACCCTGCCAATCGACGACGGCGTGTCGCTCACGGCGACAATCGACATTCTGCGCGCCATCGCCGCGGGCGAGGGGCCGCACCATGCGCTGCTCGCGCTCGGCTATGCGGGCTGGGACGCCGGACAGCTCGAGGACGAAATTCAAAAGAACGGTTGGTTGCATTGCCCGGCCGATCCGGCGCTGCTGTTCGATCGGGACCTCGGCAGCAAATATGTGCGCGCCCTGCGGTCCATGGGGGTCGATTTGGAGCGGCTGTCGTCCATCTCGGGGCACGCGTAGCGGTTGGATGCGTGGCTGAGACCGTTTCCGTTTGAATAGCTCGCACTGGGGCATGTCATTCCCGGCGGGCTGAAAGCCCGACCGGGAATCCAGAGCCGCAAGAGCGCTGGTTCTGCTCCGGATTCCCGATCGCGCTACGCGCGTCGGGAATGACCGATCAAGCGGTTTGAGTATGATACGCGCATCCTAAACCGCTGATAAAGTGGCGATGACGCCCCTCGTGCTTCGAGACGCCTGCTGCGCAGGCTCCTCAGCATGAGGAGCTTCTGCAATTTCGTCAAACACTTAGGCCTCATCCTGAGGAGCAAGCGACGCTCGCGTCTCGAAGGACGAGGCCGCCTCGGAGGTTTGTCAACGATGCGCGCCTGAGCCGTGCATCTTTGTTTACGGCGCTGGATTGCTGTGAAGCTGGTGGATCTCGTCGATCCGCGCTTCGATCTCCGGCGTGATCTCGATGCTCTCTGAATCCAGATCGGTTCGAAGCTGCGCCATCGTGGTGGCGCCGATGATGTTCGAGGTCACGAAGGGGCGCGACGTGACATAAGCCAGGGCAAGCTGCGCCGGGTCGACGCCGATCTCTTTGGCGAGCGTGAGATAGGCGCCGATCGCCGCCTCGACCCCCGGCGTTTCATAGCGCTGGCCGCGTTCGAAGAGCGTCGTGCGCGCGCCGGGCGGCCTTGCCCCGCCCTGATATTTGCCGGTGAGATAGCCCTGCGCGAGGGGCGAATAGGCAAGGAGGCCGACGGCCTCGCGCTCGGCAAATTCGGCGAGGCCCATCTCGAACGTGCGGTTGATCAGATTATAGGCGTTCTGAATCGAGACGACCCTCGGGCCGTGGCCGAGCTCCGCCGCACGCAGGAAGCGCGCGACGCCCCAAGGCGTCTCATTGGATAGGCCGATGTGGCGGACCTTGCCGGCCTTCACCAGCTCGTTCAGCGCGTCCAGCGTCTCTTCGATCGAAACTTCAGGGCGCTTGGAGGGCGGCCGATAGGTCGTCCCGCCGGCGCCCCAGAGCGGCAAAGAGCGGTCGGGCCAGTGCAACTGGTAGAGATCGACATAATCGGTCTGCAGGCGCTTCAGCGAGCCCTCGATCGCAAAATGGATATTCTTACGGTCGAGGACCGTGCCCCCGCCCCCGTCGCGCAGCCAATGCGCCTCGCCGCGCCCGGTGACCTTGGTGGCGATGATCACCTTGTCGCGGTTTTTGCGCGAGGCCAGCCACGAGCCGATGATGCGCTCGGTCGAGCCTTGCGTCTCCGGGCGCGGGGGGATCGAATAGATTTCCGCCGTGTCGATGAAGTTGACGCCGCGCGATAGCGCATAGTCGAGCTGCGCGTGGCCTTCCGCCTCGGTGTTCTGCTGGCCCCAGGTCATGGAGCCAAGACAAATGGCCGAGACGGAGAGGTCGGTGGCTCCAAGTTTTCGGTATTCCATATCGCGCCCTAACGGAGAAATTCGCTCGATTGCAGATTCATGCGCAATTCGAAGCTCTGAAATTGCGTGAAGATCGGGAGAAGCCAGGCTTTCAGCGCCGCGCGCACGACGATGGATATATGGGGTGGCGGCGCGTGCAAGAAGGTCGACAGCGAGAGTTCGGCGTCGTCGAGGGCCGCGGCGATGGCGCTTTCGAGCTTCGGGATCACCAATTTCCCGCGCGCGGGGTAGCGGGCGAGGATGTCGTGCGCCTCGGCGCGCAGCGGCGCAGCCCCCTCATTGTGGATGACCGTCAGCCACAAATTCGGCCAGGTGGTGTTGAGCAGCCGGGCGTTGCTCGCAGCCGTCTGCGAACTGTCGGCCTGGAAGAGAATGATCGGTTCAACGCCGGCGCGGCGCGCCTCCTCCAGAAAGCCGATTTCGGCGATCGTGGCGAAGAGCTGGTCGTAGGAGCGGCTCCAGACGTCGACGATCTTGGGGGCGTCGTCGGCGACCAGCAGGCGGTCGAACAGGGAAATCTGTCCCTTGACGTCGCCAATATCGACAACGCGCGCGACCTTCGGAAAAAGCAAGGCGTAGTTAGGCTCGCGCGAATCCGTGTCGAAACCTTCGACAGGGACCCCGCGCGAGAGATAATAATCGGTCAGCAGCCGCGCCGCAGTTGTCACGCCAGTGCGTGAGTGCGGCGAGCAGACGAAGAAGACGAGGGTGCGGCGACTCATTTCATCCTCTTGACGAGGGCGACGCCGCCTTCGTCTCAACGTGCCTTGGCCACACCCGATGTGACGAGATCGAGAAGTCCGACCCGCTCGAATTCATCCGCGACTCTCGCGAGCCATGTGCGCACGTAACCGCGCAGGACGAAAGAGTGATCCGCCGGTTCGCCTTCCGCCGTCTGATTGGCGATGAAGGTCGAATAGGGCGTCCCTGCGAGCTCGACCTGTTCATATGCCAATTCGCCGAGCTTCGGGATGGTGATCTCGCCTGTGGTGTTCACGTCCTCGAAATATTTCGAGTGGGTCTGGGGGTCCCATTCGAAGAAGGTCGTGTCGTTCACATGGTTCTTCACCATGAAGTAGTTGGCGTCGGACATATAGGGCGCGATCTCGGCGATCTCGTCGAGCGAGGCGATCGAGGGGCCGATGACGTGGAGCAGGATGAAGCGGAATTCGCCTGCTTTCACCGCGTCGAAAAAGCCGATCTCGTCGAGCGCTTCGAGCGCGGGGCTCAAGCCGCCGGCGCGCACGTCGATCACGCTGACCTTCGCTTGCGACGAATTCAGCGTGTCGATGATCTTCATCTGATCGGCGGTCGACGTCAGATCGACGATCATCGTCTCTTCCGGATGGAAGCGATACAGCGTCCCGCGCGGCGTCTCGGTGTCGAAGGCGCGGGCGTCGAGATTGTTGAGGGAAAGAAAGTCGAGGACCGCGCGCGCGATCGTCGTCTTCCCGACGCCGCCCTTGTCGGCGCCAACGACTATGACCGTTGGTTTCATAATCGCTCCCGAGGATTGCTGAGGCGGCGTGATTTCTCTCACGTCGCGGCGCGGCTCCGGCTCCTTTTTCGGAGGCGGCGTTTCTTTCGCGGTCTTTATTGGCCTTTTTACCATGAGGTCTCCTCTGGCGATGAGCGCAGCCCTTTCGCTCACCGCTCCGATTGGTCACCTGATTCTTAACAAACATGGATTCTGGCCGCTTGTCATGTCCCAGCTATGAAATTTGGCGGCGCCATATTTAACAGCAAACAGATGTGATTTTAGTCCATATGGCATATTTTAGAAGTGAATTGACTTACGTGCGATTTAGAGTATCTAACCGTTCGAAATACAGAACGCCACTGCTGTGGCGATTTCCGCCTCAACGAAAAGCCCATGAGCATTGCCTTGGAAACTGCCGTCGACCCATCCCCCGTTCCACTGGAGCCCGAGGCGCCGTTCTTGCGCGTCGAGGACCGGAACGGCGTCATCCACGAGCTGGCGGCCGTAGAGGGCTGGCGGCTGATGGAGATATTGCGCGATTACGGCATTGGCATGGAAAATACGTGCGGGGGCGCGCTGGCCTGCGCCGAATGTCACGTGGTGCTCGACGCCGGTTCGGCCGCCCGCGTGCCGCCGCCGCGGGAGGATGAGCTCGAAAAACTCGACGAGCTGCCGATGCTCTACGAAAATTCGCGCCTTGCCTGTCAGATTATCTGGTCCGACGAGATGAGCGGCCTCTCCCTCAAGCTGGCGCAGGAGACGTGATGACCGCGCTCAAACATCCGCAGATACTCTTGGCCTCCGACCTTGCCGACGGCGAGGTCGTGTTTCTGGGCGCCGAAAGCTGGGAGCGCGACCATCGGCGCGCCCGCGTGGCGCGCGACAAGGAAGAGGCCGCCGCGCTGGAGGGCTTCGGCAAGGCGGAGATCGCCAAGAATCGCGTCGTCGACGTTTATCTGGCCGACGTGGATGTCGGCGCGGACGGCGTTCCGACGCCCTTGCACTATCGCGAGAAGATGCGCCTCAAGGGGCCGAGCGTGCGCCCCGATCTTGGCAAGCAGGCGAAAGGAGGCGCTTGAGATGACCGCTCACGATCCCAGTCTGGCGCGGCCGAACACGCCGGTCACGACCTATCGCTACGATGAATTCGACGCCGCCTTCGTGCGCGAGCGCGTCGCGGAGTTCCGCGAGCAGGTGCGCCGGCGTCTGGAAGGCTCTCTGACGGAGGAGGAGTTCCGCCCCTTCCGTCTGATGAACGGGCTTTATCTGCAGCTCCACGCCTATATGCTGCGCGTCGCCATCCCCTATGGCACGCTGACGGCGCGGCAGATGCGCCGCCTTGCCGACATCGCCGATAAATATGATCGCGGCTACGGCCATTTCACGACGCGGCAGAACCTCCAATACAACTGGCCGAAACTGATCGACACGCCGGATATTCTGGAGGCGCTCGCCGAGGTCGAGATGCACGCCATCCAGACCTCCGGCAATTGCATCCGCAATGTGACAGCCGACCATTTCTCCGGCGTCGCGCCCGATGAGATCGAGGATCCCCGCGCTACGGCCGAATTCCTGCGCCAGTGGTCGAGCGCCCATCCCGAGTTCTCCTTCCTCCCGCGCAAGTTCAAGATCGCGGTGACCGGCGCCGAGCATGATCGCGCGGCGATCATGGTTCACGACGTCGGTCTGCGGATCGTGAAGAATGCGGCGGGCGAAGTCGGCTATCAGGTTGTGATCGGCGGCGGACTCGGGCGCACGCCTTTCGTGGGCAAGGTTCTCCGCGACTATGTGCCGCGGGCCGATCTCCTCGCTTATCTCGAGGCGGTCATGCGGGTCTATAACCGCTTCGGCCGTCGCGACAATAAATACAAAGCGCGCATCAAGATCCTCGTTCACGAGAAGGGGATCGAGGAAGTGCGCGCCGCCGTCGAGGCGGAATTCGCCGCGATGGATCGCTCCGCGTTTTCCTATGACCCTGCCGAATTCGAGCGCATCGCCGGTTTCTTCACGCCGCCGCCTTACGAGGCGCTGCCGGCGGAGTCGGCGAAACTGCGGGCCGAACGCGTCACCCATCCGGCCTTCGGCAATTTCGCGGAAGTCAACGCCGCGCCGCACCGGGTTCCGGGCTACGCCATCGTCACCGTGTCGCTGAAGCCGATCGGCGGCATTCCCGGCGACGCCACCTCGCAGCAGATGCGCGTTCTCGCTGAGGCGAGCGAGCGCTTCGGCTTCGGCGAGCTACGGATTTCCCATGAGCAGAATGTCATTCTGCCGCATGTGAAGCAGGACGATCTATTCGATCTGTGGAAGCTGCTCGACGGCGCGGGGCTGGCGACGGCGAACGCCGGTCTCGTCTCGGACATCATCTCCTGCCCCGGGCTCGATTACTGCGCGCTGGCGACGGCGCGCTCGATCCCGATCGCGCAGGCGATCTCCAAGCGGTTCTCCGATCTCTCGCGCCAGCGCCGCATCGGCAAATTGGGCATCAAGATTTCCGGCTGCATCAACGCCTGTGGCCATCACCATGTCGGCGCGATCGGCATTCTGGGGCTCGAAAAGAAGGGTCAGGAATCCTACCAGATCACGCTTGGGGGCGATCCGACCTTCTCGGCGTCGATCGGCGAAATTCTTGGCCCCGGCGTCACGGCGGAGCAAGTGCCGGACGTGATCGAACACATTGTCGATTTCTATCTGGCCGAGCGCCAGGAGGGCGAGACATTCATCGAAACATGGCGGCGCATCGGTCATGCCCGCTTCAAGGACGTGCTGCGGCGGGAGGGTGAAGATGGCGCTGATATCTGAAGGCCGCTTTATCGAAGACGCCTGGCGCCGCCTCGCCGATGAAGAGGCGCTGCCCAAGAGCGGCAAGATAATCGTGTCGCTGTCGCGTCTCGAACACGCGGTCGCGCATCTCGACGCAGGCGTCGCGCTCGGCGTCCTCGCGCCGAACACCACAGAGCCCGAGCCGCTAGCGGCTGCGCTGCCGCGCCTCTCGCTCATCTCTATCGTCTTCCCCGCCTTCGCCGATGGACGCGGTTTTTCGCTGGCGCGGCTGATCCGCAGGGCCGGCTTTACGGGCGAGCTGCGCGCAAGCGGGCGGTTGCTTGCCGACCAGTATCGTCATGCGCTCGGTTGCGGTTTCGACACGATCGAAATTCCCGACGATCTCGCCGAGCGGCAGGATGAATCGCAGTGGCAGGCGGAGCGCACGGCGCATGCGCGCACCTATCAGCGCGGTTATGTCGCGCCGGGCTCTATTCTCGAAGCGCGGCGCAAGGCGGCGGCGAAATGAAGGCTTGGTTGCTTCGCCAGGGCTCCCGTTGGGTGCTCGATTCCCGGTTGGGCCTTCGGTCCGCCGACACTTTGGGCGCGCTCAGATCATGAATCCTTCCATCCCGGAAATACTCGGCCCGCGTCTCGCGCCGCTTGATCTCGATCTCCGGCTCAAGCTCGTCCGCGAGTTCATCCCCGGCCGCATCGTTTTCACGACGAGCTTCGGCGTCGAAGATCAGCTCGTCACGCATTCGATCTTCACGCAGGGCCTCGATATCGACGTCGTGACGATCGACACCGGACGCCTGTTTCCCGAAACCTATGCGCTCTGGGAAGAGACCGAAGCCCGCTACGCCCGGCGCATTCGCGCCGCCTATCCGCAGGCGGTGGCGCTCGAAGCGCTGGTCGAAGAGCAGGGCGTCAACGGCTTTTATAAATCCGCCGAGGCGCGCAAGGCCTGCTGCCATGTGCGCAAGGTCGAGCCGCTCTCTCGTCTGCTGGCGGGCGTCTCCGGCTGGATCACGGGCCTGCGCGCCGATCAGTCCGCCGCGCGCGCCGAGGTTCCGCTTGTCGCTTTCGACGCCAATTACCGGGTCATCAAAATCAACCCCGTCCTCGACTACAAGCGCGAAGACATCGTCGCCGCGACCCAGGAGTTTTCGATCCCCGTGAACGAACTCCACGCCAAGGGCTTCCTCTCCATCGGCTGCGCGCCCTGCACGCGCGCCATCGAGCCCGGCGAAGACGAACGCGCCGGCCGCTGGTGGTGGGAGCAGGACGACAAGAAAGAGTGCGGCCTGCATGTCGGCGAGGATGGCGTTCTGCGTCGCGGTCCGGCGCCTGATTCCGCCTCGCCGGAGGTTTTCGAATGAGCGCGCTTCCGACCCGTTCGCTTGGCCATCTGGATCGTTTGGAAGCTGAAAGCATTCACATCATGCGCGAGGCGGTCGCCGAGTGCGAGCGGCCCGTGATGCTGTTTTCGATCGGCAAAGACTCGATGGCGATGCTGCATGTCGCCAGAAAAGCCTTCTATCCGTCGAAGCTCCCTTTCCAACTGCTCCATGTCAACACGATGTGGAAGTTCCGGGAGATGATCGAGTTTCGCGACAAGATCGTCAAGGAATGGGGCCTGGAGCTCGTCGAATATATCAATCCCAAAGGGATTGAGATGAACATCAGCCCCTTCGTCCATGGCTCGAAGCTTCATACCGAGATCATGAAGACCGAGGCGCTGAAGCAGGCGCTCGACAAATATAAATTCGACGCGGCCTTCGGCGGGGCGCGCCGCGACGAGGAGAAATCGCGCGCCAAGGAGCGCGTGCTGTCCTTCCGCACAGCGCAGCATCGTTGGGACCCCAAGAACCAGCGGCCCGAATTCTGGCGCCTCTACAATACTCGCAAGGCGCCGGGCGAGAGTCTGCGCATCTTCCCCATGTCCAATTGGACCGAAGCCGACATCTGGGACTATGTCGCGCGCGAGAACATTCCCGTAGTGCCGCTCTATTTCGCCAAGGAGCGGCCGGTGGTGCGCCGTAGCGGCACGCTGATCATGGTCGACGACGCGCGCATGACGCTCGAACCCGGCGAGACCATCGAGCGCAAGATGGTGCGTTTCCGCACGCTCGGTTGCTATCCGCTGACCGGCGCCATCGAAAGCGAAGCGGCCACGCTCGACGAAATTATCACGGAGATGCGCGAAAGCCGCACCTCCGAACGGCAGGGCCGGCTGATCGACCAGGACGGCTCCAGCTCCATGGAGCAGAAGAAGCAGGAAGGATATTTCTGAGATGCAGGGCGTCGAGGTCATGGAAGCCCCCGCGCCGGCGGTTGCGCGCATCGCCGCGGACAAGCCGCTCCTGCGTTTCATCACCTGCGGCTCTGTCGACGACGGCAAGTCGACGCTGATCGGCCGCCTGCTTTACGACGCCAATCTGGCGCCGGACGATCTCATCGCCGCGCTCGAAACCGACTCCAAGAAGCACGGCACGCAGGGCGATGATCTCGATTTCGCGCTGCTCGTCGACGGGCTCGCGGCGGAGCGCGAGCAGGGCATCACCATCGACGTCGCCTATCGCTATTTCGCGACCGACAAGCGCAAGTTCATCGTCGCCGACACGCCCGGCCACGAGCAATATACACGCAACATGGCGGTCGGCTCCTCGACCGCCGATCTCGCCATTCTGCTCGTCGACGCCCGCAAGGGCATTCTGCCGCAGACGCGCCGCCATAGCGTCATCAATTCCATGTTCGGCGTGCGCCATGTGGTCGTCGCCGTCAACAAGATGGACCTCGTCGGCTACAGCGAGGACGTGTTCCGCAAGATTGTGGCGGACTTCCACGAGTTCGCGAAGAATCTCCACTTCGCCTCGATCTATGTTGTGCCGCTCGTCGCCAAGGACGGCGACAATCTCGTCCATGCAAGCCAGCATATGCCCTGGCACGACGGACCGTCGCTCCTCGCTTATCTGGAAGGCGTCGCGGTCGAAGACGTCATGCGCATCGCGCCCTTCCGTATGCCGGTGCAATGGGTCAACCGCCCGAATCTCGATTTCCGCGGATTCTCGGGCTTCATCAGCGGCGGCAATATCCGCCCCGGCGACATTGTGCGTATCCTTCCCTCGGGACGCGACACGCGCGTCTCGCGCGTCGTCACCTATGACGGCGATCTGGAGAGCGGCGTATCGGGCCAGTCGGTGACGATCACGCTCGCCGAGGAAATCGACTGCTCGCGCGGCGATCTGTTGAGCTCGCCGGTCTCACCGGCGCAGGTCGGCGACAGGCTGGAGGCAAAGCTCCTCTGGCTTGTGCGCGAGCCGCTGACCACCGGCAAGAGCTATCTGCTCAAGATCGGGACGAAGACGACGCCCGCGGTCGTCAACCTCGTGCAGTCGCGCATCGAGATCGAGACCGGCCTGGCGACGCCGCTTGGCGCGGAGGAGACGCTGGCCTTCAACGAAATCGGCGAGGCGCAGCTTTCGCTCGAAACCGTGGTCGCCTGTGATCCCTATGTCGAGAACCGCGAGACCGGCGGCTTCATCCTGATTGATCGCATCACCAATGAGACTGTCGCGGTCGGCATGGTGAAGGAGGTTTCGGCCTCCAGCCGCCGTGTCGCGGCGCCTTTGACCGACGTCAGCTATGCCTCGATGGAGGGCGTCGCGCTCGATCAAGGGAGCGTGCTGTCGACGCCCAAGCGCAGCGCGCTGAAGGCGGCCTCCTGGCTGGTCCCGGCGACCCTGATCAATTTCGTCATCGTGAACGCCTTGTTGAGCGACGCCGTTGTGTCGTTCGAGATCGCGATCGCCCAGACGATTGCGATCTCCGCGCTGCGTCATTTCCATGAGCGCTTCTGGACGCGCTCGGCCTTCGGTCTGGAGAGCAAAGAGGGGCCGACGGCGGCGAACGATCCGGGAATTTGAGCCGGACGAGGGCCTTTCTGGCGAAAAGACGGGCGTTCTTGCCGGGCTCTGCCGCGTCGTCCGATCGAGAAGGCGGGCGCATGATCCCGCTTCGGCGCCGCTCGGAATGGGGTATAAGACCGGCGCATCTTTCCGAGATCTCTCCGTCCCCCGACGCCGAGGCGGCATTCGCGCAGCCGGTCGCGCCGAGCCGAGGGACAGCGTAGGAGCCATTATGAACAAGCCCGTAAGCCCGGATCATTTCGACGCGCCCGCCGCGGCCATGTTCGAGCGCTATCGCCGCGCCGATTCGCCGAAGCCCGCGATCTGGAACGACACGCTCGACCTGCTTCTCGCGCACCGGTCGCACCGCAATTATCTCGACCAGCCGCTGCCGCCCGGCGCGCTCGAAATCATCACCGCTGCGGCTCAGTCCGCGTCGACCTCCTCCAATCTTCAGGTCTGGAGCGTCGTCGCCGTCGAGGACGAGGACCGCAAGAATCGCCTCGCCGATCTCGCGGGCGGCCAGCAGCATATTCGCGACTGCAAGCTCCTGCTGATCTGGCTGTGCGATCTCGCGCGGCTCGAAAACCTCGGCAAAGAGAGGGGTCGCGACGCGGCGGCGCTCCCCTATCTCGAAATCTTCATGACCGGCGTGGTGGACGCCGCGCTCGCCGCGCAGAACGCCGTCGTCGCCCTGGAATCCATTGGGCTCGGCTGCTGCTATATCGGCGCCATGCGCAACAAGCCGGAGGAAGTGGCGAAAGAGCTGAATCTTCCGCCCAATGTCTTCGCCGTCTTCGGCATGACCATCGGCGTCCCCGACCCGGCCGCCAACGCCGGCGTCAAGCCGCGCCTGGGCCAGGCGGCGGTGCTGCATCGCGAGCAATATCAGTGGGGCGACGCGCAACGCGAGGCGGTCGAGACGCTCGATACGGTCTTCAAGGATTTCCAGAAGGAGCAGGGACTGCCCGAGCAGGGCTGGATTCGCCAGGTGCTGTCGCGCGTGCGCGGGACAGATGCGATGAGCGGCCGCGATCGCCTGCGCGACGCTTTGAAGGCGCTCGGCTTCGAATTGCGCTAAACCCACCACGACATTGGCGAGGGCGGCTTCTCGCATCCTCCAGCGACAGGCGCTCTCGTGACCCTCACCCTCGACAGACCCGCGGCAATTCCAGTCGACGGCGACCGCGTCGTCGCCAAAGTCGCCTGGCGGCTGGTGCCGCTTCTCGCCGCGGGTTTCTTCGTCTCCTATCTCGACCGTGTGAACGTCGGCTTCGCCGCGCTCACCATGAACAAGGAATTGGGCTTCACGCCCGAGTTCTACGGCTGGGCGGCGGGCGTCTTCTTCATCGGCTATTGCCTCCTGGAGGCGCCGAGCAATTACGTCATGCACCGCGTCGGCGCGCGGCTGTGGCTCGCGCGCATCATGGTGAGTTGGGGCGTCATCGCCGCCGCGACCGCTTTCATCTGGAGCGAGAACAGCTTCGTCGTTCTCCGCGTGCTGTTGGGGGCGGCGGAGGCGGGCTTTCCGCCAGGCGTCATTCTTTATCTCACGTACTGGGTTCCCGCGGCGCAGCGCGCGCGCATTCTCGCGGGGTTCCTGATCGCCGTGCCGCTCGGCAGCGCGATCGGTTCGCCGATCTCGGGCATGATCCTGTCGGCCATGGATGGCGTCTCCGGCGTCGCCGGTTGGCGTTGGCTTTATTTTCTAGAGGCGTTGCCGTCGATCGCGCTCGGCCTCGTCTGTTTCTTTTATCTGCCCGACCGCCTCGCCGACGCCAAATGGCTCGCCCCGAGCGAGCGCCGATGGTTAGAGGCCGCGCTGGCGCGTGAAGCGCCGGCGCATGAGGAGAATTACTGGCGCGCGCTGGCCGATCCTCGCATTCTTACGATTGGGGTCGCCTATTTCGGGCTGGTTCTTGCGCTTTACGGGCTCAGTTTCTGGCTGCCGCAGATCATCAAGGGCTTTGGCGCGAGCATCCTCGCCGCGGGCTTTCTCACCGCCATTCCCCATGGCTGTGGCGCCGTGGCGATGTGGCTTTGGAGCCGTAGCTCGGATCGGCGCGGCGAGACGGTCGCTCACACGGCGAGCGCCGCGATCGTCGCGAGCGTCGGCCTTGCATGCGCCGCCTATGCGCCGACGCCTGTATTGGCGATGGTCGCGCTGACTGTCGCGGCTTTAGGGTCCGCCGCGGCGCTGCCGACCTTCTGGAGTTTCTGCACATCGACGATCGGCGCGACCGATGCGGTTGTGGGAGTCGCGCTGATCAACTCGATCGGCAATCTCTCGGGGCTGGCGGGGCCTTATTTCATCGGCGTCGTCAAAGGCGCCACGGGCGAATTCTCCGACGCCCTGCTAGTCCTTGCCGCCGGCCCGCTGCTGGGGGCGGCGATGATCTGGCGGATCGGGCGCGCTTCGCGCGATGCGCGCAAATGATACGAATTCCGCTTGAATAGCTCGCATTGGCGCTTGTCATTCCCGACGGGCCAAAGGCCCGATCGGCAATCCAGAGCCACAAAAGCGCCGGTTTTGCTCTGGATTCCCGATCACTCGCTGCGCGAGCGTCGGGAATGACACCGAACCAATCAAGCGGATTTCGTATGACGCTGACTACCCCTCGATCTCTTCGCGCTTGATTTCCAGCTCCAGCCATTGCTCCTCGGCGGCGGAGAGTTCGTTCTCCACCGCAGCGAACATCTCGCTCGCCTTCGCAAATCTCCCCGGGTCCTTGGAGTAAAGCTCAGGGTCGTCGAGCAGCGCCTGCAACTTTGTGCGCTTGACCTTCAGCTCCTCCATTTTGGCGGGCAAGGTCGTCAGCGCATGCTGTTCCTTGAAGGAGAGCTTGACCCTTGCCGGCTGCCGTTCGGCGGGCTTTTCTTTCGGCCCCTTCTCCTTCGGCGCCTCGCGCGTCGCGGCGCCGCGGGCCTCGACGCCCTTGCCGCGCTGCGCGACCATGTCGCTGTAGCCGCCGGCATATTCGACCCAGCGGCCGGCGCCGTCGCTCATCAACACGCTCGTCGCAATGCGGTCGAGAAAGTCGCGGTCATGCGAGACGACGATCAGCGTGCCGGGATAATCGGCGAGCATTTCTTCCAGGAGATCGAGCGTTTCCAGGTCGAGATCGTTCGTCGGCTCGTCGAGCACGAGGAGATTGGAGGGCTTGGCCAGGGCGCGCGCGAGCATCAGACGGCCGCGCTCGCCGCCGGAGAGTTTGCCGATCGGCGTCCTTGCCTGCTCCGGCTTGAAGAGGAAGTCCCTCATATAGCCGACGACATGGCGCCGCTCGCCATTAATCTCGACGGTATCCGAGCCGCCGCCGGTGAGCGCGTCCTGCAGGGTGGTCTCCGGCCTCAGGCTGGCGCGGCTCTGGTCGAGGGTCGCCATTTCCAAAGCGGCGCCGAGCCGCACCTTGCCGCTGTCGGGCGGCAGTACTCCGGTCAGCAGTTTGATGAGCGTCGTCTTGCCCGCGCCATTGGCGCCGACGACGCCGAGCCGGTCGCCGCGCAGGATGCGGGTCGTAAAATTCTCGACGATAGTTCGCTCGCCGTAGCTCTTGCTGACCTTGATCGCCTCGATGACGAGCTTGCCGGAGAGATTGGCTTCGCTCGCCTCCAGCTTCACCTCGCCCGTCGGCATGACGCGGTTCCGGTGCTCGGCGCGCAGCGCATGCAGGCCCGCGAGGCGCTTCATGTTGCGCTTGCGCCGCCCGGAGACGCCATGACGCAGCCAATGTTCCTCATTGGCGATCTTGCGCTCCTGCTTGTGAGCCTGCTTCTCTTCCTCCTCCAGCTCGCGGTCGCGCCAGGGTTCGAATTCCTTGAAGCCGCGCGCCAGATGCCGCGCCCGGCCGCGGTCGATCCACACCGTCTCGCGCGTCAAATCCTGCAGGAAGCGGCGGTCGTGGCTGATGATGACCATGGCCGAGCGCACGGAGCCGAGTTTTTCTTCGAGCCAGAGGATCGTCGGCAGATCGAGATGGTTCGTCGGCTCGTCGAGCAGCAGAATGTCCGGCTCGGGCGCGAGCGCGCGGGCGAGCGCCGCGCGGCGGGCTTCGCCGCCCGAGAGGTTCGACGGGTCTTCCTCGCCCGTGAGGCCCAGCTCGAGAAGAAGCGTCGTGGCGACATGGGGATCATCCAGCGGCCCGAGCCCCGCCTCGACATAGGCGGCGGTCGTCTTGAACCCAGAAAATTCTGGCTCCTGCGGCAGATACCGCAGCGAGGCGCCCGGCTGCAGGAAGCGCGTTCCCGCGTCCGATTCCAATTCGCCGGCGGCGATCCTCAAAAGCGTCGATTTGCCCGAGCCGTTGCGGCCGACGAGACAGATGCGCGCGCCCGGCGCGACCGACAATTCGACCCCTTCCAGAAGCGGCTTGCCGCCGAGGGTAAGCATGACGCCCTGAAGGGCGAGAAGGGGAGGGGGAGCCATTGCGCGAACCGGATGTTGCCTAGAGGAGAGGCTTTTTCTACCGGCGCGCGGCGTTTGTCACGACTTTACTCGGCGATGCGCATGTCAGCGCATTATTTCGCATTCGACAGCGACGCGCCGCGCCCGCCCTGAATTCGGAGCCCCCGTCATGGCCGCGCTTGTCGCGGCCATCCACGCCGCACCGAGACGGAAAGCTGAAGAACATGAGCGGAACAACGCCGCTTTTTCTCCCCGCGTGTCGTAATGTCCCGGCGTGGATGCCCGCGACAAGCGCGGGCATGACGGGGCTGCGCAGGGTTTGTTAGCCTGGATTTGGAGCTTTGGCGGTTCCCGGCTCTGGCGCGGGGGCTAGCCCCCCAGGCCCAGCGCTCTCCGCACCCGCGCCGAATAGCCGTAGAGATCCGGCCGCTGCACCAGCCGTCCCATATCGTCCACATAAGCGGTGAAATAGACGATATGCACCGGCAGGGGCTTGGAGAGATTGATGTAGCGCTCGTTGGGTCCGACAAGCTTCTTCACTCGCTCCTCCGACCAGCCGGGCCCGAGGACGGCCTCCGCCAGAGCGAAGGGCTGATCGACGCGCATGCAGCCATGGCTGAAAGCGCGGTGGGACGCCGCGAAAAGCCCGCGCGACGGCGTGTCGTGCATGTAAACGGCGAAATCATTGGGGAAGACGAATTTGATGCGGCCGAGCGCGTTCTTCTCGCCCGGCGGCTGGCGCACCACCATCTGCCCGTTGCGATAGGAAACCTGATAGCCGTCGCCGACCCCGCCGTGCCACTCCTTCTGGATGATCGACTGCGGCACATACCAGGACGGGTTGACGATGATCTCCACCATCTCGTCGGAGAAGATGGGCGTCGGCGTTTGCTCCTTGCCCACGATCACGCGCGTGCGATGGGTCACCGCGCCATTGCGGATGACCGCCAGCTCGAAATCGGGGATGTTGACCTCGATGCGATCGTCGCCCATGTCGCGCGGCAACCAGCGCCAGCGCTCCATATTGGCGATGATCTCGTTCTCCAGCGCCGAGGTGGACGGGCCGCCGAGCGTCTCCATGCGGCGGCGTTTCGATTTGACGGGCGGCAGCGCGTCGGTCTGAGCGACGCCCTCCTCGGCGGCGGCAAAGAGCGAGTCGAGCGGCGGCGCACTGGCGCCGCGCGTCTTGAGCTCGACCAGTTTCTCCCGCAGTTGCTGATAGCCGTAATGGGGCGGGTTAAAGCCCTGCAGCGTCTCGCCCGCGCGATAGCCGGCGGCGGCGACGTCGGCCACGGCCTGCGCCGGATCGGGAAGCGCCGTTTTGGCGCCGATGAGACGGGAGAGCCGCTCGGGCTGCAGCCGTCCGCCGCGCGCCTGGAAGGCGTAGGTTGCGACAGCTTCGGAGAGCGCAAGCTCGTCGGCGGCGCTGGACGCGCCTTTGTCGGCTTCCGGGATCGTTACGCCGTGGAGGTCCAGCCCGTCTTCATTTGCGGCGCGCAGGCGCGAGACCGCCGAAGCCGCGCCCTCGCGCCAGCCATTGGCGTCGGTCCAGAAGGGCTCGAATTGGCGCGCCACATAAGCGGCCGCGATCTTGGCGCGCATCGCCCGCCGCGCCGGGTTGCGGGCGGCTTCGGGAACAGAGGTCCAGTCCTGAAGCGCGAGCGCGAGCCCGCGCTGATGGTCGGGCAGCAGGCTCCAGGCGAGATCGAGGTTGTCCGGCTCCGCGGGCTCAACTTGCAGCTTCGCCGCCGTGACAGCCACGACCGGCGGCGCCTCCGGGGCTTCGAGCGGATCGAACGCCGCCGCCGAGGGCAGCTTCGTGAGGCCCGTCAGCGCGACGGAGGCGGGCGGCGCGAAAATATCGGCGCGGCGCGGCGTCGCCCCAGCCGGCGCAGCGGCGAGAACCGTCGCGATCGCGGCGGCGGAAAGGAAGAAATGGGCAATAGATATGCGAGCCTGCATGGGCTGCCCCTTGGAAACCGGGTGCGCGGCGTCGGTTTCATAAACCTGAATTATTAAGGATGTGGACGCGTCGCCGCCGGAGCGCCGCGCCAGGCTCCGTCACAATATCTAGCGCGAGGGGGGCAGGCTGTTAATCAGCGCACATGACGGCGGGCGGCCAGAATGTCGCAAAAAGAGACACTGTGGCGGGAGGGCAACATGACAGAGGGTCGGGGGCGAGCGGAGGTGGCGAAGGGGCGGCGTCCGCAATGCGTCATTTTTGCGCCGCCTTAGGTTGCGGCGACTCGTCATTTGACCCGCGGCGCGCCGTCGCCTTACTCATAAGTTATGGAAGGATACGGAACCTTCGAGAATTTCTCGTTGTTCGGCGGTCCGCTTCACCGTTTGGCGGGGCGCCTGGGCCTCGTCCACAAGGGGAGGAGCGCGTTTGCGCTGGGACTGGCGCTGGGCTTGCTGTCCTGGTCGATCCTGTTCGCGTTGGCGTTGATCGAGGGGGTAGGCTCCAAGTTTTACTCGCTCTCGGTGATTGCCGCGCACGTCCGCCTACTGTTCGTCATCCCGTTGCTGTTCCTTTGCGAATCCTTACTCGACGTTCGACTGAGGGCGTTCGTCAGCCTGATCGTGCGTTCGGGCGTCGTTCCCAACAATGCGCTACCGGAGTTGGAGACTGAGATCGCGCGGACCAATCGGTGGCGAGACCATTGGCTTCCGGAAGCAATTTGCCTGCTGGCGACTGTGCTGTTGACTGTGGTCGCGGCGCAGATGCGCCTCTCTGGAAGGACCACGGGATCGGAGCTCGGCTACGCCATCAGCGAGTTTCGGCTGGCCGGCCTTTGGTATTGGATGGTCTGCCTGCCGCTCGTTCGTTTCCTGCTGTTTCGGTGGCTCTGGCGGATCGCGCTCTGGTGGTGCTTCCTCTGGCGGTTGGCGAAGCTGAAACTCCACCTCGCGCCCGCTCATCCAGATGGAGCCGGCGGGCTCGGATATCTGGAAGTCGCGCAGACCTACTTTTTCCCATTGGTCCTCGCGATCTCGGCGCTTATGTCCGCGTCGTTTGCGGAAGAGATTTCGTCTGGAATATCGGTTTTCGAGGCAATCTACCCCGCGCTTGCGATCACTCTGATCCTGGACCTTGTGCTGGTGTTGTTTCCCCCGTGTTTTTTCGCCTTCAAACTCAGGGTTTGCCAAGAGAGGGGCTTAAGCGACTATTCGGTGTTGGCGGCGCGTTACGTCAATGACTTCGACAGGAAATGGCTGAGCGCGCCCGGCTCCCAGGCCGAACCCTTGCTCGGCACCGCCGATTTGCAGTCGCTGGCTGATTTGTCGAACAGCGTCGCAATCTTGCGCAATATGCGGCTCGTTCCGGTAAGCACGCGTCTAGTGATAACCGTCATGGTCGCCGCGCTGCTGCCAATGGTCCCGTTGTTTCTGTTCAAATACCCCGTGGCGGAGTTGGTCCAAAAGATTGTCAGCAAATTAGCTGGCCTATGAGAGCCTATAGCTTAGTTTGCAAACGCAACGCCATGTACGTCTCTCGTTGTTTGGCCGGGTTCCAGGGATCGATCAATTGCAGATCGGCCGACAGGCGGAGCCAAGGCGTGATCGCAAGATTATAGAAAGCTTCCACGCCCCCCTCGCTGCGTCTTCTCACGTCAAGCGCCTCCAACGCGCTCAGCAACGGCTTGGTCAGCCCATAGTGAAAGAAGCCGACGCCCCAACGGTCGTTCTCGCGCCCCTCGATCAGATTATTCCCCGCAAGGCCCACGAGAACGCTCCATTTGACCGGGTTGGGGTTTCCGTCAGAAAGGGTCCCGAGCGTAAACAGCCCCCAACCGACCGACGGTTTATCCCTACTTTGAAAGAGGTTTTGCTGGAGCGCGTAAGAACTGAACCAATATCCTTTCTTGGTGATCACGGGACCGCCCACCGCCGCTAATAGGCGCTCCTGCGGGACGTCGTTCAGGTCTATGCCGCGCGCGTTGCTATAGGCGGCGCGGAGCGTATGAAACCCGCGAAGACCGAAAATCTCTGTTGGGATGGTCACTGAGCCGCCGACCGCAAGGCCTTTTTCGAAGGGGTGTTCGATGACTTGCGGATTCTGCGCGCTGCGCGGATCGACGACAAGCAGCGTCAAGGTTGCCGGCGCAGTCTTGAACGTCACAGCGCCGCCGATGAGGTAAGGCGCGGAGACGACGACCCTGTCGGCGGCTCCGCCTCGGACGGCGGTGTAGGCCACCCCGGTCGATGGCAAAGCGAAAGCCCTGTTCATGAAAGTGTCGATGCCGCCGCCGCCGAGGAGCGGCGTCTGGGATGCGATCGTCATCATGTTGAACTTGCCGGCGCTGACGGAGACGTGCTCGCCGAAATCTTGCGTAACGGAGACGGAAAGCGCCGAGTGGTAGCCTTGCTTATTCACATAGGCTTGAGCGGTGTTGACGGGAAGGAGCGCGTTGTCCCTGCGGTTTATGTTATCGCCGAAATAATGCTCGTATTGCGCGCTGACGTGGAAGCCCGGCCACAGGCCGAGTTTCTCCGCATCGATCTTTAGAAAGGCGTCGACTTTGCCGCCATAGAACCATGTTTGGCTCGCGTCGCCGGCAATCTGGCCCTGATAGAACTGCGTCACCCAAACATCAGGCGCGACGCCAAAGCGGCGCAATTGCGCCTTGGGGCCATCGGGCGTGTCGGTCAGGGAAGATTGCGTGGCCAAGGACGACAAGGCGTCTTCTGCGCGCGCATGGAATGTCGATGCCGCGAAAAGCGCTGGTATCGCAAGCGCGACCCTTGGAAGAGATCTTCTGATCACCAGGCTCTCCCGATTTGCGCCGCTCCGAGAATCTTACTCCATTAGTCAAAATGGCCCTTCTGATGGCCGGCCTGCTTGTATTTTCGGGATCGGCGTTACCTTTCGGCCACTACCCCGCCTGGAGAAAACTCTCCAGCACCATCTTCCGCCCGGCCTTGTCGAAATCCACGGTGCACTTATTCCCATCCACCGCTGCGACCGTGCCCGGCCCAAACTTCAAATGAAACACCCGCGACCCCGCGCCATATCGCGCATTGGTCGATGAGCGGGCGACGACCTCGCCTTCGATCGTCATCGGCTGTTTGGCGCGCGGGCGCGACTCGCGCATCGGCTCGGCGCGCGGCGTCGTGGCGCCCGCCTTGGCGCGCTTCCAGCCTGGCGTCGAATAATCCGAGCCATAGACATCGAGATTGGCGAAGCGCGAGACCGCATAGCCGCCATATTGCGAGGCGCTCGGCGCCTCGACCACTTCGACATGGTCCGAGGGCAGATTATCGACGAAGCGTGACGGCACTGTCGGTTGCCATAACCCCCGAATGCGGCGGTTGCTCGCGAAAAATATGCGCGCCCGGCGTTTCGCGCGCGTGACGCCAACATAGGCGAGGCGGCGCTCCTCCTCCAATCCCGCGCGGCCCTGCTCGTCGAGCGAGCGCTGATGCGGAAAGAGCCCTTCCTCCCATCCCGGCAGATAGACGGTCTCGAATTCGAGGCCCTTCGCGGCGTGTAGCGTCATCACCGAGACGCGCGCCTGCTCCTTGCTTTCCTCGGTTTCCATGACGAGCGAAACATGCTCGAGAAAGGCGGCGAGGTCGGGAAATTCCTCCATCGCGCGCACGAGTTCTTTCAGGTTTTCGAGCCTCCCGGCGGCTTCCGGCGTCTTGTCGTCGCGCCACATTTGCGTGTAGCCGGATTCATCCAGCACCATTTCGGCGAGCTCGTGCTGCGGCTTCGAATCGATCAGATTGCGCCAGCGCTCGAAATCCGCCACGAGGCTTTTCAACGCGCCGCGCGGCTTGGGCTTCAGCTCCTCCGTCTCGACGAGAAAACGCGCCGCCTGCATCAGCGGAATGCGCTCGCGCCGTCCATATTCGTGCAGCAATTGCACGGTCGCGTCGCCGAGGCCGCGCTTGGGCGTATTGATGATGCGCTCGAAGGCGAGATCGTCGGAAGGCTGCCCGACGCAGCGAAGGTAAGCGAGCGCGTCGCGGATTTCGGCGCGCTCATAGAAGCGCGGGCCGCCGATAATGCGATAGGGCAGTCCGATCTCAACGAAGCGCTCTTCGAACTCGCGCATCTGGAAGGAGGCGCGCACGAGAATGGCGATCTCTTCGAGCGAATGGCCCTTGCGCTGCAATTGCTCGATGTCCTCGCCGATGACGCGGGCTTCCTCCTGGCTGTCCCAGACGCCGGTGAGCGTCGGCTTCTCGCCCTCTTCGCCATCGGTGAACAGCGTCTTGCCGAGGCGCCCTTCATTGTGCGCGATCAGATGCGAGGCGGCGGCGAGAATGTGCCCTGTCGAGCGGTAGTTGCGTTCGAGCCGCACAATCTTGGCGCCGGGGAAGTCCTGCTCGAAGCGCAGGATGTTTTCGACCTCCGCGCCGCGCCAGCCATAGACGCTTTGATCGTCGTCGCCGACGCAACAGACATTGCGGCGCCCCTGCGAGATGAGCCGCAGCCAGAGATATTGCGCGACGTTGGTGTCCTGATATTCGTCGACGAGAATATATTTGAAGCGCTTCTGGTAATCCGCGAGCACGTCGGGGTTCTCGCGAAAGAGCCGCAGCGTCTCGAGCAGCAGATCGCCGAAATCGACGGCGTTGAGGATTTTGAGGCGCTCCTGATAGAGCGCGTAAAGCGCGCCGCCTTTGCCATTGGCGAAACTCTCGGCCTCGCCCGCCGGAACTTGCGCCGGCAGAAGGCCGCGATTCTTCCAGCCGTCGATGCGCATGGCGAGCGCGCGGGCGGGCCAGCGCTTGTCGTCGATGTTTTCGGCCTGCAACACCTGCTTGAGCAGGCGGATCTGGTCGTCCGTGTCGAGAATGGTGAAATTGGGCTTCAGTCCGACAAGCTCGGCGTGGCGGCGCAGAATTTTCGCGCTGATGGCGTGAAAGGTGCCGAGCCATTGCATGGCCTGCGCGCCGTCGCCGACGAGCATTTCGACGCGCTCGCGCATCTCGCGCGCCGCTTTGTTGGTGAAGGTGACGGCGAGGATCTCATAGGCGCGCGCCTGGCCCAGCGCCATGATATGCGCGATGCGCGTGGTGAGCGCGCGGGTCTTGCCGGTGCCGGCGCCGGCAAGGACGAGCACGGGGCCGTCGAGCGTTTCGACCGCGGCGCGCTGCTCGGGGTTGAGACCGTCGAGATAGCGCGGCCGTTGCGCCGCCGCGGCGGCGCGGGCGGCGAGCCCGCCGGCTTGCGGCGCGTAATCGTCGAAATCGGTCAACCCTTTGCTCCTTCTGATTCCTCAGACGAGCATATAGGAGAACGGAAGGCGAATCACGAATAAGGGAGTCTCCTTCTCCCGCGCGCGGGAGAAGGTGGCCCTCGCGTCAGCGAGGGTCGGATGAGGGCCGGGCCAGCGTTCTGGAAGGTCGGAAGTTGGGGGCAACTCTGAGGCAACGGCCGAAGCATTTTTTGGCCGGCATAGCTTGGCGAAGCTGGCGGACAGCCTAATCGGGCTCACAGCGCGCCGTCTCGCGTCTGGTTCGCCCTCATCCGACCCGGCTTCGCCGGGCCACCTTCTCCCGCAGGCGGGAGAAGGAGTCATGCTGCCAAGCTTAGGATTCATTTCCCTCTTGGCGATCAGCCCCCGACCCGCTATAAGGCCCTCTAACGTGGCGCGTGGCCGGAAGGTCCCGCGCCGCGACTGTTTTACGGCGCGCGTTCTTTTGCGGCGCCACAGGCAAGTCAGGCAAGCGAATGGTCAACCCGTTTACGTTCCTGCAGGAAGTGCGCACCGAGGCGAACAAGGTCACCTGGCCGACCCGCCGCGAGACGATGATCACGACCGGGCTCGTGATCCTCATGGTGCTGTTCGCGAGCCTTTTCTTCGTCGTCGTCGATTCCGCTTTGCGCTTCGGCGTCGGCCTGCTGCTGCAGGCCGGCCAATAATTCTTTTAAAGGAGCTGAGCGCGCCCCATGGCCATGCGCTGGTATATCGTCCACGCCTATTCGAACTTCGAAAAGAAGGTCGCTGAGTCGATCCGCGAAGGCGCCGCCCAGCGGGGCCTGGCCGAGGCTTTCGAGGAAATCCTCGTGCCGACCGAGCAGGTCGTCGAGGTGCGCCGCGGGCGTAAGGTGTCGACCGAGCGCAAGTTCTTCCCCGGCTATGTGCTGGTGAAGTGCAATCTGACGGACCCGGTGTTCTCGCTCATCAAGAACACGCCGAAGGTCACAGGCTTTCTCGGCGCCGACAACAAGCCCATGCCCATCTCCGAAGACGAGGCGATGCGGATCAAGGGCCAGGTCGCCGAGGGCGTCGAACGTCCCAAGGCGACGATTAGCTTCGAGGTCGGCGAGACGGTGCGCGTCGCGGACGGCCCCTTCGCCTCCTTCAACGGCCTGGTCGAGGAAGTCGACGAAGCCCGCTCGCGCCTCAAGGTGGCGGTCTCGATCTTCGGCCGCCCGACGCCTGTCGAACTGGAATTCGGTCAGGTCGAAAAAGTCTGACGCAGCGGGAGCTCGCGAGGGGCGGCGTCAGATCGCGGTCAGGGCCGCCGCCGCAATCATCCATCCTGCGGCTGCGAAGCCGACTGTGGTCGCGACGCAGCTCAGCAACATCCAGGCGAGGAACGCGCCGGGCGGCGACACGACATAGCTGGGCCGGAGCGCGCAGACGAGAAAGCCCGCCGGGTTGAAAAAGGCCCCGAAACAGGCGCTCGCGACGACCCATCCCGGGGGGACGACCGCAAGCAGGCGGAACAGTCCGAAAAAGACAAATAAGAATAACGCCATCATCAGATAGTCGATGTGCGATTTCAGCAGGTCTTTGATATTTGGAATCCAGCGGGACGCCGCGCCGCTTCCTTTCGCCGTAATGAGGAGCAGCCATGCTTCGATGAGCGCGACGAAGAGACAGGCAGAGGCGCTGAGGGCAAAAGCGGCAAGCGGCATCTAAGTTCCTTTCCGAACTGGCGTGGCTGAGCTAGGTCTGCAGTATGGCCCCTTTCGCAGCAGTCAGCTTGCATGGACGCGCGGAAAGACTTGACCCCAGGCGCGAAGCGACCGTTCATGTCGCTGCCCTCGAACTCCTGCGGTGTATCGATGGAAGCGAGCGATCTACGCTTCGATTTGCCTGGCCTTTCGCTGGAGCAGCGGTTGCGGCGGTGGCGGGACGCCGTCGGCGACCATCTCGTCGATGTCGACATGCGCGCTCCGAGCGACGCGCCGGTCCGCGAGGCCTTCACGGGCTCGATGACGGTTCATCCATTTCAGGACGGGTCGCTCACCCTTGTCGACGCGGCGTTCCAACGCCTGGATCGCACGGCAGAGCGTATCCGACGCGCGTCGACGGAGACGGCCTTGCTTACCCTCATTCTCTCGGGGGAATGCCGCATCTCTCAGCGCGACCGCGTCGCGCGCCTTGGGCCCGGCGATCTCTGCCTTTATGAAAGCGTGAGCCCCTATCGGCTCGAGGTCGCGGCGCGCACCCGCGCTATTGTCGTGACCGCCGACCGCGCGAGCGTCGAAGCGGCGCTCGGCGATCTTCGTCCTTTCGTCGCGGCGCCTTTGTCGTCCGCATCCGCTCCCGGCGGGTTGGCGGCGAATTACTGGAATGACCTTGTTTTGCGGCTGCCGGCGCTCGACCCGATGAGCGCGCGCCGACTCGTCGCGGCGGGTCTCGAAATCGTTTCCGCGGGCCTTGCCGTCACATATGGCCATGCGCAGCCGGCTGGCGCGGCGCTGACCTTGCGCCGGGCCAGGGCCTTTATTGCCGGGAATCTTCACCGTGAGTCTTTGAGCGGGAAAATGGTCGCCACGGCCGTCGGATTATCCGAGCGCAGGCTTCAGGAGCTCTTTCAGCAGGACGGCGCGACGCTCTCCGGCCATATTCGGCGGGCGCGCCTGGAGGCGGCGCGCCAACAGCTTGCCGATCCTGCTTTCGAGCATGTTCCAATCGGCCGGGTCGCCGACAATTTCGGTTTCCCCGACGCTGCGCATTTCAGCCGCGCCTTCCGGGCGAGATTTGGGGTGAGCCCGAGAGAAGCGCGCGCGGCGTCTCCCGAAGAGCGGAACGGGTTGCGCCGCATGCGAAATGATTTGCCTTCCCGCTCCAGTCCGCTATAAGACCGTCAGCCCTCCCTCAGAGGGCTTTTTTCGTTCCTCTAACAGGAACGAAAACCGACGTGGCGGGTCCGCCCTGACGCCATCGGGGAGAACGGATCGGACCACGGACTGCAACCGATGGCCCGCGTGCGTAAGCATGCGGCGTCGTCATTCGTTGGAGAAAGCAAATGGCGAAGAAAATTGCCGGCTACATAAAGCTGCAAGTGCCGGCCGGCGCGGCGAACCCCTCGCCGCCGATTGGTCCCGCGCTCGGTCAGCGCGGTCTGAACATCATGGAGTTCTGCAAGGCGTTCAACGCCAAGACGGCGCAGATGGAGAAGGGGACGCCGATCCCCGTCATCATCACCGCCTATCAGGACCGCTCCTTCACCTTCGAGATGAAGCAGCCGCCGGTCTCCTTCTTTCTGAAGAAGGCCGTTGGCCTCAAGATCGGCAAGAAGCCGGCCTCGGGCTCGAAGACTCCTGGCCGTAACGTCGTCGGCAAGGTGACGCAGGCGCAGATTCGCGAGATCGCAGAAAAGAAGATCGTCGATCTCAACTGCGCGTCGATCGAATCCGCAATGTCGATGATCGCCGGCTCCGCCCGCGCGATGGGCCTCGAGGTGGTGGAGTAAGATCATGGCGCATATCGGAAAACGCATCGCCAAGGCCCGCGAGGGCATCGAGCGCACCAAGCTCTACGGGGTCGACGACGCTGTAAAGCTCGTGCGCAGCCGCGCCACGGCCAAGTTCGACGAATCGGTCGAGATCGCCATGAACCTCGGCGTCGACCCCAAGCACGCCGACCAGATGGTCCGCGGCGTGGTCAATCTGCCGAATGGTACGGGCCGCGTGTTGCGCGTCGCCGTCTTCGCGCGCGGCGCCAAGGCGGATGAGGCCAAGGCCGCCGGCGCCGATGTGGTGGGCGCCGAGGATCTGGTGACGACGGTGCAGGGCGGTCAGATCGATTTCGATCGCTGCATCGCCACCCCGGACATGATGCCGCTCGTCGGCCGTCTCGGTAAGGTGCTCGGCCCGCGCGGCATGATGCCGAACCCGAAGGTCGGCACGGTGACTATGGACGTCGCCGGTGCGGTGAAGGCCTCCAAGGGCGGCGCGGTCGAGTTCCGCGTCGAGAAGGCCGGCATCGTGCAGGGCACGGTGGGCAAGGCTTCTTTCGACGAGGGCAAGCTCGTCGAGAACATCAAGGCCTTTGTGGACGCTGTCGCCAAGGCCAAGCCGCAGGGCGCCAAGGGCACCTATATCCAGCGCGTCGCCATCAGCTCGACCCAGGGTCCGGGCGTGAAGGTCGACGTCGCAACGCTCGGCGCCACCGGGGCGTAAGGGCTCATTACCCGATTAGAGAAAAGCCGGCAGGGAAACCTGCCGGCTTTTCGTTTTTCTGCTGAGGCGCTGATCAGGAGCTCGGGGCCTCGGCTATAGGAGCTCCTGCCATTTCCGCGCGCCGTGGAGAACGCGCACAATCTCGACGCCGTCATCAACTTCACGATAAGCCAGGAGATAGTTGCCGGAGGCGAAGACACGTAGGTCAGGCCGGATTTCAGGGCGGGCGACGCCCATCTTCGGCATTTCAGCGAGACGTTGGCAGGTGCGATGGAGGCCTTCGAACCATCGAAGCGCCGCCGAGGGACTGTCCTCGGCAATGTATGAAACGATCTCTTCGATATCGCGTTCGGCCCGAGGCCGAAGCTTGAAACTCATTTCTGAGGGAACTTAGGCGAGAGGTCCGCCCTCAGTCGGGCGAAAGCCTCCTCGCCGTCGTTCGCAGGACCGCTTTCCATCCCTTCATCCCAAAGCCGCCCTAATTCGGCAATTGCCTGCTCGCGCTGCTGTCGGCGCAGCTTCCAATCCCGCAGCGCTTCGCGCATCAGCTCACTGGCCGAGGCATATTCGCCGGTTTCGACGGCCTCTCGCATCATTGCCGCCATTTCCGCCGTCACGGCCACGCTGATTTTTTCGACCCTGCCCATCGCGCAGTTCTCTCCTTGCCGTGATGGTAGGGAAAATTACCACCGCTTTCAACGGACCCACAGCGCAATCCCGGGCGCTCTCTCGAGCCTGGCGGCCCGAACCGCCGGAATTCACTCGGAGCTTGCGTCTCAAACAAAAGCGCCCGCCGAACCGGCGGGCGCTTGCTCTCCATCCGTCTCAGCGGACGATCAACTGGTCCTTTACCTGGGTGAGAACCTCGCCGGTGACGATCTTCTTCGCCGCCAGCTCGTCGACCTGTTTGAACGGGCGCGCCTTTACGATGGCTTCGGCGATCGTCTTGTTGAAGCCCTTCACCTCGGAGAGCTGCTGGACGGTCGCGGTATTGAGGTCCAGGCGCTGGGCTTCGGCCGCCATTTTGGCGGAGGGCGCCTGAGTCATGGTCGCGACCGGGGCGGACGTCGTGGGCTTGGCGACCGGCGCTTCGGCGAGGGCCGGGGCGGCGGCGAGGAGGGCGGCGGCGAGAAGAAGATTGCGGATCATCGCTTGAAACTCCTGGTGATCGAGATCGTGTCTCGATGGATTGGAGTTTCGTTCAAACCGGCTGAACAGCCGCTGAGGGTGCCGTTCAGCCGCCGTTTAACAAAGTGGTCTCGATGGCCGTTACTTGGTTTTGCGGCAGGCGGGGTCTTTCGGCACGCAGGCGATGCCCGGCAACGAGCAACCCTCGCGCGTGCAGACGATGCAGCCGTCGCTCCATTCCCCGCACTCGGGGTGATCGTCGCCGAATACGGGCACGGGTTTTTGCGTCGCGTGGGACGGCGCGGCCGTGTCGGGCGCAGCGGGCGGCGTCTGCGCGACGGCGGCGGGGACGATGAAAACCACCAGCAGCGCGACCAGCCGAAGGCTCATTTTTCGCCGACCCGCTTCACCGTGTCGAAGCCCTTGGCCTCCAGGGCGAGATGCAGCTTGCTTTGCAGTCCGTTGTCGTCGCCTTTGACGAGCAGCGGCGCATTGTCGGCGATGGCGTCGCAGAGCGCCTCGACCCAGGGCTCCTCGCTTTTGCCGAAGTCGTTCAGCACATAGCCATGCACCAGCGCCTTATCGCCGGGATGGCCGATGCCCATGCGCACCCGCTTGTAGTCGTTGCCGACATGGGCGGTGATGGAGCGTAGCCCATTATGGCCGGCGACGCCGCCGCCGATCTTGATGCGGCATTTGGCCGGCGCGAGGTCCAGCTCGTCGTGGAAGACGACAATGTCGCCAACGGGAATTTTATGGAAGCGCGCGGCCTCGCCGACGGAACGGCCGCTCTCGTTCATATAGGTCTGGGGCTGGAGCAGCAGCACTTTCTCGCCGCCGATATTGCCTTCGCTCACGAGGCCCTGGAAGCGGGCGCGGGCGGCCGCAAAGCCGTTGCGACGGGCGATGGCCTCGAGCGCCATGAAGCCGATGTTATGGCGGTTTTTGGCGTATTGGCGGCCGGGGTTGCCGAGGCCGACGAAGAGCAGCATGGGATTGGTCCTAACGCTCTCCCCTTCTCCCGCTTGCGGGAGAAGGCGTCGCGCGGAAGGCGCGTCGGATGAATTACCCTCACCCGACCCTCGCTGATGCGAGGGCCACCCTCTCCCGCGCACGGGAGAGGGGATTTGTCGTAATTACTTCTTGCCCTTGGCGGGCGCGGCGGCGGCCGGAGCCGCTTCCTCTCCGCCGCCGGCCGGCGGGGCGAGGCTCGCCACGGTGAAGTTCTTGTCCGGATTCGTGGGCTTGCAGCCCTCGGGCAGCGGGATCTGCGACATGCCCAGCGAATCGTTGAAGTCCATGCCGGCCAGATCGGCGACGATCGCCTCCGGGATGTTGTCGGCCGGCACGTACATCTCCACCGCGTGATACACGATGTTGAGCGAGCCGCCGCGCTTCAGACCAGGCGACGTTTCCTGGTTGATGAAGTGGACCGGCACGTTCACCTTGAGGCGCGAGCCGGGCTTCAGACGCAGGAAATCGACGTGGATCGGGAAGTCGCGCACGACGTCGAGCTGGTAGTCGCGCGGAATGGCGCGCTCCTTCTTGCCGTCGATCTCGAGCTCGAAGATCGTCGTGAGGAAGTGGCCCGCGAAGATCAACTGAGTCGTGACCTTCTTGTCGAGCGACAGCGGTAGAGGCGCTTCGCCGCCGCCATAGAGCACTGCTGGAATACGGCCCTCACGGCGAACGCTGCGGGCGGCCCCCTTGCCGGTCCCGCTGCGCACCGTGGCCGCGAGCGTTTTCATCTCGGCCATTTTCGGTGTCCTTTAGAAAAAGAAAAAGCGCCGCTGGCCTCCAGGGGTGTCGGAAACGCAGGCGCTGAGCGGGAGCTTATAGGGGAGGGGCGCGGTTGAGGCAAGGCGGATGCGTCAACGCCTCGCTTGCGTCGAATCGCCGACCGCCTTTAACAGGATTGATATTGCGTAGTTGAGGGCGGGACCACAACAGGGGGCTACGGGGGGATCAGGCTTCATGACAATAAACCAATCGCGCCGCCGGGTCGTCGTTACCGGCATGGGCGCCGTGTCGGCGGCGGGCGTCGGGGCGCAAGCCCTGTGGGCGGCGGCTCGGGACGGCGTGTCTTGCGTCCGGCCGCTGAAGCTCGCGCGACCCTATCAGGGCCGCATCAAGATCGCGGCGCAGGTCCCGGACTTTGATGCGTCCGCGCATATCGAGCCAGAGCTGCTGCCCTATTGCGACCCTTTCACCCAATACGCCATCGTCGCCGCCGACGAGGCGGTCGCCCAGGCGGGTTTTGCGCGCAAGGAGATCGGCGGGCCGCGCACGGCTGTCGTCATCGGCACGGGCATCGGCGGGGCCCATACGATCGACGACACCTCCTACCATGAGTATGCCGAGGGCGTGCGTCCCGAGACGCTCGCCGTGCCGCGCCTCATCCCGAGCGCCGCGCCGACGACGCTCGGCATGCGCTACGGCGCCAAAGGCCCGACATTCGCGCTTGCCTCCGCCTGCTCTTCGGCGACTCAGGCCATCGGCGAGGCGTTTGAAATGCTGCGGGCCGGCCGCGCCGATCGCGCCGTCGCCGGCGGCGCCGAGGCCTGCGTCATCAACGGCTCCATGCGCGCCTGGGAAGCGCTGCGGGTGCTCACCCCCGATTTCTGCCGGCCCTTCTCGATGAAGCGCAACGGCATGACGCTCGGCGAAGGCGCTGCGGTCTTCATCCTGGAAACGCTGGAGTCGGCGCAGGCGCGCGGCGCGACGCCGCTGTGCGAGCTTGCTGGCTACGGTACGACGAGCGACGCTTTCGATCCGCTGCGCGCCGATGTCGAAGGCCCGGCGCGTTGCATGCGGCTCGCGCTCGAGAGCGCGGGGATCGAGCCCTCGGCGGTCGATTATCTGAACGCCCATGGCACAGCGACCTACGCCAACGACATCACCGAGTCCGAAGCCATGCGCGCCGTTTTCGGCGACCGGCCGCCGCCGGTTTCCTCGACCAAGCCAATTCACGGCCATGCGCTGGGCGCCTCGGGCGGTCTGGAGCTTTGCGTGACGATCAGCGCCCTGCGCGACCAGGTTGCGCCGCCCACGATTAATTTCGTGGAGGCCGACCCCAAATGCCTGGTCGACGCCATCCCCAATGAGGCGCGCAAAATGCCGATCCGTGTGGCGCTCTCGAATTCCTTCGCTTTCGGGGGGATCAACGGCACGCTGGCCGTGAAGGCGATGTAAACAGGGCGGCCTGGACCGCGAGCCTTCAGGCTCGCAGGCAAAAGGCGAGCCTGAAGGCTCGCGGTCCAGGCCGCCCTGCTCCGCGCGCCGCCGCGCTTGCCACCCCTGCCGCAAAGGCCTAGGAAGGCCCTTGCTTTCTATCATGGTTGACGAGCGATGACGGAACAGGGGAAAGAGCCCGACCGCGCCCCAAAAGAGGCGGATTCCGGCTCGAAAACTGGCAAAGCCGGAACCAAGAAGAACGCCGCCGCGCTTTCCGCGGCGCTCCGCGCCAATTTGGCGCGCCGCAAAGCTCGCGAGCGGGCGCAGAAGGCGGCCGCGCAAAAAAGCGATAGCGAGGATTAATGGATAAGATCAAAATCACCGGCGGCGCGCCCTTGAACGGCGTCATTCCGATTTCCGGCGCCAAGAACGCCGCGCTGCCGCTGATGATCGCCTCGCTCCTCACCAAGGAAACGCTGACGCTCGAAAATATGCCGCAGCTTGCAGACGTCACGCAGCTCGAGCGCATTCTCGGCAATCACGGCGTCGATTTCACCATCTCCGGGAAGCGCGCGACCGACACGGAAAATTCCGGCCGCACGGTGCATTTCACAGCGCGCGACATCGTCGACGTCACTGCGCCCTATGAGCTTGTATCGCGCATGCGGGCGAGCTTCTGGGTCTTCGCGCCGCTGCTTGCCCGCATGGGCGAATGCCGCGTATCGCTGCCGGGCGGCTGCGCCATCGGCACGCGGCCGGTCGATCTTCTGCTGATGGCGCTCGAAAAACTCGGCGCCAATATCGAAATCGAGAACGGCTATGTGGTCGGTAACGCCAAGGACGGGCTCGTCGGCGCAGAGATCGACTTTCCCAAAGTCACGGTCGGCGGCACCCATACGGCGCTGATGGCGGCCTCGCTCGCGCGCGGAGCCACGGTGCTGCGCAACGCCGCGCGTGAGCCGGAGATCGTTGACCTGGCCGAATGCCTCATCAAAATGGGCGCGCGCATCAGTGGCGCAGGAACCTCGACGATCGAAATCGAGGGCGTGACGTCTCTTGGCGGCGCGCGCCACGCCGTGATGCCGGATCGGATCGAGACGGGCACTTACGCGATGGCTGTAGCGATGACCGGCGGCGACGTGTTGCTTGCGGGCGCGCGCGCCGACAGCCTGCAGGCGGCGCTCGATGCGCTCAGTGAATCAGGCGCGACGATCACCGAGACGAATGAGGGCTTGCGCGTCTATCGCAACGGGGCGGGCATTTCCCCGGTCGACGTGGAGACCGCGCCTTTCCCGGCCTTCCCGACGGATTTGCAGGCGCAGTTCATGGCGCTGATGACCCGCGCCCAGGGAACGTCGCGCATCCGCGAGACGATCTTCGAGAACCGCTTCATGCATGTGCAGGAGCTTGCGCGTCTCGGCGCGCGCATCAAGCTCGAGGGTGACACGGCGATCGTGACCGGCGCCGATCACCTCGATGGCGCGCAGGTGATGGCGACGGACCTTCGCGCCTCCGTGTCGCTCGTCATCGCGGCGCTCGCCGCCCGCGGCGAGACGACGATCAATCGCGTCTATCACCTCGATCGCGGCTTCGAGCGGCTGGAGAAGAAGCTCTCCGGCTGCGGCGCGCAGATCGAGCGCGTCAGCGGGCAGGGGTAGGACGCCTCTCCGTCATTGCGAGCGAAGCGACGCAATCCAGAGCCGTGACATGGCTCTGGATTGCTTCGTCGCTTACGCTCCTCGCAATGACGGTCTCTGGCCAGGGTGGGGATGTGCGCGCCTGAAGGCGCGCGGTCCTGGCGGGATCGGACCGCGAGCCTTCAGGCTCGCAATCACCCCCGCGCCGCGAGCGGCACGACATTGTGCAGTTGATCCGCCGAGTCGAAGAAACGGCGCAGATTGCGCGCGGCCTGGCGAATCCGTTGCTCGTTCTCGACCAGCGCCAGACGCAGATACCCTTCGCCATGCTCGCCGAAGCCCTCGCCCGGCGCGACGGCGACGTCCGCCTTTTCGATGAGAAGCTTCGAGAATTCCAGGCTCGACATCGAGCGGAAACGCTCCGGCACAGGCGCCCAGGCGAACATCGACGCGCTTGGCGCCGGGATCGGCCAGCCGGCCTGGGCGAAGCTCTCGACCATCACGTCGCGGCGTTTCTTGTAGATGGCGCGCATCTCTTGGATGCAATCGTCGGGGCCGTTCAGCGCCGCCGTCGCCGCCACCTGAACAGGCGTGAAGGCGCCATAGTCGAGATAGCTCTTCACGCGCGCGAGCGCGGCGCAGAGCCGCTCATTGCCGACAGCGAAGCCCATGCGCCAGCCGGCCATGGAGAAGGTCTTCGACATGGATGTGAATTCGGCAGTCACGTCGATCGCGCCCGGCACCTGCAGCACGGAGGGCGGCGGATCGTCGTCGAAATAGACTTCCGCATAGGCGAGGTCCGAGAGGATGAAAATCTCGTGCTTCTTCGCGAAGGCGACGAGATCCCTGTAGAAATCGAGCGAGGCGACCTCCGCCGTCGGGTTCGACGGATAGCAGACGATCACCGCGATGGGCTTGGGGATCGAATGCGCCATGGCGCGCTCCAGCGCCGGAAAATAATCGGGCGTCGGCGCCGAGGGCACGGAGCGGATGACGCCGCCCGCCATCAGGAAGCCGAAGGCGTGGATCGGATAGGAGGGGTTCGGCACGAGCACGACGTCGCCCGGCGCGGTGATCGCCTGCGCCATATTGGCGAAGCCTTCCTTGGAGCCGAGCGTCGCGACGATCTGCGTCTCGGGATCGAGCTTCACGTTGAAACGACGCGCATAATAGCCGGCTTGCGCCCGGCGCAGCCCGGCGATGCCCTTGGAGGCGGAATAACGATCGGTGCGCGCCTTGCCGGCGGTCTCGACGAGCTTGTCGACGACATGCTTGGGGGCGGGCAGGTCGGGATTACCCATGCCCATGTCGATGATGTCGGCGCCGCCGGCGCGGGCTTTGGCCTTCAGCCGGTTCACTTGCTCGAAGACATAAGGAGGCAGGCGCTTGATGCGATAAAAATCCGACATTCTGTCATTGTTCCGGGGGAAGGTCGCGAGACGGAGAGTTTAGCCGATTTGGGCGGCGTGCGGGAGGGGGCGCTTTTTACGCGGCGAGAGCCCGGGTTCCGGCGGCGGAGAAAGAGCGGCGCGCGAATCGCCTGGAGCCTGGCGGCACAAGTTCTTGTGGAAATTGGCCCTTGCGTTCATTTGTCTGAAAGACTGTCTCTTTCCGTGCACGTCGAAAACTGGCGCAGGGCCTGCTATAGCAGCAGCGATCCCCGGGGTGGGGCGTTTCGTTTCAAGGGTAAATCATGCAGCTCGACGCACAGAGCAAGGAAGCGCCGGCAAAGATCCCGGTCGAGCCGGAGGCGAAGACCGAGAAGCCTCTCGGCGAGGATATTCGCCTCCTCGGGCGTCTGCTCGGCGAGGCTGTGCGCGAGCATGAGGGCGACGAGGCCTTCGAGCGTATCGAGACCATCCGCCGCCTGTCCGTCGCGGCCAGCCGTAACATGGATCAGGACGCCGCCGCGAAGCTCGACGCTTTGTTGCGTTCGCTCACGGCCAAGGAGGCGACGTCGGTCATTCGCGCCTTTAGCTATTTCTCGCATCTCGCCAATATCGCCGAGGATCTGCACCCGCTCAAAGAACGCGCCCGCGCGCTCGCCGACGGCGGGACGCTCGACGAGCCGAGCCTCGCGCGCTCGTTTTCGCATTTGCGCAAGGCGGCGATCGGGCCCGGCAAAATCGCCTCGGCGCTGTCGCGCGGCTGGATTTCGCCCGTGCTCACCGCCCATCCGACCGAGGTGCGGCGCAAAAGCCTGCTCGACGCGGAGCGCGCCATTTTCACGCTGCTCGCCGCTCATGAGAATCTCAAGGGCAAGGAGCGTACGCGCAACGAGATGGAGCTGCGCGCCCGCGTCACGCAATTGTGGCAGACCGAGCTTCTGCGCGAGTCGCGCCTGACCGTGCGCGACGAGATCGAGAATTCTCTATCCTATTACCGTTCCACCTTCCTGCGCGAGATTCCGAGGCTCTACGGCAATATCGAATCGAAGCTCGATGGGCTGCGCGTCCCGCCCTTCCTGCGCATGGGCGCCTGGGTCGGCGGCGATCGCGACGGCAATCCCAACGTCACGGCAGATTCGCTCTCGACGGCGCTGCGCATGCAATGCGAGACGGCCTTGCGCTTCTATCTTGCCGAGGTGCATGCGCTCGGCGCCGAGCTGTCGATCTCGCGGCGCTATGGCGGCGCGACCAAGGCGCTCGAGGATCTTGCGGCGCGTTCGGGCGACGATAATCCGCATCGCGACAACGAGCCCTATCGCCGTGCGCTGATCGGCGTCTATTCGCGTCTCGCCGGCACGCTGGAGAAGCTCACGGGCCAGCAGGCCATGCGTCATGCGCTGGCGCCGGGCGAGCCCTACGCCAATAGCTGGGCTCTCCTCGCCGATCTCGTGACGATCGACGAATCGTTGCGCGTCCATCACAGCGAAGTGATCGCCTCGCAGCGCCTGGAGCCGTTGATCCGCGCCGTGGAAGTCTTCGGCTTCCATCTCGCGACGCTGGACCTTCGCCAAAGCTCGGACCGTCACGAAGAAACGCTCTCGGAGCTTCTCTCGGCGGCGCGCGTCGCGGAAGACTACGCCGCGCTGCCCGAGGCCGAAAAGCAGCAGCTTCTCATGCGGCTCCTCTCCGACCCGCGTCCTGTGCGTTTGCCGGATCGGGTCTATAGCGACCGCACGATGAGCGAACTCGAGATTTTCGAGCGCGCGGTCGAGATGCGCCGCCTCTATGGCGACGAAGCGATCCGCCATTACATCGTCAGCCACACCGAAACCGTGAGCGACCTTCTGGAAGTGCTGCTTCTGCAGAAGGAGTGCGGCCTGATGCGCGGGACGCTCGATCCGCGCGACGCGGAGGCGGTGGCGGCCGATCTCATCATCACGCCGCTGTTCGAGACCATCGGCGATCTGCGCAACGCGGCGCCGATCATGCGCGAATTCTACGCGCTGCCGGGCATCCACCGGCTCGTCGTCAATTCCGGGGCGCAGCAGGACATCATGCTGGGTTATTCGGACTCCAATAAAGACGGCGGCATTCTCACGAGCATTTGGGAGCTCTATCGCGCCTCGACCGCGCTCGCTGACGTTTTCGCCTCCATTCCCAATGTCGCCATGCGGCTCTTCCATGGGCGCGGCGGAACGGTTGGGCGCGGCGGCGGCCCGAGCTACGACGCCATTCTGGCGCAGCCGCCGGGCACGGTGAACGGCCAGATCCGCCTCACCGAACAGGGCGAGGTGATCGCGGCGAAATACGCCAATCCGCAGATCGGCCATGTCAATCTGGAGCTGCTCGTCGCCGCGACATTGGAGGCGACGTTGCTCTCGCAGCACAAGGCGCCCGCTCCGGAGTTTCTGGAGATCGCGGAAGAATTGTCGCGATCCGGCATGGCCGCCTATCGCGGCCTCGTATATGAGACCGACGGCTTCGTGGATTATTTCTTCGCCTCGACGCCGATCACCGAAATCGCTTCGCTCAACATCGGCTCGCGCCCGGCGTCGCGAAAGCCGTCGCGCAAGATCGAGGATTTGCGCGCGATCCCCTGGAGCTTCTCCTGGGCGCAGGCGCGCGTGGCCTTGCCGGGCTGGTATGGTTTCGGCTCGGCGATCGCGACTTATCTCGAAGAGGATCACAAGACGCGTCTCGAGCTGTTGCAGCGCATGGCGGCGGAATGGCCCTTCTTCCGCTCGCTGCTCTCCAATATCGATATGATCCTGTCGAAGACCGATCTCCAGATCGCGCGGCACTACGCCGAGCTTGTCGAGGATCGCGCTCTGGCGCAGCGCATTTTCGCGATGATCGAGGCCGAGCATGCGCGGTCGATCGACGCGCTGACGCAGATATTGGGCACGACGGAGCGGCTTGCCGACAACCCGGCGCTGGCGCGCTCCATCCGCCAACGCTTCCCCTATATCGCGCCGCTCAATTACATCCAGGTCGAGCTGATCCGCCGCCACCGCGCCGGCATGATCGACGACGAGATTCGCGAGGGCATTCTGATGTCGATCAACGGCATCTCGGCCGGCCTGCGCAACACGGGCTGACGCCCCCGCGGGCTATCGCTTGAAATCCTATCGCTCGCCGTCATTGCGAGGAGCGTAAGCGACGAAGCCATCCAGGGCAGCTATAGCGGCCCTGGATTGCTTCGCTTCGCTCGCAATGACGGGCGGCTCGTCATTCAAACCGAAATCGTACTATTTGGCCGCGGTCCGCTTGTCGTCGAGCGTGGGACGCTCTGCCGCCCGGCCGTAAAGCGCGCCTTGAAAATATTCGACGCCCCAGTCGCGCAGGATGCGCGCGGTCGACTCGTCCTCCACCCATTCCGCCACAACCTCGAGAGAGAGATGGCGCGCGAGGTCGATCAGCGTGCGGACGAAGAAACGGTCGTCCTGTGAGTTGGTGATATTCTGGATGAAGGCGCCGTCAATCTTGACGATGTCGAAGTCGAGGTCCCGCAGATTACGGAAGGAGGTATGCCCCGCGCCGAAATCGTCCATCGCGACTTTGACGTTCAGTTCCTTGCAAACGGCGATGAGGTTCCGCGTCGTCTCGAAATCCTCGATCAGGCTCGTTTCGGTGATTTCGACGATCAGCCTGTCCGAGACGGACGGGTTCATCGCGATCGCCGCCTTGAGGCGCTCCGGCCATTCCGGATCGAGCACGGTGAGCACCGAGCAGTTCACCGAGACGCGCAGTTGAGGGTCGGCGGCGAGCCGCTCCAGAGCAAGCTCCATGACGCGCTGATCGAGCAGACGCACGAGCCCGGCCTTTTCCGCGACAGGCAGCAGCGCCGCGGGCGACGCCACGGTCCCATCCGGCAGACGTATCCGCAGCAACGCCTCGTGGAAGGCGACTTCGCCCGTCGCGGCGTGGACGATCGGCTGAAATGCGAGGTCGACGCGGCGCTCGTTGAGCGCGGAGACAATACTGTCGGCGACCTGCAGCGAGCGTAGCCGCGCGTCCTCGCGCGCGAGCGACGCCGTATAGGCGACGAAGCGCTTGCCATTGTTCTGGCGCGCCACGTCGAGCGCCTCCTCGGCGCGCTGCAAGAGCACATGGGGGACTCGCCCCTCGCGCGGCCCGATGACTCCGCCGATGCGGATCGAGGCGGGAATCGGCCCCGCGGATGTCTCGAAGGGCGCGCCTTTGACGAGGTCGAGCAAGCGCTGGGCGGCGAAAAGCGTTTCGTCGGCGTCGCAGTTGTCGAGCACGAGAGCGAATTTATTGCCGGCGTGGCGGGCCACCACGTCGCAGGCGCGCACATTCTCGCGCAGGCGCCGCGCGAGGCTCGCGATGACCTCGTCCCCGGCGTCATATCCATAGGTGCGATTCAGAGCGAAGAGATTTTCCAACGCGACCAGCAGCACGGCGAACGGCTTGCGCGAGCGTTCCGCCTGTTGGAGGAAGCGGGCGATATGCTCGCCGAGCTGGGCGCGGTTCAAAACGCCCGTCAACGGGTCGATCTGCGCGCCCAGCGCGAGCTTGCGCTCCATCTCGTGACGTTCGGTGACGACCCGCACGACGCCGTAAGCGCGCGCCGGCTTGCCGGTCGGGCCGGCGAACCAGCGGCCGGTGTCCTCCACCCAAACGAGCGGCCCTTGCCCGAGCTCACGCGGTTGGGCGAGGGCGTAGACCACCTGATAGGGAACGCCTTCTCCTGTGTCCGTTTTGCCCGACTGGATGATTGCGTCGTAGCGCGAGGCGCCGCTTTCCCGCGCGACCCGCTCGCCATAGCCTAATCCGGTGTCGAGGGCTTCGCTGGCGATGGGCCCGAGGGTTTCGCCGAGATTCGGGCCCCAGGTCAGGCGATCCGTGCCGATCTCCCAGTCATAGACGACTTCGCCGATCGACGACAAAATCTCCCTAGGGTCGGGACCGGCGACAGGCGCGGCGGCGACCGGGGGGGCGGGAAGCTCCCGCGTCACGAGCGGCGTTTTGAGAATGGATGAATGAAGGGCGTTCGCAGCAGGCGCCTCCAGGCCGCGGTTTGCGATATGGCGCAATTGCATTTTTGGCGGACCTTCGGCGCTGTTTTCGGGTCCTCCACTGTGGCCTCGAAACGTAAATGCCACGTTGCGGCTTGTGCTGAATTTTGAGGCGGATTCCCTCAGCCGGCTCTCATAGCCCGGTTTGTGCTTAAGAAATCCAGCCGCCCGCCCTCTCTGGACGGAAGGGCCGCCCGCATGCGATTGGTCCCGTAGATCTGAAATCTCTGGAGTCGAAGCTCATGAACGCCTCTCCCTTCAACGACATCGGCCTCGACGCGCTCAAGGCGGGTCTCGCCGACGGCTCGATCCTTCTCGTCGACGTCCGGGAGGCCGACGAATATACCGCCGGCCATATCAAGGGGGCGCTGTTCAACCCGCTCTCGCGCTTCGACCCGACGAAGCTCCCTGTCGCGGGCGCGGGTCAGAAGGTCGTCATTTACTGCCGTTCTGGCCGGCGTTCGGTTTCGGCCATGGAGCAGGCCCGGCTCGTCGGCCGGCGGGACTGCAACACCCATTTCGGCGGCGGCATCCTCGCCTGGCTCAACGCCGGCCAGCCGGTCGAGCAGGGAATGTAATCATCCCCACAGCGCGGCGGGCGGCGGCGTCATGGTCGAGCCCTCGTAGACGAGGCCCGGCTGCCGGTCTCTGGCCAGAAGCAATGGCCCGTCGAGATCGACGAAAGCCGCCATCTGGCCGATCAGCATCGCCGGGGCCATGGCGAGCGACGTCCCCACCATGCAGCCCGCCATGATCTCGAATCCCATTTGGCGGGCCGCTTGCGCCATGGCCAGGGCCTCGGTGAGGCCGCCGGTCTTGTCGAGCTTGATATTGACCGCGTCGTAGCGGCCCCGGAGCGCCTCGAGGGACGCCGTCTCATGGGCGCTTTCATCCGCGCAGATGGGAATCGGCCGGGGGATTTCCGCCAACATGCCGTCCTGTCCGGCCGGCAAGGGCTGTTCGATCAGCGCGACGCCATGGCGCGCGCAGGCGTCGAGCTGCGCGACCAGCGTCTCCTCGCGCCACGCCTCATTCGCGTCGACTATCAACTGCGCATGCGGCGCCCCCTCGCGGACGGCGGCGAGCCGCGCGTCGTCCCCCTCGCCGGCGAGCTTCACCTTCAGAAGCGGCCGGTCGGCGGCTTTGAGCGCGGCCATGCGCATCTCCTGCGGCGTTCCGACCGATAGCGTAAAGGCGGTGACGAGCGGCGAGAGGCGCTCGAAGCCCGCGATGGCGGAGGCAGGCCGGCCAGATTGCTTGGCCTCCAGATCCCACATGGCGCAATCGACGGCGTTGCGCGCCGCGCCCGCTGGCAGCAGCCGTTGCAAGACGGCGCGGTCGGCGCCTGCTTCGATCTCGCCGCGCACGCGTTCGATCGCGGCGACGACGCTCTCGACGCTCTCGCCATAGCGGGCGTAGGGGACGCATTCGCCGCGCCCGATGGCGTCGCCGGCGCGCAGCGTCGCCGTGACCACCTGCGCCTGCGTCTTGGCGCCGCGCGAGATGACGAAGCGTCCGGCGATGGGATAGGCTTCGACGGCGAGAGTCATCTCGATGCGCAAAGGCGTCTCCGGGGGCTCGTAGGTCGGCTCATGCTGTGCGCTTGCGCGCTTGTCGACCGCATGTCACGAAGTTAAGACCATTTGCAAGCTCAGGCTGAATCGCCTTCCGAACGAGGCCACATGGCAGTCGACGCCGCCCAGATTCCACCGGACGTCTCGCCCCGCGAGGGCGGCGCGCGGCTGGCGCTCGCGGGCGATTGGACCCTCGCTGCCTCCCGGCGGCTCGAGAACAAAGCGCAGGAGGTCGTCGATTTCGGCCGCCGCAGCGACTTCGTGACGATCGACCTTTCCGGCGTCTCTCGGCTCGACACCGCCGGCGCCTGGCTGATCAATCGCGCCCGTCGCACGCTCGCAACATCGCATGTCGGCGTCGCGCTCGAACATGTGCGCCCCGAGCACGGCATATTGCTCGAGGAAGCCGCCTACCGCGATTTCGAAGCGCCGGGGCGCAAGCCTTGCCCGCTCGCGCTGGAGCTTCTGTCGGATATCGGCCGCGCCATCGTCTACAGCCTGAAGGAGTTCTACCGGGGCGTCGCCTTCCTGGGCGAATTCGTCGCGGTGTTGGGTTATCTCGCGACGCATCTGCGCCGTTTCCGTGGGACGTCGCTCGTCGCGCATATGGAGCTGATCGGTCTGCGTAGCGCGCCGATCGTTATCCTCATCAATCTTCTCGTTGGCGCCATTGTCGCGCAGCAGGGCATTTACCAGCTCATCCGGTTTGGCGCGACAACCTACGCCGTCGACCTGATCGGCATATTGGTGCTGCGCGAGCTCGGCGTCCTGCTCACATCCATCATGATCGCGGGCCGCTCGGGCTCGGCCATCACCGCCGAGATCGGCTCCATGAAGATGCGCGAGGAGATCGACGCGCTGCGGGTCATGGGCCTCTCCGTCATCGAAGTGCTCGTCGCGCCGCGCGTGCTGGCGCTCGTCCTGTCGTTGCCGATCCTGACCTTCATCGCCGATATGTCGGCGCTCTTTGGCGGCATGCTGGTTTCCTGGGGCTATGGCGGCATCAGCCCCGCAGCTTTTGCCTCACTGCTCAAGGAAGCGATCGGGTTCAACACCTTCATGGTCGGAATCATCAAAGCGCCGTTCATGGCGCTGGTCATCGGGCTGATCGCGATGATCGATGGGCTGGCGACGCAGGGCTCCGCCGAATCGCTTGGCCGGCAGGTGACCTCCTCCGTGGTGAAATCGATTTTCATGGTCATCGTGCTCGATGGCCTCTTCGCTATCTTTTTCGCCTCGATTCATTATTAGCCGGGCCTCTATGAGCTTTTTCGACAACAATGGCCCGGGCGGAGCGACAGCCGACGTCATCATCAGCGTGCGCGACCTCATCGTCGGCTTCGGCGACAAGGTGGTGATGAAGGGGCTCGATCTCGACGTCTATCGCGGCGAGGTGCTCGGCTTCGTCGGCGGTTCGGGGCAGGGCAAATCCGTGTTGACCCGCGCGATTTTGGGCCTCGTTCCGACCCGTGGCGGCTCCATCCGAATTTTCGGCAGGGATCGCGACTCGCTGGCGCCGGCTGAAAGGCGGGCGCTCGAGCAGCGCTGGGGCGTTCTGTTCCAGAACGGCGCGCTGTTTTCCGGCCTCACCGTGAAGCAGAACATCCAGATGCCGATGCGCGAGACCCGCGATCTCTCGCCCCGGCTGATGGATGAGCTCGCCATGCTCAAGCTCGACCTTGTGGGGCTGAAACCCGACGCGGCCGACAAATTTCCGTCGGAATTATCGGGCGGCATGGTCAAGCGCGCGGCGCTGGCCCGCGCATTGGCGCTCGACCCCGAACTCGTCTTTCTCGATGAGCCGACATCCGGCCTCGATCCGATCGGCGCGGCGGAATTTGACGAACTAATTGGGACGCTGCAGAAAACGCTCGGGCTGACGGTGTTCATGGTCACCCATGATCTCGACAGTCTTTACGCGATTTGCGACCGGGTCGCGGCGCTCGCCGATGGCAAAGTGATTGCGGCGGGGCCGCTCGACACCCTGCTGGAATCGGATCATCCCTGGCTCAGGGCTTATTTTCACGGGGCGCGCGGCGGTCGATTCGCCGCGAAGGGTCCCGACTGAAGAGGACGATGATGGAAACCCGCGCCAATTACGCCCTGATCGGCGCCTTCACGCTGGCGACGATTTTTGCGGCCTTCTGTTTCGTCTTCTGGTTTTCCGGGCCGAGCCAGGTCGGAAAGCAGGACGCCTATCAGATCGTCTTCGAGGGGTCCGTTTCCGGCCTCTCGCGCGGGTCTTCCGTGCTGTTCAACGGCGTGAAGGTCGGCGAGGTCACCCACATCGCCATTTCCGACAACGATCCCAGCAAGGTCGACGTTCTGGTGAAGATCGACGAGCATACGCCGGTGAAAGCCAATACGCGCGCCCGGCTGGAGACGCGCGGCTTCACAGGCGTCGCCGACGTGCTGCTGGTCGGCGGCACGCCCGGCGCGCCCGATCTCGTCGCGGAGGAGGGGCGTCGCTACCCGCAGATTCAGGCCGAGCGCTCCGAAAACGTGCAGTCGCTATCGACCAAGGCCGCCGCGCTGATCGTGAAGCTCGACGCGCTTCTCGACGACAACAAGGACACGATCCGGGGCACGCTGAAAAACGCGGAAGCTTTCACCAAGACCCTCTCGGACAACTCCGACCAAATCTCGGCCTTCATCAAGGACGCCGCCGACGCCGCTCATTCGTTGAAGCCCGTCGCGGCGCGGCTCGACCGCTTCCTGGCGGCGGGCGAGCAGACGCTGAAGGCGCTCGACCCCAAGCAGCTCAAGGCGATTACGGGTAACGTCGCCAGCGCTTCGACCAATATCAAAAATTTCTCGACGAACGGCCTCAAGCAATATGAGCAGCTCGCGGTCGACGCCCGTAAAGCGATCGACACGCTCGACCAGGCGATCAAGTCCATCGAGCGCGACCCCTCGCAATTCATCTGGGGTCCGTCGCAGACGACGCCTGACTATCGCGCCCGCTGAAGCTGAATCGAAAGCCCGTCACTGCGAGCAAAGCGAAGCAATCCAGGGCGGCGATGCGGCCCTGGATCGCTTCGTCGGCGCCGTCTCCTCGCAATGACGGCGGTAATTTCCGAACTGCGCGAGCGTCGGGGACGGGGCTGAACCAATCGACCGGGTCTCGTTGACCAAGCCCCCATGCAGGCTGTTCAAACGGAGCGCTTCTTTCCGCAAAACGCTACCAACTTTCGCGGAATGCGCTCCAAGCGCGGCTTTGTCTTCTTCGCTCGGCGGCGCTAGATAAGCCAAAGCCGCGCGGGCTCGGGCGGGTAGGCGAAGGGGCGGCGTCCAGGCATGGGGCGAGAGAGCATTTTCACGAGGCCGAGATTGCGCGGATCTATTGCCGGCCTTGCCTTTTTTGTCGCCGGCTGCGTCCAGGCCCCGCGCGAAACATTCGATCTCGCCGTGGCGCCGCCCCCCGTGTCGGTCGCGACCGCCGGCCCTGTTCTCGCGGTCCGAGAGCCGACCGCGACGCCGCCGACGAGTTCCCCGCGCGTGGTCGTGCGCGCTCCCGATGGCAGCGTCGCTCTGCTGCCCGACGCGCAATGGTCGGAGCCTCTGCCGCGTCTCCTGCGCGCGCGCATGATCGAGGCCCTGCAACGCCGCGGCGTCGCCGCTTCGTGGATCGGCTACGGAAGCAACCGGGCGCTCGCGACCGATATTCGGCGATTCGAGATCGACGCGGCGCGCAACGTCGCTGTCGTGGAGATCGCCGCCTATATCGTCGACGAAAGCAGCGGCGCAACGCGCGCGGGGCGCAGCTTCGCCGCCGAAGCGCCGACGCCGGAAACGATCGGGCCGGACGCCGTTCGCGCGCTTGCCCAGGCGGCGGCGCAGGTCTTCGCCCAGACGGCCGATTGGGCGCGCGGGCGCTAGCGCGCTTTGCGGAATGCGCTCTCGGGAGAGGCTGCGGTGGGAGTCGGACTCTCTTGGCCAAAAGGCGCGCGGCGGGGCGCCTGGGAAATGCGCGGAAGTCTTGTTGGGGGCTAGCGCGACAAACGGGCCGATGCTAATCGAACGCAGCAAAAATCGAGCGTTCGGCGCGGCCGAACGGCGGAATGCGTTCGGGGGCGCGGTGTTTGGCGAAACCTCGGCGTTGACTGCGCACAGGGAAGACGGGCGTCATGGTGAAGATGAGCTTCGACGACACAGCGACACGCTACGGCGCCGAACCGGGCGGCGGCGCGCCGACCAAGGTCAAGATCACCTTCGTCGACTCCAACGGCCAGCCCCGCACGGTCGAGGGCGAGGTCGGCTCCACCGTCATGGAGACGGCCCGCCGCAACGACATCCCGGAGATCGCGGCAGAATGCGGCGGCGCCTGCGCCTGCGCCACCTGCCATGTCTATGTCGACGAGAAATGGGTCGAAAAGGCCGGCAAGCCCTCGCAGATGGAAGAGGACATGCTCGACTTCGCCTTCGACGTGAAGCCGAATTCGCGCCTGTGCTGCCAGATCACCGTGCGCCCGGAACTCGACGGGCTCGTGGTGACGACCCCCGCCCAGCAGGGCTGATAAAAAAGGACCGCCCCAATGGACCGCGAGCCTTCAGGCTCGCTTAAAAATGCGCGCCTGAGGGCGCGCGGTCCATTGCGGCGCCCCCCGCGCCGCGGTTTAGCGTTGCATCTTGCGGCGAATGCTATAGACGAACGCGAGCGGCGGCGGATGGCTCATCCGCCGGTCGGCTGGCCGCGTTCGAAAATCCTCCCCGATTTCTTCGCCAGGCCGTTTCCGACCCGAGAGCGGGCATTCGCCCATTCGCCGTCCAATGCCTGCGGCGATGCGCGCCGCCATTGATGTGAGGATTTGACACATGAACCAGGTCAACGAAGCCGCGATCGAAACCGATGTCGTTATCGTCGGCGCCGGCCCGGCCGGGCTTTTCGCGGTGTTCGAACTGGGCCTCCTGGACATCAAATGCCATGTCATCGACATTCTGCCGCGCGCCGGCGGCCAGTGCTCGGAGCTTTACCCCGAGAAGCCGATCTATGACATTCCCGGCCTGCCGGAGATCACCGGCCAGGGCCTGACGGATAATCTGCTCAAGCAGATCGAGCCCTTCCATCCGACCTTCCATTTCAACGAGATGGTCGAGACGCTCACCTCGCTCGGCACGCCCGAGAAGCCGGCCTTCCGCCTCACCACCGACGCCGGCAAGGTTTTCCTCGCCAAGGTCGTCATCGTTGCGGCCGGCGGCGGCTCGTTCCAGCCCAAGAAGCCGCCGATCCCCACGATCGAGCAATATGAGGGCAAGTCGGTCTTCTACGCCGTGCGTCGCATGGAGGACTTCCGCGACAAGGACGTGGTGATTGTCGGCGGCGGCGATTCGGCGCTCGACTGGACGCTGAACCTGCAGCCGATCGCCAAGAGCCTGACGCTGGTGCATCGCCGCGACGCCTTCCGCGCCGCGCCGCATTCGGTCTCGGCCATGCAGGAGCTGGTCGCGGCCGGCAAGATTTCCTTCAAGCTCGGGCAGATCACGACGGTCGAGGGCGCTGACGGCGAGCTGTCCACCGCGCTTCTGAAGGGCAATGACGGAAGCGAATTGAAGCTCCCCTGCCAGCGTCTCATGCCGTTCTTCGGCCTGACGATGAAGCTCGGCCCGGTCGCCGAATGGGGCCTGCAGCTCAACGAGAATCTCATTCCGGTCGACACCGAGAAATTCGAGACGAGCCATCCGGGCATCTTCGCCGTCGGCGACATCAACTACTATCCGGGCAAGTTGAAGCTCATTCTCTCGGGCTTCCACGAGGGCGCGCTCGCGGCGCAGAAGGCGCATCGCTACATCTATCCCGAGAAGAAGCTGCTGTTTCAATACACGACGTCGTCGACCAATCTGCAGAAGAAGCTCGGCGTCTCCTAAGTGGACGTCGCGGTCCGGGCGCTGGACATTTCGGGCGTTGCGCCCGAACAATGGCCAGCGCTCGCCGCACTGCTCGATGAGGCGGAGCGCGCGCGCGCCGCGCGCTTTGCCTTTGAAGAAGACCGCCATTCTTACATCGCCGCCCATGCGCTATTGCGGGCGGAGCTTTCCCGGCGCGCCGGCCCTGCGCCACATGAGTGGCGCTTTGCGGCGACGGCGCTCGGCAAGCCTTTTCTCCTCGACCCGCCTCGCGATCTGCGTTTCAGCCTCACCCACACGCGCGGCATGGTGGCGGTCGCCGTCACGGAAGGCCTCGAGATCGGCGTCGACGTCGAATCCGAGGATCGGCGCGCGGAAAGCATGAAGCTCGCGGAGCGTTTCTTCGCGCCGCAGGAAGTCGCGCTGCTGCGCGCTGTCGAGGGCGATGCGCGGCGCGAGATGTTTTTCGCCATCTGGACGCTGAAAGAGGCGGTGGTGAAGGCCACAGGCCAGGGGCTCTCCCGCGCGCTCGACAGTTTCGCCGTCTCGCCCGATCCGCCGCGCGTGACGATGGGCGATGGAGCGTGGAGCGCCGACCATTGGCGCCTCGGCTCGTTTCATTTCGCGCTTGCGGCGCAAGGCGTGCTCACCGCCGATTTCGGCATGGTGGATGTTGGCTTAACCTTCTCGCCATAGGCTCGCGCGCGTGCCTGCCTCATGGAGGATCACGCGATGAAGAAAGCCCTTTTCAGTCTGTGCCTCATCTCAGCCTTCGCTTTTTCCGGCCTCTCCGCCAAGGCCTGCACGCGCATCCTGTACGAGACGGGGACCAAGTCCTACCAAATCGGCCGCTCCATGGACTGGATGGTGGACCCCGGAACCGATCTCTGGTCCTTCCCCAAGGGCATGGCGCGCGACGGCGGCGTGGGGCAGGGGGCGATCAAATGGACCGCCAAGCATGGCTCGGTCATCAGCTCCTTCTATAATCTCGCGACAGTCGACGGCATGAACGACGCAGGCCTCGTCGCCAATGTGCTCTATCTCGTCGAGGCCGACTATGGCGACGCCGCCAAATCGAAGAAGCCGAAGCTCTCCATCGGCGCCTGGGGGCAATACGCGCTCGATAATTTCGGCTCGGTCGGCGAGGCCGTGGCGGCGCTGCAAAAAGAGCCCTTCGTCCTCGTCGCGCCAGACCTGCCGGACGGCAATAAGGCGGGCGCCCATCTCTCCCTCGCCGACGCCTCTGGCGACAGCGCGATCTTCGAATATATCGGCGGCAAACTCGTCATCCACCATGGCGCGCAATATCGCGTGATGACCAATTCGCCGAGTTTCGACCAGCAGCTTGCGATCGAATCTTATTGGAAGGACGTCGACGGCGAGAAATTCCTGCCCGGCACGGCCCGCTCCGCCGACCGTTTCGCGCGCGTGAGCTGGAATCTGAACGCCGTCGCCAAGGAGAAGGACCCGCGGCTCGCCACCGCCACAACCTTCTCGCTGATCCGCGCCATCTCCGTGCCGCTGAGCATTTCGGATAAGGAGCATCCGAACATCGCCTCGACCATCTGGCGCACCGTCTCCGACACGGCGGCCAAGCGCTATTATTTCGAAAGCGCCTACAGCCCCTCGATCTTCTGGGTGGACCTCGACAGGCTGAAATTGGAGCCGGGCGCAAAGCCCATGAAGCTCGATTTGAGCGGCAAGCCGATACTGTCGGGAGAGGTTTCGGGGAAGTTTGCGGAGGCGGAGGCGTTCAATTTTTTGGCGAAGTGAGGCGGGAGGGGTTCTGTATGAGATGGCGAGCAGTTGGAATCAATGAGGCTCTAGTATCATTGACACGACTTGTCCGAGAATGAGCCCCATTGGAAGCACAGTGACGATAATGATGCCTGCGGAGACGGCAAACGGGTTTTTCTCCAAATCAAACCACCCACGACCGACGCCTAGTATCCAAGTTGTTCGTAGAGTGACAGCCGAAAGGACGTAGAGTGCGAGCGACGCATAAAACAGCATCGCTAGGAACAATCCGGTTGACGCGAACACCGATACCATAATGGGGCCAACGGGAGGATTAGATATTCTTGACCAGTAATATATGTGCCGTAGTGCTGGACCTATGTAGGCGAGAGCATAGGTCGTGCACTCGGAAACGTTGGGTATGCTATCCTCAAAAATTAATTTTGAATCGCACAGAAAAATAAACTCTTTTGCTTTCTTGTATGGAATATCCATCTCTGTCGGAGAAAATCTTATCATCAGCCCTCTAATAGATTGTTCTGCTATCCTTAGAAATGGAATTGCTAGGAATTGATCTTGAACAACATGGCTTTGTGCGTAGGCTGCAAAGTAGACGTTTAAATTTGGATGGTTGTGGAAGCCATTCGCAAGACGCAGGGTGCCATGCTTGAAAGTCTTTCCTTCACGTAGAAATTCTTCTAAATTGTCCTCTGCCTTTGGGGGTTGTGCGTTGTCTAGCTGAATGTCAAACGCCTTCCATAGAGTGTTGCTAATTTCATCTGAATTTATTCCCTTAGATGTCATATATATTTCTGTTCCAGAAAGTGAATTTTTCTGTCCAGAAAAATTCATTTCGTAAGGCTCTATCTGGAATTCATCTACTCGGAGCGAGTTGTGCTTGATAAATTCTTTGAAGTCACTTCCAAAAGAAGCGTCATTTGCAAAGCGAATGTTGGGTGCGTCATTTTCCGATTCGCTGACCTTTTCTGTCGCACCCCTTTTCTTTGACTTCGGAGCCTGGCTATCTTTTGGTTCTGCCAAAATCGATGAGCTGACATATAGGTCAACTACTCTGCCTGTCGCATCATCTATCTCGAAGATAGCAGTCATCGCGATAGGAAAAATGAAGACAAACAAATTTATTGTAATGATTAAGTCGCATAATCCAAGAAATAACATGTCAGTGAAAGATCGAATGCTACTGGCAAAGCGCATAAACATTGCAGTTTGTAGAACGCTGGTTAAATCGTTCAGAATCACTGTTCCTACAACGATTACAATATAGATAGCCTTTAGATTCTGAGGTTGACTATCTGCGAATTTAAAAAAATAAAAAGGGCTTGTGTCATAAATTATAGAATATACGAATATTATGCATATTAGAGCGGCTACTGTAGTTGATAATGATTTTAATAAGTTCGCAACTGACAAATGATTTCCAATAAAAAACCTTCCAAAGGTGTTCTCGATAAAGAAAATTGTGAACTCATTTAAACCCATTTTTCTAAAACTGTGATCTCGAATCATCATTTCACGCAGGCGCGAACGTAGCTCGTTTGACGAGAGCTTATCCATCAGAGTAGCGAAGCCAAACAACGCGGCCGCACCAGCGAAAAAAAGTTTCCACGCGGATAAGAAAACCATTTTGCGACCTGAAATTGAGGGTGGGCTTTCGAAGCTATAGCATGCCGCTGTGGGCCGACAACCAAGCAAGTCCTTTGCGATGGAAGCGCTGGCCAGGACGCGCCACCCATGTGAGAGGCACGAGGTGCTGCGAAAAAGGTTGGGATCGATAGCTGCAAGATAGAACTGCCCAGCTAAAGTGTCTTGAGCAGCTCGCGTCCCGGCGGGCTGAAAGCCCGACTGGGAATCCAGAGCCACAAAAGCGCTGGTTTTGTTCAGAGCCCGTCATTGCTAGCAAAGGGAAGCAATCCAGGGCAGCGATGCGGCCCTGGTTTGCTTCGTCGGCTCCGCCTCCTCGCAATGACGGCGGTAATTCCTGTTTGTCCGACTGTGCGAGCGTCGGGAATGACACGGAACCGTATGTCGAGCGCGCGACCGCTCACCGCTCCAGAAAGAACCGAACCATCTCGCGCGACGCATTAGGTCCGCGTTGCTCAGTGTGAGAGCCTTCGGGCGCGCCACCTGACCATGCATGGCCCAACCCCTCGATGGCCCAATATTCCAATTGCGGAAGGCCGTTCACATCGGCGACAACCGTGTGATTATATTCAAGCCCATTCGCCACTCCCTGCCGTAATGTTTCCTGATGGCCATGGGAAACGCCCGCTTGCGCCTCCGCGAGAATGAGTTCTGCATTCGTCGGATGGACCTTACGATCAGACGCACCGTGGAAAATAATCGTGCGCGCGCGGTCCCTGGCTTGCCGCCCGCCGTGCTGGGCAAATTTGCCGCTCATCGCGACGAAGGCGGAGGCTTGATCGGTCGCGACGCCATAGGCCAGCCCGGAGTGAATGCCTGCCCCGGCGTAGAGGTCGGGATAGGTCACGCTCATGACCTCGGCCATCGCGCCGCCGGCGGAGAGGCCAGCAACGAAGACGCGTTCATGGTCGACGCCCATTTCTAAGATCAAGGCGCGGGTGAGGCCGGCGATAATGCTCGGCTCCCCCGAACCACGGATCTGATGTTGCTGGTTGAACCAGTTCCAGCAGCCGAGCTGATTGGCGGTCATGGGCTGCTCGGGATAGGCGACGATAAAACCATGCTCTTCGGCGAGACTGTTCATACGGGTCCCCACCGCGAAATCGTCCGAGTTCTGCGTGCACCCGTGCAGCATCACGACCAATGGCGCTCCGCCGCGCATCTTGCTCGGGACGTAGACCTTGTAAGGTCGGGTCCCCGCCTGACAGGCGAATGTGCGTGACAGATAGGATGCGCCGTCCGGCACATGCACACGGGGCCTTTTGCCGAGCTTCGCGAGGGCCTCCGCCCCGAGGCCGAGGTTTGGAAGCTCGCCGCTGCGCAGGCGCTCCAAAGTCTCCCCGAGCGGCATTCGCAAGCCCCGCGCGAAAGTCGCGCCGCCCGGCGCGGCGTCGACCGGCGGTTCGATCCTCGGCGCGGTTCGAGCGGCCGGCTCTTGCGGCGCAGGCTGAGTGGCGGGGAGCGGGGGCTCCCCCGTGAGACCGTGCAACAGCATGCGAGTCGCTTCCGCGGGCGCCTGGTCACGGACCAACCGCATAGCCTTTTTCATCGTGTCGCCGAAGAACGATCCCATTGAGTGTCTCCTGCAGGGAAGGGGTAGCGTTCAGCCGATCCGGTCTGAAAGCGCCGCTTTTACCGGTGGGCTTGCTTGAAGCGCTCCGAGAACGGTGATCGATTCGATCGTGTCGCGCGCCAATTCGGGCGTGACGTCATCGGCGATCGTGGCGAGTCCCAGGACCTGTATGCGAAGCATGCGACCGGCGGCCTTCACGGTTTCCAGTTCCGTGCGGCTGAAATGCCTCAGGCCCAGCTCCAGCGTGTTGCGGACGATCGATTGCTTTATCGCGTCCGAATGGGTCGTGAGCTGATTGCGGATTGCCGTGCGGATGAAGTCGGTGCGGTTCGAATAGAAACCTTCGCGCACCAGAAGGTCGATATGGCCGAGATCGACATATCCGACGTTCACGGTGATTTTTTCAGTGTCGCCGGCTCTATCGCGCAGCCTGTGAATTTCTGCCATCGCCCTCCTCCGCCATCCTGCTGGATGGTATGTGGATGGCGTTCAGTCGCTTTCAAGCGCCGCAATTGTCTAAACCGAGCCCCTACGGCCGAGCGGCAACTCAACGAAAGACATTATCCATCCGCTCTTTTCCTTGCCTCCCCCCACCCCTTCGGTATATAAGCTCCCCACTTCCTTCTCATAACGACCATCCTCGAATGGTCGCCGTTGAGAGTGGGCCCTCCGCCGGGACCCGCTCTTTTCGCATTGGCGGACTCAACAGACAGGACCAGACACGCTTGACGCAAAACGCCGCTCCCATCGACGCCCCGCTCGACGAGCCCCGTCTCGTCTCCGAGACCGGCGTCGCCGCGCGCGTGGCGCATGTCGCCGAGCCGGTGCTGGCGCAGCTCGGCTTCCGGCTCGTGCGCGTCAAGCTGATGCAGCAGAATGGCCAGACGCTGCAGATCATGGCCGAGCGGCCCGATGGGATCATGACCATCGACGATTGCGAGGCGGCAAGCCAGGCGCTTTCGCCCGAGCTCGACGTCGCCGACGTCATCGCCAATGAATATCGCCTCGAAGTTTCCTCGCCCGGCGTCGACCGGCCGCTGGTCCGTATCTCCGATTTTCTCCGCGCGATCGGCCATGAGGCGCGCGTCGAACTGACGCATCCGGTGGAATCCGGGCGCAAGCGCTTTCGCGGGATCATCAAGGGCGTCGAGGGCGAAGGTCGCGGCGCCAAACTGGCGATCGAGCGCACCGACGCGCGTTCCGACGAGGAGAAGCTCGTCACCGTGCCGCTCGCCGATCTCGACGAGGGCAAGCTGATGCTCACCGAGGCGCTGATCCGCGAATCGCTGCGCGCCGGCAAGCTTCAGCAGGCGGGCGAGGAAGAAGACGGCGTCCCGCAAGAGCCGGAGGACGAGCGCCCGCGCCGCGGGCCGGGCCGTTTCCGCAGCCCGCAGAAGAACAAGCCCAAGCCGCTGGTTCCGGCCGGCGTACAAACGCAATTCAAGAAAGGTCCGGGGCCCGCAAAGCCTCGCGCCGCCCGCTCCGAGGGAGATTGATAATGGCCGTCAGCGCCAACCGACTCGAGATTTTGCAGATTGCCGACGCCGTCGCGCGCGAGAAGTCGATCGATCGCACGATCGTCATCGCCTCGATGGAGGATGCGCTGCAAAAGGCGGCGCGTTCGCGCTATGGCCAGGAGACCGAGGTGCGCGCAGAGATCAATCCGCGCACTGGCGAAGTGCGCTTCTCGCGCCTGCTGCTCGTCGTCGACAAGGTCGAGAACGACGCCACGCAGATTTCGATCGAGGACGCCCGCAAGCGCAATCCTGCGGCGCAGACCGGCGACTGGATTTCCGAGACGCTGCCGCCTTTCGACTTCGGCCGCATCGCCGCGCAGTCGGCCAAGCAGATCATCGTGCAGAAGGTGCGCGAGGCCGAGCGCGATCGCCAATATGAGGAATATAAGGACCGTATCGGCGAGATCGTGAGCGGCGTCGTCAAGCGCGTCGAATATGGCAATGTGATCATCGATCTCGGCCGCGGAGAAGGCATCATTCGCCGCGACGAGATGATCCCGCGCGAGATGTTCCGCCCCGGCGACCGCGTGCGCGCCTATGTCTATGACGTGCGGCGCGAGCAGCGCGGCCCGCAGATTTTCCTGTCGCGCACCCATCCGCAATTCATGGCGAAGCTCTTCAAGCAGGAAGTGCCGGAAATCTATGACGGCGTGATCGAGGTGAAGTCGGTCGCCCGCGATCCGGGCTCGCGCGCCAAGATCGCCGTGGTGTCGCGCGATTCGTCGATCGACCCGGTCGGCGCCTGCGTCGGCATGCGCGGCTCGCGCGTGCAGGCGGTGGTGCAGGAGCTGCAGGGCGAGCGTATCGACATTATCCCGTGGTCGGCGGACGCCGCGACTTTCATCGTCAATGCGCTGCAACCGGCGGAAGTGGTGAAGGTGGTTCTCGACGAAGATTCGTCGCGCATCGAAGTCGTCGTGCCCGACGACCAATTGTCTCTGGCCATCGGCCGCCGCGGCCAGAATGTGCGTCTCGCCTCGCAGCTGACGGGCTGGGACATCGACATCATGACCGAGGCCGAAGAATCCGAGCGCCGCCAGAGAGAATTCGAGGAGCGCACGCGCGTCTTCATGTCGGCGATCGACGTCGACGAGGTTGTCGGCCGGCTGCTGGCGTCGGAAGGCTTCCGCTCGGTCGAGGAGCTGGCTTTCGTCGAGCTTCCCGAACTCGCCTCGATCGAAGGCTTCGACGAGGAGACGGCGGGCGAGATTCAGATGCGCGCGCGCAATTATCTCGAGCGCGTGGAGCAGGAGAACGAGAACCGCCGCAAGGAAATGGGCGTCTCCGACGAATTGCGCGAGATCGACGGCATGACCACCGCGATGCTGGTCAGGCTCGGCGAGAACGACGTGAAGTCGATGGAAGATTTCGCGGGCTGCGTGCCCGACGATCTCGTCGGCTGGACCGAGAAGAAGGACGGCGAGACCAAGAAGCACGACGGCTTCTTCACGGGCATCGATCTGTCGCGCGAAGAGGCGGAGGCGATGATCATGACCGCGCGCGTGCGCGCCGGCTGGATCGAGCAGCCCCAGGAAGCGGTCGACGCCGGCGAGGCGACCGAGGCGGCTGAGGCGGAGGGCGAATAAGCACGGTGACGGCCTTGGCGAAAGAAGAGCGCGAGTCCGAGCGGACCTGCATCGTCACGCGGCGGCGAGAGCCGCCGGAGGCGATGATCCGCTTCGTGCGCGGGCCCGATGGGGTCATTGCGCCGGACATTCGCGCGCGTCTGCCGGGCCGGGGGGTGTGGGTCGGCGCGTGCGCCGCGCTGGTCGCGGAGGCGGCGAAGAAGCGCATGTTCGCGCGCAGCCTCAAGGAGCAGGTGGAAACCCCGCCGCAACTCGCGGAGGACGTCGATCGCCTGCTCGAAGCTGATTGCCTGCAGATGCTGGCGCTCGCCAACAAGGCGGGCGCGGTGACGGCGGGTTTCAACAAGGTCGCGGATTTGCTCGAGAAGGGCGCCGTCGGCGCGCTCCTCGAGGCGCGCGACGGCGGCGCCGACGGCAAGCGCAAGCTGCGACAAAGCGCGCGCCGGGGCGAGGTCGCGACGAATCGGGAAAACGATGGCGTTCCACCGATCATAGGCTTATTTACGTCGAGCCAATTGGATTTGGCTTTAGGTCGCACAAATGTGATACATGCAGCGGTCGCCTCTGGCGGACCGGGCACGAGTTTTCTTTCGCGGTGCCGTCGGCTGGCGGCTTATAGGGGCATGACGCTGGACGGCGCGCCCCTCGCGGCGCAGATGATGCGGGATGAACAACCGGACGCTGGCGAGCGGCCGGACGAGACTGTGGAAAAAAGCGGGTCGGAAGCGGCCGAGGATCGGAAGCTGGATGAGTGAGAGCGAAAATAGCGACAAGACTGTGACTGCCGCGCCGTCGAAGACGTTGCATCTGAAGCAGCGCCCGGCGGGGGAGCAGGGCATGGTGCGCCAGAGCTTCTCCCATGGCCGCTCGAAAGTGGTCGTGGTCGAGAAGGTGAAGCGCCGCGCGCCGGGCCATCCCGAGCCGCAAAAGCCGGCGGCGGCTGCGCCTGCCGCGCCGCCCCCGCCTGCCGCCCCGAAGCCCTCCGCTCCGCCGCCGCGGCAGGAGCGTCCGTCGCCGCCGCGTGGCGGCGCCGCCGGCATGGTGCTGCGTGCGCTGACCGATGAGGAGCGCGAGGCTCGCGCCCGCGCGCTGGTCGACGCCCGCTCGCGCGAAGAGGATGAGCGACGCCGCGCCGAGGTCGAAGCCAAGGCGCGCGCCGAGCGCGAGGAGCGCGAGCGCGCCGAACGCGCCGCCGCCGAAGCGCGCAAGCGTGAAGAGGAAGAGCGCCTCGCTCGTGAGGCGGAAGCCAAGCGCAAGGCCGAGGACGAGGCCCGCCGTCGCCTGCCGCAGGACCAGCAGCACGCCGCGGCTCCCGCCGCGCCGTCGCGGCCGGCCGCGCCCGCGCCGAGGGCCGCCGCGCCGGCCGGAAGGCCTGCGGCGCCTGCCGCCCGACCGGGTCAGCCGGGCCAGGTCGAGACGACGACGATCCGCCGTCCGCCCGCCCGCACCGTTGGCGGTTTCACGCCGCCGACGCCGCCGCGTCCCGCGCCCTCGCGCGGCGGCGCGATGAAGGATCGCGGCCGTCTGACCGTCTCGACCGCCACCGCGGGAACGGACGAGGAGCGCACGCGTTCCGTCGCCTCGTTCAAACGGCGTCAGCAGCGTCTGTTCCGCGGGCAGGTCGAGCAGAAGGAAAAGGTGCTGCGCGAGGTGATCCTCCCCGAGACGATCACCATCCAGGAACTCGCCAACCGAATGTCGGAACGCGCCGTCGACGTCATCCGCCTGCTGATGAAGCAGGGCGAGATGCACAAGATCACCGATGTGATCGACGCCGACACCGCGCAGCTCGTCGCCGAGGAGATGGGTCACACCGTCAAGCGCGTCGCCGAGTCGGACGTCGAGGAGGGCCTGTTCGACACGCCCGACGCCGAGGCCGACCTCGAGTCGCGCCCGCCGGTCGTCACCATCATGGGCCACGTCGACCACGGCAAGACCTCGCTGCTCGACGCGATCCGTCAGGCGAATGTGGTTGCGGGCGAAGCCGGCGGCATCACGCAGCATATCGGCGCCTATCAGGTGACCTCGCCCGGCGGCCAGCCGATCACCTTCATCGACACGCCCGGCCACGCCGCCTTCACCGCCATGCGCGCCCGCGGCGCCAAGGTGACGGACATCGTCGTGCTCGTCGTCGCCGCCGATGACGGCGTCATGCCGCAGACGATCGAAGCCATCAATCACGCCCGCGCGGCGGGCGTTCCGCTGATCGTCGCGATCAACAAGGTCGACAAGCCGGACGCCAAGCCCGAGCGCGTGCGCACCGAGCTTCTGCAGTATGAGGTGCAGGTCGAAAGCATGGGCGGCGAGACGCTCGAAATCGAAGTCTCCGCCAAGCAGAAGACCAATCTCGACAAGCTGCTCGAGGCCATTGCGCTCCAGGCGGAGGTGCTCGACCTCAAGGCCAACGCCGAACGCGCGGCCGAGGGCACGGTGATCGAGGCGCGTCTCGACAAGGGCCGCGGCCCGGTTGCGACCATGCTCGTCCAGCGCGGCACGCTGCATGTGGGCGACATTATCGTCGCCGGCACGCAATGGGGCCGCGTCCGCGCCCTGCTCGACGACAAGGGCGCCACGCGCCAGGAAGCTGGCCCGTCCTTCCCGGTGGAGATTCTCGGCTTCAACGGCACGCCCGAGGCTGGCGACCGCGTCGCGGTTGTCGAGTCGGAAGCGCGCGCCCGCGAGATCACCGAGTATCGCGAGCGCATGAAGCGCGACAAGCTCGCCGCCCGCGGCGGCACGGCGCGCGGCTCGCTCTCCGACATGATGAACCAGCTCAAGACGGCGGGCCGCAAGGAATTCCCGCTCGTAATCAAGGGCGACGTTCAGGGTTCGGTCGAAGCCATCGCCGCCGCGCTGGAGAAGCTCGGCACGGATGAGGTCGGCGCGCGCCTTGTGCATGTGGGCGTCGGCGGCATCTCCGAATCGGATATTGCGCTCGCCGAGGCGTCGAACGCCGCGGTCATCGGCTTCAACGTGCGCGCCCACAAGGAAGCGCGCGAAGCGGCCGAACGCGCCGGCATCGAGATCCGCTACTACAACATCATCTACAACCTCGTGGATGACGTGAAGGCGGCGATGTCGGGCCTGCTCTCGCCGACGTTGCGCGAGACGATGCTGGGCAATGCGCAGATCCTCGAAGTGTTCGACATTTCGAAGGTCGGCAAGGTCGCGGGCTGCCGCGTCACCGACGGCAGGGTCGAGCGCGGCGCTAGCGTGCGCCTCATCCGCGACAATGTCGTGGTGCACGAGGGCAAGCTGTCGACGCTCAAGCGCTTCAAGGACGAGGTCAAGGAGGTCGACGCCGGCCAGGAATGCGGCATGGCCTTCGAGAACTACCAGGACATGCGCGCCGGCGACGTCATCGAGTGCTACCGCGTCGAGGAAATCAAGCGGACGCTGTAACAGGGCCGCTCCGAGAACGCCCGCGCCTTCGCGTCATTGCGGGGAGCAAAGCGACGAAGCAATCCAGAGCCGATGGCGCTTTTCTGGATTGCTTCGCTTCGCTCGTAACGGCGTTCGCCAAGCGACATTGAGATCAGAAACATAGCCATGTCCCGATCCCATCATTCAGCCGGCTCCGCGCCGTCGCAGCGCATGCTGCGCGTGGGAGAGCTCGTGCGCCATTCCATGGCGCGGATGCTCGCGCGCGGCGATATCAACGACCCCGTGCTCGAAAAGCATGTGGTCACGGTCGCGCGCGTGAAGATGAGCCCCGACCTCAAGCTCGCGACGATCTTCGTCATGCCGCTCGGCGGCAAGGACGAGCCGGAGGTCATCGCCGCGCTCGACCGCCACAAGAAATTCCTGCGCGGCGAGATCGCGCATGAGCTGAACCTGAAATTTGCGCCGGACATCCGTTTCCGCATCGACGACAGCTTCGACACTGTGTCGCGCATCGACGCGATCCTCAATTCCGAGCGCGTCAAGCGCGACCTCGAAGCGTCGGACGACGACGCTCAGGACAACGCCTGAAGAAGATCATGAGTCAGAAAAGATCCAATCGCGCCGTCGTCGACGGCTGGGTGGTGCTCGACAAGCCCGTGGGCCTCACCTCCACGCAGGCGGTCTCGCGCCTGAAGCGCATTTACAACGCCCAGAAGGCCGGCCACGCCGGCACCCTCGATCCGCTGGCGTCGGGCATCCTCCCCGTCGCCTTCGGCGAGGCGACCAAGACCGTTCCTTTCGTGCAGGACGGTGAGAAAGCCTATCGCTTTACCGTGCGCTGGGGCGCCGAGAGCAACACCGACGATTCCGACGGCGAGATCACGCGCACCAGCGAGAAGCGGCCTGAGCGCGCCGAGATCGAGGGGCTCATGCCGCAGTTTCTGGGCGACATTCTCCAGACGCCGCCGCAGTTTTCGGCCATCAAGATCGCCGGCGCCCGCGCCTATGATCTGGCGCGCGATGGCGCGCAGGTGGACCTCAAGGCTCGCGCCGTTACCATCCATTCGCTGACGATCGAGGCCTTTTCCCCGGGGGAGACCGTCTTCTTCATGGAATGCGGCAAGGGCGCCTATGTGCGCGCGATCGCCCGCGACCTCGGGCGGCTGATGGGCTGCTACGGCCACGTCACGGCGCTGCGCCGCACGCGCGTCGGGCCCTTCATCGAAGAAGATTCCTACACGCTGGACGAGATCGAAGCGCAGGGCATGGCGGCGGATGCGATGCTTTCCGTCGAGGCGGGCCTTTCGGAGCTTCCCTGCGTTGTCGTCGATCGCGATACGGCGGCGCGGCTGCGGCGCGGCGGCTCGGTGATCCTGCGCGGCCGCGACGCGCCGGCGGAAGGCGTTGTCTATGCGGCCTGCGGTGGCGTGCCGGTGGCTTTCGGCGAGGTTATCGAGGGCGCGTTGGAGCCCGCGCGCGTGTTCAACCTGCCGTTTTGATCGGCTCGGCGCACTGCGCATCTGAAATATGTGAAGCCGTCGCGCCGCCCGGCCCTTGCGCGCTCTCGAGAAAGCGGAAGGCCTGCAAGGGGCTTAGTCCGCAATTCCGACTAAACGGGACGGCCCCAAGCTGTCGTCCCGACTTAAATCCAAGACTATTTGAGCCTGTTTTGAGGTCGCGCCGATATCAGCTATATTGGAGGCGTGGAAAACACTTTGGCGTCGAGTGGAGCCGCCAGCCGATGGCCGACGAACAAGACAATCTGGTCCTGCATCTGCTCCGCGAGATGCGCGCCAATATGGCGACCAAGGAAGATATCGCCGACCTGCGCGCCGAGGTGCATTCCCTACGCGCGGACGTCGCATCAGACATCCACACGCTGGATGAGAAAATCAGCGTCACGCGCAAAGAATTAAGCGATCAGATCGTTGGGCTGCGTCGCGCCGTTGTGGAATATCACTCGGCCGTCATTGGTCACGGCGTCATCATTAGCGAGCTTGAAGCGCGCTTGCGCCGAGTGGAGCAGCAGCTCAATCTGCAGTGAGCACAGGCTTTCCACCGACATTCCATCCTTGGAAGCGCAGCGAAAAATCGCGTCGACGTCGGCGAGCAACACGGGATGGAGTTGGTAGATTTGCCGATACTTTTTGACAACTGCCGATGACCCGACGTCCAAAAATCCTCGTCTTCGACTCCGGCCTCGGCGGCCTCACCGTCTTCTCCGAGATCATCAAGCTGCGGCCCGGCGCGGATTACGTCTATTGCGCTGACGATGCGGGCTTCCCCTATGGCGGTTGGAAAGAGCCCGACCTCGTAAAGCGCGTCGCGCAGGTGATGCAGGAGCTCATCTCCAAACACGCGCCGGATATGGATATGGTCGTCATCGCCTGTAATACGGCCTCGACCATCGTGCTGCCGGCGCTGCGGGACCACTGGCCGCACATCCCCTTCGTTGGCACGGTCCCGGCCATCAAGCCGGCGGCGGAGCGCTCGCGCTCGCATCTGATTTCCGTGCTCGGCACGCCCGGCACGGTGGCGCGGGATTACACGCAGAACCTCATTGCGCAATTTGCCGCGCATTGCCGCGTGACGCTCGTCGGCTCGGCCATGCTGGCGCGGCTTGCCGAAGCAAGGATGCAGGGGCAGGGCGTCTGCGACGAGGATATCGGCGCCGAAATCGCCCCCTGCTTCAAGGAGGAGGGCGGCGCGCGCACCGACGCCGTCGTGCTCGCCTGCACCCATTATCCGCTGCTCATCGAGGATTTTCGCCGCCTCGCGCCCTGGCCCGTCGACTGGATCGACCCGGCGCCGGCGATTGCGCGGCGCGTGGATCAATTGCTGCGGGACGCGGGCTATGAGGAGACTTTCGCCGCGACGGGGCAGGCAAGCGCGGTGTTCACCAGCGGGGCGAAACCCGACGCGCAATTGCGCGCCGCGCTTGCGCGCTATGGCTTGGTCGCCACCTGAGGCTTGTCGGTCAGCGTTTCGAGGAAAGCGACGATCGCGTCGATATCTTTCTCGGAGAGACGCGGCTTCTGCCCTTCCTTACGGTCGTAAGGCGCTTCTTTCGTGTTCACATTAGCGCGATATTCGGCCGGCAGATCGTTGAACTTTTCCGCCTTGGGGTACCAGCGCGCCGGATCGGTGTCGCGCGTCGCATAGAAGGCGACGACGTCGCGCAGCTTCGTGAATGCGCCATTGTGCAAGTAAGGGCCGGTCACGGCGACGTTTCGCAGGGTCGGCACTTTGAAGGCCCCGCAGACGCTGCCGACATCGAAGCCCGCAGGCGCCAGCTTCTCGAGGCCCGGTCGCTTGCACAGGCCGAGGTCGGGCGCATTCGCCGTGGCCACGATCGCCGCGTTCTTCGGCGCGCCCAGCGCGTCATAGGTGTAGTCGGTGAAAAGCCAATCTTTCGGGTCGCGCGAGTCTTCCTTGCCGACGTGGCAGGCGAGGCAATTGCCTTTCTTGGGGTCTTTGAAAAGCGCGAAGCCTTTCTTCTCGATCGCCGTCAGTTCCGCCTTGCCGCGCAGATAGTCGTCGAACTTCGAGGCGAAGGGATGGAAGCGCGCGCTCGACTCATAGGCGACGACGGCCTGCGCGAGCTTCTCGAATGCGGCGTCGGGATTGTCGAAGATCTTCTCGCCGTAGACTTCCTTCACGAGCGACGCGTAAGCGCCGTCGCGGATCGCCTCCACAGCGAAACGCTTGGAGGGCGCGTTCATCTCCAGCGGATCGAGCAGGGGGCCTTCGAACTGCGCCAAGAGGTCGTTGGCGCGCCCGTCGAGGAATTGGCCCCCCGCGGGGACTTTCTCGACCTTGCCCGTCTCCTCGTCCTTGTCGTCGATGAAGCCGAAGGGCGGCGCGAGAGAGGCGTAGAGGATCGTCGGGGTATTGCGTTTGCCGAGCGAATTGGGCTGTGAGCCGCGCGCGACGGCTGGGACCGGCGAGCCGTTGGAGCCCTGGAAGGCGGTCGCCGCATCATGGCAGGAGGCGCAGGAGACGCCGGCGGGGCGGGAGAGGGTCTTATCCTCGAAAACGCGCTTTCCCAGGCGCTCGACAGGCGTTAGGCCCGCCTCGTCGGAGTCGAGCGCCATGGCGCCGCTAGGGGCGAGCCAAGTGAGCGCGGCAAGCGCAAAAATCAGGGCCCGGCCTTTGGAATAATGGGGAAGCATCGCCGCTCGCGTCGTAAACTGCCTAGCTCGATAGTAGGAAGAGCGCGTCGGGCGCGTCAATTTGGATAGCTTACATTCGTTCCAGATAGGACTGCGCTTTGTCGTCGCGCCTCGCGCCCTGGGTGATACGAGATCCGCTTGATTGGCTCGGTGTCATTCCCGACGCTCGCAAAGCGAGCGATCGGGAATCCAGAGCAAAACCAGCGCTTTTGTGGCTCTGGATTCCCGGTCTGGCTTTCAGCCCGCCGGGAATGACATCCCCGAATGCGAGCTGTTCAAACAGAAATGGTATCGGATGGGAACCGCCAATTAGGAAGACTTGAATGCGCAAAACGAACCTCATGTCGATTTGCCTGCTGGCGGCGTTCTGGGTCCTCCCTGCCGCCGCCGATGACTGTTCCGATCTCGAGGCGCAGGAGGCCAAGGTCGCCGCAGCGAAGAATTGCGGCGAGGCTCACAAGCTTTATGAGGCCTGTCTTTGGGGATCGACCGCCGACATTCAGCGGGGCTCAATGGTGACGGAGACTTGCGAAAAAGCCTTTCTGTCGAGCCTGAAACCCGCCCAGCAGAAAAGCTACAGCCGGAAAAAAGACGCCTGCGCAAAAAAATATCGCAACCAGTCCGGCACGATGTATCGTTCGATGGAAGCAGTGTGCGCGGCCGACGCGGCGCATGATTATTGGAAGAAATACGGAACGAAATAAGCAAAAAGAAAGGCGGCCGGTTGGTCGGCCGCCTTTTGCTTCAGTGCAAGGTCTTCAGCCAATCGTCGACGTTGCGCTTCGCCTGATCCTTGCCAATTCCATATTTTTCCTGGATCTTGCCTTCAAAGACTTCGCGGCTGCCTTCCATCTTATCGATCTCGTCGTCGGTGAGCTGCCCCCATTGTTCCTTGATCTTGCCTTTGAATTGCTTCCAGTTGCCTTCAATGCGGTTCCAATCCATGTCGGGTCTCCTGATCGCTTGGCGGGCTCTTGGGACGCCGCCGATGGGCCCAAAACGCATGCGCCGCGGCGACGTTCCGGCGGCAGCTGGGCTTAAGAGGCGAATAACCGCCACAATTTATGGTTTCGATTCGGAAAACGAATGAGCCGGATTGGCCCGCGCCAGATTTGGTCAGCGCCGAGATCGGCTTTTGGAATAGCGCCGCGAACAGGGCGGCGCGCGACGTCAGCTAAGTGAGTAGCCATGACCCAACAGGCCGACGACAAGGAACTCATGGCGGCTTTCGCCGAGTTCAAGCAACTCTTGCAGCGCGAGAGCGAGCCGGTCGGCGCTTCCAAGGCGCCAGCAGTCAGCCTTGCGCCCGAAGCCACCGCCGCGACGCTGGACGGCGCAGCTCTGGAGGCGCCGCGCCTTTTTGCCGCCGACGCCCCGATCGCGCGCCCTCTCGCCAATAATTTTGCGCCCCCGCCGGTCGCTCCTGCGCTGGGCGGGGCGGAGGGCTGGACTGTAGCGTCCTCTGGAGAAGGCGAGGCTCCCGTCGCTGAAAGCGAGGCGAGCGGCGGCCGCCGAAAGCTTGTCTATGTTTCCTTGGCGGTTATCGCGATCGGCGTGGCGAGCCTCGGCTGGACGCTGACCAAGTGGCGCCCGGCGGAAGACCCGGTCGCCGATCTGAGCTTGCCGGCTGAACCTGAGGCCCTGGCGCCCGGCGCCAGTGAGGCGGCGCTCGAGCCGCCTGCCGCCGAACCGGCGAAGGACCTCACTCCCGTCATCGAAACTCCAACGACCGACAAGGCGGAATTGACGCCGCCGCAGGCGGCAGAGGCGCCGGCTCACGGACAGCTCCAGCCTGCAACGGCCCCTGCGCCCGAAGCGGCCGCTACGGCGCTTCCTGAGCCCGCGGCTCCGGCGCCGGCGCCCGCCCCGAGGCGGGTAGAGGCGGTTTCGGCGCCGCCGGCGGCGCCCGAGGCTGTCGCGCCCGTCGCCGCCGCTGCGGCAGGGGCTGCGCTTTCGTCGACTGGCGCCGGCGCCGCGAGATTGACGCCGCCTTCCGCGCCCAGAACAGCCGCGCTGCCGCCCGCAAATCGGTTCACCCCGCCGGAGCCGGCGGCGCCAGCGGCTCAACCGGCGCCCAAGCCGCCCGCGCCCGCCAAGATCGCAAAGCCGAAGGCCGCTCCGGCCGCCGCCGCAGCCAAGCACGCAAAGCCCCGCCCGGCGCCGGCCGAGCGCGCGCCCGTGGCGTCGGCCGCGCCGGTCGCCGCCGCTGCGCCGGAACCCGCTCCGCCGCCGCCGCCGCCGCCTCAGAGCGAGGGCGGCCCCCTCGGCTTCATGAAGCGCACGCTCAACTCCGTGGGCTCCACGATCAGCGGCGTCACGCGCAGCGTGATTCCATAAGTAACCCCGTATCAGGTTGCTAAATCAGCCGCTCCGTCGCAAGGTGAAGGCGACGGGGCGGTTTTTCTTTGGGAAAGCGCGCCCCCGGCAAGCGGTCCGGAGAGTTGAACCAATGGCCAAGCCGACCCAGGCGGATGCAGAAGCGGCCGTGCGCGTTCTCATCGAATGGGCGGGCGACGATCCCGATCGCGAGGGGCTGATCGAGACGCCGGCGCGGGTCGCGCGCTCCTACAAGGAGCTGTTCTCCGGCTATGACATCGACCCGCGCGACTATCTGCAGCGCACCTTCGAGGAGGTCGGCGGCTACGACGAGCTCGTGGTTCTCAAAAATATACGCGTCGTGAGCTTCTGCGAGCATCATATGCTGCCGGTTCTGGGCCGGGCGCATGTCGGCTATCTGCCAACGAACCGCGTAGTCGGCATTTCGAAGCTCGCGCGCGTCGTGCACGGCTTCGCGCGCCGCCTGCAGATTCAGGAAAAGCTCACGGCCGAGATCGCATCCGCCATCCAGGACATTCTCAAACCCGCAGGCGTCGGCGTCGTGATCGAGGCCGAACATAATTGCATGACGCTGCGCGGCGTGAACACGCCGGGCTCTCAGCTCACGACGAGCAAGCTGCTCGGCGTCATTCGCGACGATCCGCGGACGCGCGAGGAGTTTTTGGCGCTGGTTCGGGGCGCCTGAAGCCGCTGCGGTCAAAGGCGCTCCCGCGCCTGCCGCTGTCCGGAACATCTCTCGCGGGCTCGCGTTATCTCGCCACTTGCTCGAACCGTCGGAGGCGGCAATGGCCGAGGAACGCAATGTGCAACAGCGCCAACACAATGGGCACGGCGAAATGACAGGCGCAATCGCCGAACAGGCGTCGACCGCCGCCGAGCAGATGGGGCGCGCCGTTCAGCAGGGCATGGGCCGAGCCAATGCGGCGCTCAACGCCGTCACCGAGCGCAGCGGACAGGCGGCGCAGCGCACGGGCGAGGTGCTCGGCAATTTCCGCTCGGCGATCGAGACGTCTGCGCGTTCGCAGCCGACGACAACTGTGATGCTCGCCGCCTTCGCCGGCTTCATCTTCGGCGCCTTCTGGAGATTGGGCAAATAAGCCGGCCCGGCGCGTAATCTTTCATCCAATCGCGGTGACGTGTCATGTTCGAGCCGATGATAAAACGGGCCGAGAACGCCGTCGGCGCCACGATCACGCGCCTCTCCGGAAATGCGATGGCGGCGGTTCCGCTGCTCATCGCTTTCGGCTTCGCCCTGGCGGCCGTCGCCTATTGGGCGAATGAGGCGCTTGGGCCGCTTTTCGGCAATCTTGCAATTGCTGGCGCGTTTTTGGTGATCGCCCTCGTCGTCTACGGTTACGCGCGGCGGCGGGAGGCGGTTCAGCAGGCGCGCGCGAGCGCGGAGCTCGCGGCGCTCACCGAAGCCTCGCCGATCACCGCAATCCAGCGCGCCCTGCAGTCGTCCAATGTCTCGCAGGCGCTCTATGATATGGCGCGAAACGTGGCGCCGACTGCGGCCAAGACGGCGGCCGTCTCGGCTTTGCGCGCGGCGCCACGAAACCTGCCGCTGCTTGTCGGCGCCGGTCTCGGGCTGATGGTGGCGTCGCGGCTCGTCGACGCCTGGACCAACGGACGGCGGCATTAGGCGCAATGGACCGCGAGCCTTCAGGCTCGCTTGAAAAAATGCGAGCCTGAAGGCTCGCGGTCCATCTAGCCAAACAGCCACGCAGCCAGCAGCGTCAGCGCGGTAAGACCAAGCAGCAGCCGGTTGCTCGCGTGCCTGCGGGTCTCCGCCATCGCTTCTATCGAATGCGGCGAGAGGTCGACGCCCTGGTCGGCCATGCGCGAAATGCGCTCGATCGCCATCTCGGCGTCGGCGAGCGTCTTCGGCAGATGGGTCGCGAGACGCGCCAGTTCCGCGATGCTCTTGCCGGCGTCTTCGATCTTCGCTTTCGGCCCGAGATTTTCCTCGATCCAGCCGCGCACGACCGGGTCGCAGGTCTTCCATATGTCGAGCTTGGGATCGAGCGTGCGCGCGACGCCTTCCGCGACAACCATGGTCTTTTGCAAGAGCACCAGCTCGGTTCGCGTGCGCATGTCGAAGAGCGCCGTGACCTCGAAGAGCAGGGTCAAGAGCCGCGCCATGGAAATATCCGAGGCGTTGACTGTGTGCAGCGGCTCGCCGATGGCGCGCAGCGCCTGCGAGAACTCCTCGATCGAATGTTTCGCCGGTACATAGCCAGCTTCGAAATGAACCTCGGCGACGCGGCGATAGTCGCGCGTGATGAAGCCGTAGAGAATTTCCGCGAGGAAGCGCCGCTCCTTCTCGCCGAGCCGGCCCATGATGCCGAAATCGATGGCGACGAGGCGGCCCTGCTTGTCGACGAAGAGATTGCCCTGATGCATGTCGGCGTGGAAGAAGCCGTCGCGCATGGCGTGGCGCAGGAAGGACTGCAGCACATGGGCGCCGAGCGCCTTGAGGTCGTGGCCTTCGGCGGCGACGCGCTCGAGATCGGAGAGCGGCGCGCCGTCGATCCATTCCAGCGTCAGCACTTCGCGCGCCGTGCGATCCCAATCGACATGCGGCACTTTGATGTCGGGATCATTCGCGACATTTTCGGCGAATTCGGAAGCGGCGGCGGCCTCCAGCCGGAAGTCCGTTTCCAGCTTCACCGTGCGCGCGAGCGTATCGACGACTTCGATCATGCGCAGCCGGCGGCCTTCCGACGACCAGCGTTCGGCGACGCGCGCGACCATATACATGTCGCGCAGGTCGCGGGCGAACTGGCCCTCGACGCCCGGACGCAGCACTTTGACGGCGACCTTGCGCGGCTTTCCGTCGTAGAGCGCGGTGGCCATATGCACCTGCGCGACGGAAGCCGCGGCGACCGGCTCGCCGAAGCTCAGAAAAATTTCATCGACCTTCCTGCCGAGCGATCTTTCGACGATGTCGATCGCCTTCGCGCGGCCGAAGGGCGCCATGCGATCCTGCAGCGCCGTGAGCGCGTCGGCGATCTCCCCGCCGACGACATCCGGGCGGGTCGCGAGGAATTGGCCGAGCTTCACATAGGACGGGCCGATCTGGGAGAGCGCGCGCACCAGCGCGGCGCCGGCGTTCTCGCCCTTGCCCACGGCGAAGAGATTGGCGATGCGCACGAGCGGCGCGGCGGCGGGCGGCAGAAGATTGGGGTCGAGCGACGTGAAGACCCCTTCGCGCGCCAGAATATAGCCGGCGCGCGCCAGTCGCAGGAAGTTGCCTGTTTGAAGGAGCATCCGCCGCCTTAATACTTCCAGCCGGAATGGATCGCGACCACGCCGCCGGTCAGCCGCTCATAGCCCGTGCGCCGGAAACCCGCCTTGCGGATCATGCGCTCGAACTCGTCGGCGGCGGGGAACTGGCGGATCGACTCCACGAGGTAACGATAGGGTTCGCTCTCGCCGGCGACGAGCTTGCCCACCATAGGGATGACGTTGAACGAATAGGCCTCGTAGATCTTGTCGAGCCCCGGCACGTTCACCTGCGAGAATTCCAGGCACAGGAAGCGGCCGCCGGGCTTGAGCACGCGATAGGCCTCTTCCAGCGCGACCTGGATGCGCGGCACGTTGCGGATGCCGAAGGCGATCGTATAGGCGTCGAAATGCGCGTCCGGGAAGGGGAGGGATTCGGCGTTGGCCTGGACAAATTCGAGGTTTGCGTCGATGCCCTTCTCGCGGGCGCGGTCGCGGCCGACTTCCAGCATGTCGCCATTGATGTCGAGCACGGTGATCTCGGCGTCGGGGGCCGCCTGGCGGGCGATGCGGAAGGCGATGTCGCCGGTGCCGCCGGCGACGTCCAGATGCTTGAAGCCCTTGCGGCTGCGCGCGTTGATCTTGCCGGCGAAGGTATCCTTCCAGAGCCGGTGCAGGCCGCCGGACATCAGATCGTTCATCACGTCGTAGCGGCGGGCGACCTTATGAAAGACGTCGTCCACGAGGCCCTGCTTCTCGGACAGCGGCACCTCGGAATAGCCGAAATGGGTCGAACCGTCTCGGTCGGAATGGAAATCGGTCATTTAACGCTCGCCTGACATTGGAAGATCGGGGGTGGGTATAGCCGCTCGCGGGCGGGATGGCTATGGGCGGCGGCTGGACCGGACCGCGCGCCTTCCGGCGCGCATCTTCTGGAAGCGAGCCTGAAGGCTCGCGGTCCTCCCCTCGCGGTCCCTCTCCCGCTGCAACCCATTTTATTTACCAGCTTCGTTTATGGTGAATCGCGATCGGGCCCTCGGTAACCAAGCGCCCGCGCGTCGAGGCTGTCGTAATGCGTCCCATGTTCTCCCGGCGTATTTTTTCTTTCTCGATTCTGTCGCTCGGCGCCTCCGGCCTTGCCGGCTGCTTTGCGCCGCGCCCCTTTGCCGAGGGCGGCGCCTCCGCCCCCGGCCGGGAGCTGACCCGCACCCTCTCGCGGCCCAATTACGCCGCAACCTATGGGCCGTACCCCGGCGAGCGCTTCGCGGTGCCGGCCGTGAACTACCAGAACATCGACCCGCGATTCCTGCGCCAGACGGTCGACTATCCCTGGGAGGAGCCGGTCGGCTCGGTCGTCGTCGATCCCGGCGCCTATCACCTCTATTTCGTCGAGGCGCCCGGCCGCGCCACCCGCTATGGCGTCGGCGTCGGCCGCGAGGGCTTCGGCTGGTCCGGCCCGGCGCGGATCAATATGAAGCGGGATTGGCCGGATTGGGTGCCGCCGCGCGAGATGATCGCGCGCGACCCCGAGATCAGGGCGCGTCTGGAGCCCACGTCGCGCGGCCTCGGCGTGCGCGGCGGGCCGCTCAGCCCCTTAGGCGCGCGCGCCATGTATCTCTTCGGCGAGGGGCGCGATCTCGGTTATCGCATCCACGGCACGCTGGAGCCGGAGACGGTCGGCTCGAATGTCTCGTCCGGCTGCGTCCGTATGATCAACCAGGACATCGTGCATCTTTATACGCGCGCGGCGATCGGAACGCCGGTGACGGTGCTGCCGACTTAGGCTGGCGGCCATGGCGGGCAATTTGCTATTGCGTTTCCAAGGGCGCCGCCCGAAGCGCGATTGTAGATAGAATGCCCGAACTGCCCGAAGTCGAAACTGTCCGGCGCGGACTTTCGCCCGCGCTCGCCGGCGCGCGCATTTCGCGCGTCGAGCAGCGGCGCAAGGATTTGCGCTTTCCTTTTCCGCCCGATTTCGCCGCGCGCCTCACGGGCAGGCGCATTCTCGCTCTTCGGCGCCGCGCGAAATATCTCCTTGCCGATCTCGAAGGGGCCGAGACGCTCGTCATGCATCTCGGGATGAGCGGCTCTTTCCGCGTCGACGGGGATATTCCGGGGTTCTTCCACCATCCGCGCGACAAGAGCGCCGCGCATGATCACGTCGTCTTCCACATGGAGGCTGGCGCGCGCGTGACCTACAACGATCCGCGCCGTTTCGGCTTCATGCTGCTCGTTCCGACGCCCGAGCTCGACTCCCATAAGCTCTTCAAGGGCCTGGGCGTCGAGCCGCTGGGCGAGGCGCTCGACGCGGCCTTTCTGGCGCGCGCTTTCCGGGGCCGCGCGGCGCCGGCCAAAGCCTTGCTGCTGGATCAGCGGCTCATCGCCGGGCTCGGCAATATTTACGTTTGCGAAGCGTTGCATGGGGCAGGGATTTCGCCCTTGCGCGAGGGGGGCAAGCTGGTGACGGCCGCCGGCAAGCCCACGGCCGCGCTCGCGCGCCTGCCGCAGACCATCAAAAGCGTGCTCGAAGCGGCGCTGGCGGCGGGCGGCTCGTCACTGCGCGACCATCGGCAGGCGGATGGGTCGCTCGGCTATTTCCAGCATTCCTTCCGGGTCTACGACCGCGAAGGCGCCGCCTGTCCGACGCAGGGTTGCAAGGGGACGATCGCTCGGGCCGTGCAGTCGGGGCGGTCGAGCTTCTACTGCCCTGTCTGCCAGAAGTGATGGCGACGGCCCCGAGCAACGCAGCGGCCGGCGCCGTAGTCTAACCCCGTCATTGCGAGCGAAGCGAAGCGATCCAGAGCCGCAATGGCTGCCCTGGGTTGCTTCGTCGCTACGCTCCTCGCAATGACGCCGGCCTCCAAGCGGCGCCCCGGCGGCCTTGCCCGGGCCGCGCTGGCGGGCCATAACCTCTCCCATGTCCCCCTCATCGCTCGAGCCGGCGCTTTCGGTTCACGGCCTCTGCAAGACCTACGGCGAGCGTAGCGTCGTCGGGCCGCTCGAATTTTCGCTGCCGCCGGGCTCGGTCACGGCGCTCCTTGGCGGCAATGGCGCCGGCAAGACGACGACGATCGGCATGGTCATGGGGCTGATCGAGCCCACGGCCGGCGTGATCCGTATCTTCGGCCATGATCTGCTGCGCGAGCGCTACCAAGTGCTCGGCCGCATGAATTTCGAGAGCCCTTACGTCGATCTGCCGCATCGTCTCACCGTGCGGCAGAATTTGCGCGTCTTCGGCCTGCTTTATGACGTGGCCGATGTCGACGCCAAGATCGAGGAGCTTGCCGAGGCCCTGGCGCTCCGCGAATTCCTCGACCGCCAGACGGGGCGCCTCTCGGCCGGCCAGAAGACCCGCGTCGCCATCGCCAAGGCGCTGATCAACGATCCGCAATTGCTGCTGCTCGACGAGCCCACCGCTTCGCTCGATCCCGACACGGCCGATTGGGTGCGCGCGCGGCTCGAGGCGCATCGCGCCACGCATAATTGCGCGATCCTCCTCGCCTCGCACAATATGAGCGAGGTCGAGCGGCTCTGCGATCGCGTGCTGATGCTGAAGGAGGGCGTCATCTTCGATGACGGCTCTCCCGCAGATCTTTTGGCGCGCTATGGACGCGACAATCTCGAAGACGTGTTTCTCGACGTTGCGCGCGGGCGCGCAGGAGCGGCGTGATGCGCGACGCTTTCTCGATCAAGCGCGTCGGCGCCATGCTCCTGCGCTACAGCTATCTGCTGCGGGCTTCCTATACGCGCATTCTCGACATCATCTATTGGCCGCTGGTGCAGATGCTCACCTGGGGCTTTCTGCAAACCTATCTCGTGAAGGCGGGCGCGCTGCAGGCCCCGGGCGGAGCGGCGCAGGCGGCGGGCACGCTCATCGGCGCGATCCTGCTGTGGGACATTCTGCTGCGCGGCCAGCAGGGCTTCTCCTTTTCCTTCATCGAGGAGATGTGGTCGCGCAATCTCCCCAATATTCTCATGAGCCCGCTGCGGCCGCCGGAATTCATCGTCTCGCTCATTCTCATGAGCATCCTGCGTCTCTTCGTCGGCGTCGTGCCGGTGACGCTGATGGCGATCCTGTTCTTCGGTTTCAACCTCTGGGCGCTCGGCGTCGCTTTCGGCGCGTTCTTCGTGGTGCTGATGTTCTTCGCCTGGAGCATCGGACTTTTGGTGTCGGGGATTTTGCTGCGATATGGATTGGGCGCGGAAAATCTCGTGTGGTCGCTGATGTTTTTCGTGCAGCCGCTTGGGGCGGTCTATTACCCGGTCTCGACCTTGCCCTTCTGGCTGCAGCCGATCTCATGGATGCTGCCGCCGACTTATGTCTTCGAGGGGCTGCGCGCCGTGCTGATCGAGCATGTCATTCGCTGGGATCTGTTGGCGCAGGGCTTTGCAATCGACGTCGCGATGTTCTCGCTTGCCGCCGTCGCCTTCGGCCGTTTTCTGAAAAGCGCGCGCCGCGCCGGCACGCTGTTGCAGACGGGAGAGTGAGCCACTTGCCGTCATTGCGAGGAGCGCAGCGACGAAGCAATCCAGGGCAGCTACGGGGGCTCTGGATTGCTTCGCTTTGCTCGCAATGACGGGCTCGGCTGCGGAGCAACAAACCGGATCACCATAATGGCAACGAAACGCGCCGATGCGGCGCTTCATGAATGGGGCTATTTCGAAAGCCGCGCCAAAGCGCGCGAGGCGATCGAAGCCGGGCTCGTAACCGTCGATGGGCGCGTCGTCGCCAAGCCTTCGGCGCCGATTGCGGAAGGCGCGACGATCAGCGCCGCCGCGCCTTACCCTTGGGTGTCGCGCGGCGGCGTGAAGCTCGCCCATGCGCTCGACGCCTTCGGCGTCGATCCGAAAGACCGCTATTGTCTCGACGTTGGCGCTTCGACAGGCGGCTTTACCGATGTGCTGCTGACGCGCGGCGCGCGGCATGTCGCGGCGATCGATGTCGGGCATGACCAACTGCATGAGAAGCTGCGCCGTTATGCGCGCGTTACCTCGATGGAAGGGCAGGACGCCCGAACATTGACGCTGTCGCAGCTTCACGAAGCGCCGTCCATGATCGTCATGGACGCCAGCTTCATTTCGCTATCAGCGCTGCTGCCCAATGTGCTCTCTCTTGCCGCAAGCCACTGCGATCTCGTCGCGCTCATCAAGCCGCAATTCGAGGCCGGCCGTGCGGCGGTGAAGAAAGGCGTGGTGCGCGACGAGAAGATTCACGCCGATGTCTGCGACAAGGCGAGGCGTGAGATCGAGACGCTCGGCTGGCGCGTCATCGGCGTCGTCGCTTCGCCCATCGAAGGCGGCGACGGCAATCGCGAATTCCTCATTCACGCGGCCAGACCATGAAAAAGCTTTACATCGAACGTCTCGGTCTTCGCGGCGAGGGCGTCGCCCTCGATGGCGACGCGCGCGTCTTCGTGCCTTATGCGCTGCCGGGCGAGACAGTAATCGCTGAGGTCGAGGGCGATCACGCGCGGCTCGTCGACATCGTCGAACCCTCGCCCGATCGCATTGCGCCTTTCTGTCCGCATTACGCCCATTGCGGCGGTTGCGCGGTTCAGGCATTGGCGCCCGCCGCCTATGCCGAATGGAAGCGCGGCCTTGTTGTGACGGCGCTGCGCAATGCGGGCCTCTCTTGCGAGGTTGCGCCGCTTGTCGATGCGCATGGCGCCGGGCGCCGGCGCGTCACCTTCCATGCGCGCATGGAGAGAGGCCATGCCCGCGTCGGCTTCATGGCGGCGCGTTCGCATGAGATCGTCGAGATCGAAAGCTGCCCGCTGCTCGTTCCCGAGCTTGCGGGCGCGCTGCCGGCGGCGCGGGCGATTGCGCAAATCCTCGCCGCGCGCGGCAAGCCGCTCGATCTCTCCTTCACTGCGACGCTCGACGGCATGGATGTCGATTTGCGTGGCGCCGGCCCGCTGGAGGAACATGAGACGAGCGCGCTCATCAAGGCGGCCGAGGCGCATGATCTCGCGCGGCTTTCCAACCACGGCGGGCTGGTGGCTTTGCGTCGTTCGCCCGTCGTGCAAATCGGCCCCGCGCGCGTTTCCATTCCGCCGGGATGCTTTCTTCAAGCGACGGAAGCTGGCGAGGAAGCAATCGCCGCGCGGGTGTTAGCAGCGGCCAAGGGCGGCAAACGCATCGCCGATCTCTTCTGCGGCGTCGGCGCCTTTGCGTTGCGTCTGGCGCAAAACGCGCGGGTCTCCGCCTTTGATTCCGCCGCTGAAGCGGTCGAGGCCATGTTCGCGAGCGCCCGCAACTCGGAGGGGCTCAAGCCGCTCGACGGCGCGGCGCGGGATCTCTTCGAGCGCCCGCTTTCCGTGCAGGAGCTCGCGCCCTTCGATGTCGTGGTTTTCGATCCGCCCCGCGCGGGCGCGCAGGCGCAGGCGCGCGAAATTGCCAAATCGGCGGTGAAAACGGTGGTCGCCGTCTCTTGCGGCGCCCAAAGTTTCGCGCGGGACGCCGCAATTTTGCTCAACGGCGGGTACTCACTGTCCCTCGTCACGCCCATTGATCAGTTCCGCCACGCCCCCCATGTCGAAATTGTCGCGGTTTTCTCGCGGCGGGACGGGCAAAAGCGGTTAAAACGGGCTCTTCTAGGGTGAAAGCCTTAATTTTTACGTAACATTCCTGTGACGAGAATGTCTCGAGGGACGGGAAAAACGACTCATCGGATAGGATCAGAAGCGGAGCCGGTTGCCGAGGAAAAGAATCAGGCATAGGATTTGCTGGTGTTCCTGGGTGTAGGCGGAAATCGAGTGATTTCCGGGAACTGGAAGGAGATAATCATGATGAATGCGCTGATCGCCGCAGCATTATGCAGTGTCGTCCTCGCGAGTGCGCCCGCTGCGGCGCGCGCTTACGTCTACGCCCGCAAGAAAGACGCCATGGCCCGCCGGCGTCGCAATTATTACTGAGGCCCGGCTCAACCCGAGGGCGCTTCTCTGTCTCAGAGTGATTCGTTCAATGCGCCCGATCTCTGCGATCGCCTAAAGGCGATCGTCGGAGCTTCCGCCGTGGTGACCGATGCGGCGGATATGGACGCCTATCTGTCCGAGCCGCGCGACCTTTTTCACGGCGACGCCCTTTGCGTCGTCAGACCAGAAGATGCTGGCGAAGTCGCCCGTGTCCTGGCGCTCTGCAATGAGCTCGGCGTGGGGATTGTTCCGCAAGGCGGCAATACGGGCCTTGTCGGCGGCCAGACGCCGGACATGAGCGGCCGGCAGATCGTCCTTTCCTTGCAAAGATTGGATCGCGTGCGCGAGGTCGATCCATCCTCCGACGCCATGACGCTCGAAGCGGGGGTGACGCTCGCGCGGGCGCAGGAGATCGCGCAATCCGTCGACCGTTATTTTCCCTTGTCGCTGGCGTCCGAGGGAAGCTGCACGATTGGCGGCAATCTTGCGACAAACGCCGGCGGCGTGCATGTGCTCGCCTATGGCGCGGCGCGGGACCTTGTGTTCGGGCTGGAGGTCGCGCTCGCCGACGGGCGGATTCTCTCGACGCTCGGCAAGCTGCGCAAGGATAACACCGGCTATAATCTCACCCAGCTTTTCGTGGGGTCCGAGGGCACGCTCGGCGTCATCACCGCCGCGACGCTGAAGCTCTTCCCGCGCCCGCGCTCGCGCGCCGTCGCGTTTCTTGGCCTCGACGATCCGGCCAAAGCGCTGGCGCTGCTCAACTTCATGAAGGGCCATGCCGGGCCGGGCCTGCATGCCTTCGAGCTGATTCCCCGCGTGGGGCTCGAGCTTGTCTTGCGGCATATTCCCGGCGCGCGCGATCCGCTTCTATCGCCGCATCCCTGGTATGCGCTTCTCGAAATTGCCGGCTTTGCCGAGGGAGAGGCCGAACGGACAGCGGCGCTGTCGCTTGCGCAGGCGCTTGAGGCGGGGCTCGCCCACGACGCCACCATCGCGCAGTCGCTCGATCAGGCCGAAAGCCTCTGGCGGCTGCGGGAGAGTCTCTCGGAAGCGCAAAAGCGCGAGGGCGGGTCGATCAAGCACGATGTCTCCGTGCCCATCGAGCGCATCCCTGCCTTCATCGCTGAAGCCGGTGCGCGAATCGCCGCCGCATTCCCGCAGGCGCGGCCCGTTCCCTTCGGCCATATGGGCGACGGCAATCTTCACTATAATGTCTCGCAGCCGGTCGGAGCCGACAAGGCGGCTTTTCTCGCGCGCTGGGACGAAATGAACGAGATCGTCCATGGGCTCGTGCATGACTATGGCGGGTCCATATCGGCCGAGCACGGAATCGGGCGATTGAAGCGCAATCTTCTCGCGCGCGTGAAAGACCCCGTCGCGCTCGACCTGATGCGCGCCTTGAAGAAGACGCTTGATCCAAGGGGCGTGCTCAATCCCGGCAAGCTGATCTGATACCTTTTCCGTTTGGATAGCGCGCATGGGGACGTGTCATTCCCGGCGGGCTGAAAGCCCGACCGGGAATCCAGAGCCACAAAAGCGCGGGTTTCGCTCTGGATTCCCGATCGCTCGCGTTGCGAGCGTCGGGAATGACAACGCACCAATCGAGCAGATCGCGTATGATCAGCCAAAAAGCGTGCGGCTGAGCGGCTCCTGCAAATGTGGCCCGTCTTCCGTCGCCTTATTGATCGCGGGGGCGATCTCGAAAAATTCGAGCGCGCTATCCGCCGCCGGCCTCAGCAGCGCAGCGGCCCTTTCGGCGCTGACGTCGTCGCAATCCAGCCAGGCGGCGAAGTCCTTCGGCTCGAGAACCGCGGGCATGCGCTCATGCACGGCGATTGTCGCCGCATTGGCCGCTGTGGTGAGAATACAGGCTGTGTCGATCTCGGAGCCATCCGCGCCGGCATAGGTCTCCCACAAGCCGGCCATGCCCATTGGCGCCCCGTCGGCGCGACGGAAGAGGTAGGGCTTGCGCACAATTTTTCGCCCCGCGCCGAGTTTCAGCCATTCATAATAAGCGTCGGCGGGGACAAGGCAGCGCCGCCGCTTCATGGCGGCGCGAAAACTGCCTTTTTCAAGAACCGTCTCGGATCTCGCGTTGAAAATTAACGGAAAATCACGGGGGTCTTTGACGAACCCCGGCAGGAAGCCCCAGCGCGCCAGCATGAAGCGCGGCGCCGGACGCCCATCCTGGCGCGCGCTCGCGACGATCGCGATCGGCTGGGTCGGCGCGATGTTGTAACGTGGCGGAAAATTAGGCGTTTCGGGATAGCCGAACAGCTTCCTGATCGCCTCGGGCGCGGAGGTGAGCGCATAGCGTCCGCACATCTTCCTTCTACTCACTTCTTCTGCCGCGGGACTGCGGAGAGGCCTTGGCCACAAATGGGCAGGACCGGGCAAGGAATTTTTATCATATTCAGTTCAAGCTCATAGCGAGTGCATTGGCGAGAACCAGATGAACTTGGACGTGCAACTTATCGAGCCGAGCGAAGCGCGCCCGAGGGCGGTCGAGCAGTTGCAGTCGAAGACGCTGGTCAACCCCATCTCCGGGCTCGCCAACGACTACCTCAACCTGTTCAACGAACTCGTCATGATTCTCGAGCAGATTCCGATCATGCCGGAATTATTCGAGGATCTCTGCGCCTGGCGTCCGGTCAGCTATCAGGAATATTTCCGCCGCTCGCCGCTTCCCGGCCGGCATTCGGCGCTGGCGGCCTATGAGGAGCTGAGCCCGAATTTTCGGCGACGTTTCGAGACCTTTGTGGCTGAGCTCGACGTCATCGCGCTGGCGAGCGTCGCCGCTGTCCGGCGGCAGCTCCGCGACGGAGGGCCGCAAGATATGGAGCGCCTCCAGACGACCTGCGCGCGCGGCGGCGAAAAGATGCGTGTCATCCTTCTGCGCGCCTCCCGCCTGGTCAATTACGCCAATATCGAAAGCTGAAGGACGCTATCTGCCGCGCGCAAAGAAGGCTGAGAGCCTCTCGCGCGTCGTGGGGGAGGCGAGCGCCTGCGCGAAAAGGGCGGCTTCTTCGTCGATTCGGGCCAAAATTTCCGCCGGATCGCCGCGCATCAGCCGCCGCGCCGCGAGGAGGGCTGCGGGCGGCTTTTGCGCAAGCTTCTTTGCCGCGGCCATCGCCATTTCGAGCACTGCGTCCGGTTCGGCCAAGGCGTTGACCAGGCCGAGCCGGAAGGCGTCCTCGCCTGAGAACGCCTCTCCAGCCAAGAGATATTGAGACGCTCGCGCCATGCCGAATCGCCGGGGAACCAGGAGGCTCGCCCCGGCCTCCGGCACGAGGCCGAGATCGATGAAAGGCATGCGAAGCCGCGCCTGCGGGGTCGCATAGACCAGGTCGCAATGGAAAAGCATGGTCGCGCCGACGCCGACGGCGTCGCCCGCAACGGCCGCCACCATCGGCTTTTCAAAAGCCGCGAGCGTTCGCACGAATGCAAGCGCCGGGAAATCTTCCGGTTTTTCCATAAAGTCGCGGAAGTCGCCGAGATCGTTTCCGGCGGTGAAGTCCGCCCCTATCCCAGAGAAAACGACCGCGCGGACGGCCGCGTCGCGGCGCGCCTCGTCGAGCGCTCCGATGAGCGCCAGGTAGCTTTCGCGGTCGAGCGCATTCTTTTTTTCCGGCCTGTTGAAGGCGAGCCAAAGGACGCCCTCGCTGCGCGCATTCAAAACCTTCTCGGACATTTCGGAACCCGTTTTGTCCAATTTCAGAGGGGCTTGTCAGAATTCGACCATCGGGCGCAGCCCCTCGTCGCTCGCGCCGGTGATCCGCCGCGACGGCCTCGCCGAGACGTCGAACGCCGCGAACCGCCTCCCGCCAAGATTGTGGCTCGTTGCCAATTCGAAAAGTATAATTTATGGGGGATAATGGCGCAAAGGTGCGGCCCAGGCGGTGGGGAATGGGCGACTTCTTCACATCGATTTTTGGAAATCCCGCGCAGCGCACGCAAAGCTTCCTTCGAGGCGCGGAGCTCCGCCTGATCGACAATATCGTCGAATCATTGCCGGCGCGTGTCGAAGCGATTCAGCTTTCGGGCGTGGGCGCGTGCGGCGCCCTGGTCGCGTCGATCGCCCTGATTGCGTGCAATCATTTCCCGCACGCCATATGGATCGTCCCCATTGCAATGGCGATCAATTGGTTCGGCCTTTCCGTCGATCTGCCGCTCGCGCGCAAACGCCAGCAGGAAGCTGCCGCGGAGGGCATGGCGCATCATCTCGGCGAGATATTTTCCCATCTCTCGGTTTTGATCGCTTATGGCTTTTCGCCTTTTTTCACTGTGCGCGCGGCGACCGTCGTGGTGATCTGCTACCTGCTCTTCGCGGCCTATGCCTATATTCGCGCGGCGACCCGCCATGTCGAGCAAATGGCCTATATCGGGATCGGCGTGACGGAATTTCGGATTTTACTGGCTTTTTGGCCCTTCGCCGCCGTCCTCCTGGGTGTGCCGCAGAGCCTTGGGGATAAGCAGCCCGCCATCGACGTCGCGGTCTTGTCGCTTGCCGGATTTGCAATTATCGGCTTGCTCGCGAAGCTTTTCTTCGATGGCCGGAAAATCACGGCGGCATCCGGGCGCGACGACTAATGTTTCGCCACAAAGTCCTCGCATGTTCGGCCAAAGAATAGGCGCGGCTGGACAGCATTAAGGTTGCCGCAACCTTACCAGACGATCCTTGGCGGGGTGTCAGTAAACCTTAATAATTAGCTGTGACATAAGCGCCACATCACAAGGGAATCGCGATGGGCGGAGTTTAATAAACCTGTCTGGTTCTTGGTTCGGTGGTACGCTTTCTGTTAGTTTTGGGCTCCCCTCCTTTGGAGAGCCTCGACGCGGTTGGAGTGGCTTTGACAACTTTTCGTCTCGATCTACTCAAGCACATTTCTCTTCTCGCCATGTGCGGCGCGCTCGCCGCATGCGGAATCACGCCGGCGAGCGGGCCGTCGCGCGACGAGATGGTGAAGGGCGTTTCGGCGATGGCGCAGGATGGCGAAGCGCCTTTTGCCTGGGTGGAAGTCGACCGGCACACGCTGGATATTCTCGCGCGTCGGGCGCCGCCCACTCTGCGCGGCTTCTTCGGCGATTATCGCCCCTCCGCGTCGCAGGTGATCGGCATGGGCGACGCTCTGCAGATCACCGTATGGGAGGCGGCTTCCGGCGGGCTGTTCTCGGCCGGCGAGTCGGCCGGCGGCGTCAGCCCGGGCTCCCGCTCCTCCATCATTCCCGAGCAGATCGTTGGGCATGATGGCTCCGTGACGGTGCCTTATGCGGGACGTATCCAGGTCGCCGGGCGCACGCAGCAGCAGGTCGAGACCGCCATTGTCGAGCGTCTGCGCGGAAAGGCGATCGAGCCGCAGGCGCTCGTGAATGTTACGCGGAACGTCACCAACACGGTGACTGTGACGGGAGAAGTGGCGAATGGCGCCCGCGTCCCGCTCAATCTGCGCGGCGATCGAATTCTCGACGTTGTCGCCCAGGCCGGCGGTTACCGGTCGCCTGTCCACGAAACCTTCATCAGCGTCACGCGCGGCAGCCGGACCGCGCGCGCGCCGCTCCAGGCGCTTTTGGCGAACCCGAGCGAGAATATCTATGTGCGCCCGGGAGATATACTGACGGTTGAAAGCCGGCCGCAGACATTTACTGTCGCGGGCGCCGCTGGCGCGAACGCCGTAATCCCCTTCGACGCGCGCGGCATCACGCTGGAGGAGGCGATCGGCAAGTCGGGCGGCCTGAACGACAACCGCGCGGATCCCGACGGCCTGTTTGTTCTGCGCTACGAGCCGACGACGCTCGTCCGCGAGTTCCCGAATGTTTCTCCGCAGCTTTTGCAGCAGCCGCAAATCCCGGTCGCCTATCATTTGAACATGAAGGACCCGACCGCGCTCTTCGCGGCGCGCCGATTCGCGGTCCGCGACAAGGACATCATCTACATCTCCAACGCGCCTTTGGCCGAGATCGGCAAGGTGGTGCAGCTCGTCCAGATGGTCGCGCAACCAGCAGTCCAGGGGATGGCGGTCAGCCGTATCGGCCATTGATAAGCTAGAGGTTTTGTAGGATAAGGGTCGGGATGGGGCGAATCTATTCTTGACCTTGAACAGTTGTGAGGGCCAATATCATGGGCGACGCCTTATATGACGCTCCTTGGCGGCGTCTCACATTTCGGATCGTACAACTTTTCAATGAGCGACATGGACGTAACGGCGGCTCATTGCGACACGTTGTTCCAGGAGGGAGCCGTGGCCAACGTTAGGATAAATGATAGTTTGCTAGCTCGGGCCGAACGCGCGGCGCTTGCGGCGCTGGTTCGTCGCTTGCCCGGCTGGACGACGCCGGACCATTTGACGGCGTTGGGATTGGTCGGGGCGGTTTTGACCTCGGCGGGCTTTATCGCTTGCTGGTGGACGAAATGGTTTCTCGTCGCCGTGGTTGCCGGGCTGGCGCTCAACTGGTTCGGTGATTCGCTCGATGGGACGCTTGCCCGCTATCGGCAGATCGAGCGCCATCATTACGGGTATTTTATCGATCATTCCGCCGATCTCATCGCGCAGACGCTGATTGTCGTCGGCCTCGGCTTCTCTCCCTTCTTCACGATTCCATCCGCGCTTCTGGTCCTGTCGCTCTATCTTCTGATGAGCTCCTACACCTATCTGCGCGTGGTTACCGAGAGCGTCCACCGCTTGTCCTATGGCGGGATGGGCGCGACGGAATTCCGTATTCTTGTCGCCGCATGGGCGCTCATCGCCGCCTGGGTCGGACCTGTTGTTTCCACCGGCCGGATCTATTCCTTCGTCGGCCTAGACGTCGTCATCGGCTTTCTCTCGGCCTGCACTTTCTGCGGCTTCGTCTGGATCGTGCGCAGCGACTTGAATCGCCTGCAGAAGGAGGAGCGCGCTGCTCAGAAAGCGTCATCCCCCGCCGCTGTTCGGCAGGAGCCCTTGTTCGATATTCCCGAAGTCGATTTGGCGGAACAGACAGCCCAGTAACGCCAACTCCGTTCGAGCAGCGCATTGGGGCCTGTCATTTCTGGCCGGCAAATAAAATCCAGAGCCACAAATGCGCTGGTTTTGCCCGACCGCTCGATGCGCGAGCATGGGGAACGACGCCGAACCGATGGGCCTCGAATAATTGGGAATTCGAGATCGAGCAGCGGCGGTCATTGACCTTTCGATCAATGCTCTGCTTTTTAGCAGATCCTCTTTTTTTCACTGCAACGCTCGAAAACCACACGCCCTATTTATAGAATGCCGAAGCGCAGAGACTTTGGTGGTGTTTCAATAGCGCCATTGGGCTGCGATAATGCTTTGGCGCTGGGGAAACATGTCTAATAATAGTCTTGTGCTGGTCACGGGCGCGAGCGGCTTCATTGGGGGCGCGGTCGTCCGGCTCTTGATTTCAAAGGGTCTTCCAGTGAGAGCCTTGGCTCGGACCTCGAGCATTCGCCAAAATATCCCCGACGCATGTGAGGTTTTCGAGGGCGACGTCACCGACGACGAGAGCGTCCGCGCGGCGATGCGCGGCGTCGGCCGCGTTTTCCACCTGGCGGCCGATTATCGCATTTGGGCCCCGGATCCGACATCGGTGTTCCGGGTAAATGTCCAGGGCGCCGAGATCGTGATGCGCGAAGCGATGCGCGCAGGCGTCGAGCGCGTCGTCCATACGAGCAGCGTCGCGACCCTCGCCGCGGCCAATGGCTGCGTCTGCACCGAGAACGACCGGCTCTCCCCGGAAAAAGCGATCGGCGCTTATAAACAAAGTAAAATTCTCTCGGAACATCTCGTCGAACGGATGGTCGAGAAAGAGGGGCTGCCGGCCGTTATCGTCTGCCCCTCGGCGCCTCTGGGGCCGGGCGACGTCAAGCCCACGCCGACCGGCCGAATCGTGTCCGAGGCCATGCGCGGGGCGATGCCCGCCTATGTCGAGACCGGGCTCAATATCGCGCATGTGGATGACGTCGCCGCCGGCCACCTCGCCGCCATGGAGCGAGGCGAAATCGGCGAGCGTTATATCCTGGGCGGTGAAAACTTGACTTTGTGCGACTTGTTGACTGAAATTTCCCGTGTCACGGGCCGGCGTGGCCCACAGTTCAAACTGCCGGCGACCCCTCTGATGCCGCTGGCCTATGCCAATGAATGGGGCGCGCGCCTCTTAGGGTACGAGCCTTTTCTCCATTGCGATAGCCTGAAGATGTCCCGAACGCGCATGTTTTTCGACGATCAAAAAGCCCGCCGTGAGCTCGGTTATACGACCCGGCCGGTGCAGCGCGCGGTGGAGGACGCCGTCGCCTGGTTTCGCGCCGCGCCGCGCCGTTCAGGTCGAAAGAGCGCATGAGTCGGTCGCTCGCGACCGCCGCGCAGATTATCTTTATTTTTCTCGCCCTGGCGGATCGTTGCGTCGCAGGGGAGAAGCCGAGCGGCTTCGATTTTTGCGCGCCGCCTTCGCGGCCCCTCTGCATCGACGCGCCTGTCGCCGAGGACGCCTGCGACGCGCAGGTGCAGGCCTTCATCAAGACGGTCTTCCGCTATCGCGAATGTCTGGACAAAGAGACGCAGCGGGCGGTGCGCGAAGCAAATGACGTGCTGGAAGCATGGAAATGCCGTACGGGCGCTCTGACGTGCCGCTGACCGACGCGGCGACGCCCGTCGTCTATGACGTCACCCGGCTCGTGACGCGCGGGCTCAATCCGTCGCCCAATGGAATTGATCGCGTCGATTTCGCGCTTGCCCGCCATTTTCTCGCAAAGGGCGCGACGCCGCTGGTTTGCACCGCCTTGGGGCCGCGCCTTTCCGACACGCAAAAAGCGCTCGCAACCCTCGAGGCGATCGAAGCCTATTGGCGCGAGGCGGCCGACGCCGACGAGGACGGTGTCTACCATTCCGTCGTTGCGGCTTTGGCGGGAGAGGGTGCTGGGCCGGACGCGATTCGCCTCGACCGCAAACCCGGCTTCGAGCGGGTGTCGCGCAACTGGCGCGCCTTGCGCGACTGGGCGTTTCATCTCGGCCGCTCAATCAGCGAGGCGCCCAATGGCGCCGTCTATTTCAACGCCACGCAGTTCCTGCTTGACCGCCAGTGGTATGTGCGATGGCTGGAGGCGCGCCCGGATGTGAAGCCGGTGGCCTTCATCCATGATTTGCTTCCAGTCGATCACCCGGAGTTTTTCCGTCCCATCGAGGCTACGCTGCATCCGCGCCGCAACCGCAATATCGCGCGAATGGCCGCGGGCGTGGTTTCGGCCTCGCGCGCCGTAGCCGAGCGATTCGCGGCTTTCGCAACCGAGAATGGCCGCGCGGATATTCCGGACTGCGTGGCGCCTTTGCCTGTTTCACCCGTTTTCGAGACGCCCTCGGCGTCGCCGGAGGCGCTGCGCGGGCGGGATTATTTCATCGTCTGCGGCACCATCGAGCCGCGCAAGAATCACCTTTTGTTGCTCAATGTCTGGCGCGAGCTCGCCAAGGGCGGCCCGGCGCCCAAGCTCATCGTCGTCGGCAAGCGCGGCTGGCTCAATGAGAATGTCGTCGACATGATGACCCGCTGCCCATCGTTGCGCGCGAGTGTCATCGAAGCAGGGGGGCTCTCGACGCCGGGGCTGCGTCGCCTGATGGCGGGCGCCCGCGCGCTGCTCATGCCCTCGTTCGGCGAAGGCTTCGGCCTTCCGGTGGCGGAGGCGCTGGCCGCGGGCGTTCCGGTCATCGCTTCAGATCTCGACGTCTTTCGAGAGCTGGGGGGCGATGCGCCCGATTTTCTCGATCCGCTCGACGGCCTTGGGTGGCTTCAAGCGGTGCGCGATTATAGGGGCCCGGATTCTCCTCGCCGCGCAGCGACTCTGGCGCGGATGAAAGCCTCAACGATCAAAAGCGATCCGTCGGATTTTTTCGAGACGATCGACCGGTTCGTCGCGACGATTGCGGCGAGAGCGAATTGACGAACAGCAAGGCTCAGTAACCCGTCATCTCCAGATAGCCCTCGCCGGCTTGCGAGCCTTGGAATGAGATGGGCCCTTCCCAGTAAGCCCAATTCCCTCCCATCCAGCTTTTGGGGTTGAGCGGCGTTGTTTCTATGTCGAGGCCGCGGCTCTTTATTTGCACGCGCCAGCGCGTCGGCAGGCTATGCGCGCCGATCGCCGTCTGCGCCAGCGGCGTGAGCGAAATTTCGTCGGCCGCAAGCAGCGTCGTGGCGCCGTCTGCCGAAATCCAATTGCCCGAGACATAGTCGCGCGGGCCGCGGAAACGGAAGAGCATGAGCGCGTCGCCATTGGTGAGATGCAAAGAGAACCAATCCCAACCTTTTTGATCGGGCGCGAGCGTCTGGCTGCTCCACTCGCGGTCCATCCAGGCGCGCCCCGTGACTGCGATGTCGCGTCCATGCAGTTTCAGCGTTCCGCCGACAGAGAAGAAAGGCTGGCTGTAATAATGCGAGGCTTGGCCCGTTTCGGCTTTTTGGCTGAAACCGGCGTCGCCTTGCAATACGAAAGGCCCGCCGCGTGTGAGATCGAGCGAATAGGAAAACTCAGGCGCGTGCGCAACAACGCGCGCCTCGCCGAAGTCGGCGCCCTGCGCCTCGAAAGACCAATCGTCGATATAGGCCTTGAACGGGTCGGCCTCGACGCCCGCCGTTCCAACGCCGCCACGCGCTTTGGTCTCCGCGAAGAAATGCTCGTTCGCGCTGGTGACGGCGGCATGCGCCATCCACACATTGCGGTCGTCCCAACCTTCGTTCTGTTGGCGCGGCGGCTCGAGGCCGAAGCGAAAGAGCGTCCATTGCATGCCATAGGCAGCCCCGTCGGCGCCATCCAGATTGGCGGTGAGATACCACCATTCGGTGCGAAAGCGCGGATGCGCGCCATGGTCTTTCGGGAAGACGATCGGCGTTCCGCGTTTCGGCAGGTCAAAGCCTGGCGCCGCGTCGCCGAGCCCGCCATAGCTTTGCGCCATCGCGGAGGCGGGCAAGAAAGCGAGGAGGAACGCCAGGAGCTTACGCGTCGCGGTCGAGCGGCCTAACCCGGGGGGCGTCATTCCCGACGGGCCGGAGGCCCGATCGGGAATCCAGAGCCACATTGGCGGCTTTGCTCTGGATTCCCGATCGCTCGCTTGCGCGAGCGTCGGGAATGACACCGTGGCTTGCAACCAAACGTTGCTATTGCGGATCGACAACGCCCTAGCGTTCATTGGCGAACACCTTCAACAGATCGACAGGCGCGCTGCGCGCCAGACGCAGGGCGGGGATCGTCGCCGCAAAAAGCGCGGTGAGGAGCGCGACGACGAAGACCGCGCCCCACTGCAACGGAAAGACATGCATCGGCAGGCGCCAGCCGAAGGCGGCGACATTGACGATGGCGACGAGGCTCCAGGTCATGAAGAGGCCGAGCGGAATCGCGATCAGCGCCGCGCCCGACGCAAACAGCATCATGCGCAACAGCTCGAGCCCGGCGAGCCGCCGGCGCGTGACGCCAATCGCCCACACCGGCGCAATATGCCCGAGCCGTAGATTGCTCAGCGTCAGCAGGCTTGCAAAGAGCGCAATCGCCGCGACGATGAGGGTGAGCGTGTTAAGCGCCGTGGTGACGGTGAAGGTGCGCTCGAAAATATTGGTCGAGATTTTCTTGATCCCGGCATTGTCGACGAGGCGTGCGAGCTTTGGTCCGAAGCGCGTCTGCATCTTTTCCATCAAGGGCGCGACATCCACTGGCGCCACGCGCAGAGAATAATGCACGCCGGAGGCGTCCGAGAAATGCTGGGCAAGCTTCGCATGGTCGATGCGCAATTGCCCTTTTGGATTGCCGTAATCTGGGAAGACGCCAACGACCTTCGCGCGCCAAACGCCCTGCGGCGTGTCTTGCGGCGTTGGAATGTCGAGCATGGCGCCGAGGCCGATTTTCAGGCGCCGCGCGAGCTGTTCGCTGATGAGCGCGGCGTCTTCTTCGTGCAATGCGCGCCAGGCGTCCGCGCCGCCTTCGAGCAGGGTGAAATGCGCGGAATAGGTTTCATGCGGCGCCAAGCCGATGATTTCGACGGGCCAGTCGGAAATGCGCGTCTTCGTGCGCCAGACAGGTAGAATGGCGGCGATCTCCGGCTGCTCCTTCGCCCAGGCTTCGATCTCGCGCGCGTCGGCGGGCGTTGCGGCTTCGAAATAAACTTCCGCGATGAGGCGCTGATCGAGCCAGCCCGTGAAAGTCTGGCGGAATCCTTCGACCATGCCGCCGACGCCGATATTGGTCGCGAGTGCAAGAAGCAGCGCCGTCAAAGCGAGCGAGAGACCGGCGATCTCCTGCCGGCCATCCGCAAAGAACCAGCGCGCGAGCGGGCGCTGGGCAAGGCTCTCGCCGATCCATAGGATCGCCGCGAGCGCCACGGGCAGGAAGAGCGCCGCGGCGAGCAGCGCGAGCGCGATGACGGCGAAGCCCATCGCGAGCCCTTCGGCGAAAGAATAGGCGAGCGTCGCGCCGACGAGCGCGAGCGCCGCAAGCGCAGCCTGTCGGCGCAGATAGCGGTGGTGCGCATCGCGCCAGGCCATCGGCCGCGCCACCGAAAGCACGGGCAGCCGCAGAGTCTTCGATAGGCCGCTGCCCGCCGCGAGCAGCGCGCCGGCGCCGGCCATGCCGAGACCCGAAAGCCACCAGCGCGCGTCGAGCGCCAACTGTCCTGGAAGCTGCGCGCCATAAAGCCCTTCGAGGCTCGCGGCGACATCCGGCAGCAGCGCGGCCGCAATGAAATAACCGCCGACGACGCCGAGCCCGCCCGCAAGAAGGGTGAAGGCCGCAAGCTCGCAAAACAATGCGGCGACGAGCGCGCGAATCGAGACGCCGAGCGCGCGCAAGGTGCGCACCATCGGTAGGCGTTGCTCGAACGCCAGCCCGAAAGAGGCGTTGACGATGAAGAAGCCGACGAGAAAAGCCAGCAGGCCAAAGGCGGTGAGATTGAGATGGAAACTATCGGTGAGGCGCGAGAGATCGGTCTCCTCGTCCGGCTCGACGAGTCGCAGCGAGTCGCCGGCAACCTCCGTCAGCCGCGTGGGATCGAGCCGGGTTTGAGGCGGCAGGATCAGCCGCGAGAGGCGCAACGGCTTGTCGAGCGCCTTTTGTGCGACGCCGATGTCGACGATGACGGCGCCGGGCGGGGCGGCGTCGATGGCGTAGACGGGCGGTAGCGTAAAGCCGCGCTCCGTCACGATCCGCGCGCCCTCCGAGATGTGAAGGTCGCTCAAGGTCTGCGGGGCGGCGAAACTGCGGCCCTCGCCGGTGAGAATATTCGTCGCCTCCTTGCTCTCGCGCAGCGGCGCGAGCGTCGTTGCGGCGGGAAGCGTGACGGGCTCTATGCCGATCAGCCGAATAGTCCGCGCGCCGATCCGCGTTGTTCCTTCGAGCGCCGGTGAAACCTTCACCCCGGCGCGGCGCAGCGTCACGAAGAGCGACTGCGGAAAGAGCCCGCCTCTTGCCGAAACGATATTCTGCGCGCCGCCGCCGGTGAACACGGCCGCCGCGTCGTCGTAGCTCTTGCGCGCCTGGGCGTTCAGCGCCTGCACGCCGCTCCACAGCGCGGTGGCGATGGCGAGACCGAGCACGAGCATGGCGAGATTGGCGGGGTGGCGGCGCCAATGGCTGAGCAAAGCCGCCAGCGCGAAAAGCGTCTGCCTCATGATGTCGCGAGCGCTCCGGCGACGAGCCTCTCCCGGCGCGACAAAAGCGCGGCGAGACGCGCGCTATGGGTGACCATGAGAAAGGCGCAGCCCGTCTCGGCGACGAGCTCCAGCGTCAACGCCAAGACAGCGTCACCCGCCGCTTCGTCGAGATTGCCGGTCGGCTCGTCGGCCAGCAGAAGCTGCGGCCGCGCCGCCAGCGCCCGTCCGACGGCGACGCGCTGCTGCTGTCCGCCCGAAAGCTGCTCGGGATAGCGCGAGACGAGATCGTCGAGGCCGAGGCGATGCGTCAGTCGCGCCTGCCATTGTGGATCGAGCCGTCCTGCGAGCCGGGCCTGAAAGGCGAGGTTTTCGGCGACGGTGAGGCTCGCTATAAGATTGAACTGCTGGAAGACGACGCCGATCGTCTCGCGGCGCAGCGCGGCGCGCGCATGTTCCGACAGCCCTGTGACATTGATCCCATCGAGGAGGATTTCGCCGCCATCGGCGTCGTCCAGCGCGCCGATCAAATGCAGCAACGTGCTTTTTCCGCTACCCGACTCCCCCATGAGCGCGAGCGTCTCGCCCGCTGCGAGCGAGAGGTCGACGCCCCGCAGCACGGGCAGCGCGCCTTGCGGCGTCGCGTAGGATTTACGCAAATTGACGACGCGCAGCAGCGGGGCTGAAAGCGTGTCCAGCAAGGCCGCCTCAGTGCGGATCGACGGAGCGTGCAAGCGAAAGGCCTCTATATGATGGTTGCGGGAGCCCAACCATCATATAGGCGAAAGCGTCTCGCTGCGCCCGTCGCATTTACGACAATCGCGGAGAATGCATCCCGCTCGCGCCAGCCGCTCCTTCCGCAAGCGCCGCGATGACCGGCCAGCCGACGCTTCCCGCCGGATCGACGATCGAGAGGATCTTGAGCTGCGCATCCGCCGTGCTGCGGTCGCCGCGTTTCAGCTCGATGAAGGTCAGGGCCTTCAGCGTAAAGAGCGCAAATCGCGCCGGGCCGTCCGTATGAGATTGGCCTGCCGGCCAGAATCTGGGATCGTCAGGCCAGCCGGCCTGGCGCGCCGCCTCACGCATGCCATCCAGCGCGGCGGCTTTGGCGGTTTCGAGATTGCCCATATAGGTGTGGATTTTATACAGGCAGAAATAGGCGGCGAGCGCTTCGGGCGCGAGGTCCAGCGCTTGTCGAAACAAGCGATCCGCGCGCGCTTTGTCGCTGCGATAGGCGACGACGCCCTGCTGCAGCAATGTGTCTACCGGCCCCGGCAGGGTCCCGAAATCGACGCCCTCCACCTCGCGAAAAATATCCATATCGGCGGCCATCCATCCGTAATTTCCCCCATCGCGCCGTCGCAAACATGGCGCCAGCAATAGGGAGCCGCAGAGCGGCTGCGGTATTTTGCGTCGTGGCGCTTAAGCGTTAAGAAGCCGAGCATGAGCACGATTGCGCCGCACAAGAAAATCGAACAGGCCGAGACCCGCGAGCCTTATGGCCTCGCCGCGCTTCTCTTTCTCGCCACTGCGCTGGCGCTTGCCTTCCCCTGGCTTTCCGGCCGCGTCACCATCCCCTGGGACGCGAAGGCGCATTTCCAGCCGCAATTCGTCTTCCTGGCGCATGCGCTGCATTCGGGCCAGTCGCCGTTCTGGACGCCCAATGTCTTTGCCGGCATGCCGCAGATCGCCGATCCTCAGTCGCTGATCTTCGCGCCGTTTTTCCTTCTCGCCGCCGCGCTCATCCCGGAGCCCTCCTTCGTGCTGGAAGACGCGATCGTCTTCGGCATGCTGGCGATGGGCGGCCTCACGCTGGTGGCCTATTTCCGCGATCGCGGCTGGAGTGCGGCGGGCGCTTTGATCGCGGCGCTCGCTTTCGCTTTCGGCGGCTCGGCGGCCTGGCGCATCCAGCACACGGGCCAGATCATGAGCCTCTCATGGTTGCCGGCGACGCTGTGGTTGTTGGCGCGCGCGCTCGATCGCCGCTCGGCGGCCTATGGCTCGGCGGCCGGCGCGGTCGCGGCCTTCATGGTGCTCGGGCGCGATCAGGTGGCGTATTTGAGCGTGCTCATGCTGGCGGCTTATGCGCTTTACCGGATAGCAACCGACGACGCCCCCGTCGCTTCCGCCATTGCGCCGCTTCTTGCCGGCGCCGTCATGGGCGCCGCGATCATCGCCGTGCCGCTCGCTTTCACACTGGAGCTCGCCGCCAATTCCAACCGGCCGGAAATCGATCTCGACGGCGCCTATAAGGGGTCGCTGCCGCCAGCGTCCTTTTTCACGCTTCTCTCCGCGAATATGTTCGGGACCGACGGACCGCTCGCCGCCTTCTGGGGACCGCCGGTCGGCGAGGCGGATCTTTTCCTCGCCCGCAATATGACGGACGTCTATGCGGGGGCGATTCCCCTCGTCGCCGCGCTCGCTGCGCTGGGCCGCCGCTTCTTTGCGGAAAGGGAAGCGCGCTTCTTCGCCGGCGCTCTTGTCTTTTTCGCGCTCTATGCGCTCGGCCGTTACACCCCCGCCTTCGCGTTTTTCTACCATATCCCCGGCGTCGATCTCTGGCGCCGACCGGCCGACGCCACTTTCCTCTTCGGCTTCGCCTTCGCGCTTCTTGCCGGCTACGCTTTCACGCTCATCGAGCGTCGTGTGGCGGCGCCGCGTCCGCCTCTGCTCATCGGCGCCCTGGCGGGGCTTTTCGCGCTCGCCATCGCTTATGCCGCGAAAAGGGAGCATCTCGCGCAAGCCCTTGCGCCGCTCGCCATCAGCGCCGCTTTCGTGGCGGGCGCGACGGCGTTGGTCATCGCGGTGGGCGCCGGGCGGCTGCGGGGCTTCGCGCTGCTGGCCGCCGTCGCAGCGCTCGCGACGGCCGATCTCGCCGTCAGCAACGGCCCCAATGAGTCGACCGCTTTGCCTCCGGAGCAATTCGACGTCCTTCGCACAGATTCGAAAGACCCGGTGATCGCTTTCCTCGAGGAGAAGCTGAAAGAGAACGCCGCGCCCGACCGCCGTGACCGCGTCGAGCTTGCGGCGATCGACTTTCACTGGCCCAACGCCTCGCTCGTCCATGGGCTCGACCACGATCTCGGCTACAATCCGATCCGTCTCAAGATCTTCGAGGACGCGACCGGCGCCGGCGACCATGTGGCGCTGCCCGAGCAGCGGGAATTCTCCAAGCTTTATCCGACCTATCACTCGCCGCTGTCCGACATGCTGGGCCTGCGTTATGTCGCGACGGGCGTGCCGATCGAGGCGATCGACAAGCATTACAAGCCGGGCGACCTGCAAGAGCTGACGCAGATCGGCAAGGTCCATCTCTACGAGAACAAAAGCGCCTATCCGCGCGTCATGGTCGCGACCTGCGCCATGCATGTCGATTTCGCGCGCATGGTCGCGACGGGCGAGTGGCCGGAGGCGGATTACCGCGAGACAGTGCTGCTCGAAGAGCCGCCGCTCTGCCATACGCGTAAGGGTCTGCCGCCCGACGCCGCGCGGGCGCGGCTCGTTTCTTACGGCAATTCGGAGATCGTGGTCGAGACCAACGCGCCACCCGGCGGCGGCTGGCTCATCCTCAACGACGTCTGGCATCCGTGGTGGTTTGCGACGCTCGACGGCGAGGCGGCGGAGATTCTGCGCGCCAATGTGCTATTCCGGGCGGTGGCGATTCCGGAAGGGCGGCACGAGGTGCGCTTTACCTTCCAGCCGGTTCCGGGGCTGTTGCGCGAGATTTCGCGCAGGCGAGGGCAAAGGCCGGGCGTTTAGGCTTTTATGGGCAGTCCGGGTCCCAGATAAGTCGGCCGAGATCGGTCGACTCGACATTGCGATCCATGGGGCAGTCGGGGCAGGCGCTTCGGTTAGGTTTGTTCCGGCATCTGGAACATTGCCGAATGAGAGCGTTCGCCGTTTCAAGATCGAGCTTCAAAGCATTCAAATCTTTTAACGTCTCGTCTATCCACTCCTTCAACTCGCCGAGCAGCGTGGAAACGCTGGCTGCGGCGTCCGCGCCGCTCGCGCAGCCCTCCCGAACTCGGGCAAGCCGCTCTATGTCGCCGAGCTCTGTTCCCAGCCGCGCCAGGCGCAAAGCGACCTCGAGGCGCTTCGCATCCTTCTCGCGATACAATCGGGTGCCGCCGGGCGTGCGCTCTGGCGCAATGACCCCGAGCTCCTCGTAAAGCCGGATCGTTCGGGGCGTTGTGTCGAGCCGTTCGGCCAGCTCGCCGATTTTCATGACATCCCTCTGATCGCGAGGGGGAAGGCGTACGGCCATATTGCCAACTTTCTTACGTTAGCGTTAGATTGTGTCGCAAGTTATTCTTTCCGGCCCGGATTTTATTCAAGGAGCCAACCCTATGAGAAAATGGCTTTTGCCGCTCATCCCGATTTTTGCGCTCGCTTTGCCATCGCGTGGCGAGGAGACAAATGCGCCAGCCGGCGAGCGCATCGCCCTGCCTCCAGCTTATAAAAATTTCCGCGTGATTGGCCTTTCCCAGCGCTCGGATGATCAAAGCCTGCGCGCGATTCTGGGCAATGACGTCGCTGTCGAAGCGGCGCGCGCCGGAAAGACCAACCCCTGGCCAAATGGTGCCATTCTCGCCAAGCTGGTTTGGAAACAGAAGCAAAGCGCTCAGTTCCCCGCGGCGACAATCCCCGACGCCTTCAGCAGCGTCGCCTTTATGATCAAGGATGACGCCAAATACGCAGCCACCGCCGGTTGGGGCTGGGGCGAATGGGTTGGTTTGCAGCAAAAGCCTTATGACAAGGCCGGTTTCGCCCGAGAATGCGTAGCCTGCCACTCAACCGTGAAAGATCAGGACTGGGTGTTTACTCGGCCCGGGGAGCTTCCCTGAATTACCTGATCGCGGGCTGGCCGGCGGTAGGCGGCCGCTCCGTCAGGCGATCTCAGCATAAACCGCGTCGATCTTCGCCCCGCTGTTGAGCCCCTTGTGGATCGAGATCGCGAGCCCTTCGGCGCGCGCCTGCGCCTCGATTCGCGCGACAATTGCCTGTGCCGTCGCCTCGCTCTCGACAAAGGCGAAGCCCGTCGGCCCCCATGAGGTCTGGCCGCCGCCGGTCGCGCCGTCGCGCGTCAGCCGCCCGACCGCCGCTTCGACCTTGGCGCTGGTGAAGCGCCGGCCGCCCTGTTTGGGGGCGAAGTAATCGCCGACGATCTCCTGTATCCGCGCCACGGCGGCCCCGAAGGCCGCCAAGTCCCGCTCGGCGAGCGCCGGCAGCGCCTGCATCAGCACGAGGCGGCACAGCTCTCCGCTTTCCGCCGCGCTGGATGGCGGCAGCGCCACAAAGGCCTCGCGTTCGTCCGCGCCATGCAGGCCCACGCAAGTCGGGTCGCAAATGAGCAGCACGCGCCACGCTTCGGGAAACGCGCTCCTGGCGATGACCGGCGGCGTCAGCGTCCCTGGCCCACGCCCGCCGTCGACCACGACGCCCCCGGTGACAAAAAGGCCCGCGCCCAAGCCGGAGCGCGCGCCGCGCGACATGAGCGCGGCGTCGGCGGCAGAATCATGCGGCAAATCCTCGAGCCGCCGTAGGGCGGCCGCGATCGCCAGCGCGAGCTGCGTGCCCGAGCCGAAGCCTGAATGCGCGGGAATGGCCTCGTGGATCGTCAGCGCATGGGCGGCGCCCGGCGCAAGCGCCGCCTGCGCCCGCGCCAGCAACTGCGCGCCGCGCGCGCTCTCCGGCCCTTCGACGCTATTCTCTTCGGCGCGGGCGAGGGTCAGCCGCGTGGCGGGCGCGTCGAGGGAGAGGCCGAGCCCCCCGAATTTGCGCCCGAGCCCGCCGTTCATGTCGAGAAAACCGAGATGTAGCCGGGCGGTGGCCGCGACGCTCACTGTGGCCGCCATGTCGTTCCTTGTGTCGATCGAGCAAGACTTCACGCTCGTTTAGGCTATATCTGGCTCAGGCGAAAGAAGTTGCGCCGCCGCAAAAGCGATCGGCGGCAAGGGGAGGCGGCATGAGCGAGGAAGAACGGGCGCTGCCCGAGAACGAGATCGTCGAGCGTCTTGGCAAGGAACTGCCGCACTGGCGCTACGAAAACGGCTGGATTCGCCGCAAATACAAGACTCATAGCTGGAAGGGCACGCTGATGGTGATCAATACGATCGGCCATCTCGCCGAGGCCGCCTGGCACCACCCCGACATCGCCGCCTCCTACGCCTGGGTCGAGGTCAAGTTCATGACCCATACCGCGAAGGGCGTGACCGACAAGGATTTTGCGCTGGCAAAAAAGATCGAGGAGGTCGTCGGCTGGCGCCCCGGCCAGGAGGGCGGGCCCCTCGAAGGCACGCCCGAGACCGACCAGCGCTTCGCCTATATCAAATATGACTGAGGCCCTTTCGTTCGACCGGGAGGCGATCGCCGCCGCCCGGGACCGCTTTTTCGCGCCCATTGGCCGGCGCCCGGTCATCATGGGGATCGTCAATGTGACGCCCGATTCCTTTTCCGATGGCGGGCTATTCGCCTCGCGGGACGCAGCCCTCGCCCAGGCGAGAAGGCTCGCGGCCGAGGGCGCGGACATCGTCGACGTCGGCGCCGAATCGACGCGCCCGGGCCACACGCCCGTGGCCTCGGAAGAGGAATGGGCCCGGCTGGAGCCGCTGCTCGCCGCCTTGGTGCGGGAGGCGGGGGCGCCGGTCTCGATCGACACCTATAAAGCCGCGACCGCCCGCCGGGCGCTGGCGGTCGGCGTCGCCATCGTTAACGACATTTGGGGATTGCAGCGCGATCCCGATATGGCGCCGGCGATCGCCGAGGCTGGAGCCGGCGCGGTGGTCATGCATAACCGCGACGCGACCGAGCCCGAGATCGACATCGTCTCGGATATGCTGCGCTTCTTCGAGTGTTCGCTCGAGATCGCGCGGCGCGCGGGAGTTTCCGAGCGGCATATTGCGCTCGATCCCGGCATCGGCTTCGGCAAGAGCCGGCAGCAGAATTATGCGGCCCTGCGGGCCGTCCCCGAGCTTCTCGCGCTCGGATTTCCCTTGCTGATCGGCGTCTCGCGCAAATCTATCTTCAAGGACTTGCCGGACGGCGCGGTCGAGGGGCGCCTGGTCGGCACGATTGCCGCCAATTTGATGGCGGCGGTCGGCGGCGCGCAGATTTTCAGAGTCCACGACGTCGCAGAGCACCGCGCGGCCTTCGAGGTTTTTTCGACATTGCGCGGCGCTGCGGCGAAGGGGTGACGCATGAGAGTGGGGTTTGGGCTCGGCAGCAATATCGGCGACAAGCCGGCCAATATTCGCAAAGCGTTGGATCTTCTGGAAACGCGCGGGATTGCGCGATTGACGGCGGCATCGCGGATCTACCGCACGCCGCCATGGGGCGTCACCGACCAGGGGGATTTCGCTAACGCCTGCGCGATTGGCGAGACAGATTTGTCGCCTTACGAGCTTCTCGCCGCCGTGAAGACGATCGAGGCCGACATGGGGCGCGAGCCGAGCCGCCGTTGGGGGCCGCGGCTGATCGACGTCGACATCCTGTTTTTGGGCGACCACACGCTCGACGATCCAGAACTGACGTTGCCGCACAAGGAGTTATTCGGCCGCGGCTTCGTTTTGATCCCCCTTGTCGAGATCGCGCCCGATCTCGTGCTCGATGGAGCGCCGATCGCGGAAGCGTTGCAAAGGGTCGATTGCGACGGAGTCAGGCCCTGGAGCGAAGGCTGAACGGCCTACCCTCGATGGTCGGTATTGCCGCATTGCAGCATCCTGACCCCGAAAGACGCCCGAAAAGAGACGATGATGTCTCATAATGCTCTGGTTTTATGTGGATATTGCACCGTCTCAGAAAAATCCGCCATGCGCCCGAATCCGGACAGTAGGGTAGTCAATTCCCTATCCACTGGGGTTGTTTGGACTATTCGATAGACAGTTGAATGCTATCCTGATGGGTATTGTCATTATGTTGGTGAGAGGGAATGGTTGGGCCACGCTAAACGGGGTCTGTTGGCTTGGCTCGGGAGGGCCAGTTTGGGTCTCTGTTTAGGCGGCGACGTCGGTGTTCGTCCGATAACAACAAGGCGGCCCTATTGGATGTTCGAGCTTCTCGGGAGAATTTCTCTCTTGGGTTCGGGGTCCGAGAGCTGCGGCAAGAAAGGGCGGGACGGTCCTGGGCTCCGTTAACAGCGGGTCCGGCCTCACGTTAATCAAACGAGGACGAAGCGGCTCCGTTCCGGGAGGCGGAGCTTTTTTACCGGTCACGCGCATCCCTGGGAGCACATAGGAGGAGTTAAATATGAGCTCGACGACTAGCACGGCTGCCGGCGCAGCCGCTGAAGTAGAGTCCGTAGTCGATCTGCGCGGCATGTGGATCGGCCTTGCGGTTCTGAATGTTTTCTATCTGATCGTCCGCATTTACGAGCAGGTCTTCGGCTGGCGCGCCGGCCTCGACTCGTTCGCTCCGGAATTCCAGACCTACTGGATGTCGATCCTTTGGACCGAAATCCCGCTGGAGCTCGTCTCCGGTCTGGCGCTCGCCGGCTTCCTGTGGAAGACCCGCGACCGTAACGTCGACGCCGTGGCCCCGCGCGAAGAGATGCGCCGCCTGGTGGTCCTCGTTCAGTGGCTGGTCGTTTACGGCATCGCCATCTACTGGGGCGCCTCGTTCTTCACCGAGCAGGACGGCACCTGGCACATGACGGTTATCCGTGACACGGACTTCACGCCGTCGCACATCATCGAGTTCTACATGAGCTACCCGATCTATTCGGTGATCGCGGTCGGCGCGTTCTTCTATGCGAAGACCCGCATTCCGTATTTTGCTCATGGCTACTCGCTGGCGTTCCTGATCGTCGCCATCGGCCCGTTCATGATCATCCCGAACGTCGGCCTGAACGAGTGGGGCCACACCTTCTGGTTCATGGAAGAGCTGTTCGTTGCGCCGCTGCACTGGGGCTTCGTGTTCTTCGGCTGGATGGCGCTCGGCGTGTTCGGCGTCGTGCTGCAGATCCTCGGCCGCATCCATGCGCTGATCGGCAAGGAAGGCGTCGCCCTCCTCACCGAGTAAAATGTGACGACCCGCTCGCGCCCGGAAAGGGCGCGGGCGGAAGGTTCGGGCGCGGGACTTTTCTTTAGACAAGAGACGGAGCGTTTTCTGGCCGCCATTGGCGACTGGGGTGGTTCTTCTCGCGTCGCAGTCAGGGGGTTCCCTGGCTGAAAAGGCAAGACTTCGCTCAGGCGGCGCGCAAGCGCGGCCCAAAGGAAATGCCGGGCGGGGCCCTAGAGGCGATCGTCCGGGCGCGGTCCGGAGGCGCGACGCTTCCGGTCAGCGGCAAAAAGAAACTCGGGGCCTTAAGGCGCTCGAGAAACACCAAGGAGAAGAGTGATGTCACAATCGAAAAGCGGGGGGGCGGTCGGTCCGTTCAACTCCGTCGCCGAGGCGGCGGGTTGCGTCGCGACGACGGACTGGATGCTTCTGGTTCTGCTGTTCTTTGCGGTCCTGGGCGGCTACCACGTCCACTTCATGCTGACGGCGGGCGACTGGGACTTCTGGGTCGACTGGAAGGATCGTCGTATGTGGCCGACGGTTATTCCGATCCTCGGCGTGACCTTCTGCGCGGCGTCGCAGGCTTTCTGGTGGGTCAACTTCCGTCTTCCGTTCGGCGCCGTTTTCGCGGTTCTGGGCCTGATGATCGGCGAGTGGATCAACCGCTACGTCAACTTCTGGGGCTGGACCTACTTCCCGATCAGCCTCGTGTTCCCGTCTGCTCTGATCGTTCCGGCGATCTGGCTCGACGTGATCCTGCTCCTGTCGGGTTCCTATGTGATCACCGCGGTTGTCGGCTCGCTCGGCTGGGGTCTGCTGTTCTATCCGAACAACTGGCCGGCGATCGCCGCCTTCCACCAGGCGACCGAGCAGCATGGTCAGTTGATGACGCTGGCCGATCTCATCGGTCTGCACTTCGTCCGCACCTCGATGCCGGAATACATCCGCATGGTCGAGCGCGGCACGCTGCGCACCTTCGGTAAGGACGTTGTGCCGGTTGCGGCGTTCTTCTCGGGCTTCGTCTCGATGATGGTGTACTTCCTGTGGTGGTTCATGGGTCGCTGGTATTCCACGACCAAGCGGATCGAGCAGATCTAATCACCCAAAAAGACGCGGCGGAAATTGGTTGGATCATCGGTTTGGCCTGATCTGTCGCGGATGAATAAATCGGCTGGCGCGCGAGGCGCCGGCCGGAAGAAGAACCTGGGAGGTTTGTTCATGAAAAAGCTAGTCAAGCTCGCCGCCTTCGGCGCGGCGGCTGCTGTGGCGGCGACGCTCGGAGCGGTCGCTCCGGCCTCGGCGCACGGCGAGAAGTCCCAGCAGGCGTTCCTTCGCATGCGCACGCTGAACTGGTATGACGTTCAGTGGTCGAAGACGACGGTCAACGTCAACGAGGACATGGTCCTGTCCGGCAAGGTTCACGTCTTCTCGGCGTGGCCGCAGGCGGTCGCCAATCCGAAGGTGTCGTTCCTGAACGCCGGCGAGCCGGGTCCGGTTCTGGTCCGCACCGCTCAGTTCATCGGCGAGCAGTTCGCTCCTCGTTCGGTGTCTCTGGAGATCGGCAAGGACTACGCCTTCTCGATCAACCTGCGCGGTCGTCGCGCCGGCCGTTGGCACGTTCACGCTCAGATCAACGTCGAAGGCGGCGGCCCGATCATCGGACCCGGCCAGTGGATCGAGATCAAGGGCGACATGAAGGACTTCACCGATCCGGTGACGCTCCTCGACGGCTCGACGGTCGACCTCGAGAACTACGGCATCAGCCGCGTTTACGCGTGGCATCTGCCGTGGCTGGCGGTTGGCGCCGCGTGGATCCTGTTCTGGTTCATCCGGAAGGGCATCATCGCCTCTTACCTGCGTGTTGCCGAAGGCCGTCCTGACGACGTCATCGGCGATGACGACCGCCGCATCGGCGCGATCGTTCTCGCTCTGACGATCCTCGCGACGATCGTCGGCTACGCCGTGACGAACTCGACCTTCCCGCGCACGATCCCGCTTCAGGCCGGCTTGCAGAAGCCGCTGACGCCGATCGAGACGGAAGGCACCGTGGGCGTGGGCAAGGAGCAGGTGTCGACCGAGCTGAACGGCGGCGTCTACAAGGTTCCGGGCCGCGAGCTGACGATCAACGTGAAGGTCAAGAACGGCACGTCGCAGCCGGTTCGCCTCGGCGAATATACGGCGGCTGGCCTGCGCTTCCTGAACCCGACCGTGTTCACGCAGAAGCCTGACTTCCCGGATTACCTGCTTGCTGACCGTGGTCTGTCGAACGACGACGTGATTGCGCCGGGCGAGTCGAAGGAAATCGTCGTGAAGATCCAGGACGCGCGTTGGGACATCGAGCGTCTCTCCGACCTCGCCTACGACACGGACAGCCAGGTCGGCGGTCTGCTGTTCTTCTTCACGCCGGACGGCAAGCGCTTTGCGGCTGAAATCGGCGGCCCGGTCATTCCGAAGTTCGTCGCCGGCGACATGCCCTAAGCGAAACTCGGTAGCCTGAACTAATGCGCCGGCCGGACGAAAGTCCGGCCGGTCGCGTTTTGGGGGGACCACTCCAGCTCTAAGCGGGCGACCGACCGGCGCGGACCGCCGCTTGTTTGGGCAATGCGCAACCTTTAGATAAGGCCAACAGGCGCATTCCCGGCGGCCATATGGCCGCGAGGAACGGCGAGCCTTCCTGGCCGCCGATCGACCGCGCCACGCGAGGAGCCGCGCGGACGTGTCCAATCTTTCCTCTTTCTTCGACGCCAGCGCCGGCAACGCCTGGATCTTCATCCCGACCGCCATCGTGCTCGGCGCCTTGCATGGGCTGGAGCCGGGGCATTCGAAGACGATGATGGCGGCCTTTATCGTCGCGGTGCGTGGCACAGTGGGACAGGCGGCGCTTCTAGGGCTTGCCGCGACAATCTCCCATTCCGCGATCGTGTGGCTCGTCGCTTTGATCGGCATGTCCCTTGGAGATCAGATAAACGTCGAGGCCAACGAGCCTTATCTGCAGATCGTCTCGGGCTTGATGATCCTGACCGTCGCCGTCTGGATGACGTGGCGCATGTGGCGAAACACGACCGCTTCGCCGGCGCCCGCCCATGCCGATGTCGATCACATCCATGCCCATCACGGACATGATCACGATCACAGCGACCACCACGGTCACGCTCATCACACCCACGAGCATGGCGATCATCATCACCACCCGCATGGCGCGGGGGCAGCGCTCGCCACGAGCGTCGAAGAACAGGAGTTCGAAAACGAGCTTCTATCCGTCGATTCGACCGTTTACGCCGACGCACATGAGCGGGAGCATGCGCTCGAGATCGAGCGGCGCTTCGCAAATCGCGAGGCGACCACGGGACAGATCATCCTCTTTGGGCTCACCGGCGGGCTCATCCCCTGTCCCGCCTCGATCACCGTCCTTCTGCTTTGTCTGCAGGCCGGACGATTCACTCTTGGCGCGGCGCTCGTGCTGGCTTTCAGCGTCGGCTTGGCGCTCACGCTCGTTCTGGTGGGCGTCGCCGCGGCGCTCGGGGTGCGCCATGCCGTTTCGCGCTTTCCGGCGCTCGAGGGGCTCGCGGCGCGCGCGCCCTATCTTTCGAGCGGTCTCGTGGCGCTCGTCGGCCTCTATACGATCGCCATCGGCGTGCGCGGGCTGGCCTGACTATTTCCCGTGGAAGGCCGACTTCTGCACACGCGGGCTGATGGGCGCGTCCAGAAAAAAGTCGAGCACCGCCTCATAGGCGGGATCGACCGCATAAGATGAAAAATCCGTCACGCCTTCCTCGGCGAGCACGCGAACGTCGATAAAGAAGTTCCCCGTGCATTCCCGCGACGGGCGCCTCAGCACCGCATGCGCCGCATCCGCGACAATCTCGGGCTTGCGGGAGCGCCGGATGATCTCCTCGCCGCCCAAAAGATTGCCGACGGCCGCGGTGGCGATCGCCGTCTCGGGCCAAAGCGAATTCACCGCGACTCCGTCCCGCGCAAGCTCCTTCGCAAGGCCTAGGGTGACAAGGCTCATGCCATATTTCGCCATCGTATAGGCGAGGTTGGGGGCGAACCATTTCGGGTTCAAATCGAGCGGCGGCGAGAGCGTCAATATGTGCGGATTCTCGGCCTTGCGCAGATGCGGCAGCGCGAATTTGGCGCAAAGATACGCGCCTCGCGCATTGATCTGGTGCATCAGATCGAAGCGCTTCATGTCGAGGAGGTCGATGCCGCGCAGGTCGATGGCGCTGGCGTTGTTGATGAGAATATCGAGACTGCCGAAGGTCTCGACCGTTTTGCAGACAGCGGCCGCCACCTGATCGTCGAAACGTATGTCGCAGGGCAGGGGCAGAGCCTTGCCCCCCTCCGCCTCGATTTCAGCGGCGGCAGTGTAGATCGTGCCGGGAATTTTCGGATTTTCGGCCACGCTTTTTGCAGCGATCGCGATATTGGCGCCGTCGCGGGCGGCCTTTTTGGCGATCGCGAGACCGATGCCGCGGCTGGCGCCTGTGATGAAAAGCGTTTTGCCCCGAAGCGATGCCGTCATCCAGATAAATCCCGGAAAATCCAGAGGAGCTAACAAATAGCCGAAAGCCGATGAACGGCAAGCGGCGGCCAAGGCGCGGGAGTCGCCCTCGGCCGCGACGAAAGGGCCCAGCCATCGGCCGGGCCGTAGGGGTTTAACGGGCGTTCTTCAGAACGGCGTCCATCAGCGAAGATTTCGGGAGCTTCTTGCAGTAGCGCGAAATCTTGGCGGTGTTCCGCTTGACGTAGCGCGAGTCGATGACGGTAATATTGTTCTTCGCGCTGAAGTAACCGCGCATCCAATTTCCGATGAAGTCCTGCGTGCCGGCGTCATAACCACGGAAATCCTTGCAAGTGATTTCCGACATATCGATCGTAACCTGAGCAGAGGCCGGGGCGACGAAAGCGAAGGCGCTCGCGGCGCCAGCAAGAATGAGCTTGCGGATCATTTGTGTGGCCATCCTTTGTCGTTATTTCTTGTCGAAAGCGCGCTGCAGGCCCGCCATGACGGACTCGGACTTGTTGGAGGCGCACCAGTCGGTCACGCTCGCGGCGTTCTTTAGAAAAAGACTGACATCGATAAAGGTGCGGCCGCTCTTTTGCGCGAACCACCCGCTCATAAAGGCTGCGAAGTCGCTTTGGTCCTCCGCCGGCATCGCCAGCAATTCGCCGCAGGTAATCTTGGTCATATCCAACTTGACTTGCGCCTGCGCGGCCGCAGGCGCCAACATCGCCGCCATGGCGAGCCCGAAAATCAGCTTATTCATGCGTTTCCTCCAAAAAATACGCGCGCCAGCGTCGTTCGCACAATCGACGAATCGAAGTGAAAAGCGCTTCTCCATTCGGCGCAAGCGCGGACATCACATACAGACCAAAAACAAACTTTGGCTTAAACCTGAGCAGACAGACTGCGCGTAAGTCGCAGCACGTTCGCGAAAATATTCTAATTCCACGCTAATTCTGAGTTTCGTGGTCTTCGACGGCCTTGCCGCCCGGCCGGTGGACGCGGGCGGCCGTCTGATTTACTTTCGGCGCCGCAGCATCAAGTGCTTTTTTTGACAGAGACATGACATGGATTGGATGCGCCCGCGCGCTTATCGCCGCCTCGCTGGGGTGTCGCTGGGCCTTATTGCCGTGATCGCCGTCGTGGCGCTGAGGTTTGGCGCCGGCGCGCAGGACGGGGCGCCAGCGGCGCCGCCCGCGCCGCCCGTTACGGTTGCGCATCCGCTCGCCGAGACCGTGCCGCGTTTCGACGAATATACCGGCCGTTTTGTCCCGGTTCAGCGCGTGGAGGTGCGCCCGCGCGTCTCCGGGGCCGTCGAGAAAATCCATTTCACCGACGGCCAGATCGTGAAGGCGGGGGATCTGCTTTTCACCATCGACCCGCGCCCCTATCAGATCGCTGTCGACAGCGCCCGCGCCGACGTTGTCCGCATGCAGGCGCAAACCTCTATGCTCTCCAAGGATGCAGCGCGCGGCGAGAGTCTGGTCGGCGGCGGGACGATAACGAAACGCGATATGGACCAGCGCCGCGGCGGGTCGGACTCGGCGCGCGCTCAGTTGGCGGGCGCCGAAGCGTCTTTGCGCAATGCGGAGCTCAATCTGGAATGGACCCAGGTGCGCGCGCCCATCGCCGGCCGCGTCTCCGACCGCCGCATAGACGTGGGCAATCTCGTGCAGGCCGGGGCGACACTCTTGACGACGCTTGTCGCCCTCGATCCCATCCATTTCGAGTTCGATGTGTCGGAGTCGGATTATCTGCACTACGCCCGAGCCGGGACGGGCCGAGAGAAAACGGGAAAGATTCCCGCTTTCGTGCGCCTTGCCGACGAGGTCGATTGGAAGCGCTCCGGCGCGATCGACTTCATGGACAACCAGCTCAATGTGCATTCCGGCACGATCCGCGCCCGCGCTGTTCTCGACAATAAGGACTTGTTCCTGACCCCCGGCGCTTTTGGCCGCGTGCGCGTCAATGGCGGAGATTTCGCGGGGTTGCTCGTCCCCGACGCCGCCATCGCCTCGGATCAGACGAATAAGATCGTGCTTGTCGTCACGCCGGATCGCAAGGTGGCGGCGAAGCCCGTGACGCTCGGGCCCCTCCATAAGGGATTGCGCGTCGTGTTGTCGGGCCTCGATCCCAATGATCTTGTCATCACCGCGGGCCTCGCCAATCCCATGGTGCGGCCCGGCGCCACCGTCGCGCCAACCGAAGGCGCGATTGCGCCCTCCGTTAAATAGGCTAGGGGCGCATGCGTTTTCCGCATTTCTTCATCGAACGGCCGATTTTCGCCGCCGTCATCTCGGTGCTGCTCACGATCGCCGGCCTCATCGCCCAGCGCGCGCTGCCGGTCTCGGAATATCCCGACATTGCGCCGCCGACGGTGATGATCACTGCGACTTATCCCGGCGCCTCGGCGGAAGTCATCGCGCAGACGGTCGCCTCGCCCATCGAGCAGGAAGTCAATGGCGTCGACGATATGCTCTATATCGTCTCGCAATCGACGGGCGATGGCCTGCTCACGATCAATGTCGTCTTCAAGACGGGCGTGAATATCGATCTTGCTCAGGTGCTGGTGCAGAACCGCGTCGCCATCGCCACGCCGCGGCTGCCGGAGGAAGTGCAGCGCTTCGGCGTCGTCGTGAAGAAGGCGTCGCCCGATCTGATGATGGTCGTGCATCTGCGCTCGCCCGATGCTTCGCGCAGCCAGCAATATATTTCCAATTACGCGACGCTATATGTGCGCGACGAGCTGGCGCGCCTCGAAGGCGTCGGCGACGTGCGCGTCTTTGGCGCGCGCGACTATTCGATGCGCGTCTGGCTCGATCCGGACAAGGTTGCCGCGCGCGGCATGACGGCGGGCGAGGTTGTCGCCGCCTTACGCGCCGCCAATCTCCAGGTGGCGGCAGGCGCAATCAACCAGCCGCCGGCGGCGTCTCCCGGCGCCTTCCAGCTTTCCGTGCGAACCCTCGGTCGGCTTTCCGATCCGGCGCAATTCGCCGATGTGGTGCTGCGCGCCGACGCCGACGGCCAGGTGCGGCTGCGCGACGTGGCGCGGGTGGAGATCGGCGCACAGGATTACACCGTCAACGCCTATCTCGATCGTGACGCGGCGACCGCCATCGCCATCTTCCAGAAGCCGGGGTCGAATGCGCTCGCCACCTCCGCCGCTGTGGAGGAGGCCATGGTTCAGGCGAAGAAGCAGTTCCCCGCCGGCCTCGATTATTCCATCGTCTATAATCCGACCGAATTCATTCAGCAGTCGGTGGACGAGGTCGTTCGCACGCTGGGCGAAGCGATCATCCTCGTCGTGCTGGTCGTGATCCTTTTTCTGCAGACATGGCGCGCCGCGATCATCCCAGTTGTGGCGATTCCAATCTCGCTTGTCGGCAGTTTCGCCGTGATGAAACTGGTGGGACTCACCTTCAATACGCTGTCGCTCTTCGGCCTTGTGCTGGCGATCGGCATCGTGGTCGACGACGCGATTGTCGTCGTAGAGAATGTCGAGCGCTATCTGGCGCAGGGGATGACGCCGAAAGAGGCCGCGCATAAGACCATGGACGAGGTGGGCGGGGCGCTCATCGCCATCGCGCTGGTGCTTTGCGCCGTCTTCATCCCGGTCGCCTATATTACCGGGCTGCAGGGCGCCTTCTACAAGCAATTCGCCATCACCATCGCTTCCGCGACGCTGATTTCGGCCTTTGTGTCGCTGACGCTCTCCCCGGCGCTCGCGGCCATTCTTCTCAAACCGCATGGCGAAGAGCATACGGTGCGTGCGGGGCGCTTCGAGTTTCTGCGCCATCCGCTCAATGCTTTTTTTGCGCGCTTCAACCGCCTATTCGACGCCATGTCGGCGCGCTATGGCGCATTGACGGCGCGGCTGGTGCGGGTCGGGCTCGCCTCGCTTGTGGTCTATGGTGTGCTGATCGCCATTGCGGCGGGGCTGTTGTGGCGCACGCCGACCGGCCTCGTGCCGACGCTCGATCGCGGCTATCTCATCGCCGCATTCCAATTGCCGCCGGGCGCCGCGCTCGACCGCACCGACTTTGTGATGCGGCAGGCGACCGACATCATCCTCTCCCGGCCGGGCGTCGCGTCGAGCGTCGTCTTCACCGGCTTCGACGGCGCAACTTTCACCAATGCGCCGAATGCCGGCGTTATTTTCGTCACGCTGAAATCCTTCGAGGAGCGCCACCGGGCCGGCCTCACGGCGCCCGGCATTCGCGACGACATCCGCGCCGCGCTCGCGCCGATCAAGGACGCCTTTGTTTTCGTGCTGGAGCCGCCGGCCGTGCCGGGCATCGGCACGGGCGGCGGCATCAAGGGCTATGTGCAGGATCGCGGCGGCATGGGGCTTCCGGCTCTGGAAGGCGCCGCCTGGTCGCTTGCCGGACCGGCGATGCATACGCCGGGCGTCGCTCAGGCCTTCACGCTTTTCAACACGCGCACGCCGCAGATTTTTGCCGACGTCGACCGCACCAAGGCGGAGATGATCGGCGTGCCGATCACGCGCGTATTCGAAACCATGTCGATCTATCTCGGCTCGGTCTTCGTCAACGACTTCAATATTCTTGGCCGCACCTACCGCGTCATGGCGCAGGCCGACAATCCGCATCGCCTGACGCTGCGCGATCTCTCGGAGCTCAAAACCCGTAGCGCCACCGGCGAGATGACGCCGCTCGGCGCCCTGGCGAGCTTCAACGATACGACCGGCCCCTTCCGCGTGCCGCGCTACAATCTTTATCCGGCCGCCGAGGTGCAGGTGAATCTCCAGCATGGCGTTTCGTCAGGGCAGGGCATCGCCATGATCGAGGGGCTGGCGAGCAAATCGCTGCCACAGGGCTTCGGCTTCCAATGGACCGAAATCGCCCTGCAGGAGAAGCTCGCCGGCAATACTGCGATCCTCGCCTTCGGGCTCGCCGTCGTCTTCGTTTTTTTGCTGCTCGCCGCGCTTTACGAGAGCGTCGTGCTGCCGCTCGCGGTCATTCTCATCGTGCCCATGTGCATTCTCGCCGCCATGAGCGGCGTCGCGGCGCGCGGGCTCGACCGCAATATTCTCGTCGAGATCGGCCTTGTGGTGCTGATCGGCCTTGCGGCGAAGAACGCCATTCTCATCGTGGAATTCGCCCGGCAGGGCGAAAATGACGGCAAGGATCGCTTTACGGCGGCGATCGAGGCGGCCCGCACGCGCCTGCGTCCGATCCTGATGACGTCGCTGGCCTTTATTTTGGGCGTGCTGCCGCTCGCTGTCTCGCATGGCGCGGGCGCCGAGATGCGCCAGTCGCTCGGCGTCGCGGTCTTCAGCGGCATGCTCGGCGTGACGATCTTCGGCCTTCTCTTCACCCCGATCTTCTATGTGCTGTCACGCGCGCTCGGGATACGATCCTGGCGCCCGTAGCGGCGACAGGGCGTCGGAATCCATTAACAAACCCTCTACGCAGCCGCGTCATGCCCGCGCTTGTCGCGGGCATCGACATTGTGACATGCGGGGAGAAGAAGCGGCGTTGTTCCCGCTCATGTTCTTAAGCCTTTCAGCGTCGGCGCGGCGTGGATGGCCGCGACAAGCGCGGCCATGACGCTGGAACACGTCCGCTCATCAACCCCAATTCGAAGCCCTTAGCGGGGCGACGAAAGGCTTGCGCTCGCGTTCGATTCCGTTTTTCATTGGCGACGCCAAACGAAAGAGAAAGACGGAGGAATGGCGCGCGACGTCGATTTGATGCGGTTGCTGCTGCTCGATCTCGAAGGAAGACAGCTTTCGCCGCCAGAAGCTTTTCTGTTGCCGCTGGAGGAGATCGCGCGCCGCTTGGATCGCACCCGAGGAGAGGTGGTCGACGCGCTCGAAATGCTTCGCGAGGCGGAATTCATCGACGCGCCAGGCGCCTTTCGCGACGATGCCTGGATTTTCCGCAAGCTCACCCGTCGCGGCGTCGAGCTTGCCAATCTGGTCGCGGATGCGCGTCAGTGGGACAAGGTCAAAAACGCCTATGTCGATTTGCTCGAAGGTTGACGCCGCTTTTCGCGCCAGTCCCTGAGCCAAGCTTCGAAGCGCCTGCGGCGGCCAAGTAGAACCTGACGTATTTCAGTCCTGCGCAAGTTGAAGCGGTCGTTTGCCGGGATCGCCATATAGCGTTCCGCAGTCTCCGTAACGACGAAATCGGGCTTTGACCGCTTGACGAGCGCCCAATCGACATTCGCCGACCAGACGAATTCCAGCTCGGAGACAGTCTCGGCGAGGGCGGCGGTCAGAAAATAGGGGCTGACGCCCGCAAAAGAGTCGCCGAACAGCAAGAGCTTGCATTTGTTCCTGGCGCGCGGGTTTTTGAAGACCGCATGGCATCCGACATGGATTTCGCCGCCATATTCATGCGCTTCCAGGAGCCGCACGACGGCATTATCATAGACGCGCGTCGCATCTTGCCGCCATGTGGCTTCGCGGATGGTCTCATAGACGGGAGGCTCGAGCTTGGAGCCCAGATCGAGCAGCCGGACATCCTCGATGAAAGGGCGCGCGATGAGATCGTCATTGCGTTCAAGTCCAAGCGCGTCGCACAGAATTTCATAGCCGAGAAGACAGCCGAGGGGCGTCCAATGCGTGTCCGTGCGCCAATAGAGATCGACGTCGTCGCGATGCGTGCGCATGAGCGGGACCAAGTCGACGTAACCATAAGCGGCGGGGTCGCGCTCGAAGAGTTGGCCCAATCGAAGCGAAGGCGCGAGATCTGCGTCGACCAGCGGCTCGGCTGTTTTGTGGGAATAGATCGTCAGCTTCTCGGGCACGACGAGATGGGCGAATTTGGCGCCGAGGGCGTCGCACCGCCTTTTTCGCTCGACGATGAGATCCCGCCAGCGCGCCAACGCCCGATCGGGCAAATGCCCCGAGTCTCGCTCGTAAAGTGTCGAGACGAAATTTGAGCCGCCGACGAGGAAAAGCCATCCATCGATTCCCTGATGGACGAAAAGGCTTGCATGGCTCATTGCGGCTCTTGTGTAATCGACATGGGCGCCTGCGGCTTGCGCGCGAGGAGAATCGTGGCGGCGGCGAGCTCGAACTGCTTTTCCACCGGCAGCTCTTTCGCCCAGGCTTGCTCCAGCATGGGGCCGGGGTAGGCGATGAGATCGCCCACCCGCTGGCGCAGGAAAGATTTGCGGGCCTTCGGCGGCAGGCCCTCCGCCCAGGATCGAAGCTGCCATGCGATCGCCCAGACGGGATGCGTGGCGGGATTTACCTCCTGCCGTTCGATGGTGAGATAAGGCTCGAACAATGTGCGAAGGCCTTCATGCGTCATGTTGAAATAATGATGCGGAAAGCCGTGCAGCGGCTGCAGAAAGGGCACGCAGCATTTCAGCCACCCGCCGGGCTTCAAGACCCGCGCGATTTCACGCGCGCAACGAAACGGGTCTTTGACATGCTCGAGGACGGCGATCGAGATAACGCCGTCGAAGGACGCGTCCTTGAACGGGAGGCTGTCAGCGGCGCCAATGACGTCGGTTGTCGGATAGTCTGCGATCTCCAGATTGATGACATTGCTGTAATAGATCGGCCGGAAGCCGGCGCCGACATCGAGAACCAGCCCGTCGCGGCAGCTTTCGATCAGCTCGACCGTTTCCTGATCGTAGCTGTTCTCGCTGATCGGAATCTCATCGTCGAGGCTGTCGCGCGCGCGCGTCGCTTCGTCCAGGAAGCAATATTTGCCGCTTTTTTCGAGAGGCTTTTCGGGGTCGAGGAGAAGCGGGCGCAAGGCGTCGAGCTTTCTTGCGCGGATTGCAGGCACCTGGCTCACGCGTCGCTGGGGCCGGCTCTCCCGTAAGCCGAATTGCTCGAAATGCGCCCTGGCGGAGGGGAACTCGCCGCGCTCGACCGCTCGCGCGACGTCCGGATTGCTTTCGAGATAGCGCGCCTCATCGAAATTCTCGCAGGTGACGAGCTCATCCTGCTTGGCGAACTGCCGCCGCCCCTCCACCGCGCCGAACTTCTTGAAATGCGCCCTGCCGGACGCGAGCCGCCCTGCCGCGACCGCCTCGGCGACATCCCGATTGGCCGCGAGGTAGCAGCGCTCGTCGAAGGTAGAAGGCGTCGGAATCTCCTGAAGCAGCGCGATCTCGAAGGGATTGGTCATGAGGAAGGGCGCCAAGTGAAAAGATCGGCTCGTTTAGCACAGCCGGCAAAACAAGAAAAACCCTGCCGGGGGGCCGCATCTGAGGCTCTCTTGGTCTTTGGCCTGAAGGCGAATATGTTGCCGCGCGGGAGAGACGCCCCCGCGGGGGCGTCAATTTGATTGAGGATATTATGGCGCAAGACGAGCCGATCGAGGTCGAAGCCTTTTATCGCTATGGCTATCGAGGGCGGGACATGATCGCCATCCGCGCCCCCTTTGCGATGTCGGCCGATGCCGAGATCGTCGATCGGCGCGTCCGGGTCGGGAATGAGGCGCATCGCGTCCGAGGGGTCTTTCGGCAAATTTCCGGCCCGATTCAAAAGGGCGAGCCGATCGGCGTCGAGATCGACGCGCGGGTTTGACGCATGAAGATACTCGGGCTCGGGCATAGCCATATTGTGGCGATCGCAGAGGGTTGTTACGAGCTCCAGCATCAGGGAGCGACGATCGGCGGCGCGCCGTTGTCCTCCCGCTTTGTTTATCTTCTCGACCCCGCGATCACGCCAACGCTCCTCGATGAGGAGGACGGGCAGACGCTGAACCCGCGGCTCTCGGAGATCATCGCCCAGGAAGGCGCCGATTTCGGCTTATTGTCGATCCAAGGCAATGAGCATATCGCGCTCTCGATCACGCAACCTTTCGAGCGCATCGATTTCATCCTCGGGGAAGAAAGCGCGCTGCCGCTCGCCGAGGGCGCCACTTTGTTGACGGAAGCGGCGGTCCGGGAAACCTTGCGCGACAGAATGGCGGAAACGATCGCGATCCTCGCGGCGCTACGGCGCGCGACGCGCATGCCGCTTTATTGTCTGTCGCCACCGCCGCCTTTGCCGGACTGTCAGATCAAGGCCTATCCCAAGGAATTCTTCCGAAAGGCGGTCGACGCCGATCGCCTGTCGCCCGAAATCTTCCGCTACAAAGTGTGGCGCCTCGCGTGTCAGCTCTATCGTGAGAGCTGCGCCGCTCAAAACATTGTCTTCGTCGAAGTTCCCCCCGCCTTCATTGCGCCGCCCGGCCTGCTTATTCGCGAAGCGTGGGGCGCCGATGCGACTCACGCCAATCCATCCTTTGGAAAAGCGATGGTCGAAAAAGTGATCGGCATGGTGGAAGCGTCGCGAGCCTTGGTCGCCTGATGACGTCGCATCCCTATTCGAAACTGCCGCCCTATGCCTATTGGCACCACGCCGTGGCCGGCGTCCCCGCGGCCGACGTCGATCCTGTCGTCGAGCCGCCATTCCGCTTCGGCGCGCGAGAGAAGATCGCGGCGGCCGGCAGTTGCTTCGCTCAACATATCGGGCGCTATCTCGTCGCGGGCGGCTGCAACTATCTGGTGACGGAGCAGCCGCATCCATTTCTCAGCGAAAAAGCGGCGCAGGCGCTGAATTACGGTCTCTATTCCGCGCGCTACGGCAATGTCTATACGAGCCGGCAGCTTCTCCAGCTCTTCGAGCGCGCCTATGGCCGCTTCACGCCGAAAGAGAATTACTGGCGCGATGGCGCGGGCGCCGTGATCGACCCCTTTCGGCCGCAGATACAGCCGGGCGGATTCAGTTGCGCGCGTGAGCTCGACATCGACCGCGAACGGCATTTCGCCGCCGTGCGCGCGGCATTCGAGACCCTCGACGTTTTCGTCTTCACGCTCGGCCTGACGGAAGCCTGGCGATCGCGCGAAGACGGCGCGGTGTTTCCACTTTGCCCGGGCGTCGCCGGCGGCGAATTTTCGTCCGCCGCGCATGAATTCATCAATCTCGGCGTCGACGACGTCGTCGCGGACATGAGCGTCTTTCTGGAGGGTTTGCGCAGCGTAAACCCGCGCGCCAGAGTCATTTTAACCGTTTCGCCCGTGCCGCTCGTCGCGACTGCCGAACGCAGGCACGTGATGGTTTCAACGCTTTGCTCCAAAGCGATTTTGCGCGCCGCCTGCGACATAATCGAACGCACATGCGCGCAAACAGCCTATTTCCCTTCCTATGAAATTATCGCAGGCGGCTTCACCGGCGCTGACTATTTCGAGGCCGATCGTCGCAGCGTCACGCGCGAAGGCGTCGCGCATGTCATGGGCATTTTCGAGCGTCACTTCATCCGACGTAATCTCATGGAGACGGCCCTGCGCAAAACGAGGCAGGCGCTCGCCGCCCCTTCGGCGTCGACGGACGCGATCTCGGAGGCCATGCGACTCATGTGTGACGAAGAAGCGCTCGAGCGCGGCGCAATCCCGGCCATAACGGAAAGCCCCGACGGCGGCGAACGCGATCCGTCCACGGACGACGCCGGATAGAGCGCGAACGCGAGATCGAAGATCGCGCGCCGACGCTTACCGAAAATTGAAGTATTTTGACGAAGCTGAATTGCCGTCGAGCAAGGCGCGGGATGACGCTCGCCTTGCGTCGCAAGATAAGGTTGCATTGGCGTAACGGCCGTTTGCGGCCGTTCGTTGATTTTTGTCACGCCGGATATTCTGGCGCTTTTCAGAGAGGACGCGGCATGTCTAGTTTCTCCTCGTCGGATATTATTCGTATGAGAGCGGCCGAGGCCGCCCCGCTGCAGAAAAATTGGGGCTGGATGGTCGCCTTCGGCGCGCTGCTGGCGATTGCCGGCTTCGTGGCGCTCGGCAGCGTTGTTCTGTCGACCATCGCCACCGTGCTGATCGTCGGCGTCGCGATGATCGCGAGCGGTCTCGTCGAGATCGCCTATGCTTTCGCGATGCGAAGCTGGAAGAAATTTTTCCTCTGGATCGTCATCGGCCTTCTCTATGTCGTCGGCGGCGGCGCGGTGGTGCAGAACCCGCTGCTCGCAGCGGGTTTCCTCACGCTGCTGCTCGGCGCCGGCCTCTTCGCTTCGGGGCTCGTGCGCATTTTTCTCGCCTTTCAGCTTCCAAAAAACGCGCCATGGGCTTTGGTCGCGCTCTCCGGGGCCGTTACTTTCCTGCTCGGCGGCGTCATTCTGGCGCAATGGCCGGTGTCGAGCCTTTGGGTGCTCGGCGTCTTCCTCGGCGTCGATCTCATCTTTGCCGGCGCGAGCTGGATGGGTTTCGGCCTCTCGCTCCGGCGCGCAGAGGGCGGGGAGGCAAGCGGCTTTCTCGCCAATGAAAGCGGGAGCGCGACCGGGTTCGGTTTCGGCGAAGGGTTCCAACGCAAGCTTTTTGCCGAGTTTCTCGGCACCTTCTGGCTGGTTTTCGGCGGCTGCGGCAGCGCGCTGATCTCGGCGGGCTTCCCGCAGCTCGGCATCGGCTTTACCGGCGTATCGCTGGCTTTCGGCCTAACCGTGCTCACGGGCGCCTATGCCTTTGGCCCGGTGTCGGGCGGCCATTTCAATCCGGCTGTTTCGCTGGGGCTCGCGACGGCGGGGCGCTTCTCCTGGAAGGAGCTCGGACCCTATTGGCTCGTCCAGCTTATCGGCGCGACCGCCGCGGCTTTCGTTCTGCTGAAGATCTGCCAGGGCAATATCGACTTCTCGCTAGCCAACGGCTTCGCCGCCAATGGCTATGAGGAGCACTCGCCCAACGGCTATACGCTGCAAGCGGCCTTCCTGGTTGAAACGGTGCTGACGGCCTTCTTCCTACTCGTCATTCTTGGGGTGACGGAAGCCCGCGCGTCGGTCGGCTTCGCAGCGCTCGCCATCGGCCTTGCGCTGACCTTGATCCATCTGGTCGATATTCCGATCACCAACGCCTCGGTGAATCCGGCGCGTTCGACGAGCCAGGCGCTTTTCGTCGGCGGCTGGGCGCTGGAGCAGTTGTGGTTGTTCTGGGTCGCGCCGCTGCTCGGCGGCCTGCTCGGCGGACTTATCCACCGTTTCGCGCTCGCCGATAAGGCGTAAGCGCGGTTCTCCTCGGTTCACGGAGCCGCCGCGTTTCGACCCGCGTCGATCGCGGCGGCCCGCTCGTTTTTTAGAATTATCCCGATGGGCTTTGGACATTCACGCGCCGCTCTTTCGCGACGCTCTGAGCTCGGCGCTTTTGCAGCCAGCGAATGACCCCGGTCACGAACAACAGCGGCCAGCTCAGCCCGAACAGAAAGACCGCGATGCGGCCCGGCCAGCCATAGACATAGCCGGAATGCAGCGGCCACTGCCATTGAATGAACCCATCGCCGTCGCCGGAGAGCGGATCGTTGGCTTGCAGAATGTCGCCGCGGAACTGATCGATGTAGATGGTCCGGCGGCCCTCGAGCCCCCAGCCGATCGGAAACAACTGATTGACAGTATAGGCGCCGTCATGCGGCTTGGGCATTGTCACGGCATAGATGCGCGCGTCCGGAAACGCCTTAGTCGCGTTGGCGACGGCTTCGTCGAGCGTGACGGGGTTCGAGCCGCTCGCCGCCGAGCGATAGCGCTCCGGCTGCGTGAGCGTCGAAAACAACTCGACAACGGCTTTGAACTGCTCCGGCAGGTTGAAATGAACGCCGGAGAGCAGCACGGCCAAGGCGACCGGCGCCAGGAACAAGCCCGCCAGGCGATGAATGTCGTAGTTCAGCCGCTCCGATCTCGCGGGCCACTTCACTGAGAAGGCATTGCGCCATTTTCCGTTTCTCGGCCACCAGAGAACGACCCCGGTCACCGTGGAAACGAAAGCAAGGATGGCGATGATTCCGACCGTGACATCACCGATGCCGGAAACAAGCATCGCGTAATGCAGCTTGAACAGGAATGCCACGAAGGCGTCATCGAACAGGTTCGTGCTGGAATGCCAGACACGTGTCCCCGTCACCTTCAACGTATAGGGATCGACGAAGACCTGACGCGTATCGGGTTTCCCCGACTGCGGATTATCGACGCGGTAGTAGAATAGAAACGCCTGATCGTCCTTCTGTGGCCAATAGGTCCAGCCGAGATAAGATTCGGCCGGAATAGCGCCACGCGCCGCATCGGCGATCTCCTCTAGCGGGCGCCACGCCGTCCGGCCTTCGGGGGGCGCCGTGACGATCCGCAGTTGCGGATTGAGCGCCTGGTCGATCTCCTGAAAGAACACCAGCGCCGAGCCGGTAAGCCCGATCACCGACAAGAACAGCCCGAGCGCCAGTCCCAGCCAAAGATGGGTCTTCAGCCAAATCTTGCGCCAGCTCCAGAGCGCGACCTGCCGCCGCGCGGCGCCGACCCGAGGCAAACCGATAGAAGTCATGATTTCCTCCGCCAGAAAATCAACTTTGATCGAGCCGATCGCGGAAAACGGCGCGCCGGCGAATCGCCGTAGCGCGCATCAACTCTCATTCCGGATCGGGGGATTCGAAATATCTCATATTCGTGATGTGTCGAAATCGAATTGCGCAGTCGCTTTCGTCGGCCCGACGATAGGCTGCGACCGCGTCGAAACGCAAGTAACCCGGCTCCGAATCCAGATTAACAAACCCTGCGCAGCCCCGTCATGCCCGCGCTTGTCGCGGGCATCCACGCGGGGACATTGCGACACGCAGGGAGAAGAAGCGGCGTTGCTCCCGCTCATGTTCTCAGCTTTTCTGCGTCGGCGCGGCGTGGATGGCCGCGACAAGCGCGGCCATGACGGCGGAACACGTCTGCTTGTTAACCCGAATTCGGAGCCCGGGCCGCTGAGAAGCGATCTTCTTCAACAAAGGAGCGTATTTTCACCGCCGAACGCAACGCGCACTATTCCGCCCCATTCGTTTCGAGGCGCCGCGTCGCAAGCCGCGCGGCTTCGGCGCCCGACAGCATCGCCCCGTTGAACCCATGCTCGCCGCCGAAGGCGGAGGCGAGATAGAGCCCGCCCATGGGCGTCTCCGGCGTGCGCGGGAAGCCCATCAATATCGGCGCTTCGGGGGGGAGCGGCGCGAAGCCGTAGACCGCGCCTTCCGGCGTGTTGAGATAGCTCGACATGGAATAGGCGTTGAGCAGCAGGCGCGACGTCACGAGATTGGAAAAGCCTGGATAATCCTGTTCGAGCCGCCCCTGAATAGCGTCGAGCCAGGCCTCGCGGCGGGCGACGCCTTCTTCCTTCGACGCGCTTTTCCAATTGTCGAGCCGGTCGAGGCCCAGCACGGTGAGAAGCACCGGCGGCTCATCCCAAAGCCCCGAATCGACGGCCGTGAAATTGGCGATCGTATGCAGCGGCAATTCGCCCTTGGGCATGTCGGCCATGGCCGTGGCGCCGTCGCCATATTGGTCGAAGCGCTGCATGGTCGAGGGCATGACGATGGTCGAGAAATCCGTCATGCCGATGGTCGACGGTTTTGCGGAAAGGCCAAAATTCGCCGAGAAAAGAGACGTCGAGAGCGGCCGGCCGCCGAAGGTCTCCTCCATTCTGGCGCGCGCCGGCGCCTCCATCAAGGCGGCGGCGACAGCGGGCGCGCAATTGGCCATCACCACGCGCGCCTCGACGCGCTCGTCGGCGTCGTTGGTGCGGCGCGCGACATGGCGCACGGCGATGGCGTTTCCATCGGCGTCCGTCTCGATCTGCGTGGCGAGCCGGCCCATGCGCACGACGCCGCCCGCCTTGGTGATGCATTTGGCGAGCTTGAGGCTCAACTGCCGCGAGCCGCCTTTGATGTATGCGCCGCCCGAGGCGATGTAGCCGCCTTGCGCAAGCGCGTAGAAAATCCACCAGAGCTTACGCGGATCGTCGCCATAATAGGCGAGATTGGCCCCGAGCGCGCATTTCAACCCTTCGGCGCCGGCGAAGTCGCGGGTGAAGATCTCATCGAGCGAACTCATCCAGCCGGCGGCGGCGGGCTCCACTTCCCACATGCCGCGGGTGAATTTGGCGAGCGAGCCTTCCTCGCGCGCCTGCTTGAGCGTCCACATGGCGTCGTGGATTTGTTCGATTTCGCCCAAGAAGCGTTTGATGGCGGCGCTTTTGTCGGGAAAGCGCGCGGCGAGCGCGTCATGGGCCGCCTCGAAACCGACCGGCAGCTCGAAAGGTTCGCCGATGGGGCCGCCTTTGACCTTGTAGAGCGGACCGGTCGGCAGCCATTCGATCTCGTCAAGGATGCCGAGCTTGCTCAAAATATGGTGCTTCACGTCGCGCGGATTGCGCGCGTCCGACGTCTGGTGGAGCGAAGCCTCCACCCAGAGATCGCCGACCTTGTAGACCGAGGCGGCGCCCCCTAAGCTGAAGTTGCGTTCGAGCAGGCAGACGCTGTAGCCCGCATTGGCGAGCAGGGCGCCGGCTGTGAGGCCGCCAAGTCCGGAGCCGATCACCACAGCGTCGTATTTCTTGTCGCTCATCGGGACGTCGTCGCCTCTTTGTGTCAAAGCCCACCTATATGGCGGGCGCGATATGGCCAAAGCCTGAGTCGGCGCCAACATAACATGGCGCGCCGCCGGGTCGCGGCTCCCTTCAGAGGAACGTCAATGACCGATGAAAGCTATCCCGTCACGCGCACCGACGCGGAATGGCGCGCGCGGCTGACGCGGGAACAATATGACGTCATGCGCCGCCACGGAACCGAGCGGCCGGGTAGCTGCGCGCTCAATCACGAGAAGCGCCGCGGCGTCTTCCAATGCGCCGGCTGCGACCAGCCGCTGTTCCGCTCTGGCGAGAAATTCGAAAGCGGCACCGGCTGGCCGAGCTTCTTCGATCCGCTGCCGGGCGCGCTGGGAACAACGACCGACAACAGCTACGGCATGGAGCGCACGGAAGTGCACTGCAGCCACTGCGGTTCGCATCTCGGCCATGTCTTCCCGGATGGGCCGAAGCCGACCGGGCTTCGATATTGCATCAATGGCGTCGCTTTGAATTTCGTTCCTGAAAAAGAGGCCGTTCGATAAGCTCTCGCAATCGCCCCATAGGATTCGACGCAGCGATGGTCGGGTGCGACAAAAAATTTTTTCACCTGCCTGTTTCCTGCGCGATCGGTTTCACCCATACCCCCATCCAGGATGGGTTCGGGCGGGGCGGACCTGACCGCGGGAGCGCGCCTGGTCCGTTCCGCTCCCCATCATGTCGGTCTGACGGCGATTCAGATAGTGTAAGAAATATAAGTTATTTATGATTCTTTGTGTTCAAGTCAGGCGCTGATCGATCGGGTAGGTCGAGGATAGTCGTCTTGCCCCGCTTGTCGTATATGCAGCCAAGCCATTCGGGGCCGTCGCGCGAACGGGAAAGCCGATTTTGCTGCGGCGCCGCATCGGCGCCGCGCGCGCGCTTGCCTGCTTGACGGCTCATTTTTATTGCCGTCATACGAAACGGCAAAATCAGGTCGTTCGATGGGCTCATTGCGCGCGGGGGCGGCGTCGGTTTAAGCCCGGCGCGCGCGAGCATGGCTCAGGACCATTGAACGGCGCCGGCAAGCCGTCGCTCATCGCGCCGCGGCCGATAAATTTCCGGAGCCCGCAAACGGGCTCGAGAGGGAGTGGAGCTATATGTCGTCACCTACGTCAGCCGCCGCGCCGGGCGCGAGCGGAAAAGACAATCAGCACCTTTCGCCCAAGTCAGATATCGAGATTTCTCAGGCTGCCAAGATGCGGCCGATTATCGAGGTCGCCAAAGACAAGCTCGGCATTCCGGCCGAGCATGTGCAGCCCTATGGCCATTACAAGGGCAAGATCGCGCTCGACTACATCGCTTCGCTCGAAGGCAAGCCGGACGGCAAGCTGATCCTCGTCACGGCGATCACCCCGACGCCCGCCGGCGAAGGCAAGACCACGACGACGGTCGGCCTCACCGACGGTCTCAACTACATCGGCAAGAAGGCGCTGTGCTGCCTGCGCGAGCCCTCTCTCGGCCCGTGCTTCGGCGTGAAGGGCGGCGCGGCAGGCGGCGGCTACGCCCAGGTCGTGCCGATGGAGGACATCAACCTCCACTTCACCGGCGATTTCCACGCCATCGGCGCGGCCAATAATCTGCTCGCGGCGCTGATCGACAACCACATCTATTGGGGCAATCAGCCGGCGATCGACTCGCGTCGCGTGAGCTGGCGCCGCGTCGTCGACATGAACGACCGCGCGCTGCGCTCGGTCGTCTCGTCGCTCGGCGGCGTGGCGAACGGCTTCGCCCGCGAAGACGGTTTCGACATCACCGTCGCTTCGGAAGTGATGGCGATTTTCTGTCTCGCCTCGAACTTCGCCGATCTGCAGCAGCGTCTCGGCAACATCATCGTCGGCCAGACCCGCGACAAGAAGAACGTGCGCGCCAGCGAAGTGCACGCGGCGGGCTCCATGGCCGCGCTGCTCAAGGACGCCATTGCGCCCAACCTCGTGCAGACGCTCGAGAACAATCCGGCGATCATCCATGGCGGTCCCTTCGCCAATATCGCGCATGGCTGCAACTCGGTCATCGCCACCAAGGCGGGCCTCAAGCTCGCCGATTACGTGGTGACGGAAGCCGGCTTCGGCGCCGACCTCGGGGCGGAGAAGTTCTTCGACATCAAGTGCCGCAAGGCGGGCCTGACGCCCTCCGTGACGGTCATCGTCGCGACGATCCGCGCACTGAAGATGCATGGCGGCGTCGCCAAGGACGATCTGAAGGCCGAAAACGTCGCGGCGGTCGAGAAGGGCTTCGAGAATCTGAAGCGCCATATCGGCAACGTCCGCAAATTCGGCGTGCCGGTGCTCGTCTCGATCAACAAATTCTCGGCGGACACGGCGGCCGAGATGGCGGCGCTCGACAAGCTCTGCAAGGCGGAAGGCGTTGAGTGCGTCGTCGCCGACAACTGGGGTTCGGGCGGCGCCGGCGCGGCCGATCTCGCCCGCGCGGTGGTGCAGACCATCGAGACGCAGCCCTCGAACTTCAAGCCGCTCTACCCGGACGAGCTGCCGCTCGCCGAAAAGGTGCGCACCATCGCCAAGGAGCTCTACGGCGCCGCCGACATCTCCTACGACGCGAGCATCAAGGCGCGCTTCGCAGAGCTGGAGAAGGAAGGCTTCGGCAACTTCCCGGTCTGCATCGCCAAGACGCAATACAGCTTCTCCACCGACGCCAACGCCAAGGGCGCGCCTTCGGGACACATCATCCCGATCCGCGAGCTGCGCCTGTCGGCGGGCGCCGAGTTCATCGTCGCGGTCTGCGGCGACATCATGACCATGCCGGGCCTGCCGAAGGTGCCGGCCGCCAACAATATCGCGGTGGATGCGAACGGCCGCATCGCGGGCCTGTTCTAAAGCCTCGATAGAGAATTCCGCGGCGTTCAGTAGGGCGCCGCGGTTCCTTCCAATCCTGCAAACGCTTCGCTCGAAAGGAGCAAATAGAAATGGCGCAGAATTCCAGAGTCCCGGGCAGAAACTTCCTCTTCGTGCCGGGCCCGACCAATCTTCCCGACCGCATCGTGCGCGCCATGGCGGTCGCCTCGGAAGACCATCGCTCGCCGACCTTCCCCGACCTCGTGAAGCCGCTGTTCCCGGGCCTCAAGAAGGTCTTCAACACCGACAAGGGCGTGCCCTTCATTTTCCCGGCGTCCGGCACCGGCGGCTGGGAAGCGGCGATCACCAACACGCTGTCGCCCGGCGACAAGGTTCTCGCGCAGCGTTTCGGCCAGTTCTCGCACCTCTGGATCGACCTCTGCCAGCGCCTCGGCCTCGAGGTGATCAAGCAGGAGCGTCCGTGGGGCACCGGCAATGATCCGGAGTCGATCGAAGAGGCCCTCAAGGCCGACAAGAACCACGAGATCAAGGCCGTTCTCGCCACGCACAACGAGACCGCCACGGGCGTGACCTCGGACATCGCCGCCGTTCGCAAGGCGATCGACAACGCCAAGCATCCGGCGCTGCTGTTCGTCGACGGCGTGTCCTCGGTCGGCTCGCTCGAGTTCAAGATGGACGAATGGGGCGTGGACGTGATCGTCTCCGGCTCGCAGAAGGGCTTCATGCTGCCGGCCGGCCTCGCGCTGATGGCCGCGAGCCCGAAGGCGATCGAGGCGGGCAAGAACGCCAAGATGCGCCGCGCCTATTTCGAGTTCCAGGACATGATCGCGCAGAACGCGAACGGCTACTTCCCCTATACGCCGTCCGTCCCGCTGCTCTACGGCCTCAAGGAAGCGCTCGCGATCCTGTTCGAAGAGGGCCTCGATCAGGTCTACAAGCGCCACCATCACCTCGCCTCCGGCGTCCGCGCCGCTGTCGCGGCCTGGGGCCTCAAGACCTGCGCGCAGGACCCGAAGTGGGATTCGGACACGGTCACCGCGATCCTGGTTCCGGAAGGCTACAACGCCGCCAAGGTCATCGAGACCGCCTACAAGCGCTATAACCTCGCGCTCGGCGCCGGCCTGTCGGAAGTCGCCGGCAAGGTGTTCCGCATCGGCCATCTCGGCGACCTCAACGAGCTGATGCTGCTCGGCGCCATCGCGGGCGCGGAAATGGCGATGCTCGACAACGGCATCAAGATCGAGGCCGGCTCCGGCGTCGCCGCTGCTCAGGCGGTGTATCGCGCCAATCCGCTGCTGAAGGTCTAATTTGATACGCCCTCTCCCCGCGCTCGCGTGGGGAGAGGGGCTCTCCCAATGAGGAGAGCTGCCGCAAGAATAAGGGAAACGAGGGGAGCTTCATGTCGCACAAAATCGTCTTTCTGGATCGCGAAACGCTCGACGCCAATGTGCGCAAACCGAATTTCCCGCACGAATATACGGAATATGCGCAGACCGCGCCGGACCAGATCGTCGAGCGCGCCAAGGGCTGCGACATCATCATCACCAACAAAGTGCCGCTGCGCGAAGCGACCTTGAAGCAGCTTCCCGACGTGAAGCTCATCGCCGTCGCCGCGACGGGCACCGACGTGATCGACAAAGCCTACACCACGGCCAATGGCATCACGGTCTCCAACATCCGCAATTACGCCTACAACACGCTGCCCGAGCATGTCTTCGCGCTGCTCTTCGCGCTGCGTCGTAATCTGGTGAACTACGTCGACAGCGTGCGCCACGGCCGCTGGGGCTACGCCAACCAGTTCTGCTACTTCGATTACCCGATCTATGACATCGCCGGCTCCACGCTCGGCATCATCGGCTATGGCGCGCTCGGCAAGCAGGTCGAAAGCCGCGCCAAGGCGCTCGGCATGAATGTGCTGATCAACGATGTCACGGACATCCCCGGCAAGGTCGATGTCGCCACCATCCTGCGCGAGTCCGACGTCGTCACGCTGAACATTCCGCTGACGCCGCAGACCAAGAACATGATCGGCGCGAAGGAGCTCGCGTCGATGAAGAAGACCGCCAGCATCATCAACACGGCGCGCGGCGGCATCATCGACGAGCAGGCGCTCGCCGACGCGCTGCGCAACGGCGTCATCGCCGGCGCGGCGTTGGACGTGCTCACCGTCGAGCCGCCGAAGAACGGCAACATCCTGCTCGATCCGACGATCCCCAACCTCATCATCACGCCCCACGTCGCCTGGGCCTCGAAGGAAGCCATGCAGGTGCTGGCGGATCAGCTCATCGACAATATCGACGCCTTCGTCGCGGGCGACCCGCGCAATGTGGTGACGGCGTAAAGAAGTGAAGGAAATGGCCCCGATTGTCTACCCCGCCGTCATGCCCGCGCTTGTCGCGGGCATCCACGCCGCGCAGCGGGCGGAGCAGCGGGGGGCCTCGTCGCAGACGATTTCATCGCGTCCCGGCGTGGATGGCCGGGACAAGCCCGGCCATGACGCGTGGCGGGTTCGCTCCTGAGGAACGCTAATGACTAAAAAGCTTCTTTTCCTTTTCGACACCGATCCCGTCGCCAGCGTCTTCGACACGGTCGTTGGTTACGACGGCGGCGCCGATCACATCATTGGTTATGGCGGCGTGACGCCGGAGAGCGTCGGCGCGCTCGTCGACGGCTGTATTTACACGCGCGGCCCCAAGGAGAAGCAATTTACGGCGATCTTCGTCGGCGGTGGCTCCATGACCGCGGGCGAGGCCGTGTTCAAGGCGGTGAAGAAGCGCTTCTTCTCCAATTTCCGCGTCTCGGCCATGCTCGACTCCAACGGCTCGAACACGACGGCCGCCGCTGGCGTCGCGCTGCTCGCCAAGGCCGGCAATCTCAAGGGCAAAAAGGCCGTCGTTCTCGCCGGCACCGGCCCGGTCGGCATGCGCGCCGCCGCCATGCTGAACATCGAGGGCGCCGAAGTCGCCATCACCTCGCGCGACAAGGCGCGCGCGGAAGAGGCCGCTAAAGCCATTCAGGAGCGCTTCGGCTTCACGCCCGTCGCGATCGAGGCCAAGGACAACGCCGCCCGCGCCGCCGCCGTCAAGGGCGCGCAGGTCGTGTTCGCGGCGGGCGCCATCGGCGTGCCGCTGCTCGACGAAGCCGATTGGCAGAATGACCCGACGATCGAGCTTCTCGCCGACTGCAACGCGCAGCCGCCGCTCGGCATCGGCGGCGTCGAGGCGATCGATAAGGCCAAGGAGCGCCACGGCAAGATCGTGATCGGCGCGCTGGGCCTCGGCGGCCTCAAGCTGAAACTGCATCGCGAATGCGTCGGCAAGCTGTTCGAAAGCTCCGACCAGTTGTTCGATTGCGAAAACATTTACGCCCAAGCGAAGGTGCTGGCCTGACATGAGCGCGAAGACGGAAACGATCGGCAAATTTCTCGACGAACTCGCGAGCAACGCGCCGACTCCTGGCGGCGGCGGCGCGGCGGCGCTGTCTGGCGCCATGGGCGCGGCGCTGGTGTCGATGGTCTGCAATCTGACCATCGGCAAGAAGAACTATGAGGCCGTCTCCGAGGATCTCAAAAAGACCCTCGCCCGCGCCGAGGAGCTCCGCGAGGCGCTCACGAAAGGCATCGACGAGGACGTCGTCGCCTTCAACACGCTGATGGGCGCCTATGGCCTGCCGAAGGCGACGGACGAAGAGAAGACGGCGCGCACCGCGGCGATCCAGGAAGCGCTGAAGGCCGCGACGCTCGCGCCTCTCGCCACCTGCAAGGTCTGTTACGAGGTGATCGCGCTGTCGAAGGAAGCCGCCGACAAGGGCAATCTTGGCGTCATCAGCGACGCGGGCGTCGCCGTGCTCGCGGCCAACGCCGGCCTGCGTAGCTGCGCGCTCAACGTCTTCATCAACGCCAAGTCGATCAAGGACCGCGACTTCGCCGAGACGCAACTCGCCGAGGTCAACGCGCTGCTCGCCAAGGCGGCGGCCGAGACCGAAGCGGTCTATGAGGTCGTGCGCGGAAAGATTGGCTAACGCCAAGACAGGCGGCTGACGCGCCCGCGCGCGTCGGCCGCCCAATAAGCGCGAATGAACCGCGAGGGGAGGAACCGATGGACGTCCACGAGTATCAAGCCAAGGAAATTCTGGCCGCGCATGGCGTCGCCATTCCGCCCGGCACCGTGGCCTTCAGCCCGGACCAGGCCGTCTATGCGGCGACCGAACTCGGCGGTTCCCACTGGGTCGTCAAGGCGCAGATCCACGCTGGCGCGCGCGGCAAGGCGGGCGGCGTGAAGCTCTGCCGCACCTATCATGAAGTGCAGCAGGCGGCGCGCGACCTTCTCGGCAAGCGTCTCGTGACGGGGCAGACGGGGCCGGAAGGCAAGCCCGTGCAGCGCGTCTATGTGGAAGTCGCCGATCCCTTCGAGCGCGAGATTTATCTGGGCTACGTCCTCGACCGCAAGCTCGAGCGCGTGCGGGTCATCGCCTCCAAGCATGGCGGCATGGAGATCGAAGAGATCGCGCGCACCATGCCCGACGAAATCCTGCAGGTGATCGTCGAGCCGGCGGTCGGCCTGCAGCAGTTCCAGGCCCGTGAGCTCGCCTTCCAACTCGGCCTCAACATCAAGCAGGTCTCGCGCGCGGTGCAGACGATCATGGGCGCCTATCGCGCCTTCCGCGACAATGACGCGACCATGCTCGAAATCAATCCGCTTGTCGTCACCAAGGACGACAAGGTGCTGGCGCTCGACGCCAAGATGTCCTTCGACGACAATGCGCTGTTCCGGCGCCGTCATATTGTCGAACTGAATGATCCCTCGCAGAGCGATCCGCGCGAGGCGCAGGCGCATGAGCACAGCCTGAACTACATCGGGCTCGATGGGGAGATCGGCTGCATCGTCAACGGCGCCGGCCTCGCCATGGCGACGATGGACATGATCAAGCACGCTGGCGGCAATCCAGCGAACTTCCTCGACGTCGGCGGCGGCGCCTCGCCCGAGCGCGTCGCGACCGCCTTTCGTCTCGTGCTCTCCGACCGCCGCGTGAAGGTGGTGCTGGTCAATATCTTCGCCGGCATCAACCGCTGCGACTGGGTTGCACAGGGCGTTGTCGACGCGGTGCGTCAGGAGAAGATCGAGGGCGTGCCGCTCGTCGTGCGCCTCGCCGGCACGAATGTCGAAGCCGGCAAGAAAATCATCGACGAGAGCGGCATTCCGATCATCCAGGCCGATACGCTCGCCGACGCCGCCCAAAAAGCCGTCGCCGCGTGGCAGAGCGTCAAGTAAGCGCTGGGGAGGACATCATGAGCATTCTCATCGACGAAAAGACGCCGATCCTCATCCAGGGCATCACCGGCGACAAGGGCAGCTTCCACGCCAAGGAAATGATCGACTACGGCAGCAATGTCGTGGCCGGCGTCACGCCCGGCAAGGGCGGCAAGACCCATCATGGCGTGCCGGTGTTCAACACGGCGAAGGAAGCCGTGAAGGCGACGGGCGCGCAGGCCTCGATCACCTTCGTCGCGCCAGCCTTCTGCGCCGACGCGATCATGGAGGCCGCCGACGCCGGCATCCGCCTCATCTGCTCCATCACCGACGGCATTCCGGCGCAGGACATGATGAAGGTGAAGCGCTACTTCCTGCGCTTCCCGAAGGACCGCCGGCCCATGCTCGTCGGCCCGAATTGCGCCGGCATCATCTCGCCCGGCAAGGCGATGCTCGGCATCATGCCCGGCTATATCTACAAGCAGGGCCCGGTCGGCCTCATCTCGCGCTCGGGCACGCTCGGCTATGAGGCCGCCTCGCAGCTAAAAGAGCTGGGTCTCGGCATCTCGACGTCGGTCGGCATCGGCGGCGATCCGATCAACGGCTCGTCCTTCCTCGATCACCTCGTCCTCTTCGACAAGGACCCGGAGACGGAAGCGGTGCTGATCATCGGCGAGATCGGCGGCCCGCAGGAGGCCGAGGCATCCGCCTGGATCAAGGAGAACTTCTCCAAGCCGGTCGTCGGCTTCGTCGCGGGACTCACGGCGCCCAAGGGAAGGCGCATGGGCCATGCCGGCGCGATCATCTCGGCGACGGGCGACAGCGCGGCCGAGAAGACCGAGATCATGAAGTCCTACGGCCTCACCGTGGCGCCCAATCCGGCCGAGTTCGGCTCGACCGTCGCCAAAGTGCTCAAGCGGGCCTGACGGCGCCATCATCGAGCTTTCGCGTTCTCGACGTAGATCGCGAAAGCCCGGTTGCCGTCTTCTAGTGAAGGATGCGCCGGCGCGGACCGCCGGCCTGGCGTTTCGTACGCTTTTAGGGAGCTTCTATGACCGCCGAGAACCAGAACACGACAAGCGCGATCAGCCTGCCCTCGGCTTTCGCGACGCGTTCTGTCACGGAGGCTTCCGCCTTCCTGCGCGAGCAATTGCTCGCCGTCATCCGCCGCCATATGCCCGAGATCGAAGCTGTGGTGCGCGACTCGAAGGCGGGCGCCGGCCTTGCGCCGAAACAGATGGCGCGCGCGCTGCAGGCGCAGGGGATTATCTTCCAGCTCGTCTCCATCGCCGAGCAGGCCTACGCCATGCGCCGGCGCCGGCGCATCGAGCGCGAAAGAGGGCATGACAAGCTGCTCGGCACGTTCGATTACGTGCTCTCCAGCGCCGCCAATGCGGGCGTCGGCGCGGCGGAAGTGCGCGCGCAATTGCAGACGCTGCGCATCCGTCCGGTCATCACGGCGCATCCGACCGAAGCCAAGCGCGTTTCGATCCTCGAAAAATACCGCCGCATTTATCTTTTGATGCGCGAACTGGAATCCACGCGCTGGACCGACCGCGAGCGCGAAGCCCTGGTGAAGTCGATCTACGACCTTATCGAGCTTTTGTGGCTCACCGGCGAATTGCATCTGGAAAAGCCCACCGTCGAGCATGAAGTGCACTGGGGACAGCATTTCTTCCAGGAAAGCATCTTCGATCTCGCGCCGGAGCTTCTCTCCTCCTTCGAGCGCGCGCTGAAGCGCCATTATCCGCAGGAGAAATTCGAGGTCACGCCCTTCTTCCAGTTCGGCTCCTGGATCGGCGGCGACCGCGACGGCAATCCCTTCGTCACCAATGAGGTGACGCGCCAGACGATGCGGCTGAACGCGACGGCGAGCCTGAATTATTATCGCAACCGCGTGGTCGATCTGGTGCGCATGCTGTCGATCAGCGAGCGCGCCGCCGTCATTCCGCCGGCCTTCAAGGAAGAGCTGTCGCGCCGCCTCAAGGAGCTGCCGGACGGCGCCGGCATCGCGCAGCGCAACTTCAACGAGCCTTATCGCCAGTTCGTCACGACGATCCTGCGCAAGATCGACAATACGCTCGCCGCGACAAATGACGAGCCGACGACGGGCCCGCGCTATACCAGCGCCGACAAGCTCATCGGCGATCTGCTGCTGCTCGAATCCGTTCTGATCGACGCCAAGAGCGAGGCGCTCGCGACCGACCTCGTGCGCCCGCTGCGCCGCGCGGTGGAAATCTTCCGCTTCAGCACGGTGCGTCTCGACATTCGTCAGAACACCACGCGCACCACCTCGGCGCTGCAGGAATTGTGGCGCATCAAGACAGAGGGCGAGACGGCCCCTGATGTGACGTCCGACGAATGGCGCGCGTGGCTCATGAAGGAGCTCGACGCGCCGCGCGCGGCCCCCATTCCGCGTGACACGCTCACCGCTGATACGCGCGACATCATCGAGATGTTCGAGGTCGTCGCCGATATGCGCGCGCGGCTCGATCGTGAGGCCTTCGGCAGCTTCATCCTGTCGATGACCTCCTCCGCCAATGACGTCCTGGGCATCTATCTGCTGGCGAAAGAGGCGGGTCTCTTCGCCGACGCCGCGGGCGTCGATCATCTCACTTTGCCGATCGTGCCGCTCTTCGAGACGATCACTGATCTGCAGGACGCGCCGGCGATCATGCGCGATCTGCTGCAGATTCCGCTCATCCGCCGCAGCACCCGCGCACAGGGCGATCTTCAGGAAGTGATGATCGGCTACTCCGACTCCAATAAGGACGGCGGCTTCCTGTCGTCGAACTGGGAGCTGTTCAAGGCGCAGGCGCGCCTCACGGAAGTGGGGCAGGAGATGGACATCGCTATCGCCTTCTTCCATGGCCGTGGCGGCTCCGTCTCGCGCGGCGGCGCGCCGACCGGCCACGCCATCGCGGCGCAGCCGGCGGGTTCGATCCGTGGCCGCTTCCGCGTCACCGAGCAGGGCGAAGTCGTCTCCTTCAAATACGCCAATCGCGGCACGGCCGCCTATCAAATGGAGCTGCTCGCCTCCTCCGTCTTCCAGCATGCGCTGAAATCCGAGCGCGAAGACGCGCTGGTGCCGCGCAAGGATTTCGACGAGGCGCTCGAGGAGATCTCCTTTGCGTCTTTCGCGGTCTATGAGCGGCTCGTCTCCGACCCGGACATCGTCACTTATTTCCAGGCGGCGAGCCCGCTCGAAGAGATTTCCCTGCTCAACATCGGCTCGCGCCCGGCGCGCCGCTTCGGCGCCAAGAGCCTTGCCGATTTGCGTGCAATCCCCTGGGTCTTCGCCTGGGCGCAGAATCGCCATTCGATCACCGGCTGGTATGGCGTGGGCTCCGGCCTCAAGGCCTATCTCGACACGCATGGCGATCGCGGCCTCGAATTGCTGCGCTGGATGTTCGAGGATTCGCGCCTCTTCCGCCTCATCCTCGATGAGGTCGAGAAGACGCTGGCGCTCGTCGATCTCTCGATCGCGAGGGCCTACGCCAGCCTCGTCGCCGACGAAGCAGTGCGCGAGAAGATCTTCAAGATGATCGAGGACGAATATGCGCTCACCCGCGAGATGGTGCTGCGCGTGACCGGCGATCGCGACCTCACCGACCGCTTCAAGGAATATGCGGCGCGGCTGGAGCACCGGCTGCCGGTCATCAATGAGGTCAATCGCGAACAGGTTGAATTGCTGCGCCGCTTCCGTGAGGCGCAAGACGAGGACGAGAAGGAGGCTGTGAAAGCGCCTCTGCTCATCTCCATCAGTTGCATCGCCGCCGGCCTCGGGGCCACTGGCTAAATGCATCCTGACGCGCTTCCAGCAGGCGCATCTTTGGGACCAATGAAGAAAGGAAAATCGTTATGAGCTTTACCCTGATCGAGCAGGCCACGCCGCGCCTGCACCGCTCCGAACTCGCCGTGCCGGGCTCCGCGCCGGGCATGTTCGAGAAGGCCGCCCAGTCGAAGGCCGACCAGATCTTCCTCGACCTCGAAGACGCCGTCGCGCCGGACGACAAGGAGCAGGCGCGCAAGAACATCATCCAGGGCCTCAACGACATCGATTGGGGCAAGAAGGTGATGACGCTGCGCATCAACGGCCTCGACACGCAGTATTGCTATCGCGACGTCGTCGACGTTCTCGAGAACTGCCCGCGTCTCGACGTTGTGCTGATTCCGAAGGTCGGCGTGCCGGCCGACGTCTACGCGATCGACATGATGATCACGCAGATCGAGCAGTACAAGAAGCGCACCAAGCGCATCGGCATCGAAATCCTGATCGAGACGGCGCTCGGCATGGCCAATGTCGAAGCCATCGCCCAGTCCTCCAAGCGCCTCGAGGCGATGTCCTTCGGCGTCGCCGACTACGCCGCTTCGACCCGCGCCCGCACCACCGTCATCGGCGGCGTGAACCCGGACTACGGCGTTCTCACCGACAAGGACGAGAAGGGCAACCGCGACTACTATTGGATGGATCAGTGGCACGCCGCCCAGACCCGCATGATGGTCGCCTGCCGCGCCTATGGCCTGCGTCCGATCGACGGCCCGTTCGGCGACTTCAACGATCCGGAAGGCTATAAGGCCGCCGCCAAGCGCGCCGCCGTTCTCGGCTACGAAGGCAAGTGGGCGATCCACCCCTCGCAGATCGAGCTGGCCAACGAGGTCTTCACGCCGTCCGAGGCGGAAGTGAACAAGGCCCGCCGTATCCTCGACGCGATGGCTCAGGCCGCCAAGGAAGGCAAGGGCGCCGTGTCGCTCGACGGCCGCCTCATCGACATCGCTTCGATCCGCATGGCCGAGGCGCTCATCGAGAAGGCCAACGCCATCGGGGCGTAAAAGACCAAGCCCCCTTCCCGCCTGCGCGGGGAGGGGGATTCTCCCTTCTCCCGCTCGCGGGAGAAGGTGGCCCCGCGAAGGCGGGGTCGGATGAGGGCCGTTGAGACTCCCGTGCTTTCAGTTTTGTGCGACTCTTTTTGAGACCACGACGATGCTCAAACGCTGGGCTGATCGAAGCGAATAACGCCGACGTTTCCCTCTCATACGAAAGCCATTAGGACAGGCCCAGGCAACGCCGAAGACCCTCATCCGACCCCGCTCCGCGGGGCCACCTTCTCCCGCTCGCGAGAGAAGGAGAAACCCCAAGATTTGTGAATAGGGCCAGCAACCCATGTCCGACGACCATCGCCAGCTTCTCCGCGCCATGTTCGACGCCGCCGTCGGCGCCGCGCATCCGTCCCTTTGCCTACCTAAGCATCTCGAAAAGATCGCGCCGCCCAAGGGGCGCACGATCGTCATCGGCGCCGGCAAGGCGGCCGCTTCCATGGCGGCGGCGGTCGAGGCGCATTGGAAGGGCGGGCCGCTCGAAGGCCTGGTCGTCACCCGCTACGAGCACGGCGCGCAAACGAAGCAGATCGAGGTGATCGAAGCCTCGCACCCCGTGCCCGACGCAGCCGGCCGCGAGGCCGCCAAGCGCATCCTGCAAAAGGTGCAGGGCCTCACCGAGGACGATCTCGTGCTGGCGCTCATCTCCGGCGGCGGCTCGGCGCTGATGGCGCTGCCGGCCGAGGGCGTGACGCTCGAAGAAAAGCAGGCCGTCAACAAGGCGCTCTTGAAGAGCGGCGCCAATATCTCCGAGATGAATTGCGTGCGTAAGCACCTCTCGGCCATCAAGGGCGGCCGTCTCGCCCGCGCGGCGGCGCCTGCGCGCGTCGTGGCGCTGATGATTTCCGACGTGCCGAATGATGATCTTTCCGTCATCGCCTCCGGCCCCACCGTGCCCGACCCCACGACGCGCGCGGACGCGCTTGCGGTCATCGCCAAATATAAGATCGACGCGCCGGCCGCCGTGCTGAAGCACCTCGCGAGCCCGGATTGCGAAACGCCCAAGCCCGGCGACGCCATTTTCAGCCGCGTCGAAAACATCCTCATCGCGACGCCGCAAGGCTCGCTGGACGCCGCCGCGGCCGTCGCCAAGGCTGCGGGCTTTACGCCTTGCATCCTCGGCGATCTCGAAGGCGAATCGCGCGACGTGGCGCTGGTTCACGCCGGCGTCGCCAAGCAGATCGCGCTCCACAACCAGCCGTTCCAGCCGCCCGTCGCCATCATCTCCGGCGGTGAGACGACCGTCACTGTGCGCGGCAATGGCAAGGGCGGCCGCGACGCGGAGTTCCTGCTGGGGCTGACGCTGGCGCTGGAAGGCTTCGGCGGCATCTCCGCCATCGCTTGCGACACCGACGGCATCGATGGCGTCGAGACCAACGCCGGCGCCATCATGACGCCCGACAGCTTCGCCCGCGCGCAGGCCAAGGGCGTCGATCTCAAGGCGCTCTTCGCCAACAATGACGCCTTCACGGCCTTCGAGGCGCTCGGCGATCTCGTGGTGACGGGGCCGACGCGCACCAACGTCAACGACTTCCGCGTGATCCTTGTGCCGAAGCAGGGCTGACGTCGCGCGTCGCAGGCCCCTTTGGGAGCCTGCGTATGATTTCCGTCGAACAGCTCACATGGGGCTGTGTCATTCCCGGCGGGCTGAAAGCCGGACCGAGAATCCAGAGCCATAAGACCGTCATTGCGAGCGAAGCGAAGCAATCCAGGGCAGCGGATGCGGCACTGGATTGCTTCGTCGGCTCCGCCTCCTCGCAATGACGGCGGTAATTCCGGTCGCTCGTTTTGTGAGCGTCGGGATCACCACCGAACCAATCAAGCGGCTCTCGTATTACAGGCATCACTTTCTTTTCGTCCGGTTGCAATCGAGCCGAGGCTATTTCGCATGCGGCTTGCGATGACTCGCATCAACCAGCTTGACACAGCCTCGCGGGCCCTATTCATTCAAGACAACGGTTCCTTTCGGATCAAAAGGGAATGCGGTGCGGGCTCCGGCCCAATGCCGCAACTGCCCCCGCAACTGTGAGCGGTGAGCGTGAAGCCAAGCGGCCACTGGGCGCAAGCTCGGGAAGGCGGCCTCACGTGACGACCCGCAAGTCAGGAGACCTGCCGTTGTTCGTGGTCACGCGCGAAAGCGCCGGGCGGGGTGCACCGGGGCGGTCATCGGCTCTTGTCGTGATGCGACGAGGTTGTGGCCATTCGCAGTGACGGTCCACGTCCGCTGCGAGTCAGCCCATGTTTTCGCGCCGCCGTTTTGGCCTGCTTCTCTCTGTCACCGTTGTTCTCTCGAACGCCGCTTCCGCCCAGCAGGCGTTGCCAACCATCAGCATTGGCGCGCGCCCATCCGCGCGTCCTGCGGCGCGCGTGACGACGCCCGCTCACCCACGACAGCCTCCGCCCTCATCGCCGCTCATCGCCACCGCGCCCGCAGCGAGCGAGCTTGCCGGGCCTACGCCGCCACCCATCACTGCATCGAGCGAGAAGTTCTTCACCGGCAAGGAAGTCAATTCCATCCCCTTCGCGCGCCCTGGCGAGGCGCTGGAGATCGTGCCCGGCCTCGTCGTCACGCAGCACTCGGGGGACGGCAAGGCCAACCAATATTTCCTGCGCGGCTTCAACCTCGACCACGGTTCCGATCTCGCGCTTTATCTCGATGGCATGCCGCTCAATATGCGCACGCATGGGCACGCCCAGGGCTATGCGGATTCGAATTTTCTCATCCCCGAGCTGCTCGGTTACGTGCTTGCCCGCAAGGGGCCATATGACGCGCAGGACGGGGACTTCGCCTCGGCCGGCTCGGTCTATCTCCAATATAAGGACAAGATCGAGAAGGGCTTTTATCAGATCACCGGCGGCAATTTCGGTTACGGGCGCGCACTCGCCGTCGCGCCTTACAAGGATTTTGCCGGAGGCTCGGCCTATGGCGCCGTCGAGTCGCAATATTACAACGGGCCCTGGGAGCGCGGCGACAATCTGCGCAAGATCAACAGCGTGTTTCGCTGGTCGCGCGGCGCGCAGGAAGACGGCGCGTCCGTCACCTTCATGGGCTACGCCAATAAGTGGTATGCGACCAACCAGATTCCGCAACGCGCGGTCGTCGGCGGTCTTATCCCGCTATGGGGAACGCTGAACCCGACGGATGGCGGCGACACCACACGCTTCTCGTTTTCCGCGCGCTGGAGCCAGACGGAAGGCAATCACGCGAGCCGCGTTGAAGCCTATCTCGTCCGCTCGACGCTCGATATCTACAACGACTTCACCTATTTTCTCGCGAACCCCAATCTCGGCGATCAATTCCGCCAGTTCGATCGGCGCTGGATCGCAGGCGTCGATGCCCAGCACAAGATCAAATGGGACAGTTTCGGCCTGCCGATCGAGACGCGCATCGGCTTGCAGGGCCGCTATGACGATATTCGCCTCGGCTTGCAGAACTCATTCCGCCGCACGCCCTATGAGACGGTCCGCAACGATGCGGTCGGCGAGGGCAGCATCAGCTTCTGGACCGATACGAGCGTGCGCTGGACGCCTTGGTTGAAGACCATCGCGGGCGGGCGGTTCGATTATTACAACGCCAACGTCACTTCGCTGCAATCGCTCTGGGGCGCGCCGGTCGTGGCGGCGAGCACAGGCGCGCCCGCCTTCTTATGGACAGGCCCGTGGAACAGCGGCTCGAAGGACGCTGCGCTATTCAGCCCCAAAGCGTCCATCATTCTCGGCCCCTGGGCGAAGACGGAACTCTTCGCCAATTACGGCGAGGGCTTCCACTCGACCGATGCACGCGGCGCGGCGCAGAGATTCGACACTTCTGCTTTATCGGATCAAGATACATTCCTGCGCGTGGCGCCCATTCCGCTGCTCGTGAAATCACGCGGCGCCGAAATTGGGGCGCGCACGAAATTCATCGAGGGGCTCGATTCGAGCATCAGCTTCTTCTGGCTCAATCTCGACTCCGAGAACCAATTCGAAGGCGACAGCGGCACGACGACATACGGCCGTCCGAGCCGCCGCTACGGCGTCGAGATCGCCAATCACTATCGGCCCCTCTCCTGGATCAATTTCGACGGCGACGTGGCGCTGGCGCATGCGCGCTATCGCGGCTTTGACACGGCGCAGGCGCTCGCCTATGCCGATCTGCTGACGCCGGAGGCTGTTCCTTACGGAACCTTCCTCGGCAATGCGCCGGGGAATTTCCTGCAAAACGCCGTCGCCGTGACGGCGATGGGCGGGCTGGAGCTGGGTGAGGCGACGGGCTGGTTCGGGGCGATCAAATATCGCTACATCGGCTCCCGCCCGCTGACCGAAGACGGTTTTCTGAAATCGCCCGCGACGGGCACGGTCAATGCGAGGCTCGGCTATCGCTGGTCCGATGGCTGGCGGTTGCAGTTAGACGCCTTCAACATCTTCAACTCGCGCTCCGACCAGATCACCTATGGCTATGGCTCGCTGTTGCCGAGCGATCCGCTCTACGGCCAGTGCCGCGCGGGCGTCGCGCCGGGCGCAGTCTGCGCCATCGGCGTGATGGACCGCCACTTCAAGCCCGTGGAGCCGCCCGCTGTGCGCGTGACCTTCTCGGGGCCATTGAACTTCGATACGTCGGTGACAAAGCTGCCGGATGTAGCGGAGCCTTTCCGAGCGTTTTCGAACTAACGCCCAGTGATGGGGCCGACGCGCACCAATGTGAACGGCTTCCGCGTGGCCTTGGCGTCGAACCAGGGCTGACGCCGAGCGCGTGGGGGAGTGCCCATTTGGGAGCCCCCCACGCGCCGTAAAGACGGCTCGCTCGACATGCGGTTGTCAAAAGGCCTTGCCTCATCTGCCGGCGGCGCCTTCTCACGGTGCCAATCCTCCAATTGCTGAAAGGCTCGAAAGCTCAGCTTGTTTTCTTGCGCAGGTGAATGTTCTATCGGTTTAGTTCTATTTTGATAGCCGCGCCTGACAGGCTAAGTTCAGCCGCTCAGCTAATGGAGGGATTTTGTTTAATCTCTTAATGAAGAGCGTCCCCTGGGAAAGCGGGCGTGACACACTCCCTCTTGATCGCCTATTTGAGTATACCAATGAGGCTATAGCCGCTGATTTTAAGGAGGGCCCAACTGTCCTGTTCGATAAGCTGATCAGGTTTCCCTGCCTTTTCATGCAGGAAGGAAGAGGAGATGAACTCGCCTATACAGGGACAATCACCCGCGCCCGCATCGCCGGCGCAGAAATCTCCATAGAATACACATTGGATTCAGATGTCCCGCCATTTCTGAATAGCACCATATACAATCGAAGAATTGAATTCGACATGCCGCGCGATTTCGAGTTTTCGCGAAATCACTGGGCTGTGAAAGACATCGATCTTTATCGCGTGCTCCTGCGAAATTTCCAGCCGAGACGACAGCGGCCTACTGTGTTCACGATACCTGAGCAGGAGAAGATAGAGCCTGTCCTCGTGGCGGTGATGATGCCATTCGACGCGGGTTTTGGCGCGGTTTATGATGCTCTGCGCACAACCGTTGAGAGGACGGGCCTCCGCTGTCGTCGCGCCGACGAGATTTGGGAAAATCCCGCGATCATCCAGGACATCGTGTCGTTGATAGACAGATCGCGTGTCGTTGTCTGCGATTGCACCGGTAGAAACCCCAACGTATTCTATGAAATCGGTATCGCACACACTTTGGGCCGGGAGGTCATTTTAATCACACAAACCGACGCCGATATTCCATTTGACCTTCGGCACCTACGCTATGTCCGTTATCTTAACAATGCCGAGGGCCGCGAACAGCTTTCTGTTCAGCTAGCGGCACGAATTAATACGCTGCTTGGAAACGATTAGGTCGGCGCTAGTCGCAGCCCTGTCGTGGCACCTGAGCAACCGACATTCTGCGTGCTGCCTAGCACCCATCCTGGTGCCGGGCAGATCCGCTTCTGGCGCCATGACTCATCGCGATCTTAGAAAAGAACGCATCGCCAGCGTCAGCGACTGGCCGTGGCTGTTACGGCGTATTTCTACAACGGGATTTAATGGCGAGAGAGACGGGGCTCGAACCCGCGACCTCCGGCGTGACAGGCCGGCGCTCTAACCAACTGAGCTACTCCCCCGCGCGGCGCGTTGTTCGCGCGAGGACTGCGGGATAGGGCAGCGGGATTTGGATGTCAAGCGCTTGTCGCACGAAAGGCGCCGAACGCTTTTCTTTCCCCTCGCGCTGGGCTAAGCCATGCCGCATGGCGACCCCCGGTTTCCCTAGCGTCGCGGCGAAAAGACCCCGTTCATGACAGATTATCCACAGGCCGGCGACGATCGGCCGAGCGAAAGCGACATCCGCCGTCGGCGCATCCGGATTCGCGCCTGGCGGCGCGGCATGCGGGAGCTCGACATCCTCATGGGCAACTTCGTCGACGCGCGAATCGACGCGCTCTCCGAGGCGGAGCTGGGCGAGCTCGAATTGCTGCTCGATCTTCCCGACGCGGAGCTTTTGAGCTGGCTTGCGGGCGGCGCCGAGCCGCCGCAAGAGCGGGACACGGCCCTACTTAAGGCCATCATCGCCTTCCACACGCACGACGGACCGATTCATTGAATAAGACGGCCCTGAAGACCAAGGGCGCGGCCAGCGCGCTGGAGAGCGCGCGGGCGCGCCTCGCCAAGGGCGAGAAGCTGCTGTTCGCCCATGCGCCGGAAGGCTTCGACGCTTTTCTTTGCGCCGATCTCGCCCGCGCGCTGGCGCGGCAGGCCGAGGGGCGCCCGGCCGTCTTCGTCCATGTCGCGCGCGACGCGGGCCGCTCGGCCGCCTTCCGCGACGCGCTGCGCTTCGCCAATCCGGACGTCGAGATATTGGACATCCCCGGCTGGGACTGCCAGCCTTATGACCGCGTCTCTCCGCACGCCAATATCGTCGCGCGCCGCATGACCGCGCTGTCGCGCCTCGCGCGCGCCAGCTCCTCGGCTGAGCGCCCGCGCATTGTCACGACGACTGCCGATTGCCTGCTGCAGCGCGTGCCGCCGAAGAAAATGATCGCGGCGGAAAGTTTCTCGGCCGCGCCGGGTAATGTGGTGAAGCTCGACGAGCTGGCGTTGTGGCTCGAAGCGAATGGCTTTCTACGCGCCAGCACGGTGCACGAGACCGGCGAATACGCCCAGCGCGGCGGCTTGATCGATCTCTTTCCGCCGGGCATGCCGGCGCCGATCCGTCTCGACTTCTTCGGCGACACGCTGGAATCGATCCGCAGCTTCGATCCCGAGACGCAGCGCGCCACCGGCCAATTGCGCGCGCTCGATCTCACGCCGATGAGCGAGTTGCGGCTCACCTCCGACACAATGCGCCGCTTTCGCCAGAATTACGCGGCGCGCTTTGGCGGCCAGACGCGCGGCGACGCGCTTTACGAGGCGGTGAGCGAGGGCCGGCGCCATCACGGCATGGAGCACTGGCTGCCGCTCTTCTATGAGCGGATGGACACGCTCTTCGATTATCTCGGCGAAGCGCCTTTGATGCTCGATGCGCTGGTCGAAGAAGCGGCGGGCGAGCGCGTGAAGCAGGTCGCCGATTATTACGACGCCCGCAAGGAGGCGCATGATCTCGATCCCGCCAACTCCAATTACAAGCCGCTGGAGCCGAGCGCGCTTTATCTGAAACTGGATGAGTGGCGCGACGCGCTGGCCGAGCGCGCCAACGCGCAATTCTCGCCTTTCGCCTCCGAGCGCGCCGACGCCATCGATTGCGGCGCGCGGGTGGGTCGCGATTTCGCGCCCGAGCGCAATGAGCCGGAAGTGAACGTCTTCCAGACCGCGGCGGATCATGTGCAGGCTCTGCGCGGCGCCGGCAAGGCGGTCGTTGTCGCCGGCTGGTCGGATGGCTCCTGCGAGCGTCTTGGCCATGTGCTGCAGGAGCATGGGCTCAAGGAGCTTGCGCTCGTTGGCTCCCTGCCGGCTGCACTGGCGAAAGGGCAGGGGAGCGTCTCGCTCGCCGTGCTCGGCGTGGAACATGGCTTCGAGACCGACGCTTATGCGCTGGTGGGCGAGCAGGACATTCTCGGCGATCGTCTCGTGCGCCGGCGGCGCAAGCGTAAGGCCGAGAACCTGCTCGGCGAAGTCGCGGCGCTCACGGCGGGCGATCTCGTCGTGCATGTCGATCACGGCATCGGCCGCTTCGTCGGCCTCGAGACGATCACCGCCGCCGGCGCGCCACATGATTGTCTGGAGCTGCATTACGCGGGCGGCGACAAGCTCTATCTGCCCGTCGAGAACATCGAGCTTCTGACCCGTTACGGCGGCGAAGACACCGACGCGCAGCTCGACAAATTGGGCGGCGTCGGCTGGCAGACGCGCAAGGCGCGGCTGAAGAACCGCATCCGCGAAATGGCGAAGGGCCTCATCGCCATCGCCGCGCAGCGGCAATTGCGTCAGGCGCCCAAGCTCATTCCGCCAGAAGGCGTCTGGGACGAATTCTGCGCGCGCTTCCCCTATGACGAGACCGAAGACCAGCTCGCCGCGATCGAGGCCGTTCTCGACGATCTCGCTTCGGGTCGGCCGATGGATCGGCTCGTTTGCGGCGACGTCGGCTTTGGGAAGACGGAAGTCGCGCTGCGCGCCGCTTTCTGCTCGGCCATCAATGGCAAGCAGGTCGCGGTCGTCGCGCCGACGACGCTGCTGGCGCGCCAGCACTACAAGACGTTCACCGAACGCTTCGCCGGCTTGCCGATCAAGATCGGACGGCTGTCGCGCATGGTGGGAACCGCGGAAGCGCGCGAGACCAAGAAGGAGCTTGGCGAAGGCAAGGTCGAAATTCTCGTCGGCACCCATGCGATATTGGGCAAGGGCGTCAATTTCTCCGACCTCGGCCTCGTCATTATCGACGAGGAGCAGCATTTCGGCGTCGGCCACAAGGAGCGCTTGAAGGAGCTGCGCGCCGAAGTGCATGTGCTGACGCTTTCCGCGACGCCCATTCCGCGCACGCTGCAACTCGCCATGACGGGCGTGCGCGAACTGTCGCTCATCACCACGCCGCCGGTCGATCGCCTCGCCGTGCGCAGCTTTATCTCGCCTTTCGATCCGCTGATCGTGCGCGAAGCCTTGTTGCGCGAGCGCTATCGCGGCGGACAGGCGTTCTTCGTCTGCCCGCGCATCGAGGATCTGGAAGAGGCGGCCGCTTTCCTGCGCGAGAATTTGCCGGAGGCAAAATTCGTCATCGCACATGGGCAGATGAGCCCGAGCGAGCTCGAAGACAAAATGTCGGCCTTCTACGACGGCAAGTTCGACATTCTGCTCTCGACGACGATCGTCGAATCCGGCCTCGACATTCCTTCCGCCAACACGCTGATCGTGTGGCGCGCCGATATGTTCGGCCTTGCGCAGCTCTATCAATTGCGCGGGCGCGTGGGCCGTTCCAAGACGCGCGCTTACGCGCTCTTCACTACGCCGGCCAATCGCACCATCACGCCGCAGGCGCAGAAACGTCTCGAAGTGCTGCAATCGCTCGATACGCTGGGCGCCGGCTTCCAGCTCGCGAGCCACGATCTCGACATTCGCGGCGCCGGCAATCTGCTGGGCGACGAACAGTCGGGGCATATCAAGGAAGTCGGCTACGAGCTGTATCAGCAGATGCTCTCGGACGCGATCACGCTGCTGAAAGCGGGCGTCGAGGAGCCGGAAGAGGAAGTGTGGTCGCCGACCATCGCCATCGGCGCGCCGGTGACGATACCGGAGGATTACATCCCCGACCTCACGCTGCGCCTGCAGCTCTACCGGCGTCTCTCGACTCTGGAGACCGACCAGGACATCGAGGCCTTCGCCGCCGAGATGATCGACCGCTTCGGCCCTATTCCGCCGGAGGTGGAGCAGCTTCTCGAAATCGTCGCGATCAAGGCGATGTGCCGCCGCGCCCATGTCGAAAAGGTCGACGCGGGCCCGAAGGGCGTCATCATCGCCTTCCGCGACAATCTCTTCGCGGACCCTGCCGGGCTCGTGCGCTATGTCGCAGAGCAGGGCGCCTCGGCCAAGGTCCGGCAGGATATGCGCATCGTCTTCATCCGCGAATTCGACACGATGAAGCAGCGTCTCGCCGGCACGCGGCGTATCCTGCGCGCGCTCGTCGGCATTGCGGAGAAAAAGCCGAGCTGACGCGCGATCGACTCTTCGCCTGCAGCATTTCTGATAGCGCTTCGTGCGGCCGCTCTCGAGCGGCCGCATTTGTTTTTTGGCTTTGAAACCTGCCGCCTCCCGACCGATTTGACACGCGACAATAAGCGGGGCGCCGCCGAACGGCGTTCTGTGGCATTGTTTGAGATGGCGCGGCGGCCAAGACGCACTCAGGAACGAGGGAGAGAAAAATGAGAGCTCCGGCCATTTTTATGACGACGAGCGCGACCGCGCTTACGCTCGCCTGCAGCCTGGTTCTGGCGCGCGCCGAGCCAGTAGACCATTCAGCGCATGGAGCCGCCGCGCCCGCGCCGGTTCAATGGATCGACCCCGGCAAGGCGCAGACTCCCCCCGCCACCGTCGCTGAAGCGCCAACCGGCGATGCGTCGAAATCGGATGAGCACGCGGGCCACCATGGCGGCGGCGAAGGCATGGGCGGCATGGGACACGGCGGCGGCATGATGGGCGGCATGGGCGGCATGATGGGCGGAATGAACCACGGCGGCGGCGCAGAGCATGGCGCAGGCGCCGGCATGGGCGCCATGATGGGCAAGATGATGCACAAGATGATGTGCGGCTTCACCGAGCATCTCGATGGACGCCTTGCCTATCTGAAGGCGGAGCTGAAGCTGACCGATCAGCAGCAGCCGGCGTGGAACAGCTTCGCCGACGCGTGGCGCGCCGTGGCGCAGAAGGCGCAAACGATTTGCGCGGCCGCGGAGGAGGCGCCGGATCATTCCAAGCCGTCGGTGCTCGCCAAGCTCTCGATGATGGAAAAGCACATGGCGAACCATCTCGAGATCGTGCGCGCGCAAAAGGCGGCGATCGAGCCGCTTTTCACCGCGCTTTCCGACGAGCAGAAGAAGATCGCCAGCGAAACCATGACGGGCATCATGAAGGTCGGCAAGTCCATGGGCGACGGCGGCATGATGGGTGGAATGATGGGGGGCATGGGCGGCATGATGGGCCACAGCGGCGGCGGCATGCAGCACTGAGACCAATCTAACGCCCGCCGTTATTGCAAGCGGAGCGAAGCAATCCAGGGCCGCGATGGGGCTCTGGATTGCTTCGTCGCTTCGCTCCTCGCGATGACGGCGGGCGCCTGCGTGAATTCATTTGCTTTGTTCCCCGCGCCGCGGTGATTCCCCGCTACGGCCCTAAAGCCGTCACATTGTCCACGGCTTTATTGGCTGTCCGCTTGAGAGACCAAACCGCCATGTGCGGCGTCCCGGACTCGCGGGCGCTCGTTGAATGCGCCCATCCAAACCAAAGGACAGAGATGAAACGAATTCGCGTTCTCGCGTGCTTTGCGCTTGCCATGACGGCCGTCCCGGCGCTCGCCAAGCCCTCCGCCGTCGAGGCGGTCAGCGCCGTTCTTTCCCGCCCGACGCCGGTCGCCCGCAAGGTCGAGATCGGCCGCCAGGTCGCGCGCATGTGCAATGTGACGCTTTCCGGCGACGATCTGAACAAGGCGTCGGCCTTCGTCGAAGCCAATAGGGGCAAGGGCGCCGCCTGGGTGGCGGATCAGATCAGCAAGAGCGAGCTGAGCTACGTCTGCGACTGACCGATAGGACCGCGAGCCTTCAGGCTCGCTTTGTGAATGCGGGCCTGAAGGCCCGCGGTCCTTATGGTCTGCGGCTTGCTTGACGGCGTTGCCCCGACAGCAAGAGCGCTCCCATGACCGTCGCAGAACTCATCAACAAGCTCCAGCAACTGCCGAGCGAAGCCGTGGTGCTGCTCGAAAGCGAGGCGGGGTTCGCCCGCATCGCCGGCGTGACTTTCGAAAAGAGCGCGACGGCTGGCCTTCCCGATGAGGTCGTTCTATATACCGACGCCGAAGAATAGGCCGGCGCGCGCTTCACTCCACCGAGAACTCGCGCATCATGCCCATGTCCTCATGTTCGAGGTTGTGGCAGTGATACATGAAGCGGCCCTTGAAATCTCCGAAGGGCTTGGTGATGCGCAGGCGTTCGCCTCCGGTGACGATGATCGTGTCCTTCAAGCCGCTGTCGATCAGCCCCTCCTTGAAGGTAGCATAGGCTTCCGGGTCGTCGCCGGTATAGGTGCGGCTCAGCACCTCGAATTGCTGGCCGTGCAGATGAACGGGATGGGCCATATTCATCATGCCCATCATGCCCATGCCGCCTCCCATCATGCCACGGCCCATCATGCCGCCCCCCATGCCCATGCCTCCCATCATTCCCCCGCCCATCATTCCCGCACCCATCATGCCGTGGCCCATGCCCATTCCGGCCATGCCCATCCCCATGCCGCCGCCATGGTCGTGGAAAACTTCGAAGAGCTGCACCGTATCGACAGGCACGCGCTCGATGTCCAAGAGATCGTCGGGGGAATAAGTGCGGCCGTTGATCATCACCTGCATATGCCCCATGGACAAAGCGATGGGGCGCGGATTGTCGCGATTGGCGATCTCTTCCGGGCGATGATGTTTGATCGTCGAGAGCTTCTCGGGAAGCTTCGGACTATCGCTCATGGCGCGCGTCACCGTGACGGTGAAGAGCGGATAGTCGTCTCCGACAATGAGCCCTCCGCTCATGCGCTGCGCCATCGGCGGCACGAGGCCGTCGAATTCTCCGCTGCGCATGACCAGCCTGGAGCCAACCGACCGGCCGCTGAAATCGACCCATAGGTCGAGGCGCTCGCCCGGCGCCATCATGGCGTAGGGCCGCGTTTCCGGCTTCTCCAGCAGGCCGCCATCGACGCCGATGATCGTCAGCGGCGTGCGGTCGTCCCATTGCAGCTTGTAAATACGCGCGTTGGAGCCGTTCAGAATACGCAGGCGATAGGCGCGGCTCGCGACATCGAGCCTGAAATCGGGGCGGCCGTTGACGAGGACGCTGTCCCCATAGAAGCCGAACATGCTGCGATGCATGCCGCCGCCATAGAAGAGCTGATTATCGTCGGTGAAGCTTCGGTCCTGGAGCACGATGGGGATTTCGAATTCACCGGACGGCAGGCCGAGCGCGCGTTCCTCTTCGTCTTCCACGATGATGCCGCCGGCGAGCCCACGATACACCTGCGTCGCCGTCGCCTCATGCGTATGCGGGTGGTAGAAATTGAAGCCGGCGCGATTGCGCATCTCGAATTCATAGACATAGGTCTGGCCGGGATCGATCGCGGCCATCGGATGGCCGTCCGCTTCCATCGGCACATGCAACCCATGCCAATGGGTAATCGTCGACTCGGGCAGCTCGTTCTTGAGCCGGATGCGGATCTTCTGGCCTTTCACGAATCGCATCACCGGGCCGAGATAGCTGTCCGGCAGGTTCGTCAGCGTATTGGCCGGGCCTTTGAGCAGATTGCCGGCGTAGCGCCAGACCTTGGTGGCGTCGCCGGAAAGAATCCGGACAGAATCGGTTTTGCAGGCGAGCTCGATGTCCACATCGGGATTGAAGCTCTCGGAAGCGGTTTTCGGCGGCATATGCGCCATGGCTTCGCCTCGGGCGAAGGAGGGAACTGTCAGGGCCGCAGCGGATAAGAGGAAATTGCGGCGCGTGAGGCCGAGGTTGTTGCGCATGATTCTTCCCTGGCGCCTGAGCGCTCATTTCATTAGTTAATCCTTATATAAGTTGCGCGGGGCGCGCATAAAACCCCCGCTCAGCGAGGCGTCCTTCGGATCGTCCCCGATTAATCGCCCCGAAAAACGCCAGAAGATTTGCGAAGCAGGCGGGCCTTATGGCAAATTCCATCCCGATTTCACCCAGGTTGGCATAAAGCGGCCCCACCGGACGGGTTCCTCCACCGAGATGAACGAAACGGTTAGAGAAAAGCCGCGTGGCGCCGCCCTCGTCGCTATTGCGATGGAGCGGCTGTTCGAGCCGCGCGTGGGCGGCCGGGCGCCGCGCCCGCGTTTCTTGGCCTTTGTTCTCATCGGCCTGCTGCTGCATCTCGCGATTCTCGCCCTTCTACTGTGGGAGGATCGCAACGCGGATTTCCCGCCGCCCCCCGAAGAGATTCCCGTCGAGATCATCACCGAGCCGCCGCCGCCCGAGGAGAAGAAGGAGGAGCCCCCGCAGCCGCCCGAGCCCCCGCCGCAGGAAAAGAAGGAGGAGCAGAAGCCGCCGCCCCCGCCGCCGCCGCCGGTGGAGGACGAGAAGCCTGCGACCGACGCGCCCAAGCTGGAGAGCAAGGAGAAAAGCGAGCAGAACACGCCGGAGGAGGCGAAGGAGGCCAAGACAAAGCGCAACGAGACGGAGAAATTCGCGCCCAAGGACGACAAGCCGCAGGGGCTCAAGGACGGCGAGGACAATGCGGAAGGCGACAAGACGCCCGCGCCGACGCTCGACAAGCAAGTCGACGACAAGCCGGACGCCGAGATCATCGAGCACGCCGAAAAGAGCCCAACGCCAACGGAGAAGCCCGAGCCCGCGGAAAACAAGCCGGCGAAGAAAGGCGACGCCATGTCGATCGCGGATCAGGTCGCGGCCTTGGCGCCTTTGCCTGACTTCAAGCTGGCGGCGCCGCCCAAGCTGTCGCCGGTTGCCGGCGGCCAGGCGAAGACGACCTATCTGACGATCCTTTACGGCCTCATCATGCCGCATATGCGCATTCCGCCGCGCGTGCGCGCATTGCAGATGCCCTCCAAAGGGGTCGTGGCTTTCTACATCGACGAGCTGGGCAATCTCACCCATCAGGCGGTCTATAAATCGAGCGGCCTGCCTGACCTCGACTCCGCCGCGCTCGCAGCGGTGCGCGCCGCCGCGCCATTCCCGGCGCCGCCGCGCGGGCTGCCGCATTCCATGTTGTTTACTTACGCGACGAAGTAGCGCCCCCTCCCCAACCCTCTCCCGCGAAGCGGGCTATCGAATGCACACATCGTGATTGCCTCGGTCGGGTCTGTTTGATTCCGTGGGTCGCGTTTTGATTCGCGGGGTGGGGGCATGGCGATTTCGTATGGACTGGGGCGGTTCGGCGACCGCCGCCTGGAAAAAGGGGGGTCTCGTTGCATCGGGGCCTCGTCGCGCGGCCGTGCGCGCGCATCCGTCGGATCGCCGGCGGGCGGCGGGCGCAGGAGGTGCGGCTCGCGCGCTTCCTGCGCAATCCTGCGGTGACCGCCGAGGAGATGGCGCGGCACGCCGCCGGGCTCACAGCGGCGCGGGCGGCGGGTCGCGACATAGTGGTGGCGCAGGACACCAGCGAGCTGGCGCTCGGCGGCAAGCGCGCGCAGGCGAACGGCTATGGGCCGGTCGGCAAGGGCGGCGGGACGCGCGGCCTTTTGCTGCACGCGGCCCTGGCGCTCGACGCCGGCACGGGCGCGCTGCTCGGCCTCGCTCATGCCGAGGTCTGGAACCGCGACACGGGGGCCAAGGTCGCGGCGCGGCGCTCGCGCGCGCTCGCGGACAAGGAATCGCAGCGCTGGCTCGATGTGGCGACGCATGCGCGCGAGGATTTCGCGGCGGCGAAGCGGATCACTGTCGTCTCGGATCGGGAGAGCGACATCTACGCGCATCTCGCGCAGCGTCCGGGCGGCGTGGAGCTGATTGTGCGCGCCTGCCAGAACCGGACGATCGCCGCAGACGGCGAGGATGCGATCGAGCTTTTGTTCCCCTTCGCCGACGGATTGGCCGAGGCGGGCCGCTTCGTCGCCGAGATCCCGGCGGCTCCGGGACGCAAGGCGCGCAAGGCGGCGCTCGCGGTCCGCGTCTCGCCGGTCACTTTGCGCAAGCCGCGCCACGGCGCGCGCGACTTGCCGGACGCGGTCGGCGTGACTTTGGTCGACGTGCGCGAGGTCGGGGCCGCCGAGGGCGTCGCGCCCATTCATTGGCGGCTTCTCACGACCCATGCGGCGACGAGCCTGGCCGAGGCGCGCCGGGTGATCGACCTCTATCGAATGCGCTGGACCATCGAGGAATTCTTCCGCACGCTGAAGACGGCGGGCTTCGAGATCGAGCAGGCCGACATCTGCGATCCGAAAGTGATGATCAAGCTGGTGGCGGCGACGGCGGTCGCCGCTGTGACGGTCATGCAACTGGTCAAGGCGCGCGACGGCGCGACCGACCAGTTGCTGACGGACGCTTTCGAGCCCGAGGACGAAGCGCTGCTCGAGGCCGTCTCGGCGAAGCTCGAGGGCGCGACGGCCCGCCAGAAGAACCCCCACCGCAAAGGCAGCCTCGCCTTCGCCGCCTGGGTCGTCGCCAGGCTCGGCGGCTGGACCGCCTATTACGGAAAGCCCGGCCCCAAAGTAATGCGCCAGGGCCTCGACGACTTTCGACGAATAAAGTTCGGAGCCGCGCTGACCTTCTACGATGTGTGAATCCGATAGCGCTTCGCGGGAGAGGGGGCAGGCTGCCACCTTCATCTACCATGTAGATCGCGAGCGTCCCCTCTCTCGCGCATAGCCCGGCGAAAGACGGGCGTCTTCCAGACGCCCTATGGCGCGGGAGGGACAGGGAGGGGGTCAGGCGACCAACCCAATCGCCGACACGAGCCGCCCATAATCCGGCTCCTTGCGGTGCACGCTGCGGCGATAGCTGAAGCAGCGCGCCTCGTCGGCGTAGGTGTCGATTCCCAGCGCCTGAAACGATGCGGCCTCGAGCCGCGCCACGCGATGGGCGATGAATCCCTGCAGGTCGAACATCGCATGGCCCTCACGAACTGAGGGCGCGAAGAAGCGTGCGTAACTCGCGTCTTCTTCTATGAAGTGCGCGGAAAACTCCGGCCCGACCTCATAGCTCGTCGCGCCGATCGCGGGACCCAGCGCAATGTGGAGGTCGGCGCGGCGCGCGCCCTGCGCCTCCATGGCGGCGACGGTCGCTTCGATCATGCCGGTGAGCGCGCCCTTCCAGCCCGCATGGCAGGCGCCGATCACGCCGGCGCGCGCGTCGGCGAAGAGCAGCATGCCGCAATCGGCGCCCGTGACGCCGAGCGCGAGCGCGGCTTCGCGCGTGACGAGCCCGTCGCAGCGTGGCCGCGTCTGCGGCGCCCAGGGCGCGCTGACGGTGAGCGCGTCGGCGGAGTGGATTTGATAGGGCACCAGCAGCCGCTCGGTGGCGACGCCAAGATGCGCGGCCATGCGCGCGCGGTTCTCGGCGACGCGCTCCGGCGCGTCCATCGAGCCGACCCCGCCATTGAGCGAGCCATAGACGCCTTCCGACACGCCGCCCGCGCGGGTGAAAAAGGCATGGCGCACGCCGGGCAGGTCGAGGTTAGGCGCGGTGAGGGCGGTGGGGATGGTCATCGTGAATCCTAGCCAAGCATCCCGTCATTGCGAGCGGAGCGAAGCAATCCAGAGCTACATCACGGGGCTGGATTGCTTCGTCGCTTCGCTCCTCGCAATGACGCGATCTCTATACAATGAAGCCCGGCATATCCGGCATGTCGGGATGCGTCACCGCCATGACCTTGAACAAATCTCCCATCTGCCGACGCGGGTCTTGCGCGCCTGTCAGGCGGTCCAGGGCGTCGATGATGGCGCGCTGCTGCTCGGGCGTCGCGCGTTTCATCAGCGTTTCGGCGCGTCGCTCGATGCCGAGCTGCAACAGGAAATGCGCTTGTGTCACCGGCCCCATCACTTTGGCGCCCGCCGCCCGCGCGGCGCGGGCAAGGGCGGCGAAATCCACATGGGTGGTCAGATCGGCTTCCCCAGGCGCGGCGAGCGGATCGACATAGGCGTGTTTCGCCACAGCCTGCAGGCTGTCGCCGAGCGACGTTTCGAGATAGCCGTAGTCGATGACGAGAAGCGCGCCGCCCTCACGCACGAGCCGCGCCGCGATCTCGCTCATGATGCGTTGCGCGACGGCGCCCACTTCGATGATCGACCCCTCGCGCGCCGGGACGTTCAACGAGGCTTCGAGCTGGTCGGACAGGCCGAAGGTGAGCTCGCCCATGGCGTCGACGCCCACGAGCCGCTCGCGCCAGCCTTGCGCCGTCTTGACGTAATGGCGCACCGGCAACGCGTCGAAGAATTCATTGGCGAGAATGATGGCCGGGCCCGGCGGCGTGTCGTTGACGTCGACGCTCCAGCTCACGGGTTTCGGCGCGTCGGCGAGCGTCTGCTCCTGGATCGCGCGCAGCGCCGGGCTGGTTTCGACGAGATGCACGCTGATGGCGTCGAGAAAAGGCGGCGCAATGCGTGCGACGCGCAAGACGTCCGACATCAGCGTGCCGCGTCCGGGGCCAAGCTCGACAAGCCGCGCGGGAGAGGGCGCGCCCGCCATGCGCCAGGCTTCGCTCGCCCAAACGCCTAGCAGCTCGCCGAACATCTGGCTGATCTCCGGCGCCGTGACGAAATCGCCGGCCGCGCCGAAAGGATCGCGCGTCATGTAATAGCCGTAGCTCGGATGTCCGAGGCAGAGGCTCATATAGTGTTCGAGCGTCATCGGCCCTTCATGGGCGATCAACGCGGCGATTTCCTGTTTCAGCGCGGTCATGCGAGCGCGCTCCGGCGGCGCAGCGAGAAGATGAGAAGGACCGCGCCGATGACGACGAGCGGCAGCGACAGGGTCATGCCCATGGTGAGGCCATTGGGCAGCGCCTCCTGCACAGGGTCCGGCTCGCGGAAGAACTCGCAGAAGATGCGCGCGGCGCCATATCCGAGGCCGAAAAGCCCCGTTACGAGTCCCGGCCGCCTTAAGGCGCCGCCGCGCGCGGCCAGCCAGAGAAGGATGAACAGCGCGACGCCTTCGAGCCCCGCTTCATAAAGCTGGCTCGGATGGCGGGGCATGTCGCCAGCGCCCGGAAAAACCATGGCCCAGGGAACGTCGCTGGGCCGTCCCCACATCTCTGGCTTGATGAAATTGGCGAGCCGACCGAAGAACAGGCCGATCGGCGCGACGGCCGCGCAAATATCCGAGATGGTGAGGAAGGGCAGGGCGCGCGCGCGGGCGAACAGCCACATGCCGATGATGCAGCCGATGAGCCCGCCGTGAAAGGCCATGCCGCCCTTCCAGGTTTGGAAGATCTCCAGCGGGTGGGCGAGGTAAAAGGATGGATCGTAGATCAGCACATGGCCGAGCCGCCCGCCGATGATGATCCCGAGCGCGGCGTTGACCAGAAGATCGTCCACGCCCTCGCGCGTCGGCCGAGGCTGGTTCGCAGCCCAGAGCCGCTCGTTGGAGACGAGCGCGCGCAGCCCCATCCAGCCGAAGATGAAGCCGCCAATATAGGCGAGCGCATACCAGCGGATCGGCAGCGGGCCGAGATGGACGGCGACCGGATCGACGATGGGGAAGGGCAGGAGGAAGAAGGGCATGAAACGGGTCCGGCGCGGCCCGGATGTCGCGCCGCGTTAAGCTTTCTAGCGGCGGCGCGTGAGGATGTCATGTCCCCCGACGCCGTCATTGCGAGCGAAGCGACGCAATCCAGGGCCGAGATGGGGCTCTGGATTGCTTAGTCGCTTCGCGCCTCGCAATGACGAGAAAGCTTTACGCCGCCTTTTGCTGCGTCCCGAAGCGGCCGTAGAAGGTCTCCCCCTTCGCCGCCATGTCGCGCAGAAGCTGCGGCGGCTCGAAGCGGGGGCCGTGCTTGGCGGCGAGCTTGTCGCAGAGCGCCACGAATGCCTTCGTTCCCATGCCGTCGATATAGCTCAGCGTGCCGCCGGTGAAGGGCGCAAAGCCAAAGCCCAGGATCGAGCCGACGTCGGCCTCGCGGGGATCGGTGACGACGCCCTCGGCGAGGGTGCGCGCGGCCTCGACTGCCTGCGTCACGAGGAAGCGCTGCTCGAGCTCCTTGACGTCGAGCGTATCGGGATCGAGCTGCGCCTCGGCGAGCGCCGAGAGGCCGGGCCACAGGCTCTTCTTGCCGTCCGGATGGTAGTCGTAGAAGCCCTTGCCGTTTTTGCGGCCGAAGCGGCCTTCTTTTTCGACCATATAGCCGAGTACGCGCTCCTGGGCGGGGTCGATCGCCTTTTCGCCGAGGTCTTTCTTCGTCGCCTGCAAAATCTTCCAGCCGAGATCGAGCGCGACTTCGTCGTTGAGCGACAGGGGGCCCACCGGCATGCCGGCCATGCGCGCGACATTCTCGATCATCGCCGGCGGCACGCCCTCGGTGAGCATGATCTGCCCTTCGCGTACGAAGTTCAGCACGCAGCGATTGGCGTAGAAGCCGCGCGTGTCGTTCACGACGATGGGCGTCTTCTTGATGATGCGGATGAAATCGAGCGCCGTGGCGAGCGCGCGGTCGCCGGTCTTCTTACCCACGATCACTTCGACGAGTAGCATCTTCTCGACCGGCGAGAAGAAATGGATGCCGATGAAGTTCTCGGGCTTCTGCGCCGTCTCCGCGAGCGAGGTGATCGGCAGCGTCGATGTGTTGGAGGCGAAGATCACATCGCCGCCCACGACATCCTGCGCGCGCTTGGTGACGTCAGCCTTGACCGCGCGGTCTTCGAACACCGCTTCCAGCACGAGATCGCAGCCCGCAAGCGCGGCGTAATCGGCGGTGGTGTGAACGCGCGCAAGTAGCGCATCCTTCTCCGCCGGCGTGGCGCGGCCCTTGGCGACGGAGCCCGAGATGAGCTTGTCGATCGTCGCTTTTCCCTTGTCGGCGCTCTCCTGATCGCGGTCGATGAGCACGACATCGAGCCCGTTGAGCGCGCTGATATAGGCGACGCCGGCGCCCATGAAGCCCGCGCCGAGAATGCCGATCTTTTTGAGATTGGTCGGCGGAACGTCGGCGGGGCGATGGGCGCCCTTCTCCAGCTCGTTCTTCGAGAGGAAGAGCGAGCGGATCATGGCCGCAGCTTCCTTCGAGCGCAGAATATGCGCGAACCAGCGCGACTCGACGGTGAGGCCCTGATCCATCGGCAATTGCAGGCCTTCATAGACCGCATGCAGAATGGCGCGCGCCGCAGGATAGTTGTTGTAGGTCTCGCGACGCAGAATGGCGTTGGCGGCGGGCCAGATCATCATGCCGGTCGGCGAGAACACTTTGCCGGAAGGATTTTTGAAGTCCTTCACGTCCCAGGGCGCCAGCGCCTTGCCGCCATTGACAATCCATGCGCGGGCGCGCGCCACGATCTCTTCCCGAGGCGCAATCTCCTGCACGAGCTTGGCGCCGAGCGCGGCTTTCGGCTTTACCTGATCGCCGCGGAACAGGAATTGGAGCGCGTCGCCGGTCTGCATGATGCGCGCGACGCGCTGCGTGCCGCCGGCGCCGGGGAAGAGGCCGACCTTGATTTCCGGTAGGCCGACTTTGGTTTTTTCGTCATCGGCCATCACGCGATAATGGCAGGCGAGCGCCAGCTCGAAGGCGCCGCCCAGGCACACGCCATTGATGGCGATGGCGAAAGGTTTGCCGCAGGTCTCGAGCTTTCGATAGAGCAGCGAGAGCTTGCGCGAATTTTCGAAGAAGAGCTTGTTCGCGACTTCCTCGCCTTGCTCCTTCAGCGCCTTGGCGTATTGCGCCGCGCCCTGTTGCAGCATGGAAAGATCGGCGCCGCCCGAGAAGGCGCTCTTGCCCGAGGCGATGACGCAACCCTTGATGTCGGCGTTGTTGACCACAGCGTCGATGACAGAGTCGAGTTCCGCCATCACCTCCGGGTTGATGACGTTCATCGAGCGGCCGGGCATGTCCCAGGTCAGGAGCGCAACGCCATCGGCGCCGGTCTCGAAGCGGAAATTGGCGAGGTTCATTGTTTCGCTCCCAAAAGATCTGTTCGACTCCCTCTCCCGCTCGCGGGAGAGGGTGGCCCCGCGAAGCGGGGTCGGGTGAGGGCCCTCATCCGTCATGCCTTCGGCATGACACCTTCTCCCGCGAGCGGGAGAAGGAGGGGCGTCGTCACACCCGCTCGATAATCGTCGCAGTTCCCATTCCTGCGCCGATGCAAAGCGTCACGAGCGCCGTCGATTTGCCCGTGCGCTCCAGCTCGTCCAAGGCGATGCCGACGAGCATCGCGCCCGTCGCGCCGAGTGGGTGGCCCATGGCGATGGCGCCGCCATTCGGATTCACTTTCGCGGGATCGAGATCGAAGGCTTGCAGGTAGCGCAGCACGACCGCGGCGAAAGCCTCATTGATCTCGATGAGGTCGATGTCGTCGAGCGTCATCCCGGAGCGCGCGAGCACTTTCTTGGTCACGTCCACCGGGCCCGTCAGCATGATCGCCGGCTCGGAGCCGATATTGGCGAAGGCGCGAATTTTTGCGCGGGGCTTCAGACCCAGTTTTTCGCCGGCTTCCTTCGAGCCGACAAGCACGGCCGCCGCGCCGTCGACGATGCCTGATGAATTGCCGGCGTGATGCACGTAATTGAGCTTCTCGATCGCCGGATAGGCCTGGATGGCCACCGCGTCGAAGCCGCCCTGCTCGGCGAAGAAGCCGAAGGAAGGTTTCAGCGCCGCGAGCGACTGCATATTGGTGTCTGGCCGCATATGCTCGTCGCGATCGAGGATGGTGAGGCCGTTCACATCCTTTACCGGCACGACGGATTTCGTAAAGCGGCCTTCCGTCCAGGCGGTCGCGGCGCGTTTTTGCGACTCGACGGCATAGGCGTCGACGTCGTCGCGCGAGAAGCCGTATTTCGTCGCGATGAGATCGGCCGAGACGCCCTGCGGCATGAAATAAGAGGGAATGGCGATGGTCGGATCGACCGGCCAGGCGCCGCCCGAGGCGCCGATGCCGACGCGGCTCATGCTCTCGACGCCGCCGCCGATGGCGAGATCGTGCTGGCCCGACATGATTTCGCCGGCTGCGAAATTCACTGAGTCGAGGCCGGAGGCGCAGAAGCGGTTGATCTGCACGCCGGGCACTTTGTACGAATAGCCCGAGGCAATCGCCGAAGCGCGGGCAATGTCGCCGCCCGCTTCTCCGACAGGATCGACGCAACCAAGAATAACGTCGTCGACCTCGACGCCGGCAAGATTGTTGCGCTCCTTGATCGCTTTCAGCGCCGTATTGGCGAGGCCGAGCGAGGAGACCTCATGCAGCGAACCATCCGGCTTGCCGCGCCCGCGCGGGGTGCGAACGGCGTCGTAGATATAGGCTTCGGGCATGGTGTTTCCTCTTTCTTATCGCTTTCCCCTCTCCCGTTTGCGGGAGAGGGTGGCCCTCGCGTGCGCGAGGGTCGGGTGAGGGCCCTCATCCATCATGCCATGAGTCATCTCAAAGAAGCTTGCGGCATGACGTCTTCTCCCGCGGGCGGGAGAAGGGATTCGCTTGCTTAAAACATCTCCGGCGCCAGTGACATCATCGTGTCGGCGCCGCTCACGATGCGCGCGAGGCGCAGGCTCGTCTCGGGGAGCATGCGCTCCATATAGAAGCGCGCGGTCGTCAGCTTCGCCTCCATCAGCGCCGCCGTCTCGGGCTCGCGGACCTGCTTCTCCAAAGCCGCCGCGGCGATCTTCACCCACATCAAAGCGAGCGCGACGCGCCCCAAGAGATGCATATAATCATAGGACGCGGCGCCGGCGTTGTCGGGCTTCGCCATGGCGTTTTGCATGAGCCACATGGAGGCCTTCTGCAGATCGGCGAGCGCCGCCTGCGCGGGCGCGACGAAGGGCTTCATCGCCTCATTGGCGCTATGGCCGCCCAGAAGCTCCGCGCCTTCCTTGAAGAAAGCCATGATGGCGCGCCCGCCCTCGCGCGGCAGCTTGCGGCCGACGAGGTCGAGCGCCTGAATGCCATTGGCGCCCTCGTAGATCATGGCGATGCGGGCGTCGCGCACGAATTGCTCCATGCCCCATTCGCGAATGTAGCCATGCCCGCCAAAGACCTGCTGCGCCTTTACCGCGTTCTCGAAGCCGACGTCGGTGAGCATGCCTTTCAGCACCGGCGTCAACAGCCCGAGCCTGTCGTCCGCCGCCTGTCGCGCCGCCGGATCGCCGGAGCGATGCGCAATGTCGCTGTCGAGCGCGGCGGAGAGCGCCAAAGCGCGCGCCGCCTCGTTGAAGGCCTTGATCTCGAGCAGCATGCGCCGCACGTCGGGGTGGACGATGATCGGGTCGGCTTTCTTTTCCGGATATTTCGGCCCCGTCAGCGCACGGCCCTGCAGGCGCTCCTTGGCATAGGCGAGCGCGTTTTGGTACGCGACCTCGGACTGCGCGAGCCCCTGCATGGCGACGCCGAGCCGCGCCTCGTTCATCATCACGAACATGGCGTTGAGGCCGCGATTGGCCTCGCCGATGAGATAGCCCGTCGCGCCGTCGTAATTCATCACGCAAGTGGCGTTGCCGTGAATGCCCATCTTCTCTTCGATGGAGCCGCAGGAGACGCCGTTGCGTTGCCCAAGCGACCCGTCGGCGTTCACCAGCACCTTTGGGACGATGAAGAGTGAGATGCCCTTCACCCCGGCCGGCGCCCCCTCGAGTCGCGCCAGCACGAGGTGGATGATGTTTTCGGAAAGATCATGCTCGCCGGCGGAGATAAAAATCTTCTGCCCGGTGATCGCGTAGGCGCCGTCGGCGCGCGGGACCGCCTTGGTGGTGAGCAGCCCGAGATCCGTGCCGCATTGCGGCTCTGTCAGATTCATCGTGCCGGTCCAGCGGCCTTCGATCATCGCCGGCGCGTAAAGCTTCTTCTGCTCCGGCGAGCCATGCGTCAGCAGCGCCGCCAGCGCCCCTTGCGTGAGGCCCGGATACATGGCGAAGGCCATGTTCGCCGATGAGGCGAACTCGCTCATCACCATGGTGAGCGAATAGGGCAGGCCCTGGCCGCCATATTCGGGCGGCGCGGAGAGGCCGATCCAGCCCCCGCCGGCATAGGCCTCGAAAGCCGATTTGAAGCCCGCGGGCGTCGTGACGCTCCCGTCTGGATGGCGCTTGCAGCCATTGGCGTCGCCGGAGGCGTTGAGCGGCGCGAGGACCTCCTCGCAGAGCTTGCCGGCTTCGCCGAGAATTTGCCCCGTCAGGTCGGGGGAGGCGTCCGCGAAGCCCTCCAGATTGCCGAATCGTTGAATGTTCAGGACGTCATTGAGCAGAAACAGCGTGTCGTCGACGGGCGCTTTATAGCTCGGCATCAAGGGCTCCTTGCAGATTCCCCAGAGCCGGGTGGCCCCGACTCGGGGGAGGGACGCCGTTCGCGTCTTAGGTAGAGAGGGCCGCCGGTCCGCGCAATAGTACATGAACGCAGCTCAAAACGGCTTTGATGGACTGTCTATTTCAGCGATCTTATCCGCGGGCTGAGCGATTCGCTTGCTCGAGCGGATCAGATTTTGGTGACGATGCGTTGAGCGCCCGCGACGCCCAGGCGGCGGTTAACGGCATATTTACCTTGATTGACGGAAAGTCGCCGTCACCGACGCCACGGCGTCGAGCGTAAAGCGCGATTCGCGCGGTCCCTGCGTCGGTTCCCCCAGTTTTTCTCGAGCTATCCGTCAGTCGGATCCGCCGGACATAGACTTATGAGCAAGGGTCTTTCCCGCAAATACCGTGGTCCCGATTACGAGCCGCGCGAGGCCGCTCGCGCCGAGGCGCGCCGTTCGGGAAAAAGCCTCGGCGACTGGCTCGACGACGCGATCCGGGAGCCCGCCAGGGACGACGACGAGGGCGACTTCGACGCCGACGGCGGCGATCGGCTGGAGGAAATCACGCGCCGCCTCGCGCGCCCGAGCGGCGAGCGCCGCCATGAGCGCGAGGATTTCCGGCAGCCGCGTCGTTGGCGGGACGAGGTTGACGACCGTCGCGCGTCCGCCCGCCGGCGACAGGACGACGCCTTTGACGAAGATGAGGAGCGCTCCACGTGGGAGCGCGACGACTTTGCGTCCCATTCGCAGCGCGGCCGTGACCGGCGCGAGCCGGAATTCGCTGGACGGCGGCCCCGCGACGAGCGTCGCGTCGATCCGGAAGCCATCGTCGCCGAGGCGACGGAGGTCGTCGAGCGCCGCGTCGCGGCTCATGAGCGCCAAACGGCGCGCGCCTTCGAGAATCTGGCCGAGCTGATCAAGCGTGGCCAGCGCGGCGGCGAGAGCGCCGCCGTCAAACGCGCGGTTTCGGCTTTCGCGGAACGCGCCGACGCCAATGAGCGCCACACCGCACGCGCTTTGAAGAATCTCGCCGGCCTGCTGGAGCAGCATCAGCGCGGGCGCGAGACGGCGGAGGAAGGTCTCGCTTTTCTCGCCGAGCGTCTCGGGCGCATCGAGTCGCGGCTCGCCGAGCAGCCTTCCGCCAATGCGAGCGTGCGGCCGATCCGCTCGGCCCTGGCGCGGCTCGAATCGCGGCTGGACCGCCTGGCGGGCCCCGAGGACGACTGCGATGTCGACACGGCGCCGAGCGGCCGCGATCGTCGGCGCGACGACATTTCACGTCGTCTCGAAGACGAGCAGACGGCGCCGGCGGCGACCGCTGCGATGGGCGGCGCCAGCTCCGCCGCCCTGGAGCAGGGCCTGCGCTCGGGCCAGCAACTTTCCCGCCGGCCGCTTGCAGACGCCATCGCCGAGATCACCCAGCGTCAGCGCGTCCTCGACGACTTCGCCGCGCCTTCCGCCGCGCCGGCCCCAGCTCCCGCGGCCGATCTTGCCGACGACGAAACGCCCGCCAAGCGCTTCACCACTGTGAACGCCTCGCTCGACGCCCTGTTGCAGCAAGTGGAAGGCCTTCGCCAGCAGGGCGGCGAACGCGCCGACCAGCAGCTCGTGACCATGCGGCAGATCGAGGGTCTGCGCCGCGAAATCGAGGAGATGGCGCGCGCCGTCGGCGATCTTGCGCCGCGCGCCTCCGTCGCCTCCGTCGAATCGGCGTTGCGCGACCTGTCGCGCCGCATCGAGACGCAGCGCGATCGCGGCGTCGCCGCGGACCTCCTGGCGCCTGCCGAGGGGATTGCAGGAGAATTGCGCGCCGTCGTGCGCGACCTCGATCCGAGCCCGATCCTGCGCAGCCTCGACGCCGACGTTCAGGCGATCGGCCGCCGGCTCGACGCCATGCAGGCGCCCGACGCCGCCGATATGGCGGCGGTTCGGCAGCTTGCGACGCAGGCGCGCGAGATCAAGGACCAGCTCGGCGCCATGGCGGCGCGTCCGCTGCCCCTGGAAAAAATCGAGACGCGGCTTTTCGATCTGACGCAGCGCGTCGAGGGGCTCGCGCATGCGAGCGCCGGTCCGGCGCAAGCCGCAGCGGCTCTCGACATGGGCGAATTGGTGCGGTCGATCCGCTCGATCGTCGCTTCTGAAACCGGCACGAGCTTCGAGACCTTCAACAGCCGTCTCGAATATCTTGCCGGCAAGTTCGACGAGGCCGTTCTCGGCGCGGGCGCTCAACGCTTCGACGAACTCGGGCAGCGCATCGATGCGCTCGGTCGCGATCTCGGCGAACGGATCGACAGCGCCGTCGCCCAGAAGCCAGCGGACACAGCCTCGCTCGAGCATTTGATCGCCAATCTGGGCCGCAAGATCGACTCTGTTCTCGACGATCGGCCGCATGCGCCGGGTTTCGAGGAGCTCGGCCGCAAGCTCGAGCGCTTGGAAAAACGCTTCGATCCTGCGGAGATGTCGGCGCATCCCGTCGCCGATCGGCAATTCGCCGAGCTGGCGCAGCGCATCGACGTGGTTCGCGAGACGCTGGCGCAGCGCCTCGAGCCGGGCGCGCTCGACAATCCTCAGCTCGACGAGATCGCCCGACGTCTCGAGCGCATGCACGGCGCGCTCACGCAACGCGCCGAGGACTCCTATCGCGTCGAGACGCAACAAAAGGATCTGACGGCGCTCGTCGAGCAGCTCGCCACGCGCATGAATCAGGCGCTCGATCCGCGCGGCGACGCCGAGGCGCTGAAGGCCCTCGAAAGCCAGATCGGCGCCCTGTCGCAGCGCCTCGACCGCAATGATCGCAACGGCGCGGCGCTCAGCGGCGTCGAGTCGCGGATCGCCGCCCTCGTCGCGCAGATGGAGGAAACCAAGGCGGCGACGACGCTCGCGGCCGAAGAAGCGGTGCGTCGCGCCACGCAGGACATTCTGCGTCAGGCGAACCCGGCGCCGGGCGCGCTTCGTGAGGCGCTGGAGCGCGAGCTCGCCGACATTCGCAAGGCTCAAGACGAAGCGGGCGAGCGCACGCATGAGACTTTGCTCGCCGTGCACGAGACGCTGGAGCGCGTCGTCGACCGTCTGGCGATGTTCGAGGACGAGCTGAGCGACATGCGCAGCGAAGCGGCGGCCCCTGCGCCCGCCGCCCCATTCTCGGCCCCCGCCGCATCCCCGCGCCGGGGCGACGGGCGCGCGCCGGAGCTGGCGGTCGAGCCGCGCTCGGCTCCCCGCAGCGGCTTGGACGACGCCGAAAATCTGATGGATTTGCTGGTGCAGCCGGGCGCGCCGCGCCCGCAGCGCCGCGAGCCGGGATTTGCGTCGCCTGGGGCAAAGCAGGAAAGGTCCGAGCCGGTTCAGACCGACTTTATCGCGGCAGCGCGCCGCGCGGCGCAACAGGCCGCCATGGACGCCGAGGCGGCTGAAAAATCGCAGCAGGCGCGCCGTTCGGCCGCCCGGCCGGCAAGCGCGCCGGCGGCGGAGCAGAACCCGGCCAAGGGCGGCTTGGTCGGCGCCATTCAGGAGCGCAAGCGCCCGCTGTTGCTCGGCCTCGGCGCTTTGGTGCTGCTCATCGGCGCCTATCAGATCGCCCGCGTCGGCATCCAGACCGCCGACGTCAACGCCCACGCCAATCACGAGATGAGCGACGCGGCTCCGGCTGAGACGGCGCCCGGCGCCGAAGCCCCCGTTGCCACGCCGGCCGAGCCCGCTCCGGCGGCGAAAGCTGCTGCGCCCGCCGCTCCCGCCCGCGCGCCGGAGACGCCGAAAGCGCCGCCGCCGCGCATGATCGCGCCCCATACCGAAAATGCGCCGGTCGATCCGACGCCCGTTGGATCGATCTCGAGCCCCAGCCCGCTGTCGGCGCCCGACGCCATCGGCGTCATCAAAGTATTGGCGCAGCAAGGTCTGCCGGCGGCGCAATATGAGCTGGCGGTCCGCTACGCCGACGGTCGCGGCGTCGCCCGCGACGCGAAAGCCGCCGCGGAGTGGTTCGAGAAGGCGGCGAGCCAGGGCCTCGTTCCGGCGCAATACCGGCTCGGCTCCTTCTATGAAAAGGGCGTGGGCGTCGAGCGCGACTATGGGCGCGCCCGCAAATACTATCTTTCCGCCGCCGAGGCGGGCAACGCCCGCGCCATGCACAATCTCGCGGTGCTGCTTGCCGAGGGCGGGGACGGCGGCAAGCCGGATTATCCTGCGGCCTCGGAATGGTTCCGCAAAGCGGCGGAATATGGCGTGCGCGACAGCCAGTATAATCTGGCGATCCTTTACGCCCGGGGGCTCGGCGTCACGCAGAGCCTCACGCAGTCTTACCTGTGGTTCTCCGCCGCCGCGGAACAGGGCGACGCCGACGCCGGCAAGAAGCGCGACGAGGTCGCCGCGCGGCTCGACTCGAAGGAGCTTGCGACCGCCAAATCTCTGGCGGCGGGCTTCCACGCCAAGGAGCCGGTTCGCGAGGCCAATGACGTGCTGCCGCCCAAGGGCGGCTGGGAAAGCGTCAAGGATCCGGCCGCCGCGAAGGGCGGGACGAAGCCGGCGCAAAAGGCTAAACTCTCGGCGATTTGAGCGCTATGAAGGGCGCGAGCCGTCAAGTTTTCGCCGTTCATTTACGGTTAATCGACGCCTGACGCATAACGTCGCGATGTCGCAGGCTTTTTGAGAGCCGCGGCCGCTTTTTGGGAGAATCGGGATGAGAAAAACCACCGCCGCGATCCTCGCCGTCTCGGCGATCGGGGCTTTGACGCTTGCGGCCGCGCCGGCGCGGGCGGATTCGGCTGGCGCCGCTGTGGCCGCGGGCATCGGCGGCTTCGCGCTCGGCGCTATCGCCGGCGGCGCACTGGCTCAGCCGGCTCCGCCGCCGCCGGTCTATTACGCCCCGCCGCCGCCGCCGCCGCCGCGCTGCTGGGTCGAGCGCCGCCCTGTCTTCGACGAATATGGCGTCGAAATCGGCTCGCGCCCGCGCCGTATCTGCGAATAAGAGACTCCACGAGTCCATTTCCGTTTGAACAGCTTGCCTCGCGGCATGTCATTCCCGGCGGGCTGAAAGCCCGACCGGGAATCCAGAGCCACAGTAGCTCGTGTTGCCCCGGATTACCGATCGCTCGCTTTGCGAGCGTCGGGAATGACAGCGAACCAACCAAGCGGATCTCGCATAAGAGACAGAGCGCCGGACCGCTGCATGCGGTCCGGCGCTCATTTTTTGCGCAGTGGCACGTCGGTTGCTCGTTCTTCGCCGCACCAATTCCAATGGCGAAGAGTAACCACATGACGAGCATTCTCGATACCGCCTTCAAGACCCTCGAGGAGCAGGGCCGCCTTCTCAACGCAGTCCTCAAGGGCCCCACGGAAAAGCCCGGCCGTTATGGCTTTCGTGGCGAATTGGCGCTGATTTTCGCGGAGACGCTCGCCGATGAGAAGCGCCCGCCGGAGCGTTCGGTCGACCAGGTGATTGCAATCGCGAATGTCGGAGAACCGACAATTCCGTTCTTTGCTTGTTATCTTCATTCCTTCGAATGGCTGACCGACCTTGCCTCGGTGACGAAGGGCCTGTTCTCGCCCGAGGGGAAGTATTTCATTTTCTGCAACAACATCGACCTCCTCGCCAAATATGAGGTCGAGATCGACGGCATTACCTATAACGTGCTGCCGATCGACGAGGCGACGGTCTATAACGAGCTGCTCGAGCTGCTCTATCTCGAGAAGGGCGACCTCAAGAAGCTCTCCACCGCCGGCAAGACCGACGCCGTCGCCGACGCGGCGCTGGGCTTCAACGCCAAATATGACGTGATCAGCTACGCTCAGGGCGTGGAGCGCATGGGCCCGGTCCGCAACAGGAACGCGAACCGGCCTGTCTAGGCGGGCTGGAACTGCTCGAATTCTTCGCAACCGATCTTGATCGCCGCCGGTGATGCGCCGGCGGCGCATTTTGTATGTTCGCCACAATTCCTTCCTTGCGCCTTATTTTCGAAGCGCGCGGCGGTTAACGCTGGCGAACGGCGCGCGGCGACAGAGCGAGCCTGCCGCGCCCGAGACAACGCGCCGAGCGTGCGCATGGCGAATGAAAAACAACCCTTGTTGGGCTACCCTTCCTGCATGAAGGCGAATCACCTCCTCCTGGCCTCGGCCGCGCTTCTCCTCCTTGCGGCCCCCGCCCGCGCGGAATGGTCTTCCTGTCTCTCGAGCCTGCGTCACACGGCGGCGGGCGCCGGCGTCAGCCAGCAGACAATTGCCTCGGCGACGGACGGTCTGGAGCCCAATGACGCAGTCAGTTTCATGGACAAGCAGCCGGAGTTCACGACCCCGGTCTGGGATTATGTCGCCGGCCTCGTCGACGAGGAGCGCGTCGAGGAAGGGCGCGCGATGCTGCATAAATACGGCCATGCGCTGCAGTCGGCCGAGGGGCATTACGGCGTCGATCCGGCGACCGTCGTCTCTGTGTGGGGCGTCGAGAGCGATTTCGGCAAGAGCTTCGGCAAACGCCCGGTCGTGCAGTCGCTAGCCACGCTCGCCTGCGAGGCCCCGCGGCGCAACGACTATTGGCGCAAGGAATTCGTCGCCGCGCTCAAGATTCTCGATAGCGGCGACATTCGCGCCGATGAGTTCATCGGCTCCTGGGCCGGCGCCTTCGGCCACACGCAATTCATGCCCTCGACCTTCTTAGGGACGGCCGTCGATCTCGATGGTGACGGGCGTCGCAATATTGCGAGCTCGGCAGCCGATTCGCTCGGCTCCACCGCCAATTATCTGAGAAAGAGCGGCTGGCGCTCGGGCGAGCGCTGGGGCTTCGAGGTGCGTCTGCCCGAGGGCTATTCCGGCCCCTCCGGCCGCACGCATAAGCAGCCGATGTCCTTTTGGGAGTCGCGCGGCGTGACTCGTCTCGACGGGAGCGGGCTCGGCGGCGGCGCCGCGGGCCTACTGCTGCCGGCGGGACGCAACGGTCCGGCCTTTCTCGTGACCAAGAATTTCGACGCGGTCTACGCCTATAACGCGGCTGAGTCTTATGCGCTCGCGATTTGCGTGCTCTCCGACCGGCTGCGCGGGCGTCCCGGCATTCAGACGCCCTGGCCCACGGACGATCCGGGCCTGTCGCGGGCGGAGCGGCGGGAGCTGCAGTCGCTTCTGATCCGCGCGGGCTATGAGGTCGGCGACCCCGATGGCGTGATCGGGACCAAGTCGAAGGAAGCCATCGCCGACTATCAGAGCCGCGTCGGCCTGCCGCGCAACGGCAGGGCAAGCCTGAAAGTGCTGCAGGCGCTGCGGGGCCGCTGACAACGGATCGCGAGCCTTCAGGCTCGCTCCAGGAATCTTTCTCAGGGAAAAGCGAGCCTGAAGGCTCGCGCAGTCTGTAGACGAACCTCGGAGGCGGCCTCGTCCTTCGAGACGCGAGCTTTGCTCGCTCCTCAGGATGAGGCCTAAGTGTTTGAGAGAAGTAGCAAAAGATCCTCATGCTGAGGAGCCTGCGCAGCAGGCGTCTCGAAGCACAAGGGGCGTTATCGCCACTATCTCAGCAGCCTATGCGAGCCTGAAGGCTCGCGGTCCAGGGGGTTTCAAACGGCTTCAGCCCCGCTGCGGGACGAAGACAAAAGCTGGGGCGGCGCCTCCTTGGCGGCGGCCTTTTCGGGCGTCGTCGACGCGATTTCCTCCGCAACCCAGGCGCTTCCCACCTCCCAGACGACGGCGAGCACCACCGGGCCAACGAAGAGGCCCGCGACGCCATGGGCGAGCACGCCGCCGATCACGCCGATGAAGATGATCGGGATCGGCGTCGAGAGCCCATGTGCGAAGATGAAGGGCTTCAACACATTGTCCATGTAATTGACGCTCAGCATGCAGATCGTCAGGCCGATCGCGCCGGGGGTCGACAGATTTGTCCAGGCCCAGAAAACCACCGGCGCGACGATCACCAGCGGCCCGATCTGAATAATGCCGAGCACCAGTATGGCGACCGACAGCAGATTCGCGCCCGGGACGTTGGCAAGATACATGCCCAGGCCGCCGATCACCGCCTGCATGATCGAGAGCCCCATCACGCCGCGTGACACGGCGTTGATGGTGGCGCCGGCAAGGCTGAGATATTTTTCCCCATTGGCCGGATCGATGCGCCGCGCCAGGGCCCGCATGCCGATCATGAGCTGGCTCGCATAGGCGAGCAAAAAGCCCGAGAGGATCACCGACAACAGGAATTTCAGCGTGCCGAGGCCCGCATTGCGGGCCATGGACAGCAGATATTCGCCGACAGGCTTGAGCTCCGGCAGGATCTGCGCGAGCGCGCTTTTGAGATTGGTCGAGGCGAGCTCCCAATAGGCGTGGATCTGCGCCCCGACGATCGGCCAGCTTTTGATCGATTCCGGCGGCGGCGGAACGGCGATGTCGCCATTGTTCAAGCCGGCGATCACGCCTTTGACCGGGTCGATGACGCCGACGCCCATCCATGTCACGGGGCCGATGACCAGGATCAGCGCCGCCACGGTGATGAGGGCGGCGGCGATCGTGCCCCGGTCGCCGAGCCAGGACGAGAGCTTGTCGAAGAGCGGAAAGAGCGCAACCGCGACAACGACGCTCCAGACGATCATCGCCCCGAAGGGCTGGATGATGACGAAGGTCCAATAGACCAGGAAACCGATCACGAAGAGCCGTATCGACACTTCGATGAAGACGGCGTTGAAACGCCGGTCGGCGCCATTGAAGATGTTTGTCTCGTCGGCCACGCGGGAATCCTGCGATGCGCTGTGATGCGGCCGGAGAGTGGACGCGCGCCGCTCCTCTGGCAAGGGGCGTGCGCGCTTTCGGGGCCTGGCGCCGCTAACCCATTTTTTTAGGATGCGGCCAGGCGCGTCCGCGCGCGCTTTTCTGTCCATTCGTTAAAAAGCGTTTCAAATCAGACTTGTTGCGGCAACGACTGAGTTACAGTGGCATGTTACCGCCGTGTAATGTTCGTCGCCGCGCCAAGGTCGCGCTTGTTGCCGCTGGCGGACGCCAACATTACCGGACAGGAGCTATTTTCTATGGCGGAGATCGACGAGGCCGAGGCCACCCATGGGCCGGAAGGCGATCTCGCGAAGCTGGAGCAGGCGCTGGTGGAAGCGCATTACCTCGGCCTGTCCTTGCGGGCGCTCGCCGGGAATCGCGACTTCCGTTACGCGGCCATTACGGTTTCTATCGCGGAGTTGCTGATCGGCTGGGCCCGGTTCGTCGGGGAGCGGCTTCAACAGGGCGAGAATCCTTTCACCACCGGCCCCGGCGCCCGCGGTAAGGAATAAAGGCGGATTTTAGACATGCGTCCGCCTTTTCGAATAGGATGGGGAAAGCCTTCCTAACGAATCGGGCGCTATGACCATCAGACTGCACCAAGGCGACCTCCCCTCGGCGGTTACGACATCGCCCATCGTCGCCATCGACACCGAGACGCTGGGCCTCAATCCGCACCGCGACCGGCTGTGTCTTGTTCAGCTTTCCTTCGGCGACGGCGACGCCGAACTTGTCCAGATCGCCAAGGGCCAGACCAGCGCGCCCAATCTGGTGCGGCTGCTGACCGACCCGAAGGTGTTGAAGCTGTTCCATTTCGCCCGGTTCGATCTGGCGATCCTGGCCAAGACCTTCGGCGTCATGCCGGCGCCGGTCTATTGCACCAAGATCGCCTCCAAGCTCACGCGCACCTATACCGATCGGCACGGGCTGAAGGAGCTCGTGCGCGAGCTGGCCAGCGTCGAGATTTCGAAGCAGCAGCAATCTTCGGACTGGGGCGCCGCGACGCTCACCGACGCCCAGCAGGCTTACGCCGCCTCCGACGTTCTCTATCTGCACCAGCTCAAAGAGAAGCTCGACGTCATGCTGGCCCGCGAGGGGCGGACGGAGCTCGCCCAGGCGTGCTTCGACTTCCTGCCGGCCCGCGCCCAGCTCGACATCGCCGGCTGGCCGGAGACGGACATCTTTTCCCATGAATGAGCAGCGGGCGCCTCGAATTCGCCACCCCGCCGCCCGATGATCGAGACATGAGCAACAGCGGCGCCGCTGACGTGAGACCGGCCCCACCCTCTGCCGGCGCGCCGCCGTCGGGGACGGGTCTGCGCGCGCCGCCGCCCGGCGGCCGCGACCGGCTCGCCGCTTTGACGGCCCGCCGCGAAAGCGCCTTTCCCGACGCTCTGCGCCACACGGCCCGCGTCACGCGGCTGCGGCGCTGGATTCTGTGGGGCGTCGGGGGCACGGTCGGTCTGGTCGCGCTCGGGCTCGTGGTGAGCTCTCTGCGATTTCTCCCCATCGATTTGAGCCTGTCGCGCGTCGCCCTCAAAGGCACCCGCATCGTGATCGAGACGCCGAAGCTCGTCGGTTACCGCAAGGACGGCAAACCCTATGAGATCCGGGCGCGCGTCGGCGTGCAGGACATCACGACGCCGGAGCTTTTCGATCTCGACGGCTTGGACGTGCGCGTGGAAACGCAGGGCGAAAAGCCCGTCGTGCTCACCGCGGCCAAGGCCCGCTACAGCACCAAAGACGACCGCGCCGATATGAGCGGCGGCGTGGTCATCTCCGACAAGAAGAGTTTCGATATGCGGATGGAGAGCGCGGCCATGGATTTCAGGGCCAGCGTGATGACCTCCGACAAGCCGGTCACCCTCGACATCGACGGCGGCCAGGTCGTCGCCGACTCGGTCACGTTTTCGCAAAAAGAGCGCCGCGCCAGCTTTTCCGGCAATGTCCGTTCCGTGCTGTATGGCGAGGACGGCCCGCCGGCGCAGGCAAGCAAGCCGACCGCGGCCCAATGAGACAAGCATGAAACGTCAGATCATCCTCGCCGGCCTCGCCGCGCTATTCGCCGCCGCGGCGGCGCCCGTCGCCGCCAAGGGCCGTTCGGGCGGCATTCTTCCCGGCGCCACCGCCAAGGACCCGCTCAATATCGACGCGGGAAAGCTCGATTATTTCGACCACGAGCAGAAGCTCGTCTATTCGGGCAGCGTGATCGTCACCAATGGCCCTTCGACGCTGAAGGCCACGCGCATCACGATCTTGCTCGAGGGCAAGGGCGCGCCGGGCGGCGCGAACAGCGACGACCGCGTCAAGCATATCGAGGCCGACGGGCCCGTGACGCTGGTCTCGAAAGATCAGATCGGCACGGGCGACCACGGCACATACGATAAGGCCGAGAGCAAGGTTTATCTCTCCGGCAATGTGACCCTGACCCAGGGCGACAATATCGTGAAAGGCGAGCGGCTCGTCTACGACGTGACGACCGGGATGGCGACCGTGCAGGGCGGCGGCGCGCAAGGCGGGCGCGTGCGCTCCACCTTCACGCCCGGCGCCGCCAAGGCGCAGTAAATTTTATCAGTTCCTTGATTGGTGCGGCGCCATTCGCGCCGCTCACTTGAGTGAGCGATCGGCAATCCAGAACAAAACCAGCGCTTTGTGGCTCTGGATTCTTGGTCGGTTCCCCGCCGTCATTGCGAGGAGGCGGAGCCGACGAAGCAATCCAGGGCCGCATCGCTGTTCTGGATTGCTTCGCTTCGCTCGCAATGACGGGCGCCGAGCAAAACCAGCGCCTTTGCTGCTCTGGATTCCGGTCGGGCTTTCAGCCCGCGGGGAATGACAAACGGCAATCCGAGCCGTTCAAACGGGCGTCACTCCGGCGACAGCGCTTCCTTGTGGAGGAGGCCGAGCATGCCGCGCCGCTTGGCCTCGTAATAATAGCCGCCGGCATAGAGCCGGATCGCGCGCGTTTCGCTGCCACCCGCGAGCTTATAGGCGTTGGCGAGATAAGGCACGGCGTAGGTGAGGTTGGTCTCGGCGTCGAGCAGCCCGTTCGCCGGGCCCGAGTAGCCCATGCCCTTGGCGGTATCGTGCCGGATTTGCATCAGGCCCCAATAGGGACCGTGGCGGGCGGCCGGATTGTAATTGCTCTCGCGCCGCACCGAGCGATGGATGAGCGATTCGGGAATATCGTAGATCCGGGCGAAATGGGCGATGCGGGCGTGAAGCGCGTCCTTGCCGGTCAGCGCCGTCTCCGGGCGGGGCTCATTGACGTAGGATTCTGGGGCGGAGGCCACTGGCGATTCCGTCTGGACGCATCCGGCGAGGACGAGAGCCGCCAAGGTTGCGGCACAGGTCGTTGACTTCATTCAATACATTCCCTCGATCGCCCGCATGAATCGCAACTCGGCTAGCTCGCCACGCCCAGATGGCGAAATCGTGGCGGTAGGCTGGGAGCCTGTGGACCAGCCAAGCGGCGGCCATGTGTGCGGCCGCACGGCGGGCCCGTAACGAAAGCGTCACCTTAATCGTGTTGTTGCAGTTGTTTCTGGGGCAAATCAAGGGGCCGGGTTTTCAGGAGCAATTTCAGTGACCTCGGCCCGGCCGCGATCGCGGCCGGGCCTTTCGATCCCACCGACGCCGACTACTTCTGGACGAATGGCGCGCCGGGACGACAAAAACGCTTACTGGTCGAACGAGGTCACGCGCCACAGCAATGCGCTCGATCTCGAAGCGGGGGTCTTTACACGCGACGATCCCGAGGCGATCGCGCAGTCGCTGAAACGCTCGGCGGAGGCGAGCACGCGCCGCAAGACGACGCCGTTTCGTTCAGCGATGTCGATGCTCACTTTTTATATCAACCGCGCCGGTAAGGATTTGGCCCCGGAGCGGCGGCGCGTGCTGGAGGCGGCGAAGGACGAGCTGCGGAAGGCGTTCGGGCGGACGGGCTGCTAGCCTCTGCGGTACATGCAGGCGCGCTGTGGGTCCGAACCGTGGCATGCTCAGGGCGCCGCGCCTAAAATGTAGAGCATCCGAAAGCGCTCGGGCAAATCCGCAAGCTCGCTTTCCAGATAATCGAACGCCGCGATAGAGCACAGCCAGTCGAGGTAGACCTCATCTAGCATAACCGCCGCCAAGGTCGTCAGCGCCGCGTCGCGATTGGCTTGGGGCAAAAAATGCGTCGGCGCTCCGTCTGAGGCGGCGCGGGTCAGCAGATGAGCGCTGTCCCAGTAGACGCTCGGGCAATCCGAAATTTCGTAGCGCGAGGGATCGACGATCCGACCTGTGAGAAGGTCATATGCGCCGATGAACCAAACCATGATCTGCGCCCGCCAATGCGGATTGGGAATCGAGAGGACCGAACGGAGCCAAGGCGCGATTTCTTCGGCGTCGAGGTATTTCAGGCAGAAAAACATGGAGGCGGAAAAGTCGCCTGAGGCGTCGCGCCAGAACCAGACGCCGACACGCGGATTATATTCGCGGTGGAGGAAGCGCCCGATCCTGATCCGCTCGCCGTCCCAGCACTCAGGGTTCATTATCGAGCGGCCGAGCGTATTCAGCGCGTCGCGCCGGAAGCCTTTATAGGGTTCACGCGTCACGCCATCGAAATAAAGGGACATGAAGGTCGTGATGAGCGTCTCGACATAGCTGCTGATATGTCTTTCGTGAGCGCGCGGCAGGGTTTGTGCGAGAATATGGTGATACCAATCGGTCCACTCGGCGCGCTCGCCAAAATTTTTTGTGCCGCTCGCGATTTCAAAGAGGGCTGTCTGAATGTCGCCGATCGGCAGCGTTGAGAGATCGCCGAGCAAATCACAAAACATGGCGCGGGTCTCGCCCATGAACCAGGCTTCGCCCATGGGCTGGCGCGGGCGGGGGAAGGCGGCGCGCATGCGCGCGAGGGCGGCGGCGTCGCAGCCCTGGCCAGGAATCCAAAGGAAAGGTTTTTGCGATTGGACCTTCATGTCACGAACTTTCAAGCCGCGAGACGAAGGTAAAGGCCAATGCGCCGGGCCTCAGTGCGGGAAAACACGGCCCGGCGCAGTGAGGATTATCTTGCGAACTTCTTATACTTCAGCCGGTGCGGGATGACGCTGTCGACGCCCAGGCGGCGCTTCTTGTCTTCCTCGTAATCGGCGAAGTTTCCTTCGAACCACTCCACATGCGAGTCGCCTTCATAGGCGAGGATATGCGTGGCGATGCGGTCGAGGAAGAAGCGATCATGCGAGATGATGACGGCGCAGCCGGCAAAATCCACGAGGGCTTCTTCGAGCGCGCGCAAGGTGTCGACGTCGAGATCGTTGGTCGGTTCGTCGAGCAGCAGAACATTGGCGCCGCTCTTGAGCATTTTGGCGAGATGCACGCGATTGCGCTCGCCGCCCGAGAGCTGGCCGACTTTCTTCTGCTGGTCGGAGCCCTTGAAGTTGAAGGCTCCGCAATAGGCGCGGGAGTTGATCTCGCGCTTGCCGAGATAGATCACCTCATTGCCTTCGGAGATCTCTTCCCAGACGGTCTTATTGGCGTGCAGCGCGTCACGCGACTGATCGACGTAACCCAGTTGCACGCTGTCGCCGACGGTGATCGTGCCCTTGTCGGGCGTTTCCTGGCCGGTGATCATGCGGAAGAGCGTGGTTTTACCCGCGCCGTTCGGGCCGATCACGCCGACGATGCCGCCAGGGGGCAGCTTGAAGGAGAGATCGTCGATCAGGAGATTTTCACCAAAGCCCTTGGTGATGTGCTCGAAGTCGATGACATTGCCGCCGAGGCGCTCCGCCACCGGAATGATGATCTGCGCGGTGGTCGGCGCCTTCTCGCCCTGCTTGGCGACGAGCTCCTCATAGCGCTGGATGCGCGCCTTGCTCTTGGCCTGGCGGGCCTTGGGCGAGGAGGCGATCCACTCGCTTTCGGCTTCCAGCGCGCGTTGGCGGGCTTTGTCTTCGGAGGCCTCCTGCATGAGGCGCTTCTGTTTCTGCTTCAGCCAGCTCGTGTAATTCCCCTCATAGGGAATGCCGCGGCCGCGATCGAGCTCCAAAATCCAGCCCGTGACATTGTCGAGGAAGTAGCGATCGTGGGTGACGATCAGGATCGCGCCCGGGTAATTGCGCAGATGGCCCTCGAGCCAGTTCACCGTCTCGGCGTCGAGATGGTTCGTCGGCTCGTCGAGCAGCAGCATGTCGGGCTGCTCCAACAGCAGGCGGCAGAGCGCCACGCGGCGCCGCTCGCCGCCGGAGAGCTTGGTGACGTCGGCGTCGTCGGGTGGGCAGCCGAGCGCGTCCATGGCCTGATCGACCTGGCTGTCCAGGTCCCACAGGCCCTTGGCCTCGATCTCGTCCTGGAGCTTCGTCATCTCGTCCGCAGTCTCGTCCGAATAATTCATGGCGAGATCGTTGTAGCGGTCGAGAACGGCCTTCTTCTCCGCGACGCCGAGCATGACGTTTTCGCGCGCTGTGAGCGCCGGATCGAGCTGCGGCTCCTGCGGCAGATAACCGACGCGCGCGCCTTCCGCGACGAAGCCCTCGCCGGTGTATTCCTTGTCGATGCCGGCCATGATGCGCAGCAGGGTCGACTTACCCGCGCCGTTGACGCCGAGCACGCCGATCTTGGCGTCCGGGTAGAAAGACAAATGGATATTGTCCAAGACCTTCTTTCCGCCCGGATAGGTCTTGGTGAGGCCTTGCATGTGGTAGATGAACTGGCGCGCCATATCGCCTCGCAACGAGAGAAGTTGGCGCCGTGTTTAGAGCATTTTCGCGGCCGTGGGGAGGGGGCGCGCGAGGCCCCGGCGGTTCCGGCTACCCGCTCTCCAAACGCCGAATTCCCGGCTGGGCCTGAGGCCCGCCGGGAACGAGCGGTCGGCGCGGGGTCAGGTTGTCCGCATGAAGCCCATGACCGTCGCGCTGAGCGTGCTGCCCGTCAGGACGAGCGTGGCGCCCAAGGCGAGCAGCGCGCAGAGGTTCAGCGTCAGATCGTTGACATTGCCGGCCAATGCGAGAATGCCGAGCACGATCGCGGCAAGCCCCGCGAGCGCCTGCAGCGCCGCCGACCCGGAGGCCATTTCGCTTGCGAGCATTTCGCCGCCGATCATCGATCGGCCCGACGTCACCGCCTGCATGCGCGAGGCGCGGCGCAGCAGGAAGAGATGCCAGACGGCGTTGCTGCTCAGGACGAGCGCCGTGCCGTAGGCGATGACGGCCACGGGCATGAGCACGCCCGAATTAATGCCCAGCAAGGCCAGAATGCCGAGCACGATTCCGGCCGCGCCGACCAGGAAGACGACCGCCAGACTGTTGCCGCCGAACTGTTCGGCCGTAAAGCCTCTCGTCTCGGCGGGAAAGGCGATCTGCGCATATTCGGAGACCATGGCGCCGCCCTGGATGAGAAGCGCGACTCCAAAGACAATCGTCGCGATCGCTGTCATGTAGACGGGCGCGATATTGACCAGGCCGCAGACGGCCAGGACGATTGTCGCGACGCCGCCGATAGCGTCGATCAAGCCGCCGTACGCAACCGCATTTTCATGCGTGGCGACCTCTCGGGTGATGGACATTTCTTTACTCCGGCCATGGCCCCCGGGGCCGGTAGCTAGCGCCGTATAAATGGCCAGCAAGCATGGCGTTCGTCGCTAAATGGCCGCCGTCGCGTCTTGTCCGGCGGGCGTCCGGGCAGACTGGCGGCGCGGCGAAAGACGGCTCATTTTTGGTTTCGCCGCATCACCGGTGGAAATCCGATTTCCACTTTTCCGCAATCCTGCTTTAGAAGCGGGCATCGGTTCAACTCGGGCGGACAGCGCATGAACATTCTTCTCATCGGATCGGGCGGCCGCGAGCACGCTATCGCCAATGCGCTGGGGAAGAGCCCGCTGCTCACCCGCCTCTATGTCGCCCCCGGCAATCCCGGGACCGAGCGGGTGGGCGAGAATATCGATCTCGACGCGGGGGATCACGGCGCGGTCATCCGCTTCTGCCGCGAGATGGGCGTCGCGCTCGTCGTCGTGGGGCCGGAGCAGCCCCTGATCGGCGGGCTGGTGGACGCGCTGGCGCGCGCCGAAATTCTCGCCTTCGGCCCGACGCAGGCGGCCGCCCAGCTCGAAGGCTCCAAGGGCTTCACCAAGGATCTCTGCCGCGACTATGGCATTCCCACCGCGGCCTATGGACGTTTCGCCGATAAGGACAAAGCGCTTGCCTATTTGCGTGAGAAGGGCGCGCCCATCGTCGTGAAGGCCGATGGGCTCGCAGCGGGCAAGGGCGTCGTGGTGGCGCAGACGCTGGAGGAGGCCGAGCGCGCCGTGGAGGCGATGTTCGCGGGGCTCTTCGGCCGCTCGGGCGCCGAGGTGGTGATCGAGGAATTCTTAGAGGGCGAGGAGGCCTCCTTCTTCGCCATCTGCGACGGGACGCGCGCCGCGCCTTTCGCCACGGCGCAGGACCACAAGCGCGTCGGCGACGGCGATACGGGGCCGAACACCGGCGGCATGGGCGCTTATTCGCCGGCCTCCGTCGTGACGCCGGACATCGAGCGGCGCGTCATGGCGGAGATCATCGCGCCGACGATGCGCGCCATGCAGGAGAAGGGCGCGCCCTTCACGGGGGTGCTTTACGCCGGATTGATGCTGACGGCGGAGGGGCCGAAGCTCATCGAATACAACAACCGTTTCGGCGATCCCGAAGCCCAGGTCATTCTGCCGCGGCTGGAGGATGATTTGCTGTCGATCATGCTCGCCGCCGCGCGCGGCGCGCTGCCCGAAGCGCGCCCGCATTTCTGCGACCGCGTGGCGCTCACCGTGGTGCTCGCGGCCAAGGGCTATCCGGGCACGCCGCTGACCGGCTCGGAAATTCGCGGCCTCGCGAACGCCGAGGCGATAGACGACGTTATCGTCACGCATGCGGGCACGCGCCTGGAGGGGGAGCGGCTGCTGGCGGCGGGCGGCCGCGTGCTGAATGTCACGGCGCTTGGCGACAGCGTCTCGGAGGCGCAGGCCAAAGCCTATGCGGCGGTCGACGCCATCCAATGGCCGGGCGGCTTCTGCCGCCGCGACATCGGCTGGCGCGAGGTCGCGCGGGAACGGCGCGGCTGATCTCTTGCGAGGTTAGGGGGCTTCTAACACTATTTCCGTTTGAATAGCTCGCATGGGGACGCGTCATTCCCGGCGGGCTGTCGTTTTGCTCAGAGCCCGTCATTGCGAGCGAAGCGAAGCAATCCAGGGCAGCGGTGCGGCGCTGGATTGCTTCGTCGGCTCCGCCTCCTCGCAATGACGGCGGTAATTCCCGACCGCTCGTTTTGCGAGCGACCGTTCGGCGCAGCGCTCGCCGGGCGCGCCCTCTATGCGAAAGTTCAACTCACATAGACCTTATCCGGCAGCTCGTCGCCTTCTTCGCCGGGCGGCGCGGCGCGCGCGAGGAGGCGCGCGCATTCGTCGATCGTCAGGACAAAACCTTCCGCGCAGCGGCGCTGGGCGAGACAGGTCAGCAGGGGCTCCAGCGCCGCCTTCCATTCCGCGTCCGAGATTTTTCCGTTCAACCCCTCGTCGGCGATGATGCGGGCGTAATGCTCGGCGAAGGAGACGAAGATCAGCACGCCGGTGCGGCCTTTGGTGCCCGAGACGCCGCGGGAGAAAAATTGCTCGATCGCCGCCCGCTCGGCGCGGCGCTTCTTGACGAGGCGCGGCGTGAGCGCGAGCCGGATCGGCGGCCAGGAGACGATGAGCGCGCAGACGATGAAGACGCCGATCTGCGCGGCGTAGATCGTCTTGGCGGAAAGATCGGTGAATTCGGCGAGCGGCCAGGGCGAGACGAGCGCGAAAAAAGCGGCCCAGAGCGGCGGCACATAGGCGTAGTCCGACGCGCGGCGCGCCAAAGCGCAAACGATCTCGCCAGAGGTTTTCTGCTCCGCCTTGCCGATGGCTTGAGCGATTGCTTCGAGGTCTTGCTCGGTCAGCCGCATCACCAATCTCCCGAGGCGCCGCCGCCGCCGGACGAACCGCCGCCGCCCGAGAAACTGTCGAAGCCGCCGCCGTCGCCGCCGCCCCAGGACGAGCCGCCGCCAAAAGAGCCGCCGTCGCCCCAATCGCCGCGGCTCGGGGGCAGGATGACGATCGGCGGACCGCCGCGGCGATAGTGGCGGTAATCCTTCGGACGTCCGGCGCTTCGCGCCATCATGATGAAGATGAAAACGAAGAGCGCGAAAATGAGCAAAGGAAGAAGCTCGTCGACCACCGAGGGCGCCGGCGCAGCCTTTTTCACCCATTCCGCCGAGTCGCCGCTCAGGATTTCGATGATCCCTTCGACGCCGCGCTCGATGCCCGCGCCATAATCGCCCGCCTTGAATTTCGGCGCGACGGCGCTGGCGAGGATCACCTTTGAGAGCGCATCGGTCAGCGTGCCTTCCAGCCCATAGCCGACCTCGATGCGCATCTTGCGCTCGCTGGGCGCCACGAGGAAAAGGACGCCATTGTTCTTCTTGGCTTCGCCCAGCTTCCAGAAGCGAAAGAGGCCGTTGGCGTAGGTCTCGATGTCGTAGCCGTCCAGCGTTTTGATTGTCGCGACGACAAGCTGGATGCTGGATTTGTCTTCGAGATCCTTGAGCTTCGTTAGCAGGCTGGCGCGCGTCGCTTCCGGGATGACGCCCGCCTGATCGACGATGCGGCCGGTGAGCGCCGGATAATTCGGGGCGGCCAAGGCCAGCGCCGCGAGGAGGCAGAAGACGAAGACGAGACAGCCCCGCAGCGCCAAAGTCCGGGGCGCCAAAATCCGGGGCGCAAAGGCCGGCGCGTTCATGTCAGGCGCCGGCGCAGCGCGCGCAGCGGCCGGCGATCTCCACGACGCGCGTGCGCGCCTTGAAGCCCGCTTCGCTGGTGAGCGCGGAGAGCTCGCGGGCAAGGCCGGGCGAGGTCGCCTCTTTCACCTCGCCGCACTCCTCGCAGATGAGAAACACCACCGGCTCCTCGGCGCCATGGCAATGGCCGCAGACGACGAAGGCGTTTTTCGATTCGAGCCGATGCGCAAGCCCATTGTCGAGGAGGAAGGCGAGCGCGCGATAGACCGAAACAGGCGCCGGCCGCTTGCCGTCGGCGCTCGCCATGAGATCGATCATCTCATAGGCGCCGACGGGCCGGTTGGCCTCGATGAGAATGTCGAGCGCGCGACGGCGCGCGGGGGTGAGCCCCGCGATGGTTTTGGCCGTATCTTGCGGCGGATGGCTGCTCATGACGTCATTGTAGCGGCCCGCCGGGCGAAAGACGAGGCCGCGCCGTCACGGCTTGGCGCAAGCCGCGACGAATTTCTTCACCTTCTCTGCCGCGCCCTTCAGCGGCGCGGTCTGCTTGGAGGGACCGACGACTGCGGCCAATGTCTCGCCCGTCGCCATCGCCTCGAAGATCGGGGCATTCGCCGGCAGCCGCCCTTCGAAGCTCGGCACGCCCGCTTCTTCATTCGGCAAAAGCTTGCCGGCGATTTTCGTCTGAACATCGCCGATGGAAAGCGATGCGGTGGCGCTCTTGCCGGGTTTGAGTTTCCCGCTCGTCTCGGAGACGAAGAAGGTCACGACGCCGCTCTTGGGCTTGCAGCGAAAGGCGCCGAAGCTGTCGTCCGTCTCGGGAACGCCGTAGTTGAGATAAATCAAGTCCGGCTTCTTTTCTTCGAGGCCCGAAAGCGTCCAAACCCGCTCGTCCTTGGCGGGGGCCGGGGCGCAAAGAATGAAAAAAGCGCAATTGGCCAGGGCAAATCTCGCAAGCGCATTCCTGATCACGAGCTTCTCCTAAAAAGGGAAGGCGGAAACGAAAGCCTAGCGCAGTCCGACCCGCCTCGCTTGTGATTTATCGCACACCGAGAATGACGCCCTCTGTCATCGCCGGCGGGCGCTGACCGCTCGCAACCCAGGCCCAACGCTTGCGCGCGGCGGCGGCGGGCTTATAACGGCGCCGACCAAGCACCAATACCGAGCCCGACATGACCCGCGCCAAAAAAGACATCAAGAAGGTCGTCCTCGCCTATTCCGGCGGCCTCGACACCTCCATCATCCTCAAATGGCTGCAGACGACCTATGGCGCGGAGGTCGTCACCTTCACGGCCGATCTCGGCCAGGGCGAGGAGCTGGGCCCGGCGCGCGAAAAGGCGCTGCTCCTTGGCGTGAAGCCCGAGAACATCTTCATCGAGGATCTGCGCGAGGAATTCGTGCGCGATTACGTCTTCCCGATGTTTCGCGCCAACGCCGTCTATGAGGGGCTGTATCTGCTCGGCACCTCCATCGCCCGTCCGCTGATCGCGAAAAAACAGATCGAAATCGCGCGCAAGATGGGGGCGGACGCCGTCTGCCACGGCGCGACCGGCAAGGGCAACGACCAGGTGCGCTTCGAGCTTGGCTATTATGCGCTGGAGCCGGACATCACGGTGATCGCGCCCTGGCGTGAATGGGACTTCCATTCCCGCACCGATCTCATCGCCTTCGCCGAGGCGCATCAGATCCCCATATCCAAGGACAAGCGCGGCGAGGCGCCTTTCTCCACCGACGCCAATCTGCTGCACACCTCCTCCGAGGGCAAGGTGCTGGAAGACCCGGCGCAGGAGACGCCCGATTACGTCTATTCGCGCACCGGCCATCCGGAGGACGCGCCGAACGAGCCGCAATATATCACCATCGACTTCGAGAAGGGCGATGCGGTCGCGGTCGATGGCGTCGCGCTGACGCCGGCCGCGCTGCTCGCCAAGCTCAATGAGCTGGGCCGCCAGCACGGCATTGGCCGTCTCGATCTCGTCGAGAACCGCTTCGTCGGCATGAAGTCGCGCGGCATGTATGAGACGCCCGGCGGCTCGATCCTGCTCGTCGCCCATCGCGGCATCGAGAGCATCACGCTCGACCGTGGCGCGGCGCATCTCAAGGACGAGCTGATGCCGCGCTATTCGGAGCTGATCTACAACGGCTTCTGGTTCTCGCCCGAGCGCGAGATGCTGCAGGCCGCGATCGACAAGAGCCAGGAGCTCGTCACCGGCCGCGTGCGGCTGAAGCTCTACAAGGGATCGGCGACGCTCGTCGGCCGCGAGAGCCCGTGGTCGCTTTACGACCAGGATCTCGTGACCTTCGAGGAAGGCGGCACCTACGACCAGCGCGACGCCGAAGGCTTCATCAAGCTCAACGCGCTGCGGCTGCGCACGCTCGCCAAGCGCGCGGCGCGCGGGGCGAAGAAGTAACCGGACGAGGCGCTCTCCCCTTATGGGCTAAGGGAGTCGGGCCGTTTCCGTTTGAATAGCTCGCATGGGGCCTTGTCATTCCCGACGGGCCGAAGGCCCGATCGGGAATCCAGAGCCACAAAAGCGCTGGTTTTGCTCTGGATTCCCGATCGCTCGCTGCGCGAGCGTCGGGAATGACATCGAACCAATCAAGCGGATTCCGTATCTCGGCGGCCATGACGAGGGCGGTGACATGAGAATGTATGCTTTCGGTAATAGTTTTTTCGAGGCTTGTCGGTGACTGGGTCCAGGCTTCTGGCTTTTTTCACGCCCTTCGGCGCGTCGAACCTCGTCTTGTCCGCCTGCGTCGGACTTGCCGCCGCGCTGTGGTTTGCCGGCCTGCGGCGACCCGCGGCGGCTTTCATCTTCTCCGCGGGCCTGTGCGCGGCGCTGATCTCTTTCGGCAAGATCGTCTTCCTCGCCATCCATGGCTATGGCGGGCTTTACAGTCCCAGCGGGCACGCGGCGCTGGCCTGCTTCTTCTTCTGCTCGTTCGGCAGAATGGCGCTCGCGACCCGGTCCCCGGCGGGCTATTTTTTTGCCGCCGCGTCCTGGTCGGTCGCCCTTTTGGTGTTCTTCAATCGCTTCCTCGTCGGCGGCCATACCTTCCCCGATACGGTCGTCGGCGCGTCGGTCGGACTGGCTTGTTTCGCGCTCTTTTTCCGTCTTGCCGGCCCGTTCGACGTCAAGGCGCGTCTCCAGGCGGTCGCGCCGACGCTCGCCTTCACGACGTCTGTCGCCAGCTATCTCGCCTTCGGCGCAAATATTTCAGAGGGGGGGCTGTTCAAAGCCGCCTTCTGGCTCAGGGAAAATCTCGGCCTGTAGCGAGGCGCGACCTTTTCCCAGCGCGCCGGCGCGCGCGGCCCTATTTCGCTGGAGGGGAGGCCTTCAACGAAAGGGAAGCCAATGCGAAAGATCCCTGCGACCTTGGCGCTCTTTGCGCTTGTGCTGTCGTCGCCGGCCGCGCCCGCCGAGGTCGACTGGTCCCGCGTCGACGCCGCCTTCGGCAAAAAGCCGATCGTCAGCGGCGCCGTTCACAAATACGGACTGCCGCGGAGCGATCTCCACGTCACCCTCGACGGCGTGGATATCAAGCCGGCGCTCGCGCTTGGGGGCTGGGTCGCCTTCGAGCCGATGGGCCGCGACGCCATGATGATGGGCGACCTAGTCTTGACCGAGCCCGAGATCAACCCGGTGATGTCGTCGCTGCTCGCCGCCGGGGTGCAAATCACCGGCGTCCATAATCATCTTCTGCGGGCGCAGCCCGCGACTTACTACATGCATGTCTCCGCGCAGGGCGATCCCGCGAAACTCGCGCAATTGGTCCGGGAGGCTCTGGGGGCGTCGGGCACGCCTTTCGAGGCTTCCGGCGGTGGCCAGCAAGCCCCGGAGCTCGGCTTCGACGCCGCCCGGCTGGACGAAGCCCTTGGCGCCCACGGCAAGAATAATGGCGGCGTCTATCAATTCAGCTTCCCGCGTAGCGACCAGATAAGGGCCGGCGGCATGACCGTCGCCCCGGCGATGGGCACGGCGACGGCCCTTAATTTCGAACCCACCGGCGGCGGAAAGGCGGCGATCAGCGGTGATTTCGTCGCCGAGGCCAGGGAGGTCGAGCCGCTGCTGAAAGCGCTCCGCTCGAACGGCGTCGAGGTCACGGCGCTTCACAACCACATGCTGGATGACGAGCCGAGGCTTTTCTTCGTGCATTTCTGGGCCAATGACGACGCCGTGAAGCTCGCCCATGCTTTGCGCGCCGGCCTGGACGCGGTGCACGCCCCGGAGAGAAGCTAGCCTCAGGAGCCTCGCGAGCCGCTCCCCACCATAGCGGCGGGGAGCATCCAAAGGCAGAAAACGAGCTAAACCCATGCTGGAGGGCGCTCAACGCGCCCCGATCCGCCCTTTTCTATTCCCTTCGCCGCCCCGCTCCTGTAAAAGCCGCCGCATCGCAACAAAAGTCGCCGCCGCGTCTTCCGGGCCAGTTCAAGCCTGACGGAACGGGTCGCGGCTGTTTACTCGAAAGCCGCCATGCAGCTTCGCAATATCGCCATCATCGCCCACGTCGACCACGGCAAGACCACGCTTGTCGACCGCCTCCTCCAGCAGTCGGGCGCGTTCCGCGACAATCAGCGCGTCGCCGAGCGCGTGATGGATTCGAACGATCTCGAAAAAGAGCGCGGCATCACCATCATGGCCAAGGCCACGTCCATCACCTGGAAGGACGTGCGCATCAACATCGTCGACACCCCCGGCCACGCCGATTTCGGCGGCGAGGTCGAGCGCATTCTCTCCATGGTCGACGGCGCCATCGTGCTCGTGGACGCCGCCGAAGGGCCCATGCCGCAGACGAAATTCGTCGTCGGCAAGGCGCTCAAGATCGGCCTGAAGCCCATCGTCTGCGTCAATAAGGTCGACAAGCCCGACGCGCGCGTCTCGGAAGTCGTCAACGAGGTCTTCGACCTCTTCGCCGCCCTCGACGCCACCGACGAGCAGCTCGACTTTCCGATCATCTACGGCTCCGCCAAGCAGGGCTGGATGGCCGAGGAGCCGACCGGCCCGCAGGACGGCATGGCCCCGCTGTTCGATCTCGTGCTCAAGCATGTGCCGGAGCCCACCGTCGAAGAAGGCGGCTTCCGCATGCTCGGCACGCTGCTGGAAGCGAACCCCTATCTCGGCCGCATCATCACCGGCCGCGTCTTCTCCGGCAGCGTGAAGCCGAACCAGGCCGTGAAGGTGCTCGACCGCACGGGCAAAGTGGTCGAGCAAGGCCGCGTCTCGAAGATTCTCGCTTTCCGTGGCATCGAGCGCCAGCCGATCGATGAGGCGGAAGCCGGCGACATCGTCGCCATCGCGGGCCTCGAAAAGTTCAACGTCGCCGACACGCTTTGCGCGCTCGAGGTCAATGAGCCGCTGCAGGCGCAGCCGATCGATCCGCCGACGCTCTCCATGACCTTCCTCGTCAACGATAGCCCGTTGGCCGGCACGGAAGGCGACAAGGTTACGAGCCGCATGATCCGCGCGCGGCTGATGAAGGAGGCCGAGGGCAATGTCGCGCTTCGCGTGGAAGACGCGCCGATGGGCGACGCCTTCATCGTCTCGGGCCGCGGCGAATTGCAGCTCGGCATTTTGATCGAGACCATGCGCCGCGAGGGCTTCGAGCTTGGCGTGTCGCGCCCCAAGGTCGTTTTCAAGCGGGGCGAGGGCGACGAGATACTGGAGCCGATCGAGGAAGTCGTCATCGACGTCGACGAGGAACATTCCGGCGTCGTCGTGCAGAAGATGGCCGAGCGCAAGGCCGAGATGATCGAAATGCGCCCCTCGGGCGGCAATCGCCTGCGCCTCGTGTTCCACGCGCCGACGCGCGGCCTCATCGGCTACCAGGGCGAGTTGCTCACCGATACGCGCGGCACGGCGATCATGAACCGCCTGTTCCACAGCTACGCGCCCTATAAGGGCGAGATTCAGGGCCGCCGCAACGGCGTCTTGATCTCGAACGATCAGGGCGAGGCCGTGGCCTACGCCATGTGGAAGCTGGAAGATCGCGGCCCGATGATGATCGAGCCCGGCTGGAAGGTCTATCGCGGCATGATCGTCGGCGAGCACACGCGCGACAATGATCTCGAGATCAATGTGCTCAAGGGCAAGCAGCTCACCAACATCCGCACGCAATCGAAGGACGAAGCGGTGCGCCTGACGCCGCCGATCCAGATGACGCTCGAAAAGGCGCTGGCCTATATCGAGGACGACGAGCGGGTGGAAGTCACGCCGAAGTCGATCCGCCTGCGCAAGGTCTATCTCGATTCGAACGATCGCAAGAAGTTCGGCAAGGCGAAGGCCGCGCTGGTTGAGTAGGACAAATGTCGTGCGCGGCCGGCCCTGCTGGTCGGCCGCGCGCGCTCAATATTCGTCGAGCATGTAGCACTCGAAATCCCGGTTGAACCCGCTACGCCAGCCTTTCAGGTCCCAGCGATAGCCGGGCGGCGGGTTGGGGCCGCAATCGCCGGCATAGGACGGCTGCGAGCGGTGTATTCTGGCCGGCGGCCTTGGAAGCCAGATAGTTTGCGCGAGCGCGTCGCTCGCGAATGTGACAATGAGCGCGATCGCGACCGTCTTGCAAAGGCGCGTGGGTTGGCGGCTCGACCACATTTCCGACCTCCCGGTGGGCCACATGATCGAATAACGCGCGCTGGGGCGCGAATGTTTCGATTTAGGATCATCCGCCTTCGCGACGCGTTCAGTCAGCATTCCTCGAGCGGGAGCGCTGTCATGCCCAAGCAGTCGCCGGAACAGAAGAAAACCGTGAGCCGCGTCATGCACGAATACAAGCATGGCGAACTCGAGAGCGGCGCCGGCAAGAAGGTCGAGAATCCAAGACAAGCCGTCGCCATCGCCCTGCATGAGGCCGGAGCCTCCAAGGAGGAAACGCCTCAGAAGAATGCGGAGAACCTCCGCAAGACCAAGGCGAAGGAACGCAGCGGCAAGACGGCTAAAGCCGAAAAAGAGGGCGGTTAGTTAGGCGTTCTTTCTTGATGACACACCGTCATTCCCGACGCTCGCAAAGCGAGCCGATCGGGAATCCAGAGCAACCGACGCTATCTCGGCTCTGGATTCCCGATCGGGCCTTCGGCCCGTCGGGAATGACAAGCCCCACGCGTGTTGCTCAAGCCAAAAACATTCGCGTGATCACGGCCGAATGTAGAGATAGCCGTCGCGTTGCAACTCCGCGAGACGGACCGTGCCGGCTTCGACCACCTGAAAGCCGGGCGTCAAATCCTTCTCTTCCATATTGTGCCCGCGCAAGGCGACGGCGCAGATGTAAGGAGTCACGCCGCGCTTCGAGAGACCCGCGAAGCGCTCCTGCGTGACGCCTGACCCGTCGCGATGGAACGCGCGGACGGCGGGGCCGTGCACGACGAGGGCGAGCGCCGTGGGGGCGGTCGCGTGTTCGTAATGCACGCGCATATTGTGCAGGACGAAGTCGGCCTTCTCGAAATCCGAGAGGTGATAGACCACCTTCATCGGCGCGCGTTCCTCGCTCGCCCGCGCAACGCCGAACCAGCCGGCCGCCGCCACTAAAGCCCCCTGAAAAACGCCGCGTCTATCCATGTGCGCCAGCCCTCATGCGAGAAAAGAAAACTATGGCATAGTCCGCGAAACGTCAGAAGCTGGGGAGGGGCGCGTGCGATTTTCGACATTGATCTTCGTGATGAGCGCGGCGGTTACGCCCTTTGCCGCTCATGCCGACGAGCCCTCGCGCATCGAGAAGATGATCTTCGCGCAGGGCAAGCTCTGTTTCGCAAGGGTCTATGATTCCGCGCATCTCGCCGCGCATCCGCATCAGAAGGTCGAGCGGCTGTTTTTCATGATCGGCAAGGACAAGGCCTCGACCTATTGGGAGGACCCCAATCTGCGCCACAGCGAGGAAAGCCCGCATAAGCACGCGAACCCCGAAGCGGACGCCTCGAATCGCGACACGACCCATGTCGCGGCGCTGGTCACACTGCGCGGCGCCAAGAAGCCGGAGAATGTCTCCGGCTAGTGCTACAAAAACGATTACGACGACAAGTCGAAAGCCAGCCTGCAATGCGGCGGCGAATGCGATCGTCATATTGGCGGCCTGCGCGCGGAAGACGATACACACGTGATCGTCGATGGGGTTGGCGCGGATCTTCTGCTGGATCCCGAGGATGAGGAAGCGGGCGACGTCACATCGAGGCTCGGAGCCGACGACAAGAGTTTCCGCCTGGAGCGGCGGCCGATCGAGGACTGTGTCGCGGAGGCGAACAAGACCAATTCGCCCTACGCCGGCCTGGGCGCGCCGCTGCGCGAGCGGCTCAAACCCGACGTTCCGTTCTGCTATGGCCGCGATTATTCGACCCAGCATCTGGCGTCGCATCCGCAGCAGCAGACGGTTTCCGTTCGTGTGTCGCGCGACCTCCGGCAAATCGGCGCGGACCGCGCCAAGAAGCTTCTGCCGGATTGGCCGGACGGCGCGAGCGTCTCGGCGTCGGTGACGACGCGAAAGAACGGCAAGCCTGCGACGCTCAAATATAATTGCACGCCTTTCGAGGATCAGTGGCAATGCAGCGCTGCCTTCTGCAAGACGGGCAGTGAGGCGGATTGCGCGCCGCAAGACATCGAGAACGCCAAGGCCACGGGCTGCACGACCGGCGAGTCGCGCACCATTTATCTGCGGCGCGGCGAAAAGGATTTCATGATGCTCGGCAACGCCAATATGGGCCTGCAGCTCGAAACCTATTGCGGGCAAGAGAAAAAGACGCAGAGCGACGACAAGGTCTATCGTCTGGAGCCGATGCCGCTCTCCGCCTGCGAGGGGCGGTGAAGAAGGCGACGATAACCGACGTCATCTGTGCGTAGGGCCGCACCACACCGTCATGGCCGGGCTCGTCCCGGCCATCCACGCCGGGCAATGGCGGCTCACCTGGGCGGATTGGTCTTGGCGTAAAACACGGTCCCGTCCCTAGGTCAGCCATGCCCATCGGCGTGGGTGGCCGGGACAAGCCCGGCCATGACGGTTCTGAGATGCGTGATCCTATAGCGCTTGCGGGGATGGGTCGGCGTAGGGGCCAACGCTATAATGGCCCCCCAAATCACTTCACCGCTTCGAACTGCACCAGAGCGAATTCCGCCTGTTCGGTCGCCTTGGCGATGCGCTTGTCGGAATTCGTGCCCTTCGCGAGCTTCACCGCCTTGCGCATCAATTTGATGCCTTTGCGGATCTCGTCGACGGGCGTTTGCCAGACGGCGCTGCGCGCGTGGTCGATCGCTTGATCGGCGTGCTCGACGAAAGAGCCGGCCTGAAGCTGCTTGCCGGCCGCGATGGCTTCCCTGGTTTCCGCGATCGCGTCTTCCAGATAAGCGGGGTCGGCGAAGGCCGGCTGCGCGAAGACCCCGAGGCCCATGCTCATCATGGCGATGATGGTTAACCGGCGCGACAACATATTTTGCCTCCTCGAGCGATGAAAACCCTCTTCGCGTATAGTGCTTATTTTTGCCCCGGCCTCAACTGCGCTCAAATCTCTTCGAGCGCCGCCATCAATGCGGCGAGGTCCTGCGGCAACTCGCTTTCGAACATCATCTCCTCGCCCGTGATCGGATGTTCGAAGCCGAGCGTCGCCGCGTGGAGCGCCTGCCGGCCGAGCTTCTCCACCGCCGCGCGCGCCGCCTCGGGGAGCTTGGCGACTTTGGTCTTGAACCCCGCGCCATAGGTCGAGTCGCCGATCAGCGGATGGCCGATATGCGCCATATGCACGCGGATCTGATGGGTTCGGCCCGTCTCGAGCTGGCAGCGGATCAGCGACGCGACGCCATAATCGGCGATCTTCTCCCAATGGGTGATCGCCTCGCGTCCGCGCGACTCCGACACGACGGCCATGCGCTCGCGCTGGATCGAGTGGCGGCCGAGATAGGTTTCGATCGTCCCATGCGCGCGGTCGGGGACGCCCCAGACAAAGGCCAGATATTCGCGTGTAAGGGAGAGCGTGCGGCCGTGGTCGGCAAAGAGCGCCGAGAGGCCGTGATGCGCGGCGTCTGTTTTGGCGACGACGAGAAGGCCAGTCGTGTCCTTGTCGATGCGATGCACGATGCCAGGCTTCTTCACGCCCCCGACGCCGGAAAGGCTTTCCCCGCAATGGGCGATGAGCGCGTTGACCAGCGTGCCGCTCTCATGCCCGCTCGCGGGATGCACGACGAGTCCCGCCGGCTTGTCGATGACGATGAGATGCGCGTCCTCATGGACGACATTGAGCGCAATATCCTCGGCTTGCGGCTCGGCGGGGGCGGGCGGCGGCACGTCGAGCGTCACGGCGTCGCCGGCTAAAAGCTTCTTCGCAGGATCACTGACGGCGGCGCCGCGGAGCGAGACGCGCCCCTCCTCGATCAGCGCCTTGATGCGGCTGCGGGAGAGATGCGCCTCGACGAGCTCCGGCCGCTCCGCCAGAAAGCGGTCGAGCCGCGCGCCGGTCTCGCCCTCCCCGACGACAAAACCGAAGCGTTCGCCCTCTGCGTCATTTTGCTGAATTTCATCCACCGTCATATAAAGTTTACTTCCGCTTGCAGGGGGCCCGTGCTAACTGGGGCGCAACAAAACGCCGGTCAAGAAGCGTGACAAGAGATGGGACAAGTCCATCCCCCCTTCGCATTTTCCGCCGCCGTTCGCGTGGAGGCCGCTCACATTAACGCCGCCGCCGCTCCGTTCTGCGCTGTGATCGGCGCCGGGCCCGCCGGGCTGTTCGCCGCCGAGGTCCTTGCCCGCGCTGGCGCGCGCGTCGTTATCTATGAGCACAAGCCGAGCCCCGCGCGCAAATTTTTGATGGCGGGCCGTGGCGGTCTCAATATTACGCACAGTGAAAATCTCGACAGATTCGTCTCGCGCTACGGCGCGGCGGCGAAGCGTCTCGCGCCTTTCGTGCGCGCCTTTCCGCCTCAGGCGCTGCGCGATTTCTGCGCCGAGCTCGGTGAGGCGACCTTCATCGGCAGCAGCGGCCGGGTCTTTCCGGCGAGCTTCAAGGCGTCGCCCTTGCTGCGCGGCTGGCTCACGCGTCTCGGCAAGCTCGGCGTGACCTTCGCTCTGCGGCACTCCTTCCTGGGCTTTGCCCAAGACGGCGCCCTGCGGCTGAGAGGTCCGGACGGACACGAATTCTCCCGGGCAGCCGGCGCCGTGGTGCTGGCGCTGGGCGGCGCCTCCTGGCCCAAGCTCGGCTCGGAGGGCGGCTGGGTCGGCCTTCTGAAAGCCGCAGGCATCGAGGTGACGCCGCTATCGGCCGCAAACAGCGGCGCGCTTGTCCGCTGGAGTCCGATCTTCCGCGCCGATTTCGAGGGCCAGCCGATCAAGACTGTCCTGCTCCGCCACGGCGAGGCGACGGCGCGCGGCGATATGGTCGTGACCGCCAAGGGGCTCGAGGGCGGGCCGGTTTACGCACTCTCCTCGCGCCTGCGCGAGGCGGCGAAGACGGATGGCGCGACGACGCTTCTCGTCGATCTGCGCCCCGACACCAGCCAGGTCTGCCTCGCCCGCAAGCTGTCGCGTCGCCCGCCCAAACAGTCTCACGCGACCTTCCTGCGCCGCGCCGGCTTCTCCAAGGCCGAGATCGGCCTTCTACGGGAGGCGCAGCCGGAGGGCTTGCCGCGAGACGCCGAGGCCCTGGCCACGCTGATCAAGAACGCGCCGCTCAAGGTCTCGGGAGTGGCCGGGCTGGAACGCGCCATTTCCACGGCGGGCGGCGTCGCCTTCGACGAGGTCGACGCCGATCTCATGCTGAGGAAAATGCCGGGCGTCTTCGTCGCCGGGGAAATGCTCGACTATGACGCGCCGACGGGCGGCTATTTGCTGCAGGCGGCGTTCGCCACGGGACGCGCCGCGGGCAGGGGCGCCGCCCGCTATCTGGGCTTGCTCGACGCGGCCGGTCAGGCGGGCTTGTCGCCGAGCCATTTGCCGAATTCTCGCGCGCCCGAGGCGTCGAACAAATACAGCGTGTAGGTCTCCGGCGGGCCCATCTCCATGCCGGGCGAACCCATCGGCATGCCGGGCGCGGCGACGCCCGTGACCTTTGGGCGGTCCTTCAGCAATTGCGCGACGGCCTGCGGCGGCACATGGCCTTCGATGACGTAGCCGTCCAGCTCAGCGGTGTGGCAGGACGTCATTTGCTCCGGCACGCCGAGCTTGGCTTTCAAAATGTTCATGTCGGGCTCTTTGATCTCTTCCACGATGAAGCCCGCGGCGCGCATGCGCTCGGCCCAGCCGCCGCAGCAACTGCAGGTCGGGCTCTTGTGCACGATCATCTTCTTGGCGTCCTCGGCGCGCGCGGCGCCCGAGAGAAGCGCGCCAGCGGCGGCGAAAAAGAGCGTCGCCTGGCGACGGGAAATGTCGAGCGGCACAGATAGGTTCCTTTGTCCGGTTAGGTCTCATGCCGAAGGTAGCGCGACATTACCGAACTTTAAATTGCCGCGCGCGAGCTGAGACGAAACAATCCGGGGCGTGGACAGTGATTTAGGACATCTCATGCGTCAGTCTCTTCTTGTTATCGCCACAGCCTTCTCTCTTTGCGGCGCGGCGGCCGCGCAAGCGGCGAACGCCGAGCCATTCGCGCATCCGCCGCACCCCTCCGCGCAGGACATCGCCGCCTTTTCCGACGCCCGCATCGCCGCATTGAAGGCGGGTCTCCAACTCAAATCCGACCAGGAGAAAAACTGGCCTGCGCTCGAGACGGCGCTGCGCGACATCGCCAAGGCGCGCATCGCGCATCTCGCCGAGAGGCGCGACAAGGCGCCGCCGGCTCCTGACTCGGACGCCCTCGGCGCCTTGCAGCGGCGCGCGCAACATATGGTCGCGCACGCCGGCGAATTGGATAAGATCGCCGCCGCCGCCAAGCCGCTCTACGACAGCCTCGACGAGGCGCAGAAGCGCCGCTTCGGCGCGCTCGTCGAAGGGGCGGTCGATCCGCATCGGGGCCATATGGGAGGCCACCACCCGGGGCATATGGGCGGCAGGGGACCGGGAGAGTTCGGCGCCGGTCCCGACTGATCGATGAGGCGCGTCTGAAGACGCGCGGTCCGCGCGATGGACCGCGAGCCTTCAGGCTCGCATTCTGCGCCCGTCTCACAAGGCGAATGCGCCATCGCCGCTTTGTCAACAGTTTGAGCGCGCCTGAAGGCGCGCGGTCCGGCCTTCAGGCTCGCATTTTCACCGCAGCCGGGCTTTAATCGGCCCATGCTGCCCTCTTGCTTCTGGTCCGAGCTTTCCCTGCGCGACATGCGCGCGCATGACATGTCCGGCGTCATCGCCGTGCTGCCCATCGCCGCCGTCGAGCAGCATGGCCCGCATCTGCCGCTCGGCGTCGACGCCATGATCATGGAGGGGTGCATCGAGCGCGTCGCGGCGCGCCTGCCCGAAGACCTCGACGCCGTCTTCCTGCCGATGCAGAGCGTCGGCGTCTCGCTCGAACACCGCGACTTCCCCGGCACCTTATGGCTGTCGCAGGAGACGGCTTCTCGTATGCTCCTCGACATCGCCGAAGGCGTCGCGCGCGCCGGCGTGAAGAAGCTCGTGCTGATGAATTCGCACGGCGGCAATTCCGCGCTGATCTCCACGGTCGCGCTCGAACTGCGGGCGCGTTTCGGTCTTCTCGCCGTCACCTGCTCCTGGGCGCGTTTCGGTTATCCCGACGGGCTCTTCTCGGCGCAGGAGGAGCGCCACGGCATTCATGGCGGCGAGATCGAGACTTCGCTGATGCTCGCCTTCCGACCGGAGCTGGTCGACATGGGGCGCGCCAAGAATTTCCCGCCGGCGACGCTCGATTTCGAGCGCGACTTCGCCTGGCTGCGCGCCGATCGGCCGGCGGGCTTCGGGTGGCTGACGCAGGATCTGTCGCCCTCGGGCGCCATGGGCGACGCCTCCAAGGCGACGGCCGAAAAGGGCGAGGCGACGGCGGATTATTGGGCGACGGCTTTCATCGAATTGCTGCGCGACGTGGAGGCTTTCGACCTCGCGCGCTTGAAGAGCGAATAGCGCCCCTGGCGTATGGAGCAATGCAGGCGGCGCGCGCGCCGAAAGGAGGCTTCCGATGAGCGTCGAGAAGATCGCGCCGCTGCCGCCCGTGGCGACAGATACGCAAAGCTTGCGCGTCGCCCATCGCCCGCCGGTCACGCCGACGACGGCCCCCGCCGCGCTTGCGCCGATAACCGCCGGCGCCCTGGCCGAGGGCATGTCGCATCTTTTCGACAGCCTCGTCCTTCCTCTGCCGGATATAGACAGCGGCGAGGACCGCTTGCTGTCGGCCGCTGTCGCCAAGGCCTCCTATGCGCAGGAGGCGGCTCGGCCGATGAATGCGGAGCTGCGCGACGGCCGGCTGACCGAAGAGTCGATCCTGCGCGAAGTCGAGTTCTTGCTGCGGGGCGCGGCGGAGGAGCGCGGCGTCCCCGTCCGCCGGCTGATCGAGACCGCGAGCCAGATTTCGCCCGATCGGCTGCCGTCGCAAAATTCGCCTCAGTCCGCCTATGCGCTGAAGGCGCGCGTGCCCGCCTATGACACCGGCGGCGGCGTGCGCTTGTTCGATCTCTATCTGGCGCGCGTCGACGCCGACCGGTGGGAGGCGACTGCATTTGCGCATGAGCCGGCCAGAGGCGGGGCGGCCTTTCCCTATCAGGCGCCCACGATCGACACCTATCGCCTGCTCATCGACCCCGGCGCGGGGCTCGTTCTCGCCAGCGTCATGGAGCAAGTGATTCCGCGCCCCATCGTGCGGCCGTCCGATACGCCAATTCTTTCCCCAACGGCCCTGCGCGGCATGGTGATCGCGGCGGTTCTAGCGGCGATCGCGCTGCTGCTGGCCAATCTATTTTCCTGGCGCATTGCGGCGCTTTTCGCCGCTGCGGGGGTCGGCTTCCTGGCGCGCGTCCTCTTCGAGCGGAAGCCGCGCTCCTAGCAATGTCCTCGTCATGGCCGGGCTTGTCCCGGCTATCCACGCCGAGCGAATGACAGCAAACGCTGGGCATTCATGGGAATGTTTGCGTCGACGAGAGGCAACAGGACTTCCAAGATCGCAAACCCCGCAAGAACTTAATCCATAGCGACGACACCCCAAGTTTTGCCGTGCCCCTCGGCGTGGGTGGCCGGGACGAGCCCGGCCATGACGGTCCCCGAGATGTGTGGCTCTAACTGGAAAGCGCCGTGCCGCACATTAGTCGAGCTGCTTGAGCTTCAAACTCTCCTAAGCTAGGCCAAAGCCTAAGTTTGGCCCGACGAGGGAAAAAATGGATAAACAAAATGTCGTTCGGCAATCCCGGACGACTTCGCTCTGGCAGCCGGCGTTAGCGGCTCTGGCGGTGGCGCTGGCGGTGATCGTCGCGGCGGTCGTCGCCGAAAGGATCGACCGCAATAATTGGCTGGAAAAACAGCGCGAGGATGCGGTCGTCGAGCTGGAGGCGATGAGCAGCGGCGCGACGCGCGACCTCACGCAAAAGGTCGCCGTCGTGCAGGGCCTCAGCGCATTGGTCGGGGCTAATCCGAATATCGACCAGCAAGCCTTCGCCAATTACATCCGCCCGTTCATCCGCGAGAATCCCGACCTGCGCCGGGTGTTCCTGGTCAAGAACGGGAAAGTCGCGCGGATCGAGCCCTATACCGAAAACCGCGCGGCGATCGATCGCATCGAGACGCATATTCTGGCCTCCGAACCCGCCATCGCGCGGGCGATCGAGAAAGGGGCGCCGGCGCTGGTCGGTCCCTTCGCGCTGCGCGACGGCGAGCCGGGCTTGCTCTACACGCGTCCGGTTTTCACGGAAGGATCGCCGGGCCCCGGCGCCAAGCCCGCTTTCGTCGGCTTGACCGTCGAGGCGGGCCCCAACATCGAATGCAAGCTCGGGCTGTGCGAGCCCCGCCCGAAATACCGCATGGCGATGAAGATTTTCGTCGATCAGCAATATCGCGGGATGTTGCGCGGCGATCCGAACCTCTTCGACGCCGCCGCGCAGCCGGCGCTCGGCGCCATACGTTTCCCCGGCGTGCGGATCGAGCTTGCCGCGCTGCCGTCGGACGGATGGAGCCAGGACTCGCCAAATCGCTGGATGATCCGTGGGCTCGCGCTTCTTCTTTCCCTGTTTTGTGGAACGGTGGCCTTCGTCTGGCTGCGCGGCGCGACGGGCTTGCCGCTCGGCAGCCGCCTTTGGGCCTTCGGGGCGTCGGCTTCCGTCTTTCTGGTTCTCCTCGGGCTCGCCACGATCCTCGATCGGCTGGAAGTGAGCCGCGCAGCCGGCGCCTCGCGCGACGCCATGCAGAAAGAGCTCGCGCTCGTCACCAGCCGTGCGACGCGCGACGTGACGGAAGAATTGTCGGTCAGCAGCAATCTGTCGGCCTTTGTCTCGGCGCATCCGGACTTCTCCGAGGCCGAGTTCCGCCAGTTCGCCCAGCGGCTCCGGCGCGCGAACCCCGACCTCATGTCGATTCGTCTGGCGCGCGGCGGCAAGATCAGCCAGGTCGAACCCGCGGACTCGATCGACCAGGCGCTGATCGGCCATGATCTGGCGCATTCCGCCGCCGACGCCGCCGCCAATCAGCGCGCCATAGAGACGGGAATCCCCGTGTTCTCAGGCCCGGTGAACATGCCCAATGGCGATCAGGCGTTCCTCTATCGGCGGCCCGTGTTCCTGGGAGATCAGCGGCCGTCCGCCGACAATTTCTGGGGCTTCTCCACGGTGCTGATCGACCGCAAGGCGCTCGTCTGCCATCTGGGGATTTGCGCCGATGCGCAGAAATACCGCTTCGCCATGCGCCTGGAGCAGGACGGCGCGCCGCAACCGGCTTTCCAGGGCGATCAGAAGCTCTTCGACGAGGGGTCGGACGCGCTGGCGACGGCAGTGCGCCTGCCGGGCGCGCAAATCGACATCGCCGCCGTTCCGTTCGAGGGCTGGTCGGGCGGCGCCGACCGCCGCTGGCTGATCTGGACTCTGGCGATCCCCTTCGCCTTCGCATCCGCCGGCGGGTTGCTGTTCGTCTTTGCCCGCTGGCCGGAGGCGAGCTTGCGCGTCTTGGTCGGATTAGCGGCCGTCGCCGGCGGCAATATTCTGGCTTATCTCGCGCCCGACATCGAATCGCTGGTGCGGTCGACAGGGCTCGGCGTCGAGAAGGCTGTCTGGCCGAGCATCGTCGCCTGGATCGCCTTTTCTTGCGCCTACACCTTTAATTCCTGGCTCGAGGGCCATGTCTGGAAACAGGTCGCCGACGCCGCCGATCCGCAGCGCGCGCCGGCGATCCTGAGGTCGATCGTTTCCTTCCTGATCTATGGCGTCGCCCTCCTCTGGGCGGGTCATTTTTTGTTCGGCCTAGATCTGCAAGGCGTGGGGCTTACCTCCGGGGTCGTCGGGATCGTGGTTGGTCTCGCGATCCAGAAACTCATTCTCGACTTCTTCGCCGGCGTCATGATCGGCATGGAGAAACCTTTCGTGCTCGGCGACTGGATCGAGCTCTCGAAAGGTGAGATTCGCGGCATGGTCACGGAGATGACTTGGCGCACCACCACGATCCGCACGACCGCGCCGGACTATGTGATGGTGCCCAACTCGGTGCTCGCCGGGGCGACGATCGTCAATCGCTCCCGTCCGGCCTCCTGGTCGGAGTCGACCATCATTATCTCGACCTTCGCCGGCGTTCCGACCGCTCATGTTCGCAAGGCGCTGGAAGAGGCGATCGCAGCCGCGCTTCCCCATATCGACAACATCAGCCGTGAGAGAGCGCCCCGCGTCGACGTCTACGACAGCAAGGAAGGCCAGATTCAATATATCCTGCGCTTCTACGTCCACTTCGGGCTGAAGAGCGACGCACCGGCGAAAAGCGCCTTGCTCGCGGCGATTCAAGCCGCCTTTGTCGCGCATGACATCGAATTCGCGTGGGGTAGAACGGGCCGCCCCGAAAAGAAAACGCCGACGCTCAACGGCGACGGCGCGATGAAGCCGGTCGGCGCTTTCGAGCTTGGCTAAGTTGAGGGGGCGGCGTTCGGGGCGTCCGCCAGCCGGGGCTTCGAATTCGGGCGAACACCGTCATGGCCGCGCTTGTCGCGGCCATCCACGCCGCGCCGACACGAAAAAGCTGGGAACATGAGCGGAAGAACGCCGCTTCTTCTCCCCGCGTGTCGCAATGTCCTGGCGTGGATGCCCGCGACAAGCGCGGGCATGACGCGGCTCCTGGCCTGCGCCTCAGGTTCCCGACGGCGCCGTCCAGGGGTAGGTCCAGGTCTCTGTCAGCGTGCGCCCATTGGCGCGCAAAAAGAGCCGCAGATCAGCGGTGTCGCCGGGCTTCACCGAGACGTCGAACAGCGCCCGCAGCCCGTCGATATGTTGATTGGCCGTCACGCTCGCGCGCAGCACACGGCCGGAAGAGGTGGAAGCGATCGCTTCGACCTGCGCCGGATCGGAAACATAGTAGCTGAGGTCGCCGCCGGCAAAATCCACGAGGAAGCGGCGCGCGCCGGGATTGTTCGGCTCGGATGAGCCGAGCGCCCGCGCCGGCGCTTCGAACGTATGGACGACGCGTCCGTTCGGCGCGAGCCGCGGCATGTCGAGCCCGGCGGTGACGCGATAGGCGAAGGAAAAGGCCTTGTCGGGCTCGGGCGGCGTCGCGGGCGCCCAGCTCGCCACGATATTGTCATTGGTTTCGTCTGGGGTCGGCAGCTCGATGAGCTCGACGCGGCCCTCGCCCCAATCGCCGACGGGCTCGACGAAATAGCTCGGCCGGTTCTGATAAGCGAGGTCGAGGTCCTGATAGGATTCGAAGGTGCGGTCGCGTTGCAGCAGGCCGAAGCCGCGCGGATTGCGATCGAGAAACGACGACATGCGTTCGCGCGCCGGATTGCCGAGCGGGCGCCACAGCCATTCGTCCGAGCCGGTGCGAACCAGCAGGCCGTCGGAATCATGCAGCTCGTCGCGGAAACCGTCGCGCACGCGGCGGTCGTTTTCGCCCGTGAGATACATCGAGGTGAGCGGCGCGAGGCCGAACTTCACGCCCGAGCGCCGCGGAAACAACGTCGCCTGCACGTCGAGCGTGCTCTCTTGTCCGACCGTGAGATCGAAACGATAGGCCCCCGTCGCCGCTTCGCCGTCCAGCAAAGCGTAGATCGTGATGTGGTTGTTGCCCGAAACCGGCGTCTCGACCCAGAATTCGCGGAAGAAGGGGAAGGTCTCCCGGCTCGTGCCCGCTTCGACGCAGAGCGCGCGGGCCGAGAGGCCATATTGCTGATCGCGGCCCAGAAAGCGGAAATAGCTCGCGCCCAGAAACGAGATCGCCTCGTCCTGGACATGGGGATCATTGACCGGGAAATGCAGCCGGAAGCCGGCGAAGCCGGTGTTGACGGCCGGCGCCTTATCGAGCTTCAGCCTGCCATAATCGAACATGGCCGGCGAATAGGGGATCGGCGCGGCGATGCCGTCGCGAATCGTGTTGATCGTGACGGCGCGGCGGTAGAGGAAGCCCAGGTGAAAAGTGTGGAGCCGGAAGCCGCCGGCGAGATTGGAAAACAGCGCGTGGTCCGGCTTGTAGCGGATGTCGCGCCACGTATCGAAGTCGAGCGCATCGAAAGGGTCGGGCAGGCGCGGCGCCGCGTCTTCGAAGGGCGCCCGGGCGAGATCGCGCGCGCGCGCCACGACTTCGTCGAAGCCGAATTTCGGCGTGAGGCTCTGGCTCAGCCCATTGCCAGGAAAGGCGATCTGCGCCCCTGACGCGGCCAAGGCGCCAATCATCTGGCGCCGGGTGATGTCGATCATCTCTCAATTACCGGAGCGGCGCGTGTTTTCTGCTCGTGTCATCGCAGGGCGCGGCTGACGCTGCTGTAGCGACAACGCTCCGGTTACGCAAGCCGCGGCTGCTTGCGGCGCTCTTGGGGCGCCGCCGCGCCCACGCTGCGCAAGGGCCGAAAAAATTCCCAACAAAGGTCAAAAAAGGCTTGTGTCGGATCGAAAAGGGCGTATCTACAGCCTTGCCCAAATCGCACGTGCCTGTGGTCGTGTGTCGGTCGGCGGGGATCCGGACAAGAGGCCGGTTAACCACCGTAAAAAAACCGGCAGCCGGAGGCGAACCGGCGAACTCCGCTCTCAGCGGAGGATCGCGACTTAAAGCAACGACGGACCGGGCTTTTTTGGTCTCTGTCAGCCCTCCAAAGGCTGGCTTACCGAAGAGGCTTGTCTTTCTTGCCGGGCGTGCGGAAAGGGTTCTTCCCCTTCCAATCGAGGCTGTTCTGATACCGAGCGACATGCGTCTTCGCATGTTTTTCGTTGTCCGACTGGCCGACGGCGCATCACCGGATTGTTCGCGCGCAAGCGTGGCGATCCTGGATTGCTGGCGCATTCAACCGTCGTCGCGTCTCCACCACGCGCGCGAGGGAACTGCGTCGTGCATCCGCCGAAGCAAACTGGTTCCTGGCGCGGCTCGACCCGCGCCCTTCGAAGGGGATGCCGCAATGACCGACCGTATCCAAGAATTCCTCGCCGAGCGCCGCCGCGCCGGCCGCGACACGGGTCCCTGCCTCGTCGTCGATCTCGATGTCGTGCGCGAGAACTATCTCGGCTTCGCCAAGTCGCTGCCCGACACGCGCGTCTTCTACGCCGTGAAGGCCAATCCGGCGCCGGAAGTGCTCTCGCTGCTCGCGTCGCTGGGCTCCTGCTTCGACACGGCCTCGCTGGTCGAGATCGAGCAGGCGCTCGCCGCCGGCGCCACGCCCGATCGCATCTCCTTCGGCAACACGATCAAGAAGGAGCGCGACATTGCGCGCGCCTTCGAGTTCGGCATCCGCCTCTTTGCGGTCGATTGCGTCGACGAAGTCGAGAAGATCGCGCGCGCCGCGCCGGGCTCGAAAGTGTTCTGCCGCATCCTCTGCGACGGCTCTGGCGCCGAATGGCCGCTGTCGCGCAAATTCGGCTGCGTCCCGGAGATGGCGACGCGCGTGCTGGAGCATGCGCATCGTCTGGGCCTGCAGGCCTATGGCGTCTCCTTCCATGTCGGCTCGCAGCAGACCGACCCGCGCAAGTGGGACGGCGCGCTGAAGTCGGCCGCCGACATCTTCCGCGATCTCGCGGAGCGCGGCATCAATCTCCAGATGGTCAATCTCGGCGGCGGTTTCCCGACGAAATATCTGAAGAACGTGCCGGCGGTGAAGCAGTATGGCAACGCCATCTTCCGCGCGCTGTCGAAGCATTTCGGCAACCGCATTCCGGAGACGATCATCGAGCCGGGCCGCGGCATGGTGGGCAACGCCGGGATCATCGAGGCGGAAGTCGTGCTGATCTCGAAGAAGTCGGAGGCCGAGGGCGAACTGCGCTGGGTCTATCTCGACATTGGCAAGTTCAACGGCTTGGCCGAGACGATCGACGAGATGATCCGCTATCCGATTCGCACGGAAGCGGACGGCGCGCCGACCGAGCCTTGCGTCATCGCGGGCCCGAGCTGCGATTCGGTGGACGTGCTCTACGAGAAGGCGCCCTATGCGCTGCCGATTTCGCTCGAGATCGGCACGAAGGTGCTGATCGAGGGAACGGGAGCCTATACGACCACTTATTCGGCGGTCGGCTTCAATGGCTTCCCGCCGCTCGAGACCTTCATCATCTGAGCGAATCGTCGCTCGACTAGCAACGTCGTGGCCGGGCGCGTCCCCGGCCATTCACGCCAGCGCGATCTTGCATCGCGTGGATGGTGCGCGCGCGGGCATGACGCTTGAAAAAACTTGATCCCCCTCCGGCAGGCGCCGGCGGCGTGAGAGCAAAATCCCAGTAAACCAGTCCCGTCCGGCGGGCGCTTAAACGCGCCAGGCGCGAGGGTCGCTTGTCCTCTGAAGGAGGAACAGATGGCCTTTGAACTTCACACCGACCTTTTCGCGCCCATCGCAGCCCCCGCGGCCCTATCGCGCGCGTCCTTCGCGATTCGCGAAGAGACGGCGGCGGATGTCGGCGCGCGCGAGGCGCTGCTGGACGCCGCTTTCGGGCCCGCGCGTTTCCTCAAGACTTGCGAGAGGCTGCGCGAGGGCCATGTGCCCGCAGAGGGGCTGGCGCTTGTCGCCAAGGACGATGAGGGCGAGCTGCTCGCGACGATTCGCCTGTGGCCGGTCTTCGCCGGCGGGCGCCGCCCGGCGTTGCTGCTCGGCCCGCTGGCGGTCGCCGAGCACGCCCGCTCGCTGGGGCTGGGCGCGCAAATGATGCGCGCGTCTCTCGATCGCGCATCGGCGCTCGGCCATGCCGCGGTGCTGCTTGTCGGCGACGAACCCTATTATCGCCGCTTCGGCTTCCAGCGCCGCTTCACTGAGGGCCTGTCGCTGCCCGGCCCGGTGGAGCGCGCGCGCTTTCTGGGGCTGGAGCTCGTCGCGGGCGCGCTTGACGGCGCCAAGGGCCGCGTGAGCGCGGCGCCTGCCGAGGCGTCGCTGGCGTTGCCGCGCGCGGCCTAGAAAAGCGCGAGCGCGTAGGTCGACAGCGGGAAGGCGAGGCCGAGGCCGAGCGCTATGCCGGCGATGACGTCGCTTGGATAGTGGTGCGCCGTGGCGATTCGCGACCACGCCATGGAGATCACGAGGACCACCGCGGAAATGCTCATCGCCGGCCAGGCGAGGACGATCGGCGCCAGCACGCCGGTCAGCGTCATGGCGTGGCCGCTCGGGAAGGAGTGCTCGTCCAGCGTCTTGAGCAGCGAGGGCAGGCGCTGATCGACATGGAAGGGGCGCTTGCGGCAGAAGCGGCGCTTGATGATCGGATAGAGAATATGCAGCAGCGCCGCATTGGCGGCGGCGAGCAGCACGACATGCCAGCCCTGCCAGCCGAGGCCAAGGAAGACGATGGTCAGGAGGATCGGATAGATCCAGCCATTGCCGAGCTTGCTCACGCCGATAGCGAGGAAGCGGATGGCCTTGGGCCGCGCCGAGCGGGAGAAGAGGTGAACGGCGGCTAGATCAGCGTCGAGGAGACGTTGCAGCCATTGGCCGGAGAGGCCGGTTTGCGGGAGGGATGACGCGTCGCGCGTCAGCTTCGCCGCCAGGTCCGTCGTAAACGCCATGACGCAAGGCTAGGGAAATTGCGCTGCGTTTTCGCGACGTTGCGACTGCGTTTGCGTGACGGTTGGATTGAGCTTGCATGACGGTGCTGTGATGGTTCGGTGACAGCGTGGCCGTATCACCCCGTCATTGCGAGGAGCGAAAGCGACGAAGCAATCCAGGGCCGTGATGTGGCTCTGGATTGCTTCGTTCCGCTCGCAATGACGGTTTAAGCAGTCCTGTCAGATCGCCTGCGTCGCCTCACGCAGCCACTTCCGCGTCTTCGCGTCGACAAGCGGCGAAAGCGTCTTGCGCACATGAGCGTGATAGGCGTTGAGCCACGCAATCTCTTCGGCGTTCATCAACTTCGGTTCGACGCAGTTCAAATCGAAAGGCGCGAGCGTGATGCTCTCGAAGCCATGCATTTCGCGTTCGGCGCCGGCGATTTCGCGCTTTTCGACAATGATGAGATTTTCCAGCCTGATTCCATATTCGCCGGCGCGGTAATAGCCGGGCTCGTTCGAGAGAATCATGCCCCGCTGCAAAGGCGTCGCGCCCATCTTGGAAATGCGCTGCGGCCCCTCGTGCACGGAAAGATAAGAGCCGACGCCATGGCCGACGCCATGATCGAAATCGAGCCCCGCCTCCCATAAATAACGCCGCGCGAAAGCGTCGAGCTGCGCGCCGGTGACGCCTTTGGGAAACACCGCCCGCGCAATAGCGATATGGCCCTTGAGCACGCGCGTGAAGTGATCCTTCAATTGTTTGGAGGCGCGGCCGACGACGACCGTGCGCGTCACATCCGTCGTGCCGTCGATATATTGCGCGCCGCTGTCGATGAGATAGACGCCCTTGCCGATCTTGAGGTTGCTTTTCTCGGTCACGCGATAATGCGGAATCGCCGCATGCTCGCCGAAGGCGGAGATGGTCGGGAAGGAAATGTCGCGCAGATCGCCGCTCTCGCGGCGGAAGGTCTCCGCGGCTTCGGCCGCCGTGATTTCGGTGAGCGCGCCCTTTGGGGCCGCTTCTGCGAACCAGGCGAGAAAGCGCGTCAGCGCGGCGCCGTCGCGGATATGCGCTTCGCGCGCGCCGGCAAGCTCGGCCTTGTTCTTGATGGCCTTGGGCAGCGCCGCGGGGTCTTCGGCCACGCGCGGCTTGCCGCCGGCGGCGCGTAGCGTCTCGACGAGCTTCACGGGCGCAGTGGCGGCGTCGAACATCACCGTCTCGCCGCGCTTGCCGGCCTCGGTCAGATCGCCAATCAGCTCGGCGGGGGCGCGCAGCGTGAGGAATTTTTCCAATGCGGCGCGCGTCTTTGCGTCGAGCTTGGCGTCGTCGAGATAAAGCGTCGGCGCGCCTTCCTTGGGCAGAAGCGCAAAGGCGAGAACGATCGGCGTATGCGCCACATCGGCGCCGCGGATGTTGAAGGCCCAGCAGATGGCGTGCGGGTCGGACATCAACGTCGCGTCGGCGTCTTTCAGTGCCTCGCGCAGCTTCTTGATCTTGGAGGCGGCGGTCTCGCCGGCGTAGCGGGCAGGATGGATGGCGACGGGCCCCATGGGTTCGCTCGGGCGATCAGCCCAAAGCGCGTCGATCGGATTGGCGTCTAGCGGAACGAGCGCGATCTTCTTGCCTTCGACCGCCTTGGCGAAGCGTTCGATCTGGCCGCTCGTATGAACCCAGGGGTCATAGCCGATGCGCGCGCCCTCGCGCGCATGTTCTGCAAGCCACTTAGAGGGCGCGGTTTCCGAGATGTCGATCGGCGTGAGGATCTTGCCGTCGATCTCCTGGCGCACCTGGATCACATAGCGGCCATCGACGAAGATCGCGGCTTCCTGCGCGAGAACCACGGCAAAGCCGGCGGAGCCGGTGAAGCCTGTAAGCCAAGCGAGGCGCTCGGCGCTTTTGGGCACATATTCGTTCTGATGCGCATCTGCGCGGGGAACGAGAAAGCCGTCGAGGTTCTGGCGCGCGAGTTCCTCGCGCAGCGCGGCGATCCGCGTGGCGCTGTCGTGGGAGGAGGAGGCGTCGGCGAAGGATTGGAATTTTGCTTCGAACATGAAGCAAAGCTAGTTCGAGAAGGGATCATGAGCAATGGTTTGTCGCCGCGACAAGCGCCCCCTCCCTGTCCCTCCCCCGCTTCGCGGGAGAGGGGACGCTCGCGATCAGCGTACTCGATTAAGGCCACAATCTGCTCCCTCTCCCGCGTTAGCGCGCGTTAGCGGGGGAGGGTTGGGGAGGGGGCTATCGCAGCCGCAGCGCCATCAGCGCTTCGTCGAGATAATCGCCGTCGCCGAGCTTCGCCGCATGGGGCTCCACGCCATAGGTCGTAAAACCCCAGCGTTCGTAGAAGCGCTTCGCCCGTGCGTTCTCATCGACGACGGTCAGCGTGACGATCTCCGCCCGAAGGCGGGCCTGTTCGAGCAGCGCGTCCATCAGCCGGTCGGCGGCGCCGGAGCCGCGATGCGCGGCGCGCAGATACATGCCCCAGAGCAGCGCCTTGTGACCCAGTTTCGCGCCCGAGAAAAAGGCGAGCCCGGCGGCGCCCGCAAGCGCGTCATCGGCAAAATAGCCGGCGACGAAATCCCGCTCCAGCCGCGCGGCCCTCTCCGCGGCGCCGACTCCCGCCTCGTCCTGCGGCGCATAGCGAAAGCAGCGCGGCTCGAGGCGAAAGGCCTCCAGCCGCAGATGATGGAACGCCTCCGCATCCGCAGCGAGGAGGCGGCGGATCGTCACCGCGCGCCGCCGCGTCTCAATACGAGCGTGGCCCAGCCGTCGATGTCGCCGCGCTCGGCGAGCGAAAAGCCCTGGGCGCGATAGGCGGAGAGCACGCCGGCCACGTCGCGGGCGAGGAGGCCCGAAAGCACCAGCTCCGCGCCCGGCCCGGCGGCCGCGGCGATGGAGGGCGCGAGCAGCCGCAAGGGTTTGGCCAGGATATTCGCGAGGATGAGATCGTATTTGCCGACAATGGCTTCATGGCGCAGCCCCACGGCCACGACCGGCCGCACATAGGCGCCGGCGTCATTGGCCACGGCGTTGGCGCGGGCGGTTTCGACGGCGACAGGGTCGATGTCGCCGCAGGCCACAGGCTGATGAAGGAGCTTCGCCGCCGCGATCGCCAGCACGCCGGTTCCGGTGCCGACGTCGAGCACGCGGCGGGGACGGCGGCGTTTCAAGACGCGATCCAGCGCGCGCAGGCAGCCCAGCGTCGTGCCGTGGTGGCCGGTGCCGAAGGCGAGCGCCGCCTCGATCTCGACGCCGATGTCATTCGCCCGCACCCGGTCGCGATCGTGCGAGCCATGCACCAGCACGCGGCCGGCGCGCACCGGCTCCAGCCCGGCGAGCGACTTCTGGACCCAGTCTTCCTTGGCAATCTCCGAAAATTCCGCGCGGGCGGCGGTCTCGGCGTCGGTCACCACCTCGATCAGCCCGCGGATGTCATCTTCGTCGGGCGCCTCGGCGAAATAGACCTCGACCGTCCAGACCGGGCCGCCGTCGACCTCGAAGGCGCCGGCGGCGGTCTCGGTGGGGTCGAACGTCTCGACGATGATGTCCGCGACGGCGCGGGCGCGCCGCTCGTCCGTGGAGAGGCGCAGCACATGGCTGGCGCCATTGGGGGGAAGGCCTTCGAGCATGAGGCGCGCTTAGCACGGCGAGCCGGGGCGCGTCACCTTTTGGGGGCGAAATCGTTATGGCCCACCGGTGCCCCCACCCTCCTTTCCCGCATCGCTCCCGCCCTGTATGGTCGCGCTCGTAAGGGAGCGGAAATGACCGAAAAACTAACGGTTTGTCTCGTTGGGCCCAAGAAGGGCGGCAAGTCCTCGCTTCTGGCGTCGCTCGTCGACTGCGTCGCGCAGAGCGCCTTCGGCTATTCGCCCCGCTTGCGGCCGGCGCTGCAGCCGATCTCGCAGGCCGAGTTTGCCGCCGGGCCGGCGGATTTGCGCCGCGCCGATTTCTTCGCGGCCGAGAAGGGCGACTATGAGCGCCTGAAACAGGAATTCTCGGACGGCGGCGTCGCCACCGACACGCTCAATACCTACGAATATTATTTCCGGCTCTCGGTGAATGGCGAGGCGCCGCCCGAGGTCGTGACGCGCGGGCCCTGGCTGCTGGAGATCGTCGACTCGGCCGGCGAAATCGCCGCGCCGCCGGATGGCGCGGAGGTCGCGATCCTCAACGACGTGAAAGCCAAGCTCGCGCGCCAGATGCTGGAGGCGGATGCGCTGGTGCTGGTGCTGCCGCTGGTGCGGCTCGACGACTCCGCCTGGATGGGCGCGCTGGCGCGGCTCATCGACCGCCTTGCGCTCGCGCGCGAGAAGAAGCTCAAGCGCCTCGTCGTCGTCTTCTCGCAATATGAGCGGCTGTTCACCCGGCTGGGGCCGAGCGCCTTCACCTATGCCTGCGATCCTGCCGTGGCGCTGCATGTGTTGCGCAAGTCGCTGCGCTCGGCGCAATGGCTCTCGCGGCTCAGGGCGCTGGACGCCGTCGGCGTCTCGGTGCGCTACACCGTCTGCTCGGCCTATGGCTTCGTCAAACGCTTCCAGAACCCGAATATGGACCCGCATCAGCCGGGCGAGCGCCGGTTCCGCCGCGCCGGCTTGGAGGGCGCGCGCGTCCATAGCGAATATTGGCGGCCGTTTCTGACGGCCGAGCCCATTCTCTACGCCGCTTTGGGGCTCGACAGCGCCTTCACATTCTCCCACGCGCAGATCGACGCGCTGGAAGAGGAAATTCCGGCGACTGCAATTCTTGCTTAATGAAACGTTCCTATTTGTCGTAAACCAAAACACTTTGTGAGGGGCGGGTTTATGGCGAGCGGAACGCCGTCTGGCGGCGACGAGATCATCACCTTTCACCGCCTGCATTACGGCAAGCTCGGCGAGGGTGACGAGCGGCGCGTGCCCGCCTCGGCGGGCTATGCCGTCACGCGCCGTTCCGCGGGCCTTGATCGCGCCTGGGACCCTTATCTGTCGCCCTTGCGTCTCGCGGGACTGCGCCGCTTCGAGCCGGACGCCATCGCGGTTGGCGCGCGTGGCGCCGGTTGCCTGATTGCGCGGGCGGTCGGCGATAGCATCATTTTCATGCGCGCCCGATTCCGGCCCGAGGATGGCGAGCGCGGCGACGGACGCCTGCATCAGCAGTCGGCGATTCTGGTCGGCGCCTTCGAGGCCTTCCGGCGCAACCCTGCTGGCTGCCTCTCCATCGCCGCGCATGATCTGCGGGCGCTGCCTGATCTGGCGAGCGAAGACGCGGTCGCGCGGCTGAACGAGTCGCCGCTCCGCTGGCGGGTGTCGCGGCCCGATTTAGAGGACGTGCGCCGCATCGTGGAGCAGGCGCCCTGGGCCTTTCGGATGCTCGAGACGTTGCTCGACGGCGCCGATAGCGGGGCCGACGCCTCCCATGATTTCGGGGCGCAGGATTTCGCCGATGAAGGCGCTTTCCTCGCCGGCGTGGGCCTGGTGCTGGAGCTCCTGCCCCCGGCCTATCCGCGCTGGCGCGACGTCAGCGTCGTTTCGGGCCTCGCCAATCCGCTGCCGGGCCTTTGCTTGCGCTATATCCCGTCCTCGGGACAGGCGCAGGCGGCGGCCTGATCGTCTGCGACCCTCGCGCACGACGCCCCAGAAATGTCATGCAGTTGTAATTCGATCAGGCTAAGTAGTTGTACCAGCAACACTAAACGTCGGCTGTCAGATGGTCCTTCACCTGCACCATGTTCCCGGGCGACTGCGGGTCTGCCTCGCAAATCTTGTGGGCGATTCGCGCGCGATTATCCCCCTCCATTCGGCGCTGCTTGCTGTTCCCGGCGTGAGATCCGCCTCGATCAACGCCCACACGGGCAGCGTCACGGTGCTCTATCACCGGGCCGACTTCGATTTGGAGGCCTTCTGGGCGACGCTGCGGCGGCAGGGCTGCCTCAGCGATCAGGCCGGCGAGCCCGCCCCGTCACACAGCGCCGACTCTGTTGCGACGAGTGCGGCTTCCGGGCTTGGCCAGGCCCTGGCTTCGGCGCTGGTGAAGAGCCTGTTCGACCGCTCGGCGCTTTCCCTGGTCAAATTGCTGACCTGATACCGTTTCCGTTTGAACAGCGCGTATTGGGCGCTTGTCATTCCCGACGGGCCAAAGGCCCGATCGGGAATCCAGAGCCAATAAAAGCGCTGGTTTGGCTCTGGATTCCCGTTCGCTGCGCGAGCGGCGGGACGTCCAACCTCACATGACGTGTCCGATCCTCAAAACTATTCGCGCGTCCCGCGCTCACGCGCGCTTGAATGCGCTTTCCCTGGAACTATCGTTTCGTCAAAGAGCCCGGCCCTATGCGGGAAAAGCCCGATGACGAGACATCACGGATTCCATGTTGCGCACGCCACGCCTCGGCGGCTGCGACTCCAGGCGCCGCACAAACGCGGTGACCGTGAATTTTTTAGGTCTGTGCAAGACCAGTTGTCACAATGGCCGGACGTCGAGCGCGTCGACGTCAATCCGCTTTCCACGAGCGTCGTGATTCATGCTCCCGACGCCGAAGCCATTCTCGATCTGCTGGAATCGAGTGGCATGCTGCGGGCTATGGAAGCCCCTGTGCGCGACGGGAGGAACGAAGCGCCCCAGCCGAAACAGCCGAGCGCCAAGCCCCAGGCGCATCTCCAGCGCCGGAGCCCCGGCCGGGTCAATGTGGCGCGGATTTCCGTCTTCGCTATTGTGGGCGCGAGCGTCGCACTCAAACTGGCGCGCGGCAATAGTGTGGCCGCGGCGGCTATGGTCCTGCTCTATGGCGGTCGGGCGGCGCAACGCTGGTGGGTTTCCTATCAGGAGGGGCAGCGCGCCGCCGTGCCTTTGCGGCAGTTTCCGCCGCCCGCCGGCGGCAGGTGAGATCGCGTCGTCGGCTGTGCGTAGCTCTGCCTAACTAAAAGATTTTAAATGTTTTAGGCGCTGACGCGCCTTGAAGGCGCAACGCGGATGCGCACATGACTGGTGTGAGATCCGTTGATTGGTTCGGCGTCATTCCCGACGCTTGCATAGCGAGCGATCGGGAATCCAGAGCAAAACCAGCGCTTCTGCGGCTCTGGATTCCCGGTCGGGCTTTCAGCCCGCCGGGAATGACATCCCCCAGTGCGAGCCATTCAACCGGAAAGGGATCGTTCGATCACATCCTGAAGGAGCACGGCAATGGCGCTGTTCGAAGACCTCATGGAAGAAGCATTGGGACCCGTGGCGATCGGCATCGGGGCGCTTCTTGTCGTTCCGGCGTTGTTCCCCTCGGTCGGGCGCGCGCTGCGGCCGGTAGCCAAGGGGGCGATCAAGACCGGTATCTCCGTCTATGAGAGGACCGTCGCCACCATCGCCGAAGCGACGGGCGATCTCGTCGCCGAGGCGCGCTCCGAGCTCGAAAGCGAGTCGCATCGCGTCGCGGGGCCGGAGCGCGGAGGGACACACGGTCACGCGCACGCGCCCACCTGATAGCAAGCTGCGCGACACAAACGCCGCCGAGGGACGCACCCTCGGCGGCGTTTTTTAAGAGCCGTTACATCCGCGCGACGACGACCAGCCGGCGCACCTCGCCGCGCTTATAGGCTTGCAGGAAGGCGCTATAGTTTCGGAACGAGACGCAGCCGTTGGAATCTCCGTTCGGGCCCAGCATGAAGGTGTGGGCGAGGAGACCGGCGCGCCCGTAGATGTTGTCTCCGCCGATGGGCGTGAGCCGAAGCGCCTCGACGCCATGGAACAGCGCCTCGCGCGGCGTAAGCGCATAGACCGTCGGCGGGGTCGGGCCCTTCATCCGCACATGGACGAAACGCGGGTCGTCGAGATGCGGGCCGAGGCCGGAATGCGCCTCGAGCCTCGTTCCGTCCGGCATGTAAACCGTGTGGGCGGAGATGTCGTAGACGGCCGTGCCGGCGCCAGCGCGGGCCGTTGCGGTCGATTGAGCGGGGACGGAAGGCGCAACTGCGCTGGTCAGGCCGCCAAAGAGCCCGCCGGTCGATTCCTGCGGCGCATAAGCCAAGGCCTGGGTTTGGCCCTGCGCCGCGACGGCCTGCTGCTGTCGGCGGCCGCGGCCGAGGGGGGCGGGCTGAGGCTGGCCGGCTTGCTGTTGCTGTTCGGCGCCGGCGCCGCCGAAAATCTTCTCGAAGAAACCGCGGTTGTCCGCCGGGGCGGGCGCCGGCTCGCTCGGCAGCGCCGCCTGGCGTATGGGCGCTTCAGGCGCGCGGCTCACGGAATTTTTCAGCTCGGCCGGGCGATGCGGCGGCAGCGGCGCGCCCGTCTCCTCGGCAATGTCGGCGGGCGGCGGCTCGACGCTCTCGTTTGGCGCGGTCGACTCGACCCTGGCCTCCAGCGCGGCGCTCTGTTGAGGGGCAGGCGCCGTCGCGACGGCGCTGCGCGCCCAGGGGCCGAGCCCGACGACCATCGGCCCATAGGGATGTGGGCCCTGGGTTGGCTGCGCGGCCCCGGCGAGGACTGGGGCCGGCGCCGGGCGCTGATGAAGCCCTTGCCAAGCGGCCAGCAAGCCCAAGGACAATACGCCCGCGCCCAGCACGGCATAGGCAAGCGGCCGGCCGTGATCGCGCGACAATAAGCCGTGTAGATGGGTTTTCTTCAACGTCCGCCCCCGAAAGCATCGCTGGGGCGCGCCATTTGTGCCTTAGGGCTTCGACGAATCGATGCTCCGGACCCGGAGTGGCGCGCGCAATAGCGTCACGGCAACACTCTGGAAAAGCATCGCGGCCTTGCTTGGGCTCAATTCGGGCGAATTCTTGGCTGTAAACAGGCGCTTCGGGGAACGGCGCCGGAGCAGGCAGGGCGGGAAGGTCCCGCCTGCTCAGTCGTTTACAGGTGGGAAACCACCGCGAGGCGCCGGATTTCGCCTCGCTTATAGGCGTTGAGGAAGGCGTCGTAGTCGCGGAAGGAGACGCATCCGTTCGAGTCGCCGTTGGGGCCGAGCATATAAGTATGCGCCAGCAATCCCGCGCGATTGTAGATCGCCCCGCCGCCGCCGACAGGATTGAGCCGCAGCGCCTCGACGCCATGGAACAGCGCCTCACGCGGCCTCAGATCGTAAACATGCGGCGGGGTCGGACCCCGCATGCGCAAATGCACATAGCGCGGGTCGTCGAGATGCTCGCGCAGCCCGGAATGGGCCTCGAGCCGCTGGCCGTTCGGCATGTAAACCGTGCGGGCGGAGATGTCGTAGACCGCCGTGTAGCGGTCGAAGCGCGCGCTCGGATTCGCCGGCGCCACGGCGCTGTGCAGCCCGCCGAAAAGCCCGACTGGATCGGAAGGGTTGGCGTAGGCCATGGCTTCCTGACGGTGGGCCGCCCGCGGCGCGGCGGCCTGGGGCGCGCCGCCGAACAGTCGCTCGAAGAAGCCCGGATTGTCGGACGGGGTCGCCGGAACGGCGGTGGCACCCTCGAGGCGCGAAATCCGGCGCGACGCCGGTTCGTGCCGCGCGGCGAGCGGCAGCTCCTTTGGCGCCTCGGGCCGCAGCGCGGCCGAGAGCTCGGCGGGCCGGCGCGGCGGGGTGGGCGCATCGGCCGTGACATGGGGCGGCTCGACGAGAGCGGCGCTGACGGTGCGCAATTCGACCGGGCGCGTTGGAGGCGCCGGCGGCTCGGGAGCCTTCGCCAGCGGCGCGGGCGTCGCCGCCTCGGCCTCCGCCACAAAACGGAACGGCGGCTTCGCGCGCGCCTCGCGCGGCGCAAAGGCGCTCGCCGCATGGGGGCCGATGTCGGAGAGATAGGAGCCGCGCAGGCCAAGGTCCTTGACGCCCGCGGCCTCGGCGTCAGGCGCCGGGTCGAGGGGCGAGCGCGGGAAGAGCAAGGCGCCTGTCAAGAGGCAGATGCTCAGCGCCCCGAGCGCCGGGATGATCCGGCGAAGCTCTCGGGATGAAAAAACGCGAGGATACAGAACCATGTTACGCATGGTTCGACGCTAGCGCGGGGTGCTTTCGGAATGGTTGCCAAGCCCTTTCCGCCGAACGACGGATTTGGCTTAAATTGAGACGACTTCTGAGGCGGACGCGCCCCATTGACCGCGCGCCGCGACAACCGTAACTGCTTCGTCGCAAGATCCGCGAAGGCGCGGCCAGGGGTTCGAGATATGAGCGTCGATCAAAGCAAGGAAGCGGTTGCCGCCAATGCGTCGCGCGGGGCTGTCGACTATCTCTCCCCCACGCGCTCCTTCCAGGGCTTGATTCTCACGCTGCAAAATTACTGGGCGGCGCAGGGGTGCGTCATTTTGCAGCCTTACGACATGGAGATGGGCGCGGCGACCTTCCATCCGGGGACGACGCTGCGCGCCCTCGGCCCCAAGCCCTGGCGCGCCGCTTATGCGCAGCCGTGCCGGCGGCCCAAGGATGGGCGCTATGGCGAGAACCCCAACCGGGTGCAGCATTATTATCAGTTCCAGGTGATCCTGAAGCCGTCGCCGCCCAATCTCCAGGAGCTGTATCTCGGCTCGCTCGCCGCCATCGGCCTCGACGCCCGGCTGCATGACATTCGTTTCGTCGAGGACGACTGGGAGAGCCCGACGCTCGGCGCCTGGGGCCTCGGCTGGGAGTGCTGGTGCGACGGCATGGAAGTCTCGCAATTCACCTATTTCCAGCAAGTCGCCGGCTTCGAATGCGCGCCGGTCGCGGGCGAATTGACCTATGGGCTCGAGCGTCTCGCCTGCTATCTGCAGGGCGTCGACAGCATTATGGAGCTGAATTTCAACGGCCGCGACGGCGACGAGAAGGTCACGTATCGCGACGTCTTCCTGCAGGCTGAGCAGGAATATTCCCGCCATAATTTCGAAGCCGCCGACACGGCGAAGCTTTTCGAGGATTTCAAGGACGCCGAGGCCGAGTGCCGGCGCCTTCTCGATTTCGGCGCAGGCTCGGGCGACGAGATGCACCGCATGGCGCTGCCCGCCTATGACCAATGCATCAAGGCGAGCCACGCCTTCAACCTGCTCGATGCGCGCGGCGTGATCTCGGTCACCGAGCGTCAGAGCTACATTCTGCGCGTGCGCGAGCTGGCCAAGGCCTGCGGCGCCGCTTGGCTGAAGACCGCCGGGGGCGGGGCCAACGCTTAAAACCGCGGCGGGAGCAGCCAGCGCGGCGCTTGCGCCAGGAATTCCGGCTCTGTCTCCCGCGTAGTCGTGCGCCTCTGTCTCAGCTTGAAACAGAAGCTTGGCCTCCCCATTTTCACGACAAGACGCTTTTCGCCATGCGCGCTGGCGCACATCCGGGCGATGCTGAGCGGGGCATAAACGCGGCGAGACGGGTTGCCGTCTTGCGTTGTGCGGTCGGCGCAACGCGGCGCGCGCCCGCCGGGCCTTGTTCAGGAACCCGAGGTTTCGGCGGTCGCGCGCCTTGACAGCGTGCAGTGTTTGTTCTAGTTGTGTTCTTGTTCTGCTCCCGCTTTTGGCAGGGTCGTCATGCAACGCTTCGCTTCCCCCAGGTCCCGCTCGATCCGCGCTTTTACGCCGCGCGGGCAGGAACTCGATTCTCTTGCGGATTCGGAGGCGCTGCGCGGCCGTTTCTTCTCCTGGCGGGGCGCGAGCGGGCGGCGTTTTGTCTGTTCCGTTTTCCAGCGCGGCGAGGAAGGCTTTGTCTCCGACGTTGAGAGAGGCGCGATCATCGGCGTCGCCTCCGACGGCGGCGTCCTGCGCCCGGTCTGCGTCTTTGCTGCTGCGGAGCGCCGCTCACGCGATGCACTGCGCAAGGTCGGACGTGAGCTCGTCGTCGTTGAATGGCATGTGCATTTCTGCCCGGACATAGAAGCGGTTCGCGATCTGGCCGGATCGCTGCTGAATTGAGTGCGTGTGGCGTTGGTGGCGTTTGTCGCGTGCTTGGCCGTAATGAGGCGTTGCGTGAGCGTTCGTGCTGCTTGTTCGTAAGCGCGCCCAGTCGGCGTAACTTCGTGTTTCCTCAATGGCCGGGGTTCGCCCCGGCCTTTTTTTGTGCGGGGGCCGTGCGGCAGGAGCATTGGTCCAACCGCCGGACGACCTCCGCCAGCTCGGCGTCGTGAATATCGAGCTGGAGCAGATGTTCATATGTGTTGCGGACATAGGCCGGATTGTCGCCGGCAAGCCCGCACCCTTCGGCAATGAGCTTTGTCATCTCATCATAGGGGAGACGGCCCGCATATTGGCAGTGACTACGGTCGACCACATAGGCCAAAGCGTTGGCGCACCCGCCCTCGGCGAAGCGGACCCCCACCGTCTTTTCGAGATAGACGGCGGTCACGAGCTCCCGCTCACGCAAATATTGAACGGTTTTTTCACGCTCTTTCGCCGCCACGCGAAAGGCCACCCCCTGGCAGGAGCCGCCCTTGTCGAGGCCGAGCACGAGACCAGGACGCTCCGGCGTGCCGCGATGCACATGGGAGAAAATGCAGAGAGAGCGGTGGTAGCCATGGACCCAGGCGAGCGCGCTTTCGACATAGTCGAAGCCCGGACGCCACATCAGCGAGCCATAGCCGAAAACCCAAAGATCGTCGCTGCAGGATACCGTCGCCGCCAAGCTCATCCTCGAACGAGAGTTAAGGCCGGAAGGCCGTCGCGATTCACCGTTCGGTCCCATCTTTTCGGCTGAATCCCTCCAGCGCAATAGGAAAATAGGGAAGCTCGCGATTCGGCGCTTTCGTCGCGCGCCGTTCTTCCCACAAGATATTGCGGGCGCTTCCTTGCATTCGTCATTCTTTTGTGGCGCATTTTTGCCTATGAAATTCGAGCGCCTCAGACTTCTTGGCTTCAAGAGCTTCTGCGAGTCGACCGACTTCCTGATCCAGCCGGGCCTCACCGGCGTGGTCGGGCCGAACGGTTGCGGCAAGTCGAATCTCGTCGAGGCCCTGCGCTGGGTCATGGGCGAAAACTCCTATAAAAACATGCGCGCGTCCGGCATGGACGACGTGATCTTCTCGGGCGGCGGCTCCCGCCCGGCGCGCAATTTCGCTGAAGTGGGCCTCGTCCTCGACAATACCGCCCGCCTTGCGCCCGCGGCCTTCAACGACGCCGACACGATCGAGGTCAGCCGCCGCATCGAGCGCGAGCAGGGGTCGACCTATCGCGTCAATGGCAAGGAAGTCCGCGCCCGCGACGTGCAGCTTCTCTTCGCCGACGCCGCGACGGGCGCGCGCTCGCCCTCGCTCGTGCGCCAGGGCCAGATTGGCGAGATCATCTCGGCCAAGCCGCAGGCCCGCCGCCGCATTCTGGAGGACGCCGCCGGCGTCGCCGGTCTCCATACCCGCCGCCACGAGGCCGAGCTGCGGCTCAATGCGGCGTCCGAAAATCTCACGCGCCTCGAGGACGTCCTGAAACAGGTCGAGAGCCAGGGCGACAGCCTGCGCCGTCAGGCGCGCCAGGCCGCCCGCTACCGCGAGATCGCCGCCAAAATCCGCCAGAACGAGGCGCTCGTCGCTTTGGTGTCCTATCAGATCGCCGCCGACAGCCTGCGCGACGCCGCGGCAAAGCTCGAAGCCGACATCGCCAATGTCCAGCAACGCACGCTGGAGCAGGCGGAGAGCGCGAAGTTTCAAGCCATTGCGGCGCATGAGCTGCCGAAGCTGCGCGAGAAGGAGGCCGAAGCCGGCGCCGCCGTGCACCGTCTCGTCGCCGCGCGCCAGTCTCTGGAGGTCGATGAAGAGCGCGCCAAGCAGCGCATCTCGGAGCTTGCCCGCCAGATCGAGCAATTCATGCGCGACCTCGAGCGCGAGCGCGCGCTGATCGAGGACGCCGCCGAGGTCGCCGAGCGGCTGGAGGAGGAGCGCGCCGAGCTGCTCGGCGCCGACACTTTCGACGGCGAGCGCGAAGCCGAAGCGAAGGCGCGCCTCGCCGAGATTGAGGCGGCGCTGGCGGAGACCGAGTCGGAGCTTTCCGATGCTCAGCAGCAGCTCGCCGGTGTCAACGCTCGCCGGGCGGCGATCGAATCGGCGTTGCGCGACGAAAATCAGCGCGTCGCCCGCTTCGAAGCGGAGCTGACGCGCCTCGATACGGAATTCGCCCTTATCGCCGGGCAGGGCGGCGGCGCCGAAGAGGCTGAACGGCTCGCCGAAGCCTTCGAGATGGCGGTCGAAGCGGCCAATGCCGCCGACGAGGCCGCCCAAATGGCGGAAGAGGCCCAGCGCGCGGCGCGCGACGCCGAGGCCGCGGCCCGCCAGCCGGTGGAGCAGGCGGCGCTGAAGGCGCAGCGGCTGGAGACGGAAGTCCGCACGCTCGAAAATCTGCTGCAGTCGGGCTCGGGCGGGCTCTGGGCGCCGGTCGTTGAGAGCATGACTGTCGAGAAAGGCTATGAGACCGCGCTCGGCGCGGCGCTCGGCGACGATCTCGACGCCTCCGCCGAAACCTCCGCGCCCGCCCATTGGGCAGTCACGCCCGACGCCGGCGATCCGGCGCTGCCGCCCGGGGTCCGCTCACTCGGCGAGATGGTCGAGGCGCCGCCGGCGTTGCGCCGTCGTCTGGCGCAGATCGGCGTCGTGCTGCGCGCCGAGGGCGAAAGCCTGCGCAAGCTCTTAAAGCCCGGCCAGCGGCTCGTCTCCAAGGAGGGCGATCTGTGGCGCTGGGACGGCTTCACCCAGGCGGCCGAGGCCCCGACGCCGGCCGCCCGCCGTCTCGCCGAAAAGAACCGGCTGGAAGATCTGCGCGCTGAGGCCGAACGCGCCCGCGCCCAGGCCGACGCCCTCGCCGAGGAGCTCGACGCCGCGCGCGAGGCCACCCGGCTCGCCGCCATGGCCGACGCCCAGGCCCGCGAAGCCCAGCGTCGTTCTCGCGCCCAGCTCGAGGAGGCGCGCGAACGCCACAGCGCGGCGGAGCGGCGCCTCGCGCAGATCGGCCAGCGCCTCTCCGCGCTGGAGGAGGCCAAGGCCCAGACGCTCGCCAATCGGGATGAAGCCGCGCAAAAGCGTGACACGCTTTCGGCCCAGCTCGACGCGCTGGAGGAGCCCGCCTCGCTCGCCGGCATGCTGGAGAGCCTGCGCGCTCGCGCCATGGTCGAGCGCGCCCAGGCGGGCGAGGCCCGCGCCGCGCTGACGAGCCTGCGTAACGAAGCGAGCGCCCGCGCCTCCCGCATCAACGCTATCCTCCGCGAGATCGCCTCCTGGGCCGAGCGGCGCGACCGCGCCCAGGATCGCCTCGGCGAATTGGAGGAGCGGCTCGAATCGGCGCGCGAGGAGCAGGAGCGCCTCGCCGAATCGCCCGACGCCTTCCTCGAACAGCGCCGCGCGCTGATGAACGCGCTGGAAGAGGCCGAGGCCGCCCGCCGCGCCGCCTCGGACGCGCGCGCCGAGGCCGAAACCCGCCTCGCCGAATCGGACCGCGCCGCCCGCGCCGCGCTCGACGCGATGAGCGCCGCCCGCGAGGCCAAGGCGCGCAGCGAAGCGCAATTGGAGGCGGCCAAACAGCGCGCCGCCGACATCGAACGCGCGATCCAGCACGATCTCGAAACGACCCCCGCCGCGCTGGCAGGCCTTGCCGAGGTGAAAGAGGGCGATGAGCTTCCGGAGATTGCCGAGGTCGAAAAGCGGCTCGAAATTTTGCGCGCCGATCGCGAGCGGCTCGGCGCCGTCAACCTGCGCGCCGAGGAAGAGCTTTCCGAGATCGATTCGACCCGCGAGAAGATGATCGCCGAACGCGATGACCTCGCGGAAGCCATCAAGAAGCTGCGCGCCGCCATCGCGAGCCTTAACAAGGAAGGCCGCGAGCGCCTGCTCGCCGCTTTCGACAAGGTCAATGCGCATTTCAAGGAGCTGTTTACGATCCTCTTCGGCGGCGGTTCGGCGGAGCTGCAGCTCGTCGAGAGCGACGATCCGCTGGAGGCCGGCCTCGACATTCTCGCCCGCCCGCCGGGCAAGAAGCCCGCGGCCATGTCGCTGCTCTCCGGCGGCGAGCAGGCGCTGACCGCCATGTCGCTGATTTTCGCGGTGTTTTTGACAAATCCCTCGCCGATCTGCGTGCTCGACGAAGTCGACGCGCCGCTGGACGACTATAACGTCGAGCGCTTTTGCGACCTCATCGACGAAATGCGCAAGAAGACCGACACGCGCTTCGTGACGATCACCCACAACCCGATCACCATGGCGCGCATGGACCGGCTCTTCGGCGTGACCCAGGCCGAACGCGGCATTTCGCAGCTCGTGTCGGTGGATCTGGAGCAGGCGGAGAAGTTCGCGCTGGCGAGCTGAAGCCACGGCTTCAGACTCCATAGGAATTGAGCTCGCGACTTGCTATATTTGACCCTTAGGCATCGGACGCAGGCCAATGAGAAGCGCGCAATTGTTCAGCGTCTCGCTTCCGCAGGAGTTGGCGGATTTCGTGGACGCAAAAGTGAAGTCGGGAGCTTACGCTTCGGCAAGCGAGGTGATGCGCGAAGGCGTCGTTGCGCTCTTGGAGCGTGAGGCGGCGCTTGAAAAATGGCTGCGCGACGAGGTGGTCAGGGGCCATGAGGAATATCTTTCCGACCCCTCGAAAGGCGTCCCGGCGCAAGCTGTGCTGGAGAGGATCAAGGCTCGCCGCGCCGCTGTGAAATGAAGCGCGACGCGCCGGTTATTTTTACGCCTCTCGCAGAGCGCCAACTCGATTCCCTACATGCCTGGATTTGCGAGGCTGCCGGCGAAAAAACAGCAGACGCCTATGCCGAGCGGCTCGTCAATTACTGCCTTGGACTCGCGACTTTTCCGCAACGCGGTCGTAAGCGCGATGACCTCCTGCCCGGGTTACGCACGATCGGCTTCGAGCGACGCGTGACGGTCGCCTTTGTTGTTGGCGAGGACGCCCTGCTCATCGAAGGCGTATTTTACGGCGGGCAGGATTTCGAGACCGCCTTCGAATGACATCTGGCCTGCCGCCGACGTTGGCTGCGAATGCTCCGAGAGTGGCTCCAACTCTCAAGCATCCTCTTCCCTTCGCAAATGCACAAACTTTCAGCCGGGGCGAATTGTCTTATTCCGGTGTTTTCCCTTTTGTTTCAATCTACTTGCGTAAATCCCCGCCGCCTTGACTTCACCGTGGCCCGTCAATATGTTGCGCGCGGCTCGAAAGGGGACGGCCGAAAGGCCGGGCTTTTTCGATCAAGCCGCTCCCGGAACCGGATAATTCCCCCGAACAAGCCGCCCTCGGCCATGGTTCAATTTTGCGCGCCAATCCGGCGCGACGGAGAGAGCCGATGAACGAAGACGACAAGCGGGACGCCGAAATGGACGCGCTCAACGCGCGGCTCGAGAAGCTCAACGCGGCGCTGCGTCAGCGCGAGGAAGAGCAGCTCGCCAAAGAGGCGCCGCCGCCCGAGAGAAGGGGCCTGTCACGGGCGTTGAGCGTCGGGCTCAATGCGTTTTCCGAATTCGTGGGCGCAGTGCTGGTTGGCGGGCTGGTCGGCTGGAAAGTCGACGAATGGCTCGGGACCAAGCCCTGGCTGATGATCGTCTTGCTCGGTCTCGGCATAGCGGCTGGCTTTTGGAATATTTATCGCGTGGCGAAGCCGCAGGCTTAACGCCGTCGCGATCGGGACGAGACCTAGGGCGCGGTTGTCGCGCGATCAATCGAGGGCCGGGCGGAGACGCCCGGGCAGGGACGATGAGCACAGAAGCAGCGGCCGCGCCGAATCCGATCGAACAATTCGAACTGCACCGCTACTTCCCGCATCAGATGGCGGGCGTCGAAACCTCCTTCACCAACGCCTCGCTCTACATGCTGCTCGCCGCGCTCGGCGTGGTGTTCCTGATGCTTCTCGCCACCTCGCGCAAGGCGATCGTGCCGGGCCGCTTCCAGGCGCTGGCGGAAATGCTCTACGAGTTCGTCGCCAACACGGTGCGCTCGACGGCGGGCAAGGAGGGGATGAAGTTCTTCCCCTTCGTCTTCTCGCTGTTTTCCTTCATCCTCATCTCCAATCTGATCGGGCTCATCCCCTACACCTATTCGGTGACGAGCCAGATCGTCGTGACGGGCGCCTTTGCGCTGCTGGTCATCTCGCTGGTGACCGCCTACGGCTTCTATCGCCACGGCTTCGGCTTCCTCAATCTCTTCGTGCCGCATGGCGTGCCGCTGCCGGTGCTGGTGATCCTCGTGCCGATCGAGGTGATCTCCTTCCTGTCGCGCCCGGTGTCGCTCTCCATTCGTCTTTTCGCCAACATCCTCGCGGGCCACGTGACGCTCGCAGTGTTCGGCGGCTTCGTTGTGCTGCTGCTTGCGGCCGGCGGCGTCTATCAGGCGCTCGCGCCGGTGCCGCTGCTCGCCATCGTCGCGCTCTATGCGCTGGAGCTGCTTGTCGCCTGCCTGCAGGCCTTCGTCTTCAGCGTCCTCACTTGCGTCTATCTCAACGACGCGATCCATCCGGGCCACTGATAAACATCCAACAATAAAAGCTGGTCCATAGAAACAGGAGAGTATTATGGCTACCGAAATGCAACTGGTTGGCGCGGGTCTCGCCGCGATCGGCACCGGCGCTGCGGCGATCGGCGTCGGCATCATCTTCGGCAATTTCGTCAACGGCGCTCTGCGCAATCCGTCGGCGGCCGCTTCCCAGTTCACCAACGCCATCATCGGCGCGGCGCTCGCGGAAGGCCTGGGCATCTTCGCCTTCGTTATCGCGCTGCTGCTGTATCTGAAGGCCTAAGGCTTTCCTGATCTCTTTGCGAGGCGCGCTTTCATTGCGCGCCTCGCGTCTTACGCCCCGTAGAGGCGCACCGCGTCCAAAGCGCGCGCCGCGTCGAAGACTTTGGATCATGTCCATGGCGATCATCTCTTCCGCCCACGCCGCCGAGGCCGAGCAGGAAACCCACGCGACGCATGAGTCGGTGGGCGCGACGGGCGGCGAAGCCCATCACGAAGGCGGCTTTCCGCCCTTCCAGACCGAGAATTTCGCGCCGCAGCTCGTTTGGCTCGTCCTGATCTTTGGCTTCCTCTACATTCTCATGTCGCGCATCGCGCTGCCGCGCGTCGGCGGCATTATCGAGAATCGCGAACAGAAGATCGTCTCCGATCTCGACGCCTCGCGCGAGATGCAGGCCAAGGCGCAGGCCGCCGCCGCCGCCAATGACGAAATTCTGCGCCTGCGTCGCGAAGAGGCCCAGGCCATCGGCCGCGAAGCCCAGCAGAAGATCGCCAATGAGACGGCTGCGCAGCGCACGCGCGCCGAATCGGACGCCGGCGAAAAGATTCGCGCCGCCGAGGAGCGTATCGCCGCCGCCAAATCTGCCGCGCTCGCCAATGTCGAAGCCATCGCGCTCGACGCCGCCGCTTCGATCGTCGAGAAGCTGACCGGCGCGCCGGCGGATCGCGCCCGCCTTGCCGCCGAATACAAATCCGTGAACTGAGGAGACGCGTTCCATGCATTTCGACGCGGAATTCTACGTCGCCGTCGGCTTCACGATCTTCGTGCTCGTGCTGCTCTGGGTCGGCGCTCATTCGAAATTCGCCGCGCTGATCGACGCGCGCATCAACCGCATCAAGAGCGAGCTTGCGGAAGCCGAGCGTCTGCGCTCGGAGGCCGAGACGCTGCTGGCGTCCTTTGAAAAGAAGCGCGAGGAAGCCGAGGCCGAAGCCAAGGCGATCGTCGCGGCGGCGAAGGAAGAAGCCGAGCTGATCGCCGCTGAAGGCAAGCGCCGCATCGAGGAATTCACGGCGCGCAGCGTGAAGCAGGTCGAGCAGAAGATCGCTCAGGCCGAAGCGCAGGCCGCCGCCGAAGTGCGCGCCGCCGCCGCCGATGCCGCTGTGAAGGTCGCCGAGCGCGTTCTTGCCAGCGGCGCCGCTGGCAAGGACTTCGTGATGGCGGGCATCAATGACGTGAAGTCGCTCGCCGAGCCGGCGCGCTACGTTTCGAACTGATCGAGCGCTTCTTACAAGAGAACGAGTGTTTTTGAACGGGCTGGCGCTTTTAGCGCCGGCCCTTCTTCTTTTTATGGACCGGGGCCTCGCCGGCGGCGGCGCCATCTGTGAAGCCGACGAGGATTTCGTAATCCTCCTGCGCCTTCGCGACCGTCGGCGCGATGAGCGGATCGGCAAGAAATCGAAAATCCGCGCGCGCTGCGCCCGATGGAACGGTCGCGCTCACTCGGTAGGTCTTCGACGACACGATCGAATCGTCCTTGGTTCGACGCAGCGCTACGCGGACCACGCCGCCATAAGAACCAGCGGCGCCGACAGGGCCCAGCATAGCGTCGCCCTCGACCCCAACCCTGATCGTCAGATGATCGCCTTCGACGATGCATTCCCGCGCGGTCGATTTGATCGATAGCTGATGATGCACGGCCGCCGAATCGGCGCCGGCAGGCGAACGAATCATCTGCGATCCGTCCTCATTGACGATGACAGGGCAATCGGCCGTGGCCCCCGGGGCCAGGGACTCCCCATTCGCGCCGCCCCCGAACCACTCGGGGACGCCAACCTTGGGAAGCTCGAATGCCGCCACGCCGAATGTGGAGAGCCCCGCGGCGACGGCCAGCGCTCCTAAACCAGTAAAGCCAGCTTTCATATAACGCGCCCATCCCTATGGAAGCTTTGCGAAGCCTTCTTTGAAGCCCTGGAGCGTCAGCGGAAGCCCGATTCCCTCTTCTGGAACCTGATGGATGATGAAGGTCGCGGTCTTACCATTTTTGAGCTGATCGATCAGCTTGTCGTCCATGACGACTTCTGCGACGCAACCCGTTGGCAGACATTTGACAAATCCGGCGCGACCGATGTCGGTTTCGTCGATTTTGAGACCGAGGCCATTCGGCAGCAGAACCCCGAGCGGCGCGATCACTCTGAGCAAACGACTCTTTCCGTCGCTGGTTTTCAGGACGATGACGACCAGATTGACGTTGCTTTTGTCCTCGGCGACGACGCTCTGGATCAAGGCGCATTGCTCGGAGGCGGCGCCCACGGGCGTCTCGCACCGAATCTCCCAATCGCCGAATTTGGATTTCACGACGCCTTGCGCTTGCGCCGCGTCGACACAGCCGATTGTCAGGAGAATTCCGGCAAGACCTGCGACTGATTGTCGCAATGGGGTCAGGTATGGGGCCATGTATGACGCGGCGCGCAAAGGATTCATGGTGGCTCCAGCAGCAATTGCTCTTCTTCGCCGATCCTGGGATCCAATCTCGGCCGCATAGCGGCGAACCGCGATGAGAGCCGCCGTTGCCTAGCAAATGGTCCCGTCCTGTCAAGCAGACGCGAAATCCTCGCGGCTTTTGCGGTTAGCGCGACGTTTTGTCATTTAAAATGTGGCGTCGCAGTAATTGCGCGAGGCTGCCGTTTGTGGTTGAACCGGGCCGGGTCGGGCGAGAGCTTTTGGCGGCGGAAGCGCGTCCGAAAATTGCATGAAAAACATCGAATCTGGCTGACGAATAAGGTGCGAAAGGCGACCTGCATGTCCAAGGGCAATCGAAAATTCATGTCTGGGGGAGCGCTCGCTGCGCTAGTTGCGCTTCCGGTCGTCCTCTTTGCAGGCTTCGCCTATGCTCAAGTCGAGGGGCAGCCCACGCCGGGCGGCATCGGCCTCCCGGCGACGGTTACCGACGTCGGTCATGAGACGCAGTTTTTCTATAACGGCATCCTTCTGCCGGTCATCACCTTCATCGCCCTCGCGGTGCTCGGTCTGCTGCTTTACGTCTCCTGGCGCTACAACGAGCAGGCGAACCCGGTGCCGTCGAAGCTGACCCATCACACGGGCCTCGAGATCGCCTGGACGCTGCTGCCGATCCTCATTCTGGTCTTCATCGCCATTCCGTCCTTCCGCATTCTCGCGCATCAGGTCGAAATCCCCGAGTCGAAGATCACCATAAAGGTGACTGGCAATCAGTGGTACTGGTCCTACAAATATCCCGAGGATCAGGGCGGCGGCTTCGGTTTCGACCAGCTCATGAAGCCGGAGAACGAGCTGAAGGAAGGCGAGCCGCGCCTCCTCGCCGTGGACAATGAAGCCTATGTTCCTGTCAATGAGGTCGTGAAGCTGCAGATCACCGCGGCGGACGTCATTCATTCCTTCGTTATTCCGGCGTTCGGCGTTCGCATGGACGCGGTGCCGGGCCGTCTCAACGAGACTTGGTTCCGGGCCGAGAAGGAAGGCGTCTATTACGGCCAGTGTTCGAAGATTTGCGGCAAGGACCACGCCTTCATGCCGATGGCGATCCGCGTCGTCAGCCGCGAGAAGTACGACGAGTGGCTGGTCGAGGCCAAGAAGAAATTCGCGGCGGCCGAGTCGCGCACCCGCATCGCCTCGAGCGAGCAGGCTCGCTGAATCAGACGCAAGACAACATAAGACATCGAGGAACAAACGATGGCGAGTTCGACTGCCGGAGCGCATGACCATCCGAGAGGCCTGCGCCGCTTTCTCTTCTCCACCAACCATAAAGACATTGGCACTCTCTATCTGATCCTCGCCGTCATCGGCGGGCTCGTGGGTCTGCTCATGTCGATGGGCATCCGCGCCGAGCTGATGTATCCGGGCATCAATGTGTTCCCGGGCCTCGCCAAGCTGATCAACGGCGCCGATCCGTCGATGGGCCTCGATCCGGCGAAGAACCTCTACAATGTGTTCATCACCGCCCATGGCGTGCTCATGATCTTCTTCATGGTCATGCCGGCGCTGATGGGCGGCTACGCCAACTGGTTCGTGCCGATCATGATTGGCGCTCCGGATATGGCGTTTCCGCGCCTCAACAATATTTCCTTCTGGTTCCTCGCCGTTTCGCTGATCCTTCTGGTGCTCTCGATGTTCGTCGAAGGCGCGCCGGGCATGCTCGGCTTCGGCGGCGGTTGGGTGTTCTATCCGCCGCTCTCGTCGAACACCGGCCATCCCGGTCCGGCGATGGATTTCGTCATCCTGTCGCTGCATCTTGCGGGCGCGTCGTCGATCCTGGGCTCGATCAACTTCATCACCACGATCTTCAACATGCGCGCGCCCGGCATGACGCTGCACAAGATGCCGCTGTTCGCCTGGGCCATGCTGGTCACGGCCTTCCTGCTGGTGCTCACGCTCCCGGTTCTCGCCGGCGCGATCACCATGCTGCTGACGGACCGCAACTTCGGCACCATGTTCTATGATCCGGCCGGCGGCGGCGACCCGCTGCTGTTCCAGCATCTGTTCTGGTTCTTCGGCCATCCGGAAGTCTATGTGCTGATCCTGCCGGCCTTCGGCCTCATCAGCCACATCGTGTCGACCTTCTCCAAGAAGCCGGTGTTCGGTTATCTCGGCATGGCCTACGCCATGGTCGCCATCGGCTTCCTCGGCTGCATCGTGTGGGCGCACCACATGTATACGGTCGGTCTGTCGCTGAACGCCCAGCGTTACTTCGTCTTCGCCACGATGGTGATCGCGGTGCCGACCGGCATCAAGATCTTCTCCTGGATCGCGACGATGTGGGGCGGCTCGATCAGCTTCCGCGCGCCGATGATCTGGGCGATCGGCTTCATCTTCGTGTTCACCATGGGCGGCGTCACCGGCGTCGTTCTGGCGAACGCCTCGGCCGACCGCCAGCTCCACGAGACCTATTTCGTGGTAGCGCACTTCCACTACACCATGTCGCTGGGCGCGGTGTTCGCCGTCTTCGCGGGCTTCTATTACTGGTTCCCGAAGATGACGGGCTATCTCTACAATGAGACGCTCTCGAAGGCGCACTTCATCGTGCTCTTCATCGGCATCAACATGACCTTCTTCCCGCAGCATTTCCTCGGCCTCGCCGGCATGCCGCGCCGCTACATCGACTATCCGGACGCTTTCGCGCTCTGGAACTACATCTCCTCGGTGGGCGCGTTCATCGGCGGTCTGAGCATGCTGATCTTCTTCTATGCGGTCTACGAGGCCTTTGCGAAGAAGCGTGAAGCGGGCGCCAATCCGTGGGGCGTCGGCGCCACGACGCTGGAATGGACGCTGCCCTCGCCGCCGCCGTTCCATCAGTTCGAGGTCCTGCCGCGCATCTCCGGCCCGGGTCATCAGTAATCGAACGCTAGACTGGCGCGGCTCTTCGGCCGCGCCAGTTACCCCAATAGACGATCAAGCTCGCGTTTTATCCGATCAAGAGCGAACCAAGCGATGAGCGACGCTTCCTATCTCGACGGCGCCGAAGCGGCGCGCAGCGTTCCGCAACTTCCGGTCGCTGCCCCTTCGGATTATTTCCAGCTGCTGAAGCCGCGCGTGATGTCGCTCGTCGTGCTGACTGCGCTCGCCGGCATTCTCATTGCGCCGGTTCCGCCGCATCCGCTCGTCGCTTTCGCGGCGCTTCTCTCCATCGCCGTCGGCGCCGGCGCCTCCGGCGCGCTCAACATGTGGTACGACGCCGACATTGACGCGGTCATGACGCGCACGGCGCGCCGCCCGATTCCCGCCGGCCGTATGGAGCCCGAATCGGCGCTGGCCTTTGGCCTCGTGCTCTCGATGCTGTCGGTTTTCACGCTGGGTTTTGCGACCAACTGGCTCGCCGCCTCGCTTCTGGCCTTCACCATCTTTTTCTATGTCGTCATCTATACGATGTGGCTGAAGCGTTCGACGCCGCAGAACATCGTGATCGGCGGCGCGGCGGGCGCCCTGCCGCCCATCGTCGGCTACGCCGCCGCAACGGGCGACATCAGCCTCGCCAGCATTGTCCTCTTCGCCGTCATCTTCGTCTGGACGCCCCCTCACTTCTGGGCGTTGGCGCTGGTGAAGCATGACGATTACAGCCGCGCCGGCGTGCCGATGATGCCGAATGCGCTCGGCGCCGATCGCACGCGTCTCGAGATCCTCGTCTATTCGCTCGTGCTGGCGCCCCTGGGCGCCGTCCCCTGGGCGCTGGGCTTCGCCGGCGCTGTCTATGGCGCTGTTGCGATTGCTGCGGGCCTCTATCTCGCTTGGCTCGCTGTTCAGGTCTATCGCAGGCGCGAGGGCGACATTGCCCGCCGAGCCGCGATGAAGCTGTTCTTTTTCTCTATCTCCTATCTCTTCCTGCTGTTCCTGATCATCGTCGGCGAGCGCCTGCTGACGATCGCCGGCATTATCTGAAGGGAGACGAGATGAACGTCGAGCACAACCCGAATATCGAAGAGGGCGTCGTCCTCACCCCGGAGCAGGCGCGTAGCCGTCGCGCCCGCAATATCGCCATCGCCGTGACTGTCGCCTTGCTGGCGGTGCTGTTCTATGCGCTGACCCTCGTCAAGCTCGGCGGCGCCGTCGCCAATCGGCATATCTGACATGTCCGAGCCCGCCCGCAAGACGCTCAAAAGACCCGGCGCGATCGCCGCGGCGCTTGTCGTCGGCTCTTTGGGCATGCTTGGGCTGTCGTTCGCTTCCGTCCCGCTCTATCGGGCCTTCTGCGCCGCGACCGGATTCGGCGGCACGCCGCAGGTCGCCAAAGCGAATTCGACGGAGCAGGGCAGCCGTTCGCTGGCCGTCCGCTTCGACGCCAATGTGTCGCGCGAGCTCCCGTGGCGTTTCGAGCCCGAGGTCCCTAAAATTTCGCTGCGCACCGGCGAGACGACGACCGTCTATTACAAGGCCACGAATCTCTCCGATAAGGAGACGCGTGGACAGGCGGCCTATAACGTCAGTCCCGATCAGGCCGGCGCATTCTTCGTGAAGGTCGCCTGTTTCTGCTTCGACGAACAAAGGCTCGGCCCCGGCGAGACCGCCGAGTGGCCCGTCGTCTTCTATCTCGACCCCGCGCTCGAGAAGGAAGAGACGATGCGCCGCGTCGAGGAGATCACGCTTTCCTATTCCTTCTTCCCGACCAAAGCGCCGGCGACACCCAAAACCAGCGCCGAAGCCGGGCAGAAGCCCAAGTCCTGACCGCCGGCGGCGCCGGGGGGATTTCAACCTGGAACACGCCGGGCGACCGGCGAATGACGAGGAAAAGAAGAAATGGCCGACGGACACGCCAAACCGCAGCATGACTATCATCTTGTCGATCCGAGTCCGTGGCCGATCGCCGGCGCGTTTTCAGCGCTCTTCACGGCCATCGGCGCGATCATGTGGATGGCGCAGCACAAGGGCGCGCCGATCTACGGCCAGACCTGGGGCGGCGTGCTCTTCTTCATCGGCTTCGCGCTGATTCTCGCTGTCATGTACGCTTGGTGGAGCGACGTTGTTCGCGAAGCGCAGGTCGAAGGCCATCACACGCCGGTCGTCCAGCTTCATCACCGCTACGGGATGATCCTGTTCATCCTCTCCGAGGTGATGTTCTTCGTCGCTTGGTTCTGGGCCTTCTTCAATTCCAGCATCTTCCCCGGCGACATCTGGCAGGTGACGCGCACCGAGTTGTTCCATGGCGTTTGGCCGCCGCAAGGCGTCGAAGTGCTGAGCCCCTGGAAGCTGCCGCTGCTCAACACGGTCATCCTGCTGACCTCCGGCGTGACGCTGACCTGGGCGCATCACGGCCTGCTGCACGACAACCGCGATCAGCTCAAGAAGGGCTTGATGGCGACGATCGGCCTGGGCCTGCTCTTCAGCCTGATCCAGGGCTACGAATATGCGCACGCCCCCTTCGCCTTCTCCTTCGATCCGGCGCATCCGGCGGCGACCAATTACGGCTCGACCTTCTTCATGGCGACCGGCTTCCATGGTTTCCACGTCATCGTCGGCACGATCTTCCTGACTGTCTGCCTGGCGCGCGCTTTCAAGGGGCATTTCACGTCGGGTCAGCACCTCGGCTTCGAGTTCGCCGCCTGGTATTGGCACTTCGTTGACGTGGTCTGGTTGTTCCTGTTCTGCTGCATATATGTGTGGGGGAACTGGGGCGGCGCGATGGAGTAATTGCGCGGCGCGTAGCCCACGCGCCCGCCTCATTGCTGAAATTGACGGTCACGGCGCCGCCGTGGCCGTTTTCTTATGGAAGCGAGATGAAAATGGCTGAAGAGCAGATTTACCCGCCGGCGCGAGTCTATATCGACGGTCTGCTCGGCAGGTGCCCCCGTTGCAGCAAGGGCCATATGATCAAAGGTCTGCTGCAGGTCGCGCCGAAATGCGAGGTCTGCGGGCTCGATTTCTCTTTCGCCGACACCGGCGACGGACCGGCCATTTTCGTGATGATGATCGCAGGCTTTCTCATCGTCGGCCTCGCCTGGTACATCGAGGTGGTTTATCAGCCGCCCTATTGGGTGCATGCGCTGATCTTCCTGCCGTTCTCGGCAATTGTTTGTATCGGCCTGCTGCGGCCGGCAAAGGGCCTGTTGATCGCGCTCCAATATTTCAACAAGGCCGAAGAGGGCCAGCGCGAATCATGACAGCGGGCGCGCGGGCGCTGCTCTGGCCCGCAGTCGCAACAGCGCTGGCCTGCGCGCTGCTCGCCAGCCTCGGATTCTGGCAGGTGAGGCGCCTCGGGGAGAAAGAGGCGCTGATCGCGCGTGTTGAGACGCGCGCGCATCTCGCGCCCAAAGCGCTTCCGCCGCAGGGGGCCTGGGCGACGTTGTCGCCCGCCGATTATGAATTCACCCATGCGCTTGCCCGCGGACATTACCTCGCTGGCCGCGACGCCTTGATCTTCATGAAGCCGCCCGAGGGCTTTGGCCTCGAGCCCGGCTATATGGTCGTGACGCCCTTCGCGCTCTCGGCGGGCGGCGTTGTTCTTATCGAGCGCGGATTTACCCCCGCCTCCAAGATCGACGACGCCGAAGGTCGCGCGCCGCCCGCGGGCGAGACGGAGATCGCTGGTCTGCTGCGGGCCCCGCAAACGCGAAACCCCTTCACCCCGGCGGACGCCCCCAGCCGCGCGATCTGGTATACGCGCGACCCGGCGGCGATCGCCGCCGCGCTTGGCGCCGGCGGCGCGGCTCCCTTCACGCTGGCCCTGACCAGCCCGCAGAGCGCCGGCCCGAACGGCTTCCCGCGCCTCGTCGCGGCCGCGCCAGAATTCGTGAATAATCACCTCTCCTACGCCTTTACCTGGTTCTCACTCGCCACCGCGCTGCTGATCATTTTCGTCCTATATGCGCGCGGGCGGCTGAGAGGCGCCGCATAAAGAGGCGACGAGCCTTGCGGCCAGCGTGGATATGGTATGAAAAGGCGTCGATGCGCGACGCATCGCGCCGCTTGCGAGATGGATCTGAAATTGCGCTACCTTTCGACGCGCGGTGAAGCCGCGCAGCTTGCTTTCGACGACGTTTTGCTCGCCGGCCTCGCAACGGACGGCGGCCTCTACACGCCACTCGCCTATCCGCATGTCTCGCCGAAGGACATCGCGGCGCTTGCGGGGCAATCCTACGCCGACACAGCCGCCCAATTGATCGCGCCGTTTCTGACGGAGGAAGCGGCGCGGGAGGCGCTACGCGAGCAGACAAAGTCGGCCTACGCCACCTTCCGGCATCGCGCCATCGCGCCGCTGACCCAGATTGCCGACAATCTCTTCGTGCTGGAGCTTTTCCACGGCCCGACCCTCGCGTTCAAGGATCTGGCCATGCAGCTTCTCGGCCGCATGATGAATGACGTGCTGGAGAAGCGGAATCTGCGCGCCACAATCGTCGGCGCCACCTCGGGCGATACGGGCGCTGCGGCGATTGAAGCGTTTCGCGGCCTGCCGCGCGTCGATGTTTTCATCCTCTATCCGCACGGCCGGGTCTCGGACGTGCAGCGCAAGCAGATGACCTGCGTCGCGGATGAAAATATTCACACGATCGCGCTGGAGGGCACGTTCGACGACGCGCAGAATATTCTCAAGCGTCTGTTCCGCAATCAGCCGTTTCGTGAACGCGTCAGCCTCGCCGGCGTGAATTCCATCAATTGGGCGCGCGTCGTCGCGCAAATGGTCTACTATTTCACCAGCGCCGTCTCCGTCGGCGCGCCGCATCGGCGTGTTTCCTTCGCCGTTCCGACGGGAAATTTCGGCGACGTGCTCGCGGGCTATATCGCCAAACATATGGGCCTGCCGATCGAGCGCCTGATCGTCGCCACCAACGCCAACGACATTCTCGCCCGCGCGATTGCGACCGGGCGCTATGAGCCGCGCGGCGTGACCCCGACGCAATCGCCCTCGATGGACATACAAGTCTCGTCGAATTTCGAGCGTCTGCTGTTCGACGCCACCGGGCGCGACCATGCGGCGATTCGCGCCGCCTTCGCCTCGCTCGAGCAATCCGGCGCTTTTGACATCCCCGCCGCCGCGCTCGCCGCCATTCGCGCCGAGTTCGACGCGGCGTCCGTCGGCGAAGCCGAGACGACCGATGAGATCGCGCGCACCTGGCGGGACGCCGGCTATGTGCTCGACCCGCACACGGCGACCGGCGTGCGCGCGGCGCGGGCGCGGCTGGCGCAGGACCCCGCGACGCCCGTCGTCGCGCTCTCGACGGCTCATCCGGCCAAATTTCCCGAGGCGATCGAACGCGCCATCGGCAAGCGCCCGCTTCTCCCCGAATCGATTGCCGCGCGGCTCGAAGGACCCGAGCGCTTCACCATCCTGGAAAATGACGAAGCGCGCATTGCCAGCTTCATTGCGGAGCGCGCCCGCGCGGCGCGAGCTTGACCTCCATGGCTCTTTTTGGCGTTCTTGGCCGTCGCGACATGCCTATCAGAGGCGAGGGGGTCTATCTGCGGCCTTCCGAGATGCGCGACTATCTGGAGTGGTCGTCGCTGCGTGAGAGAAGCCGCACCTTCCTCACGCCCTGGGAGCCGATCTGGCCCGTCGACGATCTCACGCGGGCGAGCTTTCGCTATCGGGTCCGCCGCCATGCGGAGGAGATGGCGCGCGACGAGGCCTATTCGTTTTTTGTTTTCCGCGAGGAGGACGACGTTTTGCTGGGCGGGCTCTCCTTCGGCCACGTGCGACGCGGCGTCTCGCAGGCGGCGACGCTCGGCTATTGGATGGGCGAGCCCTACGCCGGCAAGGGCTATATGACTCGCGCCGTGCGCGCCTCCTGCGCCTATATTTTCGAGAAACAGGGCCTGCATCGCATCGAGGCCGCGTGCTTGCCGACGAATGAGCCCTCCAAGCGGCTCCTTGAGCGCGTCGGCTTCAAACATGAGGGCTATGCCCGATCCTATCTGAACATCAACGGCCAATGGCGCGACCATCTGCTATTCGCGCTTCTGGAGACGGACCCCATCCCGCCCGGCAAGCCTGTATAACGCCAAGTCTTGGCTTTCACTGGCTTATCCCAAATCGTTAGCGTCCGTTAATTGAATTTCGAGCATCGCATAAGCATCCGGTTCAGGGCGTTCCCAGCTACTTGCTGATTTTCCTCGGACTTCGCGTAGGTTTCCAAAGTCGAGACGCGAAACGAGGATTGTTCCGTGGGTATCCAGAACATCGGTGCGACGGTTGTGGGCGGCTGTTCGGTGGCTTGCCTGAATCTCGAGGCAACAGCGCAATTGATGTTGGACCTCGCACGCGCGCCCGCCCGCAAGGAAGGTCCTTATTACTTGACCTCCGTCAACGGCGAAGTGCTGGCGCGCCGCTTCTTCGACCGGGATTTCGCGAAGTTGATCGACTGCGCCGACTCGATCGCCGCCGACGGCCAGCCGCTCGTCGTGGCCTCCAAGCTCTTTTCACAGAAGAAGCCGTTGCCGGAGCGCGTCGCCACAACGGACCTCTATCCGCTCGTCGCGCGCCTGGCGCAGGATACCGGCGCGAGCTTCTATCTCCTCGGCGCGTCCGAGGAGGTCAATCGCGCCGCCTATGAAGCGACCAGGCGCATCGCGCCGCGCCTCAATATCGTCGGCAGATCGCATGGGTTCCTGAAAGGCGCGGCGCTCGAAGCCAAGCTCGACGAGATCAACGCGCTCGCGCCGGATATTCTCTGGCTGGCCATGGGCGTGCCGCTCGAACAGCAATTCGTGCGCGACTACGCGCATCGGCTGAAAAATGTGAAGATGATCAAGACCTCCGGCGGCCTGTTCGACTTTGTCGCCGGCGCCAAGAAGCGCGCGCCAAAATGGATGCAGCTCATCGGCCTCGAATGGGCGTTTCGGCTGAAGCTAGAGCCGCGGCGGCTGTTCAAGCGCTATCTGACGACCAATCCGGTCGCGGCTTATTTGCTGTTGACGCAGACGCATTAGGCTGATCAATCCCGCCAGTTGAGAATTGCCCACGAGCTTAAACAACGGTACGGTGGGCGCGCTGGATACGAGAGGAAGCTTTGCGCGTCAGCTTTAGAGACTTACAGGACGCCTTCGAATTCGTGTCCGTTGGGGCAGGTGAACACGAAGCATTTTTATGTAAGAAGAGCGGCAAAATTTATTTCCACTCCGAGCTCGTTGATGATCTGGACGAATTGCCAGACGACGTTGGCGACAGCGACAAGTTCCTCCAGATACCGGACAAGCGAGCGTTCGATCTCGGCAAGCCACTCGTATTGGACTTCGCTCGCGAATTCCTGGCCGACGATTTCGAGGATGTCCGACAGTTTTTCGGCAAAAAGGGCGCTTACGCTCGCTTCAAGGGACTGTTGGAGCGACGGGGCGCGCTCGATCATTGGTATGCGTTCGAAGCGAAAGCGGAAGAAAACGCTCTGCGGGCGTGGTGCGAGTTCAACGGAATCGAGCTGGCCGACGGATAGCGGTAGGTCCGGCTATCACAATCTTATCCCCTCCCTCGTCCACTCAGCGCCGTCATTGCAAGGAGGCGGAGCCGACGAAGCGATCCAGGACCGCATCGCCGCCCTGGATTGCTTCGCTTCGCTCGCAATGACGGGCTCTGAGCAGAACCAGCGCTCTTATAGCTCTGGATTCCCGGTCGGGCTTTCAGCTCGCCGGGAATGACAAGTCCCCATGCGAGCTGTTCAAACGGAAATGGTATGACCGCCCGTCCTACAGTCGACCAGCCAGTCTTCCCCACAGCGCATTGCCGGCTTTGAAGACATAATCGAGCTTGGCGCTCGTCACGCTCTGGGCGCCCTTGCCGATCAGCCAGTCCGCGAGGGCCGCGACCTGCTTCGTCGGACAGGCGAAGGTCGTCGTGTCGCCATTGCGCTCGCGCAGCGTGGCGCCGAAATTGGCCTGCGCCTCGCTCAAAGCCGCATCGTTCAGCGCGACCGCCGCCCGCACCTCGCGCGTCGTCCGCGCTTCCTCTTCCGCCGCGATGCGCGAGAGGATGATGCGCGCGGCCTCCTTCGCCGTCTCGCTCCAGGGCGCCGAGAGCGACGCGACCAGATTGGCCTGCGAGCGCAGGATCACGCCATCGTCGAGAATCTTGAGCGCATTGGCGGCGAGCGTCGCGCCGGTGGTGGTGATGTCCACGATGAGATCGGCGGAGCCGGCGGCCGGGGCGCCTTCGGTGGCGCCGGAGCTTTCGACGATGCGATAGTCGCCGACGCCATGCTGGGCGAAGAAGCGGCGCGTGGTGTTGAGATATTTCGTCGCGACGCGCAGGCCGCGGCCATGGCGCGCGCGGAAGCCGTCGGCGACGTCCGCGAGATCGGCCATGGCGCGCACGTCGATCCAGGCCTGCGGAACCGCGACGACGACATTGGCGTGGCCGAAGCCCAGCGGCGCAAGCAGCTCCACTTTGCTCTCGGGATCGGCAATCTCCTCGCGCACGAGGTCCTCGCCGGTAATGCCGAAATGCACGTCGCCGCGCGCGAGGCGCCCGGTGATCTCGGAGGCGGAGAGATAGGCCACTTCGACGCCGTCGAGGCCGGCGATGGCGCCGCGATAATCGCGGGCGCCGCGTCCCTGCGTCAGTTCCAGGCCGGCGCGGGCGAAGAAGGCGTTGGCGTTTTCCTGCAGGCGGCCCTTCGAGGGCGTCGCCACGATGAGCTTCTGCGTCATGCCGCCTCTCCCGCGCGCGCGGCGCCGGCTAGTCTATCGATCCAGATGGCGGCGCCCACGGCCGGAATATCGGCCTTGGCGCCGAGCGTCTTCAAAAGCCGGTCGTAGCGGCCGCCGCCGATGACGGGCGCACTCTCGTCCGCGCGGCGCGCTTCGAAGACGAAGCCCGAGTAATAGTCGAGGTGACGGGCGAAGCTCGCCGAGAAGACCATGTCGTCGAGGTTCAAGCCGCGAGCGGCGATGAAGCTCGCGCGGGTGTCGAAGGAATCGAGCGCCGCCGTGAGGTCGAGCTTGGCGTCCTCGGCAAGCTTGCGCAGGGCCGCGGAAGCGATGTCCGGCGCGCCTTCTATGGCGAAAAAGGCTTCCGCCAAGGCCCGTTTCTCAGGCGAGACGCCGGCGCCCTCGGTGAGCGTCGCCTGATCGAGGAAGCGCTCGGCGATCTCCGCCGCGCTGCGGCCGCCGACTGGCGTGATGCCGGCGATGGCGAGGAGGTCTTCCACCAGCCGCCGCGCGTCGGCCGAGTCGACCTTGGCGAGCGCGGCGAGCACGCCCGACTGCTCGGCGCCGCGGCGGTTGGGCGGCGTGAAAATTTCAGCGATCGACTGGGCGCGCGCATGGCCCGACTCGACGCGTCGGCGCCACACCGGCGGCAGGTCGAGCCCGTCGAGAAAGGCCGACACCAACCCGGCGTCGCCGATGCGCACCGAAAGCCCTTTGGCTCCGCCAGCGGCGGCGGCGTCAAGCGCGGCGCCGAGAATTTCGGCGTCAGCAGCCTCGCGATCGTCGCGGCCGAAGCTCTCTATGCCAGCTTGCAGAAATTCCCCTTCGCCCGACGCCCCGTGCAAAGGCGCGCGGAAGATCGAGCCGCCATAGGCGAAGGCGGCGGCCTCTCCCGCTTGCGGCGTCGCGAGATAATCGAGGCACACGGGGATCGTATATTCCGGCCGTAGGCAGAGCTCGGCGCCGGAGGCGTTGGTCGTCAGATAGAGATGACCGCGAAAATCTTCGCCCGAGCGATCGAGAAAAACGCCAGCGGGCTGCAGAAGCCGGGGCTCGTGGCGCGTGAAGCCGGCCCGTTCGAAATGCGCAAGAATGGCCGCGAGCCTGTCGGCGGCGATTCTCTCCGGGGCTTGGCGGTCGGGGGCTTTATCGGCGGTCACGCGGGAATTTTCCTCTCGATTTTGCGTTTTCTTTAGCAATTGCCCCGCCCGCGCGCACCCGCTTTCGGCGCGAAAGGTGAATGGCCGGGCCCGGCTCAAAGAAAGAGCCGCGGGGACGCCGCGGCTCGATTACGATCCGAATGTGACTGGATCAGCTCAGCGACGATGCTCCCAGCCGCGGCGCGAGGCCTCGGAGTGGCGTTTGGGATCGCCGTGCCAGCCTCGATGCTGAGAAGATTGGCCGCCGCGCTCTTCTTCGCGGCCGCGCGCCTGCGCCTGCCCGCCCCGGCGCTCCTCCCAGCCGCCGCGGGCCCCGCGAGGCTCCTCCTCTCCCCGCCGGCGTCCTTCCTCCTCGCGGCCGCCCCAGGGCGACGGGCGCTCTTCTTCCTCCCAGCCGCGTCCTTCCTCGCCGCGCCGGCTTTCCCAGCTTTCGCGTCCGCGGCCGCCGCGCGGCGCTTCCCGGCCGGGCGGCTCGGCCCAGACTTCCTCCTCCTGCGCCAACTGAATATGCAGGGTCTTGGGTTGCGGCAGCAGCAGCTCCTCGGAGAACTGCTCCATCAGCTCGTCGCGCCGCGCCATCATCCGCTTGCCGAGCGCCGCCGTATCGACGCCGCCTTCCAGCGCCTTGGCGAAGATGCTGTCGGGGCTCTTTTCCTCCTCCTGGATATGCCGGCGTACATATTCCCCGAGCACCGTCACCTTCGCGTCGAAGAACGGGTCGCTCTGCGGCGTGCCCATGGCGATCTCGGCAGTCAGGATTTTCGCGGTGTCATGCTCGACCTGGGCCTCGTCGAGCAGCGGGTCGTCGACATGCTCGCGGCAGGCCGGGTAGAAGATTTCCTCCTCCAGCTCCGCATGGATGGTGAGCTCGAGGCAGATCTGCTGTGCGAGCTTCGATTTCTCGGCGCGCCGCTTCGCCTGCTCAAATTTGTCGAAAAGCCCCTCGACGCGGCGGTGGTCCGCCTTCAGCATTTCGATGGCGTCGGCTTTCTGCCTTTCGCCGTTTCCGCTGGTTTTCTCCTGCATTCCCTTCCCGGAACCCTTTTCGTCCCATTCGTCCATCTGCTTCGCCATGGGTTTCCTCGACGCGCTTGACTGAAACGCCCCTTTCAGCCGTTCGAAGCGCGTAACGCGGAGCGTGCTTGGGCTGTTCCAATTGAGCGGCGGCGGGGCGGGGCGCGGGCGCAATGGCTTTCTTGGCGCGCGCCGCCCCGGTATGCTGGGCAAAATTGGAGAGCGAAATGGCGGACCATGAACGGCTCACCGTCACCCTGCCGCAGTCTCAGGAGCTTGTGGCCGTCAAAGGCGATATTAAAGAAGGCTTGGCTGACGTTGCAGCCGGGAGAACCAAGGATTTTGATCTCGAAAACATCATTACCCGTGGGAGAAAGCTATTAGCCAGCCGCTCCGACTCTGCCGGACAGAGACGGGGAAGCTGATCTCGCCAAGATATGGGCTTGCGGGCAGGGCGGCTTCGCTGCGAATTGAGGGGCAGCCCCGGGCCAACGTCATTTTCCCGCCCGCTCCAGCAGTTGCTCCAGCGGCAGCGAACTCACTCCCTTAGGCGGCGCAAAAGGTTCCTCCACGGAGGCGACGAGGGAGAGGGCGACGACGGCCGCCGCGCTGAAAATCGCCTGCGCCAGCAACTGCGACCCGGCGCGCTCCAGATGCACGACGGCGAGGGCGATCTGCGTGATGAAGGCGATGATGATCACCGCCGCCCATTTGCGGTCGTCCGGATAGGCGCCGGCGATGGCGAGGCGCTGCTCGCGCGCCAAGCGCAGCTTCAACACCGTGTCGATCAGCGCGCGCTGGAAGGCGGGCTCGACCTTCGCGGTGCTCACGACCCGCGTCAGCGCATTGAGCGCCGCTTCCGCCTCGGGCGCGGGCTCGCCGTTTTCCATGGCCTTCCACTCGAGGGCGACCACGGACTCGATGTAGTTGCGCAGGGCTGTCGGCAGATCGTCGGCGCCGACGCCATTGCCACTCAGGGTCATGAGGGTCATCAATTCCTCGCGCTCCAACGCGAGGGCGCTATAGGCGCGGCGGTTGGCGTCCCAGACGTCCTGCGAGAGAAAGGTCATGAGGAGACCGAAGAGCGTCGCCGGCACGCCGACGAAGGGCGGAACGACGCCTTTCCAATTATGCATACGCGTCGACAAAGGGGAGGCGAAGCTCAACCAGCAGAGGAAGAGCGCCAGCGCGATCATGGTCCCGCTCAGCGTCAGCGCCATGACTGTGGTCGTCTGGGACATCCACCAGTGAATAAACGTCACGTTCTCCACGATCCCCTCCCGAGCCGAAAACCTGGCCTCTTGGGTAAGATGGCGGGCGCCGAACGGCAAGCCGCTGAAAACGGGCGGCCGTAGCCCGCTTGTTGGCGGGCTGCAGGAGTGGTTTGATTGGTCCTCAGTTTCCCGAAAGCAGGGTTCTTCGCAGCGATGCCCCAAACGATGATCGAAATGCCCCGCTTTCCGACTGGCGTTCCGGGCCTCGACGAGGTCTTGCAGGGAGGGCTTCCACGCGGCGCGCTGATCTTGGTCGAAGGGCCTCCCGGCAGCGGGAAGACGACCGTCGCATTGCAGTTTCTGCTTGCCGCCGCCCAGAGGGGCGAGAGCTGTCTGCTGGCGTCCAACGCCGAGACGCCCGAACAGCTCGAACGCATCGTCGCATCCCACGGCTGGAGCCTGGAAGGCGTTCATATGACCTCCTTGTCGGAGGCGAGCGGCGGAGAGGAGCTTCCAACGTCGGATTACACCCTCTTTCCAGAAGCAGAGGTGGAGATCGACGAAACCCTCCAGCACCTCTTCTCGGAAGTCGAAAGACTAAAACCGACGCTGTTGGTCCTCGACACGATTTCCAGCCTGAGGGTTGTTGCGCCCACGCCAGCCTTCCATCGGCGCCAGCTCAAGCGCATTCGGGATTTCATGGCCGCGCGCGGCTGCACGACAGTGATGCTGGACGAAGCCTCGATGACCGAAAAGGATCTACGCAGCCAAACGCTTTCCGACGGCCTTATCGAGCTGCAGCAAGTCGATTTCCATTATGGCGCCGATCGGCGTCGCCTCAGAGTTCGAAAGCTTCGAGGTTGCCGATATCTCAGTGGCGCGCATGATTTCACGATCACGACCGGGGGACTCGAGGTCTATCCCCGCCTCGTCGCACAGAGCTATGCGGCCACGCCGAGTTTTGAGCCGCTCGAAAGCGCCGTTCCGGAGATCGACGCACTGACCGGCGGCGGCGTTGCGCGCGGGTCCAGCACGCTCGTCGTTGGGCCCGCCGGTATCGGCAAGTCCACAATATCGACGCTTTACGTGATGGCGGCGGCGGCGCGCGGCGAAAAAAGTTGCGTGCTTCTCTTCGACGAGAACATCCCCACCTATATAGCGCGAAGCGAGGGCCTGGGACTCAAAATCCAGGCCGCAAAAGAGGCAGGGCTTGTCAGCGTCATACATCTCGATCCGGCGGAGCTCAGCGCGGGCCAGGTCGCCAGCCTTCTCATCCGCCACGTCGAAGCGAATGGCGCGAAGGTGGTGGTCGTCGACACTTTGAACGGCTACCTTCAGTCCGCGATGGAGGAGCCGAGCGTGTACCTGCACATACGGGAGCTCATCTCCTATTTGAGCCGCCGCCAGGTCGTGACCCTGCTGACCCTCACCCAGCATGGCATTCTCGGCCCCGAGACGGCGACGCCGATCGATCTCAGCTTTCTCGCCGACAATGTCTTCCTGCTGCGTTACTTCGAGATGAAGGGCGCGCTCATAAGGCTCTGTCGGTCGTCAAAAAGCGGACCGGGGGGCACGAGCACACAATCCGTGAACTCGTGGTGGGGCACGGTCGCATAGATGTCAGCGAACCTCTCGAGGGGTTTAGCGGCGTGCTCACCGGCACGCCTGTCTTCGCGGGTGAGGCCAGCCCGAAGGGGATGTGAATGACTTGGCGCGACTCCTGCGGAGTCGGCGGCGACGGGAAGGATTTTCGCATTCTGATCCTCACGCCGCACGGCCGCGACGCTGTTCTCGCCCAGCAGACGCTCAGCCGCACGGGCCTGCCCAGTTGCGTCTGTGCCGGAGTGGAGCAACTCCGTTTGGAGATTGCCGGCGGAGCGGGCGCGGTAATGGTTTCGGAGGAGGCGCTGCCGCGCGCTCACCCGGGTGAGTGGGGTTCGCTGTTTGGCGCCGAGCCCCCTTGGTCTTCCATGCCGATTGTCGTCCTGCTGGGGAGAGGCGCCTCCTCCCATAATTTCCCGTTGCTGCGTGCGCTCGAAATTCGACCCAATGTCAGCTTCCTGGAGCGGCCCGTCCCACGGCGCACGCTGATCAGCGCGCTTCGCTCCGCCCTAGAGGCGCGCCGCCTGCAGTATCAAATCCGCGACGCGCTCGATGAGCAGAAGGCCGCCAATCGCAAGAAGGACGAGTTTATCGCCACGCTGTCGCATGAGCTGCGTAACCCGCTGGCGCCCATCCGGAGCGCGGTTCATGTCTTGAGACGGTTGGACGACGACGAGGCGTCTAAGGACAAGGCAAGCCGATTGCTCGCGATGATCGAACGGCAAACGGACCATCTCGTCCAGCTCGTCGACGACCTTTTGGAGGCGTCCCGCATCACGACCGGCAAGATCGCGCTCAAGCGACGCCCTGTCTCTCTTGCCGAAACAATCCATCGGGCGTCCGAGATCAGCGAGCCTCTGATCGCCAGCGCGCGCCACAAATTGAGCATCTCGCTGGATGAGGAGCCGCTGGTCGTCGACGGCGATCCGGTGCGCCTCACGCAAATCTTCGCAAATCTCCTCAATAACGCCGCGAAATACACGCCGCCCGGCGGCCGTATCCAGGTCACGCTCGAGCGCGATGGGGCGCTTGCGATTGTCCGCGTGGCTGACGACGGGATTGGCATTCCCCAGGGAATGCTGTCCCACATCTTCGGTCTCTTCTCGCAATCCGACGGGACCGCAGGCCGCATGCAGGGTGGCCTCGGCATTGGGCTCGCGCTTGTGAAGAGCCTTGTCGAAATGCACGGCGGCAGCGTCGTCGCTTACAGCGGCGGCGCCGACCGGGGCAGCGAATTTGTGGTGAGCCTGCCTTTGGCTGCCACGCAGAGCGACGATTGCGAAACCTTCGACGGCGCCGCGCCCATGCGGCTCCACCGACGGGTCCTGGTTGTCGACGACGAGGTCGACGTCGCGGAGAGCCTGGGTCTGTTGCTCGAATCTTTGGGAGCCGAGGTTCGGGTCGTCTTCAGCGGGATCGAGGCGCTTTCCTGCGTGGTCGAATTCAAGCCCGATGTCGCCTTTCTCGATATCGGGATGCCGGCGATCGACGGCTATGAAGCTGCGCGGCGGATACGCGCCATGCGCGAAGGGGCGGGCCTCTGCATGATTGCTCTGAGCGGGTGGGGGCGAGACGAAGATCGAGCGCGCGCCATGGCGGCGGGTTTCGACCAGCACCTGACGAAGCCCGTGAGCGCCGACGCTTTGAGAAAGGTGATCACGGCGGCGTGTCATTGATGCGCGGGTAGAATTAGCCCCCTTGCATCGCCGCGCGACCTCTGCCACATAGGGCCCGGGAGGTTGGCGTTGGACGTTTCACTCGCCAACCGGGTCAGATCCGGAAGGAAGCAGCCCTAACGAGCTTGAGCGGGTCTTCGTCCAGCCTCCTACCTTTGATCCGCGCGAGGAGCTGCTGATGAGCGAGGCGTCTTACCGCGGCTCCTGCCAGTGCCAAGCCGTCGTCTTCGATGCGACGCTCGACCTCGACCACACCATCACCTGCAATTGCTCGCGATGCCAGCGGCTGGGCTCCGTGTTGAGCTTCGCGCCCGCGGATAAGTTCCACCTGCAAAAGGGCGCTGACGCCCTGACCGAATATCGCTTCAACACGAAGAAGATCGGTCACCAGTTCTGCAAAATCTGCGGGATCGAGCCTTTCGCTTATGGCGAGACGCCGGACGGCGCGCCGACGGTCGCGGTCAACGTCAATTGTCTCGATGGCGTCGACCCCCGGGCGCTGAAATCGGCGCATTACGATGGGCGAAGCCGGTAGATTTTTGCCGCGGGGCGGTAGAAAAGGCGTTCGCAAGCCTTTAGTACTTCGTCATGGACGACGCGCTGTTTCCTGATCCGCAAGGCGCCGGCGCGCCTCCCGCCGCCTATCGCGTCCTTGCGCGCAAATATCGGCCTTCGAGCTTCGCCGACCTCATCGGCCAGGAGCCGATGGTGCGCACGCTGGAGAACGCCTTCGATCTCGGCCGCATCCATCAGGCCTATCTGCTGACCGGCGTGCGCGGCGTCGGCAAGACCACGACCGCCCGCATTCTCGCCCGCGCCTTCAATTACGAGCTGCCGGCCACGGACGGCCGCGCGGCGGTCAACCAGCCGACCATCCATATGGATACGCTCGGCGTGCATTGTCAGGCGATCATCGACTCCCGCCACGTCGACGTGCTGGAGATGGACGCCGCCTCCCACACCGGCATCGACGACGTCCGCGAGATCATCGACAACGCCCGCTACCGCCCGGTGATGGCGCGCACCAAGGTCTATATCATCGACGAAGTGCACATGCTCTCCAAGGCCGCCTTCAACGGCCTGCTGAAGACGCTGGAAGAGCCGCCGGAGCATGTGAAATTCATCTTCGCCACGACCGAGATCGACAAGGTGCCGGTCACCGTGCGCTCGCGCTGCCAGCGCTTCGATCTGCGCCGCATCGACGCGGGGCTTTTGGCCGAGCATCTGCGCAAAATTTGCGAGAAGGAGAGCGTCGAGATCGAGCCCGACGCGCTCGCCATGATCGCCCGCGCGGCGGAGGGGTCTGTCCGCGATTCGCTCTCTCTGCTCGATCAGGCGATCGCCTATGGCTCGGCGCATAGCGCCAATGGGGCGATCAAGGCCGACGATCTGCGGCTGATGCTCGGCGTCGCCGACAAGTCGCGGGTGATCGACCTTTTCGAGGCCGTGATGGCGGGCGACGTGGCCAAGGCCATCGCCTTGCTCGAAGACCAATATAACGGCGGCGCCGATCCCGCGCAGGCGCTTCTGGAAATGGCGGAGTTCGCCCATCTTGCGACGCGCCTGAAGCTCGCTCCGGAGACGGCGCAATCCGCCGCGCTGACGCCGGAGGAAAAGCGGCGCGGGCAGGAGGCGGCCGAACGGCTCTCCGTGCCGGCGCTCACCCGCGCCTGGCAGATTTTGATGAAGGGCGTCGACGAGCTGCGCGGCTCGCAGCGGCCCTTGCAGGCGGCCGATATGGTGCTGGTGCGGCTGGCCTACGCCGCCGACCTGCCGACGCCGGGCGATGTGCTCAAGCAATTGGGCTATGGCGCGCCCGGCGCTGCGGCCGCCTCCGCCACACCCGCGAGCGCGCCGCGCGGCGCGCCCTTTGCGGCGAGCGTTTCGGCGCCAGTCGCACGCGGGCCCGTCGCCGCCAGACCCGCCGTGGCGCAGCCTGCGCCCGCCGCGCCCGGAGTGGCCATCGCGAGCTTCGAGGCGCTTGTCGCCCTCGCCGAGGAAAAACGCGAGATTCGGCTGAAGATTTCGCTCGAATCCGACGTGCGGCTGGTGCGCTTCGAGCAGGGGCGTATCGAATTCGAGCTCGCGCCGGGCGGCTCGCGCGAGCTGGCGTCCGCGCTCATGCAGAAATTGCAGCTTTGGACCAATGAGCGCTGGATGGTGTCGATCGTCGCCGCCGGCGGCGCGCCGACGCTGAAGGAAAAGCGCGAGGCGCAAGAGGCCGAGCGCCGCTCGGGGCTGGAGGCCGATCCGGTTGTGGCCAGCGTGCTGGCGCATTTCCCAGGGGCGCAGATTATCGCCGTGCGCAGCAAGGACGACCAAGCCTCGCGCGCTGGCGCGGAGGAGGCGGCGGATGTGCAATATGACGACATGTCGCCGCCCGAGGAAGATTGAGGAGAAGCGTCGATGATGGACTTCATGGGCCTGATGAAACAGGCGCAGCAGATGCAGGCCAAAATGGCCGAAGCGCAGCTCGAACTTGAAAACATCGAAGTCGAGGGCGAGGCCGGCGGCGGACTGGTGCGGGTGACGCTCTCCGCCAAGGGCGCGATGAAGTCGATCTTCATCGACGAGAGCCTCGTGAAGCCGCAGGAGAAGGAAATCCTCGAAGACCTGATCCTGACCGCCCATATGCAGGCGCGCGCCAAGGCGGATGAGGTAATGGCCGAGAAGATGAAGGCGATGACCGGCGGGCTGCAACTGCCGCCGGGCTTCAAGCTGCCGTTCTGAGCCAAATCATGGACCGTCATTGCGAGCGGAGCGAAGCAATCCAGAGCCGTGATGGCGCTCCTAGATTGCTTCGTCGCTGCCGCTCCTCGCAATGACGGAAGCGCTCGATGGCTGAACGCGTCGCAGGTCCTGAAATAGAGAGGCTCGTGCAGCTTCTCGCGCGGCTGCCGGGCCTCGGCCCGCGCTCGGCGCGGCGCGCCGTGCTGCATCTCATCCGCAAGCGGGAGGAGCTGCTGAGCCCGCTTGCCGACGCCATGCGCGTCGCGCAGGAGAGGATCGTCGCTTGTTCGGTCTGCGGCAATATCGATACGAGCGATCCCTGCACCATCTGCCGCGACGCGCGGCGCGACCCCTCGATTCTCGTCGTCGTCGAGACGGTCGCCGATCTCTGGGCGTTGGAGCGGGCGGGGCTGCTCAATGCGCGCTATCACGTGCTCGGCGGCGTGCTCTCGCCGCTCGATGGCGTCGGGCCGGAAGATTTGACGATCGCGAGCCTGATCGAGCGCGCGCGCGCCGGGGAGGTTCGCGAGATCGTGCTCGCGGTCAACGCCACCGTCGACGGCCAGACGACGGCGCATTACATCGCCGATCTTTTGGCGCCGACGGGCGTGAAAGTAACGCGCCTCGCCCATGGCGTGCCGGTCGGCGGCGAGCTCGATTATCTCGACGAAGGCACGCTGGCGGCGGCGCTGGAGCGGCGGACAGTATTTTAAGGACCGCGCGCTTTCAGGCGCGCAGCCTGGAAAGCGAGCCTGAGGCTCGCACAGACTACGGATACGAGATCCGCTTGATCGGTTCGGTGTCATTCCCGACGCTCGCGCAGCGAGCGATCGGGAATCCAGAGCAACGCTGGCTATTTTGGCTCTGGATTCCCGATCGGGCCTTCGGCCCGTCGGGAATGACACGCGCCAATGCGAGCTAATCAAACGGAAATGGTGTGACAAAGTGGCGGTATCGCCCCTCGTGCTTCGAGAAGCCTGCTGTGCAGGCTCCTCAGCTTCAAGGGCTTCTGCAACTTCGCCAAACACTTAGGCCTCATCCTGAGGAGCGAGCGAAGCTCGCGTCTCGAAGGACGAGGCCGCCTCGGAGATTCATCAACAAACCGAGCCCGAAGGCTCGCGGTCCGTTACTTCGCTGGCGTCTTCGCAGCGATGATCTTGCCGAAATCGTCGATGGTGATTTCGCCGGTATATTTGTCGCCGTTGATGAAGAAGGTGGGCGTGGAGTTGACGCCGAACTTCTCATTGGCGCGGGTGCGCACGGCGTTCACCTTCTCGTAAAGCGCCTGATCCTTGAGGACCGCTTCGAACTTATCCTGGCTGAGACCGGCCTGCTTGAGCACGCTGGCGAGACCATCCAGCGGCTTGTCGACGAAAGCCCAGTTCTTCTGCTGCGCGAAGAGCAGATCGACCACGGCGTCGCGCTTGTCGCCCAGTTCGCGCGCCAGCATGAAAGCGGCGGTGGCGAGCGGATCGAGGGGGAATTCGCGCAGAATGAATTTCGCCTTGCCCGCGTCGATGTAATTCTTCTTCAGCGCCGGATAGACCTCATGGTGAAAGGCCGCGCAATGGCTGCAGGTCATGGAGGCGTATTCAACGATGGTCACCGGCGCATTGGCGTCGCCCTCGACAATGTCGGGCAGGGCGTTCGGCGCCATCAGCTCCTCGACTGACACCTTTCCGGCGGCGGCTTTGTCGGCCAGCGCCGGACCGGCGAGGAGCATCGCGCCGGCGGCGACAATGAGGCGGCGGCGGGAAAGCGAGAAAAACGAAAAGGACATGTTGGCCTGTTCCTTGGGAGAGGGCGCAGCGAACATAATCGCTCCGCTGCTTCGGGCAAAGATTCTTTGGCGGAAGGGGAGCGCGCTATTTGCGCTTGGTCGGAATGCCATGGGTGGGGCGGAAGAAATAATAGACGAGCGAGATCGCCGCGAAGACGCCGCCCGCCCAAAAGACGACGTCGCCGATCATCAGGTCTTTCATGCTGAAGCTCGCGACGCTGATGAGAAGGCCCGCGATGGCGAACCACAATGGCGTCTGGCTGCGCTCTTCCTTGGGCTGCGGGCGGTTTTGAAATTGAGACATTGTCGTTTCCCCCTTTGTGAGATTTTTTGGGGGGAGCATACAGCGTCGCGGGCTGGGGGCGGAAGGAGGGAGCGGGCCGCTTAGGGCTCCGCTTGCGCTCCAATCAGGCTTCCGCCTTTTCGATCACGCTGCGCTCGGCAGCTCCATCGGGGCAGGCGCGCTCAAAGCGGCAAGGGGGATTTGCGCCGCGATTTTGACGCCTCTCGCGGCCTGGCCGACCGTCAGCCTTCCGCCAAATGCGGCGACGCGCTCGCGCATGCCCAAAACCCCATGCCCGGTCGACTGGTCGAGACTGGCCGGATCGCCGCCGCCATCGTCTTCGACCGTCAGCGCGACGAGTCCGTCATTGGCGGCGAGGCGCTCGACGCGCAGATAGACGTCGTGGGGATCGCCATGGCGCATGGCGTTCGTCAGGCACTCCTGCGCGATGCGATACAGGCTCGTCGAAACAGCGGCGGGAACGGCGGCGAGGTTCCCCAACACGTCCAGATGAACGACGGCCTTGGGCGATGTCTGCGCGTTCCAGCCCGCCACGAGTTGAATGAGGCAGGCTTCGAGGCCCAATTCCTCGAGATCCTGGGAGCGAAGCCGCGCGAGGGTTTGACGCAGCGTGGCCATCATGCGCTTGGCCGTTCGGCCAATGGCGCGCGCATCTTGCGCGAGGTCCGGGCGATCGGGCGCGCCGGCCTCGATCGCCGCGGCGAAGGCGATGGTCGCGGTGAGACATTGGCCGAACTCGTCATGAAGGTCGCGGGCGAGCGCGCGGCGCTCATCCTCCTGAACTTCGAACAGGCGTTTCGTCAGGGCCATGCGCTCGGCGGTGATTTGCGCCAGACGCGCCGCCAGATCGTTCACGGCGCGGGCGATCAGACCGAATTCGCCGGCGCCCTCGACGTCGATGCGGCGCCGATAGTTTCCCGCCTCCAAATCGTGCAGGCCGTCCACGATCCGCCCGGTCGGCGCCAGGGCATGGGCGATGACAAAGGCCGCCAGGAGACAAATGCCGACGGCCATCGCCGCTGCGACCGTCAGGACCACCGAAATCTGGCTCCACGCCTGACGAACGGCCGCTCCGGGATCGGCCGTCGCGACGACGAGAGCGCCGGGATCACGAACCGAAACGCGACGCGAGACCGGCGCCTGCCCGCCAAAAAGGCTTTCGTAGGCGGCGGCGAACCATTTCGGCGCGGGGGTTCCCACGCTGTCGATCTGGCTGCAGAGCCGGCGCGGCTCCTGATTGGCGCCGGAGCGGAAAGAGATGCAAACGCCCGGCGCGATCAGCTTGAGGGTCTCCAGCGTCTCCCATTCGGTCGGGGGCAAAAGCAGCCGATCGTCGCGCAGGCTTCTGCGCCAGAGGATCTCGCGCCAGAACAGATTTTCCAGGCCTTTCGAGGCGCGTTCGGCCGAGGCCGCCGTCTCCGCGCCGATCCTGTGGTGGGCGTCGGCCATCACCCAGCCCGCCGTGACCGCGAGGCACAGCAGAACGACCCCGATGAGGCGCAGGATGAGACGAAACATCAGTTGCATCATAGGCTCCGGACGGAAAGGCGGACTGCGCGTGGGCGCAAAAGTAAGCGATGGCCCGGCTGCCTTCAACGACGCTGCGGCGTCAGAGCCGAGATCGGGCAAATTTCCCAAGGCGTTCGGGGCCATATTCCGAAGAAAATGTCCAAAGCGTGAGCGATGAGTCGGGCATGGATCAACCCAAGCTCGAAAATCAAAAGGAGAGCGTCTTGGAAGTTTTGCTCATCGGCTCCGCCGCCTGCCTCACCGCCCTCATCACCACCGCCTGGCTCATGACATTGGCAAAATGGTTCCCGATCGAAGCGGTCGATCGTTTCGTCGTCGATTACAAGACGATGATCCGGGCCCATATCGACTATGCGCTGATGGCGCTCTTCGGCGCCGCCTTTTATGGCGCGGGAGTGGACTTGCCGGTGATTGCTTGCTGGTGCGTGGCGGTTGGCGGTTTCTCTAATCCAACGGTCTTCACGATTGCCGCTTTCGACCCGAATTTCTGGAACAAAAAGATTTGGCGCGCCTACACGGCCCTCAGCTTTACCGTGTCTTCCGTGGGCTTTTTATGGATCGCCTACGCCTTTGCGGGGCATGCGATAAAGCGTCTGGCGTGAGCCGAGAGGCAGGCGGTCGAAAACGAGCATTTCCGCCGCCTTCAAAAAAAAGCGGGCCCCGAAACGGGGCCCGCAAACTTGTCGCCCGCAGGCGTATGTCCGCGCGTCGATCAGCGCGAATAGAATTCGATGACGAGGTTCGGCTCCATCTGGACCGGGTAGGGCACTTCCGTCGCATGCGGGACGCGCGAGAGCTTGGCGGTCATCTTGGAGTGATCGACGTCGTAATATTCCGGCACGTCGCGCTCGGCGAGGCCGACCGCTTCCAGAACCGTCACGGCCTGCTTCGAGGATTCCTTCACCTCGATCACATCGCCGACCTTCACGAGATAGGACGGGATGTTCACGCGGCGACCGTTGACCCGGATATGGCCGTGGTTGACGAACTGGCGCGCGGCGAAGACCGTCGGCACGAATTTGGCGCGATAGACGACCGCGTCGAGACGGCGCTCCAGCAGGCCGATCAGATTGTCGCCCGAGTCGCCCTTCATGCGGATGGCTTCGGCGTAATACTTACGGAACTGCTTCTCGGAGATGTTGCCGTAATAGCCCTTGAGCTTTTGCTTGGCCTTGAGCTGCGTGCCGTAGTCGGAGAGCTTGCCCTTGCGGCGCTGACCATGCTGGCCGGGGCCATATTCGCGGCGGTTCACGGGGCTCTTCGGGCGGCCCCAGATGTTCTGGCCCAGGCGGCGGTCGAGCTTATACTTGGCTTCTGCGCGCTTCGTCACTTTACTTTCGTCCTCTCATGGTCGCGTCCAACATGCGAGAGGCGAAAAAGACGATAAAGCGCCCGGAGCCGATCGCCCGGGGCGCAACGCCTTCAAAACCGCGCCTCTTCACACGCGCCCGGCGGCGCCGGGGATGAAGAACGCGCCCTCCTCTGCCGGAAGATCACCGGCCGACAGGCGTTCGATCGAACGCCACGGGTGCTGGCCTGAAGCGGCGTTCCCGCCTCAGGATCATGGGGAGCTAAAGAAAGTCGCTCCCCGAGTCAAGTCGCTTTCGCGACAGCGTTACGGCCAGTCGAACGGCAGGCCCTCGTCATAAGGCACGATCATGTCCGTGTTGTAGGGCGGCCGCTGCGGGGCGGTCTCCTGCATATACCAGCTACGCTGATTGGACTCGATCGGATCGCGATTGAAATAGGTCTGCTGCAGCATGTAGCGGTTGGTGCTGCCGACAGGCACCTTGGTGCCCGGATCGAGCCAGCTTCGGCGCTCGACCTCGACCGGCGCGCGGCCATTGTCGGCGAGCTGGTTCTGCGAAATGGCGTAGGCGGGCCGGCGATGCGATTTGGCGAGGGCGTCGCCGCCCGCGGCGATCGCAATCAGGCAGGCGAGGCCCACCGAGAAATTCAGTCCTTTGCGCATCTCCAACCTCTTGAGCTCGACGCTTCGGCTACATCATATATAGTATCGCACCGCAAAAGCGAGACGAAGCTGACCTATTGTTCCGTTTCGCCCGCCTGCTGCACGACGGCCGCCGGTTGCGCCGCCACATGGGTTTTTTTCTTCGCTTTGACGACCGGCTTGACGACGCTCGGCTTGCCGGGGGTCGGCTTGGCGTGGGCGTTCTTTTGCGGCGGGATGGAGGCTGTGAGATCGTCGCGCGAGACATTGGCGCAGCCCGGGCCGCGCGCGAGCTCTGCGTTGAGGAAGAAGTCGTTGAGCGCCTTGTTGTCGGCGCCAGCCGAATAGCTCAATTTGTCCAGAGCGCAGGCGAGGGCCACGCGATCTATCGGCTTGCCCGCCGCGCCGCAGGCGATGCCGGCGATTTCGAGCGAGGCCTTGGGTTCGACGAGGCGCGTGGCGAGGCAGGCGCGTTCGCTCGCCTCGGCGCCTTCGCCGCCTGTCCGGGAGAGGCGGATATCCGCCGTTTCGAAGGCGCCGAAGCGGGTCGGGACCATCGAGCGCTGGGCGATCTTTGCGGCGGTGAGGCCGGCCGCCGCGGCGTGATTCTTCATGTCCAGATAGAAATCGGCGTTGGTCGCCCGGGGATCGAGATTCGGGTGGACGTCGATGCGCAGGAATGTGGCGCCGGCGACGAATTGGCCGATCGTCAGACTATCGACGCGCGGCGTTCCGTCTTTCTTCTCTCCGACCGCGACAATTTTCTTCTCGTGCTTGAATTCCGGCGAGGCGATATCGAGCGCCGCGGCGGCCGGGTTATCGACCGCCGTTGCAGCCTTGGCTGTGATCTTCGCCGGAGTCTCGATGGCGACAGGCGCTGCATCCGCAATCTCGGGGGCCGGAGCAGGCAGGCGAATCAGCAGCGCGGCGCCGGCGAGGATAACCGAGGAGACGACGCCCATCCCCAGAGCGGCTTGGACGCCCTCCGGCCGCGCGCGTAGCGGGCCGCGATAGGCGGTTTCGGCAGGGTCACGGTCGAAAGAGGTCGCACGCATCACTCAACTCCGGCGCTCGCGCGCTCAAGGCGCGTCAACATTTGCCGCATGTTGCGCAAATCTAGGAAAAACTAAGGTTAACGGTACGATAGCGCCTGCCGGCATGGTTAATGGGCGGTAAATCGGCGGTCGAATGAAAGTCGATCCAACGAAAAAGGCCTGCGCGAACGAATCGCGCAGGCCTTCCGATTTTTTCGAACCTCGGATCGTTCCGAAGATTACTTCTTCGGACCCTCTTCGCGGGCCTTGAGCGCCGCGCCGAGGATGTCGCCGAGCGACGCGCCCGAGTCGGCCGAGCCGTATTGGGCGATCGCCTCCTTCTCTTCGGCGACTTCCAGCGCCTTGATCGAGACGGCGACCTTGCGGGCCTTGCGGTCGAACAGGGTGACGCGGGCGTCGACCTTCTCGCCGACGGCGAAGCGCTCGGGGCGCTGGTCGGCGCGATCGCGCGCCAGCTCGCTGCGCTTGATGAAGGTCGTCAGATCCGCGCCGGTGATCTTGACGTCGATGCCGGAGTCCTTGACCTCGATCACCTCGCAGGTGACCACGGCGCCCTTCTTGACCTCGCCGCCGTCCTCGCCGCCGCCCACGGTGGCGAAGGGATCGCCCGCAAGCTGCTTGACGCCGAGCGAGATGCGCTCCTTCTCGACGTCGACGTCGAGAACCTGAGCGTTGATGACGTCGCCCTTCTTATACTCTTCGATGACCTGCTCGCCCGGACGGTTCCAGTCGAGGTCGGAGAGATGGACCATGCCGTCCACGTCGCCATCGAGGCCGATGAAGAGGCCGAACTCGGTCTTGTTCTTGACCTCGCCCGAGACGGTCGAACCAACGGGGTGCTTCTCGGCGAAGGCTTCCCACGGATTCTGCAGGGTCTGCTTGAGGCCGAGAGAAATGCGGCGCTTGACCGGATCGACCTCGAGCACCTGAACGTCGACTTCCTGGCTCGTCGAGACGATCTTGCCGGGGTGCACGTTCTTCTTGGTCCAGCTCATTTCGGAGACGTGGACCAGGCCCTCGATGCCCGGCTCCAGCTCCACGAAGGCGCCGTAGTCGGTGATGTTGGTCACGCGGCCATGGAACTTCGCGCCGATCGGATATTTGGCCTCGATGCCCTGCCACGGATCCTCGAGGAGCTGCTTCATGCCGAGCGAGATGCGGTGCGTCTCGTGATTGATCTTGATGATCTTCACCTTGACGGTCTGACCGATGGTCAGCACCTCGGACGGATGGTTGACGCGGCGCCACGCGATGTCGGTGACATGCAGCAGGCCGTCGATGCCGCCCAGATCCACGAAGGCGCCGTAATCCGTGATGTTCTTCACGACGCCGTCGATCACCTGCCCCTCTTCGAGGTTGGCGACGATCTCGTGACGCTGCTCGGCGCGGCTCTCCTCCAGCACCGTGCGGCGCGAGACGACGATGTTGCCGCGGCGGCGGTCCATCTTCAGGATATGGAACGGCTGCGGCACGTTCATCAGCGGGCCGACGTCGCGGATCGGACGAATGTCCACCTGCGAGCGCGGCAGGAAGGCCACGGCGCCGTCGAGATCGACGGTGAAGCCGCCCTTGACCTGATTGAAGATGACGCCCTCGACCTTCTCATTGGTCTCGAAGGCCTTTTCGAGCTTGACCCAGCTCTCCTCGCGGCGCGCTTTGTCGCGCGAGATGACGGCTTCGCCCAGAGCGTTCTCGACGCGCTCCAGATAGACCTCGACCTCTTCGCCCACGGCGGGAGCGGGGTCGCGGCCGTAGCCGGTGAATTCCTTGAGGGCGACGCGGCCTTCGGTCTTCAGACCGATGTCGATGACGGCGACGTCCTTCTCGATGGCGACGACGCGCCCCTTGATGACGGAACCTTCGAAAGCCTCGTTATCGCCGTAGCTCTGCTCGAGCAGGGCGGCAAAGTCTTCGCGCGTGGGGGCGCGATCGGTCGTGGCGGACATTTGTTCTCCTGAGGGCCCTGGTCGGGCGGCGCCGGCTTGGGTTTGGCGTTGCGGAGGGTTTTCGACAATCGGAACGTCTCGGGCGCGGCAAAACGCTCTCGAAGACGAAAAGTTCGTAGCAACGAACTGGCCGGCGCGGCCCGATGGACGAAAACCGAGTGACACGCGCGCCAAGCGAAAGGTTCGACGCGCGAGGGTCTATTTAACAGCGCGCCGCCGCCCCCGCAAGCGCCGCCATGCGCGCGCTCGCGGAGAGAGTTGATGCGCTGCGTCAAGACCGGCGGCGGCGGCGTTGTATGAGCAAGTTCTCACTCACTGTCGCAATCTGGGCCGATTCCTGCTAGCTAGGCAGGAGGTCAATATTCACGCCTATGCTTGCGGGGCGAGCGACGGGGCGCGAGGCCAGTTGGAGATCGAAGCTTATGAAGCGGAATATCCTTTCCGGCGCTGCCCTTTCCGCCGCCGCGCTGTCCATCGCAATTGCTGGCGCGGGTCCTGCCCTGGCCAAGCACAAGGCTCACCAGCGCGCTCCCAAGGCGGCGGTCGAGAAGAACAAATGCAGCAACAAGAACGGCTGCCCGGCCAAGGCCGAGAGCAAGGACGCGCCGGCGGGCGAGGCGAAACCCGCCGAGATCAAGCCGGGAGAAGGCAAATAATTCGGTTTCGGCGCATGAGGCCAATTTGGCGCGCCGATTATCACCCCCCAATGGGGGTTTTCAAAGGAGGATAGTGTATGAAGACGAAAATCGTTTCCGGCGCGGCGCTCGCCGCGGCGGCTGTCGGCCTGGCGCTGAGCGGCGCCGTCGTCACCCCCGCCGCCGCCCATGGTTCGCATCTGTGCAACATGTCCAAGGGCCAGTGCGGCGGCAAGACCGCCTGCATGACCAAGACCGGCGTCTGCAAGCATAACGTGGGTAAGAGCAAGGCTTCCTGCCGCCATGGCTGCCACCACAAGTCGTCCTGTCATCACAGCAAGGGCGCTTGCAACATGAAGAGCAAGTGCCACACGAAGTAAGGTTTTGGCGCCGGCTCCCTCGGGGCCGGCGCCCATTTTAGGCAGGGGATGTTCGCATGCAGAAGCCAGCCCCGCTCGGCTATGGTCTTGGCCTCCGCCCGATCTATTACGAGGAGATTATGTCGAACCGGCCGCCCGTCGACTGGTTCGAGATCATCTCCGAAAATTACATGGTCGCGGGCGGGCGCCCGCTCTCGATGCTCGACGCGATTCGCGCCGATTATCCGATCGTGATGCATGGCGTCGCCATGTCGCTCGCCTCGACCGATCCGCTGGATTTCGACTATCTCGCTGAATTGAAAGCGCTGATCGAGCGCGTGCAGCCGGCCTGGGTCTCGGACCATGTCGCCTGGACCGGCGTCCACGGCCTCTCGCTGCACGACCTTCTGCCGATCCCCTATACAAAAGAGTCGCTCGACCACATCGTCGAGCGCATCTGCCGGGTGCAGGACTATCTCAAGCGCCAGCTCGTCGTCGAAAACGCGTCGACCTATGTTTCTTTCGTGTCCTCCGATATGAGCGAGCAGGAATTCGTGAAGGAGATGGCCGAGCGCGCCGACTGTTTGTTGCTGCTCGACGTCAATAATGTCTTCGTGTCCTGCTTCAATCACGGCTATGATCCGGTGGCCTTCATCGACGCCGTCCCGGTCGAGCGCGTGGTGCAATTCCACATGGCTGGCCACACGAATCACGAGACGCATCGCGTCGACACCCACGACCAGCCGATCTGCGAGGAGGTTTGGGCGCTATACGAACATGCCCGCCGCCGCTTCGGCGACGTCTCGGCGATGATCGAACGCGACGACAATTTCCCGCCCTTCTCGGAGCTTCTGGAAGAATTGCAGCGCATGCGCGACATCGACGCCCGCATCGCCGCGGAAAAGGCGTTGAGCGCGGCATGAAGCTCGCCGACTTTCAGGCGCTGTTTCAGGCGCGCATACTCGGCGGTCCAGGGGACGCGGATGCGCCGCTTTTGAAGGAGCTGCGTGAGTCGCAGCGCGGCGCCGAGCGGGCCGAGCTTCTGCATGTCTATCAGTCGGGCTACCGCATTCGCCTGGAGAGCTTCCTCTATGAAGATTACCCCGGCCTGCGCGCGCTGATCGGGGACGAGGCCTTCGAGACGTTGGTCGGCGGCTATGTGGCCGCCAATCCGCCACAGTGCCGCAACGCCCGGTGGTACACGACCGGCCTGCCGGACTATATGCGCCAACATGCGTCCTGGCGCGACGATGCGCGCGCGATCGCCATGGCCTTTCTGGAACGCGCCATGGTCGACGCTTTCGACGCGCCGAACGCCGAGCCGCTGACGATACAGGCGCTCGCGGGCTTTGCGCCCGAGGATTCGCCGCGCTTCGTTTTCGACTTCCATCCGAGCCTCATTCTGCTGGAGCAGCCGGTGGGCGTTCTGGCGGCTTATCAGGCCGCGGCGGCGGAGGATGACGAGGAGCCGGAGGAGGCGGAGGCGGACGAAGGGGACGCCGAGCCTCAGAGCGCAGAGGAGGCCGAAGCCGTCGCGGTCTGGCGCTGCAATGAAGAGACAGCCTATCGCGAGCTGGAGCCCGCCGAATATGTCGCGCTCTGCGAAGCCAGGGCCGGCCGCGCCTTCGGCGACATCTGCCAAATGGCGGCTTTTCAGCAATCCGGCGACATCGAACCCGAGCGGCTTGCGCAATTTCTCGCGAGCTGGTTCGAGGACGGCATGGTCGTCGGCGTGTCGCTGCGCGATTGAGGCTTTAAATCCTACGCTTTTGCTATAATTAAGATGAGCGGGCGACCCGTCCGCTGGATGGCGGAGGCCGCGCGCGTGAACGAGACCAGGCTTTCCGCTCCCGTCGACGACGCCGGCGTGTTGCGTCAGGCCGAAAGCTGGCGTCGGATGGGGCGGGGCGTCGCTCTCGCGACGGTCGTCGAAACTTTCGGATCGGCGCCGCGTCCGATCGGCTCTCATCTTGCCGTCGACGAAGCGGGAGCCTTCTGCGGCTCGGTTTCGGCAGGTTGCGTCGAGGGAGAGGTGATCACCGCGGCGCAGGACGCCATCGCCGACGGCGCGCCGCGATTTCTGGAGTTCGGCGTCGCCGACGAGGTCGCCTGGCGCGTCGGTCTCTCCTGCGGCGGGCGCATTGCGGTTCACATTGAAAGGATAGACGCGGACCGCCTCGTCCTGCTTTCGGCCCTGAACCGCGAAATCGCCGCCCGACGGCCCTGCGCCGTCATCACGCCGCTCGAGGGCGGCGCGGCGCAATTGCTTCGCGCGGATGATTTTGCGGCGCTGAATGCGCAACTGCGCGACGGCAAAAGCGGGCTCGTCCGGCACGAAGGGCGGCGGCTCTTCGTCAATCACTACCGACCGGGGCCGCGTCTACTCGTCGTCGGCGCGGTGCATGTCGCGCAGGCGCTGGCGGTCATGGCGGCCCTTGCCGGTTTCGATGTGACGATCGTCGATCCGCGCGGCGCCTATGCCTCCGCCGAGCGCTTCCCGCAGGCCCGGCTCGATATGCGCTGGCCCGACGAGGCCCTGCCGGACATCGGGCTCGACGCCGCCACGGCGGTCGTCGTCCTCACCCATGACCCGAAGATCGACGACCCCGCGCTGCGCCTCGCGCTCGCATCGGATTGCTTCTATGTCGGCGCCCTCGGATCGCGCGCCACGCATGCGCGGCGCGTCGAGCGGCTGAAGGCGAGCGGCGTCACGCCCTTCGCGCTGGAGCGCCTGCGGGCGCCGATCGGCCTCGACATCGCCGCCATCAGCCCGGCCGAGATCGCGGTGTCGATCCTGGCGGAAATCATTCTTGCCCGGGGCCAGAAGCCTTTGCGCCGGCTGGTGCAGGACGCTTCTTCGACAAGCTGCGTCGTGGGCTGATGCGCAGGGCGCCGGTCGTCGCCGCCATTATTCTCGCGGCTGGGCGCGGCGCGCGTTTCGGCGCCGATGAGAATAAGCTGCTCGCGCCGCTCGACGGCCAGCCTTTGTTACGCCATGTCGCCGAGACGGCGCTTGCCTCGCGCGCATGCCGCGTGGTCGTCGTGACAGGACATGAGCAGCGCGAGGTCGCGGCGGCGCTCGCCGGCCTGCCGGTCAGCTATGCGCACAATATGGATTTCTCGAGCGGCCTCGCCTCGTCGCTTCGCATTGGCCTTGCCGCCGCCGACCAAGTCGACGGCGCGCTGATCCTTCTCGGCGACATGCCCGACGTCTCGGCGCCGGTTCTCGACGCGCTCATCACGGCGTTCGAAGCCACGCCGCATTGCGCCGCCGTCGTCCCCGTCTGCCACGGCGAGCGCGGAAATCCGGTTTTGCTCGCGCGCGGGCTCTTCCCGCAACTGGCGCAGCTTCGAGGCGACGAAGGCGCGCGGCGCCTGCTGCGCAGGGTCGACGGCGTCGTCGAGCTTTCGATCGACGACGCCCGCATATTGGCCGATGTGGACACGCCCGCCGACCTCGTCAGGCTTACACGAAGCCGATATTTGCGTTCTTGAGCGGGACCGATCGGATGCGCTTGCCCGTCGCCGCGAAATAGGCGTTCAGCACAGCGGGCGCCGCGACGCAGATGGTCGGCTCGCCGACGCCGCCCCAGAAACCGCCGCTCGGCATGACGATGCATTCGACCTTCGGCATGTCCTTGAGGCGCATCGACTCGTAGCTGTCGAAATTCTCCTGCTCCACGCGGCCGTCCTTGGTGGTGATCGCGCCGTGAAAGAGCGCCGAGAGGCCATAGACGAATGAGCCCGCGATCTGCCGCTCGATCTGCGCCGGATTGACCGCGTAGCCGGGGTCCGTCGCCGCGACGATGCGGTGGATCTTGATCTTGTCGTCCTGCGCGACGGAGATTTCCGCGACCGCCGCGACATAGCTGCCGTAGCCCATATAGCCGGCGATTCCGCGATGAACGCCATCCGGCGCTGGCTTGTCCCAGCCGGCGCGCGCGGCGACGGCCTCGAGCACGCCGAGGTGCTTGGGATGGTTCGCCATCAGCTTGCGCCGGAAGGCCAACGGGTCCTCGCCCGTCGCATGGGCGAGCTCGTCCATGAAACACTCGAGATAGATGGCGTTTTGGTTGATGTTCACCCCGCGCCAGAAGCCCGGCGGGACGGGCGGGTTGCGCATCGAATGCTCGACGAGAAGATTGGGAACGTCGTAACCGATCTGTGCGTCGCCGGTCGAAACCAGCCCTTGGAACACCGCCGGATCGACGCCGTTCTTCACCGCCTGCGGCCGCACGGTCGAAAGAATCGACTGGCCGGAAATGCGTATATGCAGGGCAGTGAGCTTATTGTCGGCGTCGAAGGCGCCGGTGAGCTTGCACTGCGTGACGGGGTGATATTTGCCCTGCGTCATATCCTCTTCGCGCGACCAGAGCAGCTTCACGGGCGTGCCCGGAAGCTGCTTCGCGATCAGCACCGCCTGCGTCACATAGTCTGTAAATCCTTTGCGACCGAAGCCGCCGCCGAGAATGGTCTTGTGCACGTCACATTTTTCAGCCGGCAGGCCCGAGGCGTGAACGACCGCATCGAAAGCCGCCTCGCCATTCTGCGTGCCGGTCCAGACCTCGCATCTATCAGGCGTATAGAGCGCCGTCGCGTTCAAGGGCTCCATCGCCGCGTGGTTCTGGTGCGGATAGCTATAGACAGCCTCGACGACCTTGGGCGCCTTGGCGATCGCCGCATGCGCGCTGCCGTTCTCATTGCCGGTGACGGCGGGCTGCGAATCGTTCAACCCTTCCGCGAGCCATTTCGCCGTGTCGGCGCTGGAGGTCTTGGCGTTCGGGCCTTCGTCCCAAACGATGGGAAGCGTGTCGAGCGCCGTCTTCGCATGCCACCAGGTGTCGGCGACAACCGCCACGGCATTGTCGCCGACGCGCACGACCTTCTTCACCCCCTTGAAATTGGCGATCTTGCTTTCATCATAGCTCGCAAGCTTGCCGCCGAAGACGGGGCAGGCTTTGATCGCGGCGTTGAGCATGCCCGGCAGCTTGACGTCGGCGCCATAGATCATTTTGCCGGTGGTCTTGTCGGCGGTGTCGAGCCGCAGCAAGCCCTTGCCGGCGATTTTCCAGTCGCGCGGGTCCTTGAGCGTCACGTCGGTCGGCGGGGTGAGCTTCGCGGCCGCGTCGGCGACCTTGCCATAGCTCGTAGAGCGGCCAGAGGCGGCGTGGGTGATCACGCCTTTTTCGGCCCGGCATTCCTTCGCGGGAACGCTCCACTCATTGGCTGCGGCCTGGATCAGCATGGCGCGCGCCACGGCGCCGCCCTTACGCACATAATCCTGCGAGGAGCGAATGCCGCGGCTGCCGCCGGTCGAGAAATCGCCCCACACGCGGCTACGCGCCGCGCTCTCGCCGGGCGTGGGATATTCCGTCGTCACCTTGGTCCAGTCACAGTCGAGCTCCTCGGCGACGAGCTGCGCGAGCCCCGTGAGCGAGCCCTGGCCCATTTCCGACCGCGCGATGCGGATAATCACCGTGTCGTCCGGCTTCACGACGACCCAGGCGTTGACCTCGGGCTTTATCAGCGGCGCGGCTGTCGCCGTCTCGGCGCCGAAGGGAATGTCGAGGCCGAGCGCCAGGCCGCCGCCGAGCGAGGCGGCGCCGATGAGAAAGCCGCGGCGGCCGATGTCGATGCTGTTGCTCATATCGATCGTCCCTTAGGCCTTGGCGGCGGCGTGGATGGCCTCACGCACCTGCTGGAAGGTGCCGCAGCGGCAGATATTGGTGATGGCGTTGTCGATGTCATGGTCGCTCGGATTCGGCTTCTCGGAAAGAAGCGCCGCGACCGCCATGATCATGCCGCTCTGGCAATAGCCGCATTGCGGGACGTCGTGATCGATCCAGGCCTGCTGCACGCGATGCAACACGCCGTTTTGAGCAAGACCCTCGATCGTCGTGATTTTCTTGCCGACGGCGTCGCCGACCGTCACGCTGCAGGAGCGCACGGCCTGTCCGTCGATATGGACCGTGCAGGCGCCGCATTGCGCGATGCCGCAGCCATATTTCGTGCCCGTGAGGCCCGCATTCTCACGCAACGCCCAGAGCAGCGGCGTATCCGGCTCGACATCCACGTCGATCTTCGCGCCATTGACGAATAGAGCCGTCATTGCATCTTCCCCCGCCGCTCGATTTCGTTTCCGAAATCCTACCAAATGAGAAGGGTTTCGCCAAGCCGCTCGCAAGATTTGCGCGCTCATTTAGGGCGATGGCGATCCGCCGCGAGGGATGCGCGTTTCGCGGCGCGGAAGAGAAAACGCGTCGGATAAGCAATGAATGCAAGGGCGCGATTGCGAATCACCTTGTAAATCGTTAGCAATTTGCATTGTCGGCGCGGGCACGCGGCATTTGGCGGCCAATCGCGACGAGGAGAAAAGCTTATGGCCAAGGCAAAAACCACCAAGGCTGCCGCGACCGCCAAGGTCAGCGGCAGGGAAGCTCCCACTGTTCGTCCGGTCAAGGAGACCATGACGAAGGCGGCGCTGATCAACTATATCGCTGAGCAGAATGAGCTGCCGCGCAAGACGGCGGCGGCGGTCTACGCCACGCTGGAAGGCGTGTTTCTGGGTTCGGTTCACCCCAAGGGCGTCGGCGAATTCACGCTGCCGGGCCTTCTGAAGGTGACGCTGCGCAAGGTGCCGGCGCGCAAGGCGGGCACGCTGGTGCGCAATCCGGCCACCGGCGAAATGGTGAAGGCCGCAGCCAAGCCCGCGAGCGTGCGCGTCAAGATCCGCGCGCTTTCCAAGCTGAAGACGGCGGCGACCAAGTAACGCCATTTCTGTTTGAACAGCTCGCATTGGGGGATGTCGCTCCCGGCGGGCTGAAAGCCCGACCGGGAATCCAGAGCCGCAAAAGCGCCGGTTTTGCTCTGGATTCCCGATCGCTCGCTTTGCGGGCGCCGGGAATGACGGATCGCTTCGGCGCTCCGCCATCACTGGGTCTCATTCTCACTAAAATCATTTCAGGCGGGCGTCGCGCCTGCTTCATATTGGGAGTACAATCTCCCCGAATAGCCAAGCGCAAGAATGAGCGATGTCGGAAGCAGCGAGCGGCGCCGTCCCTGAGCGTTACGTGATGTCGGTCGACGGGCTGCGTGCTTTGATCGAGGCCCTCCGGGGCCGCGGGAAGCGCGTCGTTGCGCCCACGATCGGCGACGACGCGATCATCTACGACGACATCGACAGTCTCGACGATTTGCCGCGCGGCGTCACGGACGAGCAGGAGCCCGGCCGCTACAAGCTTGCCCAACGCGACGACGGCGCCTTTTTCGGCTATGCGGTCGGCCCGCACTCTTGGAAGAAGTTTCTCCACAAGCCTCTGCTGAATTTGTGGCGCGCCAAGCGGCAAGGTAGTGAGATCGAGGTCGAAGCGGAGCCGCTCGATCCGCAGAACTACGCATTCCTCGGCGTGCGCGCCTGCGAGCTGAACGCAATCGCCATACAGGACCGCGTGCTGATGGGGGGCGACTATGTCGATCCGCATTACAAGGCGCAGCGGGAAGGCGCGTTTATCGTCGCGCTGAATTGTGGCAAGGCCGGCGGGACGTGCTTCTGCGTCTCGATGAAAACCGGCCCGAAGGTCACGGATGGTTTCGATCTCGCGCTCACGGAGCTGATGTCCGCCGACGCGCATGAATTTCTCGTCGAGGCCGGCTCGCCCGCCGGCGCCGAGATTCTCGCCGAATTGCCGCGCCGCCCAGCGACACAGCAAGACGTCGACGCCGCTGACGAAGTCGTCGCGCAAACCGCCGCTTCGATGGGGCGGCGCATGCCGGATGAAGACGTGCCGGCGCTGCTGATGCGCAATCTCCAGCATCCGCGCTGGCAGGAGGTCGCGCAGCGCTGCCTTTCCTGCGCCAATTGCACCATGGTCTGCCCGACGTGCTTTTGCACCTCGGTCGAGGACCACAATGATCTTGCGGGCGTCGAGTCTTCGCGCAGCCGGCGCTGGGATTCCTGCTTCACCATGGATTATTCCTACATCCACGGCGGGTCGGTGCGGCCGAGCGTCTCGTCGCGCTATCGGCAGTGGATGACGCATAAGCTCGCGACCTGGCACGAGCAGTTCGGCACGACCGGCTGCGTCGGCTGCGGGCGTTGCATCACCTGGTGTCCCGTCGGCATCGACATCACCGAGGAAACGCAGGCCATCTCCGACAGCGAGAAAAGCGCGAGGCAATCCTAATGGAGAATCTAGAGCGCATCCTCTCCGATCATCCGTTTTTCCACGGGGTGAACGAGGGTTTCGTCGCGCTTGCCGCGGGCTGCGCCAAAAATGCGCGCTTCGAAGCCGGCGATTTCATCTTCCATGAAGGCGAGGCGGCCGACCAATTTTACCTTGTCCGGGAGGGGCGCGTGGCCTTGCAAGTCGCGGCTCCGGGGCGCGGAGCGGCGACCTTTCTCACGCTCGGCGCCGGAGAGGTTTTCGGCGTCAATTGGCTCGTGCCGCCCTATCGCTGGGTCTATGACGCCAAGGCGCTCGAACGCTGCCGCCTCATCGCCATGGACGCCAAATGTCTGCGCGGCAAATGCGAAGCCGACCACAGCCTCGGTTATGACATCATGAAACGCCTCATGCCGGTGCTGATCGACCGTCTGCACGAGACGCGGCTGCAATTCCTCGACCTCTATGGCTCCCACGGCTGAGACGATGATGTCCGAGACAGCGGCTCTCCTGCACGCAAGGCCGATGGTTCCGCAGATCGCCCATGTGCGCCGGCGCCGCCATGACGCGCCGGACGCCTGGACGCTGGAGCTGGAAATGGCGGGCGGCGCGCGTTTTCATTACGCGCCGGGCCAATTCAACATGCTCACGGCCTTCGGCGTCGGCGAGGCGGCGATCAGCGTCAGCGGCGACCCGGCCGACGGCCCGCTCATCCATACGATCCGCGCCGTCGGTCCCGTCTCCAAAGCGCTGACGCAGCTCGGCCCCGGCGATCCGATCGGCGTTCGTGGGCCTTTCGGCGTCGGTTGGCCCATGGCGCAGGCCGAGGGCAGGGACGTTGTCGTGGTCGCCGGCGGATTGGGCGTCGCGCCTTTGCGGCCGGCGCTTTACAGCCTGCTCGGCGCGCGCGATCGTTTCGGCAAGGTGACGCTGCTCTTCGGCGCGCGGCGGCCGGAGGAGATCGTCTTTCGACGCGAGGTCGAGCACTGGCGCGGCCGTCTCGACATGGACGTCGAAGTCACGGTCGATCATGCGACGGGCGACTGGCATGGCAATGTCGGCGTCGTCACCAATCTGCTCTCGCGCCTCGACATCGACCCTGCGAAAACCCTCGCCATGGTGTGCGGCCCGGAGGTGATGATGCGCTTCGTCTCGATGGCGCTCGTCGATAAGGGCGTCGGCGAAGAGGCGATCTATCTCTCGATGGAGCGCAATATGAAATGCGCCATCGGCCAGTGCGGCCACTGCCAGCTCGGGCCCACCTTCATCTGCCGAGACGGGCCGGTCTTCACTTATGCGCGGCTGAAACCCCTTCTCGCGATCAAGGAGCTTTGACATGGAGGCCAGGAAGCCGCGTCTGGCGGTCTGGAAATTCGCCTCCTGCGACGGATGCCAATTGAGCCTGCTCGATTGCGAGGATGAGCTTCTCGCCATCGCCGGCGCGATCGACATCGGCTATTTTCCCGAGGCGACGCGCGGCGAGGTCAAAGGCGTCTACGATCTCTCGCTGGTCGAAGGCTCGGTCACCACGGCCCATGACGTCGAGCGTATCCACGAAGTGCGCCGCCGTTCGAAAACGCTGATCACCATCGGCGCCTGCGCGACCTCTGGCGGCATTCAGGCGCTGCGCAATTTTGCCGACGTGCGCGAATATATCTCCATCGTCTACGCACATCCCGAATATATCCACACGCTCGAAACCTCGACCGCCATCTCCGAGCATGTGCCCGTCGATTTCGAGCTGCGCGGCTGCCCAATCAACAAGGGACAGCTCGTCGACGTCGTCTCGGCCTTTCTCGCTGGCCGGCGCCCGAACACGCAGGCGCACAGCGTCTGCATCCAGTGCAAGCTCAAGGGCAATGTCTGCGTGATGGTTGCGAAGGCGATGCCTTGCCTGGGGCCGGTGACGCATGAGGGCTGCGGCGCGCTCTGTCCTTCTTATGATCGCGGCTGCTATGGCTGCTTCGGCCCCAAGGAGACGCCCAACGCTCCCTCCCTGAGCGGCTGGTTCGCCGGCATGGGCATGGACTCGAAGGGGCTCGAACGCATCTACCGCACCTTCAACGCCAATGCCGAACCCTTCCGCAAGGAGAGCGAACGCCATGACGCGCAAGACCGTAAAGGTTGACGTTCTTGCCCGCGTCGAGGGCGAAGGGGCGCTGAAGGTCGTCCTGCGCGACGGCAAGGTCGAGAGCGCCGAGTTCAACATCTTCGAGCCGCCGCGCTTTTTCGAGGCCTTTCTGCGCGGCCGTCACTTCGTCGAGACGCCGGACATCGTCGCGCGTATCTGCGGCATTTGTCCGATCGCTTATCAGATGAGCGGCGTTCATGCGCTCGAAAATTTGTTGGGGGTGAAGGTCGAGGGGCCGCTGCGCGATCTGCGCCGGTTGATCTATTGCGGCGAATGGATCGAGTCGCACGTGCTGCATATCTACATGCTGCATGCGCCCGACTTTTTGGGCTATGACGGCGGCGTGCAAATGGCGCGCGACCATGGCGACGCCGTCAAGCGCGGCCTGCAGCTCAAGAAGGTGGGTAACGAAATTCTACAGCTGCTTGGCGGCCGCGAAATCCATCCCGTTAACGTGCGCGTCGGCGGTTTCCATCGGGCGCCGCGCAAGCGCGAGCTGGCGCCGCTCGCCGAGAAGCTGAAATGGGCGCGCGAGGCGGCGCTGGAGACGGCGCGCTGGGTCGCGACCTTCGACTTTCCTGAGCGTGAGCGCGACTACACTTTCGTCACGCTGCGCCATCCTGACGAATACCCCTTCAACGAAGGCCGTATCGTCTCCAACAAGGGCCTCGATATTTCGGCCGCTGAATATGACGCGCATTTCGAGGAGACGCATGTCGCCCATTCGACTGCGCTGCATTCGCATCTGCGCGATGGCGGCGGCGCCTATCTCACGGGACCGATGGCCCGCTACAATCTCGCCTTCGAGCAGCTATCCGCGTTGGCGAAAGAGACCGCGCGAGAGATCGGCCTCGGCGAAAGCTGCCGCAATCCCTATCGCAGCATCATGGTGCGGGCGGTCGAGACGATCTACGCCTGCGACGAAGCGCTGCGCGTGATCGAGAACTACGAGCAGCCCGACCGGCCTTTCGTCCCCGTGGAGCCCCGCGCCGGCGTCGGCCATGCAGCGACAGAGGCGCCGCGCGGCATGCTCTATCATCGCTACCAAATCGACGACGCGGGCACGATCGCCGACGCGCAGATTGTGCCGCCGACATCACAGAACCAGGCCTGTCTCGAAGAGGACCTCATAGACATCATCGGCGGCTTCTCCGATTTGCCTCACAAAGAATTGCAGTACCGCTGCGAGCAAACCGTGCGCAATTACGACCCCTGCATTTCCTGCGCGACGCATTTTCTCAAGCTGGAGATCGACAGGGGGTAGCGCGCGTGACGCAAGGCCGGGTGGTCGTCATCGGCGTCGGCAATCTCGATCGAGGCGATGACGCTGCAGGCCGTGAGGTTGCAAGACGTCTGCGGGCGGCAGGCGAGCGCCACGCCGAAATCCTAGAGCTCGAAGGGGAAGCGACAGGCATCCTCGCTGCGCTCGAAAAAGCTGAGACAGCGTTCCTCGTCGACGCCTGCTTTTCCGGCGCGCCGGCCGGAGCCATTCATCGCTTCGACGCCGCCGAGGGCCTTCCAGCACATACGAACTTCAGCCTTTCATCCCACGGCTTCGGCCTCGCCGAAGCGGTGGAGTTGGCGAAGGCGCTCGGCGCATTGCCGCTGCGTTGCATCGTTTACGCGATAGAGGGCGAATCTTTTGAGATAAGCAAGCCCGTTTCCGCCGCTGTCACTCGCGCGATCGAAGAGGTCGCGATGCACGTGCGCGATGAGATTCACGCTCTTCTGAGGCGCGAATAATACTATTTCCGTTTGAACAGCTCGCATGGGGCTTGTCATTCCCGGCGGGCTGAAAGCCCGACCGGGCATCCAGAGCCACAAAAGCGCGGGCTCTGGTTTCCCGATCGCTCGCTGCGCGTCGGGAATGACACGGGCCCGATTAAGCGGATCTCGTATAACGCTTCGCTGGCGCGTCAGCGCGACAATGAAGCCCTCAGCCGCTCGGCCGCGCTCTCCGGCGTAATGTCCCTCTGCGGCGACCCCAGCAACTCGAAGCCGACCATGAACTTTCGGATCGTCGCCGAACGCAGCAGCGGCGGATAGAAATGGCCGTGAAAATGCCAGTGCGGATGCGCGGCGCCGTCGCTCGGACGCTGATGGAAACCCATCGAATAAGGAAAGGGCGTGGAGAAGAGATTATCGTAGCATTTGGTGAGTTGGCTCAAAATATCGGCCAGCGCGCGCGAGTCGCTTTCGCCGAATTCGTCGAGGGCGACCATGTGGCGGCGCGGCAGCAGCACGGTCTCGAAAGGCCAGGTCGCCCAAAACGGAACAAGCGCGACAAAACCGTCATTCTCGCAAACGACGCGCTCGCGCTTCTCGAGTTCGAGCGCCAGATAGTCGCATAGAAGGCACGTTCTGCGGCTTTCGAAATAATCGCGCTGGCGGACCGATTCTTTCAAGATTTCGTTCGGCTCGCTCTGCGTCGCCCAAATCTGGCAGTGTGGATGCGGATTGCTCGCGCCCATCATCGCGCCGCGATTCTCGAAAATCTGAACAAAGCCGACCAAGGGATTGGCGTCGAGGCGGGCAAACTCCTCGCGCCATAGCTCCACGACCTTTGTAATGTCGCCGACGCTCATGCGCGACAGAGTGAGATCATGTCGAGGCGAGAAACACACGACGCGGCAGAAGCCAGGTTCGCCTTGCGCGACGATCAGCCCCTTCTCATTGATCTCCTCTCGTGGCGCGTCAGCCAGGAGCGCGGCGAAGTCATTGTCGAAGGCGAAGACGTCTTCATACGCCGGGTTGCGTTCGCCATTTGCGCGCGCGTTGCCCGGGCAAAGATAGCAGCCGGGATCGTAAGACGGGATGGCGGCCTCGGCTTTGGCCTCGGTCTGGCCCTGCCAGGGCCGGTTCGTGCGATGCGGGGAGACGAGCACCCACTCGCCGGTGAGGGCGTTGAGGCGGCGGTGTGAGTCGTGTTGCAATCGCAGCATAGGGGCATCCGTCAAAAAATGGCGGGCCCGGCTCCGGGGCCGGGAAAGCAGGTGAAGATCATCGGCGATAAATTCGTCGCCTTTTCGTAAGCTGGACCGACAGCGTCGGCAAAATGCGCCGTTGCGAACGCTTCGACGAGCGCCACCACACAGCCGCCGAAGCCGCCGCCGGTCATGCGCGCGCCGTAGACGCCGGGGACCCCACGCGCAAGCTCGGCCATCAGATCGAGCTCTGCGCAGCTCACCTTATAATCGTTGCGCAAGCTCTCGTGAGAGGCGTTCATCAGCCGGCCGAATTCGGTGAAATCGCGCGTCTCGAGCGCAGCCACCGCGGCGAGCGCACGGGCGTTCTCGGAGACGACATGCCGCGCGCGCTTGAAGATCGTCGCTGGAAGACGCGCCGCATGCGCCTCGAGCTGCTCGACGCCGACATCGCGCAGCGCCATTACGCCTTTGATCGAAGAAGACAGAAGCGCGACCGCTTCCTCACACTCGCGGCGACGCTCGTTGAACGCGCTGCCGGCGAGTTCGTGGTGAACCATCGTGTTGCAGATCACGATCCGCACAGACGGGTCGATGGGCACGGTCCGGTGTTCGAGGCTGCGGCAATCGAGCAGCAAGGCCGCGCCTTCGACGCCGTGGCAGGAAATGAACTGGTCCATGATCCCGCAGCGCATGCCGACGAAATCATTCTCGGCGCGCTGGCAGATCTTCGCGAGATCGAGAAGGTCGATCTCCTCGCCGGAGACGCTCAGCAGCGCATAGCCGACCGCGACTTCGAGCGCCGCAGAGGCCGAGAGTCCGGAGCCCATCGACAATGTGCTGAAGACCATGATGTCGGCGCCGCGTAGCCTATAGCCGGACTTTTCGAGCTCGAGCGCAACGCCGCAGATATAATCGCTCCACGCGCCGGCGCGGCTCTGCGGCTCGTCGAGATCGAACGCAAAATCGCTGTTCAAATTCACTGAGTGAACGCGGATCATGCGATCCGACCGCGCCGCAATCGCCGCATAAGTCGAAAGGTCGAGCGCGGCCGGCAGCACGAAGCCGTCGTTGTAGTCCGTGTGCTCACCAATCAGATTGACGCGCCCGGGCGCGCGGAAAACAAGCGGCTCCGCCCCGTAGCGGCGCCGGAACAGAAGCGGCAAATCCTTGGCGTCGAGAGTCTGCATGTCGATGTCGTCAGCCTTGTGATAGCTCAGCTCCACCTTGCAAAAATATCCCGTCACGTCCAAGGCGCCGCGGGAAAACTTCTGGCCTTTTTACGTATATTCGCGTAGGGATTTTTCTCATCGCGCAGATCGCATATTCGCAGTTCAACATCATCTTCTATTCGTCCCTCGGACGGGCCAGGTTTCTGGCCAGGGAAGAACTCGGTGAACAAAGCGCGTATCAGCCTCGATGGCATGTGGGAGTTCCAATATCTCGGCGGCGGCGCCTCTGCGCGCGCCGAGCGGCGGAGCATTGTCGTTCCTAGTCCCTGGCAAGCTCAGTTCCCCGACTTGAGCATGCGCGGCGGCGTCGGCGTTTATCGCCGCAGCGTCGACGTCCCGGCGGATTGGTTGTCGCAACGCATTTTCGTCCACTTCGGCGCCGTTTTCCATATAGCGCATGTGTTCGTGAATGGCGCCTTGGTCGGTAGCCATGTCGGCGGCTTCCTGCCCTTCTACTTCGACATTACCGACCGCCTCGTGGAGGGGCGCGCCGAGATCGAAGTGCGCGTCGAAAGCCCGACCGACGACCCTGCTGAATTCCCCCATACGCCCTTCGCAGAAATGCCGTTCGGCAAGCAGAGCTGGTATGGCCCGCTTTCTGGCATATGGCAGTCTGTCTATCTGGAGCGTAACATCCCGGATCGGCTGACCTGTTTGCGCGTGCGCGCCGATCTCGACTCCGGCGACATCGCCGCTCTGCTTCATTACGAGCGCGCACTGTGCGCGAGGACGGAAGCCCTATTGGAAGTGTTCGGCCCGCAGGGAGAATGCGTGGCCTCGACAAAGACGGAACTCGCCTGCGGCGCCGAGCATACGACGTTGCGCGCCCAGGCGCCGAACCCGCAAGCCTGGTCGCCGGACGCGCCCAATCTTTATCGCTTGCGCGTGCAGCTCATGCGCGACGGCGTAATAATCGACGAGAAGGAGACGACCTTCGGCTTTCGCAAGATCGAGACGCGGGACGGCAAGCTTTATCTCAACGACAAGCCCTTCTATCTGCGCGCCGCGCTCGATCAGGATTACTATCCCGACACCATCTGCACGCCGCCGTCGCTGGCGTTCATCGAGGATCGCTTCCGTAAAGCCAAGGCCCTCGGGCTCAATGCGCTGCGCTGTCACATCAAGGCGCCGGACCCGCGTTATTACGAAGCGGCCGACAGGCTGGGGCTGCTGGTCTGGGCCGAGTTGCCGAACGGCGGATATTCGACCGAGCGCTCGCGCGAGCGCAAGGAGACGACGCTCAAGGGCATCATCGACCGCGACGGCAACCATCCATCGATCTTCTGCTGGACGCTGATCAACGAGAATTGGGGCGTCGATCTGGTGCACGACGCCAAGCATCGCGCCTGGCTGCGGCGGCTCTATCTGTGGCTGAAGGCCTATGATCCGACGCGCCTCGTCGTGGATAATTCGCCGCTCGCGCCGAGCTTCCACGTGCAGAGCGATCTTGCGGACTACCACTTCTACGCGGCGATTCCCGACAGCCGCCATGATTGGGACCGTTTCGTCGACGCGCTCGCCGATCGCGGCGATTGGCTGTTCAGTCCCGAGGGCGACGCCGTGACGACGGGCAAGGAGCCGCTGCTCTGTTCCGAGTTCGGCAATTGGGGGCTTCCCGATCCCGAGAAGCTCAATGACGCCCTTGGGCGCGAGCCCTGGTGGTTCGAGACCGGCCACGACTGGGGCGAGGGCGTCATGTATCCGCATGGCGTGCTCAACCGTTTCCATGATTGGAGCCTCGACCGCGTCTTCGGCAGTTTCGAAGGCTTCATCGAAGCGACGCAATGGCAGCAGTTTCGCGCGCTCAAATATGAGATCGAGGCAATGCGGCGTCGCGCCGAGATCTCGGGCTATGTGATCACCGAGCTGACTGACTGTCATTGGGAGTCGAACGGCCTTCTCGACATGCGCTCCAACACGCGCGCCTTTCACGATGTCTTCCACACGATCAACGCCGATACGGTGATCGTGCCGCGTCTCGAGCGCGCGGCCTTTTGGTCGGGGGAGACGCTGCAGGTCCCGGTGCGCATCGCGCATGGCGGTTCGGACGCGCTCGACCCCGGCACGCTGGAGATACTTTCGGACTGGTCGCAGACCATGCCGACGCCGCGTATCGAAGCGGGTACGGTGGCGGACATGGGGGTGATTTCCTTCGAGCTGCCCCAGGTCGACAAGTCCTCGATGCGCCGGGTCTCATTTCATCTGCGCGCCGCCAACGGCGAGATCGTCGCATCGAACGACATCGAGGTCGCGTTGCATCCCGTGCGCGCGACGCCGCCGGCGCTGTCCCTGTGGTCGCCCGAGCCGGATGTGCGGGTGCGCCTTCAGGCCTTTGGCTATCGCCTCGCCACGGGGATGAATGACGCGGATGTCGTCGTTGCTCTACGCAACACGAGCGACCTTGCCGATCATGTGCGCACAGGCGGACGCGCCGTGCTTCTGCCCGAGGACGAAGGGACGCTCACGCCGTTTTTCCCGCATTGGCAAAATGTGAAAGTCGTGGCGCGCGACGGCACGCTGTGGCGCGGCGACTGGGCGTCGTCCTTCGCCTGGCTGCGGCGGCGGGGGCCGTTCCGCGGCCTGCCCGGCGGCCCCATGATCGATCAGACTTTCGATCGCGTGATCCCCACGCATGTGATCTCAGGCTGCAACCTTCTCGACTTCCACGCGCGCGTGCATGCCGCGCTGGCGGTCGGTTGGATTCACAAGCCAGTGGGCCTGGCGGTCGAGCGTTTCTATGGCGAAGGCCATATTGTGATCTCGACCTTCCGGCTGCTGCGCGATCCCGCCGGCGCGGACCCGACCGCGACGGTCCTGTTCGATGCGCTCGTCGCCATGGCCGCGAAGAAATCAGAGACCACGCCCGCGGTGGAGCCGACCAAGCTCGAATCTGCGTGACCCTCGCATTGGGCATGTCATTCCCGGCGGGCTGAGAGCCCGACCGGGAATCCAGAGCCTCCCGTCATTGCGAGCGACGTAAAGCAGTCCAGAGCCGCTATAGCTGCCCTGGATTGCTTCGTCGCTTACGCTCCTCGCAAGGACGGCGGGCCAAGAGAGCGCTTGTCTTGCTTTGGATTCCCGATCGCTCGCTACGCGAGCGTCGGGAAGGGATCTCATATCACGCAGAGTCGCAGCGCGGCGCGGCTGCTTGAACCGCCCGATCCACAAAGGGTGCGAAAGGCTCGAAATTGGCGTGGAACATGTCGACGAGCCTGCGCGCTGTCTTCCCATAGTCTTCGCGCGACGACCAGGTGGCGGCGGGATCGAGTAGGGACGCATCGACGCCCGGCGCAGCAAGCGGTGCCTCCAATCCGAAATAGGGATCGCGGCGAAAGGCCCCGCGCGCGAGCGCGCCATCGAGCGCGGCGCGCAGCAGCGCGCGCGTCGTTGCGATCGGCATGCGCTTTCCTTCGCCGAACCGGCCGCCCGTCCATCCGGTGTTGAGGAGCCAGCAATTGGCGCCGTGGCGCGCGATGCGCTCGCGCAGCAGATTGCCATATTCGGACGGATGGCGCGGCATGAAGGGCGCGCCGAAACAGGTCGAGAACACCGCCTGAGGCTCGCGTAGGCCGTTCTCGGTGCCGGCGACGCGCGCGGTATAGCCGGAGAGGAAGTGATACATCGCCTGGGCCGGGTCGAGCCGCGCGATCGGCGGCAGCACGCCGAAGGCGTCGCAGGTCAGCATGATGATGTTTTTGGGATGATCGGCGCGCCCTTCGCTCGAGGCGTTGGAGATGAACTCGAGCGGATAGGCGATCCGCGTATTCTCGGTTTTGCTGTCGTCGTCGAAATCGACGCGTCGCGTTTCGGGATCGATCCCGACGTTTTCGAGTATCGCGCCGAAGCGTTGCGAGGCTGCATGGATTTCGGGCTCGAACTCGCGCGACAGGCGGATCGCTTTCGCGTAGCAGCCGCCTTCGAAATTGAAGACGCCGTTTTCGCCCCAGCCATGTTCGTCGTCGCCGACGAGCGCGCGCTGAGGATCGGCCGAGAGAGTGGTTTTTCCTGTGCCCGAGAGGCCGAAAAAGACGGCTGCGCCGCTCGCATGGTCATTCGCCGCGCAATGCATCGGCAACACGCCGCGCGCCGGCAGGAAAAAATTGAGAAAAGTGAAAACCGCCTTTTTGATCTCGCCGGCGTAGCGCGTGCCGCCGATGAGCGCGACGCGGCGCGTGAAGTCGAGCGCGATGACCGTCTGCGAACGGCATCCGTGACGGTTTGGATTTGCCTTGAAGGACGGCAGGACGAGGATGGTGAGGTCGGGCGCCGTGCGCATCTCTGCGCGAGCCGGCCTGATGAGAAGATTGCGGATGAACAGTGAGTGCCAGGCGAATTCTGAATGCACGCGAATGCGCAATTGATGCTCGGGGTCCGCGCAACAGTGCAAATTCTGCGTGAAAATGTCGCGTTCGCGCACATGCTGCGACATATCGCCGTAAAGCCGGTCGAATTGCGCCGGGCTCATCGACTGATTATTGTCCCACCAGACAGCTTTATCGGTGAGCGCGTCGCGGATGATGAATTTGTCGTTGGGGGAGCGTCCTGTATGCGGCGCCGTTTCGACGACGAGCGCGCCGCTTCTGGCGATGAGCCCTTCGTTGCGCTTCAGCGCCTGCTCATAAAGCTGGGCGGCGTCGAGGTCCTGGAATTCATCGAGGGAGAAAGCTGGTTCAAACGCCCGATCGGCCGTCACCCTCGTCTGCGCCGTCATTTTTTCCCAGTCCTTTTCGCGCTAATCTCCGGAGAGAACGCTTGCGCGTGAGCCCGTGTTCCCCACTTGGCCATCAGCGCGCGGCGCCATTGTGGAGGAGGGGATTATGGCGGAGACGATCGGCGGCTACCTTATTCGACGCCTTGGCGAGGAAGGCGTCGGCCATGTCTTCGGCGTGCCCGGCGATTATTGTCTCACTTTCTTTTCCCTGCTGGAAAAAAGCCCGTTGCAAGTCGTCAATACCTGCGATGAGCAGGGCGCAGGCTTCGCTGCAGACGCCTATGCGCGCATCAAAGGGCTCGGGGTTGTGGCGATCACTTATTGCGTCGGCGGTCTGAAGGCCGCCAATACGATCGCCCAGGCCTATGCCGAGCGCTCGCCGGTCATTCTCATCAGTGGGGCGCCGGGCGCGCGCGAGCAGGCGCGCAATCCGCTCCTTCACCACCGGGTTCGAGACTTCGATACGCAGCTCAAGGTGTTTCGCGAGCTGACCGTCGCCACCGCCGTGCTCGACGACGCGACCACAGCCGCAAGCGAGATCGATCGCGTGATCGCGCTGGCGAGGCGCCATAGCCGTCCCGTCTATATCGAATTGCCGCGCGACATGACGCTTGCCGAGATCGCGCCGGCGCCGGTCCGGTCATTGCCCGCCGAGACGAGCGATCCGGAGGCGCTCGCCTATGCGACCGCCGAGGCTGCGGACAAGATTGCGGCTTCGAAACACCCGGTCATTCTCGCAGGAGAGGAGCTGCATCGCTTCCGCCTGCAGGATCGCCTCATGGCGCTCGTCGAGAACTCGGGCATTCCCGTTGCGGCCAGCATTATGGGCAAGTCTGGGTTTCCCGAATCGCATCCGGCTTACATGGGCGTCTATGAGGGGGCGATGGGCCGCGAGGATCTTCGCGACTATGTCGAGAGCAGCGATTGCCTCATTCTGCTCGGCGCCATGATGACCGACGTCAACCTCGGCATCTATACGGCCCATATCGACCGCCGGTCGGCGATCTACGCCGGCAAGGATCGCGTCGCCATCGGGCTTCACGCCTATGACGGCGTGCGGATGGAGGATTTCATCACGGCGCTTTCCGAGCGCCACTGGGCGCAGCGCGCATTCCCGCCCTTCACCCATCCCTTGCATCCGGGGCCGTTCGTGGCCCGCGATCGAAAGATGACGGTCGACGCTCTGTTCCGGCAGATCAACGCCTTTCTGGAGAAAGACATGATCGTGATCGCCGACACGGGCGACGCGTTGCTCGGCGCTTCGGACCTCTTCATCAGCGATGGCGCGCATTTTCTTGCTTCGGCTTATTACACTTCGCTCGGCTTCGCCGTGCCGGCCTCGCTCGGCGTCAAGGCGGCGGCTCCCAAGCTGCGCCCGCTCGTGCTCGTGGGCGACGGCGCCTTCCAGATGACCGGATTGGAGATTTCTACGGCGGCCCGATTCGGCATGAACCCGATCGTCATTCTTCTCGATAATGACGGCTATGGCACGGAGCGGCCCATGCTCGACGGCGGTTTCAACGACATCAAGCGCTGGAATTATGCCGGCCTGGAGCAGGTGATCGGCGGCGGGCTGGGGATCAGGGTCGAGACCGAGCGCGAGATGGCGGCTGCTCTGGCCCGCGCGCGCGCCAATGAGGCCGGGTGGTCGCTGATTCAGGTGATACTGGACCGCGACGATAAATCGCCCGCCCTGCGCCGCCTGACAGCCAAGCTCGCAGAGCGTGTGGGCGGCAAGTGTTGACGGCGGGATTTTGAGGTTGACAGGCAGGGCGCGAGCAACGCATATGCCGCTACCGATTGGCCGCCTCTGGCGGCCAACACTCTCGCGCAAGCGAGAGAGATGGGGGAATGTCCCGAGCGGCAAAGGGGGCGGACTGTAAATCCGCTGGCTAAGCCTTCGTAGGTTCGAGTCCTACTTCCCCCACCATCATCATTCGGGCAGATAGCCTGGTTCTGCGAAAACGACGTGACGCGGCAAGGGCGACGCCAGCTAGCGGGCGCTATCAACGATCGACGACAGGCAAACCGACGGCGATATCGCCGACGATCCAGTCTGCAATCTTACTCAAACCTGATGCAAAACCCTTATGTTTGGGGTGCGCCACGTAGCTCCGCAAAGCATCTTCGTTTTCGAAAACAGAAACGGCGATCAGGTGGTAATTTTTACGCTGATCTAGATTCCAGTCCGCTCTCCAAAAGAGAATGCCGGCGCCAAAGCCACCGCAATCATTTCCAAGCCGGCGAAAATTAAACAGCGTTTCTTCTCTCACGGCTTGGGAAACGTGCGAATAAAAAGACACCAGAATTACATGTGTCAGTCCTGTGCGGTTCATTTATAGCCCCAAAACGGCTTGCTACTTATACCATTTCCGTTTGAATAGCTCGGATTGAGGCTTGTCATTCCCGATCGCTCGCTGCGCGAGCGTCGGGAATGACACCGAACCAATCAAGCGGATCTCGTATTAGACCCCATCGGCGTTGCGCGCTGAGATGTTCGCGCAGCGAGCCCATGGTTCCTTTGCGAAGGCACTGTTGCCACGATCCCCGCTTGTTAAGGGCTGCCGAGCGTCGCTCGTCCTACATACGGTCATTAAAAAACGCGCTGAAGTTCGTGTGGCGTCTAACGAGCAAGGGGAGCCCGCTCCCGCCCTCAGTTTTTCGAACCGGCTTCGTTCTTCTGCCCTGCCGAGCGCGCGCGGGTTCCGCCGGGGGCGAATTTGTCGGCTGGGGGCGGCGCGCCGGGAGCCGCGAAGCCGACGATATTCGTCGGACGGGCAGGCGGCAGCAACAGGCTCGGCGCGGTAGCGCGGGCGGCTGAGCGGACGGCGGTAATCGGCGCGCCCAGCACAGGGCGCGCGGAGACATGCGCGGCGGGCGTCGTCGCTGTCAGCGCGTTGAAATTCGAGCGGTCGAGGCGGGCGGGGACAAGGTCGGCCTTCTCTGCGACCGTCTTTTGCGCGGGCTTTGGTTTTGCGTCCTCTGCGTCGTGTTTCGCGGCGTTCGGCTTCGTGTCGCCATCCGGCGCATAGGCGAGGGCCGGATCGTCCGCGCCGGCCTGATCTTCAGGCTCGACCATTTTCGCGATGGCGTGGGAGGCGCCGTTGCGGCGCTGCTGCGGGCGCCCGGGCGTTGTCGGCGCGTCAGCTTCTTGCGCGGCGAGGGCCAACGTCGCAGGGCGTCGAGGAGGCTTCGGCGCGTTTACGAAGCGCCGAGACGTTCCAGCATCGACAGCTTCGCTTTCCTGCGCGTCGACGGAAGAGCGTAGCTCCCGCGGCCCATTCGGCTCGACCGCCGCGACCGCGGTTGGCTTCTCGTCGAGCGGCGCGGGTCTATCCAGAGAGGCCGGCCGACCTGCCGGCGGCAGCGGCACGCGGGCGTATTTCGGCTTTTTCTCTTCTTCTTGCGGGATCTCGGCGGCAGGCTCGTTAGGCGCGGGCGGAGCCGCCGTCAGCGGGGCGCGATTTGAGTCCGGCGCGACGGCGACGACGCCTGTCGCGGTCATGGCGGTTTCGCCGCGTGGGAGGTCTGCCTCGGCGCGGGCGAGCTGGTTGCGCCCGCGTCGGCTGGCCGGTTGTTCGGCTACGCCGCCTTCTTCGCCGCCCTCGGAATCCGCCGCGGCGCCGCGGGCATTGCGCGGGGCGAGCGCGGCCCATTGCTTGCGCGTGCTCGGCGGCGGGGCGGCGATCTCGGCGTCCTCGTCCTCGCCGCTGCTCATACCGAACAAGGCCGCGAAGAAGCCGCCGAAGGTCCGGCGCGGCGCTGTGACATAGGCGCCGTTGCCGCGCGCTTCGATCTCCGCTTTCGCGACGTCATAGCCGGGGAGCGGCTGGCCGTTGGTCGGCAAATGGACTGTTTTGCCGTCCGGGAAGAGTCGCACGAGCTGATCGTAGCTCATGCGCGGCCAGGAGCGCACATTGCCGACGTCGAGATGGACGAAGGGCGTGTTGGCGTTGGGGTAATAGCCGACCCCGCCGCGCTGCATGCGCATGCCGATCTCGCGGACGTCCGACATCGGCATGCCCGGCATGGTGGTGTCCATCGCCTTGCCGAGCATATGCTGGGAAAATTTGGCGACGGCGCGCGAACGGGCGCGCAGCATGGCGTTGGTCTCCGGCGAGCGATAGGCGGAGACGACATTGATGACCTGATTGCTCGCGCCGGCGGAGCGATAAGCCTCCCACACCACGTCGAAGAGGCGGGGGTCCATGGTCGTCGGTTCGTCTCTGCGCCAGTCGCGCAGGAACCAGTTCAACTGCTCGAGAACGCGGGTGTCATATTGGCCGTTGACGAGATAGGTCGCGGCGATGTCCTCGCCCGTATGGGCGTGATGGAGATAGATCGTGCGCGTGTCGCCGTTCGCGACAGCGGTTTCCGTCATGTTCGGCGTGACGAAGGCCATGCAAGAGGCGAAAAAGCCGAGTGCGATCGAGCGCGGCGAATTGGGGTGGCGTTTGTCGCTATCGCGCGGCGTCGTCAAAAGGATCGCTTCCCCGTCTTGGCTCGTGGCCGCGCCTTACGGGCGGCGCGAACCATGCTTTGTCTTTGCTCGGCGCCTGCAAAAGACCTCCTTCCGGTTAGCCCGGGGTTCGGCCTTCCGGAGGATCGGTTCGCCAAACCGGACCTCCCCAGACGCTACGACGGCTATGTTAACATCATGGCCAAAAATTGCTCAACAGCGGACCTCAGGCTTGCGCCATATCGTTAACGCGTTTCGGCGCGGACGAATTTGGCGCTGAGAATGGGCTGCGACCCCGGGATCTGCGAGACATACAACCGGGCGTCGCTCGCCGTGAAGGCTTCGGACGGCGGGCGCCGGGGCGGAAGCGGCACATCGACGCGCAGGGCGCCGATCGGCGCCTCGGAACGCGCCACAGCGTCCGACGTCAGGCGTTCGCGATCGGCGACGGCGATGCGAATCGAGCCGCTGGACGGCTGCTCCGGGCCAGAAAGCGCGCTGGCGACGGCGCTCTGCACCTTGTTGGCGATGTCTCCCCAGGCGCTCGGGGCCCCACTCGAAGCCGCACTCGGCGCGGCGCTGGCAATCGCCGTCGGCGCCTGCCGTTGCCGGCGGCTCGCGATCAGCACAGGATTGTCGCCTTCGCAATTGCGCATGCCGAGAGCGATCAGCTCCCGGCCGCTCAACACCCTGTATTCGCGCGTCAAATAGCCCAGGCGCGCCTGCACCGCCGCCGGATAGGAGGCGAAAAGCCTGGACGAAATGTCGAGATCGACCTCTCGCGTGATCGCATTATAGGCCTGGTGGAATTTTACCTGAGCGTCGGGATAGACGCAGACATTGGGCAGGCTGAGCGCCAGCGTGCAGGCGGAGCGGCACTCGTGGAGCCGCACGTCGCGATTTTCGCGGCGATATTGCTCGGTCTGGGCCTCATAGTCCGAGACGAGCCCGCCGACGTCCTTATAGACGATGACCGGCGCCGGTGACGGCGGCGGCAAAAGATAGCCCAAGACGCACCTCTACGCTCTACGGACGCGACGCGTTCAAGGGAATGTTCACCATGTTAGGGTGAACAATATCTTAAAGAGCAAATCAGCTCCTGATGCCCACGCGCAGGCCCGGCGAGGGTCGTTCTTGCAGAACATTGCGGCGAAAATGGAATAGAGCCGCCGGGCGTCCGCCAGTTTTCAGCGACATCTCTCCGGTCGGCTCCACGATTGCCGATGTTTCAACCAGCCGGCGGAAATTCTGCTTGTGGAGATGGCGTCCGGCGATCGCTTCCACTGTTCTCTGCAATTCGGTGAGCGTAAAAGCCTCCGGCATCAACTCGAAGATGACGGGCCGGTATTTCATCTTGGCGCGCAGCCGGCCCATGGCGGTCGCGAGGATGCGGCGGTGATCGTGGCGCATGGGAAGGCCGAGCGGTTCGAGCCGGCGCCGCCGCGCCGCCGCTTCGCGCCCGTCGCGCAGCGCCTCCTCGACCATTCCGGCCTCATAGAGAAGCTCGTATCGCTCGAGCACATTCTCCTCGTTGAAGCCGCGCGCGCCGAACAGCAAATCGACGCGATGGCGGCGCGAAAGGGTTGGCGCGGAGACAGCGTTGGGCGCTTCCGCCACCCAGTCGCGCAGGCCGGGGAGGATCGTGGTTTCGATGATCTCGGGCCGGGCCTTGCGCCAATCCTCCCAGGGGAAGAAATCATGCCAGCTCCGCCAGGCCCCGACAGCCGTACGCCTGCTGTCGTCGCCGATGCGGGTCAGCGCCAGATAGCCGATCGAGACGACATGAGGATCGCGGTCGCCGGCGCGGGCGTGGCGGCCACGATCCCCGAAAGTGTAGAGCTGCTCCACATAGCCGAGCGGCGCGCCGGTCTGTTCCGCCACCCAGGCGCGCAGGCCGATCTCGAAGGTGCGATGGCGCACCGGGTCGAAGGGGCCGGAGGGCAGGGCGGCGACGCCGCTCTCGTCATCGGCGCCGGTGGTGAGGATCAGCGGCTCATCGCCGCGCACGGCGACAATCGCCGCCGTCAGCCCGATCTCGACCGGCGGGGAAAGCGTCGCAACGTCTATTTCCAGGCTCGTGTCGGTCAGGCGAGTTCAAGCGCGAAAGGCGCCCCCTCGAAGCAATCCGCCCCTCTGCCGATCGCGGCGATGGCGGCCACCATCCGCCCCTCCCGCCCCATGCGTCGGTCGGCGAGGGCGACGAGCCGGCGGTTCGGGGTCGCGGTCGGCGAGAGGCGGCGTAATTCCTGGGCGAGCTCGAACTCGCAGCGATGCGGCGCCAGCGCGCAGGCGGCGACATAGGCGGCCGCCGGCGAACGGCTCACGCCAGCGTAACAATGGATGACCAAGGGATCAGCCTGGTCCCATTCCTCGATGAAGGCCAGCAGCCTGTCGATGTGCTCTTCGCCCGGCAGCACATGCCCGTCGACCGCTTTATCGATGTCCGAGACGGCGATGCGCAAATGACGGTCGCGTGAGATTTCGCAAGGCCGCACCAGGGAGGCGCCGGCGGTCAGAATCGTGACGAGCGAGCGGGCGCCGCTGGCGCGCACGGTGTCGACCACCTTGGTCATGGAACAGACGTAAAGCCGCCCGCACGACATCGGAACCCTCTTGGCCTTGCGCTAGCCTCGGTCGATCTCCTGAAACCGGGCGAGGAACCGCGCCTGTACAGCATCGACGGGGGCAGGCGCAATCTCGTCCTTCAACTCCTGCGGCGAGATCGCAGGGCGACCGAAGATGCGCTCGGCTTCTCCCCGTGTAAAGCCGGCGAGCGACACCGCCTCGAAAAAAGCCGCCGCCCGGTCGGCCTGCTTCGCGAGCTTGAGCAGAGACGGCGAGGGCGTCGCCGGCAGAGAAAAACGCAGCAGGATCGCCGAGAGAATCCTGTTTTCGACGGATTTGTAAGCGTCGCCGATCACGACTTTGAAGGGCGAGATCATATCGCCGATCACATATTCGGGGGCGTCGTGGAGCAGCATGAACAGCCGTTCGGCGCGGCTGATCGAGGGCTCGAGCTCGGCCGCGATCCGTTCGACAAGCAGGCTGTGCTGGGCGACGGAGAAGATGTGGGGGCCGAAAGTTTGCCCGTTCCAGCGCGCGACCCGGGCGAGGCCGTGGGCGATGTCTTCTATCTCTATGTCGAGGGGAGAGGGGTCGAGCAGGTCGAGCCGCCGCCCGGAAAGCATGCGCTGCCAGGCGCGGGGCGCGGCCTCCTTGACCGCGCGTTTTTTGATCGGCGCCTGCGTCATTCAGTCTAATTTCCGAACATGACAATCAACGAGATGGTCGTTCACCATCCCGACCGCCTGCATGAAGGCGTAGACGATCGTCGGGCCGCAGAATTTGAAGCCCCGCGCTTTCAGATCCTTCGAGAGGCGCAAGGAGACGGCGCTCTGCGTCGGAACGTCGCTGATAAGCTTGGGATGATTGACGACCGGCGCGCCGTCGACGAAGCCCCAGAGATAGGCGGAGAAGCCTTGCTCGGCCTCGATCTCCAGCCAGGCGCGCGCCGACAGGACGGCGCCCTCAATTTTGGCGCGGTTGCGAACAATCCCATCATCCTGCATCAATTCATGCACGCGCTTGTCGTCGAAACGGGCGATCGCCTCGGGATCGAAGCCTTCGAAGGCTTTGCGGAAGGCCGCGCGCTTCCTCAGGATCGTGATCCACGACAGGCCCGCCTGGAACCCGTCCAGAATGAGTTTCTCGAACAGGGCCCTGCTGTCCCTCTCGGGTTGTCCCCACTCGTCGTCATGATAGGCGATATAAAGCGGATCCTGACCCGGCCAGGGGCAGCGGGCGCGCCCGTCGTCGTGTAGGATGACGCTCTTCCCCCAGCTTGCCGGTTGTTCGCGGGCGGGCGGCAAAAGGCGTTTCTCCGTCAGTACAGGTGCGGCATCGAGGCTATTCGCTTTATCGCCTGATCAGATTGCGTTCACAACATCAATCAGACTATCGTTGCGCTGCCGTAAGACGAGTCGCCGCTGACAAAAATGGCGCGTCCTGTGCTTGACCGCGCCGTCGCAAGTCGCTGCCGAACATCCAAGCGGCTTCCATAAGGGAGAATTTATATGGTGATCCGTCTCGTTGTTTCCCGCGCTGCGGTCGGCCTCGTCGCCATGGGCCTCGGCATGGCCGTCTCGGGCGAAGCCCTCGCCCAGGCCAATGTGCTGAAGGAATGCGGATCTCGTTATCAGGCCAAGAAGGCCGCCAATGAACTCGCCGGCCAGAGCTGGCAGGATTTTCTGAAGGAATGCCGCGCGAGCCTCGCCGAGCCGGCCGCCGCCGCCCCGGCGGAAGCTGCGAAACCCGCCGCCGAGCCGGCGAAGCCCGCCGAAGCCGCGGCGCCGACGCCTGCGCCGGCCGCTGAGGCCGCCAAGCCCGCCGAACCCGCTAAGCCGGCGGAAGCCGCCAAGCCTGCCGAGGCCGCCAAGCCCGCCGCCGACACCAAGGCCGCCACGCAGTCGCGCCAGAAGAAATGCGCCGCCGAGTGGAAGCAAAAGAAGGCCGAGCTTCTCAAGGCCGACAAGAAGATCACCTGGCCGAAATATTGGAGCCAGTGCAACAAGCGTCTCAAAGAGGCCGGCGAATAATCCGGCTCGATTCCAATGCAAGCGCCCGGCGATTTCGCCGGGCGTTTTTTTGCGAAAAACACATCTTGCCCGGGTCGCGGGATCATGTCACAGGACTGAAAAGATTAGGCATCTCGGGAGGCGCGGGTGGAAAAAGGCGAATTGCGAAAGCTGCAGGCGTTTCTGCGTCGCTCCTTCGGCAATGACGACATCCGCGTCACCCTCGATCCGAAGAACACGGAAAACGCCGCCGTTCATCTCGGCGAGCGCAAAATCGCGACCATCTCTGTCGACGACGAGGACGGCGACCGCTCCTTCGCTTTCGAGATGAAAATTCCTGTCGGCCGCGAAGTGCTGCAGTCTTATCTGCGGAAGCTTTTCGAAAACGACCGGCTGACGATTGTCGCGCGCGGCCGCAAAACCGATTCCGTCGAACTCAACAGCGACGGCGAGTTTCTCGGAGTGATCTCCGCTGACGATGCGAAGCTCTCGAGCTTCACGCTGCAGATCGCCATTCTCGATTTCGATCTCGAGGAAGAAGAGTAATCACACGACAAACCTCCGAGGCGGCCTCGTCCTTCGAGACGCGAGCGTCGCTCGCTCCTCAGGATGAGGCCTAAGTGTGTGACGAAATTGCAGAAGCTCCTCATGCTGAGGAGCCTGCGCAGCAGGCGTCTCGAAGCACGAGGGGCGTCAACGCCACTTTTGCAGCAGCCTGTAATCACCGCTTCTTTGTTTGCGGCGCGGTCATTCTGGCGAGCAGCGTCTGCGCGCCCTCATAGAGCGCATCCCAATTTTCGAGAAGCGCCGGCGCATAACGCAGCTCGACATCGAGGGCGCCTTTGCGAAAGACGGAGATGCAGCCCTCGCCAGGTGCGCCCGTCTCCGGTTTCGGGCAGCGCGCGAAAAACGCGCTTCCGTCGGGCGGCGCGATGAAAAGCTCTTCGGAATCGTAAGGCGAACCCGGCTCGAAGCGACGCAGCACGAGGCCGCCCGGGCCATCCAGCGTCTCGGGCGCCAGGAAGCGGGCGTAGAGCTTCGCGGGGCGCTCGCCGGGATCGAGCCCGTCGTCCTTTGAAGTGACCGTAAAAGTCACCGACTCGCCAACGCGCGGTTTCGCTTTCACGGGCGCGAAGCCGGGGTAGGAGACGATGAAGCTCAATCTGTCCGCCATTCCGCCGACGCCGGTCGTCTCGTCGCGCGCATAGGCGCGCGCGTAGGAAAAGCTTACGCCCGCGACTTCCGCATGGATCGTTTCATTCGGCGCATTCCCCCGGGCCGAGAACAGCAAGACAGTTCCAACAGCGATGCAGAGCGCCAGCAGGACGAATGCGATGAGGAGCCGCATCGAAGCGACGACGCCCAAATCAGCTCGTCACCCGCCATTCGCCATTCTCGCGGCAGGCCTGGCCCTTCGCTTCCTGCGGCCGGCCGTTGATGAAGATCTTATGCGTGTAATCCCGGCACGCGCCGTTCTCGGAGCCGGGCGTGACGAAGCCATAGGCGCCCTTTTCGCCCCGCCAGCTCTTGCGGGCGCCACTGGAGACCGCTTCCTGCTGCGCGGCAATGGCCGTGGCGCGGTCCTTTTCTCCGAGCGACAGGCCGATAGAGCCGCCAATGACGCCCGGCGCAGGAGGCGGCGGCGCTGTGACGACAGGCGCCTCCGCCACGACGGGCGTCGGCGCCGGCGTCGAATTGCAGGCGGAGAGGCCAGAGGCCGCGCAGAGGAGGCTCATCGCCAAGGTCGCTTTCGCGCACGTCGTCGACAAAATCCGTTCTCCCTCGGTGGTCGCAATCGCGCCCCTCATGCAGGATCGGCAGGCGGCTGTCAAAACCCCGGCAGGCGCAGCCGCGCCCGCAGGCCGCCTGTCGGGCTGTCGTCCAATTCCAGCGCGCCGCCATAGGCGACGGCGAGATCGACCACGATCGAGAGGCCCAATCCCGAGCCCGGCTTGGTTTCGTCCAACCGGCGTCCGCGCTCTGTGGCCTGCGCGCGCAAATGCGGCGCGAGGCCGGGGCCGTCGTCGTCGATCGTGACGATCAACGCGCTGCGGCTCGCGCCGCTGGTTTGAGAGTCGACCGCGACGCAGATCGTGACAGCGCTCTCCGCCCATTTCCCGGCATTATCGAGAAGATTGCCGACCATCTCCTCGAGATCCTGGCGTTCGCCGAGGAAACGCAGCTCCGGGCGGACGTCGCCCGAAAAGGCGATGCTGCGCTCGCTATAGATCTTCGTGAAAGCGCGCAGCAGCGCTTCGACGCAGGGCGCAATGGGCGTCGCGGCGCCGAGCGCGCCGCCGCGGGCCGCCGCGCGCGCGCGGTCGAGATAAAAGGAAATCTGGTCGCGCATGATGCGGGCCTGTTCGCCGACCTTGTCGGCCAAAGGCGAGGGCGCGGCGTCCGCTTCATTGACCATGACGCTGAGCGGCGTCTTCAACGCATGGGCCAGATTGCCGACCTGAGTGCGGGCGCGTTCGAGAATGTCGCGATTGGCGCCGATGAGCAGATTGAGCTCGTCGGCGAGCGGCGCGATCTCGTTGGGATAGGCGCCCGTGATGCGGTCGCGCTCCGCGCGCCGAATGGCGGCCAGCTCGCGCTGCAAAAGACGCAGCGGCCGCAGGCCGAAACGCACCTGAAAGGCGGCGACGATCGCGAGCGCAATGGCGAGCGCGGCGAAGGCGATGATCAAAGCGAAACGAAAGCGCGTGATCTGCTCTTCCATTTCTTCGACGCTCGCGGCGACCTGGACGAGATAAATGCCTGTGTCTTCCGCGTCGATGACGCGCTCGACGATTCGCAGCTTGCGGCCGTCCGGCCCCCAGGCAAGACCGCGCCGGGAGCCGCCCACTCCCGCCGGCACGCCGAGGTCGGAGAGCTTGGGGAGGCGATCGGCGAAGAGCGAACGCGACGCCTTTATCTCATGCGCCGCATTGTCCATGCGCGTGATCTGCCAATACCAGCCCGAGCCAGGAAGCTCGAACTGCGGATCGCCGAACTGGCTCGGTCCCGTTCGTCCCTCCTGGCCCGACTCCGAGACGTCGGCGACAATGGCGCGAAGGTAGACGTCGAGGCGGCGTTCGAAAATTTCCTCCGCGACCCGTCGGTAATAGGCGGTGAAGAAAAGGCTGGCGACGAGCAGCACCACCGAACTCAGCGCGGCTGCGGTCAAAAACAGTCGCGTTGCGATGGAGCGTGTCGTCAAGCTCGGCAGGCGCATGGTTCTTTAGCGTTTCCCGCCGGCGTCCTCTGGGCCGGACACGGCCATATAGCCGAGTCCGCGAATGGTGTGAATCAGCTCCACGCCGAGCTTCTTGCGCAGACGCCCGACAAAGACTTCGATCGTGTTGGAGTCCCGGTCGAAGTCTTGATCGTAAATATGCTCGATGATCTCGCTGCGCGAGACAACGCGCCCGCTGTGATGCATGAGATAGGCGAGCAGACGATATTCATGCGAGGTGAGCTTCACCGGCGCGCCGTCGACCACCACGCGGCCCGCCTTGGTGTCGAGCCGCACGGGGCCGCAGACGATCTCATTGGTCGCATGCCCGGCCGCGCGGCGCAGCAAAGCGCGCATGCGCGCCAGCACCTCCTCCATATGGAAGGGCTTGGCGACATAATCGTCGGCGCCGGCGTCGAAACCCTGAACCTTTTCGCTCCAGCGGTCGCGCGCCGTCAGAATCAGAACCGGCATGACGCGCCCATTTGCGCGCCATTGCTCCAAAACGGTGATGCCGTCCTTTTTGGGCAGGCCGACGTCGAGCACAACCGCGTCATAGGTTTCCGTTTCGCCCAGAAAATGCCCTTCTTCGCCGTCGAACGCACGGTCCACGGCGTAGCCGGACTGCTCCAGAGCCTGCGCGATCTGGCGGTTCAAATCCTTATCGTCTTCGATGACGAGCAGCCGCACCCTTTCGCCCTCCCCATGAAACCCCGGTCTTGTCTCAATTATTCGTGCGGCTGGAATGCGGCTTTCCCGTCGCGGCGTCGAACAAAAGTTTGACGATGCGTCCGTCGGGCCGCAGCACGCTGATCTCGTAGATGAAGAGCTCTTCCAGCCAGCATAGCCGCGCGCCCAGCGCTTCGCCGCTGAGTTCAAGGGCGGCGGCGCGCATGCAGGCGAGAGGCTCGGTCAGTTTGTGCGCCTCGATTTTTTCTCGCGTCTGGCTCGTGGAAAAGCACTGGCGGCGGACGGGCAGGCGCTCGGCTATCCGTTCGGGAGCTTCTTCGGCGCGCGCCGGCCCAAGCGTCGCCGCGATCGCGGCGGCGGCCAAAGCGCAGCGAAACCTGAAAAAGGCGACGGGCATTCGTTCTCCTGAACCTATCCTTCTCCATCGGCGATGAACCGCGAATGAACGCCGCCGAAGGCCGTGGCCTGGCTCGCTTTTCAGCATTTTGCCGGCCTTCGGAGGCATATTGCAAGTTTAGCGGGGCGCGCGAAGCAGCGTGGAGATTTTCCCCGGCGGCGTCGAGGTGAAGGCCCGCATCGCCGCCATGAGAGTCGCCGCGCCGACGGCGACGGCGCCCGCCTTGGGATCGTCGAGAAAGGTGATCCAGTCGGTCGATGCGAGCACGCCGAACATGGCGACAAGCGCGGCGGCGAGATAGGTGCGATATCCGGTCATCGTATTTCCTTCGTAGGATACAGGCCTGTCGAGGCCTCAGGCTTGGGGCAGGGACTGGTCCGCCGCGGCGATTGCGGCGCGTAGCTGATCGGCGGTCGCGTGAAGATCGGCGGCCATCTGGTCGACGGCGGCGGCGTCCACCGCCGACGCGCGGGCATAGGCGAGGTCGTGGGCGAGATAGTGGATTCGCTCCACAGCGGCGGCGGCGACCGTTCGCACATCGTTGAAAGCCGCTGCGAGATTATCGAGTGCGGGCATTTTGGTTCTCCTTAGCGCGCTTTCCGCTCGTGTGAAATTACGCGCGAGCGATGAGAAAGCGCGCAGATTCAAAAAGCTGGAGCGCATTCTTATCGCAAAAGTCTGTCAACTTTTGCGGAATGCGCTCTAGCGGCTGACAGCCTGAAAATGCATGGGATCGCAATCGCCATTGGCACCGCGCCAGATGAGGCCGCAATCCTCGAAGGCGCGGGCGGCCTCGAGCGGGATGAACCCCGGCCGCCATTTCGAGCGGAAGGGATTATGTTGCGGGTCGATGTCGAGGGCCGCGCCGAAGCTATGCGTCGACCAGCTTTTGGTCGAGCCGCGCTTGAGCCGCACCATCAGCGAGCCGCCGGTCAAATGCAGGCGATGCGCTTCGATCTCGCCTTGCGTTCCGTAAAGCTTCTTGACGGCGAGCAACGCCTCGCCAAAAGCGTCGCGGCATTTTTTATGGAAGCGCAGCGTCGTCACCGGCGGGCCCCAGGAATAGCGCATGGCGAAAGGCGGGACGAGATCGACGATATTGTCGCGCTCCCATGTCGTGTTGATCGAGCTGTGAAGCACCGGATCGCCATAGAAGTCGATGAGCTCGGAAGGCGATCGTTCACTGGGCCATTGCATAGAAAATATCCTTTCTCGCGAGAGGCGCGCCGAATGGCGTTTTCGAATTGTTTGGGGAGGCAGGGCCGCTTCAGAAATATTCGACGATGATCGCGTAACCCGATCCGCCTGCGCCGCCTGCGCCGCCGCTCCCGCCGTTCTGATGTGCGCCGCCGCCGCCCCCGCCGCCGCCGGGGAAGCCCCCGGGGCCGCCATCGCCTGCGGTCGCAAGGCCGGACGCGCCGCCGCCGCCGCCCGCTGCCGCCTGCTCCAAGGGACCGGCGCCGTTCGCCCAGCCGCCGAGGCCATTGGCGCCGTTTATCGCGCCGCCAGCGACGCCGCCCTGGGCGTTCGAGGCGTTGCCGGCGACATACACGCTTCCGCCTTGCCCGCCATTGCTCGCGGCATTCGCTGCGGTAATTCCGCCCCCGGCGCCGCCGCCTGATGAAGCGCCAGGGCATGCGCCGCCTTGCAGCCCGGCGTCGCCTGTCGCGGGGCTCCCGCCGCCGCCCGAGCCGCCGCCGGGATAGAAGGAGCCAGCGCCGGCCGCAGCCGATCCACCGCTGACGCCGGTCGCGCCGCCAGCGCCGCCCGTCGCGCCGGAGGCGTTTCCGGCAGGCGCCAATCCGCCCCCGCCGCCGCCCCCTGAACCAGCCGCCAGGCCGCCGCCGGAGCCTGCGCCGCCGCCTGTTGCGCGCAACAGCGCCCCGAATGACGTATCGCCGCCGGAAGCCCCGTTATTGCCTGCGGCGCTGTTCGTCGTTTGCGTCGCGCCGCCCGCTCCGCCGGCGCCAATCGTGACGGCCCGGGAGGCGCCAATTTGCGCGGCCGTAAATCGACCCCGCGCAACGCCGCCACCCCCGCCGCCTCCGCCGCCCGATGCAATTGCTCCCGCCGCCTGTCGCGCGCCTGAACCGCCGCCCCCGCCGGCGCCAAAAAGAATGACATCGACCAGCGTCACGCCGGGCGAGGGCGTGTAGGTTCCGCTCGACGAGAAGGCCACGATCTTCGTGGGGCCGCCGCTCGGAAAGGCGACGGCGCCGGTTGTTCGGTCGACGACGATCGCGCTTTTCCAAGCGGAGCCATCGGGCGAGACCTTCACGCGGAAATCATCGTCGCCCGAGAGTCCCATCTCGGCGCGTCCGGAATAAGCATCTTGATAGACGAGAGACGCCGTGTTGGAGGCGGCTTCTTTGTTGAGTGTCAGCCGCAGATCGCCCGAGCCGCTTTCGCCCGTGGATTTTGCGGTGAAGAGCGCCGCATTGAGCTTGGCGGCGAGCGGGTTGCCGGCGTCGGCGCTCGTGCCGACGCCGAGCCGCGAGAGATTCCCCAAATCTCGCAGGCTGGAGCCGAGGTCGACCCAATTCGCGCCGTCATAGAGCAGCAGGAGCGACTCGGCGGCGACATAAAGGCGCCAGCCCGGCCGCGGCGTCAGAAAGCTCCAGCCGCCCGCCAGAAATGTCGCGATCTGCCCGCTCTTGCCAGCGAAAGCGCCCGCAGCGCCCGCGCCGATCAGAAGCCGCTCGCCTTCACTCGGCGTCGCCGGCGGGACAGCAACGCCGCGCGCCGAAACGGCGAGATGCGTCAGCGCGTCGACGAGCGCCAGCGATTCATTATGCGTGACGTGTTTTTGCGCCTGCGCCGCATCGATGAGCGGTAGCGCCAGATGGGTCGTCTGCATGTGCTGCAAATCCTATTGAACGGCGAGCGCGCCAATGAAAGGAAAGCCGCGGCCGACCGTGGCGCTCATCTGATAGAGCGAGAGGGTGAGCGTGCTTTGCGGCGCGCCGAAATCGGCAAGCTCCTGCGCGGTCGGATAGACAATCGAGGGCGCCGTGGCGGAAAGCCTGCGGACGCCTGTCGGCAGGACGATCTCCGCCTCATAGGCTTCATTCGCTTCGCTGAGTGGTATGTCGACCGCTTCCCACGCATCCGAGTCGATGCGCGAGCGCCGCTTGAAGTCGATGACAATCCCCGCCGGGGTCCGAGTGGCCCGGACCTGTGTCGGCGCATAGGGCCGGAGCGCCTTTCCCGTCGCCGTCACAGTGGCGCGCACATAGAGCGGGTCGGCCATGTCGCGATCAGCGGGGCCGACTGCATAAGTTATCGGCGCGCCGATGTCCGATGTGTTGCGCGCCAGCGGCGCGAGCGCGTCGTCGAGCAGGACGACTGTCGAGCCTGCCGGCGCAACGCGCGCCGCAAGATTCTCCTCGCCGCCGATGCCGCGAATGAGTCTGGAGAGACGATAGGTTTTTTCGGCGACGAGCTCCGCGCGCGCGAAGGCGAAAATCTCCCACGCGCCATCGGCGCCGCGAATAGCCATTGACGTGCGGCCGCTGAGCGCCACGAGATCGTCTACGGAAGCGAGCGCGCCGCCGCCAAGCCGCACCGTAACGCTTGACCCATTGTCGAAGCGCCCGACAGGCCCCGGCGGCAGCGCGTCCAGCGTGTCGCCGATCGTCGCTCGCTTTTCGATGGTTCCGATCACCTGCGAGGCGCCGCTGTTTGCGCCTTTCACAATGGCGAGCGGGCCCGGCCAGGGATCGGCGAAGGCGGCGACATAAGACAGCGCCGAGGAGTCGCGCACAAGGGCGAGGTCGAGAACGACCACGCGCGGCGGGCCGATGATCTGTGGAGAGGCCACCGCGTTACGATATAGTTTTGGCGGAGGGACATCGTAAACGGTGGGATCGACAGCCCGCGCGCTGACGCTGCGCGCAGCGCCGTCCGTGATCCGTTGGATCTGGAACAGCCGCCCGCCGCCAGCGGCGCCGAGGCGCACGATGTCGCCCGGCTGCAGGCCGACGAGGCCGGGGCGCAAGGTAAATTCCGCCGTATCGCGGCCCACCCAAAGATCTTGCAGCCATATGTCGGCAAGCCTTTGCGCCTCGGAGCGATGGATCATCACCGCCGCCTGGGCTTCGCTCTGCCGCGCCGAGCGGCCTTCGAGCCGACGCGAGAGAACGCGCGCGGTCTGATAGTCGTTTTCCGAGTCACCGTAGGAAAGCGCAATCTCGTGCGGCAAATCGCTTTCCTGCGTGCGCGTCAGCGTGACGAGCGACATATCCTTCCCGGGGACAAGATCGTCTTCGCCAATGTCCCGCGCGGGACTCGCACGCCGATCGACGAAGCGCAGCTTGCCGCCCGCGACGATCGGGTCGAAGCCATAAAGCGCCGCGAGCGACTCCATCGCGTCGCGCGGCGACATCGGCCGGTCGAGCGTATAGCCGTCGATGAAGCCGCCGATGTTGGGGCGCTCGATCTCCAGCGCCGGGGGCGAGACGGCGCCCGCGAGCGTCGTCAGGAGACGGTCGAGCGGAGCGCCTTCCAGGCGTCCGTTGAGCCAATGGCCGGTCTCCCAATTGGGACCGTCGCTCCATGCCGCGCTCTGCGTGGGAAACGCTGGGAAGGGACGCGCGTCCCAGCACCAGATATGGATGCGCGCCGGATCGACCATCGGCCCGCCATAGATGCTCGACGTAGGGTTGGCCGCTGCGCCGCCGGGCCGTGACGGATCGAAATGCGAAATCGTCGCCTCGATGAAGCGCGCCTGCATGAGATCGTCGCGCCCGTCGCGGGAGAAATAAGGCAGGCCCCCTTCGCTCGATCGCGCGTCTGGGAAAACATTGGGGGCGTTCGCGCCGCGGTCCACCGCCGGGCAGCCGGTCTCCGTGATCCAGATCGGCTTCGATTGTGGAACCCATGCGGTCGATTGCGCGAGCTCGGCGCCGCCGACGCGCTCATAGTGCGGGAGTGACCAGAAGGAGCGGAAATCCTTCTGCCGATAGACCCAGGGCTTGCCGAGGCCATCGGTGATCGGCGTGCGGATTTGCGCGCGCCGCGCGTCGCTATGCGCATAATACCAGTCGTACCCTTCGCCAGCCGCAACGCGGGAAGCGAGATAGTCGAGGTCGGTGACGGACGTCGCAATCTGCGCGTCGAGATGCGCGTCCCCATCGCGCCAATCGGAGAGCGGCCAATAGACATCCACGCCGATAAAATCGACGGAAGGCGACGCCCACAAGGGATCGAGCGGAAAGCGCAGCTCGCCAGCGACGGGAACATGCGCGCCATATTCTGTCCAGTCGGCCGCGTATGACACTTTGGTTGCGGCGCCGAGAATAGCTTTCGCATCGGCGGCCAATGTCGTGAGCGCGCTCACGAAAGGATACTGCCCCGCGCTTGAGCGCACGCGCGTCAGCCCGATCAGCTCCGAGCCGATCAGAAACGCGTCGACGCCGCCGGCCGCTTTACAAAGAGCAGCGTAGTGCAGCGCAAAGTCGCGGTAACGCGCGACAAAGGCGCTGATCTGCGTCGCCGCCGCGGGCGTTGCATCCGGCGTCCCCGGCTGGCCCGGCGCAGGATCGCAGGTGATGCGGCCGCGCCAGGGAAAGACCGGCTGTCCGTTGAGGCCCGTATAGGGGTTCGGCAGCGCGTTTCCGGGCGGAACGTCCATCATCAAGAACGGATAGAAGACGACCGAGAGCCCGCGCGCCTTCAAGTCCGCGATCGCCGCCGACACGGAGGCGTCGCTCGGCGTGCCGCCATAGGCCGAACGTCCGTCGATCTGCGAGACGAGCGTCGCGGTGGCGCGCCACTTGCCGGCGACGCTCCAATCCGGCGGCCAAAAAGGCCCGAAAATGAAGTCGAACTCTCCGATGGTCTTGAAGCGCGAGTCGACGCGCGGCTCGATGTTGCAATATTGCGCGCGCAGATCGTCGCCGAACCATGTCACGACGAGCGCGACGCTCTCGAGATTGGGGCAAAGCGCCTGCAGCGCATCGATCGAGGCCTGCCAATCCGTCTGCGCGGTCAGTTGGTGGCGGTTCTCGGCGTTGGTGACGCCGGACGTCCAGAAGTTGAGTTTCAGCGTGGGAAGGTAGCCGGCCTCCGTCGCGCCGGGAATGACGTCGACGCCGCGGATCATCTCGCCGACGCCGGCGACGGGTTTCACCACCTCGAAGGTGAACTGCGGAATCCGATTGCCGAAAGACGCCAGCGCCAATCCATCGAAAACAATATAAGCGAGCCCGCGATAGGCGGGCACATTGCCCGCGCCTTCCTTGGCGACGATGAGCGGATCGGGCTCCTGCTCCTGTGTTCCCGCGTAGATGCGGATGGGGAGAGTCGACATGTCGAGCTCCACGCCATCGGCCCAGATGCGCCTCACGAAAGCGATCGGGCCCTCACAGAGGCCGATCGCAAAACTTGCGGAATAGACATAAGTGAAGGTGACGCTTTGCGTGCCGCTGCTGCTGCCCTTGCCGCTGCGCGGCGCGCTTTCAAAAGTGGCGTTGACGCGTTCGAGAAACCGCGTCGCCCAGATCATCTGCCCGCCGATCCGCGCGCGGCCATAGACGCGCGGCACGCCGGCGCCCTCCGTAGACGCGATCCCATCCATCGACTCGAGACGCGGGCCGACGCTGTAGCGCGGCGACGCATGCGGCGCGAGCGCCCGATCGATGAGCGAGCCGCCCAGACCGCCCGCAAGACGGCCGGCGATCGAACCGACGGGTCCGCCAACCGCGCCGCCGACGACGGAGCCGACGGTTTGTAGAACGAGCGTCGCCATGCAGATCTCTGTGTGTTCTTATGTGAAATCCGCTCGGACTGGTGTCATTCGCGACGCTCGCGCAGCGAGTGATCGGGAATCCAGACCAAGCCCGTTGCCAGTCGTTCAAGCGGAACGGCAAATGTCAGTCTTCGACGCCGGGGAAAGCGAATGCGCCAGCGATGCGCTTGCCCCAATGCGCGCCGATTGCGACTTCGGTCACGCAAGCGCCGCTGTGGGCGTGGACCATATGCGTGGCGGAGGTCGCGACGCCGAGATGCTTGGCGGGGAGGTGGTCGCGAAAACGAAATGCGAGAACGTCGCCGGGACGCAAATCGCGAACCGGGACGGCGCTGAAATGGCGATGCGCGGCGTCGAGCAATGTTTCGCCGCCCAGGCTTTCCGCCCAATCGGGCGTATAGGGCGGGGCGGCTTCCGGCTCGTCGCCGACCACTTCGCGCCAGACGCCGCGCACGAGGCCCAGACAATCGCAGCCGACATGAATGAGCGACGCTTGATAGCGGTAAGGCGTGCCGATCCAGCGCCGCGCCGCCGCGATAATCATCGAGCGTTGGCGGTTCATCGAAAAAAGCTCCCCCCGTCCATCGCGGGCGCGAGAGCGCTCGGATAGGCGATCACGCGGTAATTGCCGGGCATATGCGGGAAGCCTCGAAAATTGACGATATTGTCGAACTTCTGCTGACAGGTCGCCGCGGATTTGTCGCAGCCTGCAACAAGCGAGACCCTATCGCCTGCGGCGATTGCGCCGCCCGGCGGAGTCCAGAGAGCGACCGAGGCGCGCAGACCGTCCTGTCCGTGCGATTTGATTGTGAATCTGGCGCCGTCGTTTGCGCCACTCGTGAAGGTGAGCGCGCCGCCGGAGAAATATGCGCTATCGAAAACGCTCGCGAGATCGAGCGTCAATATGCCCCCTGAGAAGCCCATGACAGTCGCCGCCGTCTCGAAGGCGGCGAGGTCTACTCCGCACTGCGGATCGCCGAGATCAGCGGCGCACCCGCGCTGGAAGGCGCGGCCCTGCTGCTGGTCGAAGACATGGGCGTTGGAGCGCAGCTCCGCCGCGAAAGCGCGTTCGCCGCGCCGGACGTCTCCCATCGTCGCCACGTCGAGCAGCACGCGATCACTCACATTCGACCAATCGACGAGCCATGTTTCGATCGAAGAGCCATCATAGAGACCATCGAGCAGATCGCTTTCGGTCAGGCCATCGTCCCGCAAGGCGCCGGATGCCTCGGCGGTTCCAGCGGCGAGCCCCAGATTTGTTTCGAGCTGCGAGGCTGAAAGTCCCGTATCGGCGCGAAAGGTCACGCCGTTGAAAATCAGGTCGCGATCATGATCCGTAAAGCCGAGGACGGCGCCGTCGTTCCTCGTGAGGCGCCAGCACTGGCAGAAGGTCGTGGCGACGGCGTCTAATTTTGCCTGCATGGCGGCGGAAAGCGTCAGCATCGTCGGTTACTCAAACAGCGATTTCAATGATGGGGATTCTCGGAATCGCGCCGGCCTCGAAGGCCTGCATGTCGATCTCGAGAAAGTCGGCGTCGAAGCGCACGGGCACGTCGAAGAGATAACCGGCGGTCACGACGGCGCCCGGCGGCGGAATAGCGGCGGCCGTAAAAGCGACGACTCCCGTCGTATGATCGACCGAAAAATTGGCGGCCGTTTTTTCCACACCATTCACCGCCACGCGCACGCTTCCAGCGACAGGCTTGGCGATGTCGCGCACATAGGCCGAAAAGGCGCCGCCATATGTTTTCACCAGCGGGAACGACGCACGCGCGCCATCGCCTGTCCCGAGTTTCTGGTCAATCGGCGCCGGCGCGACGCCGGGCGCGCAAGAGGCGTAATCGGCGCGGTCGCGCCAGCGAAAGCCATAGAGGCGGCCTCGCCGTTCTTCGAAGAAATCGATCACCTGCGCGAGCTGCGCCAAGGTCTTCACGCCATAGCCGGCCTCGTAACGACGTCGCGAATGCGCCCATCGCGCATTGCGCGACTCGCGGTTCGAGCCCAGCGTTACGATCTCCGTGCGCCGCTCCGGCCCGCCGCGTCCGTCGAGGGAGACGTCGAGAGGAAATCGAATTTCATGAAAGTCGTTCATGCCGTCTCTCAAAGATTGCGTTGGCCGCGCGCGACGGCTCGCGCAAGCGCGCCGGTGATTTGTCCTTCGGAGCGGCGAAAGCTTTCCATGTCCTGAGCCGCGATGTTCACTGTCACCGAAACAGGCCGCCCATTTCCCTGCGGCGCGACGACGCCCAACCGTCCGTCGGAGCCGCGCGCGAGCGGCATGACGGCTTCCGCCCCGCGCTCGCCCATCAACCCGGTCGAGGCGCCATTGGCGAAATAGGCGGGGCTTGCGATCACGCCGCCCTCTGCGAAAGGCGTTATTTGCTGATTGCCGAACGAACTGGCCAGTAGGCTCGAGAGATTGCCGACGAGCCCGTTCGTCAGCGCGCGCGTTCCATCGCGCAAGGCCAGGCGCGCCACAGACAGCGCGACGGTGGCGAGCGTATCGTTGAGGCTTTTTCCACTCGCCGCCGCAGCCATCAGGCCGTTTGTCAGCGTCTTTGCGGCCTTGTCGCTCGAGGCGTTGATCTGGTCGAGGAGCAGCTTCGTCGACTCGAGATTCTGCGTTGCGAACGGTAAAGCGGCGTCCGGCTGGTTGAAGACGTCGGGAAAATTATTGCCGTTGTTCATCTCGGCTCCGGTCGGGGAACTCCCGCATCATCGCGTCGAGCATTGCGCGGCTCGGCGGTCCCGCCGCGCGCCCATAAACGCCTTCCGTCGCGTGAAACAGCTCATGCGGCGTCATCGACCAAAAATCTCTTGGCGCAAGCCGCAGGACGCCCAGGCCGAAGGCCATGGCGCGCGAAAACGGAAAGGGCGCGCGCGGGGAGGACGAGTGCGCCGCTACGTCGCTTTTCGCTATCGGGCGTCCTGCGGCGTCCGAGGGTTTGCGGGCGGCGGCTCCGGCGCATCGCCGAATGTCGCAGCCAGCAGGTCGGCTGCGATCCGCACATAGCCTGCAAGCCCGTCGGAAGCTTTCATGAGTGAGACCTGATCGTCGGTCAGCGCATGGCCGGCGCCGCGCAGACCGCAGCCGATGATGCGCAGAATGTCTCTCGCCGAGAGCCTGTTCGCCTCGAAGCGTTCCGCGAGCGCGACCAGGTCTTGCGCGCCGAAGCCGCTTTCGAGCTCCGCGAGCGCGCCGAGGGTCAGGCAGAGGGTATAGACTTTGCCGTCGAGCAGCGCGTCGATCTCGCCGCGTTTCGCATTCGCCATCGCAAGCCTCACATCGCGCTGAAGGTAAGCGCGCCCGCGGAATCGAGGGCGATGTCGAAGGTGATCTCTGCCGCATGCTCGCCGCGATAGTCGAGATTGGAGATCTGGAACGGACCCTGCAAAATCCCGAAATTTGGAATAATGATCTGCCAGTCGCGCAGCAGGCCGTCGAAGAATGTCTGGCGGAGCATCAAGTCCGACGATTGGTCCTTGAAGATGCCGGTTCCGGAGACGCTGGCGCGCTTGACGCCGGCGCCGTCCAACAGCTCCCGCCAACGCCCGGTGGATTCCGCGTCGGTGACGTCGACTGTATCAGCGTTGAGCGCAATGCGCCGCGTGCGAAGCCCGGCGATGGTGACGAAGACGCCGGCGCCGTCGCCAATTTTGAGAAGAAGGTCCTTGCCTTTCTGGGCGGCCATCATGGTCCCTCGGGTTCGAGATATTCCGTTACAGCGCGAAATGTCATTGCAACGCGCGCGAAGCGCCCGTTCTGATCGCGCTTCGTCTCCAGCGAGACGAAGCGCAGATCGACGAGCGCATGGCCGTCGAGCGCCAGCGGCGCATCATCGAGCAGGTCGATGATCTGCTGAGCCGCGCCGAGCGCGGCGCTCGTCCCGCGTTGCGTCGTTACAATTGCGAGCGTGAAATAGTGTTCGGCGCCGCGCGACGATTGCGCGGACCGATCTCGCATCTGGGCGTCGGCAAAGAGCGCATAAGGCGTCTCTACGCCGCGTGGCGCCTCGTCGTATATTTTCGCGCCGCCAAGTGCGTCGACGAGCGCCGCATTTGCCGCAAGCCGCGCGATGATTGCCTTGCGCAGCGCAAGGATGGGAGAGCCGCTCATGGGCTTTTCCTCATGAGAATTCTTCGCAAAGACATCTCAAAAAGCGTCGCTTCTCGTCGATGTCGGCGACGCTCTTGATGATGAGCTTGCGGCCGCGGAAATCGAAACGCATCTGGCTCTGCACGTCGGCGCGCCAACGGATCGTCACGGTAACTTTGCGCGATTGTTCGAGGCGCTGTTCGATAAATTGCTCTTCCGCGCCCTGCGTTTCGATCTGCGCCCACAGCCGGGCGAGCGGCGTATAAAGGCGCATGAAGCCGCCGACGTCGTCTCGAGCGTCCGTAGGCGCCTCCAGCGTCACGCGCTGACGCATGGCTCCAATTGTGGGGCGCGCGCTCATGACAGCCGCCTGCGCCGAAACGGAGCCGCAAGCTGCAGGACAGAACTCGGAAGCGCATCGTCGGCTTCGTCGCCACGTTTTTCCCACCAATGTGCGACGAGAGTCAGGATGGCGCGCCGCAGCGGCTCGGGCGTCTCATTTGCAAGGTCGCCATAGCCAACCGTGAAGTCGATTTCGATCGCATCGGCGCCGCGTTCTGCAGCCGGCGGCGTGACGGAAAAGATCACGCGTCCCTCGTCATTTGCCGCCGACGCGCGATAGCTTTGCGGTTCGATTGCTTTCGCTACGCCGCTGGCGTCATAAATTCGGATGGCGCCGACCGACCGGAACGGCGCAAAAGGAATGATGAGGCGCGATGCGGTCGCGACGCTTTTGGGCCAAGCGTCATAGACGAGCCGCCAGCTTTGGGTAACGAAAAGTCGCCGCGTATAGGCTTCGAGAGTCATCCGGGCTGAAACGATCAGCGCCTGAATGAGCGGGTCTTCGTCGCTGGCGTCTTCGCGAAGCCATGACTTCGCCTCCGCGAGCGCGACCGGTTCGATCGCGGGCGCGCCAATGAGCATCGGTCGCATGCCGGCTCCTGTTGAATAATGGGAGAGAGACCCGCGGCGCCGGCGCCGCGGGTCGCGGGATCATGAAACGCCGAGCTTCAAAAGCTTGATCGCCTCGAAATTCTGCACGCCGCCGCCGACGCGTTTCGTGGTGTAGAAGAGCACATAGGGCTTTGCGGAATAGGGATCGCGCAGCACGCGGATGCCGACGCGATCCACGACGATATAGCCGCGCTCGAAATCGCCAAAGGCGATGGAGAGGCTGTTCGCGCCGGGGTCCGGCATGTCCTCGGCTTCGACAATCGGGAAATTGATCAGCGACGCCAGGCCATTCGCGTTTTCCGGCGGCGCCCAGATATAGTCGCCCGTCGTTGTCTTGAACTGGCGGATCAGCGACTGCGTGCGCCGGCCCATCACCCATTTGCCGTTCTGGCGGTATCCGGCGCGCAGCGCGTAAACCAGATTGAACAGCACGTCGGAAGGATTGGTCGCCGGAAAGGCGCCTGAGACGCCGGTGGCGACATAACCGATATTGCCCCACGACCAGCTCGTATCGGCGACGGTGGTGTAGGAGAGGAAGCCTTTCGGCTTGTTCACGCCGTCGCCGCTGACGAAGGCGGCGCCTTCCTGCTCGGAAAAAGCCACTTGCACTTCGTCGGCGATCCATTGCTCGATATCGACGACTGAATCGTCGAGCAGCGCCTGGGTCGCTGCGGGCATGGCGTAAAGCTCCATCGCCGGAAAGGTCATGTCGGCGATTTGCTGGTTTGCGGTCTGTGGACGCGCGTCGGTTTCCGCCACCCAGCCGGCGGCCGGTCCGGTCGTCGAATAGGCGCGGCGTAGCGTCTGCGTCGAAATCTCGCGCACGCTGGCGATGGCGCGGATCGGCGACAGTTTCGCAAGGCGGCGCAGGATTTCGCGTTCGGCCGGAACCGGCACGAGATAGCCGCCGTCAGGGCCAGAGGCGCCGGACATCGCCTTGGCTTCGAGCGCCTTCAAGCCCCCAGCTTCGCCCGAGCGCATATAATGGTTGAAGGCCGATTTGTGTTCTCGCGCGCCATGCTCCTCCGGAGCCGCGCCGCCGATGCGCGGTCGCGCGAGGTCGAGCGCCAGCCGATCGAGACGGCTTTTGGTTTCATCCAGCGCCTGGTCGATGCGTGCGAGTTTTTCCTCGGTGACGACATCCGCGCTCATGCGCGTTTCGATTTGCGCCAGACGTTCGTCATTGGCTTCCTTGAAGGTGGAGAAGGCGCGGTTGAGATCGTCGACGATTGGCGCGCCGGCGGATTTTATTTCGATGGATGACATTGGGGCCTCGAGCAGCGCACAGAAAATCGCGCCGGCGGCGGCCAGCGTGAAAATGTTCTGCGCATGTTGAAAAAACCGTCTTGCACTCTCTTCCCACGACCGACGGCGCGTCGCGGTTATGGCGGTCAAAGCCGCGCGCTTTGCAGCCTATGCTGAAAGCGCAGCGCCGCCTCCTGCGCTCGCAAGCGGGCCAGCGCCGCGCGCATATCGTCGGGCGTACGCGCGGCGATGCGTTTCACGGCCTCGATGCGGGCCTGTGTGAGCATGGGAAATGTCACGATCGAGATTTCCCAAAGGTCGATCGCCTGCAACCGTCGCAGGCCGCTCGCCTTATCCGTCGTCGCGCGCTCGGTCTTGAAGCCGATCGAGAGCCCGTCGACGGCGCCGGCGCGCAGAAGCGACAGCGCTTCGCGGGCGCGCGCCACGGAGAGATCGAGGCGGCCCGTGACCTTCAAGCCTTTGGCGTCCTCGACAATCGTGGTCCAGACGCCAATCGGCTCGGCCGCGTTATGCTGCCAAAGCATTTTCACGCCGGCGGCGCCGCGTTTGGCGAGAGAGCGCGCGAAGGCGCCTTTCATCACAATGTCGCCGCCCGTGTCGGCGACGCCGAAGAGCGAGGCATAGCCTTCGATAGTCCCCGCCGCGCTCGTGCGCGCGAGCGGCGTGTCGGCGCGTTTGGTTTCTGGCGGAGCCTTCAAGCTTTCTCTCCCGACGCGGGATGAGCTGCCGAGCCGCGCGCATGCATGCGCATCAGCACTTGCACGAAGGTCTTGAACACGTCCGAGGGATCGTCGGCGCGGCGCGTCATGCGTCGTTTGACGCGGTTGGCGAAAAGAAGTCGTTTGAGATGCGTCATGAGTCGCTCCCACAGCGTCGGTTGAATCTGGCGAGTTCGCGCACGAAGGCGTCGATCCGCCGTGTCGCCTCGCCCAGCTCGCGCAGGGCGAGATGGGCCTGGGCCGTCGCGACGCAGGCCCACAGAAAGAGCGCGAGATGAGCAAGATCGCCGCGCTCGAGTATGGCGTCGAGTATGTCGGACATGAAAGCGTGGTTTCCAGCAGGGAAGGCGTATCATTAGAAAAGGTAACTAGCCGACCGGCGTTGTAATCGAAGGGGAGGGGGCCATAGCCCGGCTGCAGTCACACGTGAATCTGCACGCGCGTGCGGCAGCACGATCTGGCGCCAGAAGGCGCGATGCGCTTCACTGTAGTTGGAAAAAGTGTTGTCGCCGGGCAGGCCGAGGATCGGCGGCGGGACGCCGGTCCCGACGCGGCGCGGCGTTACCGTATATAAGGCCGCGTGATGACGTCGCAGGTGTCATCGCGGATCAGGAGATTCTCTTCTCCGAAAACCTCCCAGAAAATCTCCGGGATCATCCGAATGAATTCCGAGCGGTCCTTGTTCCACTGGACCATGAAGTTGGCTTTGGGATGAAATCCGTAGTCTGCGTCGATTTCGATCCCGCGAGCAGACGGCTCGCCGACGTCGGAAATCCAGAAATAATGGAGAATTTCGGCGTATTTTGACTGGGCCAGCGCGATGCGTTCGATTGTCTGCTCGACTGGTAACGCGCTAGCGATAGAGAATGAAATCGACATCATGAGCCTCAGAAGAGATAGTGGAGTCTGCCGCTTTGGTCGATCACCCAGAGACGCTTCAAGCCCGGGATTGGATACGTCCGAAATTGCGCGATAACCTCTTCAATCGTCACGGGCGTGTCCATCAGATTGATCAAGATATTTTCGGACCACTAGGAGTTGCAATCCTCTTAACGATGAAAATGTATGCAGGACCCCAATCACCAATCTTCCGAGAGACTGAAAAACACCTTATTTGGCTTGAGACCAAGCCAGAGGTTCTCGATCTCGGGTGCGGCGTTCTGGCTCTCGAGGGCAACAGAAATGAAGGTCTGCAATTTTTCGAGGCCAGGAAGCTCGAAATACGACAGAGACTCCCTTATCGCCGCATCTAGCCTTTGCTGTTCTCCTTTTGGTGTCGCTGCTTTGCGGGGCGCTGAGATTGTTACGCTGAGGCAATATATTTTTCTGCAAGCGTGGCCAAGACGGCCGTGTATACGTCCGGCGCGGGAAACTCGATCGTATAGCCGACATTGGTCGGGTCAGCGTCGTGCACGCCAACAACCGTGCCAACAGAACCTTCAGGCAACGTGATATTTGTCGTCTCGTCCCTGATAAGCTGAGCTTCGACGGCGCATGTCGTCCGGACGAGTTCGAGTTCGTTGAATTTTGTCTTCATGGCGGCTTCCCCGTTATCAGCGTGACCATATGAACTTTACGGTCACGGTACGGCCATCGAGGCCTTTAATCGCAATCAATTGCTCGAAGCGATCGCTTCTCGCGGCGGAAGCTTTCGACTCGGCGAAATCCATGTCTTTTGGCGACAGCGACAACGCTTTCCAATCGAGCCCGCCTTCGAGCAGCGAGGGACGCCCCGCGTTTTCCGCGCCGGAGCTTCTAAGGCTTACGGAGGCGGGACGACGTCGTAGTTATTGTCACGGATGAGGACGTTGTCCTTTCCGAAGATGTCGTAAAAGATGACGGGAATTAGCCGGATCAGTTCCGAACGCTCCTTATTCCATTGAATCAGGAATGTGCTTTTCGGTTCGAAACCGAATTCGGCGTCGTCTTCGCGATTGTAGGACTCCGCTTCTCCGACTTTTGAAATCCAGAAGTAGCGGAGGATGTCTCCATATTTTTCCTGGGCCTGTGAGATTCGTTCCTTCGTCTGATCGGGCGATAGCGCACTGTTGAGAGCAAAGCAAATAGACATTGTGGCCTCAAAAAAGGTAGTAACGCTTGCCATACCGGTCGATAAGCCAAAGGCGCCTCAGCCCCGGAATCGGAAAAGCTCGGAACTGCGCGATGATCTCCTCAATCGTCAGCGGCGAGTCCATAAGGTTAATTACAACATTCTCAGACTGATCTGTAGTCACTTTGTATCTTGCGGAGCTCCACACATTCCGGGCCCGATCCGTTCGCGGTGCGAATGCGTCGAAGATTTCGCTATCGATCCGATAGTCAGGTTGCTTGACGCCTTGAGCGTTGGAGCGCTGATGGAGCTGCTCGACATTGTGCCCGTTGAGCGAAAGAATATCAGCTGATTCATTTCCTCTAATTTTACCGCGCCGCGTCTCGGCATCATCCTTCGCCAGCGTCCTTGCCGAAGAGCGCCTCCTTCGGCGCCGGGCCGTAGCCCACCGCCTCACGCTGCTCGCCGAGCGTCAGGAAATTCGCCTTGCCGATGCGGTCCCATTCGGCGGCGCGCTCGCTCGCCAAAGCTTCCAGCCGATCGGCGTTGTAGTCGAAGCGGAACGGCCCATAGCCCGGCTGCAGCCACACTTGAAAACTCTTCTGCACGCGGGTCACAAGCGGCAGCACGGTCTGGCGCCAGAAGGCGCGATGCGCTTCGCTGTAGTTGGAAAAAGTGTTGTCGCCGGGCAGGCCGAGGATCAGCGGCGGCACGCCGAAGGCGAGCGCAATCTCGCGCGCGGCGGAAGCTTTCGACTCGGAAAAATCCATGTCTTTTGGCGACAGCGACAACGCCTTCCAATCGAGCCCGCCCTCCAACAGTAGCGGCCTTCCGGCGTTTTCGGCGCCGGAGAAATTTTCCTCCAGCTCCTCCTTCAGCCGGTTGAATTGGTCGTCCGTGAGATGCGCGCCTTCCGGCCCTGCATAAACGAGCGCGCCGGAAGGTCGCGCAGAATTGTCGAGCAGCGCCTTGTTCCAAAAGCTCGCGGCGTTATGCGTGTCGAGCGCGACTTGCGCGGCGGCCAGCGGCGCGAAGCCGTAATAATCGTCGAGCGCGTTGAAGAAGCGTATATGCAGAATGGGCTCGATCCCTTCGCCCCGCATGTCGTAGCGGATCTCGTCGCCGAGCGCGCGATAGACGTAAGCCGAGGGCCAGCCGTTGCGTCCCGGTTCGACGCTCATGCGATCGGGCCGCAGCGCGTAGAGTTCGCGCAATTGCCCGTCGATCTGCACGGATTCGATATAGGCGTTGCCGTAGAGCAGCAGATTGGCGCAGATCGCCTCGATGAAGGAGACGCTGGTGTCGAGCGGATTGGGCCGTTCGATCAAAGCAAGCAGCGGATGGTCGATCAGCTCCTCGCGGCCCTGATACATGAGCCAGGGGACCGAAGCAGCGGCTTCCGCGACCATGCGCACGCAACGGTGGCAAACGGCGTTGCGCTCATAGCCTTCGCGCGTCATGGCGGCGCTGTTGCGCGAGGTCCATTGCGGCAGGCCGATGGAATGCATGGCGAGCAGCTTCGCCGCGCGCGAGTATTTGGCTTCGCGCACGGGCGCCGCCGCGCCGAAAAGGCGCGAGAAGAATGAATGCATGAGAAGTCTCTTGAAATGACCGGATTTCCCTTCTCCCGCTTGCGGGAGAAGGTGTCGCGCGGAACGCGTGACGGATGAGGGCGGCCCTCACCCGACCCTCGCTCACGCGAGGGCCACCCTCTCCCGCAGGCGGGAGAGGGGAAAAGCTGGCTAATTACACCCGCCGCATGCGCGGCTCCGGGGCTTTTGGCACCAGCGCCAGCGTCGTCGCCGCCCATACGAGCGCGTCGAGCCGATCCGGCGAACGCCCCGACGACAATCCGTCGAGCCCGAAATCGCACATTTCGTCTTCGAGCGCCGGAAAGGCGCCGACATGCTTCACGCGGCCCTGCTCATAGAGCTGCGCCACCGGCGCGGCGCGCAAATATTTGCCCCTTGTCGCGCGCGCCATCGTGACAGGCGCGCTCGCGTCGGCTTCGTTCAACACGGCGCGCACCATTTCGCCGCCCTGGTTGACTTCGGCGATCAGCGCATCGGCGGAAAGCTTGTGATAGAGCGCGATCGCCGCGCGCGCCCATTGCGCCGGCCGCGCTGTTTCCAGCGTGGCGTCTTCGAGCACATAAACAAGCCCCGCAGCGTCGGCCCCGGCCGCGACGATGCCGCAATTGTCGGCGCGCTTGCCGGAGGTCGCCGGCGGATCGACGGCGACGACGATGCGCGCCAGAGGCGGCGCCTCCGTCACGCGCGCCGCGTCCATCATGTCGCGCGTCCACAGCGCATCCTTGCGCTCTTCGACGATCTCGCCGTCGAGTTCCTGGCGTCCGAGCCTTGTGCCGGCATATTGCGCGATCACGCTCTCCAGAAAGGAGGGCGCTAGATTGGCGGCGTTCTCGCGCGTCAGCGCGCGGGTGAGCGCCGTCGCGGGATGGGCGATCAGCTCTTTCAGCAAGGGCGTGGGTCGCGGCGTCGTAGTCACGAGCTGGCGCGGCCAATCGCCGAGACGCAGGCCAAATTGCAGCATGTCCCAAGTCTCCCTGGCGTAGCGCCATTTGGCGAGCTCGTCGCACCAGGCGGCGTGAAATTGCGGGCCGCGCAGGCTTTCCGGGTCTTCCGCCGAAAAGGCCTGCGCGACGGCGCCGCTGTCCCATAGCAAACGTCGTCGCGAGCTTTCCCAGCGTGGCCGCTCGCGTCTGTCATGCACGGAGAGAAGGCCGGAGACGCCTTCGACCATCACGTCGCGCACATCCGCCGCCGTCTCGCCGACAAGCGCGATGCGGCCAGCGGGATGCAGGCAGAATTGCGGGCGCCCGAGCGCAAGGCCCTTCACCCATTCGGCGCCGGCGCGCGTCTTGCCCGCGCCGCGTCCGCCGAGAATGAGCCATTGACGCCAGGGCAGGCCGTTCGATGTGGCGTCCGGCGGCCATTGATCCTTGCGCGCGACGAATTCCCAGTCCGCGAGCAATCGTTCCAGCTCGCGCGGCGCAAAACCGTCGAGCAGCTCATCCAGGCGGCCCGCCGCCGCGCAAGCGCTCGAGCCGTCGAGCAAGCTCCGCGCGGAGCTCGGCCAATTCGCGGGGCGGCGCGTCGCTGGCGTCGTCATCGGGGGCCGTCGCGTCCTTTCTGGTTTCGTCGGCCTCGCGCCGCATGCGCTTCAATTCGGCGAGCGTCTTGACGAGCGTTGCGAGGGTTCGTGCGCTGGCTTCGATTGTCTTGGGCGCATGTTTGTCGAGCGCCGTCTCGGCGCGCGCGAATTCGCGCTCGACCGCATCTTCGAGCCGCGCGATGAGCCGGGCCGGGTCGGCGGGTTTTGTCTGCGGCGGCGGCGTTTCGGCGTCCGCCTTGCGCTTGCAGGCCGAGGCGCGTTTGGGCCAGTCGTTCCTTTCGCGAAAGCTGCGAAATTGTCCGTCGGTCATGCCGAGGAGCTTCGTGATCTCCGTGAGCGGCGCGCCGGCGTCATAGAGAAGTTTCGCCTGCGCGACTTTCGCGCGCGGCGGGGAGGGGCTTGTCGCCATGCGTTCTCGTTGTGGCGTTGCAATGCGCGCCTGAAGGCGCGCGGTCCGGACCGCGGGCCTTCAGGCCCGCTCAAGGCGCCGAAAACGACGAAGCCATCCGGAGCCGGGCTCTGGATGGCTTCGCTTGATGGGCGGATAGTCCCCGCGGCGCTTCGGCGGCCTCGCCGCTCGAGCGCAATTGTGGAGCATGGGCTTTATCTACCCGACTAGCGTCCCGCTGTCAAGAATAAAATCCTTGCGAAGTCGGGGTGTCACAGGAGGCGAAAGCCGTTGAAATCGCAATAGTCCATCAAAAATAGGGCTGTATTTCTGATTTGCATGAAGAGTAGATGTTAGGAAAAAATCCCTTTTGCAGATCGCGGGCTGTGCCCTGCGTTCGGGCCGATAAAGGTTATCTCTCGAAGGGCATTGTGGTCCTCAAGAGTGAGCCGGGGGAAGGTATAAAATTGCCAAGTACCTCTGGGGGTGAGATTGTTGCGCTTGGACGGACGGCCAAGGTGGACGTATGCGATGTGTTTTGCGAATGGAAAATATTATTAATTATCTGTTGAGCTGGCGCGCATCGCCTTTAAGGAAGGTCATTTCGTTTATCGCTAATATCGCCGCTCCTGATAAAATATATTCTTTGGGCAATTTCATTGCATGTTACCATGAAGCGAGTTCTTGGGTGGGTTTTGTCTGAGGCCTCAGCAAGGCGGGCTTCTGTGACCTTGTTTAAGTAGTCGAATGGGATGAATACACTTGGCATATCAGGGTATGAAAGCTCGTTGCAGCAGCGCTTAACAACGTCTGTTGTGAACTGGATTGGCCTTCGAGAGTGAGCAAACTGATTTCTCAAAAGTCGGATTATGTTGAGGTCGTGTCGAGTGACTCTTCCGACCAACTTTAGGGCGTACGACATCTCGATTTTTGAGCTGAAATCGCCGAGTACCCCAGATGGCTTGAAGAGTTCCTCTACTTCATCTTCTCTCATATGGTTACGCAAAAGCTTGCCTAGCGAGCGTTCCACCAGCGACCCCATCACAACCGCCATAGCGCGGTCCGGTCCTTCGTATAGCTCTGCCTCAAGCGACTGTAGGTCATCTTGTGTTGGATCACCTGATCCATATTTTCTTAAATCACTAAGATACTTTGGGTCGCTCATATCCAGTCCTGTGAATTCTGCGGCCAAAAAGGCGATCCGATTGGCTCTTATGGCGATAAGGAAGCGTAACAGCGTATGGATGGTGCGCGTCGTGGCGCGCAGATCGTTAGTCCCGCTCCAGCTAAGAGCGTGACTCCGAAAAAAGAAAAAGGGAAGCCCGTTAAAGCTTCCCTTTCTTCACCTTCTTCCTCCTATGAAGGAAGCGAGCGGCCTTACCCCCCCCCAACGGGATGGTTATAGGTGAGGCGCTTGACTTTGGTGCCCTTCATCGCGAGCGCGGCGCGCTCAATAGTCACCTCAATACCGCGCCTTCTTCGGCCAGCGCTTCGGCCACAGCCGGATGTAGTCCGGCGTATCCTCCTCGTCGATGTCAGCCTCGCTGACCTCAACCTTTCCGCGCACCGAGACCCCTACGCGATGCACGCTCTCGGGGTCGCCCGAGATCAGCGGGTGCCAGGGTGGCAGGGGCTTGCCTGCGTCGCGCAGCACATAGGCGCAGGTGGGCGGCAGCCAGTCGATTTCCTGCAGCTTCTTCAAGGTCAGCCGCACGCAGTCGGGCACATGGTCGCGGCGGTTCTTATAGTCGCCGCACTGGCAGGACTCGTGGTCCAGCATCTTGCAGGAGACGCTCGTATGGTAGATCGCGCCGGTATCCTCATCCTCGAGCTTTACCAGGCAGCAGCGCCCGCAACCGTCGCAGAGCTTCTCCCATTGTGCGCGCGTAAGCTCGGATAGCGGCTTTTCCCAAAATGGGGTCGCCGCGCCTTTTTCGCCTTTTTCCCCTGACATTCTTCCCTGTCCGGCTGTTCCGCCATCTGGCGGAAACCATAATCGGAATGGGGGGCGGCGGCGTCGTCGTCAAGATGGTTTAAAAGATGCTAACGTCGCGCGCCGCGATTTTAATTGTCCCGCCGGGAGCCTGCGAGCCTTGTTCGAGCGTCTTTGGTCCTCGTCCTTTGTGAAGCGCATCCGGCGCATTCTGCTGTCGGCGGACGCGCTCATCGATTCGAGCGTCTTCGACAGCGGCCGGCGGTCGCGCGAGCTTTACGAGAATTTCTCGACCTTCATGGAGCGCTTCCATGTCTCGGGCTTTGCGCGCCTCGGGGTCGAGCTTGCCTGCGAGACGCTCACCTGGGGCGTCATCGGGCTGATCGCCATGGCGGCGCTCGCAAGCTCGGCCTTCCAAATGACCAGCGAGGGCGACTGGCTGAAGCAGACCGATCTCGCGGTCACCTTCCTGGACCGCTACGGCAATGAAGTCGGCCAGCGCGGCATCAAGCACGACGACGCGGTGCCGCTGGAGGAATATCCCGACTATCTCATCAAGGCCGTGCTCGCGACGGAGGATCGCCGCTTCTACGAGCATTTCGGCATAGACGTGATCGGCACGGCGCGCGCGCTGACGGTCAATGCGCGCTCCTCGGGCGTGGTGCAGGGCGGCTCCTCCATCACGCAGCAGCTCGCCAAGAATCTCTTCCTCTCCAACGAGCGCACCATCACCCGCAAGATCAACGAGGCCTTTCTCGCCTTGTGGCTGGAGCATCACCTCACCAAGCGCGAGATCCTCAAGCTTTATCTCGATCGCGTCTATATGGGCGGCGGCGCTTTCGGCATTCAGGCCGCTGCGGAGTTCTACTTCGGCAAGTCGGTCAAGGACGTCACGCTCGCAGAGGCCGCGATGCTCGCCGGCCTGTTCAAGGCGCCGACAAAATACGCCCCGCACAATAATCTTCCCGCCGCCCGCGCGCGCGCCAATGACGTGCTCAACAATCTGGTCGACGCCGGCTTCATGACCGAGAGCCAGGTCATCGCGGCGCAAAAGAGCCCGGCGACGCCCGTCGATCGGCAGCGGCAGGATAGTCCCGACTGGTATCTCGACTTTGCCTATGGCGAAATTCGCAAGCTCGCTGCCGCCGGCAAGCTTAGCGACAATCGCGTGCTCGCGGTTCGCACGGCGCTCGATTCCAATGTGCAGAAACGCGCGGAAGAGGTCATCGAGAAAAATCTACGCGAGCAGGGCCGCTCTTATCACGTCAAGCAGGCGGCGATGGTCGTCATGGAGCCGGACGGCGCCGTGCGCGCCATTATCGGCGGCCGCGACTATGGGGCGAGCCAATTCAACCGCGCGACCGACGGCTCGCGTCAGCCGGGCTCTTCCTTCAAGCCCTATGTCTATCTCACGGCGCTGATGACCGGCCGCTTCAAGCCCACGACCATCGTCACCGACCGACCGACCTGCATCGGCAATTATTGCGTTCACAACTATAGCGGCGGTTATGCGGGCTCCATGCCGCTCGCCATGGCGCTGGCGAAATCGCTCAATACCGTCGCCATCCAGCTCTCGCAGGCGATCGGCAATGGCGATTCGCGCATTGGCCGCGCGAAGATCATCGAGACTTGCCGCAAGCTCGGAATCAGCACGCCGCTCGAGGACACGCCGTCGCTGCCTGTCGGCCAGAGCGACGTGATCCTCATCGAGCATTCTTCCGCCTACGCCGCCTTCGTGAATGGCGGGAAGCGCGTCATTCCTTTCGCCGCCGTCGAAATCCGCAATCGCCAGGGCGATCTGCTCTATCGCCACGACCGCGACGCGCCGCCGCAAAAACAGGTGCTGCCTTACGAGAAAGTCGTGGACCTGGCCGGCATGATGAAGAAGGTGGTGGAAGAGGGCACAGGCAGGCGCGCTCAGCTTGGCGAGGGCATCGACGTGATCGGCAAGACCGGCACGACCAATGGCTATAAGGACGCCTGGTTCTGCGGCTATTCCGGCACGATGGGCGGCTGCGTCTGGTATGGCAACGACGACAATGAGCCCATGAACAACATGACCGGCGGCACGTTGCCGGCCGGCACCTGGCACGACGTCATGGCCTATGCGCATCAGGGCGTGGCGCTCAAACCCATTGTCGGGCTCACGCCGCAAGCCAGGCCGGAGGCCGCCACAGTCAGTGAGAACGGCGCAAAGCCTCTGGAACTCGGCGCCCCGCAACGGCCGGCGACCCTCTCCAAGGGCGCGGCGCAGGCGCTGGAGTCGATCGAGAAAAAGGCGCGGAGCGCCGCGACCGGCAGGCAGAGTTCGCTCGTCTCGCCGGCGACGATCGCGCAGACGCGCGGCGGCGATTTCCCCACGATCGGCGCGGTCCAATAGCGAGGGGCCAAATGAAACGCCAGACGGCTTTTGGAGCGAATCCCCCTTACGCGAAATATCTCCGAGCCGCTTCGGCGATGATGGGCGGCCTCGCGCTCGGGCTCGCGGCGACGGTCGTTTCGCTCAACGCCGGCCATGGCTTCAACGCCTTGCGGGCGGGCCCCTGGACGGCTTGGCCATCCGTCGGCGGCCCGAATATCGATCCCTACGCCCGCGCCGCGATCGCGCGTTCGGGAGAAGCGCCCTTGGGGCGCGACCAAGGCCTGGCCTTTATCGCGACGGCGGATTCGAGCGGCGCCCCGCTCGACGGCGCCTGCGAATATAGCGTCGTCGATCCGCTGCCGCCGGCGCGTTTCTGGACTCTGTCGCTCGCGACGCCGAGCGGCGGGCTCATCGACAATCCGGCGGGGCGCTACGGCTTTTCGTCGGTCGACGTGTTGCGGCGCGAGGGCGGCGGCTTCGAACTCGTGATTGCCCGTCACGCCCGCGCCGGCAACTGGCTGTCTCCAGGAGAGGCGCGCAAATTCGTGCTCATGCTGCGTCTCTATGATACGCCGCTCGATGTCGACGCCCGACCCGATCCCAATACTTTCCCCCGCATCGTGAAGCTGAAGTGCGCCTAGCTCCTCCCGACCGCTTTTTCGATTATTTGCCCTGGGCCGCAGCCACGCTGCTCGTCGCAGGCATCGTGCATATTGTTTCCGTGCTGCTGATGCCGGCGGTCGCGCCGCAAGACGCCTATGCGCGCGCACGCGCGGCCGTCGGGGACGCGCCGACATTCGCGCTCGTCGCGCTGCCGCCGATGGCGCCCGGCGCCGAGCCCTTGCCGTTCGAAGACCCGGCCTTTGCGGAAGGCGTCTGCGTCTATGATTTGTCGAAAGGGATGCTGCGGGTGACGGCGCCGGCGGACGGCGACGATTATCTTGCGCTCTCCTTCCACGCCAAAGCCGGCCGCATCTATCACGCCATCACCGACCGCGCGGCGATCAAGGGCAAGATCGACATCGTGATCGGCGACGACAGGCAGATGGACGCTTTGAGCGCCAGCGACGACGCGCCGCAGCAGCAAGTGCGCCTCACGGCGCCGGCCAAGCGCGGCTTCGTGCTGGTGCGTTCGCTGGCGAAGCGCCCGTCGGATATGACGCGCGCGCGGGAGCGGCTCGCGACGGTGATGTGCGAGCGCGTCGATCCGCCGAAGGATTAGCGGCGTCGCCCAATGGCAGCAAAACCGGCGCTATCTTGGCCCGCCGTCATTGCGAGGAGCGTAAGCGACGAAGCAATCCAGGGCGGCTATCGCGGCTCTGGATTGCTTCGCTTCGCTCGCAATGACGGGAGGCTCTGGATTCCCTGTCGGGCTTTCAGCCCGTCGGGAATAACGCCGTTATCCAAACGGCAATGGCGTCAGTTGTCCTGCGGCAAATCCGGCAGCGGTAGAATCTCGATCCCATCCTCGAGCAGCGCCTTGGCCTCTTCGAAAGTGGCGCGGCCGCGGATCGGGCGGCGCTCCGCCTCGCCGTCTTCGATGGCGCGCGCCTCGTCGGGGAAACGATCGCCGACATCTTCGGTCCCGGCGGCGACATGCTCGCGTAATTCCTTGATCATCTGGCGAAGGCGCGCAGGGGCCTCTTCCCGCCCGCTGCGCGCGACATGCGGCGCCATCACGCCGCGTGTGACCTTCTCCGACGCGCAGAAAGGGCAGACGACGAGATGCTGCTCGACTTGCTTCTCGAAAGTCTCGCTGTCGCGAAACCAACCGTCGAATTGGTGCCCTTCGTCGCAGACCAGCGTGTAATGCACCATTGATCAGGCTCCTGCGGCGAGGAGCGGGTCGAGGCCGCCCTCGCTGTCGAGCGCATGGAGATCGTCGCAGCCGCCGACATGTTTTCCGTCGATGAAAATCTGTGGGACGGTGGTGCGGCCATTGGCGCGTTCGCTCATCGCCTGGCGGCCCGCCGGATCGCCCGCGACATTGATTTCCTCGAACGCAGCGCCCTTTTGCGTCAAAAGCCGCTTGGCCGCGATGCAATAGGGGCAGGTCGGGGTCGTGTAGATTTCGATACGCGCCATTTTGGGGGAAGGCCTGGACCTATGGTTTCGTTGGCTCGCTTATAGCCCCGATGTCACGCGCTTGTCACCGCCCGCGCGAAGACCAGCAGATCGACCTGCGCGGCGCCCGATTTTAAAAGCGCGCGGGCGGCGGCGTTGGCGGTGGCCCCGGTGGTGAGCACGTCGTCGACCAGCACAAGCTTGGCGTTCTCGATGAGGGCGGCGCGCTCGGGATCGATGCGGAAGGCGCCCGACAGATTGACCGCGCGCTGGGCGCGGGAGAGGCCGACCTGCGGCGCCGTCGGCTTCACGCGCAGAAGCGCTTGCGTCTCCACCGGCGCCCCGCATTCGCGGGAAATAGCCCGCGCCAGCTCCGCCGATTGGTTGAAACGCCGCGCGGCGAGGCGCAGGCGATGGAGCGGAATGGGAACGAGCAGATCGGCGTCGACGAGAATATCTGCGCCGGCGCGCGCCATCCAGCGGCCCATGGGGGCGGCGAGCTCCAGCCGGTCGTAATATTTGAGCCGATGCGCGAGAGAGCGGGCCTTGTCGCTATCGTAGCGGGCCACCGCGCGGGCGCGATGGAAGACCGGCGGATTGGCGGCGGCCTCCGGGGAGATGAGGCCGGGCTGATCGAGATCGAGCGCGAAAGGCGTGCCGAGCCGCTCGCAGAAGGGCCGCTCGATGAAGGCGATCTCCCGCCAGCACGCCGCGCACAAGGCCCCATGCTCCGCCACCGCCTTGCGGCAGACGAGGCAGGAGGGGGGATAGACGAGGTTGAGCAGCGCGGAGCCGGCGCGGCGGGCGGCGGTGGTGAGGCGGTCGAGGGGGAGCCGGTCGAACTGCATCTTGGGAGTATGGCGCAAGACCCCCTCCCTGTCCCTCCCCCGCCATAGGGCGTCTGGAAGACGCCCGTCTTTCACCGGGCTATGCGCGGGAGAGGGAACGCGCGCGATCAGCGTTGTCGATGAAGGCCGCAACCTGCCCCCTCTCCCGCGAGAGCGGGGGAGGGTTGGGGAGGGGGCCTCAGCCCAGCAACCCGCCCTTCGCGGGAGCCAGCGGATTATTGGTCAGCGCCTCGGCGTCGGGCGTGCCGACCGCCGGCCGATGAATCAGCGCCGCATAAAGCCCCTCGACGAATTTCCGGTCCAAATTCTTCACGATGAAGACGATGCGCGTTCGCCGGTCGTCATCGGGCCAAGCCTCCAGCCGATGCGGCGGATGGAAGACGTGCTGCACGCCATGGATGACGACAGGCCGTTCGGGTTCGTCGGAAAGCGCGACGATCCCCTTCACCCGCAGCAGCCGCGGCCCGTGCGTATGGCGCAGCAGATCGATGAAAATGTCGAAGGATGGGGGCGTGAAGGGCTCGTCGCCCGTCAGGCAAAACGCCTGAATGTGCGCGTCGTGGCGATTAACGTCGTGATGGTGGTGATCGTGATGCGCGTGGCCATGCTCGTGATGATGGCCATCTTCATGCGCCTCGTCCACCGCCTCGGCGTTCAACCAGTCGCGCACGCGCGGCGTCTTGGTCGCCGGGTCGTAGAGGCCGCAGTCGAGCAAAGCGGCGGGCGTCGCCTCGCTGGCGTCGAGGATGCGCGCGCCCGGGTTCAGCGCCGCCAATCGGGACTTCAGGCTCGCCGCCTTTGCGGCCCCCTCGGGCAGGTCGGTCTTCGTGACGACCAGACGATCGGCGACGGCGGCCTGCTTCACCGCCTCTTCATGGGCGTCGAGCGTCGCTTCGCCATTCACGGCGTCGATCACGGTCACGACCCCGTCGAGCCGGAAGCGCAGCACGAGATAAGGATGGTTCATGATCGTATGGAGGATGGGCGCCGGATCGGCGAGGCCCGTCGTCTCCAGCACGACGCGGCGGAACGGCTTGATCCGCCCATTGTCCAGCCGCCGCAGCAGATCCTCGAGCGTGTTCACGAGATCGCCGCGAATCGTGCAGCAGATGCAGCCCGAGCTCATCATCACCATGTCGCCTTCGATCTTCTCGATGAAGAGATGGTCGAGGCCGATCTCGCCGAACTCATTGATGAGGACGAGCGTGTCGGAAAGCTCCGGCGCGGCGAGCAGGCGGTTGAGCAAAGTGGTTTTGCCGGCGCCGAGAAAACCGGTCAGCACGGTCAATGGAAGGGGCGGCGGCGGCCGACGGCCGGCGGCGTCGAGAGTTTCGCTCACGGCGTGTTCACTCACTGGGTTTTGCCGTGCGGCTTGGTCTCGGCGTGGACCTTGCCGGGAGCCTTCGGCTTTTCAGCCGCGGCCTTTTCGGCGGGCTTGGCGACGATTTTCACCGGCGCGGCTTTCTCCGCCTGCGCCTTGCCTTTCTTCGCCGCTTTGCCCTTCGCCGGTTTGTCGTGTGAAGCGGCCTTGTCTTCGTGAATGATGTCCGCGACGGGCGCCGGCGCGGGGACATGGGCGTGGCTAATGTGTTTGCCGGCTCTGCCCTTGCCCTTTCGCATCGTGACGGCGTCGGGGGCGGCGCGGCTGATCGGCGAGGCCTCCCCGCCCGTGGGCTCGACATTGGCGTAGGCGGCGAGATCGGGCTGCTCGCCGATCGGCGCGCCGGGCGCGCGGGCGCGGGCCACGGGGCCGGTATAGCCTGCCGCGCGTCCGACAAAGACCGGCACAGGCTCGAAATGCGGACGCGGCAAGCGGGCGATGTCTTTCACGCTGATCTGCTGCTGGCCGGCGCCGACCGCGTCGAGCAGCGGAATGCCCGTTGGCGCAGAGCCGACCGGAATGCTCATATCCTCGACTTCGTTCATGAATTCCGCCGTCGCCGCGCCGCGGTGATGGCAGACGCTGTCGCGCATGTCGGGCGCAGCCGTCGGGCCGGCGCTGGGCAATGACGCGAGCGAGCCGATCGAGCCGCCGGTCTGGAAGGCGCGGTCGAGCAGCGCCGCCGCCTTGGCCGTGCGCGCCGAGGCGGAGGGCGCGCCGAGCACGACCGCAATGAGACGCTGGCCGCCATGCGTGGCCGAGGCGACGAGATTGAAGCCGGCGGGGCAGGTGAAGCCGGTCTTCATGCCGTCGGCGCCGGGGTAGCGGCCGAGCAGGCCGTTATGGGTGGCGTGGACGCTGGCGCCGAGCTTCATGGCGCCGATGTTCCAAAGGTTTGAATATTCGGGAAACTGCACATAAAGGGCGCGGCCGAGAAGAGCGAGGTCGCGGGCCGAAGTGACCTGGCGCGTATCGGGCAGCCCGTTGGGATTGACCCAGACCGATTGCGTCATGCCGAGCTTCTGCGAAGCCGCGTTCATATCGTCGGCGAAGGCTTCGACCGAGCCCGAAACCCCTTCCGCAATGGTGACCGCGATGTCGTTCGCCGACTTCACCATCAGCATGATGAGCGCATTTTGCAGGGTGACCTCGGAGCCGGAGCGGAAGCCCATCTTGGACGGCGCCATGCGCGTGGCGCGCGGCGACACCATCAAGGGCGTGTCCATCGTGAGGCGCCCGGCGCGCACGGCGTCGAGCGCGACATAGGCGGTCATCAGCTTGGTCAGCGAGGCCGGGTACCAGGAGGCGGTCGCCTGGTCCTGTTCGAGAACCGAGCCGGACGCCACGTCGATGACGAGCGACGGGGTGGCTCGCGCAGCCGGGGCGGGGAGCGCGGCGGCGGCGAGGCAAGATGCGAATGCCCCGAGACGGGAAAGCCCCTTTATCTTGGCCATTGGCAAAACGTCTCCTTGGTCGCCGCCCGTTGAGAGCGCTGCAAAAAACATACTGGCCTTTCGAGACGGTTCAAATATGGGCAAATTGTGACAGGCGCCAGTCAAAAGCTTTGCAAGCCTCAATCGCGCGCGCCGCTATCCACCGACTCGGAGCGACTCGTTTCCTCTCGATTTCGCGGGCGTTTGCGTCGCCGGTATGGTATGGCACGGCCAGCGCGAGGCAGAGGCGCCTGGGGGAGCCGCCGCCCAAGTGGTCGGGCATGCCGCGAATGAACCCAAGAGGCGGCGCCATCGGCGCCGACACGTTCCGAAGTGATCGACAAACTCGAATTTCTCATCGCGGTCGCCAGCGAGAAAAGCTTCTCTCGCGCGGCGGAGATTTGCGGCGTCACCCAGCCCACGCTCTCCGCCGGCGTCAAGCAGCTCGAGGACTCGCTCGGGGTGCTGCTGGTCAACCGCTCGTCCCGCTTCCACGGCCTGACCGCCGAAGGCGAGCGGGTGCTGGAATGGGCCAAGCGCATCGTCGGCGACGCCCGCGCCATGCGCCAGGAGGTCCGCACGCTGCGCGAAGGGCTCTGCGGGCAGCTCAAGATCGCCGTCATTCCCACGGCGGAGGGAATCGTCTCGGCGCTCACCACGCCCTATCGCGCCAAGCATCCGCATGTGCGCTTCAAGGTGGTCTCGGCGTCATCGACCGAGGTGCTCGCCATGCTCGATAATCTCGAGATCGACGCGGGCATTACTTATCTCGATAATGAACCGCTCGGCCGTGTCAGAACCGTACCGCTTTGTTCGGAACGCTACCGGCTGCTGACAGCCGAGGGCAATCCGTTGAGCGACCGCGATCGGGTCACCTGGGCCGACGTCGGCCGGATCGATTTGTGCCTGCTCACGCCCGACATGCAGAATCGCCGGATCGTCGAACGGCTGATCGGCGCCAATGGCGCCGAGCTCGCGCCGATTCTCGAGTCGAACTCGGTCATTCTGCTCTACGACCACGTCAAATCCGGCCGCTGGGCGACGATCATGCCGGAAAAGCTCGCGAAAACCTTGGGGACGCAGCCGCCGCTGCGCTCGATCCCCATTGTCGAGCCCGAGGCCGGCCATGAGATCGGCCTGGTCGCCCCGCTGCGCGATCCGGTCATTCCGCTGGTTGGCGCGCTCGTTGCAGAGGCAAAAGCGCTCGCCGAAAGCGGCAGTCTGGCCGATTGATAGGCAAGCCCTATGGCGCAACGGCCGGGACGGTATTGATCGGCGCCGGGAATTCCGGCAGTGTCATCGGAATAATATAAATGAAGGGCGCCTTGTCTCGAAGGTCGACGCCCCAAAGCGAGGGAAGAAATGGCTGGCGCTGCTCAGTATAGCGACGAGCGGGCGCGGGAGATCATTGCGGCCCATATGGGCCTCGAAGGACCTGCACTGCCCATATTGCATGCGCTTCAGGCTGAATTCGGCTATGTGCCGGATTCCGCGGTGAAGGAAATGGCGACGGCGCTGAACATCAGCCGCGCCGAAATGCATGGCGTCGTCACCTTTTATCACGACTTCCACAGCGCCCCGCACGGCCGCCACACGCTGAAAATCTGCCGCGCCGAATCGTGCCAGTCGATGGGCGCCGAGAAGCAGGCCAACGACTTCCTCGCCCGCCAAAAGCTCGAATGGCATCAGACGACGCCCGACGGCTCCCTCACGGTCGAGCCGGTCTATTGTCTGGGCCTGTGCGCCCATAGTCCGGCCGCCCTGTACGATGGCGAGCCGATTGGACAGGTCGACGCCGCGACGCTCGACGAGATCGTAGCAGAGGCGAAAGGCGAATGACCAAGATCTACATTCCGCTGGATATGGCCGCCGTGGCGATGGGCGCCGATCGCCTCGCCGCCGCCGTCGCCAAGGAGGCCGCCGCGCGCGGCCAGCAAGTCGAGATCGTGAGAAACGGCTCGCGCGGCATGCTCTGGCTCGAGCCCCTGATCGAGGTGGAGACGCCCGCGGGCCGTGTCGGTTACGGCCCCGCCAAGGTGAAGGACGTCGCCTCGCTGTTCGACGCGGGCTTCCTCACCGGCGGCGCGCATGCGCTGAGCATCGGGGTGGTCGAAGAGCACCCCTGGATGAAGCGCCAGAACCGCTTCACCTTCGTGCGCTGCGGCGTGATCGACCCGCTGTCGGTCGCCGACTATGAGGCGCATGACGGTTTCAAGGGTCTGAAACGCGCTTTCGAGATCGGCTCGGCTGCGATCGTCGACGAGGTCGCCAAGTCCGGCCTGCGCGGCCGTGGCGGCGCAGGCTTCCCGACCGGCATCAAGTGGAAAACGGTCGCCGATTGCGCGCCCGGGCAAAAATATGTGGTCGTCAACGCCGACGAGGGCGACTCCGGCACTTTCGCCGACCGCATGATCATGGAAGGCGATCCGCTCTCCCTCATCGAGGGCATGACCATCTGCGGCTATGCGATCGGCGCCTCCAAGGGCTACGTTTATCTGCGCTCGGAATATCCGGTCGTCGCCAAGGTCTTCCAGGCTGCGATCGAGAAGGCGCGCGACGCCGGCTGGCTCGGCCAGAACATCAAGGGCTCTGGCTTCGATTTCGACGTCGAGCTGCGCATTGGCGCCGGCGCCTATGTCTGCGGCGAGGAGACGTCGCTGCTCGAAAGCCTCGAGGGCAAGCGCGGCATCGTGCGCGCCAAGCCGCCGCTGCCGGCCCATGTCGGCCTCTTCGGCAAGCCTACGGTCGTCAACAACGTCCTCTCCATGGCCACCGTGCCGATGATTCTGGAGAAGGGCGCGAAGCATTACGCCGATCTCGGCGTCGGCCGTTCGCGCGGCACCATGCCGCTGCAGATCGCCGGCAATGTGAAATTCGGCGGCCTGTTCGAAACCGACTTCGGCATTCCGCTCGGCACGATCGTCAATGACATCGCCGGCGGCACGCGCACGGGCCGTCCGGTGAAAGCGGTGCAGGTCGGCGGTCCGCTCGGCGCCTATGTGCCTGTGTCGCTTTTCGACCTACCTTTCGACTACGAAGCTTTTGCGGCGAAAGACAGCCTGATCGGCCATGGCGGGCTCGTCGTGTTCGACGACACGATCGACATGCTGTGGATGGCGCGTTTCGGCATGGAATTCTGCGCGATCGAAAGCTGCGGAAAATGCACGCCTTGCCGTATCGGCTCGACGCGCGGCGTCGAGACGATCGACAAAATTCGCAATGGTCAGGATGTCGAGAAGAATATCGAGCTTCTCAAGGACCTCTGCCACACCATGAAGTTTGGCTCATTGTGTGCATTGGGCGGCTTCGCGCCGTATCCCGTCGAGAGCGCTCTACGCCATTTCCCAGAGGACTTCCGCAAGTCGGCCCTTGAAGCCGCTGAGTGAGGTAGCCGCCATGACGCTTATCAAAGAGACAGATTACGGGACGCCAGAGTCCAAGTCGGCGAACATGGTCACGCTGACCATCGACGGCAAGAGCGTCACTGTTCCCGAGGGAACCTCCATCATGCGCGCGGCGATGGAGGCCGGGACCGAGATCCCGAAGCTCTGCGCCACGGACAGCATCAAGGCTTTCGGCTCCTGCCGCCTCTGCGTGATCGAGGTCGAGGGCCGCAACGGCACGCCCGCTTCCTGCACCACGCCGGTCGCGCCGGGCATCTCCGTCAAGACCCAGACGCCGCGCCTTTCCGCCATCCGTCGCGGCGTGATGGAGCTCTATATCTCCGACCATCCGCTCGACTGTCTGACCTGCGCCGCCAATGGCGATTGCGAGCTGCAGGATATGGCCGGCGCTGTCGGCCTGCGCGACGTGCGTTATGGCTATGACGGCTCCAACCATGTCTTCGCCCGCAACAATGGCGAAGCCAATTTCAATTGGAAGCCGAAGGACGAGTCGAACCCGTACTTCACCTATGACCCGGCGAAGTGCATCGTCTGTAACCGCTGCGTGCGCGCCTGCGAGGAAGTGCAGGGCACTTTCGCGCTGACGATCTCCGGACGCGGCTTCGACTCGCGCGTTTCGCCCGGCATGGACGAAGCCTTCATGGAGTCGGAATGCGTCTCCTGCGGCGCTTGCGTGCAGGCCTGCCCGACGGCGACCCTCACCGAGAAGTCGGTCATCGCCATCGGCCAGCCGGAGCATTCCGCCGTCACCACCTGCGCCTATTGCGGCGTGGGCTGCACCTTCAAGGCCGAGATGCGCGGCGAAGAGCTCGTGCGCATGGTGCCCTGGAAGGACGGCAAGGCCAATCACGGCCATAGCTGCATCAAGGGCCGCTTCGCCTACGGCTACGCCCATCACGGCGACCGCATCCTCAATCCGATGATCCGCGAGTCGATCGATCAGCCGTGGCAGGTCGTCTCCTGGGATGAGGCTTTGACCTTCGCCGCCGACCGTCTGAAGGCGGTGCAGGCGAAATATGGCAAGGGCTCGGTCGGCGCCATCACCTCGTCGCGCTGCTCGAACGAAGAGACCTATCTCGTTCAGAAGCTCGTGCGCGCCGGCTTCGGCAACAACAACGTCGACACTTGCGCCCGCGTCTGCCATTCGCCGACCGGCTACGGCCTCAACCAGGCCTTCGGCACCTCGGCCGGCACGCAGGATTTCGACTCGGTCGACGACTCCGACGTCATTCTCGTCATCGGCGCCAATCCGACCGACGCGCATCCGGTCTTCGGCTCGCGCATGAAGAAGCGCCTGCGCGAGGGCGCCAAGCTGATCGTCATCGATCCGCGCCGCACCGACCTGGTGCGTTCGCCCCATATCGCGGCGGACTTCCACCTGCCGCTCAAGCCCGGCACCAATGTCGCGATGGTCACGGCGCTCGCCCATGTCATCGTGACGGAAGGGCTCGTCAACGAAGAGTTCGTCCGCGCGCGCTGCGATTGGGACGAGTTCCAGGCTTGGGCCGACTTCGTGTCGCTCGACCGCAACAGCCCCGAGGCGCTGGAGTCGGTCATCGGCGTCAAGGCCGAAGACATCCGCGGCGCCGCGCGTCTTTATGCGACCGGCGGCAATGGGGCGATCTACTACGGTCTCGGCGTGACGGAGCACTCGCAGGGCTCCACCACGGTCATGGGCATCGCCAACCTCGCCATGGCGACCGGCAATCTCGGCCGTCGCGGCGTCGGCGTGAACCCGCTGCGTGGCCAGAACAATGTGCAGGGCTCCTGCGACATGGGCTCGTTCCCGCACGAGCTGCCGGGCTATCAGCACATTTCGGGCGAGGCGGCGCGCGCCGCTTTCGAGGCGGACTGGGGCGTCAAGCTCGACCCCGAGCCCGGCCTGCGCATCCCCAATATGTTCGACGCGGCGGTTGAGGGCCGGTTCAAGGGCCTCTATCTGCAGGGCGAGGACATTCTGCAGTCCGATCCCGACACGCGCCATGTTTCGGCGGCTCTCGCCAATATGGAAATCGTGATCGTGCAGGACCTGTTCCTGGTCGAATCCGCCCATTACGCCCATGTCTTCCTGCCGGGCTGCTCCTTCCTCGAGAAGGACGGCACCTTCACCAACGCCGAGCGCCGCATCCAGCGCATCCGCCAGGTGATGAGGCCTAAGAACGGCTACGGCGATTGGGAGATCACCCAGAACCTCGCCAATAAGCTCGGCCTGGGTTGGAGCTACGCGCATCCGTCCGAGATCATCGACGAGATCGCGCGGCTGACGCCCTCCTTCCGCAACGTCTCCTATACGATGCTGGAAGAGGTCGGCTCCGTGCAGTGGCCGTGCAACGACGCATCGCCGGACGGCATGCCGATCATGCACATCGAGGGCTTCGCGCGCGGCAAGGGCAAATTCGTCATCACCGAATATGTGCCGACCGACGAGAAGGTCGGGCCGCGCTTCCCGCTGCTGCTGACGACGGGCCGCATCCTGTCGCAGTACAACGTCGGCGCGCAGACCCGCCGCACCGAGAACAGCCAATGGCATCCCGAGGACGTTCTCGAAATCCATCCGCATGACGCGGAGGATCGCGGCGTCGTCGAGGGCGATTGGGTGAAGGTCGCGAGCCGCGCCGGCGAGACGACGCTTCGCGTCAAGATCACCGATCGCGTGGCGCCGGGCGTGGTCTATACGACCTTCCATCATCCGCTCTGCAACACCAATGTCGTGACCACCGACAATTCGGATTGGGCGACGAACTGCCCTGAATACAAAGTGACGGCCGTGCAGATCTCCAAGAGCAACGGCCCCACCGAGTTCCAGGAGAAGTATCGCGAGCTGTCCGAGTCCGCTCGGCGGATTGCGAGCACGATCGACGCGGCGGAATGACCGAGACGCCGTCGGCCACTCTTCGGGTAGAATGCCTGGCGCGCCGTCACGATGTGACGGCGCGCTCTTCACGCGTGATCCCCGAAGAAACGCCGATCGCCTTCACCTATGGCGGCTCAACCCATGCAGTGATGATGGCGACGCCCGCCGATCTCGAAGATTTCGCGGTCGGCTTCGCCATCACCGAGGGGCTCATTGACGCGCCCGAGGACGCGGGCGAGGTCGAGATTGTTACTTCGGACGCGGGCATCGAGCTGCGCACATGGCTCGGCGGCGGCCGGCAGGACGCTTATGCGGCGCGCAAGCGCTCCATGGCGGGGCCGACCGGTTGCGGGCTGTGCGGCATCGAGAGCCTGGAGGCGGCGACGCGCGCGCTGCCGACGCTCGACAATGCGCTCACGGTCGACGCCGAAGGATTGATCGCGGCGATGGACCGGCTGCCCGGCGCGCAGAAGATCAATCAGGAAACGCGCGCGGTTCACGCCGCGGCTTTCTGGAGCCCCGCGTCCAACACGCTCATCGTGCGCGAGGACGTCGGGCGCCACAATGCGCTCGACAAGCTCGCTGGCGCGCTTGCGCGCCAAGGCCTCGCCGCGTCGCAGGGGGTAGTTTTGATGACGAGCCGCGTCTCCGTCGAGCTCGTACAAAAGGCCGCCCGCATCGGCGCGCCGATCATCGCGGCGGTGTCGGCGCCGACGGCCTTGGCTGTTCGCAGCGCCGAAAAATGCGGTATGACGCTCGTGGCCGTGATGCGGGGCCGCGACTTCGAAATCTTCACCCATCCAGGACGCATCGTCGAACAGGTTTCCGCACATGTCGCATGATTCAGTTGAGAAGCTCGTGAAAATGGCCAATCAGATCGGCTCCTTCTTCGGCGCGCAGAAGATCGGCGCCGCCGCCGGCATGGCCGAGCATTTGCGCAAGTTCTGGGCCCCCCATATGCGCGCGACGATTTCCGAGCATGTGAGCCATGGCGGCGCGGGCCTCGAGCCGATCGCGATCGAAGCGGTCAAGATTCTCCAGGCCGAAAAGAAGTAAGACGAACTGTCGCTAGACGAAGAAGCAGCGGCGCCGGCGATGCCGGGCCGCTCTTTTCGTTTCTGCTACTGACGCCGAAAGTGATGGACGGAGCGCGCGCCATCCCTTAGCTCTTCGCCCGCAAGATTACTCATCAGAAAGTCCAGCATGACCGACGCAATCTGCCCCTGCCGCGTAACCGACGCCGACAAGCGCGCCTATGCCGATTGCTGCAAGCCCTATCTTGAAGACGGCAAGTCGCCGCCGACGGCCGAAGCGCTGATGCGCTCGCGCTACACGGCCTTCACGCGCGCTGACATCGATTATCTCGAAGAGACGCTCGCGCCCGGCACGCGCGACGATTTCGACCGCAAGGCGATCACCCATTGGTCGAAGCAATCGCAATGGCTCGGCCTCGAAGTGCTCTCCACCGAAGCGGGCGGCGAGAGTGACGACAGCGGCTTTGTCGAATTCGTCGCGAGCTTCACCATCGAAGGGCAACGCTACGACCATCGCGAGCGCTCGCTGTTCAAGAAGGTCGACGGCCGCTGGTATTTCCAGGAAGAGGCCAACCGCAAGAACGAGCCGATCGTGAAGGGCAAGCAGCCCGGCCGCAACGATCCGTGCCCCTGCGGCTCCGGCAAGAAATATAAGAAGTGCTGCGGCGCCGCCGCGTAATTAACGCCGGCGCGCCCTCATCCGACCCTCGCTAACGCGAGGGCCACCTTCTCCCGCAAGCGGCAGGGCTGTCCGGGGAATGAGTCGAAAGGTCGCGGGCGCATGCCCGGTTTTCCCGACGGTTGTCGGGTATTTTCCGGTTGTCGAGACTGGAAAAAAGGACCGGACATGCCCGTGCACTCTACTGTATTCGCCCAACTGCTCAAGCCGGTCGATCGGCGCGCCTTCAAGCAGATCGTCGAGCGGCATGGCGGCGACGCCTACGACAAATCCTTCAAGAGCTGGGATCACCTCGTCGCGCTCATCTACGCCCAGCTTGCCGGGGTCTCCAGCCTGCGCGCCCTCGTTCCCGCCTTCAACGCCGACGCGCGCGCGCATTATCACCTCGGGACGCGGCGGCTCGCGCGCACGACCCTTTCCGACGCCAACGCCCGCCGGCCCGTCGCCGTCTTCGCCGATCTCTTCGCCATGCTCTCCGGCGCGCTCGACCGTCATACGCGCCGGGAGGGCGCGGACATGATCCGCCTCATCGATTCGACGCCCATCCCTTTGAGCAAATTCCTCGATTACGCCCGCTCCAACGGCCGCACTCACGGCCTCAAAATGCACGTGGTCCATGACCCGCGCGCCAATCGGCCCCTTCGCGCGGAAGTCACGCCCGCCAATGTGAACGACATAGAGATCGGCAAGAAAACCGATATCGAGCCGGGCGCCGCTTATGTCTTCGACAAAGGCTATTGCGACTATCGCTGGTGGACCGAGATCGCCGCGCAAGGCGCTTTCTTCGTCACCCGGCCGAAGGCGAACGCCCGCTTCCGGGCGATCGCCGCCCGCCCGCTCGACCCCGAAAGCGCGCGGGGCGACGGCTTCGCCGTGATCGCCGACGAGGAGGTGGCGCTGGCCAGCAAAGGCGATTCCAAGCTGCCCATGCCGCTGCGGCGCATCACCGTGGAAAGAGACGAGGCCAAAGGCCGCATCGTCCTCATCGTCAACGACATGCGCCGCCCGGCCGCGGAAATCGCCGCGCTCTACAAGGGCCGCTGGGCAATCGAGCTGCTGTTCCGTTGGATCAAGCAGCATCTCAACATCAAGAGCTTCATCGGCGAGGCCGAAAACGCCGTGCGCCTGCAGCTCTTCGCCGCGATGATCGCCTTCACCCTGCTGCGCATCGCCGCCTGCGTCCACAAGATCGACATGGCGGCACTGCGTTTCGCCGAGCTCGTCGGCCGCTTCCTCTTCGACCGCCGGCCGATCGCGCTTATCGACAAGCCGCCAATCAGGCCCAAGCCCGGCCGAGACTTCTCTAGTCTGCAGCTCCAGCTCGCGGCCCTATGATTTCCCCGGACAGCCCTGCGCAAGCGGGAGAAGGAGAGAACACGAGGTTTCGGAACCTTGGAAATGATCTTTGAACGAGGCAACTCCTTCTCCCGCTCGCGGGAGAAGGTGGCCCCTGCGTTAGCAGGGGTCGGATGAGGGCGCGCCGATCACGCGACATGGCGGGGCAGGACCGCCTTCTCCCGCGCCAGCAGGACACGCTTGCGATCGGCTCCCCAGTGATAGCCGGAAAGGGCGCCATCGCTGCGCAGCACGCGATGGCAGGGGACCGCGACCGCCACAGGATTTGCGCCAATGGCGCTTCCCACCGCTCGCGTCGCTTTCGGCGCGCCGATGCGACGGGCGATCTCGCCATAGCTTGTCGTATGGCCCGGCGGGATCTCACGCAGCGCGGCCCAGACGCGGCGCTGGAACTCCGTGCCGCGCGCGTCGATCGGAAAGGCGACGGGGGAGTTGGGCCGTTCGATCATCGCCAACGCGGCGTCGACAAGCGCATCGCCATCCGCATCCTCGATCAGCAGGGCCTTTTTGAAACGCCTGCGAAGGTCGTCCTGCAGAACTTCGGCGTCGTCGCCGAGCAATATGGCGCAGACGCCTTTCTCGCTCACGGCGATCAGCGCCTTGCCGAGGCTGCATCTTCGCAGCGAATAATGGATCGTCTCTACCCCGGGCGTCGGAACCGCTAGCGGCGTCTCAAGCAGGCTTTGAGCTTTCATCGAAACCTTCCAACGTAAAGCGACCAACGGCTTAGCTAGTAACGACTTGGGTCTTGCGACGCGAGGGCGCTGAGCTCCTCGTCAGAGAATAGCCTGGAACGGGCCAGGAATCTCTCCCCTGTGCCATTGTCCAGAGAAAACATGCCGCCCTGGCCCGGCACAACGTCGATGATGAGCTGCGTGTGTTTCCAGTAATCGAATTGCCCGCGCCCGATGTAGAAAGGCGCGCCGCCGATCTCGCCGAGCTTCACGTCATTGTCCCCCACGAGAAACTCGCACTCTGGATAGCACATGGGCGCCGAGCCGTCGCAGCAGCCGCCGGATTGGTGGAACAGGAGGGGGCCGTGCGCGCGGGTGAGGCGCTCGATGAGGGCGAGCGCGGTTTCGGTGGCGATGACTCTTTGGGGCTCGCGCGTTGAGTTCAAAGACCCCCTCCCTGTCCCTCCCCCGCCATAGGGCGTCTAAAAGACGCCCGTCTTTCGACGGGCTATGGCGGGAGAGGGGACGCTCGCGATCCGCATTCTTGATGAAGGCCGGGCTCTGCTCCCTCTCCCGCGAAGCGGGCTATCGGATTCACACATCGTAGAAGGTCAGCGCGGCTCCGAACTTTATTCGTCGAAAGTCGTCGAGGCCCTGGCGCATTACTTTGGGGCCGGGCTTTCCGTAATAGGCGGTCCAGCCGCCGAGCCTGGCGACGACCCAGGCGGCGAAGGCGAGGCTGCCTTTGCGGTGGGGGTTCTTCTGGCGGGCCGTCGCGCCCTCGAGCTTCGCCGAGACGGCCTCGAGCAGCGCTTCGTCCTCGGGCTCGAAAGCGTCCGTCAGCAACTGGTCGGTCGCGCCGTCGCGCGCCTTGACCAGTTGCATGACCGTCACAGCGGCGACCGCCGTCGCCGCCACCAGCTTGATCATCACTTTCGGATCGCAGATGTCGGCCTGCTCGATCTCGAAGCCCGCCGTCTTCAGCGTGCGGAAGAATTCCTCGATGGTCCAGCGCATTCGATAGAGGTCGATCACCCGGCGCGCCTCGGCCAGGCTCGTCGCCGCATGGGTCGTGAGAAGCCGCCAATGAATGGGCGCGACGCCCTCGGCGGCCCCGACCTCGCGCACGTCGACCAAAGTCACGCCGACCGCGTCCGGCAAGTCGCGCGCGCCGTGGCGCGGCTTGCGCAAAGTGACCGGCGAGACGCGGACCGCGAGCGCCGCCTTGCGCGCCTTGCGTCCCGGAGCCGCCGGGATCTCGGCGACGAAGCGGCCCGCCTCGGCCAATCCGTCGGCGAAGGGGAACAAAAGCTCGATCGCATCCTCGCCGTCTGCGGCGATCGTCCGGTTCTGGCAGGCGCGCACAATCAGCTCCACGCCGCCCGGACGCTGCGCGAGATGCGCGTAGATGTCGCTCTCCCGATCCGAGACGACAGTGATCCGCTTCGCCGCCGCGAAATCCTCGCGCGCATGCGTCGCCACATCGAGCCAGCGCTGCGATTCCTTGTCCGCGAGCGCGCGCGAGCGCCGCGCCGCGACCTTGGCCCCCGTGTCGCGGTTCCAGACCTCGGCATGAGCGAGGCCGAGCAGCGCGCCCGTGCCGGCGTCGAGCGCCAGGGCCGCGTGCAGCAAAAGGCCGCGCGTCCCGCCGCCCTTGCCGACCGGCCCATAGCCGTTCGCCTGCGCGCGCTTGCCGCCGAGCGCCAGCTCGCTGGTGTCCTGCGCCACCACTATGTCGCGACCCGCCGCCCGCGCCGCTGTGAGCCCGGCGGCGTGCCGCGCCATCTCCTCGGCGGTCACCGCAGGATTGCGCAGGAAGCGCGCGAGCCGCACCTCCTGCGCCCGCCGCCCGCCGGCGATCCGACGGATGCGCGCGCACGGCCGCGCGACGAGGCCCCGATGCAACGAGACCCCCCTTTTTCCAGGCGGCGGTCGCCGAACCGCCCCAGTCCATACGAAATCGCCATGCCCCACCCCGCGAATCAAAACGCGACCAACGGAATCAAACAGACCCGACCGAGGCAATCACGATGTGTGCATTCGATAGCGCGAAGCGGGGGAGGGTTGGGGAGGGGGCCCTCAGAAGAACCCCAGCTTCTTCGGGCTGTAGCTCACCAGCATGTTCTTCGTCTGCTGATAGTGATCCAGCATCATCTTGTGATTCTCACGCCCGATGCCCGACTGCTTGTAGCCGCCAAAGGCCGCGTGCGCGGGATAAGCGTGATAGCAGTTCGTCCAGACGCGGCCGGCCTGGATCGCGCGGCCGAAGCGGTAGCAGCGATTGATGTCGCGGCTCCATACGCCGGCTCCCAAGCCGTAGAGCGTGTCATTGGCGATATGCAGCGCTTCTTCGTCGTCCTTGAAGGTCGTCACCGACACCACGGGCCCGAAGATTTCCTCCTGGAAGACGCGCATCCGGTTATGGCCGTGCAGCACTGTCGGCTTCACATAGTAACCGCCGGCGAGGTCGCCCTCGAGCGTGTTGCGCTCGCCGCCAGCGAGCACCTTGGCGCCCTCCTGCTTGCCGATATCGATATAGCTCAGGATCTTCTCGAGCTGCTCGGAAGAGGCCTGCGCGCCGATCATCGTCTCGGGGTCGAGCGGATGGCCTTGCTTGATCGCGGCGACGCGCGCGAGCGCGCGCTCCATGAAGCGGTCATAAATCTTCTCGTGCACCAGCGCGCGGCTCGGGCAGGTGCAGACCTCGCCCTGATTGAGCGCGAACATCACGAAGCCTTCGATCGCCTTGTCGAAGAAATCGTCGTCCTCGCGCGCGACATCCTCGAAGAAGACGTTGGGCGATTTGCCGCCGAGCTCCAAGGTCACCGGGATCAGCGACTGACTGGCGTATTGCATGATCAGCCGGCCGGTCGTGGTCTCGCCGGTGAAAGCGATCTTGGCGATGCGGTTGGAGGAGGCGAGCGGCTTGCCGGCCTCCAGGCCAAAGCCGTTGACGATGTTCAGCACGCCCTTGGGCAGCAGATCGCCGACGACCTCCGCCCAGACGAGAATGCTCGCCGGCGTCTGCTCAGCCGGCTTGATGATGACGCAATTGCCGGCGGCGAGCGCGGGCGCGAGCTTCCACGCCGCCATCAGCAGCGGGAAATTCCACGGGATGATCTGGCCGACGACGCCGAGCGGCTCGTGGAAGTGATAGGCCACCGTGTCGTGGTCGATTTCGGAAATGCCGCCTTCCTGCGCGCGCACGGCGCCGGCGAAATAGCGAAAGTGATCGACCGCAAGCGGGATGTCGGCCGCCATGGTCTCGCGGATCGGCTTGCCATTGTCCCAGGTCTCGGCGGTCGCGAGGAGCGCGAGGTTCTCCTCCATGCGGTCGGCGATCTTATTGAGAATGCGCGCGCGCTCGGCGGCGCTGGTCTTGCCCCAGGCGTCTTTCGCGGCATGGGCGGCGTCGAGCGCAGCCTCTATGTCGTCCTTGTCCGAGCGGGCGATCTCACAGACCTTCTGGCCCGTGATCGGCGAGAGATTGTCGAAGACGCGGCCGGATTTGGCGTCGGCCCATTCACCATTGATGAAATTCCCGTAGCGCGCCTTGAAAGGGGGCTTTGCGGCGGCGAAACTCTCATGCTTGGTCATGGGCGGCCTTCCCTCGGGTTTCCAGCGTCGTGCGCCTTGGCGGCGCGTCTTTACCGTTGGAAGATAGTAAGGCACAGCTCCGCGCCAAGGGAAAGGCGGCCGGGAAGCTTGATCCTGTGTAATTGCGACGCGGCGTTCGTGGACGCCGTCATTGCGAGGAGCGTAGCGACGACGCAATCCAACGCAGCCTTTGCGGCCCTGGATTGCTTCGCTTCGCTCGCAATGACGGGTAAGCCGCGGTCAATAAAAGACTAATCCAAACACGCCTTCGCCATGGTCTGAAACGCCCGCGCCCGATGCGAGAGCGCCCGCGAGCCGTCGCCGGGCAGGGCGTGTTTCTCCGCCGACATCATCTCGCCGAAGGTCTTGTCGAGTTCGTCGGGCTTGAAGATCGGATCATAACCGAAGCCCTTGTCGCCCTTGGGCGGAAAGACGAGCACGCCATCGACGCGGCCCTCGAATTCCTCGATATGTCCGTCGGGCCAGACCAGTGCGAGCGCGCAGGTGAAGTTGGCGCGATAGGGGGGCGTTGCGCCGCGCTCCTCGAGCTTTTGCCGCACGAGTTCGCAGGCCGCCTTGAAGTCTCTGTTCTCACCCGCCCATCGTGCGGAATAGATCCCCGGCGCGCCGTCGAGCGCGTCGACGCAGAGGCCGGAGTCGTCCGCGAAGGCGGGCAGGCCCGAGGCCATCGCGGCGGAGCGCGCCTTCAACGCCGCATTGCCGCGGAAGGTCGTCTCCGTCTCCTCGGGCTCGGGAAGGCCGAGATCGCCCGCCGAAACGGCGTCGACGCCATGCGGGGCCAGCAACTGCTGAAGCTCCCAGAGCTTGCCGGGATTGTGCGTTGCGATGACGAGCTTGCCGTGGATTTTTCGGTAGGTCATGTGCGTCAGCGTTTCTTTTGCGGAAGCGCCCCCTCCCTGTCCCTCCCCCGTCATAGGGCGTCTGGAAGACGCCCGTCTCTCGACGGGCTGTGGCGGGAGAGGGGACGCTCACGATCAGCATTCTCGATGAAGGCCACAATCTGCCCCCTCTCCCGCGTTAGCGGGGGAGGGTTGGGGAGGGGGCTAAGCCAGAGCCGCTTTTTGCAGCGCAACCAGCTCCGTGACGCCCTTCTGCGCCAACGCCAGCATGGCGGAAAGCTCGTCTTGCGAGAACACCGCTACTTCCGCCGTCGCCTGAATTTCCACGAGGCCGCCAGAGCCGGTAATCACGAAATTGGCGTCGGTCTGCGCGGTCGAGTCTTCCGCGTAATCCAGATCGATGACCGGCGCGCCGTTGAAGATGCCGCAGGAGACCGCCGCCACATGGTCGCGCAGCGGATTTTCCTTGATGATGGAGCGCGAACGCATCCATTCGAAACAATCGCGCAGCGCGAGCCAGGCGCCGGTGATCGAGGCCGTGCGCGTGCCGCCGTCCGCCTGGATCACGTCGCAGTCGAGCATGATCTGGCGTTCGCCAATCGCCGGGAGATGGGTCACGGCGCGCAGCGAGCGGCCGATCAGGCGCTGGATTTCCTGCGTGCGGCCCGACAGCTTGCCGGCGGAAGCCTCCCGGCGCGTGCGCGTATGCGTGGCGCGCGGCAGCATGGAATATTCCGCCGTCACCCAGCCGCGGCCTTGTCCGCGCAGCCATTGCGGCGGCTTGTCTTCGAGTGATGCGGTGCACAAGACGTGCGTGTTGCCGAATTTCACGAGACAAGAGCCTTCGGCGTAGCGGGTGACGCCGCGCTCGAAGCTTACCGGGCGCATCTCGTCTGGCGCGCGCTTGCTGGGACGCATGAAGGCTCCTTTTTGCGTTCAATATTAGAGCGGTTCTAACGCGCTTTGGCTTGCGTTGGAAGCGCCTGCGGCGTTCATCTCACTTGCGCTTATAGAGACATGGTGGGACCATCCCGCAACGGGGCCAAGTCCAAAAGGCTCCGATGCAAAAGGGAGGATAGAATGGGCGAGACCTTCTCCCACGAAGCGAGAGCGCGGGGCTCCCGGCTGATTGCGCTGGCCGGCCCCTTCCAATGTGGCAAGACCACGCTGCTCGAAGCCATTCTCGCGTCCAACAAGACAATCGCAAAACAAGGCTCGGTTGCAGACGGTTCGAGCGTCGGCGACGCCAGCCCCGAAGCGCGCGAGCACAAGATGAGCGTCGAGGCCAATATCGCGGCCGTCGATTACATGGGCGACCGCTACACTTTCGTCGATCTGCCGGGCTCCGTCGAATTCGCGCATGAGGCGCGCAACATTCTTCCCGCCGTCGACGCCGCGATCGTCGTCTGCGAGGCGGATGAGCGCAAGGTCGCGGCGTTGCAACTGACGCTGCGTCAGCTCGAGGAATTGGGGGTTCCGCATCTGCTGTTTCTCAACAAGATCGATGCGGCGACGATCGACGTGCGCGACGCATTGACTATTTTGCAGCCGGCGTCGCGCGCGCCCTTGCTGTTGCGGCAGATCCCGATCTGGAGCAATGGCGTCGCCGTCGGCTTCATTGATCTCGCTCTGGAGCGCGCTTACGTCTATCGCGAACATGCGCCTTCCGAAGTCGTCGAAATTCCGCAAGGCGAGGCGGCGCTCGAAAAAGAAGCCCGCTATTCCATGCTGGAGCGCCTCGCCGATTACGACGACGCGCTGATGGAGGAATTGATTTCCGACATCGAGCCGCCGCGCGATCAGGTCTTCGACGATCTCACGAAAGAATTGCGCGGGGGGCTCGTCGTTCCGGTTTTCATCGGTTCGGCGGAGCGCGGGGCGGGCGTCACGCGGCTGCTGAAAGCGTTGCGCCACGAGGCGCCGGGCGTCGCAGAGACGCGGGCGCGGCTCGGCGTCGCGGAGAATGGCCCGCCGATGGCGCGCGTCCTTCGCACCACGCATACGTCGCATGGCGGCAAGCTCTCGATTGCGCGCGTGTTGCGCGGCGATGTTGCGGACGGGCAGACGCTTCGCTCTCCGCAAGGCGAGGATCGCGTCTCCGGCATGTCGCGCTTCGCGGGCGCCGCTCTCACCAAGGTGACTGACGCGAAAGAGGGCGACGTCGTTGCGCTCGGCCGGCTCGAACATGCGCAGACCGGCGACACGGTGATCGCTGACGGAAAGGCGGACATCGCCGGTCTCGCAACGCGCGCGCGCGCGCCAGACCCCGTGCATGCGCTGGCGCTCGTGGTGAAGGATCGCAAGGACGAAATGCGCCTCGCGGCGGCGATGGCCAAACTCGTCGAGGAAGACCCTTCGCTCATCTTCGTGCACGATCAGGAGATGTCGCAGATCAAGCTCTATGGCCAGGGCGAGATGCATCTGCGCGTCGCGCTCGAGCGGCTGCAATCGCGATTCGGCGTCACCGTCGAGGTATCGCGGCCGATCGTCGCCTATCGCGAGACGATCCGCCACAAGGTGACGGTGCGCGGGCGTCACAAAAAGCAATCGGGCGGTCACGGCCAATTCGGAGACGTCGTGCTGGAAGTCGCGCCGCGCGAGCGTGGAGAGGGCTTCGCCTTCGCCGAGCGCGTGCACGGCGGCGCGGTGCCCAGGCAATATTTCTCTTCCGTCGAAGCGGGCTGCCAGGATGCGATGATCCATGGGCCGCTTGGCTTTCCGGTGGTCGATGTCGAAGCGGTGCTGACGGATGGCTCGTACCATACGGTCGACTCGTCCGACATGGCCTTCCGCACGGCGGCGCGCATCGGCATGAGCGAGGCGCTGGGCAAGGCCGAGCCGATTCTGCTCGAGCCCGTGCTGGCCGTCGATATCTTCGTGCCGAGCGAGGCCATGTCGCGCGCGACCGGGCTCGTTTCGGCGCGGCGCGGGCAGATCATCGGCTTCGGCCCGCGCGAGGGTTGGACCGGCTGGGACAGACTGGAGGCGCTCATCCCCGAGGCGGAGATGGACAATCTCATCGTCGAGCTGCGCTCGGCGACGGCCGGCGCCGGTTTCTTCCAGTCGCGCTTCGACCATCTCGCGGAAGTCGTCGGCAAGCAGGCGCGCGAGATTGTCGCCGCGCATTCGAGCCAGCCGGCGCGGATGGCGGTGGGGTAACGCTCAGCCGGGAAAACACTTGCCGAAGGCCATGAGCAATCTTGGGTCGCCGCGTAGTTTAATGCGGCGACTCAGGAGCGCCCATGGCAGGCTCGTTTCCTTGCGCAGGAAGCGTATCCAGGTCTCGCTGTCGGCGGTGACGGCGAGGTCCGGTTGCCCGATCAGGCCGTTTTCTACGCGCAGTTTTTTGTCGGCGATGGTGATGGTCGCCTGTCGGCGACGCGCGCCGGTGAAGATGAAGTGATAGACCGCCTCTAACCCTTCGGCTTTGTTGCGCTGAAAGAGGTTGCGCATGCCGCCGAGGAAGCCGTCGACATTCGTCGGTCGCAGCACGGCGCCGACATGTTTGACCCGCTTATGCGGAAAGCGGCGCGCGACATAATCCTCCGCGTCGGACCCGCGCCTCACATAAATGGTCTCGACCTTCTCCTTCAGCGGATCGAGGAAGGCGTGCAGGAACTTCTTTTTGTCGGCGTGATAGGCGCCGATGACGTCTTCGCCCGCCGGGCAGACGGCGAGGCAATAAGCCGCCTTATAGTTCGGCCCATAGGCGAGGCTCTGCCACATCGAGATGGTTTCGGAGTCGTTGAATTTTTGCTGATAAGCGCGCGCGCTCTTCGCGTCGGCGATCGTCTCGACGAAATCTAAGAAGCCGCCCATGAACTCGCGATAATTATGCGTGTAGCAGGCGGAAAAATCGAAATGGCCGTCGGGCGCGATCGCGCCGGTGGGGCAGGCGGCGACGCAGAGCTTGCATTCGAGACAGGGATTGAAGTCGATCGGCGCGCAATCATGAGCGACGTCCAGGTCGGTCACGACCGTGCCGAGCAGGATGAAATTGCCGAACCTGGGGTGAATGACGTTGCGGTGAATCCCCATGCGTCCGAGACCTGCTGCGACGGCGACGGGCTTATGCGCGATAACCCACATCTTCCCGGGCCATCTCTCCGCCTCCATCGGAAAGGCAAGCGGCGGATAAGCGGCGCGGCGCCCGAGTGTTTCGAGCGTTTCGACGATGGCGTGCGCGATCCCGTCGCATTCGCGGCCGGTGTGGTGAAATTCGGTGTTGGCCAGCGAGCGCGCGGGGCTGCGAATATTCTCGCGATTCATTTTCACGACAAAAGGCATGAGCGTGCGCGCGAAAGGGAATGCGGCGAGGATGTCGGCGCGTTGATCGTCGAGGGCGGCGTCGTCGATCGCCACAAAGCCGACGTCGTCGGCCCCGGCGGCGAGCGCGATCTGCCGTAGTCCTTGGGCGTCGAGCGTCGGTGAAACGGCGTTCGCAAGCACATTCATGGCATATACCCCTTTTTGGCTAAAAAGACGCGCGTCAGTCCCTCTCTCCGATCTCGGCGCTCGCTTTCATCAGCTCGCGCAGCTCGGAGAGCAGTTTTTGCAGCCGTTCGGCGCCGAATTGTTTTTCGACGGCGTCCTGCGCCTCGCGCCAATGCGGCATGGCGTTGGCGAGCGTCGACTCGCCGAAGGGCGTCAGCGCCACTTTGCGCGTGCGCCGGTCTTCGCCGGGCCTCACCTTCACGAGCCCGCGCTTTTGCATAACAGCGAGGTTTCGGGCGAGCGCGCTGCGGTCCATCACGAAGAATTCCGCCAGTTTGCTCACTGTGACGCCGCCGGTCAGCGAGCAGGCGACGAGCAAGGAATATTGCGTCGGCTCCAACCCCGTCTCGGCCATGAATTGACCGTAGAGCCGCGTCACGGCGCGGCTGGTGCGGCGGACATTGGCGGCGGCGCAGCTTTGCGCACAGGCTTTGACGTCGGCGGGGTCGGGCGCGGTCATAAAAGATGTATATGCCCCTATGTGTCCTTCGTCAATGTGCGCGCCGACACAGCGCCCTATGTGCGCCTCTGAGACGATCGCAGGGTCGCGTGGCCGGCCGGCCCGCAAACAGCTATCGGAGCGTCGACATGCGCTTTTTCGTGGTCCTGACGGCGGCGATCTTCGCGAGCGCTTTGGGCTTCTTCACGAATTCCGAGAATTCGCCGGGAAAGCAAGAAGCGCAAACGGAGGAGGCGGGCGTGCGCTGCGCCAAGAAGATTGCGGTCGGTCCCCGCGGGACCGAGACCGCTTGTCTGATGCAAAAACGCAAGGCGCGCGCGTAAGGCCGTCTTCTGCGAAGACGGAGACGACGTTCCAGCATGAAAAGGGCAGGGGTCGGCTCACTGTCATTCCCGGCGCGCGAAGCGCGACCGGGAATCCAGAGCAATAGTAGCTAGTGTTGCTCTGGATTCCCGATCGCTCGCTTCGCGAGCGTCGGGAATGACAGTGAACCAATCTTATTAAGCTTCTGCGTCTTCGGCGGCCGGCCCGCTGGCGGGCGCCGTGTCGCGCGCCAGATTGAGCGGCCGGTAGGTTTCGTCTTTCGCCAGCTTTTCCCGCACGGAATCGGAGAGATCGATTTCGAAATCGTTTTTGATCGGAAACGCCGTGACCTCCGCCGCAAGCGCCGGAGAATGGTCGATCTGGCGAATGAAGTCGCCGTTCGGCTGCACGCGATCGATCTGCGGCGCGTCGTCCTTGCGGATGATCTTCAGCAGCGCTCTCGGCCAGTAGACATAGAGCTTCGTCGTCCACTCGTACCAGACCGTTTGGGAATTATGCAGCGGGGCTTGCGGATTCGGGTGGAAGGCGCGTGACGGCACGTCGCCATAATCGCGCACGCACAAGCCGTGCGCCTTGGCCTTGTCGACCATCCACTTCAGACCGCAGTCGGAGAGGCTCGAATCCTCATAGCCCCCGCCGACGTCGGAATGCACGCCGGGGAACCAGACCTCCTCATAGTTGAAGGTCGATTTGTCGCCCTTGGCGCGCAGATTGTCGGCTTCCTCTTTGCGTGTGGGCGTCAGCTCCATGCGCGTTGGACGGAAGGGCCAACGCTTCTCGTCGATGGAGGCCGCGTGATAGGCGTTGAGAATGATCGGGCTGATCTTGGTGTCGTGAAATTGCGTGGGGAAGAATTTGTTCAGCAGCCAACCCAGCACGACGCCGAATGGCGCGCCGAGCGCGCCCACCGTGTCCCAGACGCCGAGGAATGTGATCGTCTCCCCACCACTCGTATAGGCGTTTTTGAAATCCTGCGAGGCTTGGCTGCTCGGATGCCATTGCGGGTCGGCGCTTCGGTAATGATCGAAGGCGTCGTCGACCAGATGCAGATACTCGCGCTGCAAAATGCCGACGTTGTAAATCATCCCCGCGAGACTGCGCACCGTGTAGGCGCCGCGGCTGAAGCCGAAGAGAAAGATTTCGTCGCCGGGCGCATAATTGCTGACGAGAAAACGATAGGCGTCCTTGATATTGTCGGAGATGCCGTAACCAAAGCCGCCGCCCTTGATGCGCTCGTCCCAGCGCGTGCCGACGCCACGGACATAATAAGCGACCTGCGGGCAGCCGTTTCCGTCGTCGATGCGCGTCAATTCGAAGAGACGCAACACATTGGTCGGGCAGGGCTGGCCGTTCCGGCTTTTCTGATCTTCCTTGTTCCAGGTGCCGTCGCAGAAAACGACGAGCCGCTTGAAACGCTGGCTTGCCGGGGCCTTCGCCATAGTGTCGCTCATTGAAACCACCTCGACCAAAAACGACGCCGCAATGGGGTTTTATCCGCCAGTTTGAAATAGGACGCAACGCGCTGTCCCCGAGAGCGCTTGACTATCAGATTACATAGTCTATTGAATTAATGGATTACTCTCCTGGAGTCAGGCATGCGCCATCTTCCGTTCTCGAAACTTGCTTGCGTCGTTCTCGCCGGTCTATTCGCGGTCCCGGCTCTTGCGGGGCAGACCCTGCTCAATGTGTCCTACGACCCCACCCGCGAGCTGTATAAGGCGGTCAACAAATCCTTTGCCGAGGACTGGAAGAAAAAAACCGGGGAGGAGATTTCTCTCCAGAGTTCGCACGGCGGCTCCGGCGCACAGGCGCGTTCGGTGATAGACGGGCTCCCGGCCGATGTCGTGACTTTGGCGCTCGCCAATGACATCGATGCCATCGCGTCGAAAACGAAAAAGATTCCGGCCGATTGGCAGAAGCGGCTGCCGAATAATTCCGCCCCCTATACGTCGACCATCGTTCTGCTGGTGCGAAAGGGCAACCCGAAGGGGATCAAGGATTGGGACGGGCTCGCCAAGCCAGGCGTCGTCGTCGTCGCGCCCAATCCCAAGACCGGCGGCGGCGCACGTTGGAATTTCCTTGCGGCCTGGGCCTATGGGCTGAAGGCCTTCAAGGGCGACGAGGCGAAGACGCAGGAATTCGTAAAGGCGATCTACGCCAATGCGCCCGTGCTTGACACCGGCGCGCGCGGCTCGACGGTCACCTTCGCCCAGCGCGGCATCGGCGATGTGCTGATCGCCTGGGAGAATGAAGCTTTTCTTGCCTTGCAGGAATTCGGTGCGGATAAATTCGAGATCGTCACGCCTTCGATCTCCATTCTCGCCGAGCCCGCCGTCTCGCTCGTCGACGGCAATGTCGACGCCAAGGGAACGCGCAAGCCGGCGGAAGCCTTCCTGGCCTTTCTCTTCGAGCCGGCGACACAGGCGACCATTGCGAAATACGGTTATCGCCCGGCCTATCCGCAGCATGCCGCCAAAGAGGACTTAAGGCGTTTCGCCAAGATCGACCTCGTCACCATCGACAAGCAGTTCGGCGGCTGGCCGGCGGCGCAGAAGAAGTTCTTCGCGGACGGCGGGGTGTTCGACGAGATTCAGAAACGGTGAGGGCGGGGCCCATTGGTGATATGTGGTTTCCGTTTGAATAGCTTGCAATTGGGGCGTTGTCATTCCCGGCGGGCTGAAGGCCCGACCGGGGATCCAGAGCCACAAGAGCGCTGTTTGTTACTCTGGATTCCCGATCGCTCGCTTTGCGAGCGTCGGGACTGACACTGAACCAAGGCGGCCTCTCATTTTGTCGGCTGGCCTCTGCCAAACAAGCGTGGAAATCCCGCGACCAGAAAGGCAAAGGCGATCGCCGTATGCGGCGCGGTGATCGAGAAGTGATAGGCCAGCGCCGCCGAGATCGCTTTTTCCGCCGACACCCCATGCGCCGTTGTCAGATAGGCGACGATGCCCGCCTCGAACACGCCGAGCCCCGCGGGGCTGGCGGGAACGGCGATCGCCAGAGCGCCGATCGCCAGCAGCGTCATGGCGGAGAGCAAGCCAAAGTCGATCTCGGGAAAGATCGTTCTGAAGAGGACCAGGACCAGGCAGACATTCATAGTCCAGATCAGCGCGGTGCAAAGCGCAGCTCGTGGGACGCTTTGATGTGCGAGCAGCGTTTCCACCTGTCGCACGAAAGACTCCATCCGCGCGCTTTTCAGTATTTTCCATTCGGACGGTCGCAAGCCCGTCTTTGGTCGAACCCGCACGAGCAGCAAAATGCTCGGGGTAAGGATCAGGGCAAGTGCAAGAGGCGTCGACGGCGGGATGTCGACGAACGGCGAATGCGTGCTGGCGACAGTTACGGCAAGAGCGGCGACCGCCAAGAGATCATAAAGCTTTTCGATCACGACCGCGGCGCCGAGGCTCCCGAGCGGAAAGCCAAAATATGTCCCGCCTACATAGATCTTGGCGGCTTCCCCGAGGCGGAACGGGATCAGGCTGTTGAGTGTGAAGCCGACATTCGCGATGAGAAAGCAGGGAAGCGGTTTTGTCTGCAATATCGCCGCGAGGCGCAATCCATAAAGCGCCAGAACCGCCGCGTTCATGGCCATTGCAACGAGAATCGCCTGCGCCGGCGTTTGCCGCAACTGGTCCAGCACATTCCGGTAACTCACCTTATCGCTGAGCCAATAAGCGATGAAAATGAAAAAGCATGCGTTGAGCGCCAGCGCGATGCGCCGGCCGTGTCCGGCGAGGAGCCGCGTCGATAAAGCAAGCATATTGCTTGACGGCGATAGCGCCGGGGGCATGCTGGCCGCCTCTTGAAAGATGCGCCTGAGGGCTTTCGAGTGGCTCAGATGGACATCAAAAAAATGGCCGGCGCAAGGGCCGGCCATATCGTTCTTTCGGTGACGGCTCGGCTTACGCCATATACTGGCCGCCGTTGATCGTCAGCGTCGAGCCGGTGATGAAGCCGGCGTCATCTCCCGCCAGGAAGACAACCGCGCGGGCGATCTCCTCCGGCTCGCCGAGGCGGCCGACGGCGATATAGGGGATGATGTGCTTGTCGAGCACGTCCTGCGGCACGGCCTTCACCATGTCGGTGCCGATATAGCCCGGCGCAATGGCGTTGACGGTGATGCCCTTGGAGGCGCTCTCCTGCGCCAGCGCCTTTACGAAGCCGATGTCGCCGGCTTTGGAGGCCGAATAGTTGGTCTGGCCGGCCTGGCCCTTCTGGCCGTTGATCGACGAGATGACGATGATGCGGCCGAAACCGCGGTCGCGCATGCCGTTGATGACCGGGCGCGTCACGTTGAAGAGCGAGTTCAGGTTGGTGTTGATCACCGCCTGCCACTGCGCCAGCTCCATCTTGTGGAACAGGCGGTCCTTGGTGATGCCGGCGTTGTTGACGAGGATCTCGACCGGGCCGAGGTCCTTCTCGATGGCGGCGACGCCCGCGGCGCAGGCGTCGTAATCGGACACGTCGAACTTGTAGACCGGAATGCCCGTCTCGGCCTTGAACTTGTTGGCGGCCTCGTCATTGCCGGCGTAGGTGGCGGCGACATTGTAGCCGGCGGCCTTCAGCGCCTTGGAAATCGCCTCGCCGATGCCGCGCGTGCCACCCGTGACAACTGCAACTCTCGCCATTTTGGATGTCTCCCTTGGTTTCGTCTGAAAAAAGCCGGCGCCGGACCGCGAGCCTTCAGGCTCGCTCGTCGACGGCGCCGGAATAATGCCCGCCCGAAGGCGCGCGGTCTGTTCTTAGCGCTCCACGGTCAGGGCGATGCCCATGCCGCCGCCGATGCACAGCGTCGCGAGACCCTTCTTGGCGTTGCGGCGGCCCATCTCGTGCAGCAGGGTGATGAGAATGCGCGCGCCGGAAGCGCCAATCGGGTGGCCGATGGCGATGGCGCCGCCATTGACGTTCACGATGTCCGTGTTCCAGCCCATGTCCTTGTTGACGGCGAGGGCCTGAGCGGCGAAGGCCTCATTGGCCTCGACGAGATCGAGGTCGGAGATCTTCCAGCCGGCCTTCTCCAGCGCCTTGCGCGAGGCCGGGATCGGGCCCGAGCCCATCACCGACGGATCGACGCCGGCCGTCGCCCAGGAGGCGATGCGGGCGAGCGGGGTGAGGCCGCGCTTGGCCGCCTCGGCCGCGCTCATCACGACGAGCGCCGCGCCGCCGTCATTGATGCCGGAGGCGTTGGCCGCCGTCACCGTGCCGTCCTTGATGAAGGCCGGACGCAGCTTGGAGACGCCTTCGAGCGTCACGCCGTGCTTGACATATTCGTCGGCGTCGACCGTCACGTCGCCCTTGCGGGTCGAGATGGTGAAGGGGACGATCTCGTCCTTGAACTTGCCGGCCTTCTGGGCGGCTTCGGCCTTGTTCTGCGAGGCGACGGCGAAAGCGTCCTGCTCCTCGCGGCTGATCTGCCAGTTCTTGGCGACGTTCTCGGCCGTGATGCCCATGTGGTAGTTGTTGAAGGCGTCGGTGAGGCCGTCCATGATCATCGTGTCGATGAACTTCATGTCGCCCATCTTGGTGCCGGCGCGCAGATGCGCGGCATGGGTCGAGAGCGACATGGACTCCTGGCCGCCGGCGACGACGATCTGGGCGTCGCCCGCCTTGATCTGCTGGGCGGCGAGCGCAACGGCGCGCAGGCCCGAGCCGCAGACCTGATTGACCGTGAAAGCGGTCTTGTCGTCCGGAACGCCGGCCTTGATCGCCGTCTGGCGGGCGGGATTCTGGCCCTGGGCGGCCGTCAGCACCTGGCCGAGGATGACCTCGTCGACCACGCCGGCTTCGAGCTTGGCGCGCTCGAGGGCGGCTTTGACAGCAGCGGCGCCGAGCTCGTGGGCCGGAACCGTCGCAAAGGCTCCGTTGAACGATCCAACGGCGGTGCGCGCCGCGGAAACGATCACGATATCGGTCGTCATTTCTGTCTCCCTCTAAAAGATAGGTCGGGCTCTCGAGCCCTGAGCGCCCAGCCGGGGCGGACGTTGTTGAGCATTTCGCGCTTGCGTTCGTCAAGCCGCGGCCCGTTTTGCACGGAATTAGCCGCGAGCGAAAGCTGTCCATGAGGAAAATATTGCCGCAGGCGCCAAAATGCGCTTATCGTCAAGGCGCTGGGCTTGACCGTTTTTCAGGCAGCCCGCCGGCGAGGGGAGCGGTGTCAGGCGTATGGCGAACGAGAAGAAACCTACCGTAATCAAGAAATACGCCAACCGTCGGCTCTATGATACGGGGACGAGCACTTACGTCACGCTGGAGGATCTCGCCGCCATGGTCAAGCGCGGCGAGGATTTCGTCGTTTGCGACGCCAAGAGCGGCGAGGACATCACCCGGCCGGTTCTGACCCAGATCATCTTCGAGCAGGAGGGCAAGGACGGCCAGAGCCTGCTCCCGATCGCCTTTTTGCGCCAGCTCATCCGCTTCTACGGCGACAGCATGCAGATGCTGGTGCCGAGCTATCTCGAGTTCTCGATCGACAAGCTCACGAAAGAACAACAGAAATTCCGCGACCAGTTCTCCTCCGCGCTGCCGGCGGGCCCCTTCACCGAGCCCACCCGCCAGGCTTTCCAGGCGATGGAGGAGCAGGCGCGCAAGAACATGGCGGTGTTCCGGCAGGCGCTGACCATGTTCAACCCGTTCGGCCTTCCGGCCGAGACCGTTTCGAACGCCGCCGTGTCCTCGGTGGACGGGCACGAAGCGTCGGCCGTTCCAAGCAAGGAGGCGGGCGACGTCGCCGAGCTGAAACGGCAGCTCGATGAGCTCAATAAGCGGATCGACAATCTTTCGAAGGACTGAGGCGCCGAGTCGAGACCGCAATCCGAGCGATTAGATACGAATTTTAAGGGACTTTGCCGTTCAATAGAGGCTCAGATTGCGCCGGTGGAGCGCGCTTTGGGCGTTTTGAGAGCATGGGCCACATTATCGATACGGTTGCCAACCTTACCGACCACCGGGACAGGAACGCGCTCGTAGATACATTGCTGTCGGTGTTTCACGGTTTGCTGGGCGCATCGCGGCTGACCTTGTGGAACATTGTCGACAGGAGGGGATCCATGTGGATTCGCCGGCGGGCGGATTTCGGCTCGCCGCGCGGCGACGAGACGCAAACGTCCGCGCCTCATCCGGGCAATATGCTCCTCCCTCTCGAGACGTTCGGCGGCCTGCGCGATTGTTTCTATTCGAAGGAGCCCTTGTGCCGCTCGGCGGGCCCGGCGAACGGCGTGCGTTACGTCTTTCCCGTCATGGATGGCCAGGAGGTGATCGACCTTCTTGAGGTCACGCGTTCGTCGCCGCTGAGCCATGAACAGGAGCGGATGGTGACGGGGATGCTGCGCATCTACCGCAACCATCTCGGCATATTGGACTATGGCGATTGCGACGAGCTGACGGGGCTGCGCAACAGGCGAACCTTTCACGACAGTTTCGCAAGGCTCAACTACGGGAGCTGCTCGGAAAAATGCGGCGAGCTGCGGACATGTTGCGGCCGCTGTCCTTATCTCGCCGTCATCGACATCGACCATTTCAAGCGCGTCAACGACAGCTTCGGCCATCCCTTCGGGGACGAGGTCCTGGTTCTCTTCGCGGGCGTGCTGCGCGAATGCTTCAGCGACCACGATCGTCTGTTCAGATTTGGCGGGGAGGAGTTCCTCGTTATTCTCGACCATGTGACGATCGATGAGGCCTACCACGCCCTCGAAAGTTTCCGGGCGCGGGTGGAAACCTTTCGTTTCCCGCAGGTCGGGCCGATCACCGCCAGCATCGGATACACGCAGGCGGTCGCCGGCGACACGGGCGCCAGCGCCTTCGGCCGCGCCGACGCCGCGCTCTATATCGCCAAGCAGAGCGGGCGTAACCAAATCCGATCGCATGAGATGCTGGTGGCCGACGGCCTGATACAGGGCAGGATCGCCGTCGGGCAGGACGTCGAGCTGTTCTGAGCCCTCGGACCGCGCGCCTTCAGGCGCGCATATTTGTCGATAATCCCCGAGGCGGCCTCGCCCTTCGAGACGCGAGCTTCGCTCGCTCCTCAGGATGAGGCCTAAGTGTTTGGTGCAGAAGCTCCTCATGCTGAGGAGCCTGCGCAGCAGGCGTCTCGACGCACGAGGAGCGTCATCGCCCATTTGTCAGAGCGCGCATTTGTCCAGCGAGCCTGAAGGCTCGCGGTCCAGGGTCGCTACGTATTGAACCGGAAGTGCATCACGTCGCCGTCGGCGACGACATAGTCCTTGCCTTCCAGCCGCAGCCGTCCGGCGTCGCGCGCGCCGGCCTCGCCCTTGTAGGCCACGTAATCATCACAGGCGATGGTTTCGGCGCGGATGAAGCCCTTTTCGAAATCGGTGTGGATCACGCCCGCGGCCTGCGGCGCGCGCGTGCCCTTTTCGATGGTCCAGGCGCGCGCTTCCTTCGGGCCGATCGTAAAATAGGTGATGAGCTGCAGAAGATCGTAGCCGGCGCGGATGACGCGATTGAGGCCTGGCTCGGTCAGGCCGACGGCTTCCAGAAAGTCCTTCTGCTCCTCGATCGGCATGACCGCGATCTCGCTTTCGATCTTGGCGGAGACCACGACCGAGGCGGCGCCTTCCTCTGCCGCGCGGGCGGCGACCTTGGCGGAGTTGCCGTTGCCTTCGGCCGCGGAGCCTTCCTCGACATTGCAGACATAAAGAACCGGCTTCGACGACAAAAGCCCGAGGCCGTTGAAGGCGATCCGCTCCTCCTGAGTGACTTTGGCCATGCGCGCCGGCTTGCCGTCCCGCAGCAGGACGAGGCAGCGGTTCATGAGGTCGAGAAGCTCCTTGGATTCCTTGTCGCCGCCCTTGGCCTTCTTCTCCAGCGGGACGACGCGCTTTTCCAGGCTCTCCAGATCGGCGAGCATCAGCTCGGTTTCGATCGTCTCGATGTCGCGGATCGGATCGACGCCGCCCTCGACATGGGTCACGTCCCCATCCTCGAAGCAGCGCACGACATGGGCGATGGCGTCGCACTCGCGAATATTGGCCAGGAACTGATTGCCGAGCCCTTCGCCTTTGGAGGCGCCGCGCACGAGGCCGGCGATATCGACGAAGGTCAGCCGCGTCGGGATGATCTGCTTGGAGCCGGCCACTTTGGCGAGATCTTCCAGGCGCGGGTCCGGCACCGCCACTTCGCCGACGTTCGGCTCGATGGTGCAGAAGGGGTAATTTGCGGCCTGCGCCGCCGCCGTTTGGGTCAGCGCGTTGAAAAGGGTCGACTTGCCGACGTTCGGCAGGCCGACGATGCCGCATTTGAAGCCCATAGTCGTCCCGTTCGATTGGTGAGGGTGATCGTTGGCGGGCGGTATGGGCGGCGGCGGCCGAAAAGGCAAGGGGCGCCGAAGCGCCCCCGCTATTTCTGTTTATTCCGGCGACCGCCCGCCGTCAGAGGCTCTTCAAATATTCGAGAAGCGCCTTCTTCTCGTCGGGCGCCAGTTTCGTCCCGAACTCATGGCCGCAACGGCTGTTGCCCGAGTCGCGCTTCGAGCAGTCGTCCGCCGTATAGGTCGAGCTCAGCCCAGGCTGATCCTTGGCAAGACCCACATTCTCGATATCGTAGTTCACGCCGACCTTGAAGGAAGCCGGGCGTTCCGCGGCCGGCTTCAGCAGATCGGCGAGCGTCGGCACCGAGCCATTGTGCAGGTAGGGCGCGACCGCCCAGATGCCCTTCATGACCCGCGCCTCATATTTGAACTGGGGCGCCTGTTGGGGTTTTGCATAAAGATTCTGCAGGGCTGTCTTGATCTGGCTGTTGATCAAAGTTTGCAACTGCTGCGGCGATCTCGAATCCCGCTGGATGCAGGCGTCGACGATCGGCTTGAAGACATCCAGGCCAAAATGCAGCGGCGCTTCGAGGATCGAGCCGATCACGGACACGCCGAGGATGGAGAAAATCTTGTCCTTGGGCTTCAGCGGCGTGTCGGCGCCGGGAACCAGCGGGATAAACGCCCCTTCCAGCACGCCCGTGTCGGCCTCGCGGCCAAGAATCTTATACTCGCGCGAATCCGTCTCGACATCCTGGAGCGGCGTCGCCCAGGTGTTGGGATTGCACAGACGCGGGTCTCCCGCCGTTTCCGCGTGACAGCCGCTCGCGCAATCCTTTTCGTAAATCGCCTTCCCTTGCTTGATGAGATCCCCATCGAGCTTCCAGGGCCATTTCGGCGGGTCGATTTTCTTGAGCAGGAATTCGAGTTGCTGCAAGCCGGCGAAATTGAGCGACGACTCGTTCAGATAATCGACGATATTGACGTCGGGCAAAATCTTCGACGGGCGATAGACGCCGAACACGCCGTAAACCTCGCCGACATTTCTTGCGAGGCCGAGAATGTCGTCGCCGTTCTTGGCGAAGCCAGGCCATTGGGTGATGTCCTGGATGGGCGCATTCCAAACGAAAGGATAGCGCACGGGCGCATCGGCGCGCGCGATATTCTCTTCGATGATCCGCAGCGGCGGGTGGCCGATATCCAGGCCCGCGACGCGGTTGAAGATCATCGACACGGCGTCGGCGCGGCCCACGCCCCAGCCGGGCGTCGGAAGCGCGCGCGCCATCAGCGTGTGATAGGGCTTGAACCAGGCCTCGACGTCGTCGTGTAGCTGCTTATGCGCATGCGGGCTCTGCGCGCCGACGGCTTTTGCGAATGCGTCGAAGGCGGCCGAATCGGTAAGGATTTTATCGACCGCCGTATCGAGATCGGCGAGGAAGGCCTGGAAGTCGGATAGCGCCGGCCCGCCGTCGATGCGCCAGGAGGCGCCCTGGACGTTGATTTGACGAACGTGGCAGCCGGAGCAGGTCATGCTCAGCGTCCGGACGCCGCCTTCCGACGCGGTCAGGAAACCGACTGGCAGGCCGGGCGTCGGACTTTCAGAATTGGGCAGATAGCCGTAGCGGGCCATGCTGTCGTCGAGAAACCCCGTGCCGTCGGCGCGCTTCAAGGCTTTGAACCAGTCGAACGGTATGATTCGCGCGCCCTGGTCCCGCGTATAAAAGTCGTTACGGCTCGCCTGGGTCCATTGGCTCCCCTGGTTCGCGTAAGTCACTTCCGCTGCGGATGGAGACACGCTCGTCAGAGTCAGGAGCGATGCGGCGCCGAGTGTGGCGATCGACGACATAAATCTATCATATTTTGACATGTTTCCTCCCTCAAATGAATCAGAATGAATATTTCGCGGGAGAAAAGCACAGAATATGTCTTTCATCAACTGGCGTTGCATTGGGCAACTCATGTTGCGCGACAAGATTGCGAGAAATTGAGTTGACCCTTGCCGCCTCGCGGTTGACAAACCGGGAAAATATTCAAGGCGCGCCCCGGCGGAGCAGGGGCCGTGAGAGAGATGGCTGACGGATGGCGACGAGCAGGATGACGAAAAGCGCACGGTTGATCGGCGCGGGCCTTATCGCGGGCGCATGGATCGGCGCGGCGCCGGTGTTGGGGCAAAGCGCGCCGCCGGTGGTCGCGCCCGCTCCCGCCCCTGCGCCGGCTCCCGCCGCCGCGCCGCCCGTTGCTCCCGCGCCGGCGACTCCGGCCGCGCCTGCCGAACAGACTGCGCCGGCTCCCGCCACTGAAGCCAGCGCGCCGGCGCCAAAGCCGAAACCCAAGCCCCGTCCGCCTGCGCCGCCGCGCGAGATGGCGCTTTCCGACGATCCCACGCCGGTGCTTCAACCGGAGACATTCTTCACCACTTCCAAAGCCTCGGAACGATACGCCCAGATCGTCGATCTCGGCGGCTGGCCGACAGTGGGCGTCAGCTTGCGCGCCGGCGCGAAGGGCCCGGCGGTCGCCACTCTGCGCCGGCGTCTCGCGGCGGAGGACGATACGCTTTCCGACACGCGCAAGCAGGTCTGGGACAATGATCTCACGGCGGCGGTGAAGCGCTTTCAGTTTCGCATGGGTCTGAAGCAGACCGGCGTCGTCGCCGGCGCAACTTTGCGCGCGCTCGACGTGCCCGCGACCGTGCGCTTCCGCCAGCTCGCCTCCAGCGCGCAGCGGCTCGCCGGCGTCGATTTCCCCTTCGGACCGCGCTACATCATCGTCAATATTCCCTCGACGGCGGTCGACGCGGTGGAGAACGACCGGGTGGTGCGCCGCTATGCCGCCATCGTCGGCGACCCCGAGCACCACTCGCCGGAAGTGCAGGCGAAGGTCGTCGCGGTCAACATCAACCCGACATGGACCGTGCCGGTCTCGATCATCAAGAACGAGATCGCGCCGCATATGCTGAAGGACCCCAGCTATCTCACCCGGCAGCGCATTCGCGTGCTCAACAACAAGGGCGACGAGGTCGATCCGCGCTCGATCAATTGGGCGAGCGAACGCGCGGTGAATTACACGCTGCGGCAGGATTCCGGCGTGGGCAATTCGCTGGGCTCGATCCGCATTTCAATGCCCAACCAGCATTCGGTCTATATGCACGACACGCCGTCGCGTAATCTCTTCGCCAACGACTATCGCTTCCTGTCGCACGGCTGCGTGCGCGTGCAGGGCGTCGTCGATCTCGCGACCTGGATTCTCGACGGCGCCAATGGTCCGCAGATGAGCAAGGAAGACATCACCGCAAAGATTGCGAGCGGCGAGCGCGAGGAAGTGAAGCTCGCCCGCGCGGTGCCGGTGGTGTGGGTCTATATGACCGGCTGGGCGTCCGCGGACGGCACGGTGCATTTCCGCGACGATGTGTATCATCTCGATGAGGTGGGCGGCGACGCGCGGCTGTAGGCGCTGATCTACCCTCCAATAAAGGCCCGAACCTGCCCCCTCTCCCGCGAAGCGGGGGAGGGTTGGGGAGGGGGCTCTTATAGAATTTCTGTTTGATAGCGCGCATCGGGGCTTGGTCATTCCCGCCGAGCTGAAAGCCTGACCGGGAATCCGAGCCCGTCATTGCGAGCGAAGCGAAGCAATCCAGAGCAGCGATGCGGCCCTGGATTGCTTCGTCGGCTCCGCCTCCTCGCAATGACGGCGGTGAGTCCCTGTGTGTCCGAACCGCTGCTACAGCGTTAAGCGATAGCGCACGAAATCGTCGGCTCCGGCGAATTTATCATAGAGCCGACGAGCGCGCGCATTGTCTGTTCTTGTATGCCAGTAGATGCGCGACCACCCCTGCGCGCGCCCGAGATCTATCAAATCCTGGATCAACGCCTGTCCCACGCCGCCGCCGCGAAGGCCAGGATCGACGAACAAGTCTTCGAGATAGCAGCTCGGCGCCATTGTCCAGGTGCTTTCGTGAAGCACGGAAATGGTAAAGCCGGCGATCCGCCCGTCGGTCTCGGCGATCCGTCCGATCAAAGGCGAGGAGGGATCGAGTAGCCGGCGTAAAGTATATTCCGTCACATCGGCCGGCACGGTCGACTCATAGAAGGCGTTGTAGCCTGCCCAGAGCCTACGCCAGTCTTCGGCGTCGGGCGCACGCATGTCTCTGACGATCGTCATTCACCCCGCTCCCGCGCGCTCTCATGCCAGCCGCGCAGCAGATAATAGGACAGCGCCGTTAGCGCGCCATAGATTGCGAGCCCCGCCGCCGAGATCAGCGCCAGCGCCGCGAACATGCGCGGAATATCGAGCCGGAAGCCCGCCTCCACAATGCGATAGGCGAGGCCCGATCCCTGGCCCGATGCGCCCGCCGCCAGCTCCGCGACAATGGCGCCGATCAGCGACAGCCCGCCGCCGATGCGCAGCCCCGCGAGAAATTGCGGGAGCGCCGCCGGCAGGCGCAGATAGATGAGCCTTTGCCATGGCGAGGCGTGATAAAGATCGAAGAGGTCTTGCAGCGCGTGATCGACAGAGGCGAGGCCGAGCGCCGTATTGGAGAGGATCGGAAAGAAGGCGACGAGAAAGGCGCAGACGAGCACGGCGTTATCCGGCTGCAGATAGACGAGCAACAGCGGCGCTATGGCGACGATGGGCGTCACCTGCAGCACAATGGCGAAAGGCAACAGCGCGCGCTCGAGCCACTTTGACTGCGCAAGGAGAAGCGCGAGCGCCACGCCGCTCGATGTGGCGAGGAGAAGCGCTTTCAGCGTCACGCCCAGCGTGACCAGAAGCGAGGAAAAGAGCAACTCCCGATCCTCGATCAGCCTCTCGAGAATTGCGCTCGGCGCCGGCAGAACATAGGGCGGAATGTCTCGCGACATCACGACCCATTCCCACACGCCAAGCGCTGCTGCGCAGACGGCGAGGGGGATGAATATATCGGAAAGTTTCACGCTTCTTCTCTCACCGCGTGGCCGAGCGCGCGCGAAGCGCGGCGCGAGATTTGGGCGAATGTGTCGCTCATCCTGAACTCGGCGTCGCGCACTATTGCAGGATCGACGTCGATCTCATCGATGATCTTTCCATGAGGCGTCGACATCACAATGATGCGCGTCGAGAGGAAGGCGCTTTCGAAGATGGAGTGGGTGACGAACACGATCGTGGCGCCGAGGTCCTTCTTCAAGGCGACGAGATCGTCATTGAGTTTGAAGCGCGTGACTTCGTCGAGCGCCGCGAAGGGCTCGTCCATCAGAATGAGCGCCGGCTCGGTGACCAGCGCGCGGGCGATGGCACAGCGCATTTTCATGCCGCCCGAAAGCTCGCGCGGCAGCGCATCGGCGAAATCGGCGAGGCCGACGCGCGCGAGCGCCTCCATCACGCGCTCTCCAGCCGCCGCGCGGCTCTCGCCTGCGAGTCGAAGCGGCAAATAGACATTGTCGAAGGCGCTCGCCCAGGGCAGCAGCGTCGGCTCCTGAAAGACGACGCTGAGCTTTTTACGCGCGCGCGGATAGGCCCAGGAGATGACGCCTTCGCTCGGTTGCGTGAGACCCGCGATGAGGCGCAACACCGTGGATTTGCCGCAGCCTGAAGGACCGAGCAGCGTGAGCGTTTCGCCTTGATAGATGTCGAGATCGAGGCCCGAGAGCGCGGTGACGCCATTGGGGAAAGTTTTGGCGATGCTTTGCAGGGAGAGGAGGGGATCAGTTCCCATGGAGCCCCCTCCCCAACCCTCCCCCGCTTTGCGGGAGAGGGGGCAGATTGTGGCCTTCATCAACAAAGTGGATCGCGAGTGTTCCCTCTCCCGCTTTAGCGCTATCGAATGCACACATCGTGATTGCCTCGGTCGGGTCTGTTTGATTCCGTGGGTCGCGTTTTGATTCGCGGGGTGGGGCATGGCGATTTCGTATGGACTGGGGCGGTTCGGCGACCGCCGCCTGGAAAAAGGGGGGTCTCGTTGCATCGGGGCCTCGTCGCGCGGCCGTGCGCGCGCATCCGTCGGATCGCCGGCGGGCGGCGGGCGCAGGAGGTGCGGCTCGCGCGCTTCCTGCGCAATCCTGCGGTGACCGCCGAGGAGATGGCGCGGCACGCCGCCGGGCTCACAGCGGCGCGGGCGGCGGGTCGCGACATAGTGGTGGCGCAGGACACCAGCGAGCTGGCGCTCGGCGGCAAGCGCGCGCAGGCGAACGGCTATGGGCCGGTCGGCAAGGGCGGCGGGACGCGCGGCCTTTTGCTGCACGCGGCCCTGGCGCTCGACGCCGGCACGGGCGCGCTGCTCGGCCTCGCTCATGCCGAGGTCTGGAACCGCGACACGGGGGCCAAGGTCGCGGCGCGGCGCTCGCGCGCGCTCGCGGACAAGGAATCGCAGCGCTGGCTCGATGTGGCGACGCATGCGCGCGAGGATTTCGCGGCGGCGAAGCGGATCACTGTCGTCTCGGATCGGGAGAGCGACATCTACGCGCATCTCGCGCAGCGTCCGGGCGGCGTGGAGCTGATTGTGCGCGCCTGCCAGAACCGGACGATCGCCGCAGACGGCGAGGATGCGATCGAGCTTTTGTTCCCCTTCGCCGACGGATTGGCCGAGGCGGGCCGCTTCGTCGCCGAGATCCCGGCGGCTCCGGGACGCAAGGCGCGCAAGGCGGCGCTCGCGGTCCGCGTCTCGCCGGTCACTTTGCGCAAGCCGCGCCACGGCGCGCGCGACTTGCCGGACGCGGTCGGCGTGACTTTGGTCGACGTGCGCGAGGTCGGGGCCGCCGAGGGCGTCGCGCCCATTCATTGGCGGCTTCTCACGACCCATGCGGCGACGAGCCTGGCCGAGGCGCGCCGGGTGATCGACCTCTATCGAATGCGCTGGACCATCGAGGAATTCTTCCGCACGCTGAAGACGGCGGGCTTCGAGATCGAGCAGGCCGACATCTGCGATCCGAAAGTGATGATCAAGCTGGTGGCGGCGACGGCGGTCGCCGCTGTGACGGTCATGCAACTGGTCAAGGCGCGCGACGGCGCGACCGACCAGTTGCTGACGGACGCTTTCGAGCCCGAGGACGAAGCGCTGCTCGAGGCCGTCTCGGCGAAGCTCGAGGGCGCGACGGCCCGCCAGAAGAACCCCCACCGCAAAGGCAGCCTCGCCTTCGCCGCCTGGGTCGTCGCCAGGCTCGGCGGCTGGACCGCCTATTACGGAAAGCCCGGCCCCAAAGTAATGCGCCAGGGCCTCGACGACTTTCGACGAATAAAGTTCGGAGCCGCGCTGACCTTCTACGATGTGTGAATCCGATAGCGCTTTAGCGGGGGAGGGACAGGGAGGGGGCAAAACGGCCGCGATAACGAATGCAACTAATCGAGGTCGGCGGGGATGCCCCCCGCCATTGCGAGCGAAGCGAAGCAATCCAGCGGCCCCATAGCGGCTCTGGATTGCTTCGTCGCTGGCGCTCCTCGCAATGACGGTCGTTGGTCTCACCGGCGCAACTCCATCCCGACCTTTTTGCCGATGAAGCGCAGCGTGTAGCCCTTCTTGTAATTGAGGTCGGCCGGAACAACTCCCGCCCTGGCCATCTTGTCGAAAAAGCTCTTCATGCGCGCGTCAGTCATGGCGCCGACGCCCAATGTCAGAGAGTCGCCAGAATCCACAATGCCGCGTTCTTTCATCTTGGCGAGCGAGAAGGCGATCTGGCCGTCGGTCATCTCGGGGTTGTCGCGCTTGATGGCGGTGTTGGCGCTGGCGTTATCGCCATAGATGTAGTTGTACCAGCCGATGATTGAGGCGTCGACGAAGCGCTGCACGAGATCAGCTTTCTTCTCGACCGTCTCCGCGCGCGTCTCTATCGTCGTCGAATAGCCATCATAGCCAATATCCGACAGCAAAAAGACGTTAGGCCTGAAGCCGGCCCGCATCTCGATCGCATAGGGCTCGGAGGTCAAAAGCCCCTCCTGAATGGAATTCTTGTCAGCGATGAAAGGCGCCGAATTGAAGCCATAGGGCTTCACTTTCTCGTCCCTAAAGCCATAGGCCTGTTTCAGCCACCGCCACACCGAGGCGCGCATGTCGCTGGCGATGAAGGCGGTCGCCTTCGGCAAATCCTCGAAGCGGTCGAGCCCCACGCCCGGATGCGACATGAAGATCACGGGGTCGATCTGGAACATGCTGGCGACGGTGACGATCGGCACGTTCTGCTGGATGGATTCGAACATCTGGATCGTATTGGCGCCCATGGCGAAATCGACGCGGCCCGCTGCGAGCAACAGCCGCGCATTGATCTGCGGCCCGCCCTGCTGGATCGTCACGTCGAGCCCGTAGCGCGCATAAGTGCCGTCGGCCACAGCCTGATAAAATCCGCCGTGCTCGGCTTGCGCGCGCCAATTGGTGGCGAAACTCACCTTGTCGAGGGCGTGCGCCGGCAGGGCAAAGAGGATCGTCAGAATTGCAATAAAGAGACGAGGAAACATCTGCTGCGGCGCTCCGTTAGGCCGTAGCAGCATATATCAAACCCGCCTCAGACGCCGCTGGATTTGGACGAGAAGTGGAACTTCTCCGCCAGCATGGGCGGAGCCGCCGCTGCGCCGCCGCCCCCCGCCGCGCGCCAAGTCCGCTCGGTTTTGCCCAGCGCGACGATATTGCCGAAGAGTTCGCCCAACCGCTGGTTGAAGCGCATGTTGCGCACCGGCGCGCTCACGCGGCCATTCTCGATGAGGAAATTGCCGTCGCGGGTGAGGCCGGTGAGCAGCAGGCTCTTCCGGTCGACCATATTCTCGTACCAGAAGCGCGTGACGAGCACGCCACGCTTCACCGAGCGGATCATGTCGTCGAGCGAAGCGTCGCCGCCTTCGACCACGAAATTGGCCGCGAAGGGAATGGCCTCCGCGTTGGTCTTCTGCGCCCATGCGCGCGAGCGATAGAGCGCGCTCACCACGCCCTTGTCGATGAAAGCGCGGGCGCGATGCGGCACGCCTTCCCAACCGACGCCGCCCTCCGGCGCAAGCGGATCGGCGGGGTCGACGCGAATCGTCAGCTTCTCGTCGAAGAGCTTTTCGCCGATCTTCGTCCCGCCGCCCGCCCGCGCATAGAAGCTGCGGCCTTCGTCGGCGGCGCGGGCGTCCATGGCGCTCATCACCCAGAAAGCGAGCTCCGCGACGGCGGCGGGTTCAAGGATCACCGTGTAATCGCCGGGCTCGAGATCAACGGGCTCTGCGTCATGAGCCGCCTTCGCGCAGGCGCGCCGCGCAATGCTGTCCGCATCGAGGCGGGCGCTGATGAATTCATGCGCGCCCGCCCAGCCCGACCATGTGTCCGTCTTGTTGCGCGCCGTCGCCGAAAGGTCGATCTCGCTCCAGCGTTCAAAGGCGAAGAGCCCGTTGCTCGTGGCGAGCGCGGAATAGCGCCGCGCGCCGGTCGCGCAGCCGAAAGTATCGACGCCCTGTCTGACGCCTTCCGCGATGACGCGCGCCGCTTGCGCCGCAAGCGCGTCGAGGCGAAAGCCCGATGCGTCTTCGTCATAGCGCGCCGAGGCGTCGTAAGTCTGCGGGCCGAGCGGCGCGACATAGTCGGGGTCGACCGGCAACATGCGCGCGATCTCCTCCGAGCGCGCGCGCGCGGCGTTAAGCGCATCATCGTCGAGGCGCGTCGTGGTGACCGCGCCGACGCGCCCCCCAATATGCGAGGAGATGCGCAGGCGCGCTTTCGAGGTTGTGATATTGGTCGTCGCGCCGCCGCGCGCGAAGCGCAGGCTATTGTCCTCGCCGCCGTCGATCTTCACCACGCAGGCGTCGGCGCTGGACCCTGCGATGATCTTCTCGCTGATGGCTTTGGCGTCGTCAGAAGAAAGAAGCATGCGTTACGCGCCAGGGCTTGTGTTGAGCACCCGCACATTGCGGAAGCGCGCGGGCGGGCTGCCATGTGAGACGGGCGCCACCTGCACGGGCTCGGCCTTGCCGCAGGTGAAGGTGCCGTCGAGATGATAGGTGCTCGCGTCGCCGAGCCCGTCGAGCGAATTCCAGAAAGGAATCGTGCGGCCCTGATAGGCGACGTCGCGCAGCATCTCGCCGAGCCTGCCGTTCTTGATCTCGTAGAAGAGCTGGCCGCCGAATTGGAAATTGTCACGCTGCTGGTCGATGCTCCAGCTTCCGGCGCCGACGACATAGACGCCGTTCTCCACGCCGGTCACGAGGTCGTCGAGTGTGCATTTTTCCGGGTTCGGCGCGAGCGAGATATTGGGCATGCGCTGGATCGGGAACGAGGTCGGATCATCTGCATAAGCGCAGCCATTCGAGGCGGAAAGGCCGATATGATGCGCTTGCCCCAGCGCCATTTGGAAGTTTTTCAGCACGCCCTTCTCGACGATGTTGAATTCGGCCGAGGCGGCCGGCGCGCCGTCGTCGTCATAGCCGATGGTCGCGAGCGCGCCGGGCTGCGAACGGTCGGCGACGATGGTCATCAGCTCCGAGCCGAAGCGGAGATTGCCGAGCATCGCCGGCTTGATGAAGCTGGTGCCGGCGAAATTCGCTTCCCATCCCAGCACGCGGTCGAGCTCGGTCGAATGGCCGACCGTTTCGTGGATCGTGAGCCAGAGATTGGTCGGGTCGATGACGAGGTCGTAATCGCCGGCGGTGACGGGTTTGGCCGTGAGCTTGGCGCGCGCCTCGCGGCCGGCCGTTGCGGCTTCTTCGAGAAGGCGGGCGCTCGTCACATATTCCCAGCCGGCGCCGCGCGCCGGGACCAAGCTCTCGCGCGAGGCCATGCGGTCGGCGGCGCGATCGACGGCGGTGGCGGTAAAGGAGGGATGCACGCGCGTGCGCGTCTGCCGAATGCGCGCGCCGAGACTATTGGCGAAGAGGCGCTCTTCACGCGCGATGGAGAGCGAGGCCGAGCAGAAATCCGCGCCATTGTCGCGCGCCGTAGCGCAGATGGACAAAAGCAGGTCGGATTTCTCCCGCGACGAGACCGATAAAGGATCGACGCCCATGGGCATGATCCATTCGGCCTCATGCGCCGGGAGCTGCTCCAGCTCGATCGCGCGCGGCTGGATCACCCGCATGGCCCGGGCGTTGTCCAAGGCGCGTTGGACGCCTTCCCGAATGCTTGCCGGATCGAGACGGCGTGCGCCATAGAAGCCCCAGGAGCCGTCGAGCAGCACGCGCAGCCCGAAGCCGCGCGACATGCGTTCGTCGAAATGTTCGAGCCGGTCATCCTCGGCTTGCGCATATTCTTGCAGCGTTTCGCCCAGGCGAATGTCCGCATAGCGCGCGCCGCCGCGCTTGGCGCCATCCAGCGCAAGATCGGCGAGACTGTCGAGCAAGGCGCGGTCCAGCGCGAAGCGGTCGCCGCTGGCCGTCGCGCGCTCGGGCGCGTCCCTGACAGGCGCATATGTCGGCGCCACTTCAGCTTCCTCCTAGGTTCATCCCAATCCTGCGCTCGGCGTCATTCCCGACGTTCGAGAAGCGGGCGATCGGGAATCCAGAGCCGGTACACGCTTGTTTTGGCTCTGGATTCCCGGTCAGGCTTCCAGCCCGCCGGGAATGACAAGGCCCAAGGCTCAAGCGCAGGGCATTACTCGGTTATATTGAGCGCTTCCGGCTGGTTTAGCAATTCTGGCGCCATTGTGGCGCTAGCGTTGCTGTCCTTCCGCCAGCCACAAGCGGCCATGGCCTCCAGCATATGCGCCGGCGCCGGCGCTTGCGTGCGCACGGGCTCCTTGCTGTCCTGCATGGGGATAGTGATTGCCCGGGCATGGAGATGCAGCGGCGGCGCGCCCTCGCGTCGTCCGCCCCCATAGATCGGGTCGCCCAAAATCGGCCAGCCCATCGCCTGCGCATGGACCCGGATTTGGTGCGTGCGGCCGGTATGCGGGGTGAATTCGATGAAGGACAAGCCCGCCTCGGGCGCGCGGCCGAGCACGCGCCAGCCCGTGCGCGAGGGCAGCCCCATGGGGTCCGGCTGCATCCACCAGCCGCGCGTGGCGTCGAGCCGGCCGAGCGCAAGGTCGATCTCCCCCGCGTCGCCTTCCGGCGCGCCTTCCACGACGGCCCAATAGCTCTTGGAGATGCGCCCGGTCTTGAAGAGCTTGCCCAGCCGGTCGAGCGCCTTGCGGTGGCGGCCCAGCACCAGGCAGCCGGAGGTGTCCTTATCCAGCCGGTGGGCGAGCGCCGGGGCGCGCGGCAGGCCGAAGCGCAACTGGTCGAAAGCGTCTTCGAGGCTCGGGCCCCCCTTGGGGCCGCGATGCACGGGAACGCCGGCAGGCTTGTCGATGACGAGCATCAGCCCGTCGCGGTGGAGCAGTCGGGAGAGAAGATCCATGAGCAGCTTATATCAGGGCGGCTTCTACCTGCGCGCCGCGTCGTTGCGGGCGAGCGTCATGGCCGAGCCGATGAACCCGCCGTATTTGTGATAGGCCGCGTCGGTCAGATGCACGCCGTCGAGCGTGTAATTATCTTCATGCCCCTCGAATTTGTCGATGAAATTATCGAACTCGATCGTCTGCAGCCGGGGATGATCGCGCCACAGCGCGACGCGATAGACGTCGTTCACCTGATAATCGCATCCGTCGTAGAGACAGCGGAAGATTGTGCGCTTGATCAGGCTGAAGAGGTTCGGCGGCTTGAACCAGCGTTCGTTCACGCGCGGGATGGAGACGACTTCGACCTCGCTCGCGTCCGAAAAATAATCGACGAGCTTCTCGGTGAACTCCACATAGGCGCTAGCGCCGATATGTTGGATCGCGTCATTGACGCCGGTCATCAGAATGACCTTGTCCGGCGCATTGCCCTCATAGAGGGAGTAGAGCCTGTCTTTTGGGAATTTCTTGCGCAGCTCCGCGTAGAGAAGGCGGGAGTTGCGGCCGTTGAAGCCGATGCTGCAGGCCCGCACGCCCCGGCCGCCCAGCCGCTCCGAGACGGTCCTGGGCAGGTCCGGGAAAATCTTGCCGTCGGAAGCCCAGGATTCGCCGACGACCAAAATCCGGTAATTATTCGGGCCGTCGTTGACGAGGGAGCAATCGACCGTCGGCGCGTCGGACCGCTTGAGGCTCAATAGGCCGAGGCCGGTCACGACGGCGAGGAGGAAGAACGCGCGCCGCAGATTTGGCAGCAGAACCGCAAACCTCAGCCTCAGCAAAGCGCCGCCCTCCGCTGCGGCATGACGCCGCAGCGGCCGGAAGCTATCAGCTTCGCGCGCCAGCCGCTACATCGACGAGATCACGCCGCCGCTGCTTGCGCCGCCCCCATCGGCTCGGCCGCCATGCGTCGGCCGGAGACCCAGGCCGCGCGCAATTTCCCGATCGGGCGGTCGATCAGCAGCCAGATGAGATAGGAGCCGGCGAGGATGAGGGCGATCGCCTCGGCGCTGAGCAGAAGGCGATCCATATAGGAGCCTTCGCCCGTCCCGATCGCGCCGATCACCGACCAGTGCAGCAGGTAGAAGATATAAGACATGTCCCCAACCATGCGGTCGGTCGAACCGGACGCCTGCCGCGTGGTGTAGATGGCCCAGGGCGTCATCAACACGGCGATGAACAGATTGGCCTTGCTGCTGAAGGCGAGCGCCGTGGTCTGTGTCGGGTCGAGATTTATGAAAAAGACAGACCCATAGGCCAGGAGCAGCGCGACGCTCGCCGCAAGCGAGCCATAGGCGAGACGACGCGAGGGCCTGAGGTCGTGGGTCGCCGCGGCGACGCCGATCCCGAAGAAGTAAAGGAAGGGCAGGACAGTCGCCGAGCCGCCGAGCTTGGGCGCAAACAGCGAGAGCGCCACGCAGCCGAGCACGGCGTAAAGGTTGCGCGAGACGAGGAAAACGACCATCGGCGCGACGAGATAGAACTGGACTTCCATATCGAGCGACCAGCCCGGCACATTCGCCTGATAGGGCAGCGAGTTGTAGCCGAGGATCATCACATTCGAGAAAAGCTGGTGGATGAGCCCGCCGACATTTTCCGGCGCGCCGCCGCGCCACCAGAGCAGCGCCCAAGCGATGGCCGAGCAGAGCGCAAAGACCGGCGCGACGCGCCACACGCGCGAGACGAGAAAGGTGACATAGGACCAGTTGGTCTTCGAATAGGTCTTCGTCCACATGGTCGCGACCCAATAGCCGCTGAGCACGAAGAAGATCAGCACGGCCGACATGCCGAGGTTGAACTTGGTCGTGTGATGCAGAAAGACCGACAAGGCCAGCGCCATTCTCAGCGCGCCGGGCGCGGCGAACTTATCCGTTGTGACCGACATTGCTGCTCCAAGTCGCGCCGGGATCGAAGCTGCCACCATTACGCGCTTGTTGCGCCGCGGCGGTGTGGCAAGAGGTCGCGAGGGGGCGCGGGCGCCTGCGGCGTGGGGTCGCAGGCGGCAAGCCCAAATGCTTGCGTGGATTGTCCGCGAGACTGGTGTTTGCGGCGCAAACCAAGTCCTGTACTAATCCGGCATGGCCATTATCTCTCCCACACCCAAGCTCCGCGTCGAACTCGCTCATGGCGTCGCGCGGCTCCTCATCGACAATGGTTCGAAGCGCAACGCCTTCGATCTGGAAATGTGGCGCGCCTTGCCGACGCTGATGGCGGCTTTGGAGGCAAAAGCCGACGCGCGCGTCATCGTGCTCTCCGGGGCGCCGGGGCTGCCCTTCTGCTCGGGCGCCGATATTTCGGAGTTTTCGACCGTGCGCGCCACGAGCGGCGGCGGCCGCGCTTATGAGCAGGCCAATGTCGAGGCGTTCGACGCCATTTCGTCCTGCTCCAAGCCGACTGTCGCCGCGATCAGCGGCTTTTGCATGGGCGGCGGCATGGGGCTGGCCTCGGCCTGCGATCTGCGCGTGGCGCGGGAGGGGACGGTGTTCGGCATTCCGGCCGGGCGCCTCGGCGTCGGCTATCCGCCCTCCGCCATGCGCTATGTGGTGACGGCGGTCGGCGCGCAACGCGCCATGGAAATGTTCTTCACCGCCCGCCGCCTCACGGCGCGAGAGGCGCTGGGCGCCGGTTTTCTTTGCCGCCTTCTGGATCAGGAGACCTTCGAGGGGGCGGTCGACGAGCTCGCCGAAACAATCGCCGCCAACGCCCCCTTGACCCTATGCGCCGCAAAGGCCGCGATCCGCGCCGCAGCGCAATTGCCGAATACGCCGACGCTGGAGGAATGCGAGGCGCTCGCCGCGAAATGTTTCGACAGCGCCGATTACATGGAGGGCAGGGCGGCCTTTCTGGAAAAGCGCGCGCCGAAGTTCACCGGAAAATAAGCACGCCATCATTGCGAGGAGCGTAAGCGACGAAGCAATCCAGAGCCACATCACGGCCCTGGATTGCTTCGCTGCGCAATGACGGCCGCGATCATATCATTTTCGTTTAAATAGCTCGGATTGCGGCTTGTCATTCCCGACGGGCCGAAGGCCCGATCGGGAATCCAGAGCCACAAAAGCGCTGGTTTGGCTCTGGATTCCCGATCGCTCGCTGCGCGAGCGTCGGGAATGACACCGAACCAATCAAGCGGATTCCCGGCGAGCTGAAAGCCCGACCGAGAATCCAGAGCCACTCAGAGCCCGTCATTGCGAGCGAAGCGAAGCAATCCAGGGCGGCGGTGCGGCCCTGGATTGCTTCGTCGGCTCCGCCTCCTCGCAATGACGGCGGTGGTTTCCTGTGTGTCCAAACGGCGCCAGCGTCGGGAATGGCGCCGAACCAATCGAGCGGATCTCGTATCAATCCTCGGAATAAACGATGACGTTGAAGCCCTCTTCCGGCGTCGGAGGGGCGAAATATCCGGTAATCCTGTCGAAAGCTTCGTCCGTCACCTGGAATTCATGGCCACCGTCGGCGTTGCGCTTCTGGAGGCGCGCCCGGCAGGTTGCGTCTGAAATTTTCAGATAGTGAAGCTGATGCGCAGCGCCCGTGTTTTCGAACAGGCCGCGCATCCATTTTCGGTTCGCGATAGTGTTGGCGGGGAAGTCCAGCACTACGGAAAGCCCGGCGCGCAGCAAATCTTCGACATGCTCGCCCATGGCGGCGCGGAGCCGCGCAGAATAGCGCGTATAGTCCTCGACGGTCCGCAGCTCCGGCTCGAACAGACTTGCCATCCACCTGTCCTCGCTGATCAGCACCGCTTCTGGGGACGCAGCGAGACGCCGGCAGAGCGTGGACTTTCCTGCGGCGATCTTGCCGCACACCAGATGAAGCGTCGGTTCCTCGGCCATGGTCGCCACTGTCGGGAGAAAGAATAGCTAAAAAAAAGGCCGCCCGTTTCCGGGCGGCTTCTGTTTCTCACGCGCTGAGCAGCGTCACTCCGCCGGCGGCAGGGCCGGGGCAGGTTCGACGCCTTCCGCGCGCTGCGTGATGATGAGTTCGTCACGCCCGCCGGCGATGCCGCGGTATTTGGCCATCGCCGCGCCGGTGCCGGCCGGGATGAGACGGCCGACGATGACGTTCTCCTTGAGGCCGACGAGCGGGTCGATCTTGCCGTTGACCGCGGCCTCGGTGAGGACGCGCGTCGTCTCCTGGAAGGAGGCGGCGGAGAAGAAGGACCGCGTCTGCAGCGAGGCCTTGGTGATGCCGAGCAGCACCGGAGTGCCGTGCCCGGGCTTGCCGCCGTTCTCGATCGCCTTGGCGTTCGCCTCTTCGAGCTCGAGCTTATCGACCTGCTCGCCTTCGAGGAAGCCGGTGTCGCCCGGATCGACGATGTCGATCTTCTGCAGCATCTGACGGACAATCACTTCGATGTGCTTGTCGTTGATGTTCACGCCCTGCAGACGATAGACCTCCTGGATCTCGTTGACGAGGTAAGCGGCAAGCTCCTCCACGCCCTTGATCGCCAGAATGTCGTGCGGCGCCGGATTGCCGTCGACGATGTAATCGCCCTTCTCGACGACGTCCCCGTCCTGAAGGTGAATATGCTTGCCCTTCGGGATCAGATATTCGACCGGCTCCGCGCCGTCTTCCGACGGCACGATGCTGAGACGCTGCTTGTTCTTGTAGTCCTTACCGAACTGCACCGTGCCGGAGACTTCCGCGATGATCGCGTGATCCTTCGGACGGCGCGCTTCGAAGAGTTCGGCGACGCGCGGCAGACCGCCGGTGATGTCGCGGGTCTTGGCGCTCTCCACCGAAATACGCGCGACAATGTCGCCGGCCTTCACCGTGCCGCCGGGCTCGACCGCGATGATCGAGTCGACGGGCAGCAGATAGCGGGCGTCGCCGCCGCGTTGCAGCTTGGCGACCTTGCCGTCCGGGCCCTTGATGACGATCGAGGGCTTGAGGCTCGCCGAGCGGAGGTTGAGGCGATAGTCCATGACCATGCGCTTGGCGATGCCGGTCGACTCGTCGACCGTTTCCGCCAGCGACTGGCCTTCGACGAGATCCTCGAAGCCGATGGCGCCGTCCACCTCGGAGATGATGGGACGGGTGTAGGGGTCCCATTCGGCGAGGCGCTGGCCGCGCTTCACCTGATCGCCGTCGTCGACCTTCAAGCGCGCGCCGTAGAGGATACGGGTGGCCGCGCGCTCCGTTCCGTCGGGGCCGAGGATCACCACGGCGACGTTACGCGCCATGACGATCAGATCGCCGTCGGAGTTTCGAGCGACGTGACGGTTGCGGATGTGAACCGTGCCTTCGAAGTTCGACTCCAGGAAGGACTGGTCAGCAAGCTGCGCCGCGCCGCCGATGTGGAAGGTGCGCATGGTGAGCTGCGTGCCCGGCTCGCCGATCGACTGCGCCGCGATGACGCCGACGGCCTCGCCCATATTGACGGGCGTGCCGCGCGCAAGGTCGCGACCGTAGCATTTGGCGCAGACGCCGTTCTTGGCCTCGCAGGTGAGGACCGAACGGATCTTGACCTCCTGAATGCCAGCCTTCGTGATCGGATCGAGATGCCATTCTTGGATCATCTCGCCCGCGGGCACGATCACCGACCCATCCTGCGCCTTCAAATCCTCCGCGGCCGTGCGGCCGAGGATGCGCGACGCAAGCGAGGCGACGATCTGGCCGGCGTCGATAATCGCCCGCATACGGATGCCGCCCGTGGAGCCGCAATCCGTCGAGGAGATGATCGAATCCTGCGCGACGTCGACGAGGCGGCGCGTGAGGTAACCCGAGTTCGCGGTCTTCAACGCCGTGTCCGCCAGGCCCTTACGGGCGCCGTGGGTGGAGTTGAAGTATTCGAGAACCGTCAGGCCTTCCTTGAAGTTCGAGATGATCGGCGTCTCGATGATCTCGCCCGAGGGCTTGGCCATCAGGCCGCGCATGGCGGCGAGCTGGCGCATCTGCGTCGGCGAACCGCGCGCGCCCGAGTGCGACATCATATAGATCGAGTTGATGGGCATATCGCGTCCCGCATCGTCCTTACGGACGGCGGAGATGCGCTGCATCATCTCCTCGGCCAGCTTCTCGGCGCATTTCGCCCAGGCGTCGACGACCTTGTTGTATTTCTCGCCCTGGGTGATGAGGCCGTCGTTGTACTGCTGCTCATATTCCTTGGCGGCGGCGCGCGTCTCGCCGACGATGCGCTCCTTCGTCTCCGGCACGACCATGTCGTCCTTACCGAAGGAAATGCCGGCCTTGAAGGCTTCGCGGAAGCCCATCGCCATGATGCGGTCGCAGAAAATGACCGTCTCCTTCTGACCGCAGTTGCGGTAGACGGTGTCGATCATGTTCGAGATTTCCTTCTTGGTCATCAGCTTGTTGACGACGTCGTAGGGAATCTTGTTGTGCCTGGGCATGAGCTGGCCGAGCATCATGCGGCCCGGCGTCGTGTCGAAGATTTTCGCCACGCGATTGCCCGCCGCGTCATAGGTCCAGCCGCGGCCTTTGATCTTGCTGTGCAGCGTGATCGCCTTGGCCGCGAGCGCATGCTCGATCTCGCCCTGATTGGCGAAGCACATGCCCTGGCCCGGCTCGCCGTCGCGCTCCTGCGTGAGATAATAGAGGCCGAGAACAATGTCCTGGGACGGCACGATGATCGGCTGACCATTGGCCGGGTGCAGGATGTTGTTCGTCGACATCATCAGCACGCGCGCTTCCAACTGCGCTTCGAGCGACAGCGGGACGTGCACGGCCATCTGGTCGCCGTCGAAGTCGGCGTTGAAGGCCGCGCAGACGAGCGGATGCAGTTGGATCGCCTTGCCCTCGATCAGCACCGGCTCGAAGGCCTGAATGCCGAGACGGTGCAGCGTGGGCGCGCGGTTCAGCAGCACCGGATGCTCGCGAATGACCTCGTCGAGGATATCCCAAACCTCGGGCTTTTCCTTCTCGACGAGCTTCTTCGCCTGCTTGACGGTCGCCGAATAGCCCTTCGCGTCGAGGCGCGAATAGATGAAGGGCTTGAACAGCTCCAGCGCCATCTTCTTGGGCAGGCCGCATTGATGCAGCTTCAGCTCCGGACCCACGACGATGACCGAGCGGCCGGAGTAGTCGACGCGCTTGCCGAGCAGGTTCTGGCGGAAGCGGCCCTGCTTGCCCTTCAGCATGTCGGCGAGCGACTTCAGCGGACGCTTATTGGCGCCCGTGATGACGCGGCCGCGGCGGCCGTTGTCGAACAGCGCGTCGACGGCCTCCTGCAGCATGCGCTTTTCGTTGCGGATGATGATGTCCGGCGCGCGCAGCTCGATCAGCCGCTTCAGGCGATTGTTACGGTTGATGACGCGGCGGTAGAGATCGTTGAGGTCCGACGTCGCGAAGCGGCCGCCGTCGAGCGGCACGAGCGGACGCAGATCCGGCGGAATGACCGGGATCTCTTTCAGGATCATCCATTCCGGGCGGTTGCCCGACTGGGTGAAGGCCTCGATGATCTTGAGACGCTTGGCGAGCTTCTTGGGCTTCAGCTCGGTCTTCGCCTCGGCGATCTCCTGACGCAGGCTCGCGGCGATGCCTTCGAGGTCCATCGACTCGAGCAGGCGGCGGATCGCCTCTGCGCCGATCATGGCCGTGAAGTGATCCTGGCCATATTCGTCCTGCGCCGTCAGATATTCCTCTTCCGACAGGAGCTGGCGCTCCTTGAGCGGCGTGAGGCCCGGATCGATGACGATATAGGACTCGAAGTAGAGGATGCGCTCGAGGTCCTTCAGCGTCATGTCGAGCAGAAGGCCGATGCGCGAGGGCAGCGACTTCAGGAACCAGATGTGCGCGACGGGCGCGGCGAGCGAGATATGGCCCATGCGGTCGCGCCGCACGCGCGCCAGCGTGACTTCGACGCCGCACTTCTCGCAGATGACGCCCTTGTACTTCATGCGCTTGTACTTGCCGCACAAGCACTCGTAATCCTTGATCGGCCCGAAGATGCGGGCGCAGAACAGGCCGTCGCGCTCGGGCTTGAAGGTGCGGTAGTTGATTGTCTCGGGCTTTTTGATTTCGCCGAAGGACCAGGAGAGAATCTTCTCCGGGCTCGCGATCGAAATCTGAATCTGGTCGAAGGCCTGCGTCGCCACGACCGGATTGAAGAGATTCATGACCTCTTGCTGATTCATGGTCTTCTCCTGAGGCGCAGCGGAAGCAGCTTCTAACCGGCTTGCCGTTACGCCGAAAATCTTTCCGCTCGATCCCTCTCCCGCTTGCGGGAGAGGGTGGCCCTCGCGTGAGCGAGGGTCGGGTGAGGGCCCTCATCCGTCATCGCCATAGCCCGTCTGTAAGGACGGGCGTCTTTGCAGACGCCCTATGGCGGCGACACCTTCTCCCGCAAGCGGGAGAAGGGAGGCATGTGTTGATTACTCCGCCGCCTCCGCGGCGGTCGGCGGCGCGAGCTCTTCTTCCTCGGGCGTCGCATTGGTGAGCTCGACATTGAGCGCCAGCGACCGCATTTCCTTGATGAGCACGTTGAAGCTCTCCGGAATGCCCGATTCGAAAGTGTCGTCGCCGCGCACGATCGACTCGTAGACCTTCGTGCGGCCCGCGACGTCGTCCGACTTCACCGTCAGCATTTCTTGCAGCGTATAGGCGGCGCCATAGGCTTCGAGCGCCCAGACCTCCATTTCGCCGAAACGCTGGCCGCCGAACTGCGCCTTGCCGCCCAGCGGCTGCTGGGTGACGAGCGAATAGGGGCCGATCGAGCGCGCGTGGATCTTGTCGTCAACCAGATGGTGGAGCTTCAGCATATAGATGTAGCCCACGGTCACCTTACGGTCGAAGGGCTCGCCCGTGCGTCCGTCGAAGAGCGTCACCTGACCGGACGACTGATGCCCGGCCTTGGTCAGCATGTCGACGATGTCCTTCTCGCGCGCGCCGTCGAAGACGGGCGTCGCGATCGGCACGCCGCGCTTCAAGTCCTTCGCCGTCTCGACGAGAATCGTCTCGTCGAGAGTGTCGATCTCCTCGTCCGGCCCATAGACGTCGGTCAGCGCGTTGCGCAGCACGCTCGCGTCCCGCGACTTCATATAAGCGTCGACGGCGCGAGCGACCTGCTTGCCCAGACCCGCGCAGGCCCAGCCCAGATGCGTCTCCAGAATCTGGCCGACGTTCATGCGCGACGGCACGCCGAGCGGGTTCAGCACGATGTCGACGGGCGTGCCGTCCTCGAGGAACGGCATGTCCTCTTGCGGCACGATGCGCGAGACGACGCCCTTATTGCCGTGGCGGCCGGCCATTTTGTCGCCGGGCTGAATCTTGCGCTTCACCGCGACGAAGACCTTGACCATCTTCATCACGCCGGGCGGCAGCTCGTCGCCGCGCTGCAGCTTCTCGACCTTGTCGAGGAAGCGGTTTTCGAGGCCCTTCTTCGACTCGTCATATTGCTTTCGGACGGCTTCGATCGAGGCCATCAGCGCGTCGTCCTCGATGACGAAGGTCCACCACTGCGAGCGGGGATATTCGTCGAGGATCGCCTGCGTGAGCGCCTGATCCTTCTTGAAGCTCTTCGGGCCGGCGATCGCGTTCTTGCCGATGAGCGTCTCGGCGAGACGCGCATAGGTGTTGCGGTCGAGGATGGCGAGCTCGTCGTCGCGGTCCTTGGCGAGGCGTTCGATCTCTTCGCGCTCGATCGCCTGGGCGCGCTCGTCCTTCTCGACGCCGTGGCGGTTGAACACGCGCACTTCGACGATCGTGCCCTGCACGCCCGGCGGCACGCGCAGCGAGGTGTCGCGAACGTCCGACGCCTTTTCGCCGAAGATGGCGCGCAGAAGCTTTTCTTCCGGCGTCATCGGGCTCTCGCCCTTCGGCGTGATCTTGCCGACGAGAATGTCGCCCGCCTGCACTTCGGCGCCGATATAGACGATGCCCGCTTCGTCGAGATTCTTCAGCGTCTCTTCAGAGACGTTGGGAATATCGCGGGTGATTTCCTCGGGGCCGAGCTTGGTGTCGCGCGCCATCACCTCGAATTCATCGATATGGATGGAGGTGAAGACGTCTTCCTTCACGATGCGCTCGTTGAGGAGGATCGAGTCTTCGAAGTTGTAGCCGTTCCACGGCATGAAGGCGACGAGCACGTTGCGGCCGAGCGCGAGATCGCCGAGGTCCGTCGAGGGGCCGTCGGCGATGATGTCGCCCTTCTTCACCAGATCGCCGACGCGAACGAGCGGCTTCTGGTTGATGCAGGTCGACTGGTTCGAGCGCTGGAACTTCATCAGCCGGTAGATGTCGACGCCGGGCTTCGCCGGATCGAGGTCGCCCGTCGCGCGGATGACGATACGGGTCGCGTCGATCTGGTCGACGACGCCGGTGCGGCGCGCCGAGATGGCGGCGCCGGAGTCGGCGGCGACCACAGCCTCCATGCCGGTGCCGACGAGCGGCGCGTCGGCCTTCACCAGCGGCACGGCCTGACGCTGCATGTTCGAGCCCATGAGCGCGCGGTTGGCGTCGTCGTTCTCGAGGAACGGGATGAGCGCCGCGGCGACCGAGACGAGCTGCTTGGGCGACACGTCCATCGCGTCGACCTTCTCGCGCGGGACGAGCATGACGTCGCCGGCGTGGCGGCAGAGCACGAGGTCTTCCGTCAGATTGCCGTCGGCGTCGACCGGCGCATTGGCCTGGGCAACGTGATATTTCGCCTCTTCCATCGCCGAGAGATAGGCGACCTCATCCGTCACCTTGCCGTCGCGCACGCGGCGGTAGGGCGCTTCGATGAAGCCGTATTTGTTCACGCGCGCGAAGGTCGCGAGCGAGTTGATGAGGCCGATGTTCGGACCTTCCGGCGTCTCGATCGGGCAGATGCGGCCGTAATGCGTCGGGTGCACGTCGCGGACCTCGAAGCCGGCGCGCTCGCGCGTCAGGCCGCCCGGACCCAGCGCCGAGAGACGACGCTTATGCGTGATCTCGGAGAGCGGGTTGGTCTGATCCATGAACTGCGAGAGCTGCGAGGAGCCGAAGAACTCGCGCACCGCCGCGGCGGCGGGCTTGGCGTTGATCAGATCCTGCGGCATGACCGTGTCGATGTCGACCGAGGACATGCGCTCCTTGATCGCGCGCTCCATGCGCAGCAGGCCGAGGCGATACTGATTTTCCATCAGCTCGCCGACCGAACGGACGCGACGGTTGCCGAGATGGTCGATGTCGTCGATTTCGCCGCGGCCGTCGCGCAGATCGACGAGCGCCTTCACCACCGCGAGAATATCGTCGCGGCGCAGCGTGCGCATCGTGTCGGGCGCATCGAGGTCGAGGCGCATGTTCATCTTCACGCGGCCGACCGCCGAGAGATCATAGCGCTCGGCGTCGAAGAACAGCGAATGGAACATGGCTTCCGCCGTGTCCATCGTCGGCGGCTCGCCCGGACGCATCACGCGGTAGATGTCGAACAGCGCTTCTTCGCGGCTGGAGTTCTTGTCCACCGCAAGCGTGTTGCGGATGTAGGGGCCGATGTTGATGTGGTCGATGTCGAGAATCGGCAGCTCGTCGAAACCCTTCTCGAGCAGCGTCGGAAGCGTTTTCGCCGTAATTTCGTCGCCAGCTTCGGCGAAGATTTCACCGGTCGACGGATCGAAGAGATCCTGCGCGAGATACTGCCCGTAAAGGTCCTCCGCAGAAACGCGGATCGCCTTCACGCCCTTTTCGGCGAGCTGGCGCGCGGCGCGCACGGCGAGCTTCTTGCCGGCTTCGAGAATGACCTGGCCGGTGTCGGCGTCGATCATGTCGGCGACGGCCTTCACGCCCTTCATGCGCTCGGCGTCGAAGGGCATGCGCCAGTTCTCGCCATCGGCCGCGTAGGTGATGGTCTTGTAGAAGGTCGACAGGATTTCTTCGCCGTCGAGGCCGAGGGCGAAGAGCAGCGACGTCACCGGAATCTTGCGGCGGCGGTCGATGCGCGCGTAGACAATGTCCTTGGCGTCGAATTCGATGTCGAGCCAGGAGCCGCGATAGGGAATGATGCGGGCGGCGAAGAGCAGCTTGCCCGAGGAGTGGCTCTTGCCCTTGTCGTGGTCGAAGAACACGCCCGGCGAGCGATGCATCTGCGAGACGATGACGCGCTCGGTGCCGTTGACGACGAAGGTGCCGTTCGACGTCATGAAGGGCATGTCGCCCATATAGACGTCCTGCTCCTTGATGTCCTTGACCGACTTCGCCTGCGTGTCGGGATCGACGTCGAACACGATCAGGCGCAGCGTCACCTTCAGCGGCGCGGCGAAAGTCATGCCGCGCTGGCGGCACTCGTCGACGTCATATTTCGGCTGCTCGAATTCGTAGCGGACGAATTCCAGCAGCGAGACGCCCGAGAAGTCGGAGATCGGGAAGACGGATTTGAAGACGGACTGGAGGCCTTCGTCGGGGCGGCCGCCCTTGGGCTCGTCGACGAGCAGGAACTGATCGTAGGAGGCCTTCTGCACTTCGATCAGATTGGGCATCGCCGCGGCTTCCCGGATATGTCCGAAGAATTTGCGTGCGCGCTTGCGACCGGTGAACTTGCGGGCCAACGTCTGAGCCATGTCGCTTTTCGAGCCTCTTGTGATGAGAGCGAATGGGGATTAGCGAACAGCGGATCTATCCGTCCTGCGCTGCTCGCTATTCGCCACTCCCTCTCCCGATGCGGAAAAACCCTCTCCCGCCGCAGCGGGAGAGGGGAAACAATCGCGAGCTTACTTGAGCTCGATCTTGGCGCCGACCTTCTCGAGGGTCGCCTTGATCTTCTCGGCCTCTTCCTTCGAAGCGCCTTCCTTCAGCGGCTTCGGAGCGCCTTCGACGAGGTCCTTGGCTTCCTTCAGGCCGAGGCCGGTGATCGCGCGGACTTCCTTGATGACCTCGATCTTCTTGTCGCCGGCCGAAGCCAGGATCACGTTGAACTCGGTCTTCTCTTCGGCGGCCGGAGCGGCGGCGCCGCCGGCCGGAGCAGCGGCGACGGCGACGGCGGCGGCGGCGGAGACGCCCCACTTCTCTTCGAGGAGCTTCGCGAGCTCAGCCGCCTCGAGGACGGTGAGAGCCGAGAGGTCTTCGACGATCTTTTCGAGATTAGCCATTTGTAGCGTCCTTTGAATTTGGTTCGATTTGGTTCTGCAAGCCTCTTAGGCCGCGTCCTTGTTGGCGTAAGCGCCGAACACGCGCGCGAGCTTGGCGGCTGGCGCGGTCGAGAGCTGGGCGATCTTGGTCGCGGGCGCATTGATGAGGCCCACGAGCTTGGCGCGCAGTTCGTCGAGAGACGGCAGGGTCGCAAGCGACTTGACGCCGTCCGTATTCAGCAGCGTGGCGCCCATGGCGCCGCCCAAAATCACGAACTTGTCGTGATCCTTGGCGAATGCCACGGCGACCTTCGGCGCCGCCACCGGATCGTCCGAATAGGCGATCAGGGTCGGCCCCTTGAGCAAGGGGCTGATGTCGGCGACGTCCGTGCCATCCAGAGCGATCTTGGCGAGGCGGTTCTTGGCGACCTGAACGGTGGCGCCCGCTTCGCGAGCCTGCTTGCGCAGCCTCTGCATTTGGGCGACGGTCAAGCCGGAGTAGTGCGCAACGACAACTGCGCCGGCCTTCGAAAAGACCTGCTGCAGCTCCGCTACGGCTTCTTTTTTCTCCGCTCTATCCACGGTTGCTCTCTTCTAACAGGCGGGAAACCCCGCCGGTTGCGACATGCCGCCCGCGGGAAGCAGGCGGCGCCGTAGATCCTGTCCCCGAAACGAAGCGCCAACTGGCGAACCGCTCCGGTTGAAGGGGCGCGAACCAAATTCGAAGGACGGTGGCGTTTCCGCCAGCGGCCAAAAATTTCGGTTTCCCCGTCTGTGCAGGCCGCCTTCGGACGACAGATTTCTCTGAGGTCCTCTGGGCGATTGAGCCGCTTGGAGTTGTGGATAACTCCGCGCCGGCGCCGGCAGTCTCGGACAGGACATGGCCGGACAGGACGCGAGGCTGAAGCCCCGGGTCCGCCGGCCTATCCACCGTCTTTCCCTTGAGCCATTGACAAAGCCGAGGTTCGGACGGAAGCTTCAAAACTGAGGTCGGGGTCGATTGCGTGTCTAGCCCCGGAACGGCCTATTTAATGGGGCTGCGCGCGTTTGCCAAGAGGCAATTTTGATCCCCTTGCCCCTCGGGTATCCGATCTAGCGCCTCCCCGGCGTAAACTCCATCCGTATCCGGCCGTGCGTGTGAAAACCCCGGCCGTAGCTCGATGCGGTTGCGTGGCCTGAGCTGTATTTCGAGGCTCCGCTCCTTCCGCCCTTCTCCCCCTCGCTTGCGACGCCCGGATAGCTCGCGCCATGCTGGCCCCGCATCGGGCCGAAGGAGGCGAGGCAGAGATTATAGGCGTTGGCGTCCTTGATCGCCTCGCAGTCGTCGATCTTGCGCGGACCGGCGAGGGCGGGGGCAGTGAGGGCCCCGACCAAGACCAATAAGGCGAGCCTGAAGGCTCGCGGTCCTTGGCTGCGTTTGGACCGCGCGCCTTTAGGCGCGCAACGAGGCAGAGTCGCGCTCACCGCAGCGTCGCCCCGGTCTTCTTGTTCGCCTCGGCGACGATTTTCTGCGCAACGGCCTCGATCTCGGGGTCGGTCAGCGTCTTTTCGCGCGGCTGGAGCGTTACGGCGACGCCAACAGACTTCTTGCCCTCCGGCACGCCGACGCCCTCATAGACGTCGAAGACGCTGACGTCGGTGATAAGCGCCTTGTCGGCGCCCGCGACCGCCTTGACGAGATCGCCCGCTGACGCCGAGCGGTCGACGATGAAGGCGAAATCGCGCGAGAGCGGCTGAAGGTCGGAAAGATCGAGTTTCGGCTTGATCTTCGTGGGCTTGGCCTTCGGCGCTGGCAGCACGTCGAGAATGATCTCGAAGGCGGCGATCGGTCCCTCGACGTCGAGCGCCTTGAGCGCGCGCGGATGCAATTCGCCGAAATAGCCGACCACGGCCTTAGGGCCGAATTGCAATGTCGCCGAACGGCCCGGATGGAACCACGACGGCCCGCCCGGGACGACCTGCAGGCCGCCGGTCGCGACGCCAAGCGCGCCCAGAAGCGCCATGACATCCGCCTTGGCGTCGAAGGCGCCGGCGCGCTGCGCGGGCGCGGACCAGTGTCGGCCCGCGCCGGCAAGACCGCGCCGGATGCCGGCGGCGGCGAGGCGCTGGCCCTTCTCCGAAGGGTCGATGAAGATTTGGCCGACCTCGAAGAGGTCCTGGTCGCCCAGCCCGCGCGCGGCGTTGCGATGCGCGGCGGCGACGAGGCCCGGCAGCAGGCTCGGCCGCATGTCGGAAAGGTCCGCCGCGATCGGATTGGCGAGGGCGAGGCCCGGCGCGCCGCCGCCGAAGGCTTCCGCTTGCTCCTTGGAGACGAAGGACCAGGTGACGGCCTCGACGAGCCCCTGCGACGCCAGCGCGCGGCGGGCGTTGCGGGCGCGTTTCTGCATCAGCGTCAGCACGGCGGCCGCGACGCCTTCCGTGCGCGGCAGCGGCGTCGAGGGCACATTGTCGACGCCATAGATGCGGACGATCTCCTCGACGATATCGGCCTTGCCTTCGATGTCCGGCCGCCATGTCGGCGCAGTGATCTTGGCGCGCTCCGTTCCGGTCTTCTCGACGGTGAAGCCCAGGCGCTCGAGAATGGCGGTCGCTTCCGCTTGCGTGACGTCGACGCCTGCAAGGCGCTGCGTTTCACTCCAGGGGAAATCGACCGCGCGCCGCTCGCGCGGAATCTCTCCGGCGATGATGAGCTGCGAGGCCTCGCCGCCGCATAGCTCCAAGACGAGCTGCGTCGCGAACTCCATCCCGGGGAGAGCGAAGTCGGCGTCCACGCCGCGTTCGAAACGGTAGCGCGCGTCGGTGACGATGCCGAGCTTGCGGCCAGTATGGGCGATGTTCTGCGGGTCCCACAACGCCGACTCGATCAGCACGTCGGTCGTGTCGTCGTTGCAGCCGGACACCTCGCCGCCCATGACGCCCGCGATGGATTCGACGCCATTGTCGTCGGCGATGACGACCATGGTCTCGTCGAGCGCATGTGTCTTCCCGTCGAGCGCCAGCAGCGTCTCGCCGGCGCGTGCACGGCGCACGGCAAGATTGCCCGTCACCTTATTGGCGTCGAAGACATGCAGCGGACGCGCCCGGTCGAAGGTAAGAAAATTGGTGATGTCGACGAGCGCATTGATGGGGCGCAGGCCGATCTCGCGCAGGCGCTTTTGCAGCCAGGACGGGCTCGGGCCGTTCTTGACGCCCTTCACAAGGCGTAGGCCGAAGAAGGGCGCGAGATGTTTGTCGTTTTCCGCGAAATCCAGCGTGACGCCGACAGGGCAGGGGAATTTGCCCTCGACGGGGAGAATGTCCTTCTCCTTCAGCACGCCGAGCCCCGCCGCCGCGAGATCGCGCGCGACGCCATAGACGCCCGCGGCGTCGGGCCGGTTGGGCGTGAGATTGATCTCGATGACCGGATCGTCGAGCCCCGCCCATTGCGCGTAGACGGCCCCCACGGGCGCGTCCTCGGGCAGCTCGATGATGCCTTCGCTTTCCGTTGCAAGGTCGAGCTCCTCGAAGGAGCACATCATACCGAGCGACTCGACGCCGCGAATGACGCCCTTGCCGAGCGTGATCTTCTTACCGGGAATATATGTGCCCGGCGCCGAGAAGACCGTCTTGAGACCGGCCCGCGCATTGGGCGCGCCGCAGACGACCTGCACGAGATCGCCCGCGCCTGTATCCACCTTGCAGACGCGAAGCCGGTCGGCGTTGGGGTGCTGCGCCGCCTCGACGATCTGCGCGATGGTGAAGGCTTTCAGTTGTGCGGCGGGATCGTGCACATGCTCGACTTCGAGGCCGATGCGCGTGAGCGTCTCGACGATCTCGGCGAGCGTGGCGGAAGTGTCGAGATGCTCTTTGAGCCAGGAGAGGGTGAGTTTCATCGTGCTGAATTCCGGATTTGCGCTCTACTCGCCCGTCGAGGTTTGCTGATCAAATTGACTGCAAGCAATCGTTTCGTTGCTTCGTCGAGATTGCGGATTTTTTCTACGGCGTCCCTGGCTCCGGCAATCAATCTGCGCACTTCCTCCCTCGAATGGCCGGACCATTCCGGGTCGTAATCGGCGCTTTCCCGCGCCTCTTGGAGCTCGAGAAGCACAGGGCTGAGCTGTTTGACAACTGACCCGAACGCTTTCTTGTCGCGGGCCTGCTGGAAAACTCGACGCAAGGCTTCGTGGTCGAGCGATCGATGGATGACGCGCGACGCCTGCCAATCAATCCGGGTTCCGATGAGCGTATCGGCGCACATCCAGGCGAGCGCATTAAACACCGCGTAGTAAGCCGACGACATAGCCCGCCGCAGGCTAGCTTGGCGCGGCTTGCCTTTGTCTCTTCCCGCGAGGTCGTCCGCTATGTCGAGGAGGTCATCGATCATCAGTGAGAATGCGTCGAATGAGGTTCGGGCGACTCATCGTCGACCGGGACATCATCGGGATGCGTGAACCTCATGTAAGGAAACCGGGCGTCACTGATTTCCAGCAGCGCGTCGCTCACGGCGACTCTCGCATCGATCGACTTATGAGCTGTTAGCGGCTGGTCGCTCCGCTTCATAACCACTTCCAAGAAGAGCGCATCTTCGTCAGCATGATCGAGACCCTCGCGAATCACGATATGATCGATCGCGGAAGGGCCGAGCGTTTGAATGAGAGCCTTTTCGATTGCGCATCTCGTTGACGTCGAGACAGTCATTCGACTTCTCCTCTCCTGTTCAACTGCCCAACCCGCCCGCAAGCGTCGGGAAATCCAGCGGCCTGAATCCATAATGCTCCAGCCAGCGCGTGTCCGCGTCGAAGAAGGCGCGCAGGTCCGACATGCCATATTTCAGCATGGCGAGGCGGTCGATGCCCACGCCGAAGGCGAAGCCCTGGTAGACGTCCGGGTCGTGCCCGCAGTTGCGCAGCACATTGGGATGCACCATGCCGCAGCCCAGAATCTCCATCCAATCCTCGCCCTCGCCGAAGCGGATTTCGCCGCCCTGGCGCCGGCACTGCACGTCGACCTCCATCGAGGGCTCGGTGAAGGGGAAGAAGGAGGGGCGGAAACGCAGCTTCACGCCCTTCACCTCGAAGAAGCTCCTGAGGAACTCCTCCAGCACCCATTTCAAATGGCCCAGATGCGTCGACTGGTCGATCACGAGACCCTCGACCTGATGGAACATCGGCGTATGGGTCTGGTCGAAGTCGCAGCGATAGACGCGTCCCGGGCAGATCACGCGGATCGGCGGCTTTTGGGAGAGCATGGTGCGCACCTGCACCGGGCTCGTATGGGTGCGCAGCAGCTTCTTCTCGCCGGCCTCCGGCGAGAGGAAGAAGGTGTCCTGCATCTCGCGGGCGGGGTGGCCCTCGGGGAAGTTCAGCCGGGTGAAATTATAGTCGTCGCTCTCGATGTCCGGCCCCTCGGCCACAGCGAAGCCCATATCCGCGAAGATGACCGAAAGCTCGTCCATCACCTGGGAAATGGGATGGATGCGGCCGCGCTCCAGCGGGCTCCGCGCGGCGGGCAGCGTCACGTCGAGCGTTTCGGCCTGGAGCCGCGCCTCCAGCGCCGCCTCGGCGAGGGCGGCGCGGCGGGCGGTGAGGGCCTCGGTCGCCTTGTCCTTCAGCGCGTTGATCTTGGCGCCTTCGGTCTTGCGCTCCTCGGGCGACATTTTGCCCAGCGTCGAGAGCAGCGCCGAAATCGCGCCCTTTTTACCCAGCGCGGCGAGACGCACGGCCTCGAGCGCCGGCTCGTCGGCGGCCTCTGCAATCTGGCGGAGCGTGTCTTCTTCGAGTTTCGCGATATCGGTCATGTCGGCGCGTCTGTTTGCGGAATAGGCGGTAAGCGCCCGTCATTGCGAGCGAAGCGAAGCAATCCAGGGCGGCGATGGCGACCCCTGGCTTGCGTGGCGGCTTTCCCCTCGCAATGACGGCGGAAGCCAGAGCCTGCTCCGCTGCCTGAAAGATTTCCCGCGCCTTCTGCCACGCGCGGGGCCTTCTGTCGAGGCTAGGTCGCCGTTCGCGGCCTGTGGGCGAAAAGCTGGGCCAGGGCCGAGGAGGCGACGCGCGACTTCACATCGTCGGCGCGGCTGGTCAAAACGATCGGCACGCGGGCGCCCAACACGACGCCCGCCGTGTCGGCGCCGGCCAGAAACACAAGCTGTTTGGCGAGGATATTCCCGGATTCGAGGTCGGGCGCGACGAGAATGTCGGGGTCGCCAGCCACCTCGGAGGCGATATGCTTGGCGTCGGCGGCGTCGCGCGAAATGGCGTTGTCGAAGGCGAGCGGACCGTCGAGGATCGCGCCGGCGATCTGGCCGCGGTCCGCCATTTTGCACAAAGCGGCGGCTTCGACGGTCGAGGGGATTTTCGCCTCGACGGTCTCGACCGCCGAGAGGATGGCGACCTTCGGGCGTTCCATGCCGATGGCGTGGGCGAGGTCCACGGCGTTGCGCACGATGTCGCGCTTGATGTCGAGCGCGGGCGCGATGTTGATTGCGGCGTCGGTGACGAACAGCAGTTTGTGATAGGTCGGCGCGTCGATCACGAAGACATGGCTGATGCGCCGATCGGTGCGCAGGCCCGTGCCGTCGCGCACCACGGCCGCCATCAGCTCGTCGGTGTGCAGCGCGCCCTTCATGATGGCGTGAAGCTTGCCGCGCCGTACCAGCTCGACCGCCTGATCCGCCGCCGCATGGCTATGCGGGGCCTCGACGATGTCGACGTCCTCGAGCGAGACGCCGGCCTCGCGCGCGGCCGCCTCCATTTTCTTGCAGGGGCCGATCAGCGTGGGCACGATTAGCCCCTTGTCACGCGCAGCGAGCGCGCCTTCGAGCGAGGGCCGGTCGCAGGGGTGAACCACCCCCATGCGGATCGGCGGCAGGGATTGCGCGCGCGTGACCAGCTCTTGCAGCAGCGCCCCGCGCGGCCGGGCAAAGACGGCGCTCCAGGGCGGAGGGGCTTTGCCGCTGTCGCACTCGCTCATCTCTTTCGCCCTTTCAGATGGCCGGGTCGCGCGCCAGCCGCTCGATGAAGAATTTCGCCGCCCGCGCGTAAGATTGGTCGTTGTCGCCGCGGAAGTCGAAACCTTGATGAAAGATAAGCTCCCCGGACGACGCCTGCGTGATGGAGACGCCCAGGCTCAATATCAGCGTGCTCACCTTGTTGACGACGCCGGTCATGACGAGATCGGCGCCGGCCTTCTTGCCGAGCGCGGCGGCGCAATTGCAGGTGCGAATATAGGTCTGGGCGAGGAGCCTATCGAGCTCGTCCTGCACCGCCGCGCGGTCGACGATCTCATAAGTGCCCTGCGCCGCGAGCCCCGAGGCGATGGCGTCGCGCACGTCCGCGAGCCGCCGCGCGTGCTCGGCGCGCTGATCCACGGGTTCGTTGGAGGTGTCGATAATTTCGAAATCGAGGACGAGAAGACGTTTCCCGGTCTTGACGCCAGCCTGCGCAGGGGCCGCGAAGGGAAGAAGCGCCGTCGCAGCGATGAGCCGCCGCCGGTCGAGCATCATCCCTTGGCTCCATATTTGTGCAGATGCGCGCCATGCGCCGAAAGCCATGCCTCGGCGCGATCGGTCTCGGGACACAGGCGGCGCGCCAGCGACCAGAACCGCGGCGAATGGTCGAGGTGCACCAGATGCGCCACCTCATGGGCGGCGAGATAGTCGAGAACGAAAGGCGGCGCCATGATCAGCCGCCACGAAAAATTCAGCGATCCTGTCGATGAGCACGAACCCCATCGGCTGACCGGATCGCGCAGCCCGACGCCGCGCGGCGGCAGGCTCAGCGCCGAGGTGTGCCGCGCGACGGCGTCTTCGAGGTCGCGACGCGCCTCGCGCTTGAAGTGATCCTGCACGCGCCGGTGCACATGCTCGGCCTGGCCGGCGACGCAAAGCGCCAGCCGCGTCTCTACATCGTCGCGCTCTTCCGTCCACACGGTGCCGCGTCGATCGGGCAGATGGATGACGGCGTGATCGACGCCGCGCAAAGGAATGAGCGAGCCATGTGCGAAGGGAATCGTCTCGGGCAGCCGGTTCAACCGCGTGGCGATCCAGGCGGCGTGACGCTGCGCGAAGGCGCGCGCCTCGCGAATCGAGGCGCGGCTCGGCATGGTGAGAACCGCGTCGCGCGCGGCGAATCGAACCCTCAGGGTAAAACGCCGCGCAGTGGTCGCGCGGCGCAAAGCGACGACGATCGTTTCGCCGGCGTGTTCTAACGTAAGGAGGGACGTTCCCTTGCCGGAAGGGCCGTCGCGCAAAAGGCGAAGCATGCGGACATGCTAGCGAAAGGCTGCGTGAGTCGCGAGTTCGAAAAACGCAACTACCGCAAAAAATTCGCTTGGCGTAGACTTGCGAGTCGTCCTGCGCCGCGGTGAGGGCGCGTGATAGGAGATCGGCTTGTTCGGGCGGCGTCATTCCCGACGCTCGCTCGAGCGAGTGATCGGGAATCCAGAGCAAAACCGGCGCTTTTGTGGCTCTGGATTCCCGGTCGGGCTTTCAGCCCGCCGGCAATGACATGCCCCAGTGCGAGCTATTCAAACGGAAATGGCGTTACAGATAACGCGCCAGATCCTTCGCCGCTTCCTCGGGTTTCCGGTTGACGTTGAAGGAAGTGACGAAGCGGCCGTTCTTGTCCATCAGATAGACAACCGTGGTGTGATCCACGGCGTAGTCCTCATCCTTGCCCGGCGCACGCTTCGCGTAGATGCGATAGGAGCGCAGCATGGGTTCGAGCTGCGCGCGCGGGCCGGTGAGGCCGGTGATGCGCGGGTCGAAATTCGCCAGATAGTCCTTCAAAACGTCCGGCGTGTCGCGTTCGGGATCAACGGTGACGAAAAGGCCGCCGACCTTCGCGTCGGGTCCCAGCGCGCGCAAAATCTCCGACATCTCGAACAGCGTCGTGTGGCACACGTCGGGGCAATGCGTGTAGCCGAAGAAGATGAGATAGGGCTTGCCGAGCAGCTCCTTCTCATTGACCTGCGCGCCCGTCTGCGACGTCAGTTGAAACGGGCCGCCGATGGCGGAGGCCGGCGGCGCAGGCGGCGTGTTGCTCGTTACGGCGACGAAGACGCCGAAGATAAGGGCGAAAACTGCGCCCGCGCCGATGAGCAGGCCTTTGGAGATCGCAGGACCGTTCGCCGCCTTTTTGTCGCCGCGCTTGTTCCTGCCGTTTCCCTTCACCGACCCTCTGGACATGCGTGCCTTCCCTGCGTCTTGTCGGCCGTCGCGTTACGGCGTCTCGTTTTGATTTGCGAACTTATCCGCCTGAATCGAATTCCGCAAAAGTTGGCCGCTTTCGCGATGGAGAACTCGCTTCGCTTATCGGTCAGCGCGGTTTCTTGTCGCTCCGCCATTCGAGTCCAGCGGAAAGCAGGCCAGGCGATGTGCGCGTCGAAGTCATCGCGCCGTCGGTCTCGAGTTTCGCGACGTCGCGCCGTGGCATTCTGTCCTTCGGGTGCGGGACGATCGTAACGTCGACGGCGCTGCCGGGCTTTGTTCTCCAGATTGACGGCGGCTGCAAGCTAGAGGGCTGCCGGCCGTGGCTCGGGGCGCTTGCCGCATGCGCCCGGTTGCGACGGCGAACCTCTCCGACACGAATTTAGCCCGGCGCAGCGCATTCGCCAAGTCACGGCTTCCACGGCTTTTCGCCTGCGTGAAGATGCTGCGCTGCAGCGCGGATGCGGGTGGGGCGAGAATGATGTAGCTTCCGTCTCCGCCGATTCCCAGCGAGAGCGCCACGTCATGAGCCAAGCCAGCGAAAGTCGCCCCAACGCCGTCCCCGGTAAGATTCTCGTGGGCGCGGCGCATGGCGGGGCGGGGGCGCGCGCCTATCGCTATCTGACGCTGTCGCTCGGCAACCGCCACGGGCTTATCTCCGGCGCGACCGGCGGCGGCAAAACGGTGTCTTTGCAGCTCCTCGCGGAAGGCTTCTCCAATGCGGGCGCCTCGGTCTTTCTCGCCGATGTGAAAGGCGACCTTTCGGGCCTCTCCCAACCGGGCGACGCCAAGCCACCCTTCGTCAAACGCGCCGAGGAAATCGGGTTGGATTACGAGCCCGACCGTTTTCCGGTGGTCTATTGGGACGTCTTCGGCGAGCAGGGCCATATGGTGCGCGCCACCGTTTCGGAAATGGGCCCGCTGCTCATCTCCCGCCTGCTCGACCTCAACGAGACGCAGGAAGGCGTCATCAATATCGTCTTCAAGGTCGCGGACGAGCAGGGGCTTTTGCTGCTCGATCTGAAGGATCTTCGCGCCGCGCTCGCCCATGTCGCCGAAAACGCGGCGGAATACAAAGTCAAATACGGTAATATCGCGCCGGCCAGCGTCGGCGCGATTCAGCGCCAGCTCCTCGTGCTGGAGACGCAGGGCGGCGACAAATTCTTCGGCGAGCCGGCGCTGGAGATCACGGATTTCATCCGAACGGATCGCGACGGGCGCGGCGTGGTGAATATTCTCGCCGCCGACAAGCTGATGCGCGCGCCCAAGCTCTACGCCACTTTTCTTCTGTGGATGCTCTCGGAGCTTTTCGAGACGCTTCCCGAGGTCGGCGACCAGGATAAGCCGAAGCTCGTCTTCTTCTTCGACGAGGCCCATCTCCTTTTCGACGATGCCCCGAAGGCGCTGCTCTCGGCGATCGAGAAGGTTGTCCGGCTCATTCGCTCCAAGGGCGTCGGCGTCTATTTCATCACGCAGAATCCGCTCGACGTGCCGGACGCCGTCTTGGGCCAGCTCGGCAATCGTATCCAGCACGCGCTGCGCGCCTTCACGCCGCGCGACCAGAAAGCGGTGCGCGCGGCGGCGGAAACCTTCCGCAAGAACCCCTCTTTCGATACGGCGGACGCCATCATGCATCTTGGCGTCGGCGAGGCGCTCGTCTCCATGCTCGGCGACAAGGGCGCGCCCGAGATCGTCGACCGCGTGCTGATCGCGCCGCCCGCCGCCCGCGTCGGGCCGGCGACGCCGCAGGAGCGCGCCGCGGTCATGGGCGAGAGCAAATTCGCCGGCAAATATGACACGCCGGTCGATCGCGACTCGGCTTACGAGAAGCTGCAGGGGGGCGGACAAAACGCCGCAGGCGGCGGCTTGATCGGGACCATCGGCTCCGTGTTGGGCAAGCTCTTCGGCTCGGCCAAGGGCAAGAATCTCTCGCCGGCCGAGGCCGCGCTGCGGTCGGCCGTCCAAAGCGCTGCGCGCACAGCGGGAAATCGCATCGCCAAGGAAATTTTGCGCGGCGTCCTGGGTGGCATCAGTAAATAGAATCTTAAGCTTCGCGAAGTGTCGGGACGCCCCCGGCGACGCTTTCGCCGGGCCTTTATTACGGAATCTTAATCCCGACTTTAGCGAGTTGTCACGTAGCGGTCATTTTCCTGCCCGTCGTTTCCGGCCTATACTATCCTCGTTGCGATCGGCGAATGCGCGATCGACCGTCGCGGGCTTGCCGCCCCGGGAGCCCGTCAGGGGAGGGACGAGATATGGCGAATACTTTGCCCATCGTCGCGGAAGGCGGGCTCGCCCGTTACCTTGCCGAAATCCGCCGGTTCCCGATGCTGGAGCCGCAGCAGGAATATATGCTCGCCAAGCGTTGGCGCGAACATGAAGACCCGAAGGCCGCTCACGCGCTTGTCACCTCGCATCTGCGCCTCGTGGCCAAGATCGCCATGGGCTATCGCGGCTACGGCCTGCCGATCGGCGAGATCGTCTCGGAGGGCAATGTCGGCCTGATGCAGGCCGTCAAGCGCTTCGAGCCGGACCGCGGCTTCCGCCTCGCTACCTATGCGATGTGGTGGATCCGCGCCTCGATTCAAGAATACATCCTGCGCTCCTGGTCGCTCGTGAAAATGGGCACGACGGCGAGCCAGAAGAAGCTCTTCTTCAATCTGCGCAAGGCCAAGAGCCGCATCTCCGCTTTCGAGGAGGGCGATCTGCGGCCCGAGAATGTCGAGAAGATCGCGACGCGTCTCGGCGTCTCGCAGCAGGACGTGATCGAGATGAACCGCCGCATGGGCGGCGACGCCTCGCTCAACGCCCCGCTGCGGGAGGAGGGCGAAGGCGAATGGCAGGACTGGCTCGTCGACGAGAGCGACGACCAGGAGCGCATTCTCGCCGCGCAGGAGGAGAGCAACAATCGCTTGAAGGCGTTGCGCGGCGCGCTCGACGTGCTCAACCCGCGCGAACGCCGCATCTTCGAGGCGCGCCGCCTCGCCGACGATCCGGTGACGCTCGAGGCGCTTTCCGAAGAATTCGGCGTCTCCCGCGAGCGCGTCCGCCAGATCGAGGTCCGCGCCTTCGAGAAAGTGCAGGCGGCGGTGAAGACCGGCGTGGCGCGGATCGAAGAGACGCACGCCGCGGCGATGTGAGGGGGCGAGAGCCCCTTCACGCGCTCTCCCCGTCATTGCGAGCGAAGCGAAGCAATCCAGGGCCACGATGAGGCTCTGGATTGCTTTTCTTCGCTCGCAGTGAGTAAGCGGCGTTAGCGCGCTTTCCGCTCGCATGGAATCATACGAGATCCGCTTGATTGGTTCGGTGTCATTCCCGACGCTCGCGCAGCGAGCGATCGGGAATCCAGAGCCAAACCAGCGCTTTTGTGGCTCTGGATTCCCGATCGGGCCTTCGGCCCGTCGGGAATGACAAGCCCCAATCCGAGCTATTCAAACGGAAACGGTATCATGCGAGCGATGAGAAAGCGCGCAGATTCAGAAAGGAACGCGCGCTAAGCGGCGATGTCGAGGCGCTTCAGCTCGGCCTCGAACTCCAAACGAAGCTGATCCCGTTCGGCTTCCGGCAGCCAGTTCGACATTTGAGGGAAGAGCAGCCGCTTCGCTCGCAATGATGAACCTTTAACCGCAAATTCCCTTCAACGCATCCCACTCTTCCTCGCTCAAAAGCGGCGGCGCCGTTTCGCCTTTGTCGGCGGCTTTCAGCGCCTCCAGCCGGTCCGCGCTCAGCGGATGGTCGTGAAGAATGCTCGACGGGCCGCCGCCGTCCGCGCCGGTGATGCGCACCAGCAATTCGCCCATGGGCTTTGCGGGCCGGCCGAGCGCGCCGAGCGTCCTGGCGGCGAAAGCGTCGGCCTGCGCCTCGTTGTCGCGCGAATAGGCGGCGGTGAACACGGAGTTGCCGATGACGACCATGGCCGAGCCCCCGGTCACGTCGCCGAAGACAAGGCTGACGAGCATGGCCGCGCCGCCCGTCTCGACGAGGCGGCGCAGATGGTCGCGGTGCTCCAGATGCCCCAGCTCATGGGCCAGCACGCCAATGACTTCGTCCTGCGAGCGGGCCTTATCCAGCAAGCCGGAGAGCAGATAGACCTTGCCGCCGGGCAAGGCGAAGGCGTTCGGCGTCGTCGCGGCGACGACCTCGATCGTCGCGGGCAGGCGCAGATGGGCGGCGCCCTGGAGGCGGCGGGAGACCTTCTGCAAGGCCTCCACGCCCTTGGGCGCGTTGCAGCTTTTGCCGGAGAAGGTCTTGCGCGCTTCTTCGTCGGCGCTTTCGCCGAGTTTCTTTTCCCAGTCCACGGGAATGGCCGGGGCGATGAGGCCGGCCATGCGCGGCACGCCGCCCCAGAGAAAGGCGCCGAAGATCACGCTGGCGGCGAGGCCATAGACGAGCCTCTTGCGCCCTTCGAGGTTGGGCGCGTCCTTCTCGCCCAAAAGCAGGAGGCAGTGGCGCGCAATGTCGGCCTGCGTTTGCGGATCGTCGATTTCGAGCCGGGCGCCCTTCGGCGCGCCGAGCGCCGCGAGCCGCATGAGGCCGCCGGGCGGCGGCAGCCGGCGAACCTCCGCATAGGGCCAGGCCGCGACGAGGACGCCGTTTTCCACGATTTCGAGCGCGGGGCCGAAGATGAGCGTGACGGCGCGGCGTCTTTCGACATAGCCGTCGAAAAAACTGGCGCTGCCGGTCGCTTCCCTCGTCACGCGCCCCTCCTCGACCGAAGGCTAGCACCGCGAGAGCCAAAGATAAAACGCGGCGCTATATTGAAAGGCGAAGCGCAGCGGGAGATCGATTATGTCGCATTGGTTTATCGCCGGCGCGAGCCGGGGCATTGGTTTGGAGCTGGCGCGCCAGCTCGCGCTCAGGGGCGCGCGCGTCACCGCGAGCGTGCGGAGCGAAAACGGCCGCGCGGCCTTGCAGGAGGCGCTGGCGCCGCTGGGCGACAGGGGGCAAATTCTCATCTTCGACACGCGCGACGCGGCGCAAATTCATGCGGCCGCCGCGGAGGTGAGCGAGCCGATCGACGCGCTTGTCGCCAACGCCGGCGCCTATGGGCCGCAGCGCCAATCGACGCTCGATATGGATTTCGACGGCGTGCTCGATCTCGTCAACATCAATACGCTGGGGCCTTTGCGCGTCGTTCAGGCGTTTCTGCCGCTTCTGCGGCAGGGCGAGCGGCCGCGCATCGCGGTGATGTCGAGCGTGCTGGGCTCCATGGCGCTGGAAGGGACGTTCAACGTCGGCTACCGCCTCTCCAAAGCCGGGCTCAACAAGATCGTTCAATGTCTCGCCGACGATCTGAAGCCCGAGGGCGTCGCGGTCATTTCCATGCATCCGGGCTGGGTGCGCACCGACATGGGCGGGCCCGACGCGCCGGTCGGCGTCGAGGAAAGCGCCGCAGGAATCATTGGCGTCGTCGAGCGACTGACGCTCGCGGATACGCGGCGGTTCGTCGATTACAAGGGCGCGGAAATCGATTGGTGAGCGCGGCCGACAGGCCCTCTCCCCAACCCTCCCCCGCCATAGGGCGTCTGCAAGACGCCCGTCTCTCGACGGGCTATCGCGGGAGAGGGAGCGGTTCGTCGTCTTCATCAAGAATGCTGATCGTAAGCGTCCCCTCTCCCGCTTTAGCGCAGGGCTGTCCGGGGAATGAGTCGAAAGGTCGCGGGCGCATGCCCGGTTTTCCCGACGGTTGTCGGGTATTTTCCGGTTGTCGAGACTGGAAAAAAGGACCGGACATGCCCGTGCACTCTACTGTATTCGCCCAACTGCTCAAGCCGGTCGATCGGCGCGCCTTCAAGCAGATCGTCGAGCGGCATGGCGGCGACGCCTACGACAAATCCTTCAAGAGCTGGGATCACCTCGTCGCGCTCATCTACGCCCAGCTTGCCGGGGTCTCCAGCCTGCGCGCCCTCGTTCCCGCCTTCAACGCCGACGCGCGCGCGCATTATCACCTCGGGACGCGGCGGCTCGCGCGCACGACCCTTTCCGACGCCAACGCCCGCCGGCCCGTCGCCGTCTTCGCCGATCTCTTCGCCATGCTCTCCGGCGCGCTCGACCGTCATACGCGCCGGGAGGGCGCGGACATGATCCGCCTCATCGATTCGACGCCCATCCCTTTGAGCAAATTCCTCGATTACGCCCGCTCCAACGGCCGCACTCACGGCCTCAAAATGCACGTGGTCCATGACCCGCGCGCCAATCGGCCCCTTCGCGCGGAAGTCACGCCCGCCAATGTGAACGACATAGAGATCGGCAAGAAAACCGATATCGAGCCGGGCGCCGCTTATGTCTTCGACAAAGGCTATTGCGACTATCGCTGGTGGACCGAGATCGCCGCGCAAGGCGCTTTCTTCGTCACCCGGCCGAAGGCGAACGCCCGCTTCCGGGCGATCGCCGCCCGCCCGCTCGACCCCGAAAGCGCGCGGGGCGACGGCTTCGCCGTGATCGCCGACGAGGAGGTGGCGCTGGCCAGCAAAGGCGATTCCAAGCTGCCCATGCCGCTGCGGCGCATCACCGTGGAAAGAGACGAGGCCAAAGGCCGCATCGTCCTCATCGTCAACGACATGCGCCGCCCGGCCGCGGAAATCGCCGCGCTCTACAAGGGCCGCTGGGCAATCGAGCTGCTGTTCCGTTGGATCAAGCAGCATCTCAACATCAAGAGCTTCATCGGCGAGGCCGAAAACGCCGTGCGCCTGCAGCTCTTCGCCGCGATGATCGCCTTCACCCTGCTGCGCATCGCCGCCTGCGTCCACAAGATCGACATGGCGGCACTGCGTTTCGCCGAGCTCGTCGGCCGCTTCCTCTTCGACCGCCGGCCGATCGCGCTTATCGACAAGCCGCCAATCAGGCCCAAGCCCGGCCGAGACTTCTCTAGTCTGCAGCTCCAGCTCGCGGCCCTATGATTTCCCCGGACAGCCCTGCGTGAAACGGGGGAGGGACAGGGAGGGGGCGCCTCCTCATTGTCGATGGCTATGAAGGCTTGCATCGCGCGGCGTCTACAACAAGACGGACTACGAACCGCAGGAATGAAACCCGACAGGAAGTTCGAATGGACATTGTCGAAACCGACCGGCTGATTTTGAGAAACTTTAGGCAGGGCGACGCCGCCAATCTGTTTGCCTATCTGCGTCAACCCAGGTCGAATTGTTTCGTCTCACTCAGACTTGCGGATATCGACGCCGCGCAAGCGGAAGTGGAGACGCGCAGTCGCAGTGATGAGCATATCGCTGTGTGCTTGCGGGGCGTCGACAGGCTGATCGGCGATTTGTTCTGCGTCCATGAGCCGCCCGACACATTTTCTGTGGGGTGGAACTTCAACGCGGATTTTGGCGGCGCCGGCTACGCCACCGAAGCCGCGCGGGCGCTCGTCGAGTATTTGTTCACGGTGAAGCAGGCCCGGCGTCTCTACGCCTATGTGGAAGAAGACAATGTCGCCTCGCAGCGCCTGTGCGAAAGATTGGGGATGCGGAGGGAGGGGCTGTTCAGAGAGTTCGTGTCCTTCGTGACCGATGACGACGGCGCCCAAATATTCGAGAACACGATGCAATACGCCATCCTGCGTAAAGAGTGGACGGCGCGACGATAGCCGTCCAGGTCTTCCAGCTTGTTGTTCGACTATGAAGGCTGGCGACGCGCCGCGGCCAACGCCTCGCGCGCTTGCGCCTCCAGCGTCTCGGCCGCTTCCTTGCTGAGCCGCCCCCTTGGCGTCGCAATATCGAGCGTCGCGACGACGCGGGCGGGGCGCGGCGAGAGCAGGAAAATCCGGTCCGCGAGCGCGATCGCCTCGGCGATGTCGTGCGTCACGATCAGCGTCGTGATGCGTTTCTCCTCGATCAGCGCTGCGATCTTGTCGCGCAGCGCGCGCGCGAGCGCGGCGTCGAGCGACACGAGCGGCTCGTCGAGGATGAGAAGGTCGGGTTTGAGGGCGAGCGCCCGCGCGAGCGCCGCGCGCCGCGCCAGGCCGAGCGACAATTCGCCCGGATAATGCGTTGCATGCTCGCCAAGCGAGAGTTCGTCGAGCAGCGCGGCGATCTCATCCTCGCTCGCTTCCGGCGCGGCGATGCGGATATTGTCGGCGACGCTGCGCCAGGGCAGCAGGCGGGGCTCCTGAAACACCATGCCGAGCCGGCCATGGGCGGGCAAATGAATATCGCCGGCATAATCATGGTCGAGCCCGGCGATCAGCCGCAGCAAAGTCGTCTTGCCGCAGCCCGAGGGGCCGACGAGGGCGCCCGCCTGTCCGATCGGCAGAGTCAGGCGCAGATCGTCGAGCGCGCGCAACGCCCGCCCGTCGGCGCTCCTGTGATCCTTATGCGCGATCGCGACGTCGAGCGCCGCCGCGCCGCCAGCGGGCGACATGTCGTTCAAGGGGCTGCACCAGAAAGGTTTCGACGGCGAGCATGAGGCCGACGAAGGGAAGAGCGTAGGCGAACAGCAGCTTCATGTCGAATTGCTGGAACGCCATATTGATCTCGAAGCCCACGCCGTTGGAGCGCCCGAGCAGCTCGACGACGAGCACGATCTTCCACACGAGCGAGAGGCCTGAGCGCGTCGCCGCGGCGAAATAGGGCGCAAGCTGCGGCAGGACGACATGCTGCAACCGCACGGCCGGTGAGAATTTGAAGGCCTGCGCCATTTCCTCGAGCTGCGGATCGAGCGCGCGGGCGCCTTCGCGGATCATGACGACGGCGTTCGGCAGCTTGTTGAGCGCGACGGCGCCGATGGCGGCCGCCTCCGTCAAGCCCGCCCAGACATAGGCCAAGACGATCACGACCAGCGCCGGCAGATTGAGCAGCGCGACGAGCCAGGGGTCGAGCAGGCGGTCGGCGATCCTGTTGCGGCCCATCAGGTAGCCGATCGCCGCGCCGAGGCTCATGGCGAGAACGAAAGCCGCGATCACGCGCGCGAGCGTGATCGCGAGATTGGAGAATAGCGCGCCGGAACGCGCTTCCTCCATGATCGCCTGGAATACGAGCGCCGGCCCCGGCAGGCGCCGCGGCTCCGAGCACCAAGCGCCAATCTGCCAAAGGCCGAGAAGCGTCGCGAGCGATATGAGGCGGATCAACGCGCGGCGGCCTCGCCGCCCTTGTAAAAGGTTCCCGGCGCGAGGGTTTTGCCGGGGCCGACGAGCTTCTCGCCCCCTGTCTCGGCCAGCACCTTGTAGAGCGCGGCGGCGTCCTTCTCCTCCTCCGCAATCGGTCGCTTGGGGATGCCCGCGACATAGCGCTTGCGGTAGATGTCGAGCGTCGCGGCGTCCTTCTGGCCGATGCGGCTCGCGGCCGCCGCCCAGGCTTTGTCGTCCGTGGCGATGAGCGCTTTGGCTTTGCCCGTCATCGCGAAAAACCGGGCCAGCGCGTCCTTGTTTTTGGCGGCGAAAGCGTCGTCGAACACATAGCCGGTGATGACGACATTGCCTTTGGCGCCGAGCGCCTTCTCCACATCGACGATGTCGATCGCGCGCGCGAAACCCTTGCCTTCGAGGTCGGCCGCGAAATTCCAAAATTCCAGCGCCGCGTCGATTTCGCCCTGCAGGGCCTTTTCGGCGATGAGCGGCGGCGCGCCATAAAGAATGGTGGCGCTTTTCGCGAGATCGACGCCTTGCTTCAGCGCGAAGGCTTCGAGCATCAGCCAGCTTTTATCCAAAGGCCCGCCGGCGACGCCGAGCTTCTTGCCGACGAGATCCTTCACGCTTTTGATCGAGGCGTCCCGCGTCATCACCGCGCCGACCCCGGTGGAGTAGGGGTAAAGCGTGAGCTTCGCGCCCTGGGCGCGCTCGCGCGCCACCCAGAGCCAGTCCGAAACGATAAGATCCGCGCTTCCGCCCTGAATGGCGATCTTGCCGGCCTCTGGCGAGGCAAGCTCCGTCACCTCGAGCTCCAGCCCTGCCTCCTTGTCGAGGCCGAAGGCCTTCACGACGGCCATCTCCCAGCCGGTCGTGCCGGTCTTCTGCAAGGCGAGCCGTAGTTTTTCCGCCTGCGCTGGCGCGGCGAAAAGAACAGCGGCGGCGAGAAAGGCGAGGCGTTTCATGTGCTTTCCTGGATTAGGGGCGATGGTCTTACCGCAGGAAAAGCCCTGCGTCGATGCGCTACCGGGTCGCGCGCGCGAGCATTCGGTCGTAAACTGCAAGGGTTTCCGCGACATGGCGCTCCAGCGTCGCCGGCGACGCCCAATAGGCGTCATAGGCACGGTTCGACATTTGCGCGATCACTGCGTCGTTTCTCAGCTCGCGGATGGCGGAGGCAAGCGACTCTCCGTCGCCGCTCTTGAACCATAATCCGGTAACGCCATCCTCCACCGCCTCGCGCGCCGCACAGCCGTCGGCCACGATGACCGGCGTGCCCATCGCCTTCGCTTCCAGCGCGGTAAGCCCGAAGGTCTCGTACCAGAGCGAGGGAAACACCAAGGCGCGCGCAGCGCGCATCGCCGCGCGCACCTCTGCCGGCGAGCGCCAGCCGAGGAGTTGCGCTTGCGGATAGCGCGCGGCAAGCTCCCCGGCGATCGGGCCGTCCCCGATGAAGATCGGCGTCACGCCCACCCGCTGCGCCGCTTCGGCGAAGAGAAACGCGCCCTTTTCGGCCGAAAGCCTGCCCACGAAAAGGAAGCCGCCGTCTGTCGGGTCGCCCTTATGGCCCAGCGGCTCGGCTTCCACCGGATTGGTCACGCGATGGATGGCCGCACCTGCCGGCAGACAGGAGGCGAGCACTTTCTCCTGCAGATCGGAGAGCAGCAGAATATCTGAAAAGGTTTCAGCCAGATGCGCGACATGCTCGGCGATGAAAAGGCGGATGTTGCGCCATAACTTGAACGGATAGTTGCGCGAGTCGCAATGCGTCGTCCAGCAGGCGAAGGACATGGGCTTCAAGGGGCAGACTTCGTTTTTCTGGAAATTGTAGAATCCGCCATTCGGGCAGCTCAGGAAGAATTCATGCATCGTATAGGCGGCGGGCAAGCCGCTCGCCTGTATCGGCCTGGCGATCGACGGCGACAGCGCCTTCGCCCAGCCATGCACATGGACGATCGCTCGCTCCCTCGCGAGTGCGCTCAGTGTCTCGTCGAGCGCCTTTGCGGCTTCGAAATTCCAGATTCCCTGCCGGGCCGCGTCGAGGCGGGAGGGATTGCCGAGAATATCATGCTGGCCGAGACTAACGGTTTCGACGCCGGCCGCCTCTAAGCGCGCATCGGCCGGGCCGCAGGCGGAAAAGAAAATCACCCGGGCGCCCGCGGCCTTCAGGCCCAGCGCGCTTTCGATCGCGACCTTGGATTGGCCGCCGCTGACAAAGGCATGATCCACGCAGATGACGACGGTGAACGGGCGCATGGCGGCTCCAGGGAAAAGACGCGGAACCTTACCGAGGCGAGCTTGCGCGGGCGTAAATGCGCGGCGCCCTCAATGTATTCATAGGTTTAAAGCTAAGCTTTATTAATCTTTTGCGCGCAATTCTGGCAACTGTGCAATTATCGAGTGCTTTGTCTGCGAAACGCGTTGCGAGCGAGAGACAATCCATTTGATTTTAGCGCGGGCACGGGAAGCGCTTCATGGATAGGGCGGACATGGACTGCAGCGGCTGCGGGAAGCCTTCCATGCTCGGGCTGAAAGCAATACAGCACGCGGCTCTGGAAGGCGTCGCGCGCGACCAGCCCGTGAAGGCGATCATGAACCGGCTCTGCCTTCAGGTGGAGCGGCTGGCGCCGGGCGTCATCTGCTCGATTCTGTCGGTGGACCCTCTGGGAAAATTGCGTGTGCTGGCGGCGCCAAGTCTGCCGGAGGATTATTCCGCCGCGATCGATGGTCTGCTGATCGGCCCGTCGGTCGGCTCCTGCGGCACGGCCGCCTATTTCGGAAAATCCGTCGAGGTGACGGACATCGCCACCGATCCGCTCTGGGCGGATTTCAAGGATCTCGCTTTGCCGATCGGGCTGCGCGCCTGCTGGTCGTCGCCCATACGCGCCTCCGACGGCCGGGTCATCGGCGCTTTTGCCTTCTATTACCGCACCTGCCGTGGCCCGAGCGCGCTCGACCGCACCATTGTCGAGGCCTGCATAAACCTTTGCGCCATTGCTCTGGAGCAGGAGGAGCGCAAAGCCAGCATCCATCGCCTCGCTTATTTCGACGGCCTGACCGGGGTCGCCAATCGCGCGGCGTTCGAAAAGCGTGGACGCGAGGCGGTGTCGGAGGCGGTCAAGAACGACTCCAGCCTCGCCATCCATTGGATCGATCTGGACGGCTTCAAGAATATCAACGATACGCTTGGTCACGGGGCCGGAGACGCGGCGCTGCAAATCATCGCCAAGCGGATTGCGGACGTGCTGCGCTCTGGAGAGTATCTCGCCCGGATCGGCGGCGATGAATTCGTGGTGCTCCAGCAAGCCGCCGGCAAGCAGGAGGAGGTCGAGGCGCTCGCCCGCCGGCTGATCGCGGCGGCGAGCGAGCCCGTCGATTTCGGCTTCGGGGTCTTCACCTCGATCGGCGCCAGCATCGGGGTCGCGCGCGCGCCGCAGGACGGCCTGGCGCTTCCCGATCTGATGAAAAAGGCCGACCTCGCGCTCTATGAGGCAAAGCTCGCCGGCCGCAGGCGGTTCTGCTTTTTCGACGCCGAGATCGAAGCCCATTTCGCCTCGCGCTGGCAATTGGAGCAAGATCTCAAGCTGGCGCTCGCCCGTCAGGAGTTCGAGCTCTATTTCCAGCCGATCGTCGATCTTGCCGAGGCGAAGCTCGCAGGCTTCGAGGCGCTGCTGCGCTGGCGCCGGCCGGGCCACGGTTTGCTGAGCCCGCCGCTGTTTCTCGACATCGCCGAACGCATGGGGCTGATCAACGACATTGGCGCCTGGGTTTTGAAGGAGGCCTGCACATGCGGGGCGTCGCTGCCGCACCCGCTTCGCGTCGCCGTCAATCTCTCGCCGACGCAATTGCTCAAGCCCGGCTTTGCGCTGGAGGTGGCCAGGATCGTCGGCGAAAGCAAATTCTCCCCACGCCGGCTCGAGCTCGAAATCACCGAATCGGCGCTTTTTCTGGAGAACAGCGCCACGCTCGCTTGCCTGAAGGATCTGCGGCGCCTCGGCATTTCCGTCGCCCTCGACGACTTCGGCACGGGATTTTCGGCTTTGTCGCATCTGCGGGTTTTCCCGGTCGACCGGATCAAGATCGACCGGTCCTTCGTGCAGGAGGCCGACAAAAACCCCGAAACGGCGTCGATCATCCGCGCCATCACCGGGCTGGCGCGGGAGCTCGGGGTCAGGACGACGGCCGAGGGAATCGAAACCGAGGCGCAGTTGCGCAAGCTCAAGAGCCTGGGCTGCGACGAAATCCAGGGCTATCTCGTCAGCCGCCCCAAGCCGCTCGGGGCCTTCCAGAATTTGGAGGAGCTGGCGGTCGGCGGCTCCCGCCCGGCGAAGACGGCGTAAGCGCGGCCATTCGTCCGCCAGTCCTTTGGCTGGAGCCTCGCGCATCGCCTTCCGAATCGCGCTAAGATGGCCGCATGGCCACGAAACCCGATCTTTTCGGCGGCGCGCCGCGCAAGGCGCCCGCGCCCAAAACCGCCGCGAAACCGACCCCCGCGGAATATGACGCCGGCTCCATCGAGGTGCTCGAGGGGCTGGAGCCCGTCCGCCGGCGCCCCGGCATGTATATCGGCGGCACGGACGAGACCGCGCTGCACCACCTCTTCGCCGAGGTGCTCGACAACGCCATGGACGAGGCTGTCGCCGGCTACGCCACCTTCATCGAAGTGACGCTGGAGCCCGATGGCTGGCTGACGGTCAACGACAATGGCCGCGGCATCCCGGTCGGCCCGCATCCCAAGATGAAGGACAAATCCGCGCTGGAGGTCGTCATGACCGTCCTTCACGCGGGCGGCAAATTCGATTCCGGCGCCTATCAGACCTCCGGCGGCCTGCACGGCGTCGGCGTGTCGGTTGTGAACGCTTTGTCCGAGAAGGTGGAAGTCGAGGTCGCGCGCGAGCAGCAGCTCTACCGCATGGCGTTCTCGCGCGGCCTGCCGCTCGGCAAGCTCGTCAATGTCGGCAAGATCAACAATCGCCGCGGCACGCGCGTGCGCTTCAAGCCGGACGCCCAGATTTTCGACGCGAACGCCCATTGGAAGCCGGCGCGGCTCTTCCGCATGGCGCGCTCCAAGGCCTATCTCTACGGCGGCGTGGAAATCCGCTGGCGCTGCGACCCGTCGCTCATCGAGCCAGGCTCGGACGTTCCCGCCGAAACGGTGCTGTGCTTCCCCGGCGGGTTGAAGGACTATCTCGCCCGCGAGACGCATGACAAGGAGCTCGTCACCGACCAGCCTTTCTCCGGCAAGGTGACGCGCGAAGGGGGCCATGGCTCGCTCGAATGGGCGGTCGCCTGGTTCGCCGAGGATGACGGCTTCATCCATTCCTACTGCAACACGGTCTGGACGCCGGACGGCGGCACGCATGAGGCGGGTCTTCGAAACGCGCTATTGAAGGCGTTGAAGGACCACGCCGATCGCACTGGTCAGACAAAACGCTTCAAGGACGTGACCGCCGACGATCTGATGAGCCAGGCGGCGGCGATGATCTCCGTCTTCATCCGCGATCCGCAATTCCAAGGCCAGACCAAGAACCGGCTGATGAGCGCCGATGGCGCGCGCATCGTCGAGGGAACGGTCCGCGACGCCTTCGACCATTGGCTCGCCGCCGCGCCGACGCAGGCCAATAAGCTGCTCGATTTCGCGGTGACGCGCGCCGAGGAGCGCCTGCGCCGCAAGGCCGAGAAGGACGTCGCCCGCAAGACCGCGACGCGCAAATTGCGGCTGCCGGGCAAGCTCGTCGACTGCACCAATAATTCGGCGGAAGGCTCCGAGCTTTTCATCGTCGAAGGCGATTCGGCCGGCGGCTCCGCGAAGGAGGGCCGCAATCGCACCATGCAGGCCATTCTTCCCCTGCGCGGCAAAATCCTCAACGTCGCCTCGGCGACGAAGGACAAGCTCCTCGCCAATCAGCAGCTCGCCGATCTCACGCAGGCGCTGGGCTGCGGGCTCGGCGCGCATTATCGCGAGGAGGAGCTTCGCTACGAGAAGGTCATCGTGATGACCGACGCCGACGTCGACGGCGCCCATATCGCGTCGCTGCTCATCACCTTCTTCTACCGGCAAATGCCGCGGCTCATCGAGAACGGCCATCTCTATCTGGCCCAGCCGCCGCTCTATAAGCTCACGCAAGGGGCGAAAACGGTCTATGCCCGCGATGACGCGCATCGCGACGAGCTGATCCGCACCGTGCTCACCGGCAAGGGCAAGGTCGAGACCAATCGCTTCAAGGGCCTGGGCGAAATGAGCGCCGCCCAGCTCAAGGAGACGACCATGGACCCGGGTAAGCGCACGCTGCTCAAGGTGGTTCTGGTTGGAGAGGAGCGCGAGGAGGTGGCCGATTGCGTCGAGCGGCTGATGGGCAACAAGCCCGAGGCGCGCTTTGCCTTCATCCAGGAGAAGGCGGCCTTCGCGACGGAATTGCTGGATATTTGATTGGCCCCCTCCCTGTCCCTCCCCCGTTTCACGCAGGGCTGTCCGGGGAAATCATAGGGCCGCGAGCTGGAGCTGCAGACTAGAGAAGTCTCGGCCGGGCTTGGGCCTGATTGGCGGCTTGTCGATAAGCGCGATCGGCCGGCGGTCGAAGAGGAAGCGGCCGACGAGCTCGGCGAAACGCAGTGCCGCCATGTCGATCTTGTGGACGCAGGCGGCGATGCGCAGCAGGGTGAAGGCGATCATCGCGGCGAAGAGCTGCAGGCGCACGGCGTTTTCGGCCTCGCCGATGAAGCTCTTGATGTTGAGATGCTGCTTGATCCAACGGAACAGCAGCTCGATTGCCCAGCGGCCCTTGTAGAGCGCGGCGATTTCCGCGGCCGGGCGGCGCATGTCGTTGACGATGAGGACGATGCGGCCTTTGGCCTCGTCTCTTTCCACGGTGATGCGCCGCAGCGGCATGGGCAGCTTGGAATCGCCTTTGCTGGCCAGCGCCACCTCCTCGTCGGCGATCACGGCGAAGCCGTCGCCCCGCGCGCTTTCGGGGTCGAGCGGGCGGGCGGCGATCGCCCGGAAGCGGGCGTTCGCCTTCGGCCGGGTGACGAAGAAAGCGCCTTGCGCGGCGATCTCGGTCCACCAGCGATAGTCGCAATAGCCTTTGTCGAAGACATAAGCGGCGCCCGGCTCGATATCGGTTTTCTTGCCGATCTCTATGTCGTTCACATTGGCGGGCGTGACTTCCGCGCGAAGGGGCCGATTGGCGCGCGGGTCATGGACCACGTGCATTTTGAGGCCGTGAGTGCGGCCGTTGGAGCGGGCGTAATCGAGGAATTTGCTCAAAGGGATGGGCGTCGAATCGATGAGGCGGATCATGTCCGCGCCCTCCCGGCGCGTATGACGGTCGAGCGCGCCGGAGAGCATGGCGAAGAGATCGGCGAAGACGGCGACGGGCCGGCGGGCGTTGGCGTCGGAAAGGGTCGTGCGCGCGAGCCGCCGCGTCCCGAGGTGATAATGCGCGCGCGCGTCGGCGTTGAAGGCGGGAACGAGGGCGCGCAGGCTGGAGACCCCGGCAAGCTGGGCGTAGATGAGCGCGACGAGGTGATCCCAGCTCTTGAAGGATTTGTCGTAGGCGTCGCCGCCATGCCGCTCGACGATCTGCTTGAAGGCGCGCCGATCGACCGGCTTGAGCAGTTGGGCGAATACAGTAGAGTGCACGGGCATGTCCGGTCCTTTTTTCCAGTCTCGACAACCGGAAAATACCCGACAACCGTCGGGAAAACCGGGCATGCGCCCGCGACCTTTCGACTCATTCCCCGGACAGCCCTGCCGCAAGCGGGAGAGGGGACGCTCACGATCAGCATGGTCTATGAAGTCCGCAATCTGCCCCCTCTCCCGCGAAGCGGGGGAGGGTTGGGGAGGGGGCCAACCAGCTACCACCCGCTCGCGCCCGCGCCCGTCTGCCACTATAATGCCGCATCTCCGAAAGGTGATGCGTGAGCGATACGGACACATTCCCCGACGCCGGCGAGGCGCGCGGCGCGGCTTCGGACTGCGGCGCGATCCAGGATCAGGCCTATGCGCTCGAGCGCATGCAGCTCGCGCTCGACGCCGGCCGCACGGGCGTCTGGGACTGGAACCTCGTGACCGGCGCGGTGCATCTCGACGCCCGCGTGCGCCAGCTCTGGGGCCTCCACGACGACACCGAGCCGAGCTTCGACGTCTTCCGCAATGCGCTGCACCCGCAGGACAAACGCCGCAGCAAGGAGGCCGTCGGCCTCGCGCTCGATCCGACCTATGAAGGCGATTACGAGATCGAATATCGCGTCATCGGCGTGAAGGACAAGATCGAGCGCTGGGTGTCGATCCGCGGCCGCACCTTCTTCGAGAACGGACGGCCCGTGCGTATCCTCGGCACGGCGCGCGACATCACCGAGCGCAAGATGCGCGAGCAGCATGTGCGCGTGCTGCTGCGCGAATTGGTGCATCGCTCGAAAAACCTATTGGCCGTCGTGCAGGCCATGTCGCGGCAGACGGCGGCGGGCGCGCCATCCGTGGAAGAGTTTCAGCGCAAGTTCAGCGCGCGCCTTCAGGCGCTTTCCATGGCGCATGATCTTCTCGTGTCGCAGGATTGGCGCGGCGCCTCCATGCGCGAATTGGTGGGCGCGCAGCTCGCCTATTGCATGGACGTTCCCAAGGACGACCTTCCCGAGCATGCGCGGATCGAGGGCCCGAAGATCAATCTGAAGCCGGAGGCCGCGCAGAACATCGGCCTTGCGCTGCACGAGCTCGTCACAAATGCATTGAGCTATGGCGCGCTCTCCGTGCCGGAGGGAAGCGTCTCGCTGACATGGGATTTCGAGGACGACCGGCTCAACATCGAATGGCGCGAGAGCGGCGGCCCGCCGCTCGTGACGCCGCCGAAGGAAGGCTTCGGCCACAAGGTGGTCAAGAAGCTTGTCGCCCAGGCGCTCGACGGCGAAGCCACATTGAGCTTCCCGCCGGACGGGCTGATCTGGACGCTGTCGATTCCCGCGAGCTTCGCGATGTTGCGCGAGTAGCGCCAGCCGTCATTGCGAGCGAAGCGAAGCAATCCAGAGCGTCATCACGGCACTGGATTGCTTCGTCGCTTTGCTCCTCGCAATGACGGCGGGGGTCGGCAGCGGGAGCCCTTATCACGAGATCCGCATGATTGGTGCGGTGTCATTCCCGACGCTCGCGAAGCGAGCGATCGCGAATCCAGAGCCGAACCAGCGCTATTGCGGCTCTGGATTCCCGGTTGGGCTTTCAGCCCGCCGGGAATGACACGTCCCGATGTGAGCTGTTCAACGTGAAATGGCGTCACTCTGCGCCGCACGATAGGCGTCGAAATCATCCTTCGTTTGCTTCGCATAGAGCATGGCAAACGAAGCCAGCGCATCCTCGAAAGCCTCGCCCTTGCCCATATAGCCCGCGAGCACGGCGGGCCGCGACGAACGCGCATGGGCGCGCGCCAGCGTGCTGCCGCAGAGCTCCGCGTAACGCGGGAAGGCTTCGTCTTTCAGCAATTCGGAGATCGAGCCGAGACGGCGCGTCTTGAGATGGCGCATATAGAAGCGCCGCCCGGTTTCGGCGTCGTCCGCATGGGCGAGGAAAATATCCGACGCCGCCTGCATGACCCGCTGCCCAGTGGTCACGCGCTTTCCTTGCGACTCTTTCCAGCCTCCCTGGCCGAAGCGCTCCAGCACGGAAGGCCGCGCTTCCTTGATCTGCAAAGCGAGCGGCTGGTCATCTTCCGACATATAGAGGCCGATGGCGCAGAATGTGCCGACGCTGCCGACGCCCACGGCCTTGAAGGCGGTGTCGCTGAGCCGATAGCGCTCGAAAAGCGTGGCGAAGGGCGCCTGTAGGCCGTCTTGCACAAGATGCTCGAAAAGCTTCGGCAGATCGATGTCCGCGCCCGGATCGCGCAGCGATTCGAGATGTTGAAGCTTCGGCGGCTTGTCGACGAAGCGCCAACCGTCGCCGACCTTTTCGATTTTCGGCAGACCGTCGATGCGGTCCTGCGGGCCGTTCCCCTCATAGATCGCAGCGCTGAGCTTGTCGTGCAGCACGCGGTCGCGCAGGGCTTTGACAATGTCGCGCAAGTGAACGCGCACATTCCAGACCTCGATCGGCGACATGGCCGCGAGCTCCAGCAGGCGCGCGCGATAGGTCTTTACCGTGCGGCGGGCGAATTGGCGCGCTTGGCTTTTGGAGAAATTCATATCCAGCGCCGCCACTGCGACGCTCGTCGCCAAACGCCGCAGATCGAAGATGATGTCGACATGCGGCAGCGTCTCGTCGAAGTCGTTGACGTCGAAGAGGATGTTGCCTTCCGGCGACGAGAAGGCGCCGAAATTCATCAAATGACAATCGCCGCAGGCCTGCGCGGTCACGCCGGGCGCGAGCTGGCTTGCGAGATCGAACGCCATGACATCGGCTGCGCCGCGCAGGAACGCAAAGGCGGACTCCGCCATCGCTTTGCGCCGCATGGGCAGCAAGGATTGCAGACGCGGGCGTTCCGTCTCGGCAATGATCGCGATCGGATCGCGGATTTCGGGCGGGACAAAATCCGCGAGCGCCTCGCGCGGGACCGCCTCACGCAGGCTTTTCCCGAGCTTGTAGCAGTCGCGCCGGCCGAGGCCGGCGGCGTCGCGATGTCCGAGATCTTGCCAATCGATTTCCGTCATGAGCGGATGTTAGCCCGCCCACATGGCGTTACCAAGTCGTCTACCCAAGCAGATCGATCAGCGGCGCAATGAGCGGCGCGTCGGCGGGCGGCATGTCATATTTGCGCAAATCCCGCGCGCGCGCCCATTTCACCGCCTGGCCCTCCGCGGGCGTCACGAAGCCCTCCCATTTGCGGCAGACATAAAGCGGCATGAGGAGATGGAACTCTTCATAGGCGTGGCTCGCGAAAGTGAGCGGCGCGAGGCAAGGCGCCTTCACCGTAATGCCCAGCTCCTCCGCAAGCTCGCGGATCAGCGCATCCTCGGGCCGCTCGCCGGGATCGATCTTGCCGCCGGGAAACTCCCATAGTCCCGCAAGCTGCTTGCCCTCGGGACGCTGCGCGATCAGCACGCGATTATCGGCGTCGACAAGCGCGCAAGCGACGACGAGAAGGAGTTTCATGCAAAGCCCTATTTGCCGGAGATAACGACTTCGACCGGCTTGGTCTCGGCGCCGGTCACTGTGGCTTCCTCATATATCAGGCCGCCTTCCGTCACAAAGGACTGCTCAGGCTTCCAGATCACCTGCGTGGACAGATAGTAGCGGCCCGGCGGCACGTTTTCGAACTTGAATTGCCCGGTCGGCCCGGCCTTGGTCGTGCGGGTGTGGGCGACATAATCCGGGTCGGGGTCGTTCTTCGGGATGGACGAGGCGGGCGCGAATTTGGCGCCGTGGAAATAATAATCGAGGCGCGCCTGGGCGTAGCTCGTCAACGGTATCAGCCGCACGACTTCGCCCATCGCGTAGTGAACATGCGCGCCCGTTTTATCCGGCAGGAAAGCCTGGCCATGAATCGCGGCCTTGCCGGGCTTGTCGAGAAAGGCGGCCTCGGCTGCGTCGAAGCGCGCCTGTGGCGGCGAGGCGGACGTCGAATTGCAGGCGAGGAGGGGGAGAGGAAGGAGAATAAGGAAAAGACGCGATAGAAACATATGCAACGCCTTAAAAATGAAAAAATGCAGGTCTCCGGGCAATCGAGTGAATAGCGAACTCGCGTCGTTAGCCCCAATACCTCCCCTTTACGGGGAGGTCGGCGGCCAAAGGCCGCGGGGTGGGGCTCGCGCCGCAACCATTTCGATGGGGCTGGGCCCCACCCGACGCAGCTTCGCTGCGCCACCCTCCCCGTAAAGGGGAGGGATCGGCTCACGCCCAGCATCCACGCGATTGCCTGAAGAAGAGTTTCAGTATGGCGTGTGAAAAGCAAGCGCCGTCATTGCGAGCGAAGCGAAGCAATCCAGAGCCGCGCCGACGCCGCTGGATTGCTTCGTCGCTCACGCTTCTCGCAATGACGGCGGATGCAATTTGCGCGGCCAACCCGCGCCCGTCATTCCCGGCAGGCCGAAGGCCTGACCGGGAATCCAGAGCAACGGCGACGCTCTTGCGAGCCTTCAGGAAACTCAGCTCCGGTAATCCCCGTTGATCGCCACATATTCCTTCGTCAGATCACACGTCCACACAGTGGCGGCGCCGTCGCCGAGGCCGAGGTCGACATTGATGACGATCTCCTGCCGCTTCATGATCTCCGAGACTTCCTGCTCGTTGTAATCCGGATCGCGCAGGCCCTTGAAGGCGACGCGCACGCCGCCGAACCAGATGGCGAGCTTGTCGCGCTCGGCATATTCGCCGGCCTTGCCGACCGCCATCACGATGCGGCCCCAATTGGCGTCTTCGCCGGCGATCGCCGTCTTCACCAGCGGCGAATTGGCGATGGCAAGCGCAACCCGCTTCGCCGCTTTCGCGCTTTCGGCGCCGGTCACCGTCACTTCGACGAATTTGCGCGCGCCCTCGCCATCCTTCACCACCTGATGGGCGAGGTCGAGCAGCACGGCGTCGAGCGCCTTCTTGAACTCAACGAGACGCCGGTCGCTGGCCTTTTCGATCTTCGGCGCGCCGCGCTTCTTGGCGGCGCCCGTCGCGAACAGCAGCAGCGTGTCAGACGTAGAAGTGTCGCTGTCGACCGTGATCGCGTTGAACGAGCCCTGCACGGATTTGGAGAGCATCGTCTGCAGCGCTTCGGCGGCGATGGGCGCGTCGGTGAAGACGAAGGAGAGCATGGTCGCCATGTCGGGGGCGATCATGCCGGCGCCCTTGGCCATGCCGCTGATCGTCACTTCCACGCCGCCGATCGTCGCGGTGCGCGTCGCGAGCTTGGGGAAGGTGTCGGTGGTCATGATGGCGCGCGCCGCCTCTTGCCAGCCGTCGGGCCGCGCCTCGGCGGCGAGCGTCTCCAGCACGCCCTCGAATTTCGTCGCGTCGAGCGGCTCGCCGATCACGCCCGTCGAGGCGATGAAGACTTGCCGGTCGCTCGCGCCCGTCGCGGCGGCGGCGATCTTGGCGGAGCGCTTCACCGCTTCGGCGCCGACCTTGCCGGTGAAGGCGTTGGCGTTGCCGGAATTGACGAGCAGCGCCTTCGCCTTGCCGCCCTTCAGTTTCGCGCGGCACCAGTCGACCGGCGCCGAGGGGCATTTGGATTTGGTGAAGACCCCCGCGACCGCGGCGCCCTCGTCCATGATGGCGAGCATCACGTCGGTGCGGCCGGCGTAGCGAATGTTCGCCGCGCCGGCGGCGAAGCGCACGCCGTCGAGCGGCGCGATTTCGGGAATGGTTGCGGGCGCGAGCGGCGAGAGGGGGGCGTCATGGGCCATGGTGAAAACCCTGCGTATATCGATGCGGCCGCCTGAAGAGGGCGGCGCGGAGAATGTGTTTGCAAATGGGGTTTGGCGGCATGGAGCCGCGCCGTCAAGCCGCGACGCGCGCGGCGGCGGCATTTTGCGCAGTCATTCTCCGTTGCGTGCAAAAGTTTATACTCCCGTCACGGCGGCCTGCTTGTCTGGCTCTTCGCCGCAAAGCACTTTTCAAGGAGATTGATGTGTCGAAGCCTTTCTACGAAATCGGCGTGGTGTTATCCGGCGCCATCTCGGCGGGCGCCTATTCGGCCGGCGTCATGGACTTTCTCATCGAAGCGCTCGACGCCTATGAGAGCGCCAAGGCGCATCCCGGCTGGGACGGCCCCACGCATGATGTGCGCATTCCGATCATGGCCGGCGCCTCGGCGGGCGGCATGACCGCGGCGATTTCCGCGCTCCACGCCTTTCGCCGTCCCGAGCATGTGTGGCCCGGCAAGCCGTTGCCGCTGCCGCCCGCCAATCGACTTTATTCGAGCTGGGTTCACGACATCGACATCATGCGCCTTCTCGAGACCACCGATCTCGACGGCGCCAGGGCGGCGCAGGGCGTGAAATCGGCCTTGTGCTGCGACGTCATCGACGAGATCGTCGCTAACGCTTTCGAGCTTTCGGGCGAAATACGGCGGCCAAATTGGGTGGGGCGCGGCGCCTCGCGCGATCTGCGCGTCTTTCTCACGCTCACCAATCTGCGCGGCGTGCCCTATTCCTTCCAGCTCTTCGGCTCCGACGATCCGCGCCGATACGGCATGCTCAATCACGGCGATTATCTCGATTTCAACATCGGTGTGGCGCCGGGGCAGGCGGATGGCGCGCTGGCGCTGGACATTGGGAGCACTGAGACCGACGGTTGGGAGCTTTTCCGCACGGCCGCCAAGGCGACAGGCGCCTTTCCGGTCGGCCTCGCGCCGCGCTTCATCCAAAGGAACGAGCTCGATTACTGGCATAGCCAGCGGGTCGGCTTCGACTCCGATGGCGGCTTCACGCCTGTCTATCCGGACGACTGGGTAAAATCGGTCCAGCCCTATTCATTCGTCGCGGTCGACGGCGGGACGATCGACAACGAACCACTCGAGCTTGTGCGGCGTTATCTTGCCGGGACAGGCGGAAGCAACGAGCGCAGCGCCGACAGAGCGAACCGATCGATCATCCTCATTTCGCCCTTCCCCAATCTGCAGAAGACGACCCTCGAGGGCCGCGGAGAGAGGCTTCTCGACGTCCTGCCCAGATTATTCTCGACGCTGATCGATCAGGCGCGCTTCAAGCCGGACGAGCTGGCGCTGGCGCAGGACGAGCGCGTCTATTCGCGCTACATGATCGAACCGGAGCGGGCGCCCAATGCGCATCCCGACTCCAAGCTCTATCCGATCGCCTGCGGCGTTCTCGGCGGCTTCGGCGGCTTCCTGCACCAATCCTTCCGCCACCATGATTATTTGCTCGGCCGGCGCAATGCGCAGGCGTTTTTCCGCGCGAATTTCTCGCTACCTGTCAGCAATCCGCTGTTTGCGGAATTCCCCGAGGCCTTGCGCGAAAAATGGCTCGTGCGCGACATCGACAGCGGCGATCTGCGTTTGCACGACACCGAGCGCGGCAAGGAGCCGGGCCTGCCGATCATCCCGCTCACGCCGGAGATACAAGGGGCCACGCCCGACATGATGAAAGAAATCGCCATCGGCGCCAGCGATCTGCCGCGCCCTCAGGTTTTCGACAATCCGGTTGTCAGAGGCGATCTGCAGAGCGCGATCGAGAAGCGCGCCGCGACGGTCGTCGCCGCTTTGGTGGAAAACGATCTCAAAGCCTTCACCTCGGGACCGCTCGGCTTTTTCAAGCGTCTCGGCGCCCGGCATTTCGGAACGGATATGGTGGTCGCGAAAGCCAATGACGCCATTTTCGGCATTGGGGGCGCAATCGACAACGTCAGAAACGCTTTTTTCGAAACGAAAGTTTGAAGACGGAAAAATGTGCCGTCATTCCCGTCGGGCTGAACGCCCGACCAGGAATCCGGCCCCGTCATTGCGAGGAGCAAAGCGACGAAGCAATCCAGAGCCACATCGCTGCTCTGGATTGCTTCGCGTCGCTCGCAATGACGGAGCTGGTTTTGCTCTGGATTCCCGATCGCTCGCTTTGCGAGCGTCGGGAATGACATCGACCCGGTCGAGCGGTCGCCTTACTTCTTCTTCTCTTCCGGCTTCGCCGCCGGAGCCGGAGCCGCTGCGCCCTTGGCGGCGTCGGCCGGCTGGTCGGTGCGCTCGATCTTGGCGCCTTCGCGCAGCTTCATCACCAGGTCGCTCTGCGCCTTCTGCACGACATAGCGGGCGACCTGCTCCTTGACCTGATCCATCGGCGGGAAGGTCTTCGGGCGGGTCTCGTCGAGCTTGATGATGTGCCAGCCGAACTGGGTCTTCACCGGCTCGGAGATGTCGCCGGGCTTCATCTTCGAGGCCGCCTCGCCGAATTCCGGCACCATGCGGTCCTTGGTGAACCAGCCGAGGTCGCCGCCCTTGGAGCCCGGGTCCTTGGAGACTTCGCCGGCGACCTTGGAGAAATCCTCGCCGCCCTTCACGCGCGCGAGCGCCTTCTTGGCCTCTTCCTCGGTGGGCACGAGGATGTGATGGGCGTGGAACTCGGTCTCGGGCTTCTGGTTCTTGGCCGCCTCGTCATAAGTCGCCTTGATGGCGGCGTCGGTCGCGGCGTTCTTGGCGACATTGCCGAGCAGGGTCTCCATCAGCGCCTTGTCGCGCAGATAGGCCATCTTCCTGGCGAATTCCGGGGTTTCGGCGAGCTTGTCGGCCTGCGCCTTCTGCACGACGAGCTGCTCGTCGATGAGGAAGTCGATAATATAGCTGTCGCGCGCCTTGCCTTCGAGCTGACGCGGAATGCCCGGGCCGAGGTCCTCCATGGCGATTTTGAGGTCGTCGTCGGTGATCTCGACGCCATTCACCTTGGCGAGCACCTTGGCCTGCGCGGGCGCGGCGGCGGCCATCAGGGCGACGAGACCGAGCGTCCCGAAGGCGACGCCGGCCAGGGAACGCGCGTTATAGCGGGCATTTGACATGATATGCTCCAGAAATCGAGGCAGAAGGCCCCAGAAAAGCCGCCGCCACGGTCGGCGCGGAAAGTTCCTGCGTGACGAATGGGGCGTATCTATGCCGGAGGCGGCGCCTCTGACAACTCCCCAGCGCCGGTAGCGGGCCCAGAAAACGGTCCGATGACAGACAGGAAAATCTCCCGCGTTCTCTTCTGAGAATCGGCGAGCAGCGCCTCGAGATGAGAGAGATTGGGCGAATCCCCGACCCGCAGCAGAAGCTCGGTCAGCCCGCGCGGCGCGTCCGTCGCCCGGAACGGGCCGTCGACGGCGAGGCGCAGCACTTGCGTGAGCCCCTGGTAAAGGCTCGCGGCGGCGCGAAGCGTCTCGGCCGCGCCGGCGTCGAGCAGGCCGGCGTCGCGCAGTCCGCGCAGCGCCAGGGGCGTCGTCGTCGAGAAAATCGCCGGATGCGCCGCGCCATGCAGAAGCATCAGATATTGGGCGATGAATTCGATGTCGATCAGCCCGCCCGCGACCTGCTTCACCTCCCAAGGGCTGGTTGAGCCCTTGGCCTGCGCGATGCGCTTGCGCATGGCGAGCACGTCGATTTTCAGCTTTTGCGGATCGCGCGGCCGCGTCAGCGCGGCGCGGATCGCCGTCTCGACGCGGGCGGCGAATTCGGCCGGCCCGGCGACGACGCGGGCGCGGGTGAGCGCCATATGCTCCCATGTCCAGGCTTCTTCGGCCTGGTAAGCCTCGAAGGATTTAAGGCTCACCGCGATCGGCCCCATATTGCCGGAGGGGCGCAGACGAAAATCCGTTTCGTAAAGCGTGCCTTCGGCCGTCGGCGCCGAAATCGCGGTGATGAGGCGCTGGGTGAGGCGGGCGTAATATTGCGCTGTCGAGAGCGAACGCTCGCCCCCGATAGACTCCGCGTGCGGATCGGCCTCGTAGAGCAGCATGAGGTCGAGATCGGAGGCGGCGGTCATTTCGCGCCCCCCGAGCTTGCCCATGGCGACGACCGCCGCCGCGCCGTTCTCGATGCGCCCATGCGCCTTTTCGAATTCCTTGCAAACCTCCTCGAAGAGGCAGGCAATCAGCGTCTCGGCGAGGCGCGTATAGGCGGCGCCGGCGTCGGCCACCGAGATCGAGCCGGTCAGCACGCGCACGCCGATGAGAAATTTCTGCTCCTGGCCGAAGATGCGGGCGCGGTCGAGCGCGTCTTCATAGCTGCGCGCCTCGGCGAATTGCGCCGCAAGGCGCTCGCGCAGATCGGCGTCGCTCGGCAAAGTGTGGAAGAACGCCGGCTCCATCAAAGCGTCGAGCACGCGCGGGCGTTTCGAGATGGTGGCGGCAAGCTTTGGCGCTGCGCCGGTGATGGCGGCGAGCAGCGTGAGCAGGCGCGGCTGCGAGACGAGCAGCGAGAAAAGCTGCACGCCGGCGGGAAGCTTCTGGATGAGCTTGTCGAACGCAAGAAAGGCCTGATCGGCGTTTTCCGTCGCGGCGAGGGCTTCCAGCAGTTTTGGCGTCAGCTCCGTGAGGCGTTCGCGCGCGACGGTCGAGCGCGTCGCGGCGTAGCGGCCAAAGTGCCAGCCACGAATAGTTGCCGTCACCATTTTCGGGTCTTTGTAGCCCATGCGCGCGAGCGTCTCGATCGTCTCGGGATCGTCGTCGTCGCCCGTGAAGACCAGATTGCCGCCGGTGGCGGAAAGCTCGGGGGCGCTTTCGAAGAGCCGCGCATAATGGCCCTGCACGATGTCGAGCCGCTTCATGAGCGCCTCGGCAAAGCCGTCGTAACCGCCAAAGCCCATCATGCGGGCGATAGTCTCGACGCCTTCCTTCGTGTCGGGCAGCGTATGTTTCTGCTCGTCGGCGACCATCTGAATGCGATGCTCGACGTCGCGCAGGAAGAGATAGGCTTCCCGCAAATCGTCGCGCGCCTGCGCCTCGACCCAGCCGCTCTCGACGAGCTGATCGAGCATGGGCAGCGTCGCGCGGCCGCGCAATCTTTTGTCGCGTCCGCCGGTGATGAGCTGCTGCGTCTGCGTGAAGAATTCGATCTCGCGAATGCCGCCGCGCCCCAATTTGATATTGTGGCCGATGACGGCGATCTTGCCGTGGCCTTTATGCGCATGGATCTGCCGCTTGATCGAATGCACGTCGGCGATCGCGGCGAAGTCGAAATATTTGCGCCAGACGAAGGGCGACAGCTCCTGCAAAAATTGTTCGCCCGCGTAAATGTCACCGGCGACGGGCCGCGCCTTGATATAGGCCGCGCGCTCCCAGTTCTGGCCCATGCTTTCGTAATAGGAGAGGGCGGCCTCCAGCGGAATGGCGATGGGCGTCGCGCCGGGGTCTGGGCGCAGGCGCAGATCGGTGCGAAAGACATAGCCGTCGCTGGTGCGCTCGCTCATGATCTTCACGATGCGCTTGGTGAGCTTCACGAAGAGATCGACGTCTTCGGAAGGATCGGTCAGACGGGCGCGGGAACGGTCGAAAAAGACGATGAGGTCGATGTCGGAGGAGTAGTTCAGCTCATAGGCGCCGCCCTTGCCCATGCCGAGGAAAATCCAGCCCGAGGCGCGTTCGGGGTCGCGCTGGTCGGCGAGCTCGAGCTTACCTGCGTGCTGGGCTTGGCGCAGCGTGAAACGAATGGCGGCGGAAAGCATGGCGTCGGCGATGCGGGTGAGCGCCTCGGTCGCCTGCAGCGTGTCCCACGCCTTGGAGAGATCGGCGAGCGCAATGACGAGCGCCGCCTCCTGCTTGATGAGCCGCAGGCGGCGCATGATCTCGGCTTCGTCGTCGGTCTCCAGCGCCTTGGTTTCGTCGATCAACGCGCCGACGCGCGTCTGTGGATCGGCCGCGAGCGCCGTCGTCAGACGCGCCGGGTCGCGCGCCGCAAGATCGGTGAGATAGGGGGAGGAGCCGAAGACGCCGAAGAGCAGGTCGCGCGCCTTGGGGTGTGCGGCGAGGAAGGCCGCGAGCGGGCCCTTATCTTTCTCCAACACGCGATCGAGCGCCTTTTGCGCTTTTTCGGCGTCGGGTGGCGAGATGATGATTTTCACGCGGGAGAGCAGGGCGTCGGCGTCGAGCGTCAAGGCTGTCCTCTAAAGCTTCATCGGCGCGCTAAATGGCTGCGCGATTCTTTCCCTTAACACGCGAAAGCGGGTTCGGAACCCACGGACCGCGAGCCTTCAGGCTCGCATATCGCAGGGCGAGCCTGAAGGCTCGCGGTCTAGGGCCGCCCGGCGATCCGGGGATGGGCTGCTTATGATTCCCAAAACGCGGCGCTCTCCCCTTCTCCCGCTTGCGGCGCGAAGCGGGGGAGGGACAGGGAGGGGGCGTATCAGCGGTATGAACCGGCGAGATAGCTGACAGATTGGACCGGGAGCATTCCTGACAGTCAAGTTCGTGTCTTCGAGAGGAGATGCGGGCGATGCCTATCAGGGAGCGCGCGGCGGTGGAAGAGCGGATCGCTTTGTTTCGGGATTTCGACACGGGGGTCTTCACCGTGTCGGAGTTGTGCCGGCTTTACGGCGTGAGCCGCGAGACATTCTACGTTTGGAAACGCCGGCGCGAGAGCGGCGAGGCGCGCTGGTTCGAGGAGCGGAGCCGGGCGCCGTTGCGTGCGCCGCAGGCGGCGACGGCCGAGACAATCGCCAGGATCCTGGATCTGCGCCGCCGCTTTCCGCACTTTGGGCCAAAGAAGATCAGGGCGCGCCTCTTGCTCGGCGCCCCCGAAACAGCGTGGCCCGCGGCGTCGACCATCGGCGATATCTTGAAGCGTGAGGGCCTGATCGCAGCAAAGCCGCGGTGTCGCCGCCCGGTCGGCCGAGGCGAGATCATCGCCGGCTCGGATGCGCCCAACGGCGAATGGGCGATGGACTTCAAGGGCTGGTTTCGCACGCGCGATGGCCGACGCATCGATCCGCTGACGGTTTCCGACACGGCGAGCCGCTACCTCGTCGACGTTCGGATCACGCCGCCGACGCATGATGGGGTCAAGGGCGCGCTATTGCGCATTTTCAGCGACATCGGCCTGCCGGCCGCTCCGACAATGGCGCGCCCTTCGGCGCGACGGGCGCCGGTGGACTTTCGCGGCTTTCGGTCTGGCTTTTGAAGCTCGGCGTGGAGCCGCGTTTCATCCCGCCGGCCGCGCCGCAGCACAACGGCCGGCACGAACGCATGCATCGCACCTTGAAGGATGAAACGGCGAAGTCCCCAGCGAGCGACAGGATGGAGCAGCAGGCGCGTTTCGATGCGTTCCGGCGCAGCTACAACGAGGAGCGTCCGCATGAGGCGCTCGAACAGACGACGCCGGCAAGTCATTGGTCGCGGCCGGGACGGCTCCTGCCGGAAAGGATCGACGAGCCCTGGTACGACGCGGACCATGAGGTCCGCCGGGTCCGCTCCGAGGGATCGATCAAATGGCGCGGCGAGACCGTGTTCATCGGCGAGGCTCTGGCCGGAGAGCTGGTCGGCCTCGCGGAGCTGGAAGACGGCGGCCATATCGTCCGCTTCATCGGCCGCGATCTCGGCGTCATTGATCCTGCGCTGCGTTTCCACCGCTTCGCTCCGCCGCGCGCGCGGCTGCGCTCAGCAGTGGAAACGCAGCGCAAACCAGAGTAGCAATTCTGTCAGGGATGTTGCCGGTCCAAACTGTCAGGAGAGTTGCCGGTCGTTCAATTTTGGGCGTGATCCCGGCCGGGCCCCACCCGACCCCGCTGTCGCGGGGCCACCCTCCCCGTAAAGGGGAGGGATGGGGCGCACCGAAATTGTCGATCGGCGGAAAGGCTCTTACAGCCCCACCTGCACCAGCTTGCTGTTCGTCTGCAGCAGGTTGCGGTAGCGCGCCAGCGCCCAGAGCGGGAAGAATTTCCGATAGCCGTGGTAGCGCAGATAGAAGACGCGCGGGAAGCCCGTCGCCGTGAAGCGCGGCTCGTTCCAGAGCCCGTCCTGCGCCTGCGTCGCCTGCAGATAGGCGACGCCGCGCGCGACCGCCGGATGGTCGACCTCGCCAGCCGCCATCAAGCCGAGCAGCGCCCAGGCGGTTTGCGAAGAGGTCGAGGGCGCGGGCTCGTAGCCCTTGTAGTCGAGCTTGTAGCTCGCGAGATCCTCGCCCCAGCCGCCGTCCGCGTTCTGGATCGAGACGAGCCAGTCCACCGCGCGGCGATAGGATTCATGTTCGTGCGGCAGGCCGACGGCGTTGAGCGCGCAGAGCGCCGACCAGGCGCCGTAGATGTAATTGGCGCCCCAGCGGCCGAACCAGGAACCGTCCTTCTCCTGCTCCCTCAAGAGATAGTCGACGCCGCGCCGCACGCATTCGCTCGACTCCATGGTGTCGCCGAGCTGCGCCAGCATGGAGATGCAGCGCGCCGAGACGTCGACCGTCGGCGGATCGAGCAGCGCGCCGTGGTCCGCAAAGGGGATGTGGTTGAGATAATGATAGACATTGTCGGCGTCGAAGGCGCCCCAGCCGCCGTTCTTCGACTGCATGCCGACGACCCATTCCTTGGCGCGGGCGATGCGCTCGGCATAGGGCTTTTTCTCTTCGGCGCTGGTGAGACGGTCCATGGCGGTCGCGACGACGGCGGTGTCGTCGACATCCGGATAATGCGCATTGGCGTATTGGAAGGCCCAGCCGCCGGGCCGCAGATCGGGCCGCTGAACCGCCCAATCGCCCTTCACATCCAGCACCTGCAGGGGCGCGAGCCAGTCGCAGGCGGCCCGCGCCTTTTCGCGCGCGTCGGCGTCGCCGGTCTCGAGCAGCGCATGCGCTACGAGCGAGGTGTCCCACACCGGCGAGACGCAGGGCTGGCAATAGGCTTCCGTCTCATTGACGACGAGCAGCCGCTCGATCGACTCGCGCGCATCCTTCACGCGCTGGTCGGTCTCGGGGATGCCGAGCGCGTCATACATCAGCAGGCTGTTGACCATCGCCGGGAAGATGGCGCCGAGGCCATCGACGCCGTTGAGGCGCTCGGTCGTCCAGCGTTCGGCGAGCTGAACGGAATAGTCGCGCGAGCGCTTCGGCATATGAGGCTCGAGCAGGCGCAGCAGCTTGTCGATCTCGCCGAAAATATGCGCCCAGGGCCAGGTCTGATGCTCGCCCTTCGGCCAGACTTTCACCTCTTCCGGCGGCGTCGTGAAGAGCTCCTGGATGTGGATGTCCTTCGGGTTCTTGGCGCAGGGCTTATAGGTCATAAGGACAAGGAGCGGCACGAGAACGGTGCGGCCCCAATAGGAAATCTTGTCAAGATGGAAGGGGAACCAGCTCGGCAGCAACATGATCTCGACCGGCATCACTGGCACGCCGTGCCACGGGATCTGGCCGTAAAGCGCCAGCAGCGAGCGCGTGAAGACATTGGAGGTCGCCGCGCCGCCATGGGCGAGGATCGCCGCGCGGGCGCGCGCCATGTGCGGAGCGTCGATGTCGTCGCCGATCATCTTGAGCGCGAAATAGGCCTTCACGCTCGCCGAGATGTTGAAGGCGCCGTCCTGGAATAGCGGCCAGCCGCCGTGATCGCCCTGCATGCGGCGCAGATAGACCGCGATCTTGCGCTCCAGCTCGGCGTCGACCGGCTCGGCGCGGAAATGGCGCATCAGCACATATTCGGCGGGGATGGTGGTGTCGGCCTCGAGCTCGAAGCACCAATGGCCGTCCGCCTTGCCGAGGTCCAGAAGCGCGTGTTTGGCGCTTTGGATGCTCGCTTCGAGCGCATCTGCGATCGGGGCGTCACTGGCGCGAAGGGCTGCGGTCATGGTTTGTCCTTTTTGCTCAATTTCATAGCGCTATGCGATGCGAAGCGTGGCGGTTTCCGCTGCGTCGCCCTCGCCATGCGGCGTGACGACGATCTCGACGTCCTGGCCCAGCGCGACGAGGAAGCGCAGGAGCCGCTCCAGGGAAAACTGCCGGAAGTCGCCGCGCAGCATTTTGGAGACGTCCGGCTGCCTGACGCCGAAGAGCCGCGCAGCCTCGACCTGTTTGAGACCGCGCGCCTTCAGAAGCGCTTCGATCTTACGGACCAGCTGCGCCTTGAGGATGTGATCCTCCGCATGTCTCGGCGTCGGCTGGCTTTCACTCATCTTATCAAGCCTGTTCAAGCCTGTTCTTCCGCCCGGCTCGCGAGCGTGGTTCAACTATAGTGATTTAACCATATGGTCAAGGCTGGGGCCACCAGATTGGACCGCGCGCCTTCAGGCGCGCCGCCAGAATGCGCGCCCAAAGGCGCGCGGTCCTGAGTGATGGCGCATCGCTTGCTACCCGAATTCGAACCCGCCTCTTTCGACCCGAGGCGCTCGACATTGTTCGAAAGGGGCAGGCCCATGGACGAGCTTTTTGTGATTTGTCGAACAGTCGAGATCGACGACGCGCAGGCCCACGGCTTCGTGCTGATGAAGGCGGAAGAGAGTGGCGAAACCTCGCCCTGGCCGATCATCGTCACGCGCAAGGGCAACAACTTCTACGGTTTCGAAAATGTGTGCCCGCATGAGGGTCTCCGGCTCGACGCGCAGCCGGGCCAGTTCATGGACGAGGAAGGCAATTTCCTCGAATGCGGCCGGCACCATGCACAATTCGACATCGACACGGGCGAATGTTTCATCGGTCCCTGCCAGGGGCGGCGTCTGACTCCCGTCAAGCTCGTCATCGACGACGGCGACGTCTGCGTGACCGGCGTGATGCTTGCAGACGAATGAGAAAGGGGACGCTTTCATGACGGATATGGCCGAGCTGCAAAGGCGCAAGAAGCTCATCAATCTCGCGATCGTCTATGTCGATCCCGACGCTTTCATCGCTAACTATGTCCCCTGGCTGGAGATCACGACCTTCATCACGGCGCTGCGCGCGGGCGACGTTCAAGCCCCGGCCGATGGCGTGACGCCGACCCTCACGCCGCAGCAGATGAAGGGCGGCGTCGCGGCCAACTATGGCAACGACGCCGTCTTCGCCTTTTGCATGACCGCCGCGCTGAAAGGCGACAAGGCCGCGGTGGACAAGGTCGAGACCGCGCTGGCTGAAAGTCTGGGCAAGGATTTTCCGGGTTCGGTGGCGTTTTGGGGCTTCCGCGCCGCGAACGACTCGCCGATGAGCCTCGAAGATCACGTCGGCGCTGCGGCGTATAAGATGCTCGGCGGCGATATTCCGCCGCCGCCCATGCGCGCGCGGGAGAATTGGAATGCGGGGCTGCGCTTCTTCGAGAAAGCGCGACAATCCAATTTCGTGCAGGAGATCATGTATCCGCTTGCCGTTTGGACGCGCACAAAATGGAGCGAGACGCTGGAGAAGGGCGTCTCCTTCCTCGCGCATATCGAAGACAGCGTTCCGGTGCTGCAGGAAGCGCTCGCCGAATCGCGCAATGATCAGGCTTTCATCGCCAACATGCTGTTGAAAATGGCGCCGGCGATCGAGCAGGATTTGAGCGACGATATGCAAGGGTTTTTGAGATCGCTGGCGCGTCGCGCGTAGCGAGACAACGCTCATACCCTTTCCGTTTGAATGGCTCGCATCGGGAGATGTCATTCCCGGCGGGCTGAGAGCCCGACCGGGAATCCAGAGCGACAAAAGCGCTGGTTTGGCTCTGGATTCCCGATCGCTCGCTCAAGCGAGCGTCGGGAATGACACGGAACCAATCAAGCGGATCCATTATCACTTGGGCTCATCTTTGCAACGCGCGAGGCGCTGCTCCGCGCTCGGATTGCTGACAGAGTGGCGTTGACGCCCCTCGTGCTTCGAGACGCCTGCTGCGCAGGCTCCTCAGCATGAGGGGCTTCTTCATCTGGGCCAAACACTTAGGCCTCATCCTGAGGAGCGAGCGCAGCTCGCGTCTCGAAGGACGAGGCCGCCTCGGAGGTTTGTTGATAAACTATGCGCGGCGCCTGGCTCCGCGCTTTTTTGTTTCTATGGGAATTAAAAATGACGAACGCTTCCTGCCCTTTTTGCGATCGAGCTTCATTATCGATCCTTTGCGAGAATGATCTCGCTTTCGCCATGCACGACAAATATCCAGTCCGCCCGCTTCACAGTCTGATCCTGCCGAAGCGGCACGCTTTCGATGTTTTCGATACGACGCTGGACGAGCGCGAATGCATGCATCGGCTGGCGGAGGCGCTGCGTGGCGACATCATGCGCGCCGACCACAGCGTGGGGGGCTTCAATTTCGGCTCGAATATCGGCGCGGCGGCGGGGCAGAAGATTTTTCACGCCCATCTGCATCTCATTCCGCGCAGAGCCGGCGATACGCCGCCGCCGCCCGCACGCCAAGGCTGAGGCGGAAGCGATCGGCGAAGATCACGCCTGCTTCTCTGGCGCCAGGCTTGGCGTTCCGGACTGTGATCGCCATAATGCCTCCAGGGAGGCCGGCAGAAAATGACAGAAGCCGCAACAGGCGAGGCGCCCGCGACGGCGGCGGTTCTCATCATTGGCGACGAGATCCTTTCCGGCCGCACGCAGGACGTGAACACGCGCTACATCGCCAATTATCTGGCCCAGATCGGCGTCGATCTGCGTGAAGCGCGCGTCGTGCCGGACGACGAAGTCGAGATTGTCGCGGCGCTCAACGCCCTGCGCGCGCGTTATAGTTACGTCTTCACCACGGGCGGCATCGGCCCAACCCACGACGACATCACCGCCGACGCCGTAGGCAAGGCCTTCGGCGTCGAGGTTGTGGAAGACCCGGACGCTATCGCCTTGCTGAGCGAGCGCTTCACCGAGCAAGAACTCAACCCCGCCCGCCGCCGCATGGCGCGGGTGCCTAAGGGAGCGGCGCTGGTGCGCAACGCCGCCTCCAAGGCGCCGGGCTTCTGGATCGACAATGTCATCGTCATGGCCGGCGTGCCGGTTATCATGCAATCGATGATGGATACGGTCGGGCCGCTGCTCAGGTCCGGCCCGCCCATCCAGGTTGAAACCATCGAAGCGGGCGCGATCCCGGAAGGGACTTACGCATTGAAGCTCGAGGCAATCGCGCTGGCGCATGAGGGGGTGAGCATCGGCTCCTATCCCCGTTTCTCCAGCGCCGGCATCAGAAACCAGATCGTGCTGCGCAGCCGCGACGCCGCCAGTCTCGACCTTGCCACGCGCGCCGTCCGCGCCATGCTCGTAGAACTCGCGCCATGAGCCCGGAACAGATGATTCAAATGCAGGATGGGCCGGAAAAAATCTTTCCCGTCTCCTGGGACATGTTCCACCGGGACGTCCGGGCGCTCGCCTGGCGGCTTGCGGCGATCGGCGGTTTCTCGGCGATCGTCGCGGTGACCCGCGGCGGGCTGGTGCCGGCCGGCATCATCGCGCGCGAATTGGGGATTCGCGTCATCGAGACGATTTGCGTCGCGAGCTACCACGAGGAGACCGAGCGCGAAGCGCTCGAAGTCTTGAAGCCGCTCACGGAAACCATCCTGTCGCGCCCGAGCGAGGAGGTGCTGGTCATCGACGACCTCGTCGACACCGGGGCGACCGCCAAGGCCGTGCGCGAAATGCTCCCCAAAGCGCATTTCGCCACCGTCTACGCCAAGCCGCAGGGCCTGCCGATGGTGGACACTTTCGTCACCGAAGTCTCGCAGGACACCTGGATTTATTTCCCCTGGGACACGGGGCTCTCCTTCCAGGCGCCGATCCACAAGCCGGCGCGGGGGCGGTGAGACTAAAATGAGGCTTGGCGCCGTCGCCGCAGCCGCCCTATAACGCGCCTGACGTTCCAGATCGCGGGCGTGGCGAAACTGGTAGACGCAACGGACTTGAAGAAATTTGAGTGCTCCACCCGGGAAACCGACGGAGTAGAACCGCTCAAAGTCGGGGAACCCTCGAAAGTGGCGATCCCGAGCCAAGCCCGCCCTTTGGGCGGGAAGGTGTAGAGACTAGACGGGCGGCGCCTAAGGCGCGAAACGCGCTACGGCGAAGGGATAGTCCAGACCCCAAACCCGCGCATGCGGGGCGGCGAAAGCCGTAGCGGGTATGAAAATCCGTAGGGCCGCAAGGCCTGTGCCGGTTCGATTCCGGCCGCCCGCACCACCCTCCCTTCGTTTGGCGAACATGCGTCTGTCGGCGCCCAAGGAAGCCGGCGCCTTGGCCGAGCGCGGCCCGAGCAATTTCCCGTCGTCTGTCCAATCCAGTTAAGCCATTGCAAAGGAAAGGGATTTACACAGTCAAGCTAGTCGCTGTGCTTACGCCTATCGGGAGCGGGGGTTATGAATCGCGCGAAACGCTGCATCTCACACTTGGCTGGACTCTTCCGGCGCTCACGCTCGGGCTCCGTAGCGATGATCTTCGCGCTCGCGGCCGTGCCGGTCATGGCGTCGATCGGCGCCGCCTTGGATCTCGCCTCGGCCTCCATGTTGAAGTCGCGTCTGCAGCACGCGGTCGACGAGGCGGCGCTCGTCGCGGCCAGAAACGCGAGCCTCACCCAGGCGGCGCGCCAGCAACTGGCTCAGTCGTCCGTCATCACGAATATGGGCTCGGCGGCGAGCGGCTTGAGTTTGACCGTCTCTGAAACAGAGCCGTCCGCCGGCCTCTATCAGGTGAACGGCGCTCTCGTCGTCCCGACGACCGTCATGAGAATTGTGAATATCAATTCGACCACGGTCAGCGCGAAGGCCGCCGCGAGCCTCGGGACAGCGGGGGCGGCGAGCTCGAACAGCGTTTGCCTCTTGGCGCTCAGCACGACCGCGAGCCCTGGATTGCTCGCCAATTCCAGTGTCGTCATCGATGCGCCGACCTGCGAGATCGACGTCGCCTCCAAGGGCTGGCCTGCGGCGACCTTCAACGGCGGCGACAGCTTCTCCGTTTCCAAGCTCTGCGTCGCGGGCACGCAAATCCTCAACAACGCCGGATCGATCCCGGCGCTCAGCACGGGGTGCCCGGTCGTCTCCGATCCCTTTGCGGGCAAGCTCCCGGCGGTCTCCGTCGGCGCCTGCACCGTCAGCAATCAGAATTACTCGGGCAATGTGACGCTCAACCCCGGGGTCTATTGCGGCGGATTCAATTTCAACGGCAGCGGGACGGTCACCTTCAATCCAGGTCTCTATGTGTTCAAGGGCGTCGGCTGGAACATGAACAGCGGCTGGACGATGAACGGCAATGGGGTGACCTTCTATTTTGCCGATTCGTCCTACATGCAGATCAACAGCGGCGTAACGGCGAATCTGACCGCCCCGACCTCCGGAACCTACGCGAATATCCTGATGTACGAGCCCGTCGGCCTGGCGCAGTCAGGGTTCACCATCAACGGACAGGCGGGCCACAGCTTCCAGGGGCTCATTTACCTGCCGAGCCGAAACATCACCTTCAACAGCATGTCCAACGTCACCTCGGACGCCCTGACGATCGTGGTCAACTCGGTCATTTTGAACACGCTGAATTGGAGCTTCAAGAGCTCCGCCTATTCGATCGCCGGCGCAGGCGGCTCTAGCGGCGGCGCCGTGCCGCGGCTCGTGAATTGACGCCGGTCTGAAGGCCACACAGAGGAAATCACCGCCGTCATTGCGAGGAGGCGGAGCCGACGAAGCAATCCAGGGCCGCATCGCCGCCCTGGATTGCTTCGCTTCGCCCGCAATGACGGGCATGGGATGACAAGGCCCCAAATGCGCGCTGCTCGAAACGGAAATGGAATGTGGCTTCGATCGTGACGCCCAAAAATATTTTGCCAAGATAATCGCGCGCGCCATTCAGCTTATATCGCGTAACCTTCTGTTTACGATGCTCGTTTCCATCGCGGTAAGCTTAACGGCGCACCTTCGCGGGGCCTTTTGGGGAGCCTCGTGTCGGGTCGATGTCGAAATTACTTGGAAAATGCTGTCTGGCCGCCCTTGTTTCCGTGTCGGCTGCAAAAGCGGAAAGTCTCGCCGATCCCAAGCCGGTCTCCGGATGGATCGTCACCGTGAGCGCGCATGGCGGCTTCTCGCAGACCTGGGAGGGGTCGAAAAATCTGTCGCCCTTCCTTCTGCCGGGCTTGTCGATGCGGCGCCCTGGCGCTTCGGTCGGCTTCAGCGCGCCGGACGAAGCGCCCGGCTTTGCGCTCTATGACAACGGCTTTCTGAAAGCGGGCGTTTCCGGCCGGCTGCGCGGCCCGCGCCAACAATCATCATGGGGAGAGCTCCATGGCGTCCATGACATCGATTGGACGGTCGAAGCGGGCGGATTTGCCGAATTCTGGACCTTCCAGAAGCTGCGCGCGCGGGCCGAGCTACGCCATGGCTTCCTCGGCCATCACGGCATGATCGCCGAGATTTATCTCGACTGGGTGGAAAAGCACGGCGCCTGGACCTTTTCCATCGGCCCGCGCCTGACGATCGGCGATCAGGCTTACATGAACAAGCTTTTCGGCGTCACCTGGAAGGACGCGCTGGGCAATGGCTCCGTTCCACCCTATGTCGCGGCCTGGGGCGTGAAATCCTTCGGCGCCATGGCCGCCGTGAAATACGACTGGTCGCAGGATTGGTCGACGACCGCCTTCCTTCGCTACAACCGCCTCGTCGGCAGCGCGGCGGCCAGCCCATTGGTCACCAATCTCGGCTCGGCTAATCAATGGATGCTCGGCCTGAGCGTTTCCTACAGCTTCTACGTCGACATGTTTTGAGGCGCGCCTGCGTCGGCATCCATAGCCTTTGTTAAGCACTCGCCGCCAAGACTGGCCGGGCGCGCGATGGTCGCGCGGCCATGATTCGACGGGCACTGATGAGCGACGCAGCGAGGCGATTATTGGCGGACCCGGCTTTTGCGAGCGCCTCCCGCGCCGGCAAAGACGCGCGCGCCGCCAAAAATCCGCGGCTCGATATGATGCTCGTCTCCGGCGGCGACGAGCGGATTTGGCTCGATCCCGTCACGCGCCGCAACCGCTATGGCGTTCCCGCGGCGCCCGCGCCGGACGAGCTTTGGTTTTCTTCCTCGACGGCGAGCGCCGTGAGCCCGCGCGGCTATGACGCCGCCGGCGGCGCCCTCGACGCCCTGTCGCGACCGGGCGCCGATCTTGCGGGCTGGTTCGACGAGATTCGCGCGCGGATCGTTGCGCTCTTCGGCGCGCCGGGCGTCGAGGTCGTTCTCACCGCCTCGGGCACGGAGGCGGGGCTCGCCGCGCTCGCAGTGGCCAAGGCGCTGCTGCGCCGCCCGATCGCGACGATTGTCGTCGCGCCGGAAGAAACCGGCAGCGGCGTGCCTTTGGCGGCCACGGGCGCGCATTTTGCCGGGACGGCGGCTTTCGAGCCGAATGTCGAAAAAGGGGCCCCGCTCGCCGGCTGGGAAAATGACGATGTGGTCATGCGCCGCGTCGCGATCCGCGACCCCTCAGGCTATCCGCGCGCGGCGGCGGAAGTCGACCGCGCCGCCGGTCTCGCCGTCGCCGAAGCCCTGCGCATGGGCCGCGCCACGCTGCTGCATCTGCTCGATTCCTCGAAGACCGGCCGGGCCGGGCCGCGCCGCGCCGCCGCGCGCGAAATTCTTGCGAGCGCCAGAGGCCGGGCGCTCGTTCTCGTCGACGCCAGCCAGCTTCGTTGCTCTTTCGACGACATCAAGGCCGATCTCGCGGCCGGCTTTCTGGTGATGATCACAGGATCGAAATTCGCCGGCGGGCCGCCGTTCTGCGGCGCTTTGCTCATTCCTGCCGACAAGGCCGAAACGCTGCGCGACATCGCCTTGCCGCCGGGATTCGCCGCCTATGCCGCGCAATCCGACTGGCCGCAATCCTTCGGCCGCGCCTTCGAGGCGGAGAATTTCGCGCCCGCCAATCTCGGACTAGGGCTGCGCTGGACCGCCGCGCTGGCGGAAATCGAGACTTACGCAAAAATAGAGGCGGGCCTGCGCGACGAGATCAAGATGCGTTTTGTGGAGGCCGCCCGTCGCGGCGTCGCCAGCAACGCCGAGCTGGACTTTCTCGACGCCGAGAACTGGCGTCTCGGCGGCAAGCCCGCGACGCTCTTTCCGATCCTCGCCAATCACGGCGATCCGGCCCAGGCGCGCCTGATCTACGAGGCGCTGCGCGCGACGCGCGGCGCGCTCGTCGGCGACGACTATTCGCGCGCCTGTCACGTCGGTCAGCCCGTGCTGATCGGCGGCCGGGCGGCGTTGCGCCTGTGTCTCGGCATGCCGCAGGTGAACGCCGTCGCCGAGCGCGTGGGGCAGGGCCTCGACATCGACGCCGCTTTCCTGCCGCTGCGCCGCGACATGGAATTCTTGTTCCGCAAATGGGGCGCGCTGGCCAGGCATATCGGCGCCACTGGCGGCTTGACGCTCGCGGCGTCCAACTGATCGAACCGCGCCATGCGGCCCGGGTCGCATGAAACGCAGGACTGGCTGGGGCTTTCTCGTTTCTGTCTCGCGAACCGGCGCGAACCCAGCGACCCGTCGCGTTGTCTTTATCCGGGCTCTCTTCTATTCTTACGCCCACGGCCCCCGCAGCGGGGCCGTTTGCGCGCCGCAAAACCAAAAAATAACAGCCGCATTTGGGGAAACCGCCCTTGCAGAACGCCAAAGCCTCGCTCGCCGACAGCGCCCGATTCATCAAGCAATGGATCGAAAATCCGCGGCTCATCGGCGCCGTCCAGCCCTCGGGGCCCGCGCTCGCCAAAACCATGGCGAGCTTTGTCGATCTTTCCCGCGAAGGTCCGATCGTGGAGCTTGGACCGGGCACCGGTCCCGTCACCAAGGCGCTGCTCGCGCGCGGCATTCCCGCCGAGCGGCTGGTGCTCGTCGAATATGAGGGGCGCTTCTGCCACATGCTCGCCGAGCGCTATCCCGGCGTGAAGATCGTGCAGGGCGACGCCTATGGGCTCAAGAAGACGCTCGCAGACAAGATCGACGGGCAGGTGGCGACGGTGGTCTCCAGCCTGCCGCTTCTCGTGCGCCCGGAACGCGATCGCGTCGAGCTGCTGCATCAGGCCTTCGAGCTGATGGGTGACGACGGTCTGTTCATCCAGTTCACCTATGGCCTGACCGTCTCGCCCATGCCGATCCATGCCCATGGGCTCAAAGGCTCCTATGTCGGGAAGGGCTCGGCGCCCGTTCTGTTGAACATCCCCCCGGCCCGCGTCTGGCGCTATCGCAAGGCCGGCCATGGCAGCGCAGTCGGGTGAGGGGTTGTTTTCCTCTCCTTCATCCTGAGGAGGCCTCGAAGAGGCCGTCTCGAAGGACGACGGAGAGGAAAACGCGTCGCGATCGGACGTCCTCGTCCTTTGAGACGCCGCCTTCGGCAGCTCCTCAGGATAAGGACGTCCTCCAACTCACGCCGGAGACTCTTCCGTGTCGCAAGAAAGCGCTAGAGACCGCCTGATCGTCGCCCTCGACTTCGAAACGGTCGCGGACGCGCGCGCCTTGATCGCGACGCTCGGCGAGGCCGTCTCTTTCTACAAGATCGGCATGGAGCTCGCCTATGGCGGCGGGCTGGCGCTGGCGCATGAGCTCAAGGACGCCGGCAAGCGCGTCTTCATCGACCTGAAGCTCCATGACATCGGCGCCACCGTCGAGCGCGCGACGCGGCAGATCGCGCGCATGGGCGTGGATTTCCTGACCATCCACGCCTATCCGCAGACCATGGCGGCGGCGCGCGCCGGGGCGGGCGAGCTGAAGCTTCTCGCCGTGACGGCGCTGACCTCTTATGACGACGCCGATCTCGAGGAGGCGGGCTACGCTTATGGCGTCGCCGACCTCGTCGCCCGCCGCGCCGGCCAGGCCAAGGCGGCGGGGATCGACGGGCTGATCCTTTCTCCGCTGGAGCTTGCGACAATCCGGCCGCTCGTCGGCCCGGACATGCTGCTCGTCACCCCCGGCGTGCGTCCCGCCGGCGCGGACGTCGGCGATCAAAAGCGCATCACAACCCCGGCCCAGGCGATCGCCGCAAGCGCCAATCACCTCGTCGTCGGCCGGCCGATCATCCGCGCCGCCGACCCGCGCGCGGCGGCGCAGGCCATCGTGGCGGAGATCGAGGGCGCCTAAATCGGCGCCATTCCCGACGCTCGCGCAGTTTGGACACACAGGAAACCACCGCCGTCATTGCGAGGAGGCGGAGCCGACGAAGCAATCCAGGGCCGCATCGCTGCCCTGGATTGCTTCGCTTCGCTCGCAATGACGGGCTCTCAGTAAAAACCAGCGCTTTTGTGGCTCTGGATTCCCCATCGCTTGCTTCGCAAGCGTCGGGAATGACAACGAGCCGTCTCTCAGGCGAAAAACGCCCAGAGGGCGAGGGCGACCGTCTGATTCACGGCCGCCGCCAAAGCCAGGAATTTCCCGAGCGTCGCCCGTCGCAGCTTCTGCACCTCGGCGGGCGTAGCCGACCGCGCGGCCATGCGGGCGAGCAGCAGGCGGTCTTCCACGAAATCAGCCGCGCTGAAGGCGACGGGCGCCACACAAAGAACCCAACGGCCGCCGTCGACGCATTGCAGCGATTCGGCGGCCGCCAGCGATCCCGCCGCGAGCGCCGCGCCGAGACAGGCGAGCAGCGCCAAATCATAAGGCGCAAGGACGCTTCTATATCCGTCGACGGAGGCGGAGCCGCTGGTCACCCAGCCGATGAATTCCTCGTCGCGATAAAAAACGGAGGTCTCCCAGCGCCGCGCCAGGACCGTCTCGCCGTGTTTTTGCGCTTCCCGGTTCGCCGCCCAATGCGCGGCGCCGGCGGCAAGAAGAAAGAAGACAGCAAGATAAAACAAGACGGCCTCTCCTCTGGCGCTGGCGCGCCAAATTCAGCCAGCCCTCTATTTTTAGTTTTGCGTCGCGCGAAAACAAATTCAACTGTCGGAGAAAAGCTTGCCTTATCGGACGAATGACGACCTGCCCGAAAATCTCCAGCGGCTTCTGCCGCTGCATGCGCAGGATATTTTCCGCGAGGCCTTCAACCACGCTTTCGCCGATCACCAAGGCGATCCCCGCCAGGAGGAGGCGGCGCATCGGATCGCCTGGGCGGCGGTGAAGCGCAGCTATGTGAAGACGAAAGAAGGCTGGCGGCGCCGGGAGGATTGAATACAGGCATCTTTCGTCATTAGCCGCTGAATACCTCCCCTTTACGGGGAGGTCGGCGGCCAAAGGCCGCCGGGTGGGGTCCAAGCCGCATCGACTCCGTTTGGCCTGACCCCACCCGACCCCGCTTTCGCGGGGTCACCTTCCCCGTAAAGGGGAGGGATTGGCTCGCTTCCAGCCTTCGCCGAATTGCCTCGCGATTGAAGCGCCGCTCTGGCCAGCCGGCGCCCGCGATGGTAGAAACCGCCGCGCCATGGTTTTGACCCTCATCGCTCTCGCCGGGCTCGCCGCCTGGCTCTATCTCCTGATTTTCAATTCGGGTTTCTGGCGGCTCACCGAGCACGACCGAAGATTCGCGCCCGCAGGCGCGGTCGTTCCGCAGGGCGCCCATGTCGTCGCCATCGTCCCGGCGCGCGATGAGGCGGAGGTGATCGCGACCAGCGTCGCCTCCCTGCTGCAGCAGGAATTTTCCGGCCGTTTCGAGGTCGTTCTGGTCGACGACGAGAGCACGGACGGCACGGCCGACGTCGCCCGGGCCAAAGCCGCCGAGCTTGGCGCCGCCGAGCGCCTGACCATCCTCCAATCCGGCGGCCCCTCGGACGGCTGGACCGGCAAGATCGCCGCCATGCACCGCGGCTTCACTTATATGCGCGGCCTCGAGAAGCAGCCCGACTTCGTGCTCTTCTGCGACGCCGACATCGCCTTCGCGCCGCCGGTTCTCTCCCGCCTCGTCGCCGGCGCCACGGCGCGCAAGACCGTGCTGTCCTCGCTGATGGTGAAGCTGCGCTGCGAGAGCGCGGCGGAGAAATGGTTCGTCCCGGCCTTCGTCTTCTTTTTCCAGATGCTCTACCCCTTCCGCGCCGTGAACGACCCCAAGAGCAAGGTCGCGGGCGCGGCAGGCGGGGTGATGCTGGTCCGTCCCGGGGCTTTGGCCGAGGCAGGCGGCCTGCCGGCGATCCGCGAGGCGCTGATCGATGATTGCGCGCTCGGCGCGCTGATGAAGCGCCAGGGGCCGATCTGGCTCGGCCTCACCGACGATGTCCACAGCCTGCGCCCCTATCCGCGTCTTGCGGACATCGAAAAAATGGTGACGCGCTCGGCCTACGCCCAGCTCGATTATTCGCCCGTGAAGCTCGCCGGCGCGTTGCTCGGCATGATCGTCGTCTATCTTGCGCCGCCATTGCTCGCCATCTTCGGGGCGCCGCCGGCGCGGGAGATCGGGCTCGTCGCCTGGATGATCATGGCGCAGGCCTATATGCCGAGCTTGCGCTTCTACGGCCTGTCGCGGGCGCGGGCCTTCGCTTTGCCGTTAATCGCGGCGTGTTATACGTGGTTTACCGTCGTTTCGGCCTCGCGGCACATGCGCGGCCGCGGCGGCGAGTGGAAAGGTCGTTTCCAGGCGCCCGCCTGAGCGAGAGGATTTATGATCGACATTGCCGATACAAGCTCCGGCAAGACGCACCGCGACGAGAATTTTCCCGTCGCCTCGGTTCTCATCGCGCCGCGCCATCGCGCGCCGATCCTGGCCTTCTATGATTTCGTGCGCGCGGCGGACGACATCTCCGACCATGCCACGCTGACGCCCGAGCAGAAGCTCGACCTCCTCGACCGGCTCGACGCCGCCCTGGTCGGCAATGGCCCCGACGAGCCCGTCGCGGCGCGGCTGCGGGAGCAATGCCGCGCGCGCCGCCTCGATCCGCAGCACGCGCGCGATCTCATCGTCGCCTTCAAGCGCGACGTCACTTACTTGCGCTATCGCGATTGGGACGACCTCATCTACTACTGCCGCTATTCGGCGATGCCGGTCGGCCGTTTCGTCTGCGATGTGCACGGCGAAGACCCGGCGCGCGTCTGGGCCGCCAATGACGCGCTTTGCGCCGCCTTGCAGGTGATCAACCATTTGCAGGATTGCGCGAAGGACTATCGCAATCTGAACCGCGTCTACATCACCGCCGAGGCGCTTTCCGCCCATGGCGGGGCGGTCGAGATGCTGAACGCGGCGCGCGCGCCGGCGCCGCTTCTGGCCGCTATCCGCGACCTCAACGAGAAAACCGCCGCGCTGCTCGACGAGTCGCGCATTTTCGCCGATCTGATCGACGATACGCGGCTGGCGATGGAAGTCGGCGCGATTCAAACGCTCGCCGAGCGGCTCGTCTTGCGGTTGCGGATCGCCGATCCGCTGTGCGAGAAGGTGCATGAAGGCAAGCTCGGCTTTGCGCTCGCGGGCGCGATGGGCGCAGCCGGCGCCTTGATCCGGCGCATCTCCCGCCCGCGCCGCAAAACGGCGGATGTTCCCCAATGACCATCGAAAGCTTCAACGACATCGCGCCTTTGAACACGCAGCCCATCGCGGTCAAAAGCTCCTTTTATCTCGCCATGCGCATTCTGGAGCCGGCGCGGCGCGACGCCATGTTCGCCATCTACGCCTTCTGCCGCGCGGTGGACGACATCGCCGACGACGAAGGCGATCGCGAGGCGCGCCGCGAGGCGCTCGATCACTGGCGCTACGATCTCGATGAACTCTACGCCGGCCGCATCCGCCCGCGCAGCGCCTTCCTCGCCGATCCTGTCCGCCGTTACCGGCTCGACCGCGCCGATTTCGAGGCGATCATCGACGGCATGGCGATGGATGTCGAAGAAGACATTTGCGCGCCCGATTGGGAAACGCTCGAGCTTTATTGCGACCGCGTCGCCAGCGCCGTGGGGCGTCTGTCGGTGCGCGCTTTCGGCCTTGTCGAAGAAGACGAAGCCCAATTGCCCACCGGCCCCAAGCTCCTCGCCTATCATCTCGGCCGCGCCCTGCAGCTCACCAATATCCTGCGCGACCTCGACGAAGACGCCGCCCGCGGACGGCTCTATCTGCCGCGCGAGGCGTTGGATGAGGCCGGCGTCACGACGCAGGCGCCGCACGCCGCCCTTGCGAGCCCGGCGCTCGATCAGGTCTGCGCGCCGGTGATGCAGCGGGCGCGCGAGCATTTCGAGCAGGCGGACCTCGTGATGGCGGGCCTGCCGAAGGCGGCGGTGAAGGCGCCTTATCTGATGGCCGCCGGCTACCGCTCCATCCTCGACGGCCTCACCACGCGCGGCTTCGCGCCGCCGCGCGCGCCCGTTCGGGTGTCCAAGCTGAAGCTCGTCGGCGCTCTGGTTCGGCACGCCTTCCTGTGAGCGAAACGATCCACATCATTGGCGCGGGGCTCGCCGGCCTCTCCTGCGCCGTGCGCCTCGCGGACGAAGGCAAGAGGGTCAGGCTGTATGAAGCCGCGCGCATGGCGGGCGGGCGCTGCCGCTCCTATGTCGACGCGACGCTCGGCCTGACGATCGACAATGGCAACCATCTGCTGCTCTCGGGCAACACGGCCGCGCGCGATTACGGCGCGCGCATCGGCGCGAGCGACGCGCTCGTGGGCCCGGAACAGTGCGAATTCGACTTCCTCGATTTCGAGACGGGCCGGCGCTGGAAGCTGCGTCCCAACGATTCGAAGCTCCCCTGGTGGGTTTTCTTCGCCGACCGACGCGTGCCGGGCACGGGACCGCTCGATTATCTCGACGCCGGCAGGCTCCTTTTCGCCAAGCAGGGCGCGACCATCGGCGCGACCATGCGTTGCGAGGGCCTGCTCTGGGAGAAGCTTTGGCGTCCGGTGATGCTCTCGGCGCTCAATATCGAGCCCAGCGAAGCCGCCGCCACGCTCGCCGGCGCCGTGCTGCGCGAGACGCTTGCGGCAGGCGGCGCGGCCTGTCGGCCGCTCGTCGCCAAGGGCGGGCTGGGCCACGCCTTCATCGAGCCGGCGCTGCGCAAGCTGCAGGCGCAGGGCGTTGAGCCGCGCTTTGGGGCGCGGCTGCGCGAGATCGTTTTCGACGGCGAGGGCGCCCGCGCGCTGCGCTTCGCCGACGAGGAGATTGCGCTTGGCGATCAGGATCGCGTCGTGCTGGCGGTTCCGGCCTGGATTGCTGAGGAGCTGATCCCGGGGCTCGTCACGCCGGACGATCACCGCGCGATTCTCAACGTGCATTTCAAGATCGCGCCGCCGCCTGGCCAGCCCTTGCTGCTCGGCATGGTGGGCTCGCTCTCCGAATGGCTCTTCGCCTTCGACGACCGGCTCTCGGTCACGATCAGCGGCGCCGACCGGCTGATGGACGCGCCGCGCGAGGCTTTGGCCGAGAAAATCTGGGCCGAGGTCGCGACCGCATCCGGACTGCCGCGCGAACTGCCGCCCTGGCAGATCGTGAAGGAAAAGCGCGCGACCTTCGCCGCGACGCCCGCGCAGGAGGCGCGCCGTCCGGGAGCGCAGACGCAATGGCGCAATCTGTTCCTCGCGGGCGATTGGACCGCGACGGGGCTGCCGGCGACCATCGAGGGCACGATAAGGTCGGGGTATAAGGCTGCGGCGCTCGCTGGGGCGTGAGCCTATCCCTCCCTCTTGCGGGCCACACATGCACACATCTTCCTAGTCGCTTCCCACGTCATGGCCGGGCTTGTCCCGGCCATCCACGCCGCGCAGCCGCAGCGAATGCTGGGAATAGGACTCAAGAGCCTCCAAAGCCCGGCAAGAACTTTACCCATAGTGACAACGCGTCTTGTTCGGCTGTGCCCCTGGGCGTGGGTGGCCGGGACAAGCCCGGCCATGACGGCCCCCGAGATTGTGTGACTCCTTTGGCTTCCCACGCCGTCCTTGCTTTGCGCGGCCAAATCACTACCTTGTCGATAACCATCGACCCCCGAAAACACGAAAACGAGCGCGTATGACCTTCATCGAGTCCCATCTCGCCCCCGCCGGCCGCAAGAGCGGTCAGATCAAGCTGCATGGGCCGGAAGATTTCGAGGGCATGCGCAAGGCCGGTCGGCTGACCGCCGAGGGCCTCGATATGCTCGTTCCTTACGTGAAGCCGGGCGTCACGACCCAGTATCTCGACGACCTCGTCTTCGATTTCGCCGTCGCCAACGGCGCCTATCCCGCGCCGCTCGACTATCGCGGCTATCGCAAGTCGATCTGCACCTCGATCAACCATGTCGTCTGCCACGGCGTGCCGGACACTAAGCCGCTGCGCGAGGGCGACATCGTCAATATCGACCTGACCTTCATCGTCGACGGCTGGCATGGCGACGCGAGCCGCATGTTCGCCGTGGGGGAGATCCCCCGCAAGGCGCAGCGGCTGATCGACGTCACTTATGAGTCGCTGTTGCGCGGTATCGCGGTGGTGAAGCCCGGGGCCACGACCGGCGATATCGGCGCGGCCATCCAGAAATATGCCGAAAGCGAGCGCTGCTCCGTCGTGCGCGACTTCTGCGGCCATGGGCTCGGCCGCGTCTTCCACGACGAGCCCAATATTCTGCATTACGGCGAGCCGGGGCAGGGGGTGGAGCTGCGTCCGGGCATGTTCTTCACCATCGAGCCGATGATCAATCTCGGCCGCCCGCAGGTGAAAATTCTTTCAGACGGCTGGACGGCGGTGACGCGCGACCGCTCGCTCTCGGCGCAATTTGAACATTCGATTGGCGTCACCGAAACGGGAGCGGAAATTTTCACGCTCTCCCCCAAAGGTCTCGACAATCCCTCGGCCGCGCCTCGCGCGGCCTCATGAAGCAGCCGAAGGGCAAGCCGGCAAAGAACGCGACGGCAGGCCTGGAGGAGGCGCAAGCCCCCCATTTCCACGGCCATCGCCAACGCTTACGCGATCGCTTCATGGAGGGCGGCGACACCGCCCTCGCAGATTACGAGCTGATGGAGCTGCTGCTCTTTCGCGCCATTCCGCGACGCGACGTGAAGCCGCTCGCCAAGGCGATCATCGAGCGCTTCGGCTCCTTCGCCGAGGCGGTCGCGGCGCGACCCGAGCGTCTGCGCGAGATCGACGGCCTCTCCGAGGGCGCGATTGCCGAATTGAAGATCACTGAAGCCGCGGCGCGGCGCCTCGCGCGCGGCGCGCTGGAGAAGCGCACCGTGCTCTCCTCCTTCTCCGCCGTGACCGATTACTGCCGCACCGCCATGGCCTATGCCGAGCGCGAGGAGTTTCGCATCCTCTTCCTCGACAAGCGCAACGCGCTCATCGCCGATGAAGTGCAGGGCGTCGGCACGGTGGATCACACGCCCGTCTATCCGCGCGAAGTGGTGCGCCGCGCGCTGGAGCTTGGCGCAAGCGCTCTGATCCTCGCGCACAACCACCCCTCCGGCGATCCTACGCCCTCGACGGCGGATATTCGCATGACCAAGGACATCGTGACCATCGCACAGCCGTTCGGCATCGCGGTGCATGATCATTTGATCGTCGGGCGTAATGGGCAGACCAGCTTCAGGGGGCTGAAGCTGATTTGACAATTCCCGGCCCTACCTCCAAAGCGCGGGAAAGGCAGGCGCTCGGTTGAGCGGCAGTCTGGCATGGTTGGCGCCTGATACCTCCCCTTTACGGGGAGGTCGGTGGCCGAAGGCCACCGGGTGGGGTTCGCGCCGCGATGACGTCGTTGTGGCGTGCCCCACCCGACCCCGCTTTCGCGGGGCCACCCTCCCCGTAAAGGGGAGGGAGGAGCTCACGCCCCAGAATTCGTGTTTCCCTCGCCGGAATAGGAAAGATTTGCCCGCCTTCGTCATCACCCCGCTCATCATCGCCACTGCGCTCTTCATGGAGCAACTCGACGGCACGGTGCTCGCCACCGCTTTGCCGGCGATGGCGGCGGATTTGCACGAAGACCCGGTGGCGCTGAAACTCGCGCTCACCGCCTATCTCCTGTCGCTTGCCGTCTTCATCCCGCTGTCCGGCTGGGCGGCGGATAAATTCGGCGCACGGCGCGTGTTTCGCGCGGCGATCGGCGTGTTCACGCTTGGCTCCATCCTCTGTGGCTTCTCTGATTCACTCGCGGCGATCGTCGCGGCGCGCGTGGTGCAGGGGCTGGGCGGCGCCATGATGGTGCCGGTGGGGCGGCTCGTCTTGCTGCGCACGGCGCCGCGTCAAGAGATCGTGCGCGCCATGGCCTATCTGACCATTCCGGCCCTTGTCGGCCCGCTGATCGGCCCGCCGCTCGGCGGCTTTCTCTCCACCTATTTTCACTGGCGCTACATCTTCTGGATCAATGTGCCGATCGGCCTTATCGGCGCCGCGCTGACGACGCGCTTCATTCCCGATCTCTACGAAGAGAATGTCCGGCCGCTCGATGTGACGGGCGCCGCGCTATCTGGCGTGGGGCTTTCCTTCATCGTCTTCGGCTTTACGATTCTCGGGCGTGGTTTCGCGCCGCCGGTCGTGGTTGCGGCGATTGTCGCCGTCGGCGCCGCGGCGCTCTACGCCTATTTCATTCACGCACAGCGCACGGAACATCCGATCATCGACCTTGCGCTGCTGCGCATCCCGACCTTTCGAGCGGCGATCTATGGTGGATTTCTGTTTCGCGTTGGGCTCGGCGCGGTTCCCTTTCTGCTGCCGCTGCTGCTGCAGGTCGGCTTCGAACTCAGCGCCTATGAATCGGGCCTGCTGACCTTCGTCGCCGCCGCCGGCGCCATGGTCATGAAGACGACGGCGCAGCCGATCTTGAAGCGCTTCGGCTTCCGCCGCGTGCTGATCGTGAATGCGCTGATCTGCACGGGATTCCTCGCCGCCAACGGCTCTTTCACGCAGGCGACGCCGCATTGGCTGATCATGACCATGCTGCTTGTCGGCGGCTTCTTCCGCTCGCTGGAATTCACGGCGCTGAACGCGATTTGCTACGCCGACATTCCGCCCGAATCGATGAGCAATGCGACGAGCTTTGCGGCGGTCGGGCAGCAATTGTCGCTCTCGACCGGCGTCGCGATCGGCGCTGCGGCGCTGGAGACGGCGCGGGCGCTGCACGGCGGCGGGACGTTGATGGCGCTGGATTTCCCGCCGGCGTTTTTTGTGGTGGCGTCGATATCGGCAGTGTCGATCGTGAATTTTGTGCGGCTTGCGCCGAATGCGGGCGACGAGCTGACGGGGCGGAAGGCTTTGCGCGCCTGAAGGCGCGCGGTCCAAAGCGGTGCGCTCAGTTTGTTGACAAACCTCCGAGGCGGCCTCGTCCTTCGAGACGCGAGCTTCGCTCGCTCCTCAGGATGAGGCCTAAGTGTTTGACCAAGATGCAGAAGCCCCTCATGCTGAGGAGCCTGCGCAGCAGGCGTCTCGAAGCACGAGGGGCGTCACCGCCACTTTGTCAGCAGTCTGCGCGCGCCTTCAGGCGCGCATGTCTTCCGGTTCCGCGCGCTTGCCCCGGAACCCCGTGGCCAGCACGTAAAGCTCCGCTGAATCCGCCCGGCTCGCGGCGGGCTTCACATGGCGCACGGCGGCAAAATCGCGCTTCAGGCGCGTGAGCAATTGCCCCTCCGTGCCGCCCTGCAGCACTTTGGCGACAAAGAATCCGCCGGGCGCCAGCACGTCCATCGCGAAATCGGCGGCAAGCTCGGCCAGCGCGACAATGCGCAGATGGTCCGTCTGCTTATGCCCCGTGGCGTTGGCCGCCATATCGGACATCACGCCGTCGGCCTCGCCGCCGAGCATTTCCTTGATGAAATCCGGCGCGTCTTCGTCGTTGAAGTCCTTGACGGCGAATTGCACGCCGGGGATCGGCTCCATGTCGAGGAGATCGACGCCGACGACTTTGCCTCTGCCGTCCTTGACCTTTACGCGGTCGGCGGCGATCTGCGACCAGCCGCCCGGCGCGGCGCCGAGATCGACGATGCGGGCGCCCGGTTTGAGGAGATGGTAGCGGTCGTCCATCTCGATGAGCTTATAGGCGGCGCGGGAGCGATAGCCCTCGCGCTTGGCGCGCGCCACATAGGGGTCGTTGAGCTGGCGCTCCAGCCAGAGGGTGGAGGAGAGCGAACGCTTGCGCGCGGTCTTCACCCGCGTCTTCAGCGAGCGTCCGCCCTCGCGCCCCGATCCCTTGCCTTCGGCCATGTCCATTCGCTCCGCATGTCATTCCCGGCGCGCGAAGCGCGACCGGGAACCCAGAGGCAAGTAGCACAGTCTTGCGGGTTTTGCGCTGGATTCCAGATCAGACCTTCAGCCTGTGGGGAATGTCGTCATTGCGAGCGAAGCGAAGCAATCCAGGGCCGCTATAGCTGCTCTGGATTGCTTCGTCGCTACGCTCCTCGCAATGACGGCGGGCCGGTCGCCGTCTGGCCTGTTACGCCAGCACTTTGTCGCGTGGCGCGAAGAGGCCGTCGGCGCCGGCTTCCATCTCGATCTGCCGGTCGTGGTAATCGAGCAGCGTCGAGCGGTGGCCGATCGAGACGATCGTCGTCTGCGGCAGGCGCTCGCGCAGCATGCGATAGATCTCGCCCTCCAGCTTCTCGTCGAGCGCCGAGGTCGCCTCGTCGAGGAACAGCCAATCGGGCTTGGCGAGAAGCGCGCGGGCGATGGCGACGCGCTGCTGCTCGCCGCCGGAAAGGCGCTGGCCCCAATTATTGCTTTCGTCCAGCCGCTCGACGAAGGGCGCCAGCCGCGCGGCGCGGAGCGCCTCTTCGATGTCGGCGCGCGCATAATCCTCGAGGTCCGCCGGGTAGACGACCGCCTGGGCCAGCGTGCCCATCGGGATATAGGGGCGCTGCGGCGCGAGCATCACGCGGGCGCCCTGCGGCACGACGACCGAGCCCGCGGCATGCGGCCAGATGCCGGCGATGGCGCGGAACAGCGTCGATTTGCCCGAGCCTGACGGACCGGTGAGCAGCGCCGCCTGACGCGGCTCGAAGACGAGCGCGTCGATATGGACGATGCGGCGACCATCCGGCAGCGACAAAGTGAGGTCGTCGAGCGCCAGCCGATCGGAGGGCGCGCGGGAAACGACATGGGCGCGGTTGGTCTCGGCGGAATCGATCGCGGCGTCGAAAGAGGCGAGACGATCCAGCACGGATTTGTACTGCGCGAGCGAGGTGTAATAAGTGATGAAGAAGGTCAGCGCGCCTTCCACCCGCCCGAAGGCGCTGGCCGTTTGCGTCATTACGCCGAGCTGGATCTTCCCCGCGAAATAGAAGGGCGCGGTGATCACATAGGGAATGATCGGCGAGAGCTGGCCATAGGAAGCGGTGAAGCTCACCAGTTGCTTGCGCTTGCGCACGATCCCCAGATAGTTGAACACGATTCCGCGGAAACGCTGCACCAGCGAGCCCTGCTCCGCGTGCTCGCCCGAGAGAAGCGCGACCTGCTCGCTATATTCGCGCAGGCGCGCGAGCGAGAAGCGGAAGTCGGCCTCGCGCCGTTGCTGCTCGAAGAAGAGCCCCGTCAGCGACCGGCCGATGAGATGCGTCACCAACGTGCCGAGAGAGGCGTAGGCGAGCGCAACCCAGAACAAGAAGCCGGGAATGTGAATATCCGTGCCGGGCAGCGGATAGGCGCCCGAAAGCCCCCATAGGACGAAGGCGAAGGAGACGAGCGAACTCATCGTCGAGATGAGCAGGATCGAATAGGAATAGATGCCGTAGCCTTCCTCGCCGCCGTCGATGAAGCGGTTCACGTCCTCGGCGATGCGCTGATCCGGGTTGTCGGCGTCGCCGCCCGCCAGCGCCATGCCGTAATGCGTATGCGAGCTGAGCCAGCGTTGAATATAATGCTCGGTGAGCCAGCGGCGCCAGCGAATGACCAGCATGGACTTCAGCACATATTCGATCACGGCGATGGCGACGTAAAAGAACGCCCATGGCGTGAAGACGAAGAGAAGCTGGCGCCAGAACTCCGCCGAGTTCTTCTCCTGGATGGCGTTGAACCAGTCGCGGTTGAAGAAGGAGAGGCGCACGGAAATGCCGACCTGCCCCTGATTGATCAGCACGAGAACGACGATCATCGCCGTTGCGATCGCCGCCTCTCCGGCCGTAAAGCGCGGGAAGGGCCAGACGCGGGCTTCTCCGCGATCGGGCGCGTCGAAATAAAGATCCGCGATGCGCGTCATCTCCTGGACGACAGCGATGCGGGAGACGGCGTAGACGAGGATCGAGAATACCGCGACGGTGACCGCCATGCTCTCGGGCGGCGCGAAATCCGCGAGCGCCTGAGGCCACAGCTCCTCTGACTGGAGAAGCTTCGTGAGGCCGAAGACGATTGTTTCGGTCGAGAAGATCGCGGCGAAAATCTTCATGAAGGTCGACATCTCGGCCCCGCGCCAGGTAGTGACGGCGCAGAGTCCGGCGGCGACGGCGAGGATGAAGAGATCGGCGTCCGCCCTATGCGCGCCGACCAGCGCGGCAAGAACGGCGAAGGCGGCGACGGCCGCGCTCAGTTTTCGCATCTTTGGCCCTTTGAAGGAATGGCGGCGTCAGCGCGCGCAGGCGCGGACGCAATAACGCTCCCCTCACCTATGCACGGCCGGCGCGACTTCTCAATCTTCCTCTATGGGAATGATGGCGTCGCCGTTCACATGCGCGACAAGCACGGGAGACGCTTTGAAAGTGAGCACGCGGCGCGGCGTAATTGTGGCCTCGACGCCGGTTTTTGGATTACGGCCCACCCGCTCCCGCTTGGAGCGCACGTTGAAGGTGCCGAATGAACGCAGTTTGACTGGCTCGCCGCGCAGCAAAGCCTCGCCGATCTCCTCGAATGTGGCGTCGAGAATCTTGCGCGCTTCCGCACGGGATAGTGTGGGGCAGCAGCTATAGACGGCCTCTCGCAAAGAGGCGCGCGTCAACGTGTTGCCTGGGTCGATTTTTCTTACCATGCGGGACGAACACGAAAGCGAGCGTCGGTCACATCATTTCGGATCGGCGTAGACACGCTATTCCTCTAATTTCAGGCCAACGCGACGAAACTGATTATTTTCGCAAGCAGAACAGCTTACGAGGCCATATAGTAATCAAAAATCAGAGGGATGCAAGGCCGTGGCGCCGCTTCGCCACATTTATGGGGCCACGGCGCCGCACAACCTCATCCGATTCGGCTAAACCGCCAGCTTCACCCTATGCTGCGCGACGGGAATCATCGCCCGGACCTTGCGGATGCGATCCACGTCGACGTGAGTGGAGACGAGGCCCGGACCGTCCGACGCCTTGGCCACGACATGGCCCCAGGGGTCGGCGATCAGCGAATTGCCATAGGTGAAGCGCGTTTCATGGCCGGCCTTATGGGCGCCGGTCTGCCCCGGCGCGCAGAAATAGGTCTGCGTTTCGATGGCGCGGGCGCGGCAGAGCACTTCCCAATGGTCCTTGCCGGTGACGAGGGTGAAAGCCGACGGCAGCGCGATGAGATCGGCGCCCTTTTCGGCGAGCGCCTGGAACAGATAGGGGAAGCGCAGATCGTAGCAGATCGCGCAGCCGACCGTGACGCCTTCGCAGTCATAGGTCACGACCTCGTCGCCGGGCTTGAAGGCGGCGCTCTCGTGATATTTCGCGCCGTCCGGCGCGGTGATGTCGAACATATGGATTTTGCGGTAACGCGCGACTTCCTTGCCGTCGCGATCGAAGGCGACGCTGGTGTTGTGGAGCCGCTCTTCGCCCGCAATCCGCTCGAGGATCGAGCCAGCGTGGATGAAAACCTTATGCTCGCGCGCCAGAGCGCGGCACATCTCATAGGCGGGGCCGCCGGGCAACTCTTCGGCCGCCGCCATTTTCTCGGCGCGCGAGCCGCCGATGAAGTCGAAAACCTCGGGCAGGCAAATCCAATCCGGCTTTTCCTGGGAGACGGCCCGCTCGATGAGGGCGCGGGCGGCGGCGAGATTGGCTGCCTTGTCGCCAATCGAATTCATCTGAACCAGTGTGACTTTCATTACCGCTCTGCTGTTTTCCTGAAGCCGCGCGGCGGCGCGTCTCTACCCGAATAAGACATTCTATACAGGCGCCGCGGGCGGCGTATAGGCTAAATCCTCGCGGTCAGGAGCCCACGCCCGCGCGTAAGGCCGTGAGGCAGAAATCGACCATTTCCGCGCTCGTTGGATGCGGGCGGTGTGCGAATTCGACCATCAGGTGGGGATGGCAAAAACGCACGCAGGCGGTGCGAACGAGCTTGCTGGCGAGCTTGGCGTCGCCCTTGGCGAATTCGCCACTTTCCATGCCCGAGGCGATGATCCGCTCATAGATCGCGTCCAGCCGGTCGATATGGTCGTCGATCAAAGGCCAATGTTCGTTCAGCGCCGCCTCGACCATCTCGTGCAGCTTGCGATCGGCCAAATAGCGTTCGGCGTTCATAGCTTCGCTCGCCAGCACCAGCGTCCGCAGCCGCTCGGCGGCGGGGCCCGGCCCAGAGGCGAGGCGCTCGGCGGCCGCCTCCACTTCCCCCATCAACTGGCGGGCGACGGCCATATGGATCTCCGACTTGGAGCCGAAGAAGCGATAGACATTCGCCGGCGACATGCGCAGCTCGCGCGCAATATCGGCCACGGTCGTCTTCTGAAAGCCGATCTCGCGAAAGAGACGCTCGGCTGTCGCGACGATCCGCGCGCGCTGCTCGTTCTCACGTGCGTTGGGGGCGTCTTCGACTGCGCTCATTCCGCCGCCTCGCCGATGAATCCGGCGGGGAGGCCCGCTTCATCCGGCGCCGCGAGCTTGGCGCCCTCGTCGAGATGCTTGCGGAACCAGATCGCATAGAGCGCCGGCAGGAACAGCACGGTGAGGAAGGTCGCGACGAACAGGCCGCCCATGATGGTCAGCGCCATCGGCCCCCAAAAGGCCGAATGCGACAGCGGGATCATGGCGAGAATAGCGGCAAGCGCGGTCAGCGCCACCGGACGCACGCGACGCACCGTCGCGCCGATGATCGCCTCGCGATAATTGGCGCCGCCTTCGAGGTCCTGCCGCACCTGATCGACGAGGATGATCGAATTGCGCATGTCCATCCCTGAAAGCGCGATAAGGCCGAGAAGCGCCACAAAGCCGAAGGGCGCATGCGCCAGATTCAACGCGAGCGAGGCGCCGATAAGGCCGAGCGGCGCGCTCATCATGACGAGCGCGACGCGCGTGAAGTCCTGGAGCTGGAACATCACGATGGTCAGCATGGCGAGGCCGACGATGGGGAAGACCGCGAAGATCGAGGTGTTGCCTTTGGCCGACTCCTCGATGGCCCCGCCCATCTCCATCCGATAGCCTTGCGGCAACTGCTCGCGGATTTCGGCGAGCTTCGGCCAAAGGCGCGTCGAGACGTCGGGCGCCTGCACGCCGTCCTTGACGCCCGAGCGGACCGTGATGTTCATGTTGCGATTGCGCCGCCAGAAGATCGGCTCCTCGTGCTCATAGACGATCTTGGCGACCTGCGAGACCGTCACCGGCTTGCCGTCGCGCGAATAGACGACCATGTCGCCGAGCCGCGCAAGGTCGCCGCGCTCGCCGGGCTCGGCGCGCGCCACGACGTCGATCTGGTCGATGCCGTCGCGCAGCGTCGTGACGGTGACGCCCGAGATCACCATGCGCAGGCGATTGGAGACGTCCTGCGGCGTCACGCCGAGAAGACGGGCGCGATCCTGATCGATGACGAGCCGCACGCTTGGCGTCTGCTCGTTCCACGAGAGATGCGGATCGTCGACGCCCTCGTCCGTCGCCATCACGTCGCGCACCTGATAGGCGATGGCGCGCACCTTTTCGGGATCGTCGCCAATGATGCGGAACTGCACGGGGAAGCCTGTCGGCGGGCCGTAACTGAAGCGTTCGACGCGAGCGCGCGCTTGCGGCACGGCGCCATGGGCGATCGCCGCCTCGATCTTTTTCTTCAACCGTTCGCGCGCCGCAATGTCTTTCGCGACGATGACAATCTCGGAATAGGCTTCGTTCGGCAGTTGCGGATTGAGGCCGAGCCAGAAGCGCGGCGGTCCCTGACCGATATAGCTCGTGTAGAACGCCGCGTCGGGATCGTCCTTGATGAGCGCCTCGGCCTGCCGCGCCGCCTCCGAAGAGGCGCTGATCGAGGAACCCTCCGGCAGCCGCAGTTGAAAGAAGAGCTCCAGCCGCTCGGCATAGGGAAAGAACTGCTTCTGCACGACGATCATGCCTAAAATCGCCAGAGCGAAGACGCCCGCCGTCGAGGCGATCACGAGAAGCCGGTGGTCCACCGCCCAAGTGACGAGCGCCCGCAGACGCTTGTAGAACGGCGTGCGATAGATCTCGTCCGGATCATGCGCGGCATGCCCCTTGCCGAAATCGGGCAGGAGCTTCACGCCGAGAAAGGGCGTGAACATGACCGCGACGACCCAGGATGCGAGAAGGGCGATGAGCAGCACCCAGAACATGGAGCCCGTATATTCGCCGACCGCGGAATTGGCGAAGCCTACAGGCAGAAATCCCGCTGCGGTGATGAGCGTGCCGCTCAGCATGGGAAAGGCGGTCGACTCCCAGGCAAAGGTCGCGGCCTTGATGCGGCTGTAGCCTTGCTCCATTTTCACCATCATCATCTCGACCGCGATGATGGCGTCGTCGACGAGAAGGCCGAGCGCGATGATGAGCGCGCCGAGAGAGATGCGCTGAAGATCGACGCCGATCAGATTCATGAAGATGAACACGAAGGCGAGCACCAGCGGCACCGAGAGCGCGACAACGATGCCCGTGCGAAAGCCCAGCGAAACGAAGCTGACGCCAAGAACAATGACGAGCGCTTCGAGGAAGGATCGGGTGAATTCGCCAACCGCGTCCTCGACGACCTTCGGCTGATCCGCGATCTGGTCGATGTCGATCCCGATCGGAAGCTTCGCGCGGATCTCGTCGACGGCGGCCGTCACAGCCTTGCCGAATTTGAAGACATTGCCGCCCTTCGCCATGACGGCGCCGACGACGAGCGCGGGCTGGCCCTTGTAGCGCGCAAGAAATGACGGCGGGTCCTCGAAGCCGGCATAGACATTGGCGATGTCGCCCAGCCGGATCACTTTGCCATTCGCCGGAACGGGAATGGCGGCGATCGCGTCGGAGCCTTTCAACTCTTCCGTAACCTGGATGCGGACACGATTGGAGGAGGTCTCGAAGACGCCGGCGTCATTGACGGCGTTCTGCTTGGCGAGCGAGTCGAAAATGGCCTGCGGCTCGACGCCGAGATTGGCGATTTTGGCTTCGTTGAACTCAACGAAAATGCGCCGTAGCTGCTCGCCATAGACATCGACCTTCACGACGTCCGGCGTCTCGATGAGCCGCTGGCGCAGCGCTTCGACGACCTTGTCCAGCATGTTGTAATCGGCGCCGTCGCCGGTGACGGCGTAGAGCACGGCGTCGACGTCGCCATATTCGTCGTTGACCAGCGGCCCTTGCACCCCTGCCGGCAGATCGCCCTTGATGTCGTTGAGCTTCTTGCGGAGCTGATAGAAGAGCTGGGGAATCTCCTTCGGCGGCGTATTATCCTTGAAGGTCACCTGCATCGCCAGGAAGCCCGGCTTCGTGTAGGTGTCGATCTTCTCGAGATAGGGCAGCGTCTGAAGCTTCTTTTCGTAGAGATCCGCAACCTGGTCGCGCATCTCGCTCGCCGTCGCTCCCGGCCACAGCGCAGTGACATTCGCCACCTTGATCGTGAAGGACGGATCCTCCGCGCGACCGAGACGCAAATAGGAGTAGCCGCCTGCGACGGCGATCGCCAGCATCAGGAAGAGCATGAGGGCCGGCCGCGAGACCGCCCATTTCGACAGGTTGAAGCCCATGGCGCCGGTCTCCTAAAGCGACTGGCGCGTCATGACGCGCACTTTCCGGCCGGCTTCCAGCTTGTGGACGCCGAGCATGACGATCTGGTCTTTTTCGGAGATTTCCCCCGCGACCAACGCCGCATCCGAGGCGTAGCGGATGAGCTTGACCGGGGCGAGCTTCAGGCGGCCGTCGGCCTCGACCTTCCAAACCGAGGGGCCGTCGCCCTGATTATAGAGGGCCGAGAGCGGCACGCTCATAACGGTCTGGGAGCCAGGGGCCGCGATGGCGAGCGTCGCGCTCATGCCGAGCTGCACCGCCTGGTCGGGGTCGAGGATCGAATAGCGCGCGGCGAAAGTGCGCGTCGCGGCGTCGGCGGCGGGGCTCAGCTCGCGAAGCTTCGCCTGATAGGTCTTCCCCTTGTTGGACCATAGCGTCAGCGTCGCGGTCCCTTTGTCGGCCAGGGGAACGAAATCCTCCGGCAGCGCGACCGCCGCCTCGAGCTCTCCGGAATGAGCGAGCTTGATCGCCGTCTGCCCGGCAATCATGACCTGACCCGGCTCGACCAGTGTTTGAGTCACCACGCCGTCGCCGTCGGCGCGAAGGGTGGCGTATTCGAGCGAGTTGCGCGCCAGCTCCAGCGCGCGTTCGGCCCGTTGCTGGCGCCCGCGCGCCTCCTGCGCGGCGGCGCGAATGCGATCGAGCGCCGCGTCGGTCGTCCAGCCGTTCTTGCGCAAGGCAAGCGCGCGCTTCTCGTCGCCTTGCGCCTGCGCCAGGACCATTTTCGCGGCGGCAAATTCGGCTTCGGCCTGCTCCGCCTGGAGCTTGAGGTCGTTTTCGTCCAGCGCCGCCAGGGGGGCGCCGGCCTTCACCTTTTGGCCGGCCTGAACGAAACGCTTCACAACCTTGCCGGTGACGCGGAAACCGAGGTCCGATTCGACGCGCGGGCGGATGGTCGCGACAAAATCCCGCGGCTGCGACTGCGCCGCGAGCCGCGGCTGAGCGACAAGCACAGGCCGATCATTGGACGCGTCGCCCGCCTGGTCGTGACGCTCGCAGGCCGCGAGCCCGAGCGCGACGATAAGTCCAGCAACCGCCGAAGGAATTGATGAATGAAGCTTGGCCATTGTATGAAGGGAGCCTCCGCTCGCCTGGACGAGTAACGTCTGATGAATTTCAATATTCATCACTCGTCACGCGCGGTCAAGCCCTGACGGGCGGCGAACGGTCAGAATCTTGCTAGCGCCCTGAGCGCCGGCTCCATGCCGCTTGTCGAGGAGGATTCCTTCTTCTATATGCGGCCAACCCTTGCGGCAGGCTCGGGCGAACACAATCTTGGGGAACGATAGCGCTTCTGGATCGCGCGGCGGGCTCATGGCGAGCCGCTGTCCAGCAGCGTCGAAGGGACCGCTTCGGGGTCCAAATTCGAAAGCGAAAGGAACGACATATGGCCAAAATTATCGGCATCGACCTCGGCACGACCAACTCCTGCGTGGCCGTCATGGAAGGGTCGAGCCCCAAAGTCATTGAGAACGCCGAAGGCGCGCGCACGACCCCCTCGATCGTCGCCTTCACCGACGACGGCGAGCGTCTAGTCGGCCAGCCGGCGAAGCGTCAGGCGGTGACGAACCCCGACAAGACCTTCTTCGCCATCAAGCGCCTCATTGGCCGCACCTTCGAAGATCCGATGACCAAGAAGGACATCGGCCTCGTCCCCTATAAGATCGTGAAGGCCAATAACGGCGACGCCTGGGTGGAAGCCGCGGGCAAGCAATATTCGCCCTCGCAGATTTCGGCTTTCATCCTGCAGAAGATGAAGGAGACGGCGGAGGCCTATCTCGGCTCGACCGTCACGCAGGCCGTCATCACGGTTCCCGCCTACTTTAACGACGCCCAGCGTCAGGCCACCAAGGACGCCGGCAAGATCGCCGGCCTCGAGGTTCTGCGAATCATCAACGAGCCGACCGCGGCGGCGCTGGCCTATGGCCTCGACAAGAAGCAATCGGGCACGATCGCGGTCTACGACCTCGGCGGCGGCACCTTCGACGTCTCGGTTCTGGAGATCGGCGACGGCGTCTTCGAGGTGAAGTCGACGAATGGCGACACCTTCCTCGGCGGCGAGGACTTCGACAACCGGCTCGTCGAATATCTCGCGAGCGAGTTCAAGAAAGAGCAGGGCATCGACCTCACGAAGGACAAGCTCGCCCTGCAGCGCCTGAAGGAAGCGGCCGAAAAGGCGAAGATCGAACTCTCCTCCGCCACGCAGACCGAGATCAACCTGCCTTACATCACCGCCGACGCCACGGGTCCGAAGCATCTGACCCTGAAGCTGACGCGCGCGAAGTTCGAGGCGCTGGTCGACGATCTGATCCAGCGCACCGTCGAGCCCTGCAAGAAGGCGCTCAAGGACGCCGGCCTCACGGCGGCCGAGATCGACGAAGTGGTGCTCGTCGGCGGCATGACGCGCATGCCGAAGGTGCAGGAAGTCGTGAAGCAGTTCTTCGGCAAGGAGCCCCATAAGGGCGTCAACCCGGACGAGGTCGTCGCCATCGGCGCGGCGGTCCAGGCGGGCGTTCTGCAGGGCGACGTGAAGGACGTGCTGCTGCTTGACGTGACCCCGCTGTCGCTCGGCATCGAGACGCTCGGCGGCGTGTTCACGCGCCTCATCGACCGCAACACGACCATCCCGACCAAGAAGAGCCAGGTGTTCTCGACCGCTGAAGACAATCAGCAGGCCGTGACCATCCGCGTCTTCCAGGGCGAGCGCGAAATGGCGGCGGACAATAAGCTGCTCGGCCAGTTCGACCTGATGGGCATTCCGCCGTCCCCGCGCGGCATGCCGCAGATCGAGGTGACCTTCGACATCGACGCCAACGGCATCGTGAACGTCACGGCGAAGGACAAGGCCACCAATAAGGAGCAGCAAATCCGCATCCAGGCCTCCGGCGGTCTGTCGGACGCCGACATCGACAAGATGGTCAAGGACGCCGAGCTGCACGCCACCGAGGACAAGAAGCGCCGCGAGCTGGTCGACGCCAAGAACCATGCCGAAGCCGGAATCCATACGGCAGAGAAGGCCGTGGCCGATTACGGCGACAAGGTCTCCGGCGCCGACAAGAGCGCGATCGAGGCGGCAATCGCCTCGCTGAAGAGCGCGCTCGAAGGCGATGATGTCGAGGCCATCAAGGCCAAGACCAATGAGCTGGCGCAGGCCTCGATGAAGCTCGGCGAGGCGATGTACAAGGCCCAGCAGGCCGACGCAACCGGCGCCGGCGCAGCCGAGGCCCCGAAGGACGACGTGATCGACGCCGAGTTCAAGGACGTCGGCGACGACCACAAGAAGTAAGCGCGCTCTGGCCTCGAGCGGCCGAATGCGCTAGCCAACGGAAGCCCGGCGTGAAAGCGCCGGGTTTCGTTGCATCCAAGTGAGGCCAGGGAAGGCCCCAAATGAGACCCTCCGCGGCGCTTGAATTACATCGCAAAGCTGTCCGGGCGGCGGTGACTCGCTACCGCACGGCCAATCCGCGCGTGTTCGGCTCCGTTCTGTATGGGGAGGATCACGAGGGCAGCGACATCGACATTCTGGTCGATGCGCTCCCGGGAGCGACCCTGTTCGATCTTGGCGGCCTGCAAATGGACCTGCAGGGTATTCTGGGCGTGCGAGTTGATCTGCTGACGCCGCAGGAACTGCCTAAGCGCATTCGCGCCCAGGTGATTTCCGAGGCGGAGCCGATATGAGGGACCGGAACGTCTTCCTCGTCCTCGACCAAATGTTGGAGGCGAGTCGCCGAGCCACGTCTTTTATAGAGGGAATGCAGGAACAGGATTTTCTCGCCGATGTCCGAACGCAGCAGGCGGTCGCCATGAGCCTTCTCATTATTGGCGAGGCGGCGACGCGGCTCGGACGAGATCACCGGGAGTTTATCGCGGCGCATCCTAACCTGCCGTTGCAACACATGGTTGGATTGCGCAATCGGATCGCCCACGGCTATACCGAGCTGAACTTTCGCGTCATTTGGCAAACAGTGCTGTCAGACGTGCCGGAATTGCTTTGTCGCCTCGATACGATTTATGAGGCTGCTGGAGAGCAATTAGGCGGCGCGCCGAACGGACCAACCGAAGACTAAAATGTCCAAACGCGATTATTACGAAGTCCTCGGCATCTCGAAGACCGCGACGGAAGTCGAGATGAAGATCGCCTTTCGCAAGATGGCGATGCAATGCCATCCCGACCGCCATCCCGGCGATGCGGAGGCGGAGGCGCGCTTCAAGGAGCTGAACGAGGCCTATCAGACCCTCACCGATCCGCAGAAGCGCTCGGCCTATGACCGTTTCGGCCACGCCGCCTTCGAGCAAGGCGGCATGGGGGGCTTCGGCGCGTCGGAAGGCTTCGGCGCCTCCATGGCCGATATTTTCGAGGATCTCTTCGGCGACGTCATGGGGCGGCGCGGCCGCTCTGGCGGGCGCGAGCGCGGCTCAGACCTGCGCTACAATATGGAGATCACGCTCGAGGAGGCCTATCACGGCAAGACCGCCTCGCTCCAGATTCCGACCTCGGCGACCTGCGAGGCCTGCGCCGGCACGGGCGCCAAGAAGGGCTCCAAGCCCAAGACCTGCACCACCTGCGCCGGCCATGGCCGCGTGCGCGCGCAGCAGGGCTTCTTCGCCATCGAACGCACCTGCCCGACCTGTCAGGGGCGCGGCGAGATCATCGAGAATCCCTGCCCCTCCTGCTCGGGCTCGGGCCGCAAGACTGTGGAGCGCTCGCTCTCCGTCAATGTGCCGCCGGGCGTCGAGGACGGGACCCGCATTCGCCTTGCGGGCGAGGGCGAGGCCGGCATGCGCGGCGGGCCGCCCGGCGACCTCTACATTTTCCTGTCCGTGAAGCCGCACCCCTTCTTCCAGCGCGACGGCGCCGACCTTTATTGCCGTGTGCCGATCTCGATGGTCCGCGCCGCGCTGGGCGGTGAGATCAAGGTCCATGCGCTCGACGGCTCGGAGGTCAAGATCAAGGTGCCGGAGGGCGCCCAGTCCGGCCGGCAGATCAAGGCCAAGAGCAAGGGCATGCCGGTCCTGCGCGGGCGCGACCACGGCGATTTGCATGTGCAGCTCAGCGTCGAGACCCCGCAGAAGCTCACAAAGCGGCAGAAAGAGCTCTTGGCGGAGTTCGAGAAGGAATCATCGCACGAGACGCATCCCGAGGAGCATGGTTTCTTCGCGCGGATGAAGGATTTGTTCGGGGGATAGCAGGGCGAGACTCGCCATATCTGGCTGCCCGTTGTGCGCGCGACTTTGGCGCGCTTGCGCGTCCGCTTCTTCGGCAGAAATGACAGTTGATCATAGCTGCACTGGGAAGCACGCGACCGCTCCAGTCCTTGCCAGTAGCTTAGCCGTTTGTTATAGGCTTTCCAGTTCTCAAGCGCGCCAGAATATCTAAGCAGACAAGCGGCCACCAGTCTGCGAGCGACTTATTTGTGTCGGTATTTCAAGGACTAAGAAAATGAAAAATGCGGCGTTAAAGTTCTCTCGGGTGATTGTTGCTTTATTTGTCGGCGGATGTGCAACGTCGGGAAATCCAACTGTCAAGTTCAGCCAGGATGTTTTGAAAAATCCTAACACTGGGCAAGTTGTTGTGTGTGGAGGGCGTATTAACGCTTCAGCACCCGCGATTTCCAGAAGGGCTTTCGAAGCCACCCATCAAGCGTGCGTCCGCAATGCAAAGGCGGTGGGCTATACGCACGAGTTGCAGGTGACCAGGTGGCCGTGAGCTGCCGCTAACAAGAACGCTGGTTTTGCTCTGGATTTCCCGATCGCTCGCTTTGCGAGCGTCGGGAATGACACGGAACCAACCAAGTGGATTACCTATCAACGCAGCCCGCGCGCCAGCCGGCTATGGCGTCGGCTGTAGAGGAAATAAATTGCCAGCCCGATCGCCATCCAAATAAGAAAGCGCTCCCAGGCGATGGCTGGGAGCCTGGATAAAAGCCACAGCGAGAAGCCGACGCCGGCGAGCGGCGTGAAGGGCACGAAAGGCGTGCGGAAGCTTCTCGGCGCATCGGGCCGGGTTTTGCGCAGCACGATGACGGCGACGCAAATGACCACGAAGGCGGAAAGCGTGCCGATATTCACGAGTTCGGCCACTTCCTTGATCGGATAAAGCGCGGCGACGATCGCCGTCAGCGCGCCGGCGATGAGCGTCGGCCGATAGGGCGTGCGAAAGCGCGGATGCACCACGGCGAACCACTGCGGCAGCAGGCCGTCGCGGCTCATCGCGAACCAGATGCGCGCGCAGCCCAACAGAAACGCCAGCATCACGCTGGTGATGCCGGCGACGGCGGCGATCGACACGATGAAGGCCACCCAGGGCAGGCCGATCGAGGCGAAAGCGGCGACGACGGGCGCCGGCGTGTCCAGCGTGTCGAAGCGCGCAATGCCTGTCAGCACCAGCGACATGGCGACATAGAGCGTGAGCGATATGGCGAGCGACAGCAGCACGGCGCGGGGCAGGTCACGTTGCGGATGACGCGCTTCTTCCGCCGCCGTCGTCAGCGTGTCGTAGCCAAAGACTGCGAAGAACACGACCGCCGCGCCCTCGGCGACACCCGAGAAGCCGAAGGGCATGAAAGGCCGCCAGTTCTCTAGGCGCACATAGGGCAGGCCGGCGGCGATGACGAAGAGCACGGCCGCGACCTTAACAACCACCATCGCCGTGTTGAAACGCGCGCCCCATTCGATGCGCAGCGTCAGCAGCCCTGCGACGCCCAAGGCGCCGAGCGCCGCGAGAAGATCGACGACATGACCGGGGCCGGTCCCCGCCGCGCCGGCCGCCCAATCGGGAAGGGGAATGCCGAGCTGGGCGAGCAGCGCCTGCAAATAGCCGGACCAGCCGATGGAGACGACGGCGACCACCAGCGCATATTCGAGCAGCAGGTCCCAGCCGATGATCCAGGCGACCAGCTCGCCGAGCACCGCATAAGAATAAGTGTAGGCGCTGCCCGCGACCGGAATCAGCCCGGCGAATTCCGCATAGGACAGCGCGGCGGCGGCGCTGGCGACGCCGGCGATCAAAAAGGACAAGGCGACGGCCGGGCCGGCCTGCGTCGCGGCGACGACGCCGGTCAGCACGAAAATGCCGACGCCAATCAATCCGCCGAGCCCGATGCTGGTGAGCTGCCACACGCCCAACACGCGGGGGAAGCCGCCTGCGCCGTCGGCTTCCGATCGAAGACGCTCGATGGATTTGGCGCGCGCCAGTTCGCGCAGGCTCATGCTCGCCCCCTTCATACCCGAGGCTTCACATAAGCGATCGCGCCAGCGCTGTCATGTTTGACAAAAGAGCGGGCAAAGCCGCCCTTTTGCGCGGCTTATTTTGCTTGCTCGAGATGCATCAGCGCTTCTTCCGCGTGTTTGGTCGCGGCTTCAGCTTTTTTCTCCTTGCCCGTTTCGATGGCCTTTTCGAGATGGGTGATGCCCTGCTTGATATGCGGGTTCGCCTTTTCCTTCTCGGCCGCTTCGGCGTGTTTCAGCGCTTGTTCGGCGTGGGTGGCGAGCACGTCGCCATGACCCTGCTTGCCGTGATCGATCGCCTGCTTGGTATGCGCGATCGCTTCGGAAAGATGGTTTTCCGCAAAGGCCAGTCGTGGCGCGAAGGCCAGTCCGAGCGAAAGGGAAAGCGCAAGAGCGAAAACTCTGCGGTTCATTTGACCGACTCCTCAAATACGTGCCGCAGAAGCGATATGGCGCGCTCGCGTCATCCTTCCAGCGTCGCCCTTGGCGCCCGCGCGCTCTATTGTCTGTCGGCCGCGTAGAGCGCGCAGCTTTCGCCGAATTCGCCGAGGCCATTTTCGAGCAGAGAGGAAAGAAGGGGGATGCCGATGAGATAGGCCGAGGTCGAGCCCTGACGCCGGGCGCGCGCCTCACGCACCGCCTCGTTCCAATCCGCCCCTGCATAATCGCCGCGTCCGATCCAGGTGAGGGCCACGAGCTCAGCCTGCTCGTCTTCGTCCATGGCGTCGATGAAGGAAGCAATTTCGTCACGCACCGTAGCAAAGGCCTCTTCGGTCATGACGCTCACGAAATTGTCGTCGGTGGCGTTGGAGGCGTCGGCGTCCATGCCTTCGTCCTCGCTTTCGAGTTCGCGCGCTTTGACGACGATGAAGCAAACCTTGTCGGTATTGATTGTGGGCATGGCCGTTCCTCTCCGTTTCGATGCGAGCCGGCGGCTTTACCGTGGCCGCTCTCGCGAGCGGCGCCCTTTGCATATATTCATCCTGCCCAATTTAGACCGGTCTCGAGGCAACAATTTTGCGAGGCGCTCGAGCGCCCTGCGCCTGGGAGAGGCCGCGGGCGGCCTCTGCCGAGCTTATTGCACGGCATGGCTGTCTAGAAATCAAGTCATATCCATTCAATCACTTATTGCTGAAGTATATAGTCAAGCTGTTACAGTATATATTTATGAGAAAGAAGTTTGATTCTTGCACTATGTATTAACTCTATAATAAACTCGCAAAATAGTCAACTTTTTGCCAACATTGTGCCATGAGATCAATGTAATACTTAATTGTTGTAATTATTAGGAGTAAAAATGACATGATAGCCAGCGACATTCTACCAACATTACGCGTTGTTTCGCTTCCCGGCGCCAACCCGTCGTCTGCTCAATTGAGCGACTACAAAAGCGCTTACGCCATGTGGAAGATGGTCTGGTCGGAGACATTCAGGGAGCTGGATGGGCTCGACAAAATGTTCTCGGACGATTTCGCCCGGCAAGACGAAATCCTCTGCGTCTTTCGCGGCCCCGTATGTTTGGCGCTGGGCCTGATGCGCTGGCGGGATATCGAGCTCCCGAGCGTGCGCGAGGATTCCTATTTTCAGATGTGGCCCGCGGAATCCATCGATGGGCTGCGCGCCAATGGCAAAGACATCATCATCTGCTGCAATTTGACAATCCATCCGATGGCGCGGAGCAACGCCCTCGGGCTGCCGATGAAAGACGTCATGATGGGCCTTCTCATCCAGCGCTTTTTGGAGTCGGGCGCCGACGCCATGACGGGCGCCATGCGCGCTGATCGCGGCATGCACAAGACGACCTATCGACTCGGCGCGACGCCTCTGGCGACCGGTCTGGTCCACCACAATTCGCCGGTCGATCTCGTCGCCTTCTTTCCGCAAAACATGACCGGCGGGGAAGCGGAGGTTGCCCGCGCAGTACGGTACCTCTGGGGCGTCAAGCGGCAACATCCCATCCAAAGGGCTCGATACAAGGGGGCGAAAAATGCGTGAAGCGCTCGATGTTCTTCTCAACAACGTGAAAAAAGAAATGTCGGCGTGCCCTTGGGAAAATCCCTACGCCTACGCCGATTTTCTCGCGCAGACCTATTACTACGTCTGCCACTCGACGCGGCTTTTGGGTCTTGCGGCGGGCCTTTGCCGGGTCGACAGAGACCTGCTTCACCGCCGCTTCGTTCAGCATATCGGCGAGGAAAAACTGCATGAGCGCCTGGCGTTGAACGATCTGCGCGGCCTGGGGTCGAAGCTCGAGGATTTTCCCGAACATTCCATAACAAAGGCGTTTTACGAGTCGCAATACTACAAGATCGAGCGCCTCGATCCGACCGCGCTCTTTGGTTACATCCTTCTCCTGGAAGGAGTCGCGGTATCCGTTTGCCCTGACATCTATCAGCGCGTCGAGCGCGCGCACGGCAAGCGCTGCGCCAACTTCTTGAGGGTTCATGTCGAGGAGGACGTCGATCATCTGCCGAAAGCTTTTGCCCAGATCGAAAGCCTGTCGGCGGGCCAGAAGAGCGACATTCTGGTAAACATGGCCCAGACCGCCGATCTTTACTGCCAGATCATCTCGCAGGCGGCTCGAGGCCGGAGCGTCGAGCGCGCGAGGGCGGCTTAGCAATATCGACAAATGCGACGCGCGCGCCCGACGTGCGCGTCGTGAACGCGGCTTCACCGGAGCCCTTGTCCCCGACCGGCGCGCTTCGCATATAGTGATGGAGAAATTTTGCGGAGCGGCGGATGCGTGTCGGCGCGCCCAGGGAAATCAAGGACAATGAATATCGCGTCGGCCTGACGCCGTCGTCCGTCGCGGAGCTGGTTCATTCCGGCCACGACGTGCTGATCGAGAAAGGCGCAGGGGCGGGCGCTGGCCTGACGGATGACGATTATGCGCTGGCCGGCGCCCGACTCGTCGAAGGCCCAGCGGAGATATTTGCGAGCGCCGAATTGATCGTGAAGGTCAAGGAGCCGCAGCCGAGCGAAATCGCGCTGCTGCGGCCGGGGATGGTCCTTTTCACCTATCTGCATCTTGCCGCCGACGCCGCGCTCACGCGGGGCTTGATGCAGAGCGGCGCCAATTGCATCGCCTATGAAACGGTGACGTCCGCCGGCGGTGGTCTGCCGCTGCTGGCGCCGATGTCGGAAATCGCCGGCCGTCTTGCGCCGCAGGTGGGCGCGCGCTTTCTCGAAAAAGGCGAGGGCGGGAGAGGCGTGCTGCTCGCCGGCGCGCCGGGCGTTCCATCGGCGGAGGTTCTCATTCTCGGCGCCGGCAATGTCGGCTTGCAGGCGGCGGCGATAGCGCTGGGCATGGGCGCGAGCGTGCTTGTCGCCGATCGCAACGTCGAGGCCCTGCGCCGTCTCGAAGCGAGATTCGGGTCGATTGTACGGAGCATCTATTCCACCCGCACATCCGTCGCCGAAACCATCAGGCGCGCCGATCTCGTCATCTGCGCCGCGCTGACGCCGGGCGCCCGCGCGCCCATTCTCGTCACGCGCGACATGTTGCACACGATGAAGCGCGGCGCCGTCATCGTCGACGTCGCCATCGACCAGGGCGGCTGCTGCGAGACCTCGCGCCCGACGAGCCATTCCGACCCGGTCTATGTCGTCGACGGCGTGGTGCATTACTGCGTGACCAATATGCCGGGCGTCGTGCCGCGCACCTCGACCTTCGCGCTCAACAACGCCACTTTGCCTTTCGTCCTCGCGATCGCGAACAAGGGCTGGCGGGCGGCGCTCGCCGACGATCCACATTTGCGCGCGGGGCTCGACATCTTCGACGGGCGCGTCGTCTCGGCCCCTGTCGCGGCGGCGCATGAGCTGCCGCTCACGCCATTGCCCGGTGTTTTCTATTGAGCGATAGGCCCGATCCCGCGACATCATGGCGGAGTGGCGGCGTCCGGAGTTCTATGTGATTGTAAGAAATAGACGATACCTTCCTTCGGCTCGCGCGGAGGCGCGGCGCGGCCGGCCAGCCGCTTTCTTGGCCGCCAAAACGCCGATAGACCGAGGCGCGCCGGGTCGTTATGGGCATAGCGCCCAGGCCGCCAAAAGCCGCCGCCCGCGGGAAAATTTCGAGGAGAAAGCATGACGGTCACGCGCGACGAAGAGCCTGCGGTCGAGGGGCGGAAGGCCCCGCCAGGGATCGAGGCGGCGTCGGAGGCGACGGGGCGCAAGAAGAAATCCAAGAAGAAGGGCGAGAAGAAAGCCAAGGCGGCGGCCGCCAAGACGCGGGAGACGGCGGCGGAGCCTGCCGCCAGCGCGCCGCGCAAGGAACGGAAGGCCGAGTCGCGTGCCGCGGAGGCGGGCGCGCAATCGATGCTGATGCCGCCGATTCCATCGCCGCTGACGAGCGCCGAGCTCGAACTCATGGCCGAGAATATGGCCAAGCTCGTCGACCAGGGCCGCAAGGCAATCGCCGCGGCAATCGGCAATGTCGACGCGGGCGGGCCGCGCAGCGAGCTTGCGGCGAGCGTCGCCGACGCCACCAAGACGCTGGGCGTCGTCGCGGAATATTGGCTGGCGAAACCCGACCGCGCCGCCGTGGCGCAGGCCGAGCTTTACGGCGGCTTGAGCGAAATCTGGCGCCAGACCATGCGCCGCTATACGGGCGAGAATGTTCCGCCGATCGTGCCGCCCGATCCCGCCGACAAGCGCTTCGCCTCGCCCGAATGGGAGCAGAATCCCTTCTTCGATTGGCTGCGCCAGTCCTATCTCTATACGTCCCGCTGGGCCGGCGAGATGGTCGACAAGGCGGAGGGGCTCGATCCGCAAACGCGCGCCAAGGCGGCCTTCTACACGCGGCTGCTGGCGAGCGCGGTGTCGCCGTCGAATTTCGTCGCGACCAATCCCGAGCTGCTGCGCGCAACGATCGAGAACAAGGGCGAGAACCTGATCCGCGGTTTGAAGATGTTCGCCGAGGACATCAACGCCGGCGGCGGCGTGCTGAAGATTCGCCAGAGCGACGACAGCAAGTTCCGTCTTGGGATCGATCTCGCCAACACGCCCGGCAAGGTCATCTGGCGCAACGACGTGATGGAGCTCATCCAATATTCGCCGACGACCGAGGAGGTCTATGCGCGTCCGCTGCTCCTCATGCCGCCCTGGATCAATAAGTTCTACGTGCTCGATCTCAACAAGGACAAGAGCTTCGTGCGCTGGGCGGTCGAGCAGGGCTTTACCGTCTTCATCATCTCCTGGGTCAATCCCGACGAGAGCAAGGCCGAGAAGGGTTTCGAGGCCTATATGCACGAGGGGATTCTCACGGCGCTCGACGTCATCGAGAAGGCGACCGGCGAGCGCAAGGTGACGGCGGCGGGCTATTGCGTCGGCGGCACGCTGCTGGCGCTGACGCTCGCCTATATGGCGGCGACGGGCGACGACCGCATCGAGAGCGTCACCTTCTTTGCGACGCAGGTGGATTTCAGCGAGGCGGGCGATCTTCAGATCCTCATCGACGAGGCGCGCATGGCGGCGCTCGACGAGGCCATGGCGAAGACCGGCTATCTCGAAGGCGTGAAGATGGCCAACGCCTTCAACATGCTGCGACCGAACGAGCTGATCTGGACCTATGTGGTCAATAATTACATGAAGGGCGTCGAGCCCGTGGCCTTCGATCTGCTCTACTGGAACTCTGATTCAACGCGCATCCCGCGCGCCAATCACTCCTTCTATATGCGGAGCTGCTATCTCGAAAACCGCATCACGCGCGGCGAGATGGTGATGAGCGGCGTGCCGATCAATCTGCGCCTCGTGAAGATTCCCGTCTATTCCGTCGCGACGAAGGAAGACCACATCGCGCCGGCGCGCTCGGTTTTCCGCGGCGACAAATTCTTCGGCGGCGAGGTCACCTATGTGCTCGGGGGCTCGGGCCATATCGCCGGCATCATCAATCCGCCGGCGAAGGGCAAATATGGCTATATGACCGGCGGGCCGGTGAAGGGCGGATTCGACGAGTGGGTCGCGGCGGCCGAGGAGCATCCCGGCTCCTGGTGGCCGCATTGGCTGGAGTGGATCACCGCCCAGGCGCCGCGCAAGGTTCCCGCGCGCGAGCCCGGCGGCGGCAAGTTAGAGGTTCTTTGCGACGCGCCGGGCGACTATGTGCGCGTGAAGGCGTAATACTGCGAGCGCCGGGGAACCCCGCCGTCATTGCGAGCGAAGCGAAGCAGTCCAGAGCCGTGATGTGGCTCTGGATTGCTTCGTCGCTTCGCTCCTCGCAATGACGGCGGTGGTCGCCATGTCGGCGTCGCTGTCCAATTCAAATCGCGTGACCTCGGGCGAGATAGGCCAGCCGCGCAGCCATGCGTTCGATCTCCAGCGGATCATAGTCGGTCGGTAAATCTTCGGGCGGCACGTCGGATTCGCTTGTGCGCGTCTCCATGCCGTCGTCGCCGAAGAAGAAACGGGCGCCGGTGGGGGTGAAGGTCACGACCCATTCGGCGTTTTGTTTTTCGACACGGAAGTCGTCGGTTTTCAGCGCGTTCATTGCAGCCGCTCCGGTTGGCGGCGGCAGATAGGGCAGGGGGAGCGGCGGGCAAGCTATCCGAATAGCGATCTGGCGTGATCGGCCCCATACCTCCCCTTTACGGGGAGGTCGGCGGCCGAAGGCCGCCGGGTGGGGTTCAAGCCGCAACGACTCTGGTGGGGCTTTACCCCACCCGTCGCAGCTTCGCTGCGCCACCCTCCCCGTAAAGGGGAGGGATTGGCTCACGCCCCCGGAATGACCCCGATGCGCTGCAGGAACCAGAAGGCGCCGGCGAGCGCGATCAGCCCGGAGAGGGCGTAGACGAGCTTGTCGTGGCGTTTTCCGTCGGTGTGGCGGTCGATGTAGAACAGGATCGGCAGCACCGCCATGACGATGGCGATCTGGCCGGCTTCGACGCCGATGTTGAAGGCCGCCAGCGCCGGCACGACCGCGCCCTGCGGAACGCCCATCTCGGTCAGCGCCGAGGCGAAGCCGAAGCCGTGGATGAAGCCGAAGAGAAAGGTGTTGCGCCAACGCTGGTCAATTTTGCGCGACCAGAAATTCTCCGCCGCGACGAAGATGATCGAGGCGGCGATCAGCGCTTCGGTCAGCGACGAGGGCAGGGTGAAGATATTGAGCGCCGCGAGCGATAGCGTGATCGAGTGCGAGATGGTGAAGGCCGTGACGATCTTCACCACGGGCATGACGCTATGCGCCCAGAGGATCAGCGCGAAGAGGAAGCAGAGGTGGTCGTAGCCCGTGACGATATGCTCGACGCCCGCCTCGAAGAATTTCACCATGAGCTGGCCGGTCGTCTCCATGGGCTGCGAGAGGTCGAGCGGCGGGTTTTGCGGATAGAGCATGGTCTCGCCGGCGTTCTCGCCGTTGAGCGTGACGAGATGCTTGCCCTTGGAGCCCTGGGCGGCGAGAAGCTTGGTCGCGTCGTAGAAGGCCTTGCCGGTCGTCCCCGAGCAGTCGAAGCGCATCACGATCAGGGCGCTGTCCTGGTTCGTCGGGTCTTCGCCGGCCTTCTCGACCTTGGCGAGGCAGGCGCGGCCGGCCTCGTCGCGCATGGCGACGCGCTTGGCGACGAATTTGCCGATCTCCTCCTCCAGCACGCCGGGCGGCGAGAGATCGACGCCGGCGCGCTCGTCCATCGTGTCCTGGAACATGCGCTCGAGGTCGGTCGCGAGGAAGCCGACGTCCACCACATAGACGCGGTTTGGCTGCGGCGTGATTTTGGCGGTGGAAATGTCCGGCGTATGCGCCAGCGCCGGCGCGGCAAGCCCGATCCCCATGCAGAAGAGTAGAAGGGCGGCCAGTCTCCTCCCGAACCCGGTCATCTCGACGTTCCTTTTTGTTATGGTTGGCGCGCACCATGCCAAAGGCGCTTCGCCCCGACAAGGCCAAGTGATAAGGGCGGAGCGAATCGCCCGAGCGTTGCGGCGCAGGGAAGGCGAAGCTAGAAGGCTCGTCGGATGCGGGCGGCGGCCATTGCGGGAAAGACGATGCAGCGCGTGACGGTGACGATCGACGACGAGCTGATGAGCGCGCTCGATCTCTACATGGAGGCCGGCGGCCATCGGAACCGCTCGGAAGCCGTGCGCGACCTCGTGCGGGCGGGGTTGCTCAAAGAGCCCAAGGTTGACGACGAGGCGCGCAATTGCGTGGCCGCGCTCGTCTATGTCTATGACCACGAGACCCGGCAGCTCTCCAAAAAGCTCGTTCACGACCATCACAGCCACGCCGATATGTCCATCGCGACGCTGCATGTGCATCTCGATGAAGCCAGTTGTCTCGAAGTCTCGCTGCTCAAGGGGCGGAAATCCGAGGTCGAGCATTTCGCGAGCCATCTCATCGGCGAGCGCGGCGTGCGTTATGGACAGCTTGTCGTGGTTCCCGCGCAGCCCGAGGATGAGAAGCCGTCTTTGGGGCCCGCCAGCGCGGGTCATGCGCATCGTTGATTTTTGCAACGCTGTATTTCTGTTGCAAAAATGTGACGTGATCCTCAATTTGGTTGCGGCGTCATTGACAGCCTGAACTTGGCGTAAGAAACTTTTAAAAAAAGATCACACGCATAAAGTTTGACTGGGGGAGGCTAATGAAGCACCGTCTCACGTCCGTCTCTGTCTTCGCTATAGGGGCGGCTCTCGGCGTTTCCCCGGCTTTTGCGCAACAGGCGTTGCCGACGATCACCATCGGCCATACGCATGCCGTTTCCCATACGCATGGCGGCAAGACGCACACCCACGAGGTTTACCACACCCATGTCGTGCCGGCGCCGCGTTTGACCGTCGCTCAGCCGGCGCCCGCCGCGCCGGCCGGCCCCACGCCGCCGCCGATCACCTCCTCGAGCGAGAAATTCTTCACCGGCAAGGAAGTCAATTCCATCCCCTTCGCGCGTCCGGGCGAGGCTCTGGAGATCGTGCCCGGGCTTGCCGTCACCCAGCACTCGGGCGAGGGCAAGGCGAATCAGTATTATCTACGCGGCTTCAACCTCGACCACGGCAGCGACCTCGCGCTCTATCTCGATGGCATGCCGCTCAACATGCGCACGCATGGCCACGGGCAGGGCTATGCGGACGCCAATTTCATGATCCCAGAGCTGCTCGGCTATGTGCTCGCCCGCAAGGGGCCCTATGACGCGCAGGACGGCGATTTCTCCTCGGCCGGCTCGATCTATCTCCAATACAAAGACAAGATCGACAAGGGCTTCTATCAGTTCACCGGCGGCAGCTTCGGCTATGGCCGCGCGCTCGCCATCGCCCCCTATAAGGATTTTGCCGGCGGCTCGGCCTATGGCGCCGTCGAGTCGCAATATTACAACGGGCCCTGGGAGCGCGGCGACAATCTGCGCCGCATCAACAGCGTGTTTCGCTGGCAGCGCGGCACGCAGGAAGACGGCGCGGCGGTCACCTTCATGGGCTACGCCAACCGCTGGTATTCGACGGATCAAATCCCCGAGCGGGCGGTCAATAGCGGGCTTCTCTCGCTCTGGGGCACGTTGAACCCGACGGACGGCGGCGACACCACCCGCTTCTCACTCTCGGGCCGATGGAGTCAGACTGAGGGCAATCATTCGAGCCGCGTCGAAGCCTATGTCGTGCGCTCCACGCTCGATCTCTACAACGACTTCACTTATTTCCTGTCGAACCAGAATCTCGGCGACCAGTTCAGCCAGTTCGACCGGCGCTGGATGGCGGGCGTCAATGCGCAGCACAATATCAAATGGGACAGTTTCGGCCTGCCGGTCGAGACGCGCATCGGCGCCCAGGGCCGCTATGACGATATTCGCCTCGGCTTGCAGAACGCGTTCCGCCGCACGCCCTTCGAGACGGTCCGCAACGACGGCGTGGGCGAGGGCAGCATCAGCTTCTGGACCGATACGACCGTGCGTTGGACGCCCTGGCTGAAAACGGTCACGGGCGGGCGCTTCGATTATTTCAACGCCAACGTCAATTCATTGCAGTCGCTTTGGGGTTCTCCTGTCGTTGCGACGAGCGCGGGCCTGCCCGCCTTTCTCTGGACCGGGCCCTTCAACAGCGGCTCGAAAGACTCGGCCCTCTTCAGCCCCAAAGCCTCGATCATCCTCGGGCCCTGGGCGAAGACGGAGCTCTTCGCCAACTACGGCGAAGGCTTCCATTCGACCGACGCGCGCGGGACGGTGCAGCGTTTCTCGACCTCGGAGCTTTCCGACCAGGATAGTTTCTCGGTTGTCGCGCCCATTCCGCTGCTGGTGAAGTCGCGGGGCGCCGAGATCGGCGCGCGCACCAAATTCATCGAGGGTCTCGATTCGAGCGTCAGCTTCTTCTGGCTCAATCTCGACTCCGAGAACCAATTCGAAGGCGACAGCGGCACGACGACATACGGCCGTCCGAGCCGCCGCTACGGCGTCGAAATCGCCAACCATTACCGTCCCGTGTCCTGGATCAATTTCGACGGCGACGTCGCGCTGGTGCATGCGCGCTATCGCGGCTTCGACACAGGCCAGGCGCTCGCCTACGCCGATCTGCTGACGCCGGAGGCTCTCCCTTACGGAACCTTCCTCGGCAATGCGCCGGGCAATTTCCTTCAAAATTCCGTCGCCATAACGGCCATGGGCGGGCTGGAGATCGGCGAGGCGACGGGCTGGTTCGGGGCGATCAAATATCGCTACATCGGCCCCCGCCCGCTGACCGAGGACGGCTATCTGAAGTCGCCGGCGACGGGCACGGTCAACGCCAGGCTCGGCTATCGCTGGGCGGACGGCTGGCGCCTGCAGCTCGACGCCTTCAACATCTTCAATTCGCGCTCCGACCAGATCACCTATGGCTATGGCTCGCTGCTGCCGAGCGATCCGCTCTACGGCCAATGCCGCGCGGGCGTCGCGCCGAGCGCGGTCTGCGGCGTCGGCGTGATGGACCGCCACTTCAAGCCCGTGGAGCCGCCAGCGGTGCGTGTGACCTTCTCGGGGCCGCTGAATTTCGACGGCGGGCCGGTGACGACCCTGCCGAATTTCGCCGAGCCGTTTGGGGCGCTTGCGAAAAACTGAGGGTTGCGATCGCGGTCGCGGCTATTTGGGGAAGCGAGTCGCAAATAAGCCGCCGCCGCATCTAGGCGCGTTTGCGCTCCTGCATGTAACTGCGCAAGACGGCGTTGATGCGCCGTTGATAGCCAGGCCCTTCCGACTTGAAAAAGTCGATCAGGTCCTGGTCCAGGCGGATCGAGATGGCCTGCTTCTTCGGCGGAACGACGAGTTCCGCCTTGCTCCAGTCGATCGGTTCATATTCCGCCCAATCGGGATCGCTCGCGATCGCGGCGTCCTTTTCCGCGTCGCCCATATCCCGGATGGGTCTTTTTTTTCGAGCGCCGTCTTCAAGAGGCGTCGCTGCAAAGCTTGTTGTAGGTTTCACGTTCCTTGGTCCTCGCCACTCGGGTCGAGATGATGCGCGTCCGTTCGTTCCGTTCGGTGCAGACTACCGCGACCACCCGACCCGCCGCGGAGCCGACTGCGATCCAGCGAACTTCACCGTTTCGTTCACGGGATCCGCAGATAGGGCCCCTCGAACACTTCAATCGCCGTTTCGAAGTCGATGCCGTGTTTCTCCCAGTTCGCCTCATTCTTTGCCGGGTCCCATTCGAAGGCCCCAAAATGGACGCCTGCCATAGATTTCACCTATGATTTTTGCACCGGAGATGCGGCGCATATCAGTGATTTTTTTGAAAATTATCGCTTCGGAGAAGTGGCGTGGCGCAAAATCGCATATATAATCGTATATACGCCCTGCCTGGAGTCAAGTCCATTTGCCTCGACCGTTTGGGCCTGTAGAAGACAGCTATGCGCTTCTCCCCCTCCTTCCTCGACGAAATCCGGGCGCGCGTGCCCGTCTCCGAGGTGGTGCGCCATAAGGTGAAGCTCAAGAAGCAGGGGCGCGAGTGGCGCGGGCTCTCGCCCTTCAACGCCGAGAAGACGCCTTCCTTTTACGTCAACGACCAGAAGATGCGCTGGTTCGATTTCTCGGCCGGCAAGAGTGGCGACATCTTCGATTTTCTCACGGAATCCGAAGGGGCCTCTTTCCCCGAGGCTGTCGAGCGGTTGGCGGCCATGGCGGGCCTGCCTATGCCTCTCGAAACGAACGAGCAGCGGGTCGAGGAGCAAAAGCGCGCGACGCTGCAAGAGGTTTCGGAATGGGCGGCCGAATTCTTCCAAAAACAGCTCGCGGCCCCCGCCGGGCGCGAGGCGCGCGCCTATCTCGATCGCCGGCAGGTCTCCGCCGCCTCGCGCGAAAAATTCCGCCTCGGCTTCGCGCCGGCCGAACGCCATGCGCTGCGCGACTATCTCGCGGGCAAGGGGGCGACGGTCGAGACCATGATCGAGGCCGGGCTCCTTATCCATGGCGACGACATCCCGGTTCCCTACGACCGTTTTCGTAATCGCGTGATGTTCCCGATCTGCGACCGGGGCGGGCGGGTCATCGCTTTCGGCGGGCGCGCCATGGAAGCGGACGCACAGGCGAAATATCTGAACTCCCCCGAGACGCCGCTTTTCCATAAAGGCGCCACGCTCTACAATCTCCACAACGCCCGCAAAGCCGCCCATGACGCGGGGACGGTCATCGCCGTCGAGGGCTATATGGACGTCATCGCCCTCACGGCGGCCGGGTTCGCGCATGCCGTCGCGCCGCTCGGCACCGCGCTGACGCCCGAACAATGCAATCTCCTGTGGCGCATGGCCGAGGAGCCCATCCTCTGTTTCGACGGCGACAAGGCGGGGCTCAAGGCGGCCTTCCGCGCGGTCGATACGGCGCTGCCGCTCATTGGTCCCGGCAAGACGCTGCGCTTCGTGCTGCTGCCGGATGGGCAGGACCCGGACGAATTATTGCGCGCCGGCGGCCCGGGCGCCGTGCAGCAGGCGGTGAGCCAGACCTTGCCGCTCGTCGATCTGCTCTGGATGCGCGAGACCGAGGGCGTCGCCCTCGATACGCCCGAGCGTCGGGCCGGGCTCGAACGGCGCTTGCGCGAGATCGCCGGCCAGATCGGCGACGAAACTTTGCGCCGCTACTATGGCGAGGAATTGCGCGACCGCCTCGGCCGCCTTTTCGGCCGCGCGCCGGCGGCGCCGGCCAGGGGGCGCGATTTTACCCCACGGCGCAGCGGGGCCTACCGTCCCGGCGCAACGGAGGCGGGGCCAGTCCGGATCAGCCAATCGCTCGCCAATTCCCCGCTCTTTCGCGGCGTCAAGCCGCCGATCGCGCCGCGCGACGCCCTGATTCTGCTCATTTTGATGAATCACCCGGACGTGCTCGCCGCCCAAGTCGAAGAAGTGGCGGGGCTGGAGTTTGCCTCGAACGAGGCCGCCGCCCTGCGCGACGCCTTCGTGCGCTGGACCGAAACCGGCGGCGGCGAACGCGCCGATCTAATGCAACACCTTGAAGAGTCGGGTCTTGGCGGCGTCGCGTCGCGGCTCGAGGGCATGGTTGCGCATGCCGCGCTCTGGAGCGTGCGGCCGGAGGCGTCGCCTGCCGACGCCGCGGAGAGCCTGCGTCAGGCTTTGGTCTTGCATCGCCGTTTCTGGGCGCTAAATAAGGAGCTTCGCGCGGTGGAAGCCCGACTGGCGGCGAACTCCAGCGAGCAAGATTTAGCGCGCCTGAGGGATATTCAAACGCAACTCTCCGCGCTAGATGGCGCGGAAGCGGCTCTGGAGGGGTTCGGCGCCTCTTCGGGCCGTTCGACGCGCTCGCTTTGACTTTCTGGACCCAGCGCGCAATTTGAGTGTGGTTAGCGGGACTTTAAGACCCCGCGCGGAATGTGGAATACGAGCCGGCGCCTGGGCTTTTGGCCCGCGCCCGGGCAGGGGAAAGCCGGAGTTCGCGACCTCCGGCTCGATCGACAGATACGAGGCCTGGCCAGCAGCCCCATGAGGCGCTGCGGTCGGGAGCGTGTGGAGCTGTGTATGGCGAAGAAAGACGAAGACAAGGTCGATAATGAAGGCGCCGTGACGGCAGACGCCGCCGACGGGCCGCTTCTCGACCTCAATGACGCCGCCGTCAAGCGGATGATCAAGTCCGCCAAAAAGCGCGGCTTCGTCACCTATGCCGAATTGAACGCCGTCCTGCCGTCGGAGGAGGTTTCCTCCGACCAGATCGAGGACGTCTACGCGATGCTCTCCGAAATGGGCATCACCGTCTCCGAGGGCGAGGATCCGGACGACGCCGAGGAAGAGCAGGCCGCCGAGGAAGAGGAAGCCGAGGGCGGCGAGCTCGTCGAGAACACGCGCGCGACGGCGGTGGCCACGCGTTCCTCCGAGCCGGCCGATCGCACCGACGACCCGGTGCGCATGTATCTGCGCGAAATGGGGTCGGTCGAGCTGCTCTCGCGCGAGGGCGAAATCGCCATCGCCAAGCGTATCGAGGCCGGCCGCGAGGCGATGATCGCGGGCCTCTGCGAGAGCCCGCTGACCTTCCAGGCGATCATCATCTGGCGCGAGGAGCTCGAGGCCGGAAAGGTTCTGCTGCGCGATATCATCGACCTCGAGGCGACCTACGCCGGCCCCGAGGGCAAGGCGGGCGCGAAACCCGCCGAGGAGGAAGAGGGCGAGGGCGGCGAGATGGCGCCGGCCACCGCGCCGCGCACGCCGCCAGCAGGTCTTGCCGAAGGCGCTCCCTCAGAGGAAACCTTCGAGGAAGAAGACGACATGGAGAATTCCGTGTCGCTCTCGGCCATGGAGGCCGAGCTGAAGCCCAAGGTTCTGGAAACCTTCGCGCGCGTCGCCGACGCCTATAAGAAGCTGCGCCGCCTGCAGGACCAGAATGTCGAGAACAAGCTCAAGAACGAGACGCTGACGCCCGCTCAGGAGCGCAAATACAAGCAGCTCAAGAAAGAGATCGTCACCGACGTCAAGTCTCTTTCCCTGAACCAGAATCGCATCGAGGCGCTGGTCGAGCAGCTCTACGACATCAACAAGCGTCTCATCGGCTATGAGACGAAGCTGTTGCGCCTTGCCGACAGCTATGGCGTCGCGCGCGAGGACTTCTTCGACAAGTTCCACGGCTCCGAGCTCGACCCCAAATGGGTGATGCGCGTCGCGCAGCTTCGCTCCAAGGGCTGGAAGGAATTCGTCGCCGAAGAGAAGGACCGCATCAAGGATCTGCGCGCCGAAATCCATGCGCTGGCGACCGAGACGGGCTTGGAGATCTCCGAGTTCCGCAAGATCGTGCATATGGTGCAGAAGGGCGAGCGCGAGGCCCGTCAGGCGAAGAAGGAGATGGTCGAGGCCAATCTGCGCCTCGTCATCTCTATCGCCAAGAAATACACCAACCGCGGCCTGCAGTTCCTCGACCTCATTCAGGAAGGCAATATCGGCCTGATGAAGGCGGTCGATAAGTTCGAATATCGCCGCGGCTACAAATTCTCGACCTACGCCACCTGGTGGATTCGTCAGGCGATCACGCGCAGCATCGCGGATCAAGCGCGAACGATTCGCATTCCGGTGCATATGATCGAGACGATCAACAAGATCGTGCGCACCTCGCGCCAGATGCTGCACGAGATCGGCCGCGAGCCGACCCCGGAGGAGCTGGCCGAAAAGCTCGCCATGCCGCTCGAAAAAGTGCGCAAGGTGCTCAAAATCGCCAAGGAGCCGATCTCGCTCGAAACGCCGATCGGCGACGAGGAGGATTCGCATCTCGGCGATTTCATCGAGGACAAGAACGCCGTGCTGCCGATCGAGGCGGCGATCCAGTCGAATCTACGCGAGACGACGACCCGCGTTCTGGCTTCGCTGACGCCGCGCGAGGAGCGCGTGCTGCGCATGCGCTTCGGCATCGGCATGAACACCGACCACACGCTGGAGGAAGTCGGCCAGCAGTTCTCGGTGACCCGCGAGCGTATCCGCCAGATCGAGGCGAAGGCGCTGAGGAAGCTGAAGCATCCGAGCCGGTCGAGGAAGCTGCGGAGCTTCTTGGATAACTGAGTCCCAGTTAGGGAAGATAATGCGAGCCTGAAGGCTCGCGGTCCAGAGGCGCCCAGGACCGCGAGCCTTCAGGCTCGCTGCATCTCGCGAAAAACAACGCCGCCCTGGCGCGCGGCGTGTTATCATCCTGCGCCATGAACCCGCATCTGCGACCAGACGCTTTGCCTCTCGTTACCCAGGCCGCCGACGGCATGCTCCGGCGGCGCTTCAGCGTGGGTGAGATCGAGGAGATGGTCCGCGTCGGCATTATCGACGCGGACGAGCGGTTTGAGCTGATCGGCGGGGAGGTCGTGCCCATGTCGCCAAAAGGCGCCCGGCATGAGTGGATCAAGGGCGAACTGAACCGGTTTTTCCAGCGCGCCGCGCCCGACCATCTCGCGATCATCCCCGAGACAACGCTACGTCTCGACGCCTCCACCTTTATCGAGCCGGATTTCTGCGTCTTTCGGCGCGACTTGGATTTAACCGCGCTCGACGGCCCTGCCGTTTTGCTCGCAGTCGAGGTCGCGGATTCGAGCCTGAATTACGACAAGGGCCGCAAGATCGGCATTTACGCCGCCTATGGCGTTCGAGAAGTCTGGGTTGTCGACGCCCTACGAGCGACGATCTGGGCTCACCGCCATTTGGGGGCGGCAGGCTATGCGGAAATTATAGAGGCGCCGGCGAGCGCGGTGGTAACGCCGATGCTTGCGCCCGAGCTTGCTGTCCGCTTGGCGGATTTGGGCGTCGGCCCGGTTTCGGTTTGATACGAGATCCGCTTGATCGGTTCGGTGTCATTCCCGACGCTCGCGAAGCGAGCGATCGGAAATTCAGAACCAAACCAGCGCTTTTGTGGCTCTGGATTCCCGATCGCGCTGCGCGCGTCGGGAATGACAAGGCCGAATGCGAGCTGTTCAAACGGTAACGGTGTGAACGCCCGTCCGACCGTCGAGCCGTGAACAAGGCGCGATTTCGATTCAGGCGTCGATATACTCGGCGACTGCGACTGGCGCCGGAACCGGAAGCCCGTCCGCTTCGAGCCCCTCGATGTGGAAACGAATGGCGTCGCGGATCTCTTGCTTAATCTCTTCCAGCGTGGCGCCCGTGGCGATGCAACCGGGCAAATCTGGGACGTAGGCGGAGAAATTACCGGCTGCTTTTTCAATGACGATAGCGTAGCGCATCATTTTTTCCTTTATGCCGGGCTATCAGCTTCCAGCTAGCTCCGCATCTTCTCCCTCGTCTCCGGCATCGTCGCATAAACAACCAGCGACACGAAAATCGCCGCGCTCGCATACCAATAGAACCAGCTTTCATGGCCCTGCGTCTTGAACCACAGCGCCACATATTCCGCCGAGCCGCCGAAGACCGAGACGGTCGCCGCATAGGGCAGGGCGACCCCTGTCACGCGGATCGCAGCCGGGAAAAGTTCGGCCTTCACCACCGCATTGATCGACGTGTAGAGCCCGACGATCAGCCAAGCCACGCAGATGAGGCCGAAGGCTGTCCAGGCGTTGCGCGCCTCTTGGATGGCGGTCAGCAGCGGCGCGGTGCAGAGCGTTCCGAGCAGGCCGAAGGCGATGAGCATGGGGCGGCGTCCGATCAGGTCGGAGAGCGCCCCATAGATGGGTTGCAGCATAAGCGCGAAAAGCAGAGAGCCCGCCGAAATCCATGTGGTCTCCGCGGCGCTCAGCCCCGCCGAGAGCTTGAGGAATTTCTGCATATAGGTCGTGTACACGTAGAAAGCGATCGTGCCGCCGAGCGTCAGCCCCACGACCGTCGCCGTCTCGCGTTTATGCGAGAGCAGCGCGTGTAGCGAGCCGCGCGTCTCCTCCGCGCGCGCCGCTTCGAAAGCGGCGGTTTCGACAAGATCGCGGCGCATCAGCAGAGCGACGATGGCGAGAAGCGCGCCGATGGCGAAAGGAATGCGCCAGCCCCAAGCGCGCAGCGCATGATCGTCGAGCAAGACATTTTGCAGAACCAGCAGCACGACAAGGGCGAGGAGCTGCCCCGCAATCATCGTGACATATTGGAAGCTCGCGTAGAAACCACGCTTCTCCGGCGTCGCCGTCTCGGCGAGATAGGTTGCGCTCGATCCATATTCGCCGCCCAGACTCGCGCCCTGCAGCAGCCGCGCGAACAGCAGCAGCGCCGGCGCCGCCGCGCCGATCGTGGCGTAGGTCGGCGCAAAGGCGATGATGAGCGAGCCTGCGCACATCAGAAGCACGGAGAGCATCAAGGCCGCGCGTCTCCCGCGCCCGTCGCCGATGCGTCCGAAAATATAGGCCCCGATGGGGCGCATGAAAAAGCCGAGCGCGAAGACGCCCGAAGCTGAAAGCATCTGCGCCACGGGATCGTCGCCGGGAAAGAAAGCGTCGGCGAAATAGAGGGAGAACGCCGAATAAACGTAGAAGTCGAACCACTCCACCAGATTGCCGATCGAGCCAACGAGAATGGCGCGGATGCGCGCTTTGTCGTCGGCGCAAAGCATCAGACGAATTGGCTCGCAATATTCACCATCAAAGCGAGGATGGTGGTGTTGAAGAAAAACGAGACGACGCCATGCACGAGCGCCACGGCCCGCATCGGCCGCGAGCAGATGTTGACGTCGGCGGTCTGGCAGGCGACGCCGATGACGTAAGAGAAATAGAGGAAGTCGATATAGTGCGGCGCGGGCGTGTTCGGGAAATTCAGGCCGCCGCGCGACGGCGAGGCGCTATCCGACGCATGGGCTTCTTCACTGTAATATTCGTGGGCGTAATGGAATGCGAAAATCAGATGCATGAAGGTCCATGAGGCGACGACGGTTGTCACCGCCAACGCAATATGCGCGCCTTTTTCGTCGGCGAAGAGCATCTTCGACTGCCCAAGCTCTGCGATGATGGCGCCGATCGCCACGAAAGTTGTCGTGGCGGTGAGGAAAAGCACGGCGCTGCGGCCTTCGTCGGAAAGCTGGGCGCGGCGGCGGATCGACTCATGCGTCGCGCGTAGAATGATCCGCGCCGCGGTGAGGAGATAGAGCAGCACGGCGATATCCCAGCCGATCAGCGCGCGCGTCACGAGCGCAAATTCGGTTGGAAGCCAGTCGATGGCGACCTCGGCTCGATCGATCGCTTGCGGGATGGCAAGCCCGGCGGCGGCGCCGATCGCGCCGCAGACGGCAAGCCTGTCGTGCGCGCGCAGCACTCGCCACGGCGCGAGAAATGGCGACCGGCGCGGCTTCGTTTCGCGCGCGGGCATGTCGTTTCAGTTGCGCCGTGCGGCGACGAAGCGAGCGGCTTCGGCGAGGATTTCGGTTTTTTCCGCTAGCCCGGTGTCGGCGAGCGCGGTTGTCGCTTCTTTCACGAGCGTATCGCAGCGCGCCTTTGCGCCGTCCAATCCCAGAAGTCCGACCAGCGTCGCCTTGCCGCGTTCGGCGTCCTTGCCGGCGCGCTTGCCGAGCGCGGCGCTGTCGCCTTCGGCGTCGAGAATGTCGTCGGCGACCTGGAAGGCCGCGCCGAGCGCTTTGCCGTAACGGGTGAGCGCCGCCGCCTGCGCGGTTGTCGCCCCGCCGAGAATGGCGCCGGCGTCGACGGCGAAGCGCAGCAGCGCGCCCGTCTTCATGGCCTGCATCTGCAGCGTCTCTTCGATGGTCAGAGGCACGGCCGCCGTCTCGGCCGCGAGGTCCAGCGCCTGGCCGCCGACCATGCCGCCGAGCCCCGCGGCGCGGGCGAGCGCCAGCACCAAAGCGGCGCGCAGAGCAGCGTCGGCGTGAGTCGCGGGATCGGCCACGACGTCGAAGGCGTAGGTCAGCAAGCCGTCGCCGGCGAGAATGGCGGTCGCCTCATCGAAGGCCTTATGCGCCGTCGGGCGACCGCGGCGCAGATCGTCGTCGTCCATCGCCGGGAGGTCGTCATGGACCAGCGAATAGCAATGGATCATCTCCAGCGCGCAGGCCGTGCGCAGCGCGCTCGCGCCTTCGACGCCAAAGAGGCGCGCGCTCTCGATGACGAGAAACGGCCGCAGCCGCTTGCCGCCGCCCAGCGTCGAATAGCGCATCGCCTCCAGCAGGCGCGCAGGGCGCGTGATTTCGTCGGGCAGCGTCGCCGGGCCGAGCAAGGCGTCGAGCGCGGCTTCCGTCGCCTCGGCGGCGGAATCCAGGCGGCGGCGAAACTCTTCGGCGCGGTGGGCGGCGTCCATTGGCTATCCTTTGCAACTTAAGGGGTGCGCCCCTGCTACCAAATTTGGCTGGCGAGCCCAAGCCCTCCGCCCAAGCCCTCCGCCCAAGCCGACCGAGGCGGTCGCCGCCGCAAAGGCGCCCGAAAGGCCAAGTTAGAATGGCCCCCGGCGGAAACAAACGGCCTGTTGTATTTTCGCGACAGCGACGCGCGGAGCTTTTCTTTAGTCTCCCGTCGCGCCAGAGGCATCGCTGGCGCGTCACCCGCGCGGCGGGTCGATCGAATGTCGCCAAGCTGCGCGGCGGGTTCCTGGGCGTTTGCGTCGAAGACTCGGTTTCGCCGAAGAGTTCAAAACTTGGTTTTGGCGACGACTTGCGGCCGCCGCGCGAGGCGCGCGCGGTCATTCCCGAAAGGAGACGGATATGAAAAAGATTCTGCTGCTGACGGCGGCGATCGTTGCGGCGCCGCTCGCCGGCTGCAACTCGCCCACCGACCGCGCGCTTGGCGGCGCGGCGATCGGCGGCCTGGGCGGCGCCGGCATCGGCGCGCTGGCCTCGGGCGGAAGCGCCACCGGCACGCTGGCGGGCGCGGCGATCGGCGCCGGAACGGGCGCGCTTGTCGGCGCCGCGACGGCTCCGGCGCCGCGCTGCGCCAAATGGGGCTATGATTATTACGGTCAGCGCGTCTGCGTCGCCTATTATAACCAATAATACCATTTCCGTTTGAACAGCTCGCATTGGGGCTTGTCATTCCCGGCGGGCTGAAAGCCCGACCGGGAATCTAGAGCCACCAAAGCGCTGGCTTTGCTCTGGATTCCCGATTGCTCGCTTTGCGAGCCTCGGGAACGACAGCGAACCAATCAAGCGGATCTCGTAATAAGTTACGAAGGCCGCGCGGCGTTTGCCCGCGCGGCCATCTTTATCCGTTTGGCCAGAGGAATTGCGAAAGGCCCGGAATAGGGTCGGTCATCACGCGCAGCTTCTCCTTGCCGATGACGAGCTCCGCGCCGCCGAAAATCTCATGGGCGAGGCGCTTGAGTTGATCCGTCGAGAGGCCGAGGGCCGAAAGCTCGGAGGTCAGCGCAAGCATATCGCCCTTGGCGCCGCCCATCAGCCCGCCCATCCCGCCGAGCACGCCGCTCAACAGGCTCTTCTTGCGCGGCGCCGCCTCGGCCTCGGCGATGGCCGCCCGGGAGCCCGGAACGCCGTCGATCAATTCGTCGGCGGGGCCGTTGGGATAGCGCTTGAGGAGGAAGCCGAAGACGTGGCCGACCGCAAGACGCGCAATGGCGGGGTCGGTCCCGACGGAATGGGCGATATGGGCAATCCACTGGTCCATAAATTCTCCAAGATCGACAGTCTGGGAGCCTTCTCGCGCGCCGAGGCACGAGGCGCAACCATTGGGCTGGGATCAGCCTGCGGCGACGGAGATTTTGCCGTTCTCGAAAGAAGCCCTGAGCATCCCCGGGGTCGAATAGGCGGCGCCGCATCCGCCGTTGCGATCAACGATGATCAGGCCGCCCGAGCCCTTCACTTTTCTCACGAGATAGGCAATCGCGGCCGTTGCTGCGTCCGTCGCGGCCATGCCTTGCGTCTCCACGAAGACGGAGGCGATGCGCGCCAGCGTGGTGCGCATGAATTGCTCCCCGATCCCCGTGCAAGAAATCGCGCAGGAGTCGTTATCGGCGAAGACGCCCGCGCCGATCACCGGCGAATCGCCAATCCGGCCGAACATTTGATTGACGAGGCCGCCCGTCGAGGTCGCCGCCGCGAGATTGCCGGCGCTGTCGCGCGCCACAGCGCCGACGGTCCCAAGCTTGCCGTCCTCTGTTGCACCGTGATCGAGCGTCGTTGCGCTGCGCGCCTTTGCGCGGGCGAGCTGCGCTTGCCTCTCGGGCGTGAGAAAATAGGCGTCTTCTTCGATGACGACGCCTTGCGCGCGGCCGAAGCGCTCCGCGCCTTCGCCGATGAGGAAGACGTGCGGCGTCCGTTCCATCACGAGCCGGGCGAGCAGGACCGGATTGCGTACGCGTCTGACGCCCGCAACGGCGCCGGCCGACAGGCCGCGTCCATCCATGACCGATGCGTCGCAATAGACCGCGCCATCCGCGTTGAGCACAGAGCCACGGCCAGCGTTGAAGAGCGGATCGTCTTCGAGCAGGCGCACACACTCTGTCACAGCGTCGAGCGCGGAAGCGCCTTTTGTCAGCATGTCGGCGCCGGTTTCGATAATCGCGCGCAGGGAGGGAGCGAAGCGCTCGGGCGCGCCTATGGCGCCGGCGCCGCCATGGATCATCAGTGAGTAGCCCATGTCGTAAGAATGGCGTCTCCTGCGCCGCCCGGCAACGCCGGATACTCGCGTTCGCAAGTTTTACGACATGGCGCTAGCGAGGACGGGCGCTAGCGAGGATGGGCGCTCGAGCGTTCAGTCGCTGGGATAGTCTTCGGGCTCCACCACCGCGCCATGCGGAGCGAGGGGCGTATATCGACCATGCTTGGCGCGGCCCTGCCTCCTTATCTCGCGCGGCGATGCGCCGAAGCGTTTCTTGAAGCAGCGATTGAAATGCGACTGGTCCGAGAAACCGACCTGATAGGCGATGTCGCCGATGCGGCTCGTGTCGAAGCAGGAAGAATTCAGCATGCGGAGGGCGGCGGTCAGACGAAGCTCCTGCAAGCGTTCCGAAAATGATTTTCCACTTTGCTTGAGCAGCGCATGCACATATCGAACGGTGATCGACAGGTTCCGCGCCACCCTCCTCGGTGAGAGCTGCGGGTCTGTGTAGTTCCTCTGAATTTCCCTTAAAATGTTGCTCATATGCTTCGCGGGCAAGCCCGTCAGTCCGGGTGGCGCCGTCCGATCCTCGCAGGCGTTCAGCAGGTAGGAAACGCTGTCGATCACAAATAACTTCAGCGTCGAATCGATCAAACGGCTGGTTTTTTCGTCGATTTCCTCGTTCTTGACGCATGTATCCAAAATGCCGTCGGTGACGCTGTCGAGCAGTCTCAACAGGCAGGCGATTTCATTGTCGGACGCGGCAGGGTCGTATTTCTTGTGGTAGGCATGCTGTCTGGATTTGTTTTTGTCCTCGACGCCGATCACCCGATACAGACAGGAGGTCCGCGTCCCCGCCAGGCGGCTTCTCTCCGCGCTCACGATGCGGCTCAGATCAGTTGAGAGATGCACGAGCTTAGCTTCTGGATGTAAGGCGGAAACGTACCAGATGCGGTTCTTTGCGGATGACGGAGGCAAGCTGTCGCACAGCTCCGCTTCTCCTCGCGCAATGAAGAAATCCCCATTGGTGGCTTTGCTGAAATAATTCATCGTTATGTCCGCCGTCTATTGCCGCGCTCCGCGGTAAAATGTCGACGCGCCACGCCCCGCCAGGGCGGGGTCGGAAAAATCCGGGCGACGTCCTTCTCCATAGGAGAACGAGATGTCGGAGCGGCATTGACCTGTCTCAAGATTAAATGTGTAGATAAGGCTCAGGTCAAGAGAATTATAATAGTAAACAGCATGTATGCGTCCTTTATTTGTTTGTCTGACGTATACATTGATTGTGAACGCGGCGATTAATATTTTGTTTTGGCATGCGAATGCGTCTGTATCTGAGTTTTCCTCGGGACAGGGCGTGCTTGTGCTGTCGCCGGCTCTCTTTGACGCGCGCGAGGCTACAAGTAGTGGCGCAGGGCCGATCGGGCTTCCACGCTCATCTCATCTGGGACCGTCGGCCGATTGCGTGGTTCGTGCGATTCGTCGACCATCGGAAGCCGCTTTGCCAAAGGTCCTCCGATACGCGTGAGCAAAGTGGGCCGAGTCGAAAAAGCCCGATGCGTGTGCGGCCTCGGTGAGAGAGGCCCCCTCGGCGACTTGACGCCAGACGCCGCGCAGCCTGCTCCAGGCGCGATACCGACGAAACGGAACTCCGATCTGTCGCGTAAACAGGTGCTGAAAGCGAGAAGCGGATAATCCAACCCTCCGCGCAAGATCGTCCACCGGCGTCAGGTCGGCGTAATGCGCGTGGAGCAAATCGACTGCAGCGGAAAGACGGGGGTCGATGAGCTCTGCATTCGATGTTTCCCTGGCAAACATCGTTACGTCTGACAGCGCATCTTCAAGCCATTGCACGCTCGATGAGTCTTCATAAAACGAGCGGAACAGCGGGATTTCGGCCGAGTCGCCGATCAGCGCGCGGTTGGTCTCCGAAAAATTTCGAAGAAGCGGAGACAGAACCCCCGACGCGCCCAAATTCGGCTCCAAATAGAGAGCGGCGAAAGGCTCTCCGGCAAAATCCAATTCATGGGAGACGCCGGGGGGGATGATTGCGGCGCGGCATGTAAGCCAAGGGCCGCCTTGCAAGCGCAAACGAAACTTCCCGTAGAGGCCCACCAAGAGAACCGGCGCGCCGCCCTGGTGATCGCCGAGATAGGCTGTGGCCCCGGCCCAGAAGGCGCAGCCCCTCCCGACGTGCAGAACTGGCGCTGGCTGCTCCACTCCCGCAGCACGTTTATACAAGCGCGTCGCATCCGCCATCGATAATCTCCTCAGATCGCAATTCGACGCTGAAACGCGTCGTCATTTAAAGAAGGCCAAAAATGCGGATTACTTTTCTTTTAGCGTTTGCCGGCCTGTTGCTGGCAATCGCCCTTACGATCGCCTGGGTTTTGGCGGAAACGCTGTTCTTCCCGCACGGGCAACTCGCAGGGCTCATTGTCGATCGCAACAGTCTCATCAGATCGCATATAGACTACCTGATGATGGCCCAATTCATATTTCTCTTTGCGCTGCTTTTCCGGCAGTATTCGATCATTCCGCCGTGGTGGGTGATGGGCGCTAGCTGTTATGGAGCTTTCTTCAATCCCCTGGGATTTCTGAAGTGGGCGCTAATTGCGAAGCCCCCTGCAGACGCGCCGCCGATCGAGCCTCATTTCTCGCTTCAGGGAGCGGCGACTTTCACCTGCACGACGGTCGGATTTCTCGCAGCCGTCGTGCTCATAATCGGAGCTGCATGGCGATCATCCAAGGCTAGGAGCGAGGCTTTCGCATCGCAAGCCCGCGCGGACGCCAGCGCTATTTAAACCCGTCCGCCGCCGGCCAAAGGACCCGCTCTAATTCGCGGGTCTGCCCGGCGGCATGGGCGCCGCTTCGTAATCGGGCGGCAGCAGAAGCGGCGTTTGCCCGGCCGGCGTGGGCAGCGTCAGTTGATCGGCCGGCGGCGGGGTTTCGGCGGGCAGAAGATTGCCCCAATCGGTGCGGTTCATCATGCCTGCCTGCATGATCTCCGGCACGATCGGCTTGCCATTGCGAATTTCCCAACCGCCGCCGAGCGCCTTGTAAAGGGCGACAAGATTGGTGGCGATGTTCGAGCGCGTGTCAGCGAGCCTGTTACGCTCCTCCAGCAATCGCGTCTGCGCGTCGAGCACGCGCTGAAAATTTTCGGCGCCTTCGCGATATTGGATGAAGGAAAGCTCGACGGCGCGCTCGGCTGCTTTCACGGAATTTTGCAGACTGGCGGCGCGTTGCTGCGCCTTCAGGAAGCCGACAAGCGCATCCTCGACCTCGCGGGCGGCTTTGAGCACCGTATCTTCGTAAATGACCAGCGCCTGCTGGAAGCGCGCGTCCTGCGCCCGGATGTTGTTGGCGATGCGGCCATAGTTGAGAAGCGACCAGCGAAAACTCGGTCCCGTCGAGAGGAAAAGACTGCCGGGCGCGAAGATTTTGCCTAAATCCGAGGCCTGCACGCCGATCTCGCCGAAGAGGAAGAAGCGCGGATAGAGATCGGCTTCCGCAATGCCGATGCGCGCGCTCTCGGCGGCCGCGTTCATCTCGGCCTTGTGGAGATCGGGCCGGCGCCGCAGCAGCTCCGCCGGCAGGCCAACGGCGACGCGCGGCGAGGCGGAGGGGATTTGCCGCGGCCCTTGCAGCAATTTATCCACGCCACCCGGCGGGCGGCCGAGCAATACGCTGAGCGCATTTTTGGCGCGCTGCAGACCGGTCTCCAAATCGGGAATGCTGGCGATCGTATTTTCGAGCAAAGCGCGCTGCTGAGCGACGTCGAGCTCGGACGTTGCGCCCGCGCGGAAGCGCGCTTCGGCGATCTGCAATCCTTCCTTTTGAAGCCGCACGTTCTCGCGCGCGATCTCGATGAACCTTTCGAAAGTGCGTACGCTGACATAGCTGCGCGCCACTTCCGCCGTGAGCGAAACGAGCGCATTGTCGTAATCGGCGATCGCGCTCGACATTTGCGCTTCCGCAGCCTCGACGTTGCGGCGGTAGCGGCCCCAGAAATCGATCTCCCAGCTCGCGTCGAAGCCGATCGAATAATCGGCGAAGGCGTGCGTCGGCAGGCTGGCTCTATTCGCGGCCTGTTCGCTGATCTTGTTCCAGGTCGCGGCGCCGCTGCCCTCCTGCTGCTGCGGGAAGAGCTGGCCGATGGCGACGCCGAGCTGGGCGCGCGCTTCGAGAATGCGCAGCCCGGCGATCTGCACGGGCAGGTTCTGCTCGGCGGCGAGATGGACGAGCCGATCGAGCGCCGGGTCCTTGAAGGTCCGCCACCAATTGCTCATCACTTGTTTGTTGGAAACGCGCTTGTCGCTCTTTTCGATCCAATTGTCCTGGACCGAGGCTTCCGGCGGCTGGAAATCCGGGCCGACCGCGCAGCCGCTGATTGCGAACGCCAGGCCCATCGCAGAAAGGGCGCTTCCGACGAAAGTAGCCGACGGCCGCGGCTTTTTCTTTGCGCGCATCATTTCGTCACCGTGATGGATTTTCGAAACAGCGAGAGGCTGTAGCTGAAAAAAGCGAGGCCGATCGCCGCGACCATGACAAATTGCGGCCAAACGGCGCTCAAGCCGCCGCCGCGATAGATGATCTTCTGTGAGAAGCTGACGAAGTGCCGCGACGGCAGAAAGACGGTGATGTATTGCAGCCACACCGGCTGGCTTTCGACCGGCGTGTTGCCGCCCGAAAGCAATTCCAGCACGACGACCACGAGAATGATGAGCAGCGCGAATTGCGCCATGGAGCGTGAGATCGTGCCGAGGAAGATGCCGAGCGCAGTGGCGAAGAACAGATAGAGCCCGACGCCGGAGAACCATAGGCCGACCGAGCCCGCGAAGGGAACCTCCAGCGCCTTCATCACGATGAGATAGAGCGACGCCGCTGTGGCGAAGAGGATCACGAGACTGTTCGCCCAGACTTTCGCCATCGCGATCTCGAAGGCGGTGAGCGGCATGACGAGGAGATGCTCCAGCGTCCCATGCTCGCGTTCGCGAATCACCGCTGCCCCGGTGAGAATGATAGTCAGTATGGTGATCTCGTTGATGATGCCGACAATGCTCGCGAACCAGGCGGTGACGCCGTTCGGGTTGAACAGGCGGCGAATGACGAGATCGATGGGTTGGGGCGTCGCCCCGCTGGCGCGGCTGAAGAAGGACGTGATGCGCTGATTGACGATATTCTTGATATAGCCGGCGCCGATCGACGCCTGCTGCATTGCGGTGGCGTCGATGCTGAGCTGAATATCGGGATGGCGTCCGGCGCTGAGATCCGACTGGAAACGCGGTGGAATCGACAAAACGAACATATAGCGTCCCTCGTCCATCGCCGGCTCCGCCTCATCGGCGGTGATCATTTCCGGCTCCTGGAAGCGCGGCGGATAAAAGGCGTTCATCAGCTCTTTGGAGAGCGCCGAGCGGTCTTCGTCGACGAAAGCGATGGAGGCGTTGTTCACCTCGCTCGACGTGCCGGTGGCCTGGGCGTAGATCGAGCCCGTGAAAGCATAGGCGACGAAGAAGAGCATGACGGAGTCGCTGGCGAGGCTGCGAAGCTCCTTCAATCCGAGCCAGAAAATATTGAGCAGCGACTTCATCGCTACTTCTCCTGCTTTCTGAGCCCGAGCGTGCTCACGGTCCAGAGAACGGGGATGCAGCAGGCGAGGAAGATCACGTCGCGCATCAGGAGATCGGCGCCCAGCCCCTTGGTGAAGGCGCCGGTGCTCGCATGCATGTAGTAGCTGGTCGGCCAGATCGAGCCGATGATTTTGGCGTTGCCGGAGAGCGTCGAAACCGGCTGCAGCATGCCGGAGAATTGGATCGTGGGCAGCAGCGTGACGATGGCGGTGATGAAGACCGCCGCCACCTGGCTGCTCACGAAGGTCGAGATCACGAGGCCGATGCCGGTTGTCGCCGTGACATAGAGCAGGGTGCACAGGGTGAGCATCAGGAAGCTCCCCTTGATCGGTATGGCGAATACGGTGACCGCCATGGCGACGAGGATGAAATAATTCAGCATGCCGATGGCGATATAGGGAAGCTGCTTGCCGAGCAGATATTCGATCCGCCGCGTCGGCGTGACGTAGAAATTGATGATCGAGCCGAGCTCCTTCTCGCGCACCACGCTGATCGCCATCAGAATGGCGGGGATCAGGATCAGCAGGATCGGCGGAACGCTCGGGACCATCGCATAGACGCTCTCGAACGTCGGATTATACATGTAGCGTTCCTGAAAATTCGCGCTGTATTTTTGCGGCTTCAGATCGAGCCCGTTGGCGGGATCGCGCAGCGCCGTGCTCTGCACATTCTGCACATATTGCGACACTGTCTCGCCGCGAAACGTATTGGCGCCGTCGACCTGGGCCATCACCTCGGGCCGCGCGCCTTTGCGCAGATCCCGTCCGAAACGGGGTGGAATTTCCAGAACGAGCGATATGTCGTCGGCTTGCAGCCGCTTCAGCGCCTGCTCGGCTGACTCCACCGCCGGCGTTTCGACGAAATAGCGCGGCGTGCCCCGGAACTCGTCGAGATAGGCGCGGCTTTCGAAAGACTGGTCGTGATCGAAGGTCGCGTAACGAACATGCTCGACATCCGTCGTGATGCCGAAACCGAACACGAGCATCAGCAAAGCCGAGCCGACGAACGCAAAGGCGAGGCGAACCGGGTCGCGCAGGATTTGCATAGCTTCGTTGGCGCTATAGGCGCGCATGCGCTCGAGCCGCAGCGCAATGCCGGAGAGAGGGGCCGGCGTTTTCTTTTCTTGGCTGTCATCCGCGGATTTGGCGGCGGCCTCGCTCTTGCCGGCTGCGCCCGCGCCGATTGCATCCTCCATGTAGCCGATGAAGGCTTCCTCCAGCGTGTCGGCGCCGCGCGCCTCGATGAGCTTCTGCGGCGCGTCGCAGGCCAGCACCTTGCCGGCGTTCATGAGCGAGATGCGGTCGCAGCGCATCGCCTCATTCATGAAGTGGGTGGTGACGAAAATCGTCACGCCCTGATTGCGCGACAAATCGATCAGCAGTTCCCAGAAGCTGTCGCGCGCGACCGGATCGACGCCGGAGGTGGGTTCGTCGAGAATGAGGAGCGGCGGATCGTGTAGAACCGCGACAGCGAGCGACAGGCGCTGGCGCAGGCCCATGGGCAAATCGCCGGCGAGCGCGTCCATATAGGGGCCAAGGCCGAATTTCTCGACGAGAGTGTCGATGCGCGCACGCGCCGTCTCGTCCGGGATATGATAGAGCTTCGCGTCGAGCAGGAGGTTCTGACGCACGGTCAATTCGCCATAGAGCGAAAAGGCCTGCGTCATATAGCCGATATTGTTGCGCACCTCTATGCTGCCGGCTTCGACAGACTGGCCGAACAGCGTCGCAGTCCCTTCCGTGGGCGGCAGCAGGCCGGTGAGCATCTTCATCGTCGTCGACTTGCCGCAGCCATTCGAGCCGAGAAATCCGAAGATTTCGCCGCGCTCGATGGTCAGCGTCACATGATCGACCGCGACGAAATCGCCGAAGCGGCGCGTCAGTCCTTTTGCGTCGATCGCGATGTCCGTCTTGCCTGCTGGGCGCGGCGGAATCGTCAGATCGACATGCCCCGTGCGCTTTTCTTCCGGCAGAAGCTGGATGAAGCATTTTTCCAGATCGCTGACGCCGGTGCGGGCCATCAGCTCGGCGGGCGCGCCGGTCGCGAGCACCTTGCCCGCGTCCATGGCGACGATCCAATCCCATTGCTGGGCTTCGTCCATATAGGCCGTCGAAATGATGACGCTCATAGATGGACGGCTGGCGCGGATGTCGTCGATCAGGCTCCAGAATTGGCGGCGCGACAGCGGATCGACGCCGGTCGTGGGCTCGTCGAGTATGAGCAGGTCCGGCTCGTGCACCAGTGCGCCGCACAGGCCCACTTTCTGCTTCATGCCGCCAGAGAGCTTGCCGGCCGGACGATCGGGGAAGGGGCCGAGACCCGTGGCGTCGAGAAGCTCTTTGACTTTGTCTGCGCGCTCCTCTTTCGAGAGGCCGAAGAGCCGCGCCATGAAGTCGACGTTCTCTTGCACGCTCAGCTCGAAATAAAGATTCTTGCCGAGGCCCTGCGGCATATAGGCGATTCGCGGGCAGGCGTCGCGGCGGTGGCGCGCGTCGGACATGTCGCCGCCGAGCGCGACCACTTTCCCTTGTTGAATCTGTTTCGAGCCGGCGATCAACGCCAGCAGAGTCGATTTGCCGACGCCGTCGGGCCCGATCACGCCGACCATGCGGCCTGACGGGATCTCGAGCGAGAGATCATCCACGGCGACCGTCGCGCCATAGCGATGGGTGACGCGCTCGATCGAGACGACGGCGCCCGGCGTTTTGGCCTTTGTGGCGGAGAGCGGCGGCTCTGTGCTCATGATCTCCGAGCTTCTGCGCGCGTGTCGGTTGGGCGCATCAGCGCCGGCTCACGGGCCGTTCTCTTTGGCGGCGGCCGCCTTGCCATTGGTCTCGGGCGGCTCCAGCGTCTTCTGCAGCCAGGACGGCCACTCGACGGAATCGTCGAGCTTCACATAGCCGACCCCGCGCACGCCGGTTTTCAAATATTCGATGAAAGCGGAGACCGTCTTCTCCGGCACTTTGATCTTGACGCGAAACATCAGCTTCTCACGCTCGCTACGCGTCTCGACCTGCTTCGGCGTGAATTGCGCTTCCGGCGAGACGAAGCTCACATAGCCCGCGACGGTGCGGCCCTCGACGTGATCCGGGACGATGCGCGCTTGCGCGCCGAGCCTCACGCGCGCCGCGTCGGCGGCGGGAAGATAGATTTCCATATAGACGTCTTGGAGATTGACCAGCGTCATCGCCTTGCCGCCGGCCGCGAGAACTTCGCCGACCTCCGCGAGCTTGTAGAGGACGCGCCCGAGCACCGGCGAGCGCAGCGTCGCGTCGTCGATTCGCGTCTGGATCGTCGCAACCTTCGCCTGTGCGACCGCGACCTCCTGCAGGATCGTGCGCAACTTGGCTTCTTCTTCCTGGAGACTTGCGGTCGTGGTCTTCAATTGCGTATTGCGCACATCGAGCTCGCGCTGGGAGCCGGCGCGCTGGGCGACAAGATTCTTGCTGCGAACGACCTCTACTTTTGCAAGCTCGATCTGCGCCTTGATGCGCTCGATCGTCGCCTTCTCAACCGCTTCTTTTTCCTGAGTGGCGACGACATTGAGCTTGGCTTCCTCAAGCTGCGCTTCAATCGTATTGGTGTCCATCAGGACGCAAATGTCGCCGGGCTTGACGAGGTCGCCTTCCTGAAAGCGGATTTCCTTGACCCGCAAGGATTCCTTCGGCGAGATGTCGACGAGCTTGGCCTCGACGCGCCCATTGCCGGACGCAATGCCCGCGGGCAGCGCATTCTGCCGGCTAAGCCAATATTGATAACCAAAATAGCCGCCGATGCCGACGACAGCCGCGACGATGATCAAAGTGGTTCTTCGAGACATCGGAGCAAATTCCCCGGCCGCCACAACGGAGCGATTCCATCCGCGAGCGGAACACTAGCATTTTTTCGGCGGGAGCAGGGCCATTGGCGCCCTTGTTCACAGGAGATGGCGAAGCGTCATCCGGCGCTCAGGATCTCCCAGGCGCTTTTCGCGATTTCGAGTTCCTCATTGGTTTTTATGACAAAAACGGCCACGCGGGACCGCGCGGCAGAAATTCTTTGCTCTCCCGGTTGATTCGCGGCCGGGTCGAGCGCGACGCCGAGCCAGGCGCAGCCTTCGCAGACCTCCGCGCGGGTTTCTTTGTCGTTCTCGCCAATTCCGCCGGTAAAGACGATGGCGTCGAGCCCGCCGAGCGCCGCGGCGAGCGAGCCGATCTCGCGCAGGATGCGATAGACGAAAAGCGCGGTCGCTTCCCGCGCCGCGGGCTCGGATGAGGCGCGCAGCGTTCGCATGTCGGAGGATATGCCGGAGACGCCGAGGAGCCCCGACTTGCGATAGATCAAATCTTCGATCTCGCGCGGGCCGAAACCGTATTGGTCGATCATATGCAGCAGCACGCCGGGATCGATCGCGCCGCAGCGCGTGCCCATCATCAGCCCGTCGACGGCGGTAAATCCCATGGTGCTCGCGACGCTGCGCCCGTCCTTTACCGCGCAGAGGCTCGCGCCATTGCCGAGATGCGCGATGATGACGCGGCCTTTCGCGATCTCTGGCGCAATCTCTCTCAATCGGCCCGTCACATATTGATAGGAGATGCCGTGAAAGCCGTAACGCCTGACGCCCGCTTCCGAATATTTCCGGGGAATGGCGAAGAACTGGGCGATCGGCGGCTGAACGCGATGGAAGGCCGTGTCGAAACAGGCGACCTGGGGCAGGTTGGGATGCTCGGCGTGCATGGCGCGGATGACCGCGAGATTATGCGGCTGATGCAGCGGCGCGAGCGGAATGAAGGACGCAAGCCTTTCGGCGATGTCCCCGGTTACGATCAGGGGCGCGGCGAAATCCGGCCCGCCGTGCACGACCCGATGGCCCATGATGGAGATGTCCTTGCCGTCGAGCCAGTCTGCGGCGATGCGCATCATTGTCCTTGTGGCGGCGGCGTGGTCGAAGCCTTCGGGCGGCGGGCTTTCCGTCAAAAGCGTTTCGCCGGCCGCGTTCGAGAGCCTGGCGCGCGGCGTCGCGCCAATGCCTTCGACGAGCCCCTTGAGCCGCAATTGAGGCGCGGCCGCCGCGTCGAAGACCGCGAATTTTATGCTGGAGGAGCCGGCGTTGACGACGGCGATGCTGGACATGTCGTTGATCCGCTACGGCGACGAGAGGAGAGTCGCCGTCAGTATACGCTGCGTCGACGCCGGGGTCCGCCTAAAACCGCTCTCCGGCTGGTTTTATGGGTCGGCGCGCGGGCGCGCTGTCTTCATGGCGCATAGGGCCCTCGCAGCGCGCGAATGTATGCACACGCATCGTCGTGTCGCCGCCCGGCTCGGATCGTCATGAAACATATGCGTCGGCGTGAACGTCGGGGTTGGAACCCGGCGCATGGGCCGCGCGCGCCCGTCTCGATCGCTTCGAGGGCCACGCTGGCCAAATGCTAACTCACGTCGGCGCTCTGCGGCTCTCGCTGCGCGGCAAGCGGTAAAGCCGCCAGGTTTTCGCCGAGCGGATCGAGGCCCAAAGCGTTCATTTTGAAGTAAAGCACCTTGGCGCCCGCCGCATTGGTTCGCTCGTGCCAGATCGTGGAGCCCCAGAAAACGATCAAATCGCCTGGCCGCGTGTCTATCGTCACCGGGTCTACGCCCCTCAATGCGTTTTCGGGTTTCTCGCTTTCGGAAAGCGAAGCGAGGAATTCGTCGTAGCTGTCGAAGGTGTTTTCGCTACGCTCGTGATAGGGATAAAGAATAAGACGCGAGGCGGCTCCGACCTCCAGCGGAACGCCGATCGAGAGTTGCGTTCCGTGCCTGTCCTTGTGCGGCGGCGGATTTTGCGGCGCGTCCTCACGATAGACTTTCAAATGCCGTTCCGAGATGATGAGATCCGTGTAGGGCAGCCCGGTCAATCGGCCGATCGTCTCGACGAATTCCGCGACGGCTTCGCGCTGCTCGGGGAACGTAAAGAGATATTCCTGCTTGAGACGCCGCTTCGAGCGGGAGATGTCGCCGCCGCTTATGCAGCGCTCGATCTGCGCCTTCGCATAGTCGAGGAACTCGGTGTGCATTCCTTGTTTGATGACGATAAAACCATTCGCGGCGAAATCATCCGCGTACGCGCTCAAATTGTCCCGCCACGATCCGAACAGTTTCATCATAGCTCGAGCCCTCTTGCGACAGCGAATTGCTCGCACAAGCCGTCGCGCAAAGGAACGGGTCATGATGCGTAATTCGTTTTTGCCGCGCGCTACTCCCCGATGCGCCTTTTCTCCGCAGATCGGAGGCGTAATTATAAGGCGCTCGAGAACGTACAGGCGGCGGGGTGTTTGGAGAAGCCCTGTGATTTTGGAGGCAGAATGATTTTGCGCGGGGCTTACCTTATTCGCCGGTTTCTGACTTCAGCTCGCCGTAACGAAAAACAGGCGCAGGCGGACAGGATTCGCGATCAGTTCTATGAGCAGTGCTGGCGAGAGGCGGCTCAATCGTGTGGCGGGGAATATGCGCGCATCGGGGAAGGCGTTTCCCGGATTACCCACAAGATCGTGCGCCGGCCTATTTTTGTGGACCGTAACTTGAACGTGCTCGACAGTCACGCCGCGGTTCAGGCAACGGATGACAAGCCGGCGACCTACCGGCTGGTTCGAGAACTCGGGGCGCCTGTTCCAGACCACGTCGTCCTGCGCGCCGATGCGCACAAGGCGGCTTTGGAGTTCATTCAGTCCCACGGCGGATCGTTCGTTGTAAAACCGGCGTCGGGAACTGCGGGCGGCGTCGGGGTGACGTCGAATGTTCGCACTGCGTCGGAGCTGAGACATGCAATGGCGTGGGCTGGGGCTTATTGCTCCCGCGTGCTCGTCGAGCGCCAAATCGAAGGAGACACATACCGGCTCCTTTATTTGAATGGCAATCTCTTGGATTGCGTGCTGCGAATGTCGCCGAGTCTCGTGGGCGACGGAACCTCGACTGTCCGAAAGCTGGTCGAAGAGGAGAATCGTTTGCGGCTTTCCGAGGGGTTCAAACGCAGCCAATCCCTTCTGAAGATCGACCGGGACATGAAGGCGACGCTCGCCGCGCAAGGGCTCGGCCTGAACTCTGTCCCGACAGACGGTCAGAAGTTCATGATCAAGCATGTCGCCAACGACAATTCGGCAAACGAGAATGTGTCGATGATCGATAGTGTGGCGGTGTCCACGATCGAAATCGGCCAACATATTGCAGCGATATTCGGCCTGAAATTGGTGGGTCTGGATATAATGACGCCGGATATCAGCAAGCCTCTCGGGGAAGCGCATGGCGCAGTCATAGACATAAATGGCGATCCGGGTTTCTACTATCACTATTACAAGGACAGCGGGCGGATCGCCCTTGCCGAACATATTTTGACCGAGGTGATAAAAGCGGCCGAGAGCGACGTTTGTCCGGCGTGATCGGTTCGCGATTGAACAGTTCGCTTGGGGCTTTTTCGTCATTCCCGGCGGGCCGAAAGCCCGACCGGGAATTTAGCGCCGCAAAAGCGCTGGTTCGGCGCTGGATTCCCCATCGCTCGCTCGAGCGAGCGTCGGGGTGACGTCGAACCAATCGAGCGGATCTCTTATTGGCCCGTCGCGGGGCGTGTCAGCCCAATGCGGGGAAAGACAAAGCTATGCATGGCCGGGCGTGCATTCCCTTACGCCGCTTCCCTTGCGCTGGCGGGATTCGCGACGCCCTCGCCGAGCTGAGACAGGAGACAAAGTGTGTCGAACTCGAGCTCGCTGAAGCGATAGCCTTCCTTCAGGAGCCTGCGGTAGAGCTTCTCGAGCGCCGCGCGCGTCGAGTGGCAATGTTCGAAATGAATGATTTGCGGCTTCACGCCGCAATCGAGGAATTGGTCGACGATCTCGACGTCATAGCCTTGGACGTCGGTCAACAGCACATCGACCGACTCTATGCCGTGCTTTCGAAACAGGGAGCGAACCGACAGACAGGGCACCTCGATCGACCGCGTCTCAGCGTCGAAATCGTGCACCGCGCGCTGCAATGCGTCTTTCTTGAGGCTTGCGAAGACCGTCAGGTTCGCCGAGCCATCCGGCGAGTCTGCGACGTGCAGCTTTGCGACGCCGTCGACGTCGCCGATCGCCGCATTTTCGAAGCATAGCTGCGGTTCGCAAGCGTAGTTTTGCTTAAGGCTTTCGAAGACCCGCCGCTGGGGTTCGACAAGCAGGCCGCGCCAGTGATGTTTCAGCACGAAGCGACGAAGCGGATCATCCTTGATCCCGTCATTGGCTCCGATCTGCACGAAAGAAAAGCCCGGCCGGTCCGTCGACGCCTGGATCAGAGCCAGCTCCAGGAAATCGATCGGCGCCTCCATTCGCCGTTTGATTGGCGAGAGCCGGTAGCCACAGCGCCCGAGACCCTTCTGAACGAGTGATTTAATTTTGCTCACGATCATTTGTCCGATCCTCCGGGACGGATCAGACTATTGTCGTCGGCGCTTCGGACAAGCGAGATTCAGGGGTAGTTCGATTGATCCATGCTGACCCGCCGCCGATTGAGACTGGGGCCACGTCCATCTGTCGTTGCTGGATGGTTCGTTGGGCCTGCCACGATGGGCTATTACGGATACGAGGGAGGGCTCGCCGCCCGTGCGCCACTCGATCCTACCTCAGCGATATAAGCCTATGATTTTTAGTGGTGGGCGCACAAGGGCTCGAACCTTGGACCCGCTGATTAAGAGTCAGCTGCTCTACCAACTGAGCTATGCGCCCGTCCGGCGGGCTCACGCCCTCGGAACGAGGGTGCGAATAACAAATGCCGGCGCCCCTGTCCAGCGCCGTCTTGCGTCCGCCGTCAAATTTCTGTCGTGCGGGGACTTATCCCCTATTTTTGCGCCGGCCAGCCATGGATAGCGCGCGCCTTGGTGACGAGATCGGCCCAGGGACCCTTGTAGGCGTTGCCGGCCTCCGCCGTCGCCGCGGATTGCTTTTTCTCGCAAACGTCCTTGGCCGAGGCCGATTTCGGGCCCTCCACGAAGAAATAGACGACGTTCAGCTTCAGCGTCGAATAATGCTGGTCGAGCACCGTGCCGCGCTTCAGCACATTCACGCCCCAGACCGTATTTTTGCGTTCCGCCGGGGCGACGCCGGGCTTGAACCCATAGCCATAGTCGCCTTCGCCCTTCACGAGGTCGAAGCGCACATAGCAAAGCTCGCCCTTGGGCGGGGCCGGCTGGAAGACCAGCTCGCGCGTGACGATGGTGTCCTGATTATTGTAGCGAACCGTCGTATCGACCGGGAAATGCCAGACATCGACCTTGTCGAATTGCTGCAAAAGGTCCGCCTCGTCCTTGTCCTGGGCGGCCATGGCGGAGCCGGCGGCCATCAGAGCGGCGGCGACGATAAGGCTGCGAAAAACAGAAACGCCCATTTATGATCCCCTCCAGGCGCTGCGAAACGCGCTTCTTGGCAGGTGGGAAGCGGCGCTTGCGCCCGCAAGCCCTGCGCTCATGCGCCCGGGGGCGGGATGCGCGGGATTGAGGCGCCGTCCTGCGGGCGCCATGGATTTGGGCGAAGTGCGACAGAGTTGGGCCCTTTGTTACGCCGGGCCTTTCTTGTGTCGAAAAAGCGGTCCGCGCGTCTTCCATCCGGCGCCAAACCGCGCTAGCAGTTTTCGCGAAGATCCCAGCACGAGATTGATTATGTCGCGAAAGAAAATCGCTCTGGTCGGCGCCGGCAACATCGGCGGAACGCTCGCTCACCTCGCGGGCCTGAAGGAGCTTGGCGATATTGTTCTCTTCGACATTGTTGATGGCGTGCCTCAGGGCAAGGCGCTCGACATTGCCCAGTCTTCGCCCGTCGCCGGCTTCGACGCGCATCTCTCGGGCGCTTCGGACTATTCGGCCATCGCGGGGGCCGACGTCGTCATCGTCACCGCGGGCGTGCCGCGCCAGCCGGGCATGAGCCGGGACGACCTTCTGAGCGTCAATCTCGGCGTCGTGTCGAAAGTCGCCGGCGGCATCAAGCAATATGCGCCGGACGCCTTTGTCATCTGCATCACCAATCCGCTCGACGTCATGGTCTGGGCGCTGCAGAAAGCCTCTGGCCTGCCGACCAACCGCGTCGTCGGCATGGCGGGCGTGCTCGATTCGGCCCGCTTCCGCTATTTCCTGTCCGAGGAATTCAATGTCTCGGTCGAGGACGTCAGCGCCTTCGTGCTGGGCGGCCACGGCGACGACATGGTGCCCTCGGTCCGCTACTCCACCGTCGGCGGCGTCCCGCTGCCCGATCTCATCGCCTTGGGCTGGACGACGCAGGAGCGCATCGACGCCATCGTCGACCGCACGCGCAAAGGCGGCGGCGAGATCGTCGGCCTGCTCAAGACCGGCTCGGCCTATTATGCGCCGGCGACCGCGGCCATCGACATGGCCGAGAGCTATCTCAAGGACAAGCGCCGGGTGCTGCCCTGCGCCGCCTATCTCAATGGCGAATACGGCGTGAACGGCCTTTATGCCGGCGTGCCGACCATTATCGGCGCCAACGGCGTCGAGAAGGTGATGGAGATCAAGCTCGACGTGATCGAGCAGGCCATGTTCGACAAATCTGTGAACAGCGTGAAAACGCTGATCGAGGCCGCGAAAAAGCTCAACTCGGATTTCGCCTGAGGCGGCGCCTCAATGGGGGCGTGAGGCGCGCCCCCATAAAAAGGCGCCCGTCAGCAAGCCCAGCCCCGCCATAATGGCGCCGCCGCGCAAATGCGCCGGATCGACCGCCATAATGTGATCCTTCGACCTTTGCGTAAAGCGGCCGCGCGGACCATGATCCCGGTGGTCGGGGCCGATGAGCTCGTCCGGGTCTCCCGGTAAAACCGGATCGTTGGAGAGCTGCTTCTCGTAAGCGTTCCAGGCGAGATAGCGGTCGAGAAATCCCGGCGCGACCATCTGCCCGACAATCGACTGCACGGTCGGCGCGCCGAGCCACAATTCGCGCGGCGCGCGCCGGGCCTGCGCCGCTTCGACAATCGCTTGCGCGATGGCTTCCGGTTCATAGACGGTCCCGATCGGCTGGTGCCGCTTTGCAAAATGCGTATGCGACCAGTCGAATTGCGGCGTGTTCACGCCGGGAAGCTGGGCCATGGTGAGGCGGATGTTGCTGCGATCGTGAATAAGCTCGGCGCGCAGCGAATCGGTGAAGCCGCGGATCGCGAATTTCGCGGCGCAATAGGCCGATTGCAGCGGAATGGCGCGATAGGAGAGGGCGGAGCCGATCTGGATGATGTGGCCCTGGTCGCGCTGGCGCATGTGCCTCAGCGCCGCGAGCGTCCCGTGAACGTAACCGAGAAAGGTGGCCTCCATCACGCGCCGATATTCCTCGGGGGTGATCGCATCGACGGGGGCGACGACCGTTTCCATCGCGTCATTCACCCACACATGAATATGGCCCCAGCGCGCGACGACCGCTTCCGCCGCGGCGAAGACGTCGTCGGCTTTGGAGACATCCGCCAGAAGCTCGAAGGGCTGGCCGCCCGCATGGGCGACGTCGTGATAGGCGCCGTCCAGGCCCTCCGGGCTTCGAGCCAGGAGAGCAACGCGATAGCCGCAGCGCGCGAAGGCGACGGCTACCGCGCGGCCGATTCCTGCCGAGGCGCCGGTGACGACCGCGACGGGGGCTTCCTCATTCGGGGCAGACTCTCGTGACATGGGGCCACTCCATTCAGCCGCCCGCGACAGACATGTGAGACGCGCGCCGCGCGCGGCAACAGGCGCGGCGCTTTTTCGGCGCCCCTACCGATTTTCCGATGTTTCCGTTTTCTGCTGGACGGCGCGGGGCTCGGCGCGTTCGGGGCCATAGGGCGCGAGCGGCACCTTGAGGCAGACGCTTTGCGCCGGCAGCACTTCGCGCCAGTCCTTGATGAGCTGCTTATAGGCTTTTCCGACCGCTCTGGGCTTGCGGTCGAGATCATAGAGACCAAGCGGATTCACCCTGCCGCGCGCTTCGCGCAAGGCAATGTCCCAGTCGATCTGGTCGATCAGCGAATACCATGTGAAGCCGACGATCGGCATGCCGGAGTTTCTGACGCGCAGCACATTCGCCCATTCCTTGCGAAGCCAGCGCACAGCCTCGTCGCAGCACGGGCCTTCGCTGGTGTTGGTTTCCGTATGCATCACCGGCAGGCCGTAGCGCTCGTAATATTGGCGCGTGATCTCGTTGTAGCCGAAGATCTCGCCGGAGGAGGCGGTCTTGCCGTCCTTCGTCACGGTGTGCTCGTTGCGCCAATAGTAGTCATTGCCCATGATGCAATGGCTCTTGAGATGCTCGCGCATGAAGAAGTCATATTCGTCGACGCTCATTCCGTTATCCATGAGGAAACGGAACATCTCCGAGTTGACGCGCCGGCCGTAATTGAGATCGAGCGAGAGAAAACGCCGCTCGTTGAGCCGCTCGGCGTGATCGAGCGATTGCGGATTTTCCGCATGGAAATATTCGGTCGATTCGCTCTGGATGAAGATCGCGTCCGGCCGCACGGCGAGGATGGCGTGCATGGCCAGCACATTTGCCTTCACAATGTGCTTGAGCGCCGTGACGAAGCCGCGATCGGTCGTGAGCTGCTCGTTCCACCAGCCGTAAGCGGCGGAGTAGGTGGCGCAGACGAACATCTCATTGACGGGCGTATAGAGCTGCACGGCGGGGAAGCGCTTGGCGAAGGCGCGGGCGTAGCAAGCGAAGAGGTCGGGAAAGTCCGGGTTCTGAAAATTGCCGATCCAATCCGGCACACCGAAATGGCAGAGATCGGTGATCGGAATCACACCACGTTTCTCGAGATCGCCGAAGGTCAGATCGGCGAAGCTCCAGTCGTAGCGGTCGGGGCCCAGCCAGGTAATATGCAGCGGTACGCCGTAGCGCAGCGTTTTGACGCCGAGATCCTGGGTGAGATCGAAATCCTCCCGCCAGCGGCGATAATGGTCGCAGATTTCCATCTCGTCGATTCGCTTGCGGCCATTGTCGATCGTCGGGCTGCTGTTCTCGATCCCCGTGCTGAACATGAAATGCGTCATCGCGCGCCTCGCCGACCGCCGCCCAGACGATTAGCTATGGGAGACGCTGCGGACGGAAAGGCGCGATCAAACAGGAAAACCCCGCCGCCAGAGGCGACAGGGTTTGGGCGAGCCTTCAGGCTCGCAATTCAGGGAGCGAGCCTGAAGGCTCGCGGTCCGGTTCCGGAAGATCAGGCCGTCGCGGCGGCGGCCTGCTTCTTCTCGATCTCGCGCTTGAGGACGCGGGCGCCCTGCGACAGCTCCTCGTCGCGCGCCTTGGCCAGGAAGGCGTCGAGGCCGCCGCGATGCTCGACCGAGCGCAGCGCCGCAGCCGAGATGCGCAGGCGCACCGAGCGGGCGAGGACGTCGGAGGCGAGCGTCACATTGACGAGATTGGGCAGGAAACGCGTGCGCGTTTTGCGATTGGAGTGGCTGACGAGATTGCCCGTCTGCACGCCCTTGCCGGTCAGCTCGCAACGCCGGGACATTGAACTTCCTTTCGAACCGTTTAGTGCTTCCAAACGCCGAGAGAGCCAGAGGCCCAGTTTCCACCGGCGATGGGGGAAAACGACAAAAAAGCTCGTCACTCCCGCGCCGAGCCCTGTTCGCGAGCCTTATAAGAGCAAAGCCCGCCGAGCGTCAACCGGGCCAAGCGCATTGCTTTGCGGCGGCGCACATGGCGTTTCGCGGCGCCATATTCGCCTCTGGACATTGGCTTCGTTCTGGGCTCTAAGCCTGTCGGCTCCGGGGGTGAGGCGCGCCAGCGCTTATCTTGCCCGGATAAACTTGAGAAATCGACAGCGCCGGCGCCTGTCCTTCAGACGCGCCCGCCTCGCCAGGGCGCCGGGCCATAATGACAAAGGTTGGGGATCTTCCTATGGCCAAAGCAATTCTGCATATGCTCAGCACCTTGAAGCATATGAGTCCGTTCGACGTGAACATGGCCCTCGACGCCGGCTATGACGCCGCCATTCCCTACACCAATGTCACGCTCGACGAGGTCACCGCGCTGGTGCAGGACGCCATGTTCTCCCGCGCCCCCTCCGCCGCGCTGAAGACGGGCATTTTCTTCGCCGGCCGCGACGCAGTCCTCGCGCTCGACATGCTGGAAGCGGCCAAGAAGGCGCTGCTCAAGCCCTTCGAAATTTCGCTCTTCGCCGACCCCTATGGCTCCTTCACCACCGCCGGCGCGATGGTCGCCTGCACCGAGAAAGTGCTGAAGGACAAGAAGCAGCGCGACCTCAAGGGCGCCAAGATCGTCATCTACGGCGCGACGGGCGTCGTCGGCTATTCCTCCGCGGTGATCGCGGCGCTCGAAGGCGCCGAGGTGACGATCGTCGGCTATAGCGGCCTCGAGCGCGTCACGGTCCAGGCCGAGGAGATGAACAAGCGCTTCAATATCAAGGTGGCCCCGGCCGACGGCAGCACCCAGGATCTCGTGCGCGCGCTGCTGCTCGATCATGAGATCGCGCTCTGCTGCGCCCGCGCCGGCGTGCAGGTGCTCTCGAAGGCGGACCTCTCAGCGGCCAGCAATCTGCTCATCGCCGCCGATGTCAACGCCGTGCCGCCGCTCGGCGTCGAGGGCCTGGGTCTGCACGACAATGGCGTCGTGATCTCGGAGCATGGCGCGCTCGGCATCGGCGCGCTCGCCATCGGCAACGTCAAATACGGCGCCGAATCGGGCCTTTTCAAGCAGATGGTCACCTCCGACAAGCCGCTCTGCCTCGATTTCCGCCACGCTTTCGCTCTGGCGCGCGAGCTCGTTTAACATACCGCGCGTCCGCGGATTTTCCGCCTTGGCAAGGACGCGCGAAACTGATTGAGTGCGCGCCGCGGAAGGGCCCGCGGCGCTTCTCAAGGCCGGCGCAATTTTGCGCACGGCCCTTTCCGAAACGCCTGCCGTCGAGGCAGGGCGTAGGTTTCTTCGAAAGGAAACGCACATGGCCAAGATCACCAAGATGCTGGTCGGCGAGTCGCTCGTCGGCGAGGGTAACGAAGTCGCTCACATCGACCTCATCCTGGGCCCGCGCGGCTCGGCCGCCGAGCTCGCTTTCGCGAACGCTCTCGTCAACAACAAGGACGGCTTCACGACGCTTCTCGCGGTCGTTGCGCCGAACCTGCTCTGCAAGCCCAACACGATCCTCTTCAACAAGGTCACCATCAAGGGCGCCAAGCAGGCCGTCCAGATGTTCGGCCCGGCTCAGCACGGCGTCGCCAAGGCCGTCGCCGACTCGGTCGCCGAGGGCGTGATCCCGGTTGACGAAGCTGACGACCTCTTCATCTCGGTCGGCGTGTTCATTCACTGGGACGCCAACGACGACAAGAAGATCCAGGACTACAACTACCAGGCCACCAAGGAAGCCATCGCCCGCGCCGTCGCCGGCGAGCCGAAGGCCGCCGAAGTCGTCGCCAAGCGCAACGACGCCAAGCACCCCTTCGCTCCGAACTGAGTTCGAGCCAAGGCTTGGAATTGAAGGGGAGCCGACGGGCTCCCCTTTTTTGTTGTATGGAGCCGTGGGCGTAGCGGATGCCGGGCGTGAGCTATCCCTCCCCTTTACGGGGAGGGTGGCCCCGCCGAAAGGCGGGGTCGGGTGGGGCCCAGCTCCAACCCCTGCCGTTGCTGCGCGAACCCCACCCGGCGGCCTTTGGCCGCCGACCTCCCCGTAAAGGGGAGGTATGGGCGCCCCCATCGTCCGCAGGGCAATTTAAACATGACGGCGATCATCGGCTGGGACATTGGCGGCGCCCATGTGAAGGCGGCGCGCGCGGAGAATGGGCGGCTCGTCGCCGTGACGCAGCGCGCCTGCGCGCCGCATCTTGGCCTCGCGCATCTCGAGGCGCCGATCCGCGAGACGCTGAAAGAGCTGGGACCGGCGGCGCATCATCGCGTGACGATGACGGCCGAGCTTTCAGACGCTTTCGAGGATCGCGCGAGCGGCGTCGTTTCAGTGGCGGCGATCGCGGCGCGAGAGATTGGGGCCGGCGATATTTGCTTCTACGCCGGCGCGCGCGGGTTTATCGCTCGTGCGCAAATCCGTGAGGCCGCAGAGGCCGTGGCCTCCGCCAATTGGCGCGCCAGCGCGGAGCTTGTCGCGCAGCATTGCGCCGACGCACTGTTCATCGACATGGGCTCGACGACGACTGATCTTGTTCCGATTCGCGGCGGCCGCGTCTGCACCCAGGGCGCGACCGACGCCGAGCGGCTCGTGAGCGGCGAGCTTTGCTACGCAGGGTTTTCGCGCGGCGCGCCCCAGGCCTACGCCACGCGGGCGCCCATCGACGGTCGATGGACGCCGCTTGTCAACGAAGCTTTCGCGTCGATGGCCGATGTGCGGCGCATTCTGGGTGATCTGCCGGAAGGAGACTGCGGCGCGGATTTGTCGCCGACAGCCGATGGCAGGCCGAAGACGGTTGCGGCGTCTCACGCGCGTCTCGCGCGCCTCGTCGGTCTCGACACAGGGCGGCTCACGCCATTGCAGGGGCGCGCACTTGCGGCGCATTTTGCCCGCGTGCAGATGCGCGCGATAGAGGATCAGATCGCTCTGCTGGCTTCCCGCGAAGCCGTCGCGCCCGATGCGCCCGTCATCGGCGCCGGCGTCGGCCGCGCGCTTGTCGCGCGTCTCGCGCAGGCGCAGGGCCGCGCCTATCGGGATTTTGCCGACTTTATCGCAGCGCCCGACGAGCTGCGTGCGCTAGCCGCTAATTGCGCGCCAGCGGCGGCGTTGGCGCTTCTTTCGGTTTAACCGGCGACCCCCTCCCTGTCCCTCCCCCGCTTTGCGCTATCGAATGCACACATCGTGATTGCCTCGGTCGGGTCTGTTTGATTCCGTGGGTCGCGTTTTGATTCGCGGGGTGGGGCATGGCGATTTCGTATGGACTGGGGCGGTTCGGCGACCGCCGCCTGGAAAAAGGGGGGTCTCGTTGCATCGGGGCCTCGTCGCGCGGCCGTGCGCGCGCATCCGTCGGATCGCCGGCGGGCGGCGGGCGCAGGAGGTGCGGCTCGCGCGCTTCCTGCGCAATCCTGCGGTGACCGCCGAGGAGATGGCGCGGCACGCCGCCGGGCTCACAGCGGCGCGGGCGGCGGGTCGCGACATAGTGGTGGCGCAGGACACCAGCGAGCTGGCGCTCGGCGGCAAGCGCGCGCAGGCGAACGGCTATGGGCCGGTCGGCAAGGGCGGCGGGACGCGCGGCCTTTTGCTGCACGCGGCCCTGGCGCTCGACGCCGGCACGGGCGCGCTGCTCGGCCTCGCTCATGCCGAGGTCTGGAACCGCGACACGGGGGCCAAGGTCGCGGCGCGGCGCTCGCGCGCGCTCGCGGACAAGGAATCGCAGCGCTGGCTCGATGTGGCGACGCATGCGCGCGAGGATTTCGCGGCGGCGAAGCGGATCACTGTCGTCTCGGATCGGGAGAGCGACATCTACGCGCATCTCGCGCAGCGTCCGGGCGGCGTGGAGCTGATTGTGCGCGCCTGCCAGAACCGGACGATCGCCGCAGACGGCGAGGATGCGATCGAGCTTTTGTTCCCCTTCGCCGACGGATTGGCCGAGGCGGGCCGCTTCGTCGCCGAGATCCCGGCGGCTCCGGGACGCAAGGCGCGCAAGGCGGCGCTCGCGGTCCGCGTCTCGCCGGTCACTTTGCGCAAGCCGCGCCACGGCGCGCGCGACTTGCCGGACGCGGTCGGCGTGACTTTGGTCGACGTGCGCGAGGTCGGGGCCGCCGAGGGCGTCGCGCCCATTCATTGGCGGCTTCTCACGACCCATGCGGCGACGAGCCTGGCCGAGGCGCGCCGGGTGATCGACCTCTATCGAATGCGCTGGACCATCGAGGAATTCTTCCGCACGCTGAAGACGGCGGGCTTCGAGATCGAGCAGGCCGACATCTGCGATCCGAAAGTGATGATCAAGCTGGTGGCGGCGACGGCGGTCGCCGCTGTGACGGTCATGCAACTGGTCAAGGCGCGCGACGGCGCGACCGACCAGTTGCTGACGGACGCTTTCGAGCCCGAGGACGAAGCGCTGCTCGAGGCCGTCTCGGCGAAGCTCGAGGGCGCGACGGCCCGCCAGAAGAACCCCCACCGCAAAGGCAGCCTCGCCTTCGCCGCCTGGGTCGTCGCCAGGCTCGGCGGCTGGACCGCCTATTACGGAAAGCCCGGCCCCAAAGTAATGCGCCAGGGCCTCGACGACTTTCGACGAATAAAGTTCGGAGCCGCGCTGACCTTCTACGATGTGTGAATCCGATAGCCCGCTTTGCGGGAGAGGGGACGCTCACGATCCGCCTTGCCGATGAAGGCTGCGATGTGCCCCCTCTCCCGCGTCAGCGGGGGAGGGTCGGGGAGGGGGCCGCGGCTTTCTCCAAATGCGCAGCGATCTTCCCCATCACCATCTCCCAGGCCTCGCGCTCGTCCTCTCCGGCCGTCTTGTCGATCGCGATCTTGAGATAAGCGATCTCGCTGTCGATCTTCTCGCGCGAGAGCCTATCGAGCCGCGTTGCGAGAATCGCCGCCTCCAACACAGCGGCGCGCGCGCGATTCATGCCGAGAAACGGACGGTGCGATTCCGTGTGCTGCACGCGGCAAAAGAAGCGTGGGCGCATAGCGTCCTCTTCCACGCGCTCCACTTCGAGCGCCGCATGCGCGAGCGCCGCCGACAGGCGCGGCGCCGGCCAGCCAGTCACATCCGTCAAAGGAAAGTTACGCACGCCCGTTACAAGGCTCGCGAAGATGCGCGCGTCATCGGTAAAACTGGCCGTGAGCTTCCCATTGCGTTCGAGATTGCTCAGCGTCGTCGAGGGGCGGAAGGGCGCGGCGATCCAATAGCCGCCTTCCTCGATCAACCCGAGCGGCGCCACATGCGGCTGGCCTTCTGCCGCCAGCGTAGTGACGACGCATTCATGAATCAGAGGCATTGCCTTTTTCCTCGCGGGCCTTGCGCATGGTGTGTCCCATTTCCTTGAAGCGGGCCGCGTCTTCTTCGTCCTTGTCGATGGCGGCGCCGAAATCGAGCGGTTCGTCCTGGCGGTAGCGCTTCCCGAGCTTGAAGGCGAGCTCCGCCTTCATCAGCTCTGCGCCGAGATAGAAGGCATGCGCGCCGTCTTGCGCCACGTTCAAATGCGGAAATAGCGACATGGCATCGGCCTCGACACAGTGGAAATTCTTGGCGAAGACATGCACGCCGTCACGCGTCACATCGATGCGGAAGTTTACGTCGCGCAATTCGCGGGCGAGTTCGGCGATCTCTTCCGGCGTCGCGGAATAGGGGCGCTTGTCGTGCACTTGCAGCAGCGCGTCGCTGTAGCCTTTCGGCAAAGCGCGATCGGCGCGCGCCGCATACATCAGGCGCCGCGCCGCGTCGTGCTCCTGCAGCGTGCGGCGCGTGTGCGGGCTCACCTGCACGGTGAGAAGATGGCGGATATTCAGCTCCGAGCAGATGCCGAGCATGGCCGCCGTGACGCCGGCCGAATCGGCGTCGGTCAATTCGGTGAGATTGCCCGTGCCCATCATGATCTCGGCGTCGGGCTCGCGCGCGCGGATTTCGACGTAACGCGCGATCGAGGCTGCGAAGCCGAAGTGAATGGGATCGAGAATCGGATCGAGAATGAAGTCGATCCCGCGACGTCTTGCGATGCGCGCGGCGCGTTGCAGCGAATCGAGATCGCCATGCGGGCGCGGCACCAGGATCGGCGCCAGCGGGGAGTTGTCGGGCAGGATCGACAGCGTTTCTTCGTCGAGGCTCAAAAGATGATCGACGCCGGCCTGCGCGGCGCGCGTCAGCTCTGCAACACTCGCGGAATCGACCGAGACCTTGAAGCCTTCTGATTTCAGCGCCGCGATCGTTTCTTCCATATGGTCGAAGGGCGTGTCCGGCAGGCAGCCGAGGTCGATCACATCGGCGCCGGCGCCCCTAAGCGCCCGCGCCTTGGCGACGACCTCTGCGACGCTCATCTTCGAGGCGTCGACGATCTCGGCGAAGATGCGCATGTCGTGGCGCGAGAGATCGGGCTTGGCGCCGCCGCGGCCGAGATAGGCGGGCAGGTCTGCGACCTCCTCCGGCCCGCGTTCGAAGGGCACGCCGAAGCTCTTCGACAGCGCGTCGAGATCGGCGCGGCAGCGGCCGGGCACAATGACGCGGTCGGCTTCGACGGGGCGGGGCAGGCGGCGCTCGATAATCTCCTGCGTCATCAGCGCCGCGACTTTCACGCCGATATTGTGAATGCGCCAGCCCTGCGCCGCCTCCCCGAAGCCGGCGACCATCCGCTCCAGACGCGGATAGGCCAGATGGCCGGTGAGAAACAGCAGGCGCTCGCTCATGCTTGGGCTTTCTTGGCAAGGTTTCTTGGCGTCACGCTTGGTCGCTGGGCGTGAGCGTATCCCTCCCCTTTACGGGGAGGGTGGCGCGCGAAGCGCGACGGGTGGGGTCAGCCCCAACCACTGTCGTAGCGGCTCGAGCCCCACCCGGCGGCCTTCGGCCGCCGACCTCCCCGTAAAGGGGAGGTAAGGGGATCAACCACGCCAGATCGCCATTTGCCCAACTACCTTACGATCCGATTTAGCATGAAGTAGGGGCCTTACCCCACCCCGGCCTGCTTTGCAGGCCGACCCCATTTGAACGGCTTGCATGGGGCGCTGTCATTCCCGGCGGGCCGAAGGCCCGACCGGGAATCGCTGGTTTTGCACTGGATTCCCGATCGCTCGCTTTGCGAGCGTCGGGAATAACACTCGCCCGATGACGGCGCCACGCCACGGACCGAGGGCTCAGCTCTGCCCCGAAAGCTCGCGCTTGCGCCGCTCCACGGCTTCCTGCAGCGCGGCGAGGCTTTCGGCGACCTGCGTCGCCTCGAAGGATTTCAGCCGGTCGGTGTTCTCCAGATCGATGCGGCGCGGATAGACCATCACCATGCCCTTGGGGGCGCGGGTCTCCAGCTCCGGCGCGGTGTCGCAGGCGAAGACGATCGTCGGCACGCGGCATTTGCCCGCCTGCGCGAAGACGTTGGTCGCGAGATTATCCGAGATGCCGGCGACGGCCTTGGCGACCGTGTTCGAGGTCGCGGGCGCGACGACCAGCGTATGATAGACGTTGTAGTAGAAATTGCCGACCGGCGCGGCGCTTGCGGTCGTGTCCTTGAAGATGCGGATCGTATCCGGCAGATCGAGGTCGTGCTTATACATCCGCACGACTTCCGCCGCCGCCTTGCTAACGAAAAGGTCGCAATGGTCGAGGCCGCGGATCATCTCGAGACATTCCGTGAAGAAATGGCCCGAACCCGTGAGCGCCCATCCCCAACGCGGCGAAACGACGTCTTTCTTTTTTGTCATGAAGCGATCTTCTGTGTTGCGGAAGCGACAGGCGCGCCGGGCAGGGCGCCGCTGGCCATGAGCGCGCCCGCAGTGGCGAGCGCGCGGGGGCCGGCGACATTGACGGGCATGCCGTCGACATAGTCACGAAAAGCCGGATCCACAATGCCGGCGGAGGCGATGCTTTCCAAAGCAGAATCGGCGCCGATATCGACGCTTTTGATCAGTAACAGGGCGCCTGCGCCCGTTTGCCGCGCGAGCCAGGCGGCGAGGCTATCCGAGGTGACGTCCCAGCCGGGCGCAATGTCGCGCGCCGCGCCGGCCATCTTTGCGGCGCGCCACAAAGCGATCTGGCCGCGCTTATGCGCCGCGTCGATCTCCTCGCGCGTCGCTGCGAGGGCAAGGCCGTAGAGGTCGGCGAGCGCCAGCGCATATTGCTCCATGGCAAGGATGGCCATGGCGTGCGCGGCTTCTTCGGAAAACAAGAGCTTCGGCTGCGCGGCGCGCACCGCGTCGGCGAAGGGGCCGCCGCCGCAAACGAGCGTCAGCCGGTGCGGCCAGCGCGCAAGCGCCTCGATCCAGCGCGCGAGATGGGGCGAGTCGTGGAGACTGCCGCCGATCTTCGCGACGAGGAGAGGCGCGCGCGTCGTCATGTCAATCCGGCACAGCGCGTTTATGGTCGTGGCGCTCGCGGCGGATTTTCACGCCGACGGCGCCGGGCGCGACGTCGAGCTTCTCGACCTGCACGGTCACCGCGCGCACGCGCTCATGCAGCAGCACGCTTTCGGCGAGGCGCTCGGCGATCGTTTCCACCATCGCGACATGGCCGCTCGCCAGGATCATTTTGATCGCGTCCATGATGACGTCGTAGGAGAACACCGCGCGCATATCGTCGGAGATTTCGGCGCGCGTCACCTCGGCGTCCACATTGAAGCGCACGCGCTGCGTATGGCCATATTCATGCGCATAGGCGCCGACTTCCATGGGCAGCACATAGTCGTGCAGGAAGACGCAATCCGTGTCGTCGACGCCCGGCGGCTGGATGAAGCCGCGGGCGATCAGCGCCCATTCGGCCGCCATTTCCTCGACGACGTCCGGGCGCGTCGGGATGAGGTCGCGAATCAGCGCCACGGCGGCGGCGGAGAGCGCGCCCTGCCGGTCGCCTTGCTCGCAGAGCGCGCCGCGAAAGCCGATGACGTCGGCGCCGGTGACGAGAAGACGCGGCACGTCCGGCGGCTCCAGCGCGCCGGCGAGGCCCGCCGCCAAACGCAGCTCGTGGCAGCTCGCGGCGAACTCGGAAAGCGCGCCGACCGTCATGATGTCGATCAAACGACCGTTGTGCTTATGCGCCGTGTCGAGCATGGCGCCGTGGAAGCCGGCCTTGGCCAGCGCCGGCAGCCGCGAGAAATCCGGATGCAGATCGGCAAAGAGCACGGCGACGAGCTTCACGCGCTTGGCGATCGGCGCGAGGGCAGCGATGATCTCGTCGGCGTCGGGCGTCGAGGGCAGCGCGAATTTCACATATTCGACGCCGGTCTCGATCGCTTCCTCGAAGGCCTGGCGGGCGTGTGCGGCGTCATGCGGGAGATCCACCACGGCGCTGACCGGGCGCCGGCCCGCCACAGCGGCGACGATCTCCTTGATCTGCGCCAAAGACAGCGCGCCCAGCGCGCCGCGGGCAGGGTCCTTGCAGTCGATGATGTCGGCGCCATAGGCGAGGGCGGTCTCCGCCTCCTCTCGCGACAGAACGCTGGCCAACATCAGTGTCATTTATTCAGGCTCCGGGAGAAACTCATCGCGCAGTTTTCTCCCTCTCCCGCTTGCGGGAGAGGGTGGCCCCTGCGTGAGCAGGGGTCGGGTGAGGGCCCGCCCTCATCCGTCACCGCTTCGCGGCGACGCCTTCTCCCGCAAGCGGGAGAAGGAAGAATTCCGCGCGGGGCGGATTCTCCATATACGCTCTTGTCACTTCTGTGAATTGCCGCGCTGGCTACTCGATCTGCGACCCATTGGCCGAGAGCACCGCCGCCGCGAGATAGAGCGAACCGGCGATCAGCACGCGCGGCGGCTGATCGAAGTGGTGCGAGGCGAGGATTTGCAGCGCTTCCTCGGCATTATTGGCGTGCGCCGCCACAGGAATGCCTTCGGCCCTGGCGAGCGCCGCGACTTCCTCGGGCGGCCAGCTTTTGTGCTCGCCCTCCACCGGCACGGCGACCATCTCGCGCGCAAGGCCCGCGAAATGGCGCAGCAAGGCGCGGACGTCCTTGGTGGTCTGCGCGCCGCAGATCAGCGCCAGCGGGCGAGGCGCGCGGTCGTGGAACTCGGCCATCGCTTCGGCCAGCACGCGGCCGCCGTCGTCATTGTGGCCGCCGTCCAGCCAGACTTCCGCATTGGCGGGCGCGAGATCGACGATATGGCCGCGCACCAACCGTTGGAGCCGCGCCGGCCATTCGGCGCGGGTGAGGCCGGCCTCGATGGCGGCGGTCGGCAGATCAGGCGCGACGGCGCGCAGCGCGGCGATGGCGTTGGCGGCGTTCTGATGCTGGTGGCGCCCGGGGAGGCGGGGCAGGGGCAGATCGAGCAGCCCGCGTTCATCCTCGAAGACGAGCCTGCCATTTTCCTCGCGGACGTAGAAATCCTGTCCGGCGACACAGAGCGGGGCGCCGACGCGGCGGGCTTCGCGCTCCAGCACCCTCTCGGCCCCCTCCGGCTGGAAGCCGATGATGGCGGGGGCGCCGCGCTTGAAAATGCCGGCCTTCTCATAGGCGATCTTTTCGACGCTATCGCCGAGGAACTCCATGTGGTCGAGCGAGACGGAAGTGACGATCGCGGCCTTGGGGCTTTTGATGACGTTGGTCGCGTCGTAGCGCCCGCCAAGCCCGGTTTCGAGCAGCAGCCAGTCGGCGGGGTTGTCCGCGAAGAGCGAGAAGGCCGCCGCCGTTGTCACCTCGAAGAAGGTGATGGGCTGGCCGCCGTTGACCTCCTCGCAGCGCTCCAGAATGGCGTTGAGGCGCGCGTCGTCGACAAGCTTGCCGCCGCCTTCTGCGCCGAGCCGGATGCGCTCATTGAAGCGGATCAGATGCGGCGAGGTATAGACATGCACGCGCTGCCCGGCGGCCTCCAGCATGGCGCGCAGAAAGGCAATGGTCGAGCCCTTGCCGTTGGTGCCGGCGACATGGATCGTCGGCGGCAGGCGCAGGTCGGGACGGCCGAGCGCCTCCAGCAGGCGCTCGGTGCGGCCGAGCGACAGGTCGATTTTCTTCGGGTGGAGTGTGAGCAGCCGCGACAGGATCGCGTCCATTGCCGTCGCGCCTTTCGTAAATCAGGCGGCCCGGCGGGGCGGCGTCTTGGTGAGAAGGCCGCACAGGCGCCCGAGCGTCTCGCGCATCTCCTGGCGCGCCACCACCATGTCGACCATGCCGTGATCGCGCAAATATTCGGCGCGCTGGAAGCCTTCGGGGAGCTTCTCGCGGATGGTCTGCTCGATGACGCGGGCGCCGGCGAAGCCGATGATGGCGCCGGGCTCGGCGATCTGCACGTCGCCGAGCATGGCGTAGGAGGCGGTGACGCCGCCCGTCGTCGGATTGGTGAGCACGACGATATAGGGCAGGCGCGCGTCGCGCAGGCGCTGCACGGCGATGGTCGTGCGCGGCATCTGCATCAGCGAGAACATGCCTTCCTGCATGCGGGCGCCGCCGGAGGCGGTGAAGATGATGAAAGGCGTGCGCTTGGCGAGCGCATGCTCGATGCCCGCGACGATCGCCTCGCCGGCGGCCATGCCGAGCGAGCCGCCGAGGAAGTCGAAATCCTGCACGGCGGCGGTGACCTGCGATCCGTTGAGCTTGCCGGTCGCGAGCGTCACGGCGTCCGGCGCGCCGGTCTTGACGCGATATTCCTTCAGCTTGTCGACATAGCGCTTGATGTCGCGAAACTTTAAGGGGTCAATCGGCGCTTCCGGAGTCGGCAGCAGCTCCAATTCGCCATTGTCGAAGAGGTTGGTCAAGCGCACGTCGACCGGGCAGCGCATGTGATAGCCCGAACTCGGCACGACATAGAGATTGGCCTCGATGTCCTTATGGAAGACGAGCTGGCCGCTCTCGGGGCATTTGACCCAAAGATTTTCCGGCGCCTCGCGTTTGATGAGGGCTTTGATCTTCGGCGGAACGACGTTGGAATACCAGTTCATGCCCAAAGCCTCTTGAGCCAGGAAAATACGCCGCCGTTTTTGGCCGGGGCCCCGCCGGCCGGCGCCCGCGCGCTCCGCACGCCGGCCGCGATGCTCACGACGAGCGAGGTTACGGCCTCGACGCTCTTTTCAGTCGCCTTGCCGCCCTCGTCCAGCGACTCCTTCAACGCGTCGACCAGCGCCGAGCCAACCACGACGCCGTCCGCATAGCGGGCGATCTCGGCGGCGTTTTGAGTGTTTTTGACGCCGAAGCCCACCGCGATCGGCAGCTTCGTATGTCCCTTGATCCGTTTCACGGCCTCGCTCACGCCGGCGTAATCCGCGAGCGCCGCGCCGGTGATGCCGGTCAGCGACACATAATAGACGAAGCCTGAGGTGTTTGCGAGCACCTTGGGCAAGCGCTTGTCGTCGGTCGTGGGGGTGGCGAGGCGGATAAAGTTCAGCCCCGCGTTGCGCGCCGGGATGCACAGCTCGGCGTCTTCCTCCGGGGGCAGATCGACGACGATCAGGCCGTCCACGCCTGCCGCCTTGGCGTCGGCGAGGAATTTATCGACGCCATAGACATAGATCGGATTGTAATAGCCCATCAGCACGATGGGGGTGGCGTTGTCCCCGGCGCGGAAATCCTTGACGAGCTGCAGCGTCCCTTTCACGGTCATGCCGGCCTTGAGCGCCCTGAGCCCCGCGGCCTGGATCGCCGGGCCGTCGGCCATGGGGTCGGTGAAGGGCATGCCCAGCTCGATGACGTCGGCGCCGGCGGCGGGCAGCGCCTTGAGGATGTCGAGCGAGGTCACGGGGCCAGGGTCGCCCGCCATCACGAAAGTCACGAGAGCGGCGCGCCCTTCGGATTTCAGGGCGGCGAAACGGTCGTCGATACGGGTGGACATATTGGCGGCGATCTCTCGGTTCCCCCCTTCTCCTGAGGGAGAAGGCGCCGCGCGGAGGCGCGGCCGATGCGGGCTCTCACCGGCCCCCGCTCACGCTGGGGCCACTCTCTCCCGCAAGCGGGAGAGGAGAGAGCGTGGGTGCTGATTATTCCGTGGCCAGCGTTCCGTCCACCCTCTTTATGAATCCGGGTGGGCGGCGCGATACGCATTGGCGCGCTTTGGGGCGCGCGTGACGCGTGCGGATCAGAGAAAACCGCGCGTCGGGGGCGGGCTCGTGTCTCGGTCGGAGAGGAAATCCGCCGGCGCTTCGGTTTCCGCCGCGAGCGCAAAGAAGTCGTCCCAATTAGCCGGGCGTTTCAAAGGCATGGCGTCGCCTGCCTCTTCGTTCCGGCGGACGAAGGCTTCCTCCCTCTCCGGGAAGTGTCTGGCTTTCGTGGTCAGGGCGCCTCTCCGTTCGTCTCATACCATTTCCGTGTGAACAGCTCGGATCGGGCGCGTGTCATTCCCGGCGGGCTGGAAGCCTGGTTTTGCCCAGCGCCCGTCATTGCGAGCGAAGCGAAGCAATCCAGGGCGGCGATGCGGCCCTGGATCGCTTCGTCGGCTCCGCCGCCTCGCAATGACGGCGGTGTTTCCCCGTGTGTCCAAACGGCGCGAGCGTCGGGATGACGCCGAACCACTCCAGCGGATCTCGTCTCAGATCGTCACCTGCGCCCCAAGCTCCACCACGCGATCCGACGGGATCGAGAAGAAGTTTGTGGCGTTCGCCGATTGCTTGGTGAGCGCGACATAGAGCTTGTCCTGCCAGGGCGGCATCTCAGAGGACGGGCTTTCTTTGATTGTCCGCCGGCCGAGGAAGAAGCTCGTGGTCATGATGTCATATTTGTAGCCGGCCTTGCGCATCAGGGCGAGCGCCGCGGGCACGCGCGGGCTTTCCATGAAGCCGAAATGCAGTATGGCCAGGTCGAAATCGTTCGAGATTTTCGTTAGCTCGAAGCGCTTGTGCGGCGGCACGCGCGGGCAGTTTTCCGTGCGCACGCACAGGATCAGCACGCGCTCGTGCAGCACTTTGTTGTGCTTGATATTGTGCATGAGCGCGGTCGGCGCGACATTGGGGTCGTTGGTAAGGAAGATCGCCGTGCCCGGCGCGCGCATCGGCTTCGATTTCTCGAGCATCGGGATAAGCTCGGTCAGCGGAATCGAGTCGCGGTGAGTCTTTTCGGTGAGCAGCCGCGTGCCGCGCACCCATGTCCACATCACGATCATCGAACAGGCGCCGAGCGCCAGAGGCACCCAACCGCCCTCGACGATCTTGAGGAGATTGGCGGCGAGGAAGGCGAGATCGACGGTGAGAAAGGAGGCGATCGCGCCGACGCTCAACCACAGCGGCCATTTCCACTCGCGCCAGACGACGATGAAGGCGAGGCTGGTCGTCACCACCATCGTGCCCGTGACCGCAATGCCATAGGCCGAGGCGAGCGCCGAGGAGCTGCGGAAGACGATGACGAGCAGCAGCACGCCCAGCAGCAACAGCCGGTTGACGCGCCCGATATAGATCTGCCCCTCCTGCGCTTCCGAGGTGTGGGTGATTTCGAGGCGCGGCAGCAGGCCGAGCTGGATCGCCTGACGCACGATCGAAAATGCGCCGGTGATCACCGCCTGGCTGGCGATGATGGTCGCGACCGTCGAGAGCAGAACGAGCGGCAGCAGCGCCCAATCGGGCGCGAGCAGGAAGAAGGGATTACTGACCGCTTCCGGATTCGACAGAATGAGCGCGCCCTGGCCGAGATAGTTCAGCAGCAGCGCCGGCAGCACGAAGCCGAGCCAGGCGGCCTGAATGGGAAAGCGCCCGAAATGGCCCATATCGGCATAGAGCGCCTCGGCGCCGGTCACGCCCAGAAACACCGAGCCGAGGATCGCGAAGCCGAGCCAGCCATGGTTGAGCAGGAAGCTCACGCCGCTGCGCGGATCGAAGGCCCAAAGCACCTGCGGCGCGTCGCCGATATGCATGGCGCCCAGCGCGCCAATGGCGGCGAAAAAGACGACCATGATCGGGCCGAAGAGCGTCGCGACGCGCGCCGTGCCATGGCTCTGCACCCAGAACAGGGTGATGAGGATGAACAGCGTAATCGGCAGCACATAATCGCTGAAGCGATGGGTGACGAGCTCGAGACCCTCGACCGCCGACAGAACCGAGATGGCCGGGGTGATGATGGCGTCGCCCGAGAAGAGCGCCGCGCCGGCGACGCCTAATAGGAAGATCGCGAGCGAACGCCCGCCGACGGAGGATTCGGCGAGCGCCATCAGCGACAGCGTGCCGCCTTCGCCGCGGTTGTCGGCGCGCATCAGGAAGAGGACGTATTTCAGCGTGACCGTGAAGACGAGCGCGAGAATGAGGAGCGAGATCGCGCCGATCACCGCCTCCTGGGTCAACGCGTCGGCCTTCACGCTATGCGAGAGCGACTCGCGCAAGGCGTAGAGCGGGCTCGTTCCGATGTCGCCGTAAACGACGCCGATGGAGCCCAGGATCAGCGCGGCGGTCGATTGTTTCGCGTGCTCGGCGCCTTCTGCGCCGGCGGACTCGGATGCGCCCGCGCCGATCTGCATATGCTTGGTCATTTACCGTCTCCGATAAAAAAGCGGATCAGATGGTTAATTGCGCGCCGAGCTCCACGACCCGGTCGGACGGAATGGAGAAGAAGTCCGTGGCGTTCGCGGACTGTTTTGTCAAAGTGACGTAAAGCTTGTCTTGCCAGGCCGGCATTTCGGAGGCGGGGCTTTCCTTGATCGTGCGTCGGCCAAGGAAGAAGCTCGTCGTCATGATGTCATATTTGAAACCCGCCTTGCGCATGGCGGCGAGCGCCGCGGGGACGCGCGGGCTTTCCATGAAGCCGAAATGCAGGATCGCTTTGGAGAAGTCTTCCGAGAGGCTCGTCAGCTCGTAGCGTTTTTCGGGCGCAACGCGCGGGCGGTTTTCGGTCTTGACGGAAATGATCAGCACGCGCTCGTGCAGCACTTTGTTGTGCTTCAGATTATGCAGAAGCGCAGCCGGCGCGACATTGGGGTCGCTCGTCAGAAAGACCGCCATGCCGGGAACGCGCGTGGGCTTAGACTTCTGCATCATGGAGACGAGATCCATGATGGGAATGGAGTCGCGGCTCGTTTTCTCGGCGAGGAGGCGCGTGCCGCGCACCCAGGTCCACATCACGATCATGGCGCAGGCGGCGAGGGCGAGCGGCGCCCAGCCGCCTTCGGCGACCTTCAGAAGATTGGCGGCGAGGAAGGTCAGATCAACCGTGAGGAAGGCGGCGACGACGAGACCCGCAAGCCAGACCGGCCAGCCCCATTTTTTCCACACCACGACGAAAGCGAGGGCGGTGGTGACGACCATCGTGCCCGTCACCGCGATGCCGTAAGCGGAAGCAAGCGCCGAGGAGCCGCGAAACGCTACGACCAGCAGCAGCACGCCGACCAGAAGCAGGCGGTTCACCTTGCCGATATAAATCTGCCCTTCCTGCGTCGCGGAGGTATGGGTGATCTCGAGACGCGGCAGCAAGCCGAGCTGCACAGCTTGCCGCGAAATCGAAAATGCGCCGGTGATGACGGCCTGGCTTGCGATGACAGTCGCGACGGTCGAGAGGATGACGAGCGGCAATACTCCCCATTCCGGCGCCAGAAGGAAGAAGGGATTGCCGATCGCCTCGGGCCGCGACAGGATCAGCGCGCCTTGGCCGAGATAATTAAGCAGCAGAGCCGGCAGGATGAAAGTGAGCCAGGCCACGCGGATCGGCCGGCGCCCGAAGTGCCCCATGTCGGCGTAAAGCGCCTCGGCGCCGGTGACGCCCAGAAAAACCGAGCCGAGCACGGTAAAGCCGAGCCAGCCGTGCTTTGCAAAGAAGGCGACGCCGAGTGCGGGATTGAAGGCGTTCAGCACCTGCGGCGCGTCTTGAATATGGGTCGCCCCCAGCGCGCCGATGGTCACGAAGAAAATCATCATCACCGGGCCGAAAAGCGCCGCGACCCGCGCCGTGCCGTGGCTCTGCGCCCAGAACAAAGTCACCAGGATGAAGACGGTCGCGGGGATCACAAAATCGCTGAAGCGATGGGTGACAAGCTCCAGTCCCTCGATCGCAGACATCACGGAAATCGCCGGCGTGATAATCGCGTCGCCGGAAAAGAGAGCCGCGCCGGCCACGCCCAGAAGAAACACGAAAAGCGACTTTCCACCGATCGACGATTCCGCCAGCGCCATGAGCGAGAGCGTGCCGCCTTCGCCGCGGTTGTCCGCCCGCATCAGAAAGACGACGTATTTGATGGTGACCGTGAAGATCAGCGCGAAAATCAACAGCGAGAGGGCGCCGATGACGGCTTCTTCGGTTAAGAGGTCGGCCTGCACGACATGCGCGAGCGACTCGCGCAAGGCATAAAGCGGGCTGGTGCCGATGTCGCCGTAAACGACGCCGATCGAGCCGAGGATAAGGCCGATGAGCCCGCCTCGGGGCTGTTCATGCGCGTAATCCGCCGGGGCCTCTTTCGGCGCGCCGGGAGGCTGTTGGGTCGGCGGGGCCGTTCGTATTTCCGCGCCCGATTGTTGCGTCATGAAACGTCCCTTCGGGAAAGCGGATATAGCGCGCAGCGCGCCGCGCCGGGAGTGGCTCGACCACGAGCTTCAAACAAACGCAACCTCGGCCCTCTCAGCGCGAGAGGTCTCTCCCTCCCGCGAAGGGCGCCGCGATATACGCCCTTTTGTGGTCGAAGAGAAGGCTTAGTTTTGCGCTGCGAAAACCCCCTTGCGGGGGGAGGCGCCGGCGCGCAATTTGATGTGGACAAAAGAGGATCGTCGATGAAAGACAAGCATGGCCCGGGCTTCGCCGCCGCCGCCGGATCGGTGTCCGCCCACACGATCCATACGGATTCCGCGGGTCTGGAGACCGGCCTCACGACGCTTCCCGGCGGCGCCCCCGCTTATTTCGCGAGGCCCCAGGTCGGCGAAAGCCTGCCGGTTGTTCTCGTCGCCGAGGAGATATTCGGCCTGCACGAGCATATTCGCGACGTCGCGCGCCGCCTCGCCAAGCTCGGCTTTTTTGCCATCGCGCCGGACTACCTCGCCCGCTATGGCGACCCGATGGCGGCGCCTGACATCGACGCGCTTCGCGCGATCGCCGCCAAGGTTCCCGACACTGAAGCGATGGCGATCTTCGACGAAGCGCTGGCTTTCGCCACGGGCAAGGGCGCCGATGCGGCGCGCGCCGCCGTCATAGGCTTTTGCTGGGGCGGGCGCATCGCCTGGCTCTACGCCGCGCATAATCGGGCGCTTTCGGCTTGCGTTCCCTGGTACGGGCGCCTCGATGGATCGCATACCGCCGTGCAGCCGCGCTGGCCGATCGATATTGCCGGCGAGATCGATGTTCCGACGCTCGGGCTTTATGGCGGCGACGATCCGTCCATCCCGCGCGACGTCATCGCGCAAATGCAGGACAGGCTCGCAGCGGCCGGCGCGCCCGCGGAGATTATCGTCTACGACGACGCGCCGCATGGCTTTTTTGCCGACTATCGGCCGAGCTATCGCGAGAGGGAAGCGCATGACGCCTGGGGGCGCATGCGCGCCTTTTTGCGGGCGCAGGGCGTCGGCTAGCTGACATGGGCGCGCATTGCGCTGAGCCATTTTCGCCTTGCGGGCGGGTTCGCAATCCGGCAATTAAGACGTTTGACGCGAATTGGGTCGCGCGAGCGGCAACACGCGACGAAGCTTATCGCGGGAGCAGGAATTTGGCAGGGACCGTTCGGCCCGCTTATGCGGGCCCAGGTCTGGGGGCGGCTGGCCATGCGGCGCGGGCGCAGGCGGCGTTGACGGCTGACCCGGCCGGCGACGATCACGCGGCGCATGGCAACGGCCACACCTATGCCGCGCTCGATCTCGGCACCAATAATTGCCGCCTACTGATCGCCCGGCCCGAGCGGCGCGCCCGCCGGCGCGCCAATGAATTTCTGCGGATCATCGACGCCTTCTCGCGCATCGTGCGCCTCGGCGAGGGCCTGGGCCGCGCCGGCCGCATCAGCGAGGCCGCCATTGAGCGCACCATCGTCGCGCTGGAAATCTGCCGCGACAAGATGGAGGCCCGCGGCGTCACCCGCGCGCGGCTCGTCGCCACCCAGGCCTGCCGCGGCGCCGCCAATGGCGATGAATTCGTCGCGCGGGTGCGCGAGCGCACCGGCCTCGAGCTGGAGGTGATCGACCGGGAGACGGAGGCGCGCTTCGCCGCGCGCGGCTGCGGCTCGCTCGCCGATCCGCAGGCCGCGAGCGTGCTGCTCTTCGATATCGGCGGGGGATCGACCGAGCTCGTCTGGCTCACCCGCGCGCCGGCCGGCGCCGAGGGCCGCGAGCTGCATAGCTGGACGTCGCTGGAGCTCGGCGTCGTCACGCTCGCCGAACATTTCGGCGGCCGGGTGGTCGACGCGGCGACATTCGCGGCGATGAAAAATTACGCGGTGGACGCGCTGGCGCATTTCGTGCGCGAGACCGCCGAGGTGCGGCGTTGCTCGCGCTTCCATCTGCTCGGCACCTCGGGCACCGTCACCACCCTCGCCGGCGTGCATCTCGGGCTCGAGCGCTACGACCGCTGGCGGGTCGACGGGCTGTGGATGACCGACGCCGAGGCCACCAGGGCCATAGACCGCCTGCGCGGCATGGATTTCGAGGCGCGTGTGGCGAATGGCTGCATCGGCCCGCAGCGCGCCGATCTCGTGCTCGCCGGCTGCGCGATTTTCGAGGCGATCCGCGAGATGTTCCCGGCCGCGCGCACCCGCATCGCCGACCGTGGCCTGCGCGAGGGCATGCTTTTGGAGCTGATGGAGGCGGATGGGGCGCTGTGAGCGTCTCGACGGGTCGCGGCTCAGCCGTCACAATGTAGCCAAGATGATTCGCCCCGCGAGCGCCCGCCTGTATGACCGATGAATTGAACCAGCCCCTCGGACGGGAAGCGCCGCGGCCCGCGAAGCGGGAGCCGCGGCGTCCGCTCGCTTTTGCGATTGGCGCGTTGGCGGCGGCGGGCGTGGGCGCGCTTTACTTCCTCCCCCGCGATCCCTTCGGCGGCGAACCCTACGCCATCGCCAGGATCGAGCCCTATAAACCGCCGGAGACCGCGCCCGCCCTGCCGCCGGCTCAGCCGCAGACCGCCGCCGTCGAGCAGACGCAGGGGCAACTCCCGGACGACTCCGGGATCAGCGAGATCGAGCAGCTTTCCGGCGTCAAGGTCACCCGCCCTGGCGGCGAGGGGTCGACCGCCCGCATCATCCGGGTCGAGCCCGCCTCCGGGGTGCGGCTCACGCCGGCGCCGGACCGCCGCGTGACCGAAAAAGGGCCCTACGGCCTGCTGCCCAAGATCGGCGCCGACGGCGCGCGGCCGATGGACGTCTATTCCCGCCCCTTCGTCACGGCGACGACAATCAAGCCCGGCGCCCCGCGCATTGCGCTCGTCGTCGGCGGCGTGGGGCTCAACGCCCAATCGTCGCTGGAGGCGATCGACCAGCTACCCGAGGGCGTGACGCTCGCCTTCGCGCCCTATGGCGCCAATCTCGACCGGCTCGTCGCCCAGGCGCGCGCGCGCGGCCATGAGGCTTTGCTGCAGGCGCCCATGGAGCCCTTCGACTATCCGCAGAATAACCCCGGTCCCCATACGCTCGTCACCAGCGCGCAGGATGGCGGCCTCGACGATCTGCGTTGGCTGATGAGCCGTTTCACGGGTTATGCGGGCGTGATGAATCATCTCGGCGGTCGCTTCATGGCGGATGAGACGGCGCTCTACGGCGCCTTGAGCGAAATGGCGCAGCGCGGCTTGTTTTTCCTGGACGACGGCGCCTCGGCGCAATCGCTTGCCGGAAAGCTCGCGCCCAAGCTGTCGCTGCCCAACGCCAAGGTCGACGTCGTCATCGACCAGCGCAATACATTGCAATCCATGGACGCGGCTTTATCGCAGCTCGAAACGGCGGCGCGCGACAAGGGCGCGGCCATCGGCTTCGCCAGCGCCACGCCCGCGGCGATCGCGCGCGTCGCGCGTTTCGCGCGGGATCTGGAGCGGCGCGGCATTGCGCTGGCGCCGGTCTCCGCCGTGCTGTCGCAGAAAATTTCGAATGGAGCCGCCGCAAACATGGGCCCAATCAGATGATCACGCCCGACAACCGCTACCGCCCCTGCGTCGGCGTGACGCTCATCAACGCCGAGGGGCTCGTCTTCATCGGCCATCGCAAGGCAAAGGGGACCTTCGATCAGACGACGGAGCCCTATCTCTGGCAGATGCCGCAGGGCGGCATAGATGCAGGCGAAACGCCCTATGAGGCGGCGCTGCGCGAGCTGCAGGAGGAGACAAACGTCGCGAGCGTCGAGTTCCTCGCCGAGGCGCCGCTGTGGCTCTCCTACGATCTGCCGCCCGAGGCCAATAAGCGCTGGAGCGGCAAATATATCGGCCAGACCCAGCGCTGGTTCGCGCTGCGCTTTGTCGGGTCCGAGAGCGAGATCGACATTCACGCGCCGGGCGGCGGCAAGCACAAGCCGGAATTCGACGACTGGCGCTGGGAGAAGCTGTCGAGGCTTCCCGATTTGATCGTGCCGTTCAAGCGGCAAGTCTATTTGGATGTCGTGGAGGCGTTCAGGCCATTTGCGGCGGCGTAACATGAGATCCGCTTGATTGGCTCACCGTCATTCCCGACGCTCGCAAAGCGAGCGATCGGGAATCCAGAGCAATATCATCGCTATTGCGGCTCTGGATTCCCGGTCGGGCTTTCAGCCCGCCGGGAATGACAAGGACCCCATGCGAGCTGTTTAACGGAAACGGAATGAGCGGCGCTTCCGAAGCAATTATCAGCCTCTATCAGCGACACGCGCACGCTTGGGCGAAGAAGCGGGGGCGTGGAGTTCGACAGCTCATGGAGGCGCACTGGCTCGATCGTTTTATCGGTCTCATGCCGCGCCAGCCTGCCGTTCTCGACATCGGTTGCGGGTCTGGCGAGCCGATGAGCCGCTATTTGGTCGAGCGCGGCTGCGCAGTAACCGGGATAGATTCTTCGCCCGAAATGATCGCTTTGTGTAAAGGCGCGTTGCCCTGCCAAAGTTGGCGGGTGGCCGACATGCGGTCCCTGTCGCTGTCCGTGCGTTTTGACGGACTTCTCGCATGGGACAGCTTCTTCCACCTGTGTCCTGAAGACCAAAGAAAGATGTTCCCCATCTTTCGCGACCACGCTTCGCCCCGCGCCGCCTTGATGTTCACATCGGGGCCCAGCCACGGCGTCGCAATCGGAGAATTCGAAGGCGAACCTCTGTATCACGCGAGCCTGGACGTCGATGAATACCGCACTCTGCTCGACGAGAATGGATTTGCGGTCGTCGCGCATGTGGTCGAGGACGAGGCCTGTGGGCGTCATACAATTTGGCTCGCGCAGTTTATTTAGCGAGGCAGGCTCGGAAGGCGCTGCTGCTAGGACGTTGCGTTACACGAGGCCGAACACTTGTTTGATTTTCATATCAGGTGTCTCCTGTCCCGATCTGTAATCCATTATTCTGCGGCGATAGCTGTTTGTGTAATAATGCAAGTGTATCAAAACGCCATATCTGTCATCGAGCTCCATTTTCGAGATGATAAATCCGGCTTTCAGCTTAGGAATTATGACGTCGTTATTTGTGGCGCAATGCCTGGAATAAACCAGTTGGAATCCCGCTTTCGAAAGGCGCTCAATGTTGTGAGCGATCAAGGCGCTATAAATTCCTTTCCGCCGATGTCTTTCAAGAACGGCGGAACTGACCATGTAGAAGGTCGACGCATTCTCCTGCTTCCCCCAGCTCCAACCGACAAATTCATTATCGATGTCGAAAACACCGAGGTAGAGCTTGTAGGGCGCGCCCAGATTCTCCTCTAGCTCTTTAATTCGCTGTTGTTCGGCGTCAGTTAGAACATGCTGCATGTCATAGCTGTGGACGCCCGCGAACATCGAAAATTTGTGTTTGTCGAAGAGTGGCTCGAACTCTTCCTCGCTCAGCTCCCGTATTGAATACGATTCATCCATATCTGTTTCCGAAAGCATTTTGAGTGCACGCCGCGTAATTCGACGAAAATAGCGCCGGGCGTTCAAAACGCAATCTGCACCCCGCCGGTGGCGCTATGAATGGCGGCGCTGCTCGCGACCATGCCGTCATAACGAACAAAAATATTCGCGCTATCCACTGGCAGGCTCAAACGCGCGCCGACTGCCGCCGAATCGCGCGGCCAACGCGCGCCATTGACGATGAAGTTCGAACCCATCGCGCCCTGGAAATTCGCCAGAACGCTGCGACGGACGTCCGCATAATCATGCATCCAGCCGGCCCGCGCCGAAAAGCTCAAGGGCTTTGCGAGCCGCAGCGGCAAATCATAAGTCAGCTCGGCGCCGAGCGTGCTTTGGGCGGATGCTGCTGTTCGACCGTAGACGTTGAGGTTGATGGCGCCCGCGCCGTTCTCGGCGAAGCTGTTTTGCGCGGCCATAATGCCTTGCAACGACGCGAAGGGGGTCGCGCTGATCTGCTCGCTGAATGGGAGGCGATACCCCGCCTCGAGGCGCGACAGGAAAACATTGTCATACACATTCGCCGAAGCGCCGCGGGTAACGCCGGGAAAGGCGATGTTACGTCCCGCGCCGAAACGATTGTAGGAATAGCCGAGCGCGCCGTCGACATAGAAACGCCCAGCCGCGTAACCGGCGTATGAGATGACAGCGAAACTATCCAGCCCGCCGCTTCCCGAAGCGCCATTCAGGCCGAACGAGCTGCGCATATAGCTCAAGGCGACGCCCGCCAGAAGTTCGGGCGTCAGGCGATAGTCCGCGCCCACAGAGACGCCGCCGCCACTGAAGCTGACGCCGTGCAAGTCGCCATTGCCGTAGATCGCGCCGCCGCCGCCCAAACCGCTGATCCAGGTCCGCAGCCCTCCGGCGCCGGTGGCCCGGGCCAAATGGGTCTGGGCGCGCACCGCGTCGAGAAACATCCGCGACACGCCGATCGAGACCGACGGCAAATCCGCGTAAACCTCGCCGTCGAGTTGAGTAAGGGCGGAGCGCAGCGCTGCGGGATCGCCGAAATTTAAGAGGTCGAGCGCATTGTAGATCGAGTCCATGTCGCTGAACAAAGGCGGCGGCAGCGCGTGATCGAGCGCGAAGGCGACCGCTCCGGCGTTCCCGGCGCCGGCGCGCGGCACATAGGCGAGCGCATATGCGCCGATCGGCTGGCCATTGACGAAACTGCTGGCGGACAGGAACACCGGCTGAGAGCCCGGCCCGCATCCGGGAACCGCGCTTTTGCCAATGATGAATTCCTGCAGGGCGCCGCCGCGTCCCCAGACGCCAACCGGGCTCGCAGGAGGTTGTGCATCGAGAATTGGCCCCGCCGTTCCAACGAGAAGGCAGGTGCCAGCGGGCACCTGCACGATCGCTTCCATCGTAGGCGTGCCGGGCAGCGCAAGCACGTCCCTTACCTGCTCCGGGGTCAATCCGCGCACCATGTTGGAGCCGGCGATGAAGTTTCCGAGGATGCTGTTTCCTGAATAGAAACGCACATATTGCGTCGGGGCGGTGGTCAGGACGACGACTGCCGGCGACGATGTCGAATTGGTGTAAGAGAGCGTCGACGGCGTGACGAGCGGGTTCACGATCGGCGGGTTGCTGTTGAGCAAATATTGATTGGCGTCGAAGCCGTTCGAGATCGAGGGCGATCCGATCATGCCGACGCAGGCCTTGGTCGTTCTGCAGAACGCCTGTCCCAGCACGATCGGCCCTGTGACGATTTGGCCAGGCGGCAAAGACAATCCAGCGCTTTGCGCCGATGCTTGGCCCGCCACTCCGATTGCCAGGGCGCAGGAGCCGCAGAAGAGCAAATCGCGAAATAGGCGCATCGAGGCCCTCATAAACTCAGTTTGAATTTTATACAGTAATTATGGCTACAAATGTCTATTCCGCCTCGCGATTTACGCTCTCGGGGAGGGGCTCTGGAATTCTGCCTAAAAACTATCCGCAGAAATACGAGGGTGTCAATGCAACGCGCGGCTAATTCAAATGATTTATTGGACTTCGATGTGCATAAACTTGTAAGGCGTAGCTTGTGTTAGTTTAAATCTAACCGCCGACTGTCAGCTTAAGCTTGCAGCGATTTCTTGGTCTCCGCTACAGCGGGCCGTGACCAGCACACCTCAGCTTTCGCCGTTCACTTTCTTTGAAGCGGATTGTGCGGCGGATATTGCTGCGGCGACTGCATTTCGTGCTTGTGGGCTGTTCTTCCAGCATGTGCCGCCGACCAGCAATGAAGCCTGCTCACAGATCGCTCGCGCATCCTGTTCTGCAAGCTTTCGCAGCGTGTGGATTCCAAGTTGCTCGAAGCGCTCGACAACCGTCGGGCCAATCCCTTTGACCTCGAGCAACACATCCCTTTCAGCGGGGAAAAACCGTTTCACACTCATTTGCGCTCTCCCGATTAAAAAATGGAACAATGATGTAGCCGGATTAGCTGCTGGCGCCGCCGTAATCCAGGCTGCGGCTCGCCATCGTGCGATCGTATAACTCGAGCCTCACGCGCACCGAAGCCCCTCGCCTTGAGGAGGCCGCAAAGCGGCCGTCTCGAAAGGCGAGGGGCTTGCGCCGGCTTTACATCAATGCGGCGTGAAGCGCGTTTCGATGAAATAGCTGTAGCCGATCTCCGATCCGAAACGCACGAAGACGGAATCGAGATTGAGGAGACGCGTGTCCGTCAGCGGCACATCCTTCACGACGCGCGAGTTGATCGTCACCTGCACCTGGTCGGCGATCGGATTGCCGGGGTGGAAGGCGTAGAGCGTATAGGTGACGGGCGCTGTCGTGCTGGAGAAGACATTCGTCGCGAAGAGCTTCAGCCCCGTGAGATCGAAGGTCTTGCCGGGCAGCTTGAAATAGCCGCCGATGCGATTGGCGATATAGAGACCTCTGCTGCTGGTCTTCACGTCCCAGCCATTCGGCAGCAGCGTGCCATTGGCGTAGACGACGAGGCCGGTCGTATCCTTGGCGGCGCAGTCGGGGCAGCCCGAGACCGGCGCTGCGGTGAAGGTCGCCGTGTCGGCCAAGGCGCGCGCGGGCGCTACAGCGAGAACGGCGAGGCAGGCGTAAGCAATCAGTTTTCTGGCGTGAATATTCGTCTTCATGTGAGCTCCATCCGGCCGAGTCTTGCTTGTTTGACTCGACGCGGAGCGGAAGCTAGGTCGCATATATGTTGGGAATGAGTCTTTTAGCGTAACTCTATGGATTCTTAGGATTATCGCTTTGGAACTACCTTTTTGCCTCGCTTGTTCTCGGCCTGCGACAAGTAGAGGCGACGACCCGCTCCTCTCCCCGCTTGCGCAGGGCTGTCCGGGGAAATCATAGGGCCGCGAGCTGGAGCTGCAGACTAGAGAAGTCTCGGCCGGGCTTGGGCCTGATTGGCGGCTTGTCGATAAGCGCGATCGGCCGGCGGTCGAAGAGGAAGCGGCCGACGAGCTCGGCGAAACGCAGTGCCGCCATGTCGATCTTGTGGACGCAGGCGGCGATGCGCAGCAGGGTGAAGGCGATCATCGCGGCGAAGAGCTGCAGGCGCACGGCGTTTTCGGCCTCGCCGATGAAGCTCTTGATGTTGAGATGCTGCTTGATCCAACGGAACAGCAGCTCGATTGCCCAGCGGCCCTTGTAGAGCGCGGCGATTTCCGCGGCCGGGCGGCGCATGTCGTTGACGATGAGGACGATGCGGCCTTTGGCCTCGTCTCTTTCCACGGTGATGCGCCGCAGCGGCATGGGCAGCTTGGAATCGCCTTTGCTGGCCAGCGCCACCTCCTCGTCGGCGATCACGGCGAAGCCGTCGCCCCGCGCGCTTTCGGGGTCGAGCGGGCGGGCGGCGATCGCCCGGAAGCGGGCGTTCGCCTTCGGCCGGGTGACGAAGAAAGCGCCTTGCGCGGCGATCTCGGTCCACCAGCGATAGTCGCAATAGCCTTTGTCGAAGACATAAGCGGCGCCCGGCTCGATATCGGTTTTCTTGCCGATCTCTATGTCGTTCACATTGGCGGGCGTGACTTCCGCGCGAAGGGGCCGATTGGCGCGCGGGTCATGGACCACGTGCATTTTGAGGCCGTGAGTGCGGCCGTTGGAGCGGGCGTAATCGAGGAATTTGCTCAAAGGGATGGGCGTCGAATCGATGAGGCGGATCATGTCCGCGCCCTCCCGGCGCGTATGACGGTCGAGCGCGCCGGAGAGCATGGCGAAGAGATCGGCGAAGACGGCGACGGGCCGGCGGGCGTTGGCGTCGGAAAGGGTCGTGCGCGCGAGCCGCCGCGTCCCGAGGTGATAATGCGCGCGCGCGTCGGCGTTGAAGGCGGGAACGAGGGCGCGCAGGCTGGAGACCCCGGCAAGCTGGGCGTAGATGAGCGCGACGAGGTGATCCCAGCTCTTGAAGGATTTGTCGTAGGCGTCGCCGCCATGCCGCTCGACGATCTGCTTGAAGGCGCGCCGATCGACCGGCTTGAGCAGTTGGGCGAATACAGTAGAGTGCACGGGCATGTCCGGTCCTTTTTTCCAGTCTCGACAACCGGAAAATACCCGACAACCGTCGGGAAAACCGGGCATGCGCCCGCGACCTTTCGACTCATTCCCCGGACAGCCCTGCCGCTTGCGGGGAGAGGGGCAGAGCGCGGCCTTCCTCGCGCACTTGGGATCAAGTGTGTGGGGGGCGTTTCAGTGATGAGGACGATGCACGATGTCACACGCTCGACCGAAGAGCACCGCCCCCGCCTATGCCTGCCGCACCAGCCGCGCCGCGAAAAAACCGTCGATCCCCGCGAGCCGGGCGTCGTCATTCGGCCAAAAGCTTGGCACAGTGCGCAGATCGCCGTCGCGATTGATGAATTCGGCTGGTATGCCCTCGGCCGTCGTCACCGGCTCGCGACGGAAATCCGGGTTGCGGCGCAGGAAGGCCGCGATCTGCTGCTCGCCTTCCTCGGGTTCGAGCGAACAGGTGCAATAAACCAGCCGCCCGCCCGCTTTCGTCAGCAGCGCCGCGCGGGCCAGCATCTTGGCCTGCAAGGCGGCGAGCGTCTCTATGTCGCCGGGCTTTTTCGTCCAGGGCACATCCGGGTGGCGACGTGACGTGCCGGTCGCGGAGCAGGGCGCGTCGATGAGAATGGCGTCGAAAGGCTGCGCCTGATAGCCGGTGGCGTCGGCCACCGCGACATCGGCGTGGAGGTCGAGGCGCGAGAGATTGGCGGTCAGAAGCTTCAGCCGCTCGGCAGAACGGTCCAGCGCAACCACATGGGCGCGGGTGAGAGCGAGCTGCGCGGTCTTGCCGCCGGGCGCCGCGCACATGTCGAGCACGCGTTCGTCCGGCTTCGTCGCCAGCAGCCGCGCCGGCAGCGCGGCGGCGGCGTCCTGCACCCACCATTCGCCGTCGCTGTAGCCGTCGAGCTCTGTGATCGGCGTGCGGGTCTTGAGCCGCACCGAGCCTGTTGGCAGAACGACGCCGTCGAGGCGCTCGGCCCATCCTTGCGGATCAGACTTTACCGAAACGTCGAGCGGCGGCTCCTGCATATGCATGGCGATGATCGCCTGCGCGCCCGCCTCGCCATAGGCCTTGCGCCAGCGCTGCGCGAGCCAGGGCGGCGCGTCATGCTCGCCGCTCGCCGCGAGCGCCAGGAACTCGTCGCGCCGACGCACGAGATTGCGCAGCACGCCGTTCACCACGCCGGAATAGGCGCCGGTCTTGGGTTCGAGCTTGGTCGCGCGCACGGCGAGGTCGATCGCCGCATGGTCGGCTGCCTCCAGAAAGAGAAGCTGGGCGGCGGCGGCGATCAACGTATATTCGAGCCGCCCGGCCTGACGCGGCAGCCCTTTTTCGAGAAGCTCGCCCAGCGCATGGCGGATGACGCCCAGCCGGCGGAGCGAGACGGTGGCGATGGAGCGCGTCAGCGCCACGTCGCGCGGCTCGAGGCCCGCGAGGCGATTAGGCACGGCCTGGGGCGAAAAACATTCGTCCAGCCGGTGGCCGCCCTGAATGACGTCGCCGATGATGCTGGCGGCGGCGAGACGCGCGGGGAGACCGGGGGTCCTTGCCGCCTCGGCCTCGCGGGCCGCCTCGGCCGGCACGAATCCCTGGCGTGAGGAGTAGCGCGATGGTTTCGACCGCCCGAATGATCTACTGTCGCTCAAACGGTCTCTCCGCTGCCCCGCTTCGCGAATCATAGCACATGGGGCGGTCGAGGGGCGAGACGCTCAGGAGCCGGATATGTCTCAAGCCGAAGGGACGGGTGGCGACGCCAAGCCTGCCCAAACAGCGGAGTCTGCCCGAAAAATAGCGGATCTGCCGTCCGCCGCGCAGCGCGCGCTGGCCGAAGCGCAGGCGCGTAGAAACGCCGCAGCCGCTGACGCGACCGCTCCCGAGGAGCGCGGCGGCCGGGGCGGTCTCGATCCGGCGCGATATGGCGACTGGGAGGTCAAAGGGGTGGCGAGCGATTTTTAAGTCGCGCTACGCCGCAACGGCCTCGCGCGCCTCTCTCTTGATCCGCTCCACCATCGAGCGCAGTCCATTGGCGCGCTGGGGCGTCAGATGCTCGGCGAGCCCGAGCTGCTTGAACAGCGGCGCGGCGTCGGTGTCGATGATTTCCTGCGCGGGGCGCCCCGAATAGAGCGCCAGCACCAGCGCCACGAGGCCGCGTACGATATGGGCGTCGCTGTCGCCGCGGAAGGTGAGCGTCGGCGCGCCAGCGGCGTCTTCGCCGGGCGTCGTCTCCAGCCACACCTGGCTGGCGCAGCCGCGCACTTTGTTGTCGTCCGTATAGGCTTCCTTCGGCAGCGGCTCGAGCGTGCGGCCGAGCTCGATGAGATAGCGGTAGCGATCCTCCCACTCGTCGAGCATCTCGAAATTACCGATGATGTCGTCTATAACCATGGCTGTTTCCTTCTCAGGCTATTCTAAACGAAACGCGCGCCCTTTTCATGCTTTTGGCGAGCCCTTAAGTTTGCGCCTGTCACACGCGCGGGTCCGCCCCGCTTTTACGGAGATGCATATGAGCCTCACGTCCCGGTGGCGCGCCCTCGTCGTCGCGATTGTCGCCGCCCTCTCGCTTTCGGGCTGCGGCTACAACACGATCCCGACACTCGAGGAAAACGCCAAAGCCAAGTGGTCGGAGGTGCAATCCCAGTACCAACGCCGCGCCGACCTCATCCCGAACCTCGTCGCCACCGTGCAGGGCTACGCCAAGCAAGAGAAGGACGTGCTCACCTCCGTCGTCGAGGCGCGCGCCAAGGCGACCTCGGTGAAGATCGACGCTTCGACCCTCACCGACCCGGAGAAAATGAAGCAATTCCAGGACGCGCAGGCGCAATTGACCGGCGCGCTGGGACGGCTGTTGGCGGTGAGCGAAGCCTATCCGGACCTCAAATCCAACCAGAACTTCCTGGCGCTGCAGTCGCAGCTCGAAGGCACGGAAAACCGCATCAATGTGGCGCGGCGCGACTACATCGAGGCGGTGCGCGAGTTCAACCTCTCGCTGCGCACCTTCCCGACGCTACTTTGGGCCAAGACCTTCTTCGCGGGGACGAAGCCCATGGCGGAATTCTCTGCAAGCGAAGCGGCCCAGCAGCCGCCACAAGTGAAATTCTAACGGAGCAACGATGGAGCCGCGCCAGCCCGATGAGCTGTCCGCGCTTTGCGCCCGCGGCGACGCCATGTGGGCGCATATGCGACAGGAGGCGGAGGATGCGCTGCGCCTTGATCCGGCGCTGGCGCCGCTCTTCATCGGCGAGCTTCTGAACCGCCACAGTCTCGAAGAGGCGGTGATCCATCGCGTCAGTGGCCGGCTCGGGGCCTCGGCGCTGGACGCCGCCGCCATCGCCGACGCCTTTCTCGCGGCGCTGGAGGGCGAGCCCGAGCTCGGCGAGGCTTTCCGTCTGGATGCGGCGGCCTATGTCGAGCGCGATCCCGCCTGCCGCCGGCTGATCGAGCCTTTGCTCTATTTCAAAGGCTATCACGCGATTCAGGCGTCGCGCCTGGCCCATGCGCTGTGGCGGGCGGGCAAACGCGACTTCGCCTTCTATATCCAGAGCCGGACCTCCGACGCGCTCGCCGCCGACATTCATCCGGCGGCGCGCTTCGGCAAGGGCGTCTTTCTCGATCACGCCACCGGCTTCGTGGTCGGCGAGACGGCGGTGGTCGAGGATGAGGTCTCCATCCTCCATGGCGTGACGCTCGGCGGCACCGGCAAGGTCGCCGGCGACCGGCATCCCAAGGTCAGGCGCGGCGTCATGATCGGCGCGGACGCGAAGATTCTCGGCAATATCGAGATCGGCGCCTGTTCGCGCATCTCGGCCGGCTCGGTCGTGCTGCATCCCGTGCCGCCGAATTCCATCGTGGCGGGCGCGCCGGCGAAGGTTGTCGGCGTTGAGCCCCGAGCGTTGCCGGCGCGGGACATGGACCAGCTCCTGCGCGGCTTGGCCTATGATTCCTTCGATTATGTGATCTGAAGGCGCCGATGAAATCGCCCGTCGCTCTGCTCGCCCGGGGCTTGATCCAACTCTATCGCGTGACCTTCTCGGCCTTTGCCGGAAGAAGCTGCCGTTATGCGCCGACCTGCTCGGAATATGCGGACGAAGCCATTGCGCGCCATGGCCTCTGGGCCGGCGGCTGGATGGGCTTCGCGCGCATCTGCCGTTGCCGGCCGGGCGGGGGCGAGGGGTTCGACCCCGTTCCCCAAAAATTGCCGGAAAACGCCGGCCCGCTCACGCCCTGGCGCTACGCCCGCTGGCGCGGGCCGTTCCGCTGCGATGAGGTCGAAGAAGAGTAGCGCCTCCCTACGACTTCGCCATCAGCTCCAGCGCCAGCCCATAAATCCGCGAGCGCGGGGCCTCGGGCAAGGTCCGCAAGACTTCGAGATAGGTTTGTCCTGCGGCGCACATTTTGGCGTCTTCCAGCGGCGGGTCGGGCATTTTGCCGTCGAGCAGCGCTTCGATCTCCGGCTTGGCGAGGCCGCGCGCGGCGAGCGCCGTCTCCAGCGCCTTGAAGTCGGCTTCGGTCGGTTGCTCGCGGGCGATGTTCTTGGCCTGGCCGTCGACCATGGCCTCCAGGCTCGCGCTCGCCATATCGGCTACGAGCGGGCGCCGCGAGGCGGCAAAACGCTGGAAATCGAGATTATTCGCGCCGTAAAGGAAAGCGACGCATAATTTTTTGTCCTCGCGCGCGATCGCCTGCAGAACAGCGAGCTGCTTGGCGAACACGCGCGACATGGCCTCGGGCTCGGCTTTGGCGGCGAGCGCGCCACGCGACTGACGCAGGCGGCGCATCGCCTCGGACAGATAATAATCGGCGCCCTGATCGGCCTTCGTCTCCGAGAGACGCGACGCGAAGCCGCCGATCGTTCCCTCATAGTCCTGGGGGAATTTCTCGCGCAGCCGCGCGAAAAAACGCCCATATTCCGGCGCGGAGGCGATGGTGGTCTCGACGGTTTGCCGTGGGCTCGGCTTTTCGGAAGGGGCCGTTGTCGCGCTCAGCGCGCCCCGCGCAGGCGGCGGCGACAGAGCCATCATCGTCAGGCCGACGCCGAGCGCGACGGCGACGACAGCGGCGGCGGCAAGGGCCAGAATTCGTTCGATCATCATCGCAAGCCCTGGGCGCGGCGGAAAGACGCTCGCAATTTAAGCAAAACGAGGCTGTGTGAAAAGCGCTTCCCACGCGCGCGCTCTGTGGCCGGGCGACGGACGTCCGCGTCGCAGGAGCCATATTCGAGGCCTTTTCACGATGGAGGAGAGGAAAACAATCCTTCAGCCGATCGCCCCATGCCCGCAAGCCGGGCGCTCTCCGCGCGATGCGCCACGAGCAAAGCGATATGGCGGTTGAGATCATAGGTCCAATGGCCGCGCCTGGCGCGCTCTTTTCGTAACGCCTGCTCGATTTCACGGAGCACGGCGCGCGCCGCCTCAGGCGTTTCGCTGAGGATCGTGTCTCGCGAAAGCCGATGAAAACGCGCGAGCGCGTCGAGCCGGTCGTAACCGGCGAGACTGGCCCCGAGCGCGGCCTCGACGGCAGGGCGGGCTTGGGCTCTCAGGCGCCTGATGGCGATGGATCTGGCGTCTGACTTGGCGGGGGCTGGATGGGCGATGGGCATGGCTTGCTCCTCCTTTGCGGTGAGCATGACCGGCGGCGCGCCCCTGGGGATAGATTTTTTTCCTTGAATAGGATTTTTTTCAGAACTAGCCTGATCGACGTCGATTAGGAGGTCTCATGCCCAACGCCTTTTCCAAACGAAAGCTGTTTCCCCCCATCCCCGGCTTGAGCATTGCGGCCGCCGCGGCGGCGTCGGGCGTCCCTGCCGCTTCCTTGGCGGCGCCGGATCGCGGCCGGGCGAGGATTGCCCGGGCGCGCCAATATGCGGTCTATCTGCACCATGTGGCTTTGGGCGCGAGCCTTTCCGCTTGCGCGCGGCAATTCCGGCGCGATCGCGCCACCATGCGGCACGCCTGCGCGGTGATCGAAAATCTCAGAGACGCGCCGCGCTTCGACGTCGCGGCGGCGCGAATGGAGCGCGCGGTCGCGGCGCAGCGCGACATGGTTCTGGCGTTGCTCGCGGACTGTGAAGGAGCGCCGCAATGAGCAAGAGCGACCGCAAAAATGAGGCGTCGACCCGAATGCTGCGGCGTTTCCTGCAGGCGCTGGACGAGCCCCAAGCCCATGCGGCGCCGAGTGGCCTCGACGATGGCGCGCTTGTCGTGGCGGCGCCGCGGAACGGGATCACCGTCGTGCGCGCGCGCCTGCCGGAGGCGACGGGCAAGGCCGCCTTGGCCGAAGGGCTCGTTGTCGACAGCGGGGCAGGGCGGCTGCGCCTCAACGACTCTGGCCGCGCCTATTTGCGCCGGCTGGCCGTGGCCGAGCCGGCGCTCGATCCGTTCCGCGCTCAGCATGGGGAAATCGAGAAACGTCCGGGGCCGCAAGGCGAAAGGCCGACGCTCGTCAACGAGGCCGAAAGCCCGCTCGCCTGGCTCGCAAGGCGCAAGGGCGCAAACGGCAAGCCTTTTCTGGATCGTACGCAAGTGGACGCCGGCGAACGCTTCCGGCGCGACATCGAGCAGGCGCAAATCCTCCAGCGCGTCACCGCCAATTGGGAGGTTTCTGGCGCCGGCGCGCGGCGCGGCGCCGACGCCGGCGTCGTGGTGACGGAGATCGCCATGGACGCCCGCAGTCGTCTCGCGCGCGCCTATGACGCCGTCGGCCCGGAGCTCGCCGGCCTTCTCACCGACGTCTGCGGCTATCTCAAGGGGCTCGAAACCGTCGAAAGCGAACGCGGCTGGCCGGCCCGCTCCGGCAAGGTCGTCTTGAAAATCGCGCTCGACCGTCTAGCCCAGCATTACGGCATCGCCAGCGCGGCCGTCGGGCCGGCGCGGGCGAGAGGGACGTTGCATTGGGGGGCGGAGGATTACCGGCCGACAATGTGAGGCCTATGGCCTTCCGATGCTTCGCGCCGGCCGGCCCCGTCATTGCGAGGAGCGTAAGCGACGAAACAATCCAGGGCAGCTACGGCGGCTCTTGGATTGCTTCGCTTCGCTCGCAACGCCGGAGCACGTCAGCGTCCCCGCGCCAAATGCGGGTCGCAGGCGGCTTGCGGGCCCGTGCGCGCGGTAGGCGGCGCGAGCTGGGCGCTCAAGTTGGGGCGCAGCGGACGATGCACATAGGGAAAAGCCACCCCCAGGACCAAGCCCCAAAGCAACTCGCCTAGCAGAAGCCCAACCGCTGGATAGCCGGTCAATAAGGGCTGCGCGGGAAGCCATTGCAGGAGCGGGATCGGCCCGAGCATCCACAACACGAACCCGAAGGCCATGCCGAAAAGCCAGCCTCCCCGCGGGTCGTTCGCGGCCCGCTGAAACAGCCAGCCATACAGCACGCCGCCAAGCAGCATCAGGCCGATATAGGCCAGGGCCGGGAGGAAGACGGAAGCATGCGTCGCCTGAGCGAGGGCGCCCAGCGATCCAAAGGCTTGCAGCAACCCTAAGGCTGGAATGTCGGCGACAATGCTCGCCGCCATGCCGGCCAGCAGCGGCCGCTGCGTCGGACCGGCGTCCAGCCCATGGGCGCGCAGAATCTCAAGCATGACGTCTTCTCTTCTGCGCGGTCGTCAGTTGCTGGGCGTCGCTCAGCACGGCTTCGATGGTCGGCGCCTGGCGAAGATCCGGCTCGAAGAGTTGCGCCAAATATTTGTAGGTCAGGCCGACGAGACGCGGATCGCGATTGAGATCGAAGAGCCCGACCGGGTTGACGTTGCCCAGCGGCGCCCGCAGCGCGATGTCCCAGTCGACCTGATCGGTGAGCGAATACCAGGTAAAGCCGACGATCGGCACGCCCGCCTGGCGCATGAGCTGCACATTATGCCACTGCCGCCACAGCCAACGCGGCGCGTCGCGCGCGTCCAGGCGGTTTGTCTCAGTGTGCATCAGGGGCCGTTGGTAGCGCTCGTAATACTGACGGGCGATGACGTACCAACCGAACAACTCTCCGAGCGCCTGCGCGTCGCCATTGGCGTTGATGAGCTTTTCGTTCCATTCGTAGTAATCGACGCCGAGGATGGCGCGCGCGCCGACGTCCTGTTGCATGAACCATGCGTATTCTTCGGGCGGCATGCCGTTTTCGATCAAATAGCCGCGCATATCGTCGCGCACGCCGCGCGCATAGAGCAAATCGAGCGCGATGAAACGGCGCTGGTTTTCGAAGTCGGCGATGCGGCGGACCTTCGGATCGGGGCAGCAAGGCTGATAAAACTCGCCGCTCTCGCTGTTGACGAACACCGCATCTGGCCGCGCGGTCGAGATCGCCTGCATCATCAGCACGCTGGCTTTCGCGAGATGTCGCGTCGCCGTGACGAAGGCGCGCTCGTCCCGGCGTTGCTCGTTCCACACTCCTTCCAGCGCGCTGAGCTTGGCGCACACATACATCTCGTTGACAGGCGTGTAGAAGCGCACCCAATCGTAGCGACGGACGAAGGCGCGTGCATAGTCGGCGAGCGCATAAGGCGCCTCGGGATTTTGGAAATTCTCGAGCCAGTCGGGCAGGCCGAAGTGGCAGAGGTCCATAATCGGCGTAATGCCGAGCCGCTGCATTTCGTCAGCGACGTCGTCGAGAAAAGCCCAGTCGTATTGGCCCCTGCGCGGGTTGATGAGATGCAGCGGCGGACCGTAACGCAAATAGCGCAGCCCTAAGTCGCGCACCAGCGCGAGGTCCGTGCGCCAGTGACGATAATGGCCGCAAGCGGCCATCTCATCGATACGCCAACGCCCGCCGTCGAGTGTTGGATAACTGCATTCGACGCCGGTGGCGAACATGAACCTGTCTTCGGCGGGCGGGCGCGCCGCGGCGATGGGACGCGCAGGTCTCCGCCCTTCGAAGATGAAGCGGGGCAGCCGCTCGGCGGCATAGCCGACGGGTCTGACATAGACGAGGCCGAGAACCGCGCCCCAGATAAGATGCCCGGCGGCGATCGACGCCGGCTCGCGCCATCCACCCGAAAGGCCGAACAGGCCCGAGTACGGCAGCTCGCCGCTTTGGACGAGCGGGTGCATGAGTTCGAACTGCGGATGCATGATGAAGAGCGCCAGAGGCATGGGCACAAAGGCGAACAGCAAGCCTTGGAGCATCGGCGGCAAAGGCAGGACCGACCAGAAAAAATAAGCGTAGAAAACGCCCCAGATCGCGCCCACCAGCAAATGCAGCGACATGCCGACTGCCCACCACGCCCATGCGCTGGCGTGAGGGAGCGCCAGCGTGCCCAGCGTGCCCACAATGTCGAAGTAGGGGACGCCGGCGAGGATGAGCGGGCGCGCGACGGCCTCCCAAGCGACGGCGCCAGCCATGCCCGCGAGGACCGCCTTGCGATAAGCGACGTAACGGATCATGCTCCGCGCTCCCGGTCTCCCGCCGCATCCATTCCGAGCGGCACGCCGTTTGCTCTTGAATGCAATGGCGGAAACCCGGGCCGACGCGGCAAGTTCCTCTGCGCGGCCGGGGCCAGCGCGGCCACAAGAAAAGCCGAGGTTCTTCACATTCCTGAAAGCGAGTTGACGGCAATCTCACAGCTCGCCAAAAGACGTTCGGCGGGTTTATGTCAGCGTATTCTCGGGTGATAGGACATGGGAAACTCCAAAATCGTGATCACGAAGGACGGGATGTCAGGGCGGCTCGACCGGCGGTCGTTTCTGTCCGGCTCCGCCGCCAGTCTCGGCGCCCTGGGGCTCGCCGGTTGTGTGACCTCCGACGACATGGGCCGCGCCGAGGCGGCGAAGTTTTACGCGGCCGTCCCGAGCGAGAAATTCCCGATCCCGGCGGTCGATATCAGCAAGATCGATCCGAAATATTTTCGCCGGCTCGTGCGCTACGACACCAAGGAAGCGCCCGGCACGATCATCATCGATCCCAAGAATTACCACCTTTACCGCGTCGAAGGCGACGGAATGGCTACCCGCTATGGCGCCAATGTCAGCCGCCCCGGTTTCCTGTGGAGCGGTGAAGTTTATGTCGGGCGCAAGGCGGAATGGCCCACCTGGACGCCGCCCAAGGAGATGATCGCGCGCCAGCCGGAGGCGCGCCAATACGCCCGCGGCATGCCGGGAGGTCTGGACAATCCGCTCGGCGCCCGCGTGCTCTATCTCTATAAGAATGGCGTCTATACGGTTTACACGATCTACAGCACCAGCGACCCCGAGACGATCGGGAACGGCATTACGAGCGGCTGCACCGGCCTGCTCAGCCAGGACATGATCGACCTCTATTCCCGGACGCCGGTCAAGACGAAGGTCGTAATGCTGCCGGCATAGCAACGCTCCGTCGCGACGCCGCGGATGTCATTCCCGGCGGGCTGAAAGCCCGACCGGGAATCCAGAGCCGCAAAAGCGCTGGTTCTGCTCTGGATTCCCGATCGCTCGCTGCGCGAGCGTCGGGAATGACACCGAAAGCAACGTCGCGTTATGACGGTTTGGCGAAGTTCGGGATTTTGAAAAAGAGCTTCCCCTGCCGCCACATGGTGAACGCCACGCCGCCGGCCAGGAGGATGAAAATTCCGAAGCCGATGTAGAGGTAGAATTCCTCGTCGGTGACGAGCCCCACCGAGAAGGGATGGCGGCCCTCGTAGCTCTTGGCGCCGTCGTCGCTCGTGAGCTTCACATAGAGCTCATAATTGCCGGCCTGTTTGAAATTCTGGTCGAAATTCATCATGCCGTTGCGGAACTTCTGGATCGGCTGGCGGCTGACGACGTCGGCCTCTGGGTCGGGCTGGCTGTCGGGCGCCTTGGCGCGCAGCACGCGGACGTCCCAGTTCATGTCGCGCAGCTCATTGTCGCTGGCGTCGAGCACGATGACGGAGGCGCCGGTGTCGGGCAAAGCGTCGCATTCGCGGTCGATGTTTTTCTTTGGCTGCATGGCCACGAATTTCATCGACTTCGGCCCGATCGCGATGGGGCAGTCGGGATCGTAATAATGCCAGCCGGCGGCAAGCGCATGCGATGAGACGCCCGCGGACGCCAGAATGGCGAGCGCCGCGCCAAGAAACAGTTTCTTCACCTTACAACCCCGCCCTCTTGTCCATTCCCGCATCTAGAACCGCCAGCATCTGGTCCATCGCCAGCGCCGGTTCGGCGCATTTCGAATCGCCGACGATTCGCGCCGGCACGCCCGCCACGGTTTTATTGGCCGGCACCGAATCGAGCACGACCGAGCCCGCCGCGATCATGGCGCAGCGGCCGATCTCGATATTGCCGAGCACCTTGGCCCCGGCGCCGATCAGCACGCCGCGCCGCACCTTCGGATGCCGATCGCCGCGCGCCTTGCCTGTGCCGCCGAGCGTCACGCCATGCAGCATGGAGACGTCGTCCTCGATGACGCTCGTCGCGCCGATGACGACGCCCGTGGCGTGGTCGATGAAGACGCCCTTGCCGATCCTAGCCTGGGGGTGGATGTCGGTCTGAAAAATCTGCGAGGACAGGCTCTGCAGCGTCAGGGCGAAATCGCTGCGGCCGTTTTTCCACAGCCAATGCGCCAGCCGATAGGTCTGCAAGGCGTGGAAGCCCTTGAAATAGAGCGCCGGCTCCAGGAGTCGCGTGCAGGCCGGGTCGCGCTCGACGACGGCCAAAAGATCCGCCCGGAAGGCCTCTGCAAGGGCGCCGTCATGGGCGAGGCAGGAATCGAACGCCTGGCGAATCGCCGCATAGGGCGCTTCCGGTCGGTCGAGGCGCTGCGCCACGCGATGGACCACGACGCCGGCGACGCTCTCCTGCGCCATGATCGCGGGGTAGATGAAACCGCCGAGCTCCGGCTCGCGGCGCAACACATCCTCCGCCTCCAGCCGCAGGCGGGCGAGGAGCGGGTCGAAATCGATGACGGACGCGGCTATTTCCCGCTGTTCGGCGGCCATGGGACGCTTCCTCTTCTCCGTTTCCGCTCGAACAGCTCGCGTTCGGCTCCCGGCGGGCCGACGGCCCGACCGGGACTCCAGAGCCACGATGGCTTTGATTTGGCGCTGGATTCCCGATCGTTCGCGTCGCGAGCGTCGGGAATGACAGTGAGCCGTTCCCGGAAAGCGCGCATCTCGGAACGAAAGCGCGCAAGCGGCTATATAGCGCCTCGGGCGCGGCCGCGCATCAGGGGCGTTGGCCCAGGAATTCCAGCACAGCCTGCTTGTAGATGCGGTCGCCCACGGCGCGGTTGTGGTCGCGGCCAGGAATGTCGACAACGCGGGCGTTGCGGAACAGCGGCTGCAGGGGCGAGGGATCGCCGGCGACGTCGTCGCGCGTGCCGACGCAAATCAGCACCGGGCATTCGACCTTCGAGAGGAGCGCCGGGTCCAACGCCTTGCGGGCGCCGCGGACGCAGGCGGCGAGCGCCTTGAGATCGCTACGGGTCGATTCGGCGAAGCCTCGAAAAATTTTGAGCATCGAATTGTCGATGTCCTCGATTCGCTCGGCCTCCATGGCTTCGGCGAGCCCTGAGGGCAGGCCGGCGTCCTGCACGAGATATTGCCCGATGCCGCCGAGAATCAGCGAGCGGACGCGCTCCGGATGGGCGAGCGTCAGCACCGTCCCGATTCGCGCGCCGAGCGAATAGCCCATGACGTCGGCGCGGGCGATGGACAAATGGTCGAGGAGATTGGCGACGTCCTGCGCCATTAGGTCGAGCGCATATTCCGCTGGATCGTAGAGCTTCTGCGACCGGCCATGGCCCCTGCTATCCAGGACGACGACGCGGCGTCCGTCTTCGGTCAGCGTCTTCACCCATTGGGTGAACATCCAGTTCACCGCATGGGTGGAGGCGAAGCCATGAATGAGGACGATCGGCTCGCGTCGGTCGTCGCCAAGGGGCTCGAAATCCGAATAGGCAATCTCGACGCCGTGCGAGACGAAAGTTTCCATGGCAAATCCTGTGTGACGATTCCTACTTAAAGAATCAGATCGGCGGCGCAAGCGCGGGCCCATAAAAATAAACAGGCCTTGCCAAGCGCTCCGGTTGTCGCTAAACGGTCGCATGTCGCGGCGCTGATCCCCAAGCGGGATCGAAACCGCCGGCCGACAGGCGCCCGTAGCTCAGCTGGATAGAGCACCAGACTACGAATCTGGGGGTCAGAGGTTCGAATCCTTTCGGGCGCGCCATTAAACCCGAGCAGTTGAAAAACGCCAAACCGAGCCCTGCAAGGGGAAGCATGCGCGGCTGTTTGCCGCGCCGAGGGGGCGCTCCAGGTCGCGCGCTGCTGCGCCTTGGCGGAGTTAGCCCCGGCGCGCCGCGCCTGCGTCTCTGTGAGAGGAAGGGGCCAATAGCGAGGGGCTTCGACGCGTCGCGTCAGTCGGATCAAAAGACTGAAAATCGCATCCCGGTCGATATGTAGTTGGAAGCGCCATGCACGCCGTCGATGAGGCCGTAGACGCCGGATCGATGATGGACGCGTACGAATACTTCGAATGGCGCGTCTTTAGACGGCGCGAAGGTAAATTCCGGCACAAGCAGATTCAGGAATCGCGCGCTGTGATGGCTACTATCGAACTGCCTTTCGAAATCTGAAATGCCGGTCACATAGCTTGCGCCGATAAGACCCACCCTGAAGTTCGTATAAATGAAATCGTTCCATGGAAAATATTTCCACCGCGCCATTGGAATGAGGTCGAACTCCCACTGACGCCCGCCAGCGTCGCTGCCGAAACGCTTGGCGACGCCGCCCTCGATTTCGAGGTCTAAAGGGACGCGCTCGAAGCGATAAGCGGTATAAATTGCATGGGCGTCCACCATCGCGCCCGGAACGAAATGCGCGTCCCAAGGGCGACGCACTGTGATGTTGATCAGTGATTGATTGCTGAGCGCCCCAACATAGGCCCCGACTCTGAGGGTTGGCTGTGGCTTTGGCGTAAGCATCCAAGGTAACGCAGGAGGCGCCAAAGCGGACAAGTCGCCAGCGAGCGCCGATATTCCCGAGAAGAACAAAGACATAAGCGAGGCAATAAATAATTTCCTCATGCTCGCGCGCCCTTTATGCTGAATACGCAGTGGAAACGACGTGGGTGATGTTGATTCTGTAAGATAAAACCGCGACTTATGTAAATATTACTTCATGGGTGCGTAGAAAAATGCCGCGAAAAAAGGTCGTTTTTGAGGCGTGTCCGAATAATGCGACATAGCCGCGCTCGAGCCTTACTATCTTTGTCTAGATTTGCGTTGAAATCATGGGGATGGGCCTTGGCCGCCGCCCTTGTTCGGGTAGGCGCGCTGCTGGCCGCGCCGAAGCGCCGCGCAGAGACATTTTAGGGGCGGGCGTTGCGGGGCGGCGTGGGCACAGGTAAATAAATCTTGTCTCGGGAGACTTTCGAAATGATCCAGCGTCACCGCTAAGGCGGGAAGGCATTCGATGGCGGAGCGATCCGCCGGCTGGACTCTTTTTCGAGATCATCATGGAAAGACTTCACAAAAAGACCTGCGTCATTACTGGCGCGGCGCGTGGCATTGGTCGCGCGATTGCGCGCCGCTTCCACGACGAAGGCGCAATCGTCATTCTCACAGACATAGACGAAGCGGCTGGCGCCGCGGCAGCCGCAGAAATCGGCTGTCGATTCGAGACGCTCGACGTGCGGGAGGAAGCCGATTGGCGGCGCCTGGCCGAACGCGTCCCGACAGCCGACGTGGTGGTCAACAATGCTGGCGTAACGGGTTTTGAGCAGGGCGCCGCGGCGCATGATCCCGAACAGGCCAGCCTTGCGGATTGGCGGGAAGTCCATCGGGTCAATCTCGATGGGACCTTCCTTGGGTGTCGCTACGCCATCAAAGCGATGAAGGCGCAGGGCGCCGGCTCGATCATCAACATCTCGTCGCGTTCCGGCTTGGTTGGCATTCCGCTGGCGGCTGCTTACGCCTCATCCAAAGCGGCGATCCGCAACCACAGCAAGACCGTTGCGCTCTATTGCGCGCAGAAAGGATGGAAAATCCGCTGCAACTCGATCCATCCCGCAGCGATACTGACGCAAATTTGGGAGCCGATGCTGGGAACGGGCCCCGACCGCGAGGCCAAGATGCAAGCCTTGGTTGCCGACACGCCGTTGAAGCGTTTCGGGATGCCCGAGGAAGTCGCGGCGATCGCCGTCACTCTGGCGTCCGATGAAGCGACCTATGTGACGGGGACCGAGATTCACATCGACGGCGGGTTGCTGGCGGGGTCCGCCGCATCCCCCGGCTGATGCGAAATCCGCTTGATTGGTTCGCTGTCATTCCCGACGCTCGCTCGAGCGAGCGATCGAGAATCCAGAGCCGCAAAAGCGCTGGTTTTACTCGGAGCCCGTCATTGCGAGCGAAGCGAAGCAATCCAGGGCGGCGATGCGGCCCTGGATTGCTTCGTCGGCTTCGCCTCCTCGCAATGGCGGCGGTGATTCCCTGTGTGTCCAAACGGCGCGAGCGTCGGGGATTGATCGAGCGCCCGCGCGAAGCCGCGCTCGATCCATCGGCCGTGTAACGCCCTCACCCTCGAGCGAGCGTCGGATAATCCACGTAGCCTTCCGGGCCTTTCGAATAAAAGGTCTCGAGCTTTGGCTCGTTGAGGGCCGCGCCCAGGCGTAAGCGTTCGACGAGGTCGGGATTGGCGATGTAGAGCTTGCCGAAAGCCACGGCGTCGGCCTCGCCCGCCGCAATCGCGGCTTCGGCTGTTTCGCGCGTATAGGCTTCGTTGGCGATATAGGCCCCGCCGAATTCTTTCTTCAAATAAGGCCCCAGCGCATCCGGGCCTTGATGCTCCCGCGCGCAGATGAAGGCGATTTTGCGTCGGCCCAACTCGCGCGCGACATAGCCGAAGGTCGCCTTTGGGTCTGAGTCGCCCATGGATTGGGCGTCACCGCGCGGCGCGAGATGCACGCCAACGCGCCCCGCTCCCCAGATGTCGATGGCTGCGTCGGTGACTTCCAGCATCAGACGCGCGCGGTTCTCGATCGAGCCGCCGTAGCGGTCGGTTCTTTTATTCGCGCTGTCTTGCAGAAACTGATCGAGCAGATAGCCATTCGCGCCATGGATCTCCACGCCGTCGAAGCCGGCGCGCTTGGCGTTCTCGGCGCCTTGCCGATAGGCCGCGACGACGCCGGGAATCTCGTCGATGTCGAGGGCGCGCGGGACGGGATAGGGCTGCTTTGGCCGCAGCAGGCTGACATGCCCTTCCGCGGTGATGGCGCTGGGCGCGACCGGCGGCGCGCCATCGAGATAGACCGGGTGGGAGAGGCGCCCAACATGCCACAATTGCAGCAGAATGCGGCCGCCTGCTTCATGCACCGCGCGCGTGATCTCGCGCCATCCGTCGACTTGCGCGTCCGACCAAATGCCGGGCGTGTCAGGATAGCCGACGCCCATCGGCGTGACGGAGGTGGCTTCCGATAAGATCATCCCTGCCGAGGCGCGCTGGACATAGTAATCCCGCATGAGCGCATTCGGCGTGCGGCCCTCGCTTGCCCGGCACCGCGTCAGCGGCGCCATGACGATCCGGTTGGGGAGGCGCAGATCGCCGATATGCAAAGGGTCGAAGAGATTGGACATCGAGGCTCCGGTCAGTGCGAGACGGGGTGGTTTTTTTATAGCTTAAGGCATGGCGGATTTCAGCTTGATCCTGTCGCCATCGACGACGAAGCTTCCGAGCCCTTGGTGGTGGATCGTCTTCGACGCTTTGCGTGCCGGATCGATCCAGCCTTTCACGCCTTGCAGCACAAAGAGACAATATTTGTTGGCAAGGCGCGTATCGACGACCTTGCACTCGATGTTGGCGAAACATTCTGCGACCAGCGGCGCCGACACTTTTTCCGCCTTCCGCTTGGTGAGCGCAAAAGCCTCGAATTTATCGACGTCCCGCCCGGAGCAATTGCCGATCGCCACGACCGTTTCCGCCATCCCCGCCGGCGGAATGGCGACGACGCATTCCTTTGTCGCCCGCAAGGCGGCGAAGCTGTGGTCGCGGTCGCTGACCACGCAGGCGATGAGGGGCGGGTCGAAGTCCACCATCATGTGCCAGGACATGGTCATGACATTGGCCCGGCCTTTATGGGCGGTCGTCAGCAGAACCACCGGGCCGGGCTCGATGAGCCGGTAAACCTCGCCCAGAGCCAAATCTTTCATGGCCGGACCTCCGTGATACTTGCCGCCGCGCGCGAGCGCTCTCTCGGCCTTGGATTGTAGGGGGCGCCGTCTCCTATCCCAGCGTCGACCCGAAGGCGCCGCCGTCCAGCAAGATGTTTTGGCCGACGATATAGCCGGCATATTCGCTACACAGGAATGCAGCCATCGCGCCGAACTCCTCAGGGGAGCCGAAACGCCCGGTCGGATTGGCGGCATAGGCCTCGTTTCGAACGTCTTCGACGGACAGCCCCCGGGCGCTGGCCATTTTACTCAGGAGCGAAACCATGCGGTCGGTTTCGTGTGGGCCGGGCAACAGATTATTGATGATAACGCCGTCTTTCGCCACCTGTCTGGCGGCGCCGGCGACAAATCCGGTCAATCCGCTGCGGGCCGCAGTCGACAAGCCCAGCTCCGCCACGGGTGATTTGACCGTCGCCGACGTTATATTGACGATCCGGCCCCACTTGCGGCTGATCATTCCGGGCAGCACGCTCGTCATCAGGAAAATTGGCGTCAACATATTGGCGTCGATGGCGTCGAGCCATGCGTCGCGATCCCAGTCCGACCACAGGCCGGGCGGCGGCCCGCCGGCGTTGGTGATGAGGATGTCGGGCCGTGGTTCCGCCTCGAGTAGCCGCTGCCGCCCTTCTTCGCTCGTCACATCGGCGGCGACGGCCTGCACCTCGACGCCGTAAGTTGCGCGTATCTCGCTTGCAGCGTGCTCCAGCGTTGCGACCGTGCGGCTATTCAGCGTCAATATCGCGCCAGCTTCAGCGAGCTTTTGTGCGACGCCGCGACCCAACCCTTTCGAGCTGGCGCAGACGATCGCGCGTTTGCCTTTGATGCCTAAATCCATTCGTCTTCCTCAAATGCGCGCCATTTCACGGATTTGCGCCGTTCAGGCGAGTGACGCCCCGGCGCGTTCCGACGAGGGGAATCCGATCGATCGATGCGTCGTCGTTCGAGCGATTCCCAAAGCAGCCGTCAGGAAATTCAGAGTAAATCAACGCTGATCGTCGCGCTGAATAGCACGCCCACATAACGGAAGGTACGAGCGCCGCTTTCTCGTTTCCAGGCGCGTTGCGGCCCGCCCCCTGCGACTCTAGGTCGCGCAAACTAGACAGTTTTGTGCAAACCATGACATGCTTGTCGTGATAGAAACGAAATTGTCGGCTTTTCCGGGCGTGAAGCAGCGGCTGATCGTTCTGAAGCGCCTGTTTTCCTGCAGGTTTGAAGACTACGTCGCAGGATCGCGATTGGCTCGTTCCTTGCTGCGATCTTTGCGAAAGAAGAGTGGCTCCCGTCCTCGACGCGAGAAGCCGCCGCTTTTTGGAAACGCAATGGGGGAGAGGAATGCCCGCCATCGAGTCGTTTTACGACGTGATCCGACGTCAGGGGATCACGCGCCGCAGCTTCACGAAATTCTGCTCTTTGACGGCTGCGAGCCTGGGGCTCGGTCCCCTTGCCGCCTCCAAGATGGCGCAGGCGCTGGAGACAAATCCGCGCGTGCCGGTCATCTGGATGCATGGCCTCGAATGCACCTGCTGCTCCGAGAGCTTCATTCGCTCGGCGCATCCTCTGGTGAAGGACGTCGTCCTCTCCATGATCTCGCTTGACTATGACGACACGATCATGGCGGCCGCCGGCCATCAGGCCGAGGCGATCCTCGAGGAAACCAAACAAAAATATAAGGGCAAATACATTCTCGCCGTCGAGGGCAATCCGCCGCTCAACGAGGGCGGCATGTTCTGCATCGACGGCGGCAAGCCTTTCGTCGAAAAGCTGAAATGGATGGCTGAGGACGCTTTCGCCATCATCGCCTGGGGCGCCTGCGCCTCCTGGGGCTGCGTGCAGGCGGCTGCCCCTAATCCGACGCAGGCGACGCCGATCGACAAGGTCATCAAGGACAAGCCGATCATCAAGGTCCCCGGCTGCCCGCCGATTGCGGAGGTCATGACCGGCGTCGTGACTTACATCACGACCTTCGGCCGCCTGCCGGAGCTCGACCGCCAGGGGCGGCCGAAAATGTTCTACTCCCAGCGCATCCACGACAAATGCTATCGCCGCGGGCACTTTGACGCCGGGCAGTTCGTCGAGGAATGGGACGACGAGGCCGCGCGCAAGGGGCATTGCCTCTATAAGATGGGCTGCAAGGGGCCGACGACCTACAACGCCTGCTCGACGGTGCGCTGGAACGGCGGCGTCTCTTTCCCGATCCAATCCGGCCATGGCTGTATCGGCTGCTCGGAAGAGGGCTTCTGGGACAAGGGGCCGTTCTACGAGCGCCTCTCGAACATCCGGCAATTCGGCATCGAGAAGAACGCCGATGAGATCGGTCTGGCGGCCGTCGGCGTCGTCGGCGCGGCGGTGGCGACGCATGCGGCCGTCACGGCGGTCAAGCGCGTCGTGACGAAGCGGGACGGAAACCAAGTGTAATCCTTGCCCTCATGCTGAGGAGGCGGCGAAGCCGCCGTCTCGAAGCACGAGGGCGATCCACGGACGACGGTTTCCTCTTCCTTCGAGACGCCCGCTTCGCGGGCTCCTCAGGATGAGGAAATCTTTTCGGCCGATCACCCAGGACGAAACACGAAAGACGCCGAACCAACGGCCGATCTTCGAGGAAACGCAATCATGGGCATCCAGACTCCCAACGGCTTCAAACTCGACAATTCCGGCAAGCGCGTCGTCGTCGATCCGGTCACGCGCATCGAAGGCCATTTGCGCATCGAGGTGAATGTCGACTCCAAGAACGTCATTCGCAACGCCGTCTCCACCGGCACGATGTGGCGCGGCATCGAAGTCATCCTCAAGAACCGCGACCCGCGCGACGCCTGGGCCTTCACCGAGCGGATTTGCGGCGTCTGCACCGGCACCCATGCGCTCACCTCGGTGCGCGCGGTCGAGAATGCGCTGAACATCAGCATTCCCGAGAACGCCAATTCGATCCGCAACATCATGCAGCTCTGCCTGCAGGTGCACGATCATCTGGTGCATTTCTACCATCTGCATGCGCTGGATTGGGTCGACGTCGTTTCGGCTCTGTCCGCCGATCCGAAGGCGACCTCGGCGCTGGCGCAGTCGATCTCGCCCTGGCCGCTGTCCTCGCCGGGCTACTTCAAAGATCTGCAGACGCGACTGAAGAAATTCGTCGAGTCCGGCCAGCTCGGGCCGTTCAAGAACGGCTATTGGGGGCATCCGGCCTATAAGCTGCCGCCCGAAGCCAATCTGATGGCGGTGGCGCATTATCTGGAAGCTCTCGACTTCCAGAAGGACATCGTCAAGATTCACACGGTCTATGGCGGCAAGAATCCGCATCCCAACTGGCTCGTCGGCGGCGTGCCCTGCGCCATCAATGTCGATGGAACGGGGGCGGTCGGCGCGATCAATATGGAGCGCCTTAATCTCGTCTCGCAGATCATCGACCGCTCAATCGAGTTCGTCGAGCAGGTCTATATTCCGGACCTTGTCGCCATCGCCGGCTTCTACAAGGATTGGCTCTATGGTGGCGGGCTCTCGGGCAAGAGCGTCATGAGCTATGGCGACATTCCCGAGCACGCCAACGACTATTCCGCCGGCAATCTCTTGCTGCCGCGCGGCGTGATCTTGAACGGCAATCTCAAAGAGGTTCTGCCAATCGACAATGCCGATCCGGAGCAAATACAGGAGTTTGTCGCCCACTCCTGGTACAAATATCCGGACGAGACCAAGGGGCTGCATCCTTTCGACGGCGTCACCGAGCCGAACTACAAGCTCGGCCCCAACGCCAAGGGCACGCCGACCAATATCGAGTCGCTCGACGAAGGCGGCAAATATTCCTGGATCAAATCGCCGCGCTGGCGCGGCAATGCGGTCGAGGTCGGCCCGCTCGCGCGCTACATCATCGGCTATGCGCAGGGCAATCCCGAGTTCAAGGAGCCGGCGGATCGTCTCCTCAAGACTCTCGGCGTTCCCGTCACGGCGCTGTTCTCCACGCTCGGCCGCACCGCCGCGCGCGGTCTCGAATGCCAGTGGGCGGCGCGCAAGATGCGCCATTTCCAGGACAAGCTCGTCGCCAATATCAAGAATGGCGAGACGGCGACCGCCAATGTCGATAAGTGGGAGCCCAAGAGCTGGCCGACGGAAGCCAAGGGCTATGGCTTCACCGAGGCGCCGCGCGGCGCGCTCGGGCACTGGATCAAGATCAAAAACGGCAAGATCGACAATTACCAGTGCATCGTGCCGACGACCTGGAACGGCAGCCCGCGCGACCCGCAGGGCAATATCGGCGCGTTCGAGGCGTCGCTCATGGACACGCCCATGGCCGATCCCGAAAAGCCACTTGAAATCCTACGCACCATTCACTCCTTCGACCCGTGCCTGGCCTGCTCGACTCACGTGATGAGTCCGGACGGGCAGGAGATGGCGTCGGTGAAGGTCCGTTAAAGGAGGCGTCCATGGTCGACGGCATCCAAGTTGCTGGCGTCGGCGACGCGCATGGCGCGCGCGCCGTCGAGCGTCAGACCGTCTATGTCTATGAGGCGCCCGTTCGCGTCTGGCATTGGATAAATGCGCTCTGCATCACCGTGCTGTTCGTTACGGGCTATTTCATCGCGAGCCCTTTTCCGAGCGTGACCGGCGACGCGAGCAGCAGCTTCCTGATGGGCTATATCCGCTTCGCCCATTTTGCGGCGGGGCAGATTCTCGCGGCTTTCTATCTGCTGCGCATCTATTGGATATTCGCCGGCAATGCGCATTCCCGGCAGATATTTTACGTGCCCTTCTGGAGCCGAGACTATTGGGCGGGCGTGGCGCATGAGGCTGCGTGGTATCTCTTCCTCGCCAAGGCGCCGAAGAAATATGTCGGGCACAATCCGCTGGCGCAGCTCATCATGTTCTCCATGTTCACCGTGCCGCTGATCTTCATGATCGTGACGGGCTTCGCGCTTTATTCGGAAGGCGAGGGGATCGACTCCTGGCAGTATAAGGTTTTCGGCTGGGTGTTCCTGATCTGGCCGAACAGCCAGGAGGTGCATACGCTGCATCACATCGGCATGTGGGCGCTCGTCACCTTCACGATCGTTCATATCTATGCCGCCGTCCGCGAGGATATTGTGAGCCGTCAGAGCATCATCTCCTCGATGATCTCCGGGGAGCGCATTTTCAAGGACGAGGCGGCGGAGTGATGAGCGCGGGCGCCCCGAAAATCCTCGTGCTGGGCATCGGCAATATTCTGTGGGGGGACGAGGGTTTCGGCGTGCGCGCCGTCGAGGCCTTCCATCGGCGCTTCGAGACGCCCGAGAATGTCACCGTGCTCGATGGCGGCACGCAGGGGCTTTATCTCGTGCATTTCGTCGAGGAGGCGGATTATCTCCTCGTCTTCGACGCCATCGATTACGGCCTCGAGCCCGGCGCCTTGAAGATCGTCCGCGACGAAGAAGTCCCGAAATTCACCGGCTCCAAGAAAATGAGCCTGCATCAGACCGGCTTTCAGGAAGTGCTGAGCGCCGCGGATTTGCTCGGCCATTACCCGCAAAAGCTCGCGCTCATCGGCTGTCAGCCGCTCGATCTCGAAAATTGGGGCGGCGCGCTGACGGCGCCTGTTCAAGAGGCGATCGACGTCGCGGTCGAGGCGGGCGCACAGCTCCTCGCCGAGTGGGGAGTGGCCTTGTCCTTGCGTGAGGACAATACGGCGATCGCGTTGCTCGCCAATGACATCGATCATCAGAGCTATGAAAGGCGCGTCTGATCCGGCGCGTCGGAGGTTCACAAGGAGCTGGCCATGAAGTCCTTCGCCAAAGTCGCCCTCGCTCTCCCCCTCATGGTCGCGGCCGGGGCGGCGCAGGCCAATCCCGGGTTGCATGTCCATCCGCATCTAACTGAAGCCCCATTGGTCGATCTTCATCCAGCGCTGGGGCTGGCGCTCGCCGTGGCGTGCTGGGCGGCTCTCGTCTGGGCCGCGGAAGCTCACGCGACGGCGCGTCGTCGTCCTTTGGCGGCCCACGCGAAATAAACGCCCCTATGTGTCTCGGCTTCCCGATGACCGTGCTCTCCGGCGATGACGCGCGGGCGCTTTGCGAGCGCAAGGGCGAAACGCAATCCGTCTCGATGCTGCTCGTCGGGGCGCAGACGCCGGGAACGAAAGTGCTGGTACATCTTGGAACCGCCATGCGCGTTCTCGACGCCGATGAAGCGCAATCGATCGACGATGCGCTCGATGGGCTTGCGGCGGCCCTGAGCGGCGGCGACTTCGAGCAATATTTTGCCGATCTGATTGACCGCGAGCCGCAATTGCCGGATTTCTTGCGGGATCAGAAGTAAGGAGTAGGCATGCCCCTGCCGCAGGCTATCATCGACCGCATCGGCGCCCCGCTCATCGATGAGGCGAATGCCGACGCCCTTTTGAGCGCGCAGGGCGAAGACGGGCGTTTCCTTCTGCTTTTCGCCGGCGACCCGGCGCAGCGTCCAGAGGCGACGGATGTCGCGGTGATTTTCCCCGAGCTTCTGATCGCCTTTGACGGCCGTCTCTCCGGCGCGCTCGTCGCCGCGCATGCCGAGAAGAGCCTCGGCCAAAGATTTCAGGTCGACGTGCTGCCGAGCCTCGCCGTGATCCGAGCCGGTAAGACCATCGGCGTCATTCCGCGCATCCGCGACTGGTCGGAGTATCTCGAAAAGATCGAGGCTTTCCTCGCGCCCGACGCGGCGCCGCTCGCCAAGGCGGGCCCTCGCGTCGAAATCACTTTCTCGCAAAAAGGAGCGACCGCGTGAAGGCCGGCTTTTGGGTGGCGCCCGACGGCGCCGACGACGCCATAACGCTGCTGCCGATCGGCGGCGAGGAGGCGCTCGATACGCGTCGGGAAGTGAACTTCCTCGCCACGCGATCTGCGGCTGAGCTCATCGCGCGCTGCCCTACTGTCGCTGAGCTGCTGCCGCAGCTTGCCGACGCGCTTGCCGCCCAAACGGCGCAAGAGCCGAACAGGCTGTTCGACATCACCGATCTGCCGGCGGACGACCGCGAGCTTTTGTCCCAAGTGGTGGGCGAGGGCGAGGTCGCCGGGGTTGCGGTCTTGACCGACGGCGTCGTCGCGCAAGTTCAGGAGTCCGTCATGGCGGGCCTGTGGCGGGTGCGCTTCACCGACGCCGGCGGCGCGCTGGTCGCAGATTATCTCGAGATCGGCGCCATTCCGCAGGCGGTGCGCAAGGCCGCAGAGCTCGCCGCCGCCGACATCAGCTTCGGCGCGCCGCCCCAGGGCGCAATGAACGTCATGCCGGTGTTGGCGGAAATTCGCGAACGGATGGCGGCTCACACGCCGGGCGCCGCCAGCCATATCATCAACTTCTCCCTTCTGCCGATGAGCGAAGCGGATATGGGATTTTTGCAGGAGACGCTCGGCGACGGGCCTGTAAGACTGGTCTCGCGCGGCTATGGAACCTGCCGGGTGCTCGCGACCGGCGCGCGCAATGTCTGGTCCGTGCAATTCTTCAACGCCATGGATACGATCATTCTGGATACGCTCGAAATCGGCGACGTTCCCGCGGCCGCCTGCGCGGCCGATGAAGATTTCCACGACTCGGCGGAGCGGCTGCGCGAGATCGACGAGGCTTATTTCAAATGAGCTTCGAGAATTTCGGCCAGACGGAAACCTCCGACGACGACCGCATGGAATGCGGCGTCTGCTGGAGCGTCTATGATCCGGCCGAGGGCGATCCCGTCTGGCAGATACCGCCGGGCACGCCGTTCTCCGCCCTGCCGGAGGAATGGCGTTGTCCGAATTGCGACGCGCCGCGTGCGCGTTTCATGCGGCTGGGCAAGTGAGGTTTGGGCGTGAGATTTGGCGCGTGAGACTCGGCGATGGACGATGAGGCGGCCAGGACGATTGGCGAGACTCTCGCCGGGATCTACGCAGGCGTGCGCGCCGGGCCGATGCGCGACGTGCCGATCTGCAACGACGCGCTCGACGTGGCGGCGATCGGCTTTCGCGCCTTCGGAGAGAGCGCTGTCGGCGTCGTGGTGACGCCCTGGTTCATGAATTTGATCGTCGTTCCGGAACCGCCCATCGCCGCTGGCACCTCGGTCCGCGTCGCCCTGCCGGCCGGCGACGTCGAATGCGTCCCCGCCCAGCTCGACGGCTTCGGCGCGATCCTTGCCTGCTCGTTGTTCTCGCCCATGTTCGAGTTTTCCGATATGTCGTCGGCGCGAGAAGCTGCGGGAGAGGCGATGAAGGCGCTTTTCGATCCTGGTCTGCTCGAAGAAAAGCCGGCGCAAAAACCGGCCAGGCTGGATCGCCGCGCCTTGCTGCGTGGGAGGCTCTCGGGGCAAGAGGCGGCGTCATGAGCGCGCTCGCCGGCCCCGGCGCCATCCGCATCGGCGCGGACGTCGATACGGATGGGCGCGTCGTCTCGGTGTTCGTGAATTCGAGCCGGCCGGCGGGAATCGCGCGTATCTTTCGGGGGCGCGGCCCGCAAGAAGTCCCCCAGCTCGCCGGCCAGCTCTTCAGCCTGTGCGGTTTTTCACATGGAGCCGCGGCGCAGCTCGCTATCGCCGCCGCGCGGGACGAAGCGTTGAGCGACGCCGCGCAATTCTCTGTCACGATCGGCCTTGCCGCCGAACAGGCTGTTGAATCGCTTCGCTCGCTGGCCCTCGGCTGGCCGCAGGCGGGCGAGTCGATGGATATGGCGCCCGCCGCCGCGCCTCTACGCGAGGCCATGAGCGCGGCGCGTCTCGTCATGGCCATTGCGGCGCGCGGGGAGGCCTGGGCGCAGCGCGCCGAGCTTGGCGCGCCGGTAAAGGCCATCGAGGACGGCGCGCGGTCCCTGGGCCTGCGTTGCGAGGCGCCGGATGCGCCCGAGCGCGAGAGCTTCCTGGCGGCGGTCATGGCGCAAGCCCAGGCCGACGCCTTCCTGCGCCCGCACGCGCCCGACGCCTTGGCGGCGGCGGACGACGCCAGTGTCATCGAGTGCTTGCGTAAGGGCCGGGATCATTTCGCCGCCTCTCCAACCTTGCCGCATCGCATCGTGGAGACGGGGGCTTTCGCCCGGCATTGGCGGGAGACAGAGAGCGGCGGTTCGGCGGTCGCAGCGCGCTTGGCGGCGCGGTTGATCGCCATCGGCGAGGCGCTGGACATTCTGCGTCGCGCGCTGTCGCGGGGCGAGGCCGACATGAGCGGCGCCGCCGTCCTTTGCCCGCTTGGCGCGGAAGAAGGCTTCGCCGCCGTCGAGACCGCGCGCGGGCGCCTCTATCACTGGGCGCGCCTCGACGACGCCTTGCGCGTGCGCGACTATGCGCTGCTCGCGCCGACCGAGTGGAATTTCCATCCGGCGGGCCCCTTCGCGGCGGCGCTGCTTGGCGCTCCAATCGGCTTTGGCCCCGAGGCGCGGCTGCGCATTCGGCGCCTTGCCGCCGTCTTCGACCCTTGCGTCGCCTTTCAGGTCGAGCTGCGCGAGCCGCTTCATGCATGAGATGGCGCTGACGGAAAGCATCGTCGACATCGTCTGCGAGGAGGCGCGCAAGCAGGGCTTCGGCAAGGTGCGCGTCGTGCGGCTCAAGGTCGGCGCCATGGCGCATGTCGAGCCCGAGGCTTTGCGCTTTTGCTTCGACGCCGTTTCGCACGGCACGGTGGCTGACGGCGCGACTCTGGACATCATCCGTGCGCCGGGCGAAGGTTGGTGTCTCGACTGCGGCAAGACGGTGCCGCTCGACGAGCGCTTCGGCGCCTGCCCCGAATGCGGCAGGCGGCATGTGCAGATGACCTCGGGCGACGAGTTGCGCATCGAGGAGTTGGAGGTCGACTAATGTGCACAGTGTGCGGCTGCGGAACGGCGACGGTCGAAGGCGAGAAGACGGGCGCGGACAAGCACGCGGCTGATCACCATCATCATCACGACCATGCGCATGATCATGACCATGGGCATCATCACCATGGCCATGATCACGACCACCATCATCATCACGATGACGCGCATGACGACCATCACGATCATGCGCATGGCGAGGCCATCGATTTCGGCGCCGGCGCGGCGGGCGTGCATGTCCCCGGCCTGAGCCAGGAGCGCATCGTCCGCATCGAGCGCGACATTCTTTCCAAGAATGACGCCTATGCGCGGGGCAATCGCGCGGTCTTTGCGCAGAAAGGCGTGCTGGCGCTGAACCTTGTTTCCAGCCCCGGCTCGGGCAAGACGACGCTGCTGGTGCGCGCCATCAACGATTTGAAGGAAAAAGCCGCCGTCGCCGTCATCGAGGGCGATCAGCAGACGTCGAATGACGCCGAGCGTATTCGCGCCACAGGCGCGCCCGCTATTCAGATCAACACCGGCAAGGGCTGCCATCTCGACGCGCATATGGTCGGCCATGCGCTCGAGAGCCTCGATCTGAAAAAAGGCGGCGTGCTGTTTATCGAGAATGTCGGCAATCTTGTTTGCCCGGCGGCCTTCGATCTCGGCGAGGCGCATAAGGTCGTGGTGCTTTCCGTGACGGAAGGCGAGGACAAGCCGCTCAAATATCCGGATATGTTCGCGGCCGCCGATCTCATGCTGCTGAACAAGTCCGATCTGCTGCCGCATCTTTCTTTCGACGTCGGCAAATGTCTCGCCAATGCGCTGAAGGTCAATCCGCACCTGCAGACGCTTGTCGTCTCCGCGCAGACCGGCGAGGGAATGGCGGCGCTCTACGCCTGGATCGAGGCCCGCGCCGCGCACGCCGCCGCCGGCGCCGCAACAGCGGGCTGAGAGGCATGAGCGTCGTCGCGGCCACGGGCGCTTCGCGCGAGCCGAGCGCGCGGCTGCGTATCCGGCTGCGTGGGGCGGTGCAGGGCGTGGGCTTCCGACCCTTCGCCTATGGCCTCGCCGCGCGTTACGGCTTGAGCGGCTTCGCGCTGAACGACGGCGAGGGCCTGCTGCTCGAAATCGAAGGCGCGCGGCACGAGGATTTTTTATCGGCGCTGCGCCGGGAGAAGCCGCCGCTCGCGACAATCGACTCGATCGACGTCGAGCGCATCGATTTATGTGGCGACAGCGATTTCTCGATCCGCGAAAGCGCGGGCGGGCGAAGCCAGACGCGCATCGTCGCGGACGCGGCGACTTGCGAGGCTTGCCTCGACGAGCTTTTCGACGCGACGAGCCGCTTTCACCTTTATCCCTTCATCACCTGCACGCATTGCGGGCCACGCTTCACCATTTCGTCGTCGCTGCCTTATGACCGCCCGCAGACCTCTATGGCGCCCTTCGCCATGTGTGCGGATTGCGCGCGCGACTATGCCGATCCGCGCAGCCGGCGCTTCCATGCCGAGACGATTGCCTGCCCGACATGCGGCCCGCGGCTCGATGTCGAGCCCGGCGTCATTGTGGAGCGGATACGCGCCGGCGCCATCGTCGCGGTGAAAGGGATCGGCGGCTATCATCTCATGTGCGACGCGCGCAATGCGGGGGCCGTCGCCGAACTGCGCCGCCGCAAGGAACGCGACGCCAAGCCCTTCGCCATCATGGCGGCTAACGCCGCGTCGCTCGCACTTTTCGCCGAGCCGACCGAGGCCGAGCTCGATCTGATCCAGCATCGGGCGCGGCCGATCGTCGTGGTGAAATCGAGAGGAACGCCTGCGCCCGCCATTGCGCCGCGTCTTACGCGCATCGGCGTCATGCTGCCTTATGCGCCTTTGCATCATTTGCTGTTTCACGCGGCGGCGGGTTTTCCTGCCGGGCGCGACTGGCGCGAGGAAGCGAATGATTTCGTCATCGTCGCGACGAGCGCCAATCCGGGCGGCGAGCCGCTGGTGGTCGATGACGCAGACGCGCGCCGCAGGCTGTCCTCCATCGCTGACCTCATTGTCGGCCACGATCGCGCCATCGTCGTGCGCGCCGATGATTCCGTCGCTGCGGTCGTCGACTGCGCGCCCGCCTTTCTGCGGCGCGCGCGCGGCTATACGCCCGACCCGATCGATCTTGGCGCAGACGGGCCATGCGTCGTCGCCTTGGGCGCGCATCTCAAGACAACTGTGACGGTGACGCGCGGGCGCGAGGCTTTTGTTTCGCAGCATATCGGCGATCTGGATGACGCAGAGAGCGTGCGGTTCTTTGATGAGACCCTGCGCCATCTCCTCTCGATACTCGACGTCACGCCGGAAGCCGTCGCCTGCGATCTTCATCCTGATTTTTATTCCACACGCCTCGCGGAGGAGATGGAACTGCCGCTATTGCGCGCCCAGCATCACGCGGCGCATGTTGCAGCGATCGCGGCGGAGCATGGCGTTTCGGGGCCGGCGCTCGGCGTGGCGCTCGACGGCTATGGCATGGGCGACGATCGCGGCGCCTGGGGCGGCGAATTGATGCGCGTCGACGGGTCGACATGGACGCGCCTCGGCCATCTCGCGCCGCTCGCGCTGCCGGGCGGCGACCGCGCCGCGCGCGAGCCCTGGCGCATGGGGATGGCGGCACTAGCAGCTATCGGGCGTCTCGAACTCGCCGAGCGCTTGTTTCCCGAGGCGGCGCTCGCCGATAAGATCGCCGAGAGCCTGCGTCGCGGCATGGCGCCGAAAACCACCAGCATGGGGCGCCTCTTCGATGCGGCGGCGGCGCTCGCAGGCGTCTGCCTTGAACAGCGTTACGAGGGACAGGCGGCGATGGAATTCGAAGCGCTTGTCGAAGCGCCGCGTACATTGCCGGGCGCTTTCGCCCTTCGTGACGGCGTTCTCGATTTCTCGCCACTCCTGTCCCTCATCGCAACCGAGCGACCAAGCCCGCGCGAGGCCGCAGAATTTTTCCACGGCGCGCTGATAGAGGGTTGCGCCGAATGGATTGCCGCTACGGCGCAAGCGCAGGGGCATTCGCGTGTGGCGCTCGGGGGCGGCTGCATGATGAACCGGATTCTGGCCGAGGGCCTCGTCGAGGCCCTGCGCTTGCGGGGGCTTTTTCCTTTGCTGGCGCGGGCCGTTCCATGCAATGACGGCGGCCTGTCGCTGGGACAGGCCGCGATGGCGCGCGCCGCTTTCGCGGCCGCCGAGAGAGAGAAAGAGAGCGCGGCATGTGCCTAGCCGTTCCCGTGCGCGTCACCGAGCTGCTGCCCGATCAGATGGCGAAAGTATCGCTCGACGGCGTTTCCAAGAGCATATCGATCGCGCTGGTCGATGATGTGTCGGTTGGCGATTATGTGATCCTGCATGTTGGCTTCGCGCTTTCCAAGGTCGACGCCGAGGAAGCCGAGCGCACGCTCGCCATGATCCGCGATTTCGCCGGAATGAACCCATGAAATATGTCGACGAGTTTCGCGACGGCGACTTGGCGCGCGGTCTCGCGCGCAGCCTCGCGACTTCGGCGCGCGACGACCGCGAGTATCGCTTCATGGAATTTTGCGGCGGTCATACCCACGCCATTTCGCGTTACGGGCTTGAAGATCTGCTGCCGCCCAATATTCGCATGATCCATGGGCCCGGATGCCCCGTCTGCGTTTTGCCTGTGGGGCGCATCGATGCGGCGATTGCGCTCGCGCGCGATCCGAAGGTGACCCTCTGCACTTATGCGGACCTCATGCGCGTGCCGGCCTCGGGCGGCATGAGCCTCATAAAGGCGAAGGCGGCGGGCGCCGACATCCGCATGGTTTATTCAACCCTCGACGCCATTCGCATCGCCGAGGCCGAGCCGTCTCGCGAAGTCGTGTTCTTCGCCATCGGCTTCGAGACGACCACGCCGCCGACGGCGCTGGCCATCAGGCTTGCCGCGCAAAAGAAGCTTTCGAACTTCTCCGTCTTTTGCAACCATGTGCTGACGCCCGCCGCCATGCGCGCGATCCTCGCTGGGGAAGGCGAGGGCGTGGAGATCGACGGTTTTGTGGGGCCCTCGCATGTTTCCGCCGTCATCGGCGTGCGGCCCTATCAATTCGCCGCGCAGCAATTCAACAAGCCGATCGTGATCGCGGGCTTTGAGCCGCTTGATGTGATGCAGTCCATTTTGATGCTGGTGCGCCAGTTGAACGAGGGCCGCTGCGAGGTCGAGAACCAATATGGCCGGGCCGTCACGCACGAGGGCAATCTCAAAGCGCAGGCCGAAGTCGCCGATATTTTCGAGCTTCGCGACTCCTTCGAGTGGCGCGGGCTCGGTGAAGTTCCGGCGAGCGCTCTGCGGCTGCGCGCGGCTTATGCGGATTATGACGCAGAGCGCCGCTTCGGCGTCACGACGCCTAGCGCCAAGGACAATCCCGCCTGCGAATGCGGCGCGATCCTGCGCGGCGCCAAGCGGCCGCATGATTGTAAGCTGTTCGGCACGGTCTGCACGCCGGAAACGCCAATGGGCTCCTGCATGGTATCGTCCGAGGGCGCCTGCGCCGCGCAATGGACCTATCGCCGCTTCGACACGCAGAGGGTTGCGTCGTGACCAAGACTTATCGTCGCAAGCTCGATATCGGCAATGGCCGCGTTGATCTCTCGCATGGCGCCGGCGGGCGGGCGATGGCGCAGCTCATCGCCGACATTTTCCACACGGCGCTCGACAACGACTGGCTGCGGCAGGGCAATGATCAGTCCGTCTTCGAGGCGCCCAAAGGCCGCATGGCGATGACGACCGACGCCTTTGTTGTTTCGCCGCTGTTCTTCCCCGGCGGCGACATCGGTTCGCTCGCGGTGCATGGCGCGGTGAACGATATCGCCATGTCGGGCGCCAAGCCGCTGTATCTCTCGGCGAGCTTCATCATCGAGGAAGGTTTTCCGCTTTCCGATCTCGCGCGTATCGCGGAGAGCATGGGCGCGGCGTCGCGCGCGGCGGGCGTTCCCGTGATTACCGGTGACACCAAGGTCGTCGAGCGCGGCAAGGCGGATGGCGTCTTCATCACCACGACAGGCGTCGGCGCCGTTCCCGAAGGGCTTGACCTTTCCGGCGACAAGGCGCGGCCGGGGGATGTTCTGCTGGTCTCCGGCTCGATCGGTGATCACGGCGTCGCCGTGATGTCGAAGCGCGAGAATCTGGAGTTCGACTGTGAGATCTTGTCGGACTCCGCCGCGCTGCATGGGCTCGTCGCGGATATGGTCGCGGCGGCGGGCGCCGCGCTGCGGCTGATGCGCGATCCGACGCGCGGCGGCCTCGCCGCGACCTTGAACGAGATCGCGCAGCAGTCGCGGGTTGGTTTTCGTATCGAGGAAGCGGCCATTCCGGTGAAGCCGGAAGTCGCCGCCGCCTGCGAGCTGCTTGGTCTTGATCCGCTGAATGTCGCCAATGAGGGCAAGCTGATCGCCGTCGTCGCCCCGGAGGCCGCGCCGGCGCTACTCGAGGCGATGCGCGCCCATCCGCTCGGTCGCGACGCCGCGATCATCGGCGCCGCGGTCGAGGATGAGCGGCGCTTCGTGCAGATGACATCGTCCTTCGGCGGCGCGCGCATTGTGGATTGGCTTGCGGGCGAGCAGCTTCCGCGGATTTGTTAGAGCGGCTTGCTGGGGGATGTCATTCCCGGCGGGCTGAAAGCCCGACCGGGAATCCAGAGCCTCAAGAGCGCTGGTTTGGCTCTGGTTTCCCGATCGCTCGCTTCGCGAGCGTCGGGAATGACAGTGAGCCATCGAGCCTCAACTCACTCAGAACGTCGCCTTCACCGCCAAATACATGCTGCGCCCCGGCTCGGGGAAGCCGTCGGTCAGAACGTAGAGCTGGTCGAAGAGATTGCGCACGCCGGCGGTCACTTTGAAATTGCTGGTCACCTGATAATCGGCGTTGAAGTTCGTCAGGAAATAGGCCCCCGTGCGGTAGTAGGATTGCGTATTCTGATAAGCCGTCCAGCGGCTGCTGGCGATTTCGATATTCGGCGTGAGCGTGATCTCTGGGATGGGGCGGTAGCCGGCATAAAGGAAGAGCTTGATGTCCGGCACGCCGATCGGCTGGAACGTCGGAATATAAGGCGCGTAGACGCGCCGGCGCATGACCGTAAGATTGCCGCCGAGCGAGAAATCTTCGCGCGGCTCATAATCCACGGAAACCTCTGCGCCAGTGAAACGCCCCGCGCCGACATTCTGCGATTGCGTGACATTCGGCCCGTAGGCGGGCATGGGCACGTTCTGGATCAGATTTTGAACCCAGCTATGGAACAGATCGACCGTGAGACGCGCATTGGGCGCAAATTGAGTCGACCAGCCGAGATCGTAATTGACGGCGCGCTCGGGTTGAAGCGTGGGGTTAGAGGTGGCGCCGCCGAAACGCGTGCTGAAGCGCTCGAACAGCGTCGGGTAGCGCACGCGGTCGGACACGTTAAAATAGACGCGGTCGGCGTCGGTTCCGTTATAGCGCCAGATGACGGCGCCCTGGTAGTTCGGTGCGCTCATGTCTTTTGGCGTATAGGTGATCGTGCCTTGAGGCAGAGCGAAACCTTGCGCCTGACGCAGATGTCGCCAGTCGTAGCTGAAGCCGCCGACGATATCGATGTCCTTGCGCGGATGAAACGTATTCTCGATCGCGACGGAATAAGTGTCTTCCAGGCTCGCGATCACCGGCTGGAAGGAGCAAGGCACATTCGCCACGCATCCTTTGGGCTTGCCCTGATAATTCGTGCCGTAGTTGTTTTGCCACTCGGTGTGGGTGTCGAGGCGGTAGTAGAATAAGCCCTTGAGCGTATCGATGTCTTCGAACTGCGTTCCGGCCTCGACTTCGGCGCCGAGCGCGTAATCGGAGTAATGGCTGTCGAAGGATTTGGGCGCCGCTTGGTTGAAGAAGCCGAAGTTATCAAAGGCGAGGATGGAGTTCTCATATTTGCTCCAATAGCCGCGTGTCTTGACATAAGAGGCGTCGCCGAGCTTCGTCTTCGAGAGGAAGTAGAGGTTTTGAACGCGCCAGTAAGGCCATTTCCAGTTGTTTTGCGTGTTAATCGGCTGAGAGACATGAAACGGCGCGCCCTTGTCGCCATCCTGCCGCGAAAAGGTCAGCGAATATTCATCCGTAGCGTTGGGCGTCACGCCAACCTTGGCGTTGACGCTGTAGTCCTGCGTGTAAGACTGGTTGCGGAAGCCCCAGCCTTGGATGGGCGTCGAGACATAGCTCGCGGGCAGTAACCAGCCGTCGAACTTCTGCCAGGCGCCACTGAGCTGCGCGTAATAGAGATCCTTCTTCGTGCCGACGAAACCGTAGTTTTGGACGCCCTGATAGGTACCGTCGCGCCCGAACTCGACACGGCTTCTGAATTCGCTTTCGATCTCGCGCGAGGGTTTGCGCGAAACCAGATTGATCTGCCCGCCCATGCCGCCGGGCCCGTCGAGCACAGAGGCATAGCCCTTGGCGATTTGCGCCTCGGCGATGTCCGGCGTCATGAACCGGGCGAAATCGAGCCTGTTATCGACAGGGAGCATGACCCGCACGCCATCGACAGTGAGCGGAACCTGCCAGCGATCGAAGCCGCGTACATAAATATTCTGCTCGTTGCGCGCGGTGCCGGTCGTGTTGGCGTTGACGCCCGGTGCAATATTGATGGCGCGATCTAGCGTGTCGCGCGCGAAGGTTTCGATCTGGCGATTGGTGATCGTGTAGCCGCCGAAGGCGTCGGTATGCTGCTTGGGCGTCGGCGCGTTATCGGCATTGGCGGGCGCAGCAGATGATGAGGCGCCGTCAGCGCCAGAGCCATTGCCTTGGCTCGTGGGGCCGGTCGGCGTCGCCAGTCGTCGCTCGCCGACCTTGATCTGGCCGAGCTCGAAAGCCTTTGGCGCGCGAATTTCGATCGGCGGCAGGGCGGTTTGCGTCAGCGCCGGCGCGCAGAGCGCCAGCAGCAGGCTGCCGGAAAGCGAAGTGGACGTGAGATATCTGGTCACGCGCGCCCCCCGGCCGCTAGAGAGAGTTGAGAAAAGCGAGCAGGGCGTCGCGCTCCTGCTTTTGAAGTTGACGAAAGGCCTCGGCGGCAGGTTGGGCTTCGCCGCCATGCCAAAGGATCGCTTCCGTGAGCGTGCGCGCGCGTGCGTCATGCAGATAATTTGCGCCGTCGCCGCCCTTGCCGGCGAGGCCGAGGCCCCAGAGCGGCGGCGTGCGCCAGTCGCGCGGGCCGGCGTCGTAATCCGGGCGCCCGTCGGCGAGGCCCTCGCCCATGTCGTGCAGCAGCAGATCCGTATAGGGGTGAATCTCGGCGCCGCTCAGCGCAGGGAGCGCCGGAAGGGCCCCGAGCCGCAGCGTCTCGCGATGGCAAGTCGCGCAGCCGAGCGTGTGGAATTGCTTTTCGCCGGCGACGACCTGCGGCGCGTCGGCCGCGCGGCGCGCGGGAACCGCAAGCCAGCGGATGTAATCCGTGACCGCGTCGAGCTGTGTGTCAGTCAGATCGGGCTTTAGCGAGCCCGCGGCGCGGCAGGCTTCCTGTGTCGCCGTGCACGTCTCGGTCGGAAACATCGAGGAGGTGACGCCAATGTCTTCGGCGAAGGCGTTGGCGATCTGCTGGCGCAGACTCGGTTGATTGGCCTTCAATCCGAACCGACCGAGCGTCCTGGCGTTGGCTTCGATGCTCCAGACAAAATTAGGTCTGCCTTTGCCGGCGAGGATTTCCGCATCCGGCACGGCCTCCAGCAATCCCAGGCCAAAGACCGGCGGCGCGTTGCGCAGCGAGGTCTTCGTCTCTTGTCCCAGCTCGCCATAGGCAAGGCGGCGGAAAGCGAGCTTGGGGCGGCGCAGGGACACGCGCTCGCCATCGGCGAGAGCGACGGTTGTCTCGTCGAAGGCGGCGGTCGCCTGGCCTTCTCCAGGGACTCCGGGAACGCCCTCGGGATTGAGCTGAGCGCCGTAAATGGGATGGGCGCGCGGTCCGCCATGCGCGTCCGTTCCCTCGACGCTCAGCCTCGCCACCATATGCCGCGTGACGCCATTCTCGGGATCAGGAGCGGCGCCGCGTCCGTTTTTCACATGGCAGGCGATACAGGAAAGCCGGTTGTAGAGCGGGCCAAGCCCGATGAGGTCGGGGTGATCGTCAGAGGGGCCGATCAGCCACGCCTGGCGGAACAGCCCCGAGCCGCGTCGGAAGATCGGCGTCTGCGCGGCCGTCAGGCTGTCAATCGGCTGGGTGAAAGCCTCTGTCGGCGGCGCGCTGGTTTCATAGCGCGCCGCGCCCATGAGCAGCAGCGCGCCGAGAAGAAGACCGGCGCGTTTCACGGCGCGATCCCGAGGGTCGCGAGCTTTTCTTTCGCTTGGCGGCGCGCCGTCGCGAGATCGTCGCGCCATTTGGCGATCCGCTGGGGATCGACCGCGTCGCGATCGCCGAAAGCGTCGAGGAAGGCGGGGTCTTTCGCTTCGCGCTCCGAGACCGGCACGACGCTCAAGAGCCGGCGCACCTCGCTCAGCGTCTCTTTGGCTTTGGCCCCGCTGTCCTTGCTCTCGGCCTCGTGGACGGCGCGCCACAGCGCCGCGCGCTCGTCATGGCCTTCGACGATGGCGAGGTCGAAGAGAAGCGTGATCAATGGCGGCCGCCGCCGCCCGATGTCCATATCGTAATCGAGGATCGAGTCGGCCGGCAGTTTGAAGGGATCGACGAGCGCCGCCGGCGCGCCCTGATAGGAGTCGGGCCTTGCCGGATGGCGCATGCTGTCGCGCTCGATCATCAGCTTTTGGCCGTCCGCGGAAAGCGCGAAATCGACGAAGGACTTGGCTTCCGCCGCATGTTTCGTCGCGGCGGTGACGGCGATATGCGCGGGCAGGAAGGCGGTGCGCTCGGGATAGATCATCTCCACCGGCGCGCCATTGGCCTTGGCGCTTACGGCGAAAAAGTCGATGGTGAGTGCAAAGACCGCCGCGCCGTCGCGCACTTGCGCGGTCGGCAGGGCGCCTTGGGCGAGGAGCGCGGCTTCTCCCGCCATCTCGCTCAACTGCGCCCAGCCGTTTTCCCATCCTTCGCTTTGCAGGAAGATGTCGTAGAGCGCAGGGGAAAAGCCGACCTTCGCCGCAATGGGCATCGCCAAGTGGCGCGCATAGTTCGGGGCGGCGAGATCACGCCAGCGCTTCGGCGCCGCGAGACCGCTCGCCGCGGCGAGCGCCGGATTCATCACGACGCCATAGCCCGCGACGTCATAGGCCTCGTAAAACCCCGCCGGGTCGGAGATTTGCTCGCGCCCGAGGCGGCCCGGAAGCGCCGTGCGGTCCACCGAGATTTTCTGGAAGGCGCCGCGCTCGCGCAGGGTCGCGAAATTGGCGATGGTCGGCGCCCAATAGACATCGGCGCCGCCTTGCGCCGGCTTGCTGAGCTCGGCAAGCGCGTCCCGCGATTGCTTCCAGACGAACTGAATATGGAGGTCCGGATAGCGTTTCTCGAATTCTTGCTCGTAACGCGTCGTGAGCTCTTCCGGGAAGCTGGTGACGACGACGATCTTGGTTTCCTCCGCCTGCGCCAGGCGAAGCGGGATGGCGTCAAATGCGATGCATCCCAGGAGCGTCGCGCGGGAGATGGCGGCGACGCCGCGCTTGAATCGATTCGATATGTTTATCTGGTACATAACGGAAAGCTATGACAAGCTGTGCAATACTGTCAACAGAGGCCAAGCTTAAAAAGTACGCGAATATAGCGCTAAATGACGGCGCCAGAAGGCTTGCAAGCAAGCGCGGTATCGCAGTCCTGCATTATATATGGCGCCTATATGTATATGGCGCGCCGGCGTGGCGAAGGCGGGCGCAAGCGCAGATCGCCCGCCCGCGGAGGGCAGGGGCGTGCGCAGATAATCCTGTGGCGGCGCGCGGCCGGCTCAGAGCGCATTCCGCAAGAGTTAGTAGACTTTTGATTCCATGCGAGCGAAAGCGCGCTAGAGTTGGAACGGGATGAGAAGCTGGCTGATTGGCGCCCTCGCCATCGCCGCAATCACCGCCTCTGCGATGGCGCGGCCTCTCTCGTCCGTGCCCGTCCAACAAGCGGCGCGGCCGCGCGGGTCGATCTCGACGAGCTTCACTTCGGCGGGCGCAGCAACGCCGTCGCGCGCGATTCCGCGCAGAAAACCATCCATCGGCGCCTTTATCGGCTGGCTGTCCAAATGGCCGAGAACAAAGCCCTTGAAGACCTGCGCGCCGATGTCGAGCGGCGTGCGCCACACGCCCGGCCGCGCCGAATAGACGAAACGCTCCTTGCCGACGCCGCCCAAGGCGCGCGCGACCCCATCGGCGTCGCGCGTCTCGCCGGCGTCGAGAAGCGCGCCCGTCTTCGTGGGGTGGGTTTCGATGGCGATGTCGCAGTTCTCGCCCACAGCAAATTTTGGTCCGACGCCGATAGCGAGTCCGGCGACGCCGCGAAGGTCCGGCGTGACGCGGTGTTTTTGAAGTCGCGCGTCGACGACGGCGACGGGGGCGCGCAAGGTGATCAGATCGGTCAATTGTAGATGCGTGACGGCCGCCCGCCCGCGCAAGGCGAGGGCGTCGATGATCTCCAAAGCGGTCTCGGCGCGCTGCCCGACGACGCCGTCGACGGCGACCTGATCGTCGAATAGCGCGTCATGGAACGCCATCCCACGCCGGATGACGGGTGGAAACGGGTCATGGCTCAGCACGACGCGAAAACGCTCCCAGCAGAGCCTGACGGCGATCGCCGAGGCGATCTCATTCGTCCCGAGGATAATCGCGTATGGATCGGCCTGATTATGCAGAAAGCTACGCGGCTGGAGATCGTTCATCGCTGCATCCCTTTTCTCGGGAGATTGGCAGCAAGGAGCGGGCCAATGAGGCGACTAACGGGCAATCGGAAGGAATTCAATATATATAGCGCTGCAAAGTAGAGGCGTCTGGTTTCTGGCGTCTTGAAGCTTCATTGGGCCAGCCTTGTGCCGTCTGACGCAATTTTGTGGCAAAGCGGACATCGAGGGCGCTCGCCCGCGCCGGCCTCAGGCGCCGAGCTTCTTTTTGAGCGCCGCTACGGGGTCCGACGTTTCCAGATTGTCCAAGACGATCGCCGCCCCGGCAAGATTCGCGTTGATCAGATCGCTGACCTGCGAAAGCCATTGTTCCGCATCGCCGGCGTCAGCCTCCGCCTTGGCGGCCCGTGCTTCGGCGGCCCCGGCCCTCGTCCGCTCCTTCAAAAGCTCGGTTTCCGCTCTCACGGCCCTTTCTTCGGCCTGAACGGCGCGGCGCTCGGCGGCGGAGAGTTTCTTGCCGAGGTCGCAGTTGAGCTGCTCGGCCTCGCGGACGCGATCGCGGTAAAGCGCAACTGTGTTCTCAGAGGATGCAAAATCCGCCTGAAGTTGGCGAATAGCCTCGACAGCCCAATTCTCTATGTCGGCGTTCCGCTTTTCGAGAAACTCCAGAGCCGTGTTCGCTCTCGTCAGGAGGTCGAGGGCGGCCGTCAGCGCCGGGCGCGGAGGAAAGCCGAGCGCGCTGTTCAGCTTTTTCCGCAAGACGTCGAGGTCGTTGTCCAGCGCGGAACCCAGGGGATTTTGAATAAATTGATGCTTCATAACGGCCATCGAAGTCTGCCAGTCAGTGGAGGATTTCGAGAACGAAGAGACGGCGCAGGGCGTCGTCTCGAAGCCGGCGCCGTTCGCTCTCCGCGGCTGGGGCATCGGTGTCATCGGTAAAGGCAAGTCGAACCATATGCGCGTGGAACCTTGGCAATTCTTGCTGTTTAATGACTGATTCGTGAAGCAAAAAGAAGCGGGCTCAGTTCCCCAAGCTGAAGGTTCCATGGAGTCGTAGACTAAGGTAGCGGAAATATTGATTTTTTAGTCAGAGGGTGTGAGGGACTGCGTATACGGTTTCTTGCTGCTCCGAGTGTTGAAATGACCGAGGCCGCTTTCTGTAGCCGCCATTACTTTTGAAACCAGCGTTTAGCCGCGAAGCGCCGAGGCGCGAGCAGATCGCCCGAGTCGCTGAACATTGGTGGTGCCCAAGGTAGGGAACGATCGGCCGCTCGCTTGTGGGCGCGCGATTTTGCGCGAACCGGTATAAGCGTTATCGGCCTACAAGAGTTCTTCGGTAGAGCAGCGGCGCGGCCAACCGTCCCTAAGACGAGTCGCTGTCAACTCGACGCCAGTATGCTTATCTATTATTGATTGATGGTGGAGCCAGACGGAATCGAACCGACGACCTCTTCAATGCCATTGAAGCGCTCTCCCAACTGAGCTATGGCCCCATCTTTTCTACGGGCCTCTTGGGGGAGGCTGCGGCCGACGCGGCGTCGACGGGCGGTGTATAGTTCAGCCGGGCTTTGTCTGCAAGCCCGGCGAGCGGCTTTATGTCAATTTTCTCACAGGCCTCAAGCGGCCGCCGCCGTCACCCTGTTGCGGCCCGAGGTTTTGGAGGCGTAGAGGGCCTTGTCGGCGCGCCGCATCAGGGCGTCGGCGTTGGCGTCGGCGCCGCGCTCGGCGAGGCCGATGGAGGTGGTGACCGGAATCGTCCGCGTCGCCTTGGGGTCGACGGGGAAGCGCGCGCCCTCGACCGCCGCGCGCACGCGTTCGGCGATTCGCTCGGCAACGGCGAGCGGCGTATCGGGCATGACGACGACGAACTCCTCGCCGCCCAGGCGGCAGACGAGATCGGCGCTGCGCAGGACGCGCTTGATGCGTTGGGCGAAGGCCTTCAGCACCTCGTCGCCGGCGTCGTGGCCATAGGTGTCGTTGACCGATTTGAAGTGATCGATGTCGAGAATCATCAAGGACAGAGGCCGGCCCTTATGGGCGGTCTGGTCGAGCGCCGTGGCGAGATGGGTCTCGAGGAAGCGGCGGTTGTTCAACCCGGTGAGCGCGTCGACGACCGCGAGCTCAATCGCCGCCTGCACGTTTTCGTGCAGCGAGTCCGTGTAGCGCTTGCGCCGCAACTGCGTGCGCACGCGCGCCAGAAGCTCGTTGCGGTCGATCGGCCGCATGATATAGTCGTTCACGCCCAGATCGAGACCCCGCAGGACGCGCTGGCGGTCGTCCATATCGGCCAACAGGAGGATCGGCAGCGTGCGGGTGCGTTCCAGCGAGCGCAATTGGCTGCACAGCCGCAGCGCGTCGAAATGGGCGAGGTTGAGGCTGACGACGACGAGCTCGTAATTATTCTCGGCGGCCCGGAACAAGGCCTCCTGCGGATGCTGTTCGATGTCGATGTCGTGGAAGTCGCGCAGCGCGGAGTCGATCCGGTCGGCCGAGCTCGGGCGATCCTCGACCAGCAGGATGCGGCCGCGCGCCCCGTCGTTGGGCTCGCGGGAGGCGAGGCCGAGATTGGCCGAGGTGCTGGCGCGGGCGCGCAATTCGTCGATGGTGATCTTGAGGCGCGCCAGCGACCGGACGCGCGCGATCAGCGCGATCTCGTCGACGGGCTTGGTGAGGAAATCGTCGGCGCCGCATTCGAGGCCGTGCACGCGATCCTCCGGTTGATCGAGCGCCGTCACGATCACCACCGGCAGATGCATTGTGGCGGGGTCGGCTTTCAACCGCGAGCAGACCTCGAATCCGTCCATGCCCGGCATCATGACGTCGAGCAGAACGATGTCGCAGCGCCCTTCGCGGCAGAGCTCCAGAGCCTGCGGGCCGTTCGTCGCCGTCACCACGTCGAAATATTCAGCAGAGAGGCGGGCTTCCAGCAGTTTGATGTTGGGGAGCAGATCGTCGACGATCAGGACGCGCGCGGTCATAGGGCTGACGTCTCCTAGTTCTTGTCCGCAAGGAAGGAATTCACCGTCTCCAGAAATTTCGCGACCGAGATCGGCTTGGAGAGATAAGCCTCGCAGCCGCCCTGGCGGATTTTCTCTTCGTCGCCCTTCATCGCGAAGGCGGTAATGGCGATGACCGGAATATCTTTCAGTTCATCGTCATCCTTCAGCCAGCGGGTGACTTCCAGGCCGCTGACCTCCGGCAATTGAATATCCATCAAGATGAGATCGGGCCGGTGCTCGCGCGCGAGCGAAATCGCGTCGACGCCGCTTTTGGTGCGAAGCGTCGCGTGCCCATTCGCCTCCAACAGATCGTTGAAGAGCTTCATGTTCAATTCGTTATCCTCTACGATGAGGACTGTTTTCTTCATGGCCCAGCTCTTGAAACGCGGCTGCTTCGAGGCGGCAAAAGGATCGAAGGGCCGTTTCGTTCATGCCTAACATGGGAGTATTAATGAAAATCGGCCGGAATGCGCGAGATATTCGCGCCCCAAAGACGATCGAGCCGGCGCCGGCGGAATTGGCTTTGCGCGCGCTGGCTTATCTCACCCACGACGAAGAGCGCGTGTCGCGATTTCTCGCTTTGACAGGGCTCGACGCGGGCGATGTGCCCGCGCTCCTCGGCGATCGCGGCTTTCATCTCGCGGTTCTCGATCATTTGGCCGGGGATGAGGATGTGCTTTTGGCCTTCGCCGCCGCCGAAGGGCTGTCGCCGGAGGCCGTGGGTCGCGCCCGAAGGTCTCTCGGCGGCGGCGATTAGGCTAGGCCCTGCCTGATTGGACATGCTCGAAAGATCGCGCGGGCCTTCGCCGTTATCGTAACGAGAGGCTTAAGCGCTTGCGCCAAGGGCATCCGCGCCGGCTTTGGCGACGATCCCATCCTCGAATGATTGCACCCCGGACACGCCGATGGCGCCGATGACTTGCCCCTCATAGACGAGCGGCAGGCCGCCTTCGACAGGGATGATATGGGGCAGGCTCAGCAGCGCGACCCTGCCGCCGGCGACGGTCTCTTCCAGCGCTTTGCTGGGACGTTTAAACAGCGCCGCGGCGCGCGCCTTCGCCTGGGCGATGTCGCAGGAGGCGGGCTGCACGCCGTCGAGGCGCTCGAGATAGACGAGCAGGCCCGCGTCGTCGACGATGGCGATCACCACGCTCCAGCCATTGCGCTGGGCCTCCTCCGCAGCCGCCGCCGCCACGCGCTTGGCGTCGGCGAGCGTCAAAACGAACTTCATTTTCATTTCGTCTCCTTTTGATTGGACCGTGAGCCTTTAATTGGACCGCGAGCCTTCAGGCTCGCTCGAGAAGCGCGCGGTCCGGAAGCGTCGGACTTGCGCCCATCCTGCGCCTCGACTAGGGAAAATTTCCGAGGCCGCTGCAATCCCACGCCCGGAGCGCCGGCGCAACGGCGCGCTCGATGCGCTGAGGAGGCGCTGATTAATGACGCTGGCCATGCCTGCGCCGGAGCCCGAGATTCTCGCGCGGCGCGACGAGCTGATCGAGCGCCTGCGCGCCATTTTGCCGACGCAGAACCTCATCATGGACGAGACGGCGCGCCGCGCTTACGAATGCGACGCCTTCACTATGTATCGCGCGCTGCCGCTCGTGGTCGCCTTGCCCGAGACCGTGGCGCAGGTGAGCGCCGTTCTGGCGCTTGCCGCCGAAATGAACGTCAAGATCGTGCCGCGCGGTTCGGGCACCTCGCTTTCCGGCGGCTCGATGCCGCTCGAAGACGGCATTCTGCTCGGCATGTCGAAGTTCAACCGCATTCTCGAGATCGACTATGAGAACCGCTGCGCGCGCGTGCAGCCTGGCGTGCAAAATCTCGCCATCTCCAAGGCGGTCGAGAGTCGCGGCTTTTATTACGCGCCCGATCCCTCCTCGCAGATCGCCTGCTCCATCGGCGGCAATGTGGCCGAGAACGCCGGGGGCGTGCACTGTCTCAAATATGGCCTGACGACCAATAATATCCTCGGGCTTGAAGTGGTGCTGATGGGGGGCGAGATCATTCGCCTCGGCGGCAAACATCTCGATAGCGAGGCCTATGATCTTCTCGGCCTGATGACCGGCTCGGAAGGCCTGCTCGGCGTCGTCACCGAAGTCACCGTGCGCATTCTGCAAAAGCCCGCCGTTGCGCGCGGGCTGCTCGTCGGCTTTTCGAGCGTCGAGGCCGGCGCGCGCTTTGTCGGCGCCGTCATCGCGCGGGGGATTATCCCCGGCGGCATGGAGATGATGGACAAGGCGACGATCCACGCCGTCGAGCGTTTCCAGCCCTGCGGCTATCCGCTCGACGCCGAGGCGATCGTGATCGTCGAGCTCGACGGCGCGCAGGCGGAGGTCGACCACCTCGTTGGTCTTGTCGAGACGATTGCGCGCGACGAAGGCGCGACGACGACCAAGGTCTCCAAAAGCGAAGCCGAGCGCCTGCAATTCTGGGCCGGCCGCAAGAACGCCTTTCCGGCGGTCTCCTGCATCAAGCCGGATTATCTGTGCATGGACGGCACGATTCCGCGCGCGCGCCTGCCGGAGGTGCTCGCGGGCATGGATGAAATCGCCAAGCGCGAGGGCCTGCAGGTCGCCAATGTTTTCCATGCGGGCGACGGCAATCTGCATCCACTCATTCTCTATGACGCTTCGATCGAAGGGGAAATGGAGCGGGCCGAGAAGGTCGGTTTCGACATCTTGCGTCTTTGCGTCGCCGTCGGCGGCGTGCTCACCGGCGAACATGGCGTGGGCGTCGAAAAGCGCGATCTGATGGGCGAGATGTTCAACGAGACCGATCTCGATCAGCAATTGCGCGTCAAATGCGCCTTCGACTCCTTGAACAGACTCAATCCCGGCAAGGTTTTCCCAACGCTGCATCGCTGCGCCGAGTTCGGCATGATGCATGTGTCGGGCGGCAAGACGCCGTTCCCCGATCTGCCGAGATTCTGACATGGACGCTCTCCTGGCCACGCTCGATATTCGCGACGCCGCCGACGCCGTCGACGCCTTGCGCGCCGCCAACACGCGCAAAACGCCTTTCGCCATTGTCGGCGCCGGCTCGAAAAAGCGCCTCGGCCGCCATGCGCCTTTGCAGCAACACATCTCCACGCGCGCGCTGACGGGCGTGACGCTCTATGAGCCCGAGGAGCTCGTACTCTCCGCCCGCTCAGGGACGCCTTTGCGCGAGATCGAGGAGCTACTCGACGCGCATAACCAGCAGCTCGCTTTCGAGCCGATGGATTATGCGCCGCTGCTCGGCGGCGCGACCAGGAGCGCGACGATCGGCGGGGCGATCGCCGTCAACGCTTCCGGCCCGCGCCGCATCAAGGCAGGAGCCGCGCGCGATCATCTGTTGGGGTTTCACTGTGTGACCGGGCGCGGCGAGGTGGTGAAATCCGGCGGCCGCGTCATGAAAAACGTTACGGGTTATGATCTCTCAAAGCTTGTCTGCGGCTCCTACGGCACGTTGGCGCTTCTCACCGAAGTAACGTTGAAGGTTCTGCCGAAGGCGGAGACAGAGCAGACTCTCCTGGTCCTCGGTCTCGACGAAGCGCAAAGCCTTGCGCAATTGCGCCGCGCGTCGGGATCGCCGCATGAAGTGTCCTCCTTCGCCATGCTGCCGGCGGGCGCCGCGCCGCTCGGGCTCGACGCCAACGCGGCGCTGCTGCGGATCGAAGGCCCCGAGATTTCGGTTTCGACTCGGCGCGAGGCGCTGATCGCGCAACTTGGCGATACCGGCGCGCGCTTCGAGACATTGCCGCAAAACGAGTCCGGGGCGCTTTGGGCGGCGCTGCGCGACGTCACGCCGCTTGCCGCGCATAGCGGGCAGATCTGGCGCCTTTCCGTTGCGCCGACAGACGGTCTCGCCGTCTTGGACGAGCTGCGCAACGCTGGCGCGCCGATCATTGCCTATTACTACGATTGGGCGGGCGGGCTCGTCTGGCTTTGCCTGGAGCCGGCGGGCGACGCTCATGCGGGAACAATACGCACCGCTGTCGATGCCTGTGGCGGCCATGCAACTCTCATCCGCGCTTCCGACGATATTCGCGCGCGCGTAGACGTCTTTCATCCGCAGCCGGCGCCGCTTGCCGCGCTGACCAAGCGCGTGAAGGAGAGTTTTGATCCCGCGCATATTCTGGAGCGCGGCCGCATGCGCGAGGCGTTTTGAGATGCAGACGCATTTCTCTCTTGCCGCGCTCGCGGACCCGGACATGGCGCAATCGGAGAAGATCCTGCGCGCTTGCGTGCATTGCGGCTTCTGCACGGCGACCTGCCCGACATATCTTCTCACGGCCGACGAATTGGATTCGCCGCGCGGGCGCATTTATCTCATCAAGGAGATGTTGGAGAATGGGCGCGCCGCCGACGCGCGCACGGCGCATCATGTCGATCGCTGCCTCTCCTGTCTTTCCTGCATGACGACTTGTCCGTCGAGCGTGCATTACATGCATCTCATCGACCATGCGCGCGCCCATATAGAGGCGACCTATCAGCGGTCCTTCGCGGATAAGGCGCTGCGCGCCGTGCTTGCTTTCGTTCTCCCGCGCCCGTCCTTGTTCCGGTTCGCGTTGCGTTTCGCTGCCGCCGCGAGGCCGTTCGCCTGCTATTTGCCAGAGCGCCTGCGCGCGATGCTATCGCTCGCGCCCGCTGAATTGCCAGCGCCGTCGGACGTCGATCGCCCGCAAGTTTTCCCGGCGCAGGGCGCCCGCCAGATGCGCGTCGCGCTTCTGAATGGCTGCGCGCAAACCGCGCTGGACACGCGTATCAATGAAGCCACCGTGCGTCTCCTCACGCGCCACGGCGTCGAGGTCGTCGTCGCCGAGGGCGCCGGATGTTGCGGGGCGCTGCCGCATCATCTCGGCAAGGTCGATGAGGCCCATGCATTTGCGCGCAGGAACATCGACGCCTGGACGCGCGAGATAGAGACAGGCGGCCTCGATCATATCGTCATCAACACGTCGGGCTGTGGCACGAGCGTGAAGGACTACGGCTTCATGTTCCGCAACGACGCCGCGCTTGCGGGCAACGCCGCACGCATTTCCGCGCTGGCCTGCGACGTGAGCGAGCTTATCGATAAATTGCAGTTCGAGCGCGTCGACGTCCCGCGCCTGAGGGTCGCCTATCACGCGGCTTGCTCGTTGCAGCACGGCCAGAAAATCACGCGCGAGCCAGTTGCGGCGCTGGAGCGCGCTGGCTTCGAGGTTGTCGCCGTGCCCGAGGGGCACATCTGTTGCGGTTCGGCGGGGACCTACAATCTTTTGCAGTCCGAGCTGGCCGACCAGCTTCGCGCGCGCAAGGTCGCCAATATCGAGAGCGTCGCGGCGCAGGTCATCGCCGCCGGCAATCTCGGCTGCATGGCGCAGATCGGGGCGGGGACCGCGATCCCGATCGTGCATACGGTCGAACTATTGGATTGGGCGACAGGCGGGCAGAAGCCGGAGGCGCTGGCTTAGGGCGTCATTGCGAGGAGCGTAGCGACGAAGCAATCCAGCGCAGTCGTCGCGGGTTCGGGATTGCTTCGCTGCGCTCGCAATGACGGGCGTTACCGCAAGAACCCCACAATATCCTTCACGGCGTTCATATTCTCGCGCGCCAGCGCGCGGGCGCGGTCGGAACCGTCGCGCAGCACCTGGTCGATATAGCCTTCATCCTCGCGGATGCGGCGCATTTGCGCGGTGATCGGGGAGAGTTTCGCGACCGCGAGATCGACCAGCGCGCTTTTGAAGGTCGAGAAATTCGCGCCGCCGTATTCGCTTAGAACCTCCGCTTTCGCGCGCCCCGACAGCGCGGCGAAAATGCCGACGAGATTGTCCGCCTCCGGCCGGCCTTCGAGACCCTTTTCCTCGGAGGGCAGGGGCTCGGGATCCGTCTTGGCCTTCTTCACCTTCGTCGCGATCTGGTCGGCGTCGTCGGAGAGATTGATGCGCGAATAATCCGAGGCGTCCGATTTCGACATTTTCTTCGTGCCGTCGCGCAGGCTCATGACGCGCGTCGCCGGGCCGGCGATCAGCGGCTCGGGCAGGGGGAAGAAGCCTTCCCCGAAGCCATTGCGCTCGATCGAGGCGCCGAAATCATTGTTGAACTTCTGCGCAATGTCGCGCGCGAGCTCGAGATGCTGCTTCTGGTCCTCGCCGACCGGCACATGGGTGGCGCGATAGAGCAGGATGTCGGCGGCCATCAGGACAGGGTAGTCCAACAGGCCCATCGAGGCGTTCTCGCGGTCCTTGCCGGCCTTGTCCTTGAACTGGGTCATGCGGTTGAGCCAGCCGATGCGGGCCACGCAGTTCAGCACCCAGGCGAGCTCCGCGTGCTCGGCGACCTGGCTCTGGTTGAAGACGATGTTCTTCTTGGGGTCGATGCCGCAGGCGAGGAAGGCCGCCGCGATCTCACGCGTGTTGTTGCGCAGCTCGATCGGGTCCTGCGGCACGGTGATCGCGTGCAGGTCGACGACGCAATAGAGGCACTCGAAGCGCTCCTGCAGCTCGACGAATTTGACGATGGCGCCGAGATAATTGCCGAGATGCAGATTGCCGGTGGACTGCACGCCCGAGAAAACGCGCTGGGGGAAGCTGGACATGGATTGCGCCGTCGAGGGTTGAGGAACTTTGGCGGGGGTTATGACAATGCGCGGGCGCGGGCGCAAGTGTGGGAATCTCTCCTCTCCCGCTTGCGGGAGAGGGTGGCCCGGCGAAGCCGGGTCGGGTGAGGGCCCTCATCCGTCACCGCTTCGCGGCGACACCTTCTCCCGCAAGCGGGAGAAGGAGGGAGCCCAAGCTTACAGGATAAACCGGCTCAAATCCCGGTTCTTCGCCAAATCCCCGATGTGCTTCTCGACAAAATCGCCGTCGATCGTCACCGTCTCGCCCGCGCGGTCGGAGGCCGTGAAGCTGATGTCGTCGAGCACGCGCTCCATCACCGTCTGCAGGCGCCGGGCGCCGATGTTTTCCACCGAGGTGTTCACGGCCACGGCCACTTTGGCGATCGCGTCGATGGCCGAGGGCGCGAATTCCAACGTCACGCCTTCCGTGCCCATCAAGGCCACATATTGCTTGCTGAGACAGGCTTCGGTTTCGGTCAGGATGCGGCGGAAGTCTTCCTCATTGAGCGAGGCCAATTCCACACGGATCGGCAGGCGGCCCTGAAGCTCGGGCAGGAGGTCGGAAGGCTTCGCGACATGGAAGGCGCCCGAGGCGATAAAGAGCACATGGTCGGTTTTCACCGACCCATGCTTGGTCGCGACGGTCGTGCCTTCGATCAGCGGCAGCAGGTCGCGCTGCACGCCCTCGCGCGAGACATCGGCGCCGCCGCGTCCTTCGCGGGCGCAGATTTTGTCCATCTCGTCGATGAAGACGATGCCGTTGTTCTCGACCTCGTGGATCGCCTCGCGAACGCTCGCCTCCTGGTCGATGAGCTTGTCGCTCTCTTCGGCAATCAGCGGCCCATGCGCTTCCTTCACCGTGAGCTTGCGCGGCTTGCCGCGCTGCATCTTGCCGAAGAGGTCGCCGAGCGAAAAAGCCGAAACGCTGGCGCCCGGCATGGTCGGCAGCTCGAACATTGGCGTGGAGCCGCCCGATTGCTGCAATTCGATCTCGACTTCCTTGTCGTCGAGCTCGCCGTCGCGCAGCCGCTTGCGGAAGGTCTCGCGCGTCGCGGGCGAGGAGGCGGGGCCCACGAGCGCGTCGAGCACGCGCTCCTCCGCGGCCTTTTCGGCGCGGGCCTGCACATCCTTGCGGCGGCGGTCCTTCACCATCACCAGCGCGACTTCGATGAGGTCGCGCACAATCTGCTCGACGTCGCGGCCGACATAGCCGACCTCGGTGAATTTCGTGGCCTCCACTTTCAGGAAGGGGGCGTTGGCGAGGCGGGCGAGGCGGCGGGCGATCTCGGTCTTGCCGCAGCCCGTCGGGCCGATCATGAGGATGTTCTTGGGCATCACCTCTTCGCGCATCTGCCCTTGCAGTTGCAGCCGGCGCCAGCGGTTGCGCAGCGCGATCGCGACGGCGCGCTTGGCGTCCTGCTGCCCGACGATGTAGCGGTCCAGCTCGGAGACGATCTCGCGGGGGGAGAAGTCGGCCATCAGATTTTCTCCACCACGATGCTATGGTTCGTATAGACGCAAATGTCGGCGGCGATGTTCATGGCGCGGCGCGCGATGGTTTCGGCGTCTGCCGGCGTGTCGATGAGGGCGCGGCCGGCGGCCAGCGCATAATTGCCGCCGGAGCCGATCGCCGCGACGGCGCCGCCCTCGGCGGTTTCGGGCTCCAGCACGTCGCCGGACCCTGTCAGCACCAGGCCGACATTTTTGTCTGCGACGAGCATCATGGCTTCGAGACGGCGCAAATAGCGGTCCATGCGCCAATCCTTGGCGAGCTCGACGCAGGCGCGCATGAGCTGCCCTGGATATTGCTCGAGCTTGGTCTCGAGACGCTCGAAGAGGGTGAAGGCGTCGGCGGTGGCGCCGGCGAAGCCCGCGATGACGTCGCCCTTGCCGAGACGGCGGACCTTTCGGGCGTTGCCTTTCATGATGGTCTGGCCGAGGCTGACCTGGCCGTCGCCGGCAATGACGGTTTCGCCTTGTTTTTTCACCAGTATGATCGTCGTCGCATGCATCAGGAGCGACTTCTCGCGTTCGCTTTCCATTCTCGCCATCCAGACTAATATGTCAGGCGGATGTAGGCGTTTGGCGGGTGTTGAGCAAGGGCGGGGGCCCTCATCCGACCCTCGCTGACACGAGGGCCACCTTCTCCCGCGCGCGGGAGAAGGAGAGAACCCCGTGTTTAGAGATCACAAAGATTGCAACGCGATTCCTTCTCCCGTTTACGGGAGAAAGTGGCCCCGCGAAGCGGGGTCGGATGAGGGCGCGCTACTTCCCGCCGAAACGGTCGGCGATCTCCTGCGCCTCCTTCACCAGCGCGGGGAAAAACGCTTCGTTCGGCGCGCGCTGCCGGTAGCAGGCGCGAAAGTCGGCGTCGCCCTTTTCGCGCGTCTGCGTATAGTCGTTGAAGATCTTTTCGTCCTTCGCGCCGCTCGCCTGATATTTCTTGAAGATCACGTCGGCTTTCGCTTCCGCCGCCTTCAGGCTGGCGTCGCAGGCGGGGATGGGCTTATAGGCCGTGGCGCGCTCGCTCGCGATATAGACCTTTCCCTCCCGGCGCACCGCCAGGACAATATCCTGTATCGGGTTCGGGCCGTCATCCTGCGCCCAGCCGCCGAGCAGCGCGACCGCGAAGGTCGCCCCTTCGGGCTTTGCGATGGGGATGTCGGCGGTTTTTGTCAGGGCGGCGTCCTGTCCAACGGCGAAAGTATAGAATTCGGCATTGGCCAGCGCCTCGTCGATCGACGGCCGCTTGCCTTTCTTCGTCCCCCAGTCCCGCGGCCGCTTTAGCCATGTTTCCAGCAGGCCGTCCGTCGTGACGACGAGCTGCGGCCCGTCGCCGTCCTTGCCGAAGCGCAGGCCGTCCAGTCCGTTCGCGCCGAGCTCGCCCTCGGAAAGACTGTCGTACTCCATTCTCCCCGTCTCGGGATAAGGCTTGATCGCAACCGGGCCGATGATCGCCTGCAGGCGTTTCTCGAGAGCGGCCAGAGCGCTTTTATTGATTTTCGAAATGTCGGCGTCGGGGTTCTTCGCCTCGATCTTCTTGATTTTGGCGGTGGCCGCGTCGCGGGCGGCGACGTAATCTTCCTCGGGCGTCCCGGCGACGGCGGCCGCAAGGCCAATGAGCAGCGCGGGAGCGGCGAAATAGGCGAGCTTCATCAATTCTCCTGAAAACGTGCTATTCTGGCTAGGAACCTCCGGCGAGCATAAAGAAGCGCGGGCGCAGCGGCCAGTGACTTGGCGCACGGCCCAGGGCTCCGAGTTCCGGTTAATGAGGAGAGATGTGTTCCAGCGTCATGGCCGCTTGTCGCGGCCATCCACGCCGCGCCGAGGCGTAAAGCTTAAGAACATGAGCGGAACAACGCCGCTTCTTCTTCCCGCTTGTCTTAATGTCCTGGCGTGGATGCCCGCGACAAGCGCGGGCATGACGCGGCTGCGTAGGGTTGTTAATCTGGATTCAGAGCCCTGGCGCACGGCTCTGGCTGGCGCCGTTGCGACGAAATTGCTACAACCCGCCCGCTTGCGGCCGGCGAATGTTCGGCCCGCGTCCTTTTGGAAGGCCCATTCTCCATGCGCAGCGCCCAGATCGAGCGCGTCACCAAGGAAACGACGATCTCCGTCGCCGTCGACCTCGACGGGGCGGGGAAATCCGACATTTCGACGGGAATAGGCTTTTTCGACCATATGCTCGACCAGATCGCCCGCCATGCGCCGCTCGATCTGACCGTGCTCGCCAAGGGCGATCTGCATATCGACGGCCACCACACGGTCGAGGATGTGGGCCTCGCGCTCGGCCAGGCGGTGGATCGCGCGCTCGGCGACCGCAAGGGAATCGCCCGCTATGGCGACGCCCATGCGCCGCTCGACGAGGCGCTGACCCGCGTCGTCGTGGATGTCTCGGGCCGGCCTTTTCTCGTCTATGACGTGAATTTTCCGGCGGAGCGCATCGGCGCCTTCGATACCGAGCTCATGCGCGAATTTTTCCAGGCTTTCGCCGTGCAGGCGCGGATTGGGCTGCATATCGACAGCCTCAAGGGCGTCAACAGCCATCATATCGCCGAAAGCGCCTTCAAGGGTTTCGCCCGGGCCTTCGGCAAGGCGGTGGCGATCGACCCGCGCCGCGTCCAGGGCGAAGCGCCCTCCACCAAGGGCACGCTGACCGCCTGAGGGGCGGCCGGCCAGAGTCCGAAAGAGGAGGAGGGAAGCCGAATTGGCGATATTCACCGTTCATCTGCCGCCTGAGGGCGCCGCGCGCCCCGAGAAGATCGTGTTCCTGCGCGATTCCTTCTCGACCCCGGCCTTTATCTTCGGGCCGCTCTGGCTGCTTTGGAAGCGCGCCTGGATCGCCGCTCTCGGCTGGTCGCTCCTGCTCGCCGCCATTTCGGCCTTGGGCGTATCCTTCCTGCTTCCAAAGCTGACCACGTCTTTTCTCGCGCTCGCCGCCGCGCTCGTGCTGGGCTTCGAGGGCGACCGCATTCTCGCATGGAGTTTGCAGCGGCGCGGCTATGTCGAGGGCGACCTGGTGAATGCCGACACCGAGGAGGAGGCCGAAATGGTCTACTTCGGCCGGCTGCGGGCGTTCTCCCCTGAAACGCTTCCCTCGGAGAGTCGCGCGTGACGACGGCGATCATCGATTATGGTTCGGGCAATCTGCACTCGGCGCAGAAGGCCTTTGAGCGCGCCGCCCGCGAGGCGGGGCTCGAGGGCGCCATTCGCGTGACCAACGACCCCGAGATCGTGCGCGCGGCGGACCGCGTCGTTCTGCCGGGCGTCGGCGCCTTCGCCGATTGCCGCGCCGGCCTGCTGGCGCTGCCCGGCCTCTATGAGGCGCTGCAAGAGGCGGCGATTGCGCGGGGCCGCCCTTTTCTTGGCATTTGCGTCGGCATGCAGCTCATGGCGGCGCGCGGGCTGGAGCATGGCGAGACGCCCGGCCTCGACTGGGTCGGCGGCGACGTCGTCGCTATCGAGCCGAAGGACCCGTCGCTCAAAATCCCGCATATGGGCTGGAACACGCTGTCGCTCGCGCGCGAACATGCGGTCTTTGCCGGCATCCCGACCGGCGAGACCGGCCTGCACGCCTATTTCGTGCACTCCTATCATCTGACCCCGGCCGAGCCCGGCCATGTGCTGGCGACCAGCGACTATGGCGGGCCGCTCACGGCCGCGGTCGCGCGCGACAATCTCGTCGGCGTTCAGTTTCATCCCGAAAAGAGCCAGAGGCTGGGCCTTGCGCTCATCGCCAATTTCCTGAGGTGGCGCCCGTGATACTTTTTCCGGCAATCGATCTGAAGGAAGGCCAGTGCGTTCGTCTCGCCCAGGGCGACATGGACCGCGCCACCGTCTTCAACGACGATCCCGCCGAGCAGGCGCGCGCCTTCGAGCGCCAGGGCTTCGAATATCTGCATGTCGTCGATCTCGACGGCGCCTTCGCCGGCGCGCCGCGCAATGCGGAAGCGGTCGAGGCGATTCTCTCCGCGCTGACCATTCCGGTGCAGCTCGGCGGCGGCATTCGTGACATGCGCACGCTCTCGGGCTGGCTGGAGAAGGGCGTCACGCGCGTCATCATCGGCACGGCGGCGGTGAAGGACCCGTCCTTCGTGCGCGAGGCGGCGCGGGTCTATCCGGGACGCGTGGCGGTCGGCATCGACGCCAAAAACGGCATGGTCGCCGTCGACGGCTGGGCGCGCACCACGCGCATGTCGGCGCTGGATTTGGGCAAAAGCTTCGAGGACGCCGGCGTCGCGGCGATCATTTACACGGATATCTCGCGCGACGGGATTCTGACGGGACTGAACATCGAGCAGACGCTCGCGCTCGCCAATGCGCTGACGATTCCGGTCATCGCCTCTGGCGGGCTGGCGTCGCTTGCAGATATCGAGCGGCTGCTGCAGCCCGACTGCGCCAAGCTCGCCGGCGCCATCACCGGCCGCGCGCTTTACGACGGCCGGCTTGATCCGGCTGAGGCGCTGGCGCTGATCCGGAGCGCGAGGGCGTGATGAAGCCGGGAGACGCCATCGGCAGCTTCACCTCCCGCGCCGGCGTGGTGCGCGTCCGAAACGCCCTCAATCCCATGCTCTGGACAACGGCGGTGGTCTTTCCGACCAGCCTGCTGGCTGCCTATTTCTTTCGCGACGACGATATTCTCAAATATGCGCTCGCCGCCTTCGGCGCCTTTCCGGTGCTTGTAACCATCATCGCTTACTTTATTTTTCTTTTTAGAGACCCGGACCGCCTGCAATCGGAAGAATATCTATTACAGCATCAGGCAATGCAGATTTTGTATAAAAAGGATGCGGTGACCGAGAGCGTTGAAGTCATCACCGAGGCGCCGAGATTGGAAGTCGAGCCGAGTCCAGGGGAGAAAAAGCCATGAATCGCAGGGTTTACATGCTCGTTTTCTCGTCTGGCTCCCGGCAGATGTCCGGCGCGACTGCTATTCCTGCCCTTTTGGACGAGGGGGATAGCCTTTACATGCTGGACCACAACGTGCTGTTTTTGAAGACACGCCAAAGTGTCGAAGCGCTTACGACGCGATTGAAACAGGGACAAATCGGCGCGCATGAGTTTTTCCTTGCGGACGTCACCGAGACGCCGCGCGCTGGCAATATGGCGCCGACGTTTTGGAACTATCTGCGCGCCAACGACCTCCTGACCTCTGCCGCCTGATGCTCAAAGCACGCGTCATCCCCTGCCTGGACGTCAAGGAAGGCCGCGTCGTCAAAGGCGTCAATTTCGTCGATCTGCGCGACGCCGGCGATCCGGTCGAATGCGCCATCGCCTATGACGCCGCCGGCGCCGACGAGCTCTGCTTTCTCGACATCACCGCGAGCCACGAGAATCGCGGCATTCTCTTCGATGTCGTGCAGCGCACCGCCGAAGCCTGCTTCATGCCGCTCACCGTCGGCGGCGGCGTGCGCACGCTCGACGACATCCGCAATCTTCTGCTCGCCGGCGCCGACAAGGCCTCGATCAACACGGCCGCCGTCTCCAACCGCCAGTTCGTGCGCGAGGCCGCCGAGAAATTCGGTTCGCAATGCATCGTCGTCGCCATAGACGCCAAGCAGGTCGGGCCCGGGAAGTGGGAGATCTTCACCCATGGCGGGCGCCGGCCGACAGGCATCGACGCAGTCGATTACGCCCGCGAGGTGACGGCGCTCGGGGCCGGCGAAATCTTGCTCACCTCCATGGATCGCGACGGCGCCAAGATCGGTTTCGACATTGCGCTCACCCGCGCGGTCGCGGACGCCGTGCGCGCGCCGGTGATCGCCTCGGGGGGCGTCGGCAATCTCGACCATCTGGTCGCGGGGATTCGCGAGGGCCACGCGACCGCCGTGCTGGCGGCGTCGATCTTCCACTTCGGCGAATATTCGATTCCGCAGGCGAAGCGCCATATGGCTGCGGCGGGTCTGCCGATGCGACTCGATGGCTTGGAGGCGGCGTAATGGCTGGAGGCTTCTTGGATATTCGACTCGCCCCCTCCCTGTCCCTCCCCCGTTTCACGGGAGAGGGGACGCTCGCGATCAGCATTGGTGAAGAAGGCGACGGTCTGCTCCCTCTCCCGCGAAGCGGGGGAGGGCTGGGGAGGGGGAAATGACCTTCACCCTCGATGATCTCGCAGCGCTGATCAAATCACGCCGCGACGACAGCGCCTCGAATTCCTACACGAAGCAGCTCTTCGAGGCCGGCCCGCCGCGCATCGCCAAGAAATTCGGCGAGGAGGCGGTGGAAGCCGTCATCGCCGCCATGGAGGGCGACAAGAAAGCGCTGACCAGCGAAGCCGCCGACGTCCTTTACCATCTACTCGTACTGCTCGAGGCGCGCGGCGTCTCTCTCGACGAGGTGGTGGCGGAGCTTGGCCGCCGCACGGCGCAATCCGGCCTCGCCGAGAAAGCTTCGCGCGGAGCGGGCAAATGATCGACGTCGCCGGGCAGGCGAATGGGGCGGCGCTCTCGCCCTATCGCCGCTTCATGCGTTCCGAATGGGCGAGCCTGCGCGCCGACACGCCGCTCACGCTGACGCTCGACGACCTCACGCGGCTGAAATCGGTCGGCGACCCGATCTCGCTCGAAGAAGTCATCGAAATCTATCTGCCGCTCTCGCGCCTGCTGGCCCTTTACGTCGCCGCGACGCAGGGGCTCTTCAAGGCGACGCAGCGGTTCCTGGGCGCCGAGGACGGCAAGGTTCCCTATATTATCGGCGTCGCCGGCTCCGTGGCCGTCGGCAAATCCACGACCGCGCGCATTCTCAAGGCGCTGCTGTCGCGCTGGCCGAACACGCCAAAAGTGGAGCTCATCACCACCGACGGCTTTCTTCTCCCCAACGCCGTGCTCGAACGCGAAGGGCTGATGGAGAAGAAGGGCTTTCCCGAAAGCTACGACAACAAGGCGCTGCTGCGTTTTCTCTCGGCCGTGAAGGCCGGCCAGCGCCAAGTGTGCGCGCCGGTTTATTCGCATCTGACCTATGATGTTGTCCCGGGCGAGTCGGCCTGTTTCGACGGGCCGGACATTCTCATCGTCGAGGGCGTGAATGTGCTTGCCGCGCGGCCGTCGCGTCAGCCGAAGGAAATTCCCTTCGTCTCGGATTTCTTCGATTTCTCGGTCTATCTCGACGCCAGCGAGGAGCTGCTGGAGCGCTGGTATGTCGAGCGCTTCCTGCAGTTGCGCGAGACCGCGTTCCGCGACCCGCGGTCATACTTTCGCAAATACGCCGATCTTTCCGACGACGAGACAGTGAGCGTCGCGAAAGACATCTGGACGCGGATCAATCTCGAAAACCTGCGCCAGAATATCGCGCCGACGCGACCGCGCGCGAGCCTGATCCTCACAAAGGGCGCCGATCACCGCATCGAGGAAGTGGCGCTGCGGAAGTTGTGAGGTGGCCCTCATCCGACCCTCGCTGACGCGAGGGCCACCTTCTCCCGCTGGCGGGAGAAGGGGTGATCGTATCCTTATTTGGTCATTATCCGCTTTCTCCTTCTCCCGCGTGCGGGAGAAGGTGGCCCCTGCGTCAGCAGGGGTCGGATGAGGGCGCTCTCGTCACGCGTTCCCCACGGTCCGCAGCAGCGGCTTCGCCGGCCCGTGCGTCGGCTTGCCGTCGATCGTGAGCGACGGGCCGTCGGCGGAGATCTCCACCGTCGCGCCGTCGATGATGTCGCCGGCGAGCAGACGTTCGGCCAAAGCGTCCTGCAGCTCCTTCTGCATCACGCGCTTTAACGGGCGTGCGCCATAGGCGGGGTCATAGCCCTTGGCCGCGAGCCAGTCGCGCGCCTTCAAGTCCAGATGCAGCGTGATCTTGCGATCCTCCAGGAGCTTCTGGAGCCGCTTGATCTGGATATCGACGATCGCGCCCATGTCCTCGCGCCGCAGGCGGTGGAACAGGATGATCTCGTCGACGCGGTTCAGGAACTCGGGCCGGAAGTGTGACCGCACGACCGCCATCACCTCGTCGTGGACGGCCGTCGAGTCCTCGCCCTCTTGCTGCATCACCAAAAATTCGGCGCCGAGGTTCGACGTCATGATGATCAGCGTGTTCTTGAAGTCGACCGTGCGGCCCTGCCCGTCCGTCAGGCGCCCATCGTCGAGCACCTGCAGCAGCACGTTGAACACATCCGGATGCGCCTTCTCGATCTCGTCGAACAGCAGGACCTGATAGGGCCGGCGACGAACCGCTTCGGTCAGCGCGCCGCCTTCCTCATAGCCGACATAGCCGGGAGGCGCGCCGATGAGGCGGGCGACCGAGTGCTTCTCCATATATTCGGACATGTCGAGACGCACCATCGCCGTCTCGTCGTCGAAGAGGAAGCTCGCGAGCGCTTTTGTCAGCTCCGTTTTGCCGACGCCGGTCGGGCCGAGGAAGATGAAGCTGCCGATCGGACGGTTGGGGTCCTGCAGGCCGGCGCGGGCGCGGCGCACGGCGGTCGAGACCGCAATGACCGCCTCATGCTGCCCGACGACGCGCTTGGCCAGCTCCTCCTCCATATGGAGAAGCTTCTCCTTCTCGCCTTCGAGCATTTTATCGACCGGCACGCCGGTCCAGCGCGACACGACCGCCGCGACGTCATTCGCCGTCACGGCTTCCTCGATCAGCGCGCCTTTGCCTTCGCTGGCTTCGGTCGCCGCGAGCTTTTTCTCCAGGTCCGGGATCTGGCCATAGGCCAGCTCGCCGGCGCGCTGATATTCGCCGCGGCGCTGCGCCTGGGCGAGCTCGTTGCGCGCGTGTTCGAGCTGCTCCTTCAGCTTCTGGGCGCTGCCGAGCTTGTCCTTCTCCGCCTTCCAGCGCGCAGTGAGCGCCGCCGACTTCTCTTCGAGGTCCGCGAGCTCGCCTTCGAGCTTTGCGAGCCGGTCCTTCGAGGCCGTGTCGGTCTCCTTCTTCAAGGCCTCCTGCTCGATCTTGAGCTGGATGATGCGGCGGTCGAGCTCGTCCAGCTCCTCGGGCTTGGAGTCGATCTGCATGCGCAGGCGCGACGAGGCTTCGTCCACAAGGTCGATGGCCTTGTCGGGCAGGAAGCGGTCGGTGATGTAGCGGTTCGACAAAGTCGCCGCCGCGACGATGGCGCTATCGGTGATGCGCACGCCGTGGTGCATCTCGTATTTTTCTTTCAAGCCGCGCAGGATCGAGATCGTATCCTCGACCGTCGGCTCGTCGACGAAGACGGGCTGGAAGCGACGGGCCAGCGCCGCATCCTTCTCGACATGCTTGCGATACTCATCGAGCGTGGTTGCGCCGACGCAATGCAGCTCGCCGCGCGCCAGCGCAGGTTTCAGCAGATTGGAGGCGTCCATTGCCCCATCCGCCTTGCCGGCGCCGACCAGCGTGTGCATCTCGTCGATGAAGAGGATCACACTGCCCTCGGCCGCCGTGACCTCGTTGAGCACGCCCTTGAGGCGCTCCTCGAACTCGCCGCGATATTTCGCGCCGGCGATGAGCGCGCCCATGTCGAGCGCCAGCAGCTTCTTGTCTTCGAGAGATTCCGGCACGTCGCCATTGACGATGCGCAGCGCCAGCCCCTCGACGATCGCCGTCTTGCCGACGCCGGGCTCGCCGATCAGCACGGGGTTGTTCTTGGTGCGGCGGGAGAGCACCTGCACGGTGCGGCGGATTTCTTCGTCGCGGCCGATGACCGGATCAAGCTTGCCCTCGCGCGCCGCTTCCGTCAGGTCGCGGGCGTATTTTTTCAGCGCGTCATATTGGTTTTCGGCGGAGGCGGTGTCGGCGGTGCGGCCCTTGCGCAAATCCTCGATCGCGGCGTTGAGCGTCTGCGGCGTCACGCCGGCGGCCGCGAGAATTTTCGCGGCCTCGGAATCCTTTTCCATCGCCAGCGCCAGCAGCAGGCGCTCGACGGTGACGTAGGAGTCGCCCGCCTTTTGCGCGATCTGCTCGGCGTTGGCGAAGAGCCGCGCCGTCGCCGGCGCGAGGTAGAGCTGCCCGGCGCCGGAGCCCGCGACCTTGGGAAGCTTGGCGAGGGCGGCCTCGGTCTTGGCCAAAGCCTCGCGCGAGCGCCCGCCCGCGCGGTCGATGAGCCCTGCGGAGAGGCCCTGATCGTCGTCGAGCAGAACCTTCAGAATATGCTCGGGCGTAAATTGCTGATGCCCCTCGCGCGTGGCAAGCGACTGCGCGCTCTGCACGAATCCGCGCGCGCGTTCGGTGTATTTCTCGAAATTCATAAGATCCCCTCTCGACCGGAAGGGCGCAGCCTCTCTTCGAGCGAGGCGCCCCATGTCATGGAATTTTTCGGGCCCCTTTCGGCGGCCTTCGAAAGCGATATGGGGAGGGTCGGCGGGAGTTGAAGAGGGCGCGACACGAAAGCGCGGCCTTTACGTGGGGGCGGCAAGTCGGCTTTATGAAAATTGTATTTGCTGCGGGCCCGGCATACGCTGGTCCATCAGCGGCGATCCGCCCCTCTCCTCTGAAACGCAGGGCTGTCCGGGGAATGAGTCGAAAGGTCGCGGGCGCATGCCCGGTTTTCCCGACGGTTGTCGGGTATTTTCCGGTTGTCGAGACTGGAAAAAAGGACCGGACATGCCCGTGCACTCTACTGTATTCGCCCAACTGCTCAAGCCGGTCGATCGGCGCGCCTTCAAGCAGATCGTCGAGCGGCATGGCGGCGACGCCTACGACAAATCCTTCAAGAGCTGGGATCACCTCGTCGCGCTCATCTACGCCCAGCTTGCCGGGGTCTCCAGCCTGCGCGCCCTCGTTCCCGCCTTCAACGCCGACGCGCGCGCGCATTATCACCTCGGGACGCGGCGGCTCGCGCGCACGACCCTTTCCGACGCCAACGCCCGCCGGCCCGTCGCCGTCTTCGCCGATCTCTTCGCCATGCTCTCCGGCGCGCTCGACCGTCATACGCGCCGGGAGGGCGCGGACATGATCCGCCTCATCGATTCGACGCCCATCCCTTTGAGCAAATTCCTCGATTACGCCCGCTCCAACGGCCGCACTCACGGCCTCAAAATGCACGTGGTCCATGACCCGCGCGCCAATCGGCCCCTTCGCGCGGAAGTCACGCCCGCCAATGTGAACGACATAGAGATCGGCAAGAAAACCGATATCGAGCCGGGCGCCGCTTATGTCTTCGACAAAGGCTATTGCGACTATCGCTGGTGGACCGAGATCGCCGCGCAAGGCGCTTTCTTCGTCACCCGGCCGAAGGCGAACGCCCGCTTCCGGGCGATCGCCGCCCGCCCGCTCGACCCCGAAAGCGCGCGGGGCGACGGCTTCGCCGTGATCGCCGACGAGGAGGTGGCGCTGGCCAGCAAAGGCGATTCCAAGCTGCCCATGCCGCTGCGGCGCATCACCGTGGAAAGAGACGAGGCCAAAGGCCGCATCGTCCTCATCGTCAACGACATGCGCCGCCCGGCCGCGGAAATCGCCGCGCTCTACAAGGGCCGCTGGGCAATCGAGCTGCTGTTCCGTTGGATCAAGCAGCATCTCAACATCAAGAGCTTCATCGGCGAGGCCGAAAACGCCGTGCGCCTGCAGCTCTTCGCCGCGATGATCGCCTTCACCCTGCTGCGCATCGCCGCCTGCGTCCACAAGATCGACATGGCGGCCCTGCGTTTCGCCGAGCTCGTCGGCCGCTTCCTCTTCGACCGCCGGCCGATCGCGCTTATCGACAAGCCGCCAATCAGGCCCAAGCCCGGCCGAGACTTCTCCAGTCTGCAGCTCCAGCTCGCGGCCCTATGATTTCCCCGGACAGCCCTGATCGTGAAACGGGGGAGGGACAGGGAGGGGGCGTATCAGCGGTATGAACCGGCGAGATAGCTGACAGATTGGACCGGGAGCATTCCTGACAGTCAAGTTCGTGTCTTCGAGAGGAGATGCGGGCGATGCCTATCAGGGAGCGCGCGGCGGTGGAAGAGCGGATCGCTTTGTTTCGGGATTTCGACACGGGGGTCTTCACCGTGTCGGAGTTGTGCCGGCTTTACGGCGTGAGCCGCGAGACATTCTACGTTTGGAAACGCCGGCGCGAGAGCGGCGAGGCGCGCTGGTTCGAGGAGCGGAGCCGGGCGCCGTTGCGTGCGCCGCAGGCGGCGACGGCCGAGACAATCGCCAGGATCCTGGATCTGCGCCGCCGCTTTCCGCACTTTGGGCCAAAGAAGATCAGGGCGCGCCTCTTGCTCGGCGCCCCCGAAACAGCGTGGCCCGCGGCGTCGACCATCGGCGATATCTTGAAGCGTGAGGGCCTGATCGCAGCAAAGCCGCGGTGTCGCCGCCCGGTCGGCCGAGGCGAGATCATCGCCGGCTCGGATGCGCCCAACGGCGAATGGGCGATGGACTTCAAGGGCTGGTTTCGCACGCGCGATGGCCGACGCATCGATCCGCTGACGGTTTCCGACACGGCGAGCCGCTACCTCGTCGACGTTCGGATCACGCCGCCGACGCATGATGGGGTCAAGGGCGCGCTATTGCGCATTTTCAGCGACATCGGCCTGCCGGCCGCTCCGACAATGGCGCGCCCTTCGGCGCGACGGGCGCCGGTGGACTTTCGCGGCTTTCGGTCTGGCTTTTGAAGCTCGGCGTGGAGCCGCGTTTCATCCCGCCGGCCGCGCCGCAGCACAACGGCCGGCACGAACGCATGCATCGCACCTTGAAGGATGAAACGGCGAAGTCCCCAGCGAGCGACAGGATGGAGCAGCAGGCGCGTTTCGATGCGTTCCGGCGCAGCTACAACGAGGAGCGTCCGCATGAGGCGCTCGAACAGACGACGCCGGCAAGTCATTGGTCGCGGCCGGGACGGCTCCTGCCGGAAAGGATCGACGAGCCCTGGTACGACGCGGACCATGAGGTCCGCCGGGTCCGCTCCGAGGGATCGATCAAATGGCGCGGCGAGACCGTGTTCATCGGCGAGGCTCTGGCCGGAGAGCTGGTCGGCCTCGCGGAGCTGGAAGACGGCGGCCATATCGTCCGCTTCATCGGCCGCGATCTCGGCGTCATTGATCCTGCGCTGCGTTTCCACCGCTTCGCTCCGCCGCGCGCGCGGCTGCGCTCAGCAGTGGAAACGCAGCGCAAACCAGAGGAGCAATTCTGTCAGGGATGTTGCCGGTCCAAACTGTCAGGAGAGTTGCCGGTCGTTCAGCCCCCCAGCGCCGCCTTCACCGCAGCGCTCGCCTTCCCGAAATCCATGCGGCCAGTATATTTCGCCTTCAGAGCGGCGACGACCTTGCCCATATCCTTGATCGACGTCGCCCCAGCCTCGGCGATCGCCGCCTTCACCGCCTCGGCGACTTCCTCTTGCGAGAGCTGCTGCGGGAGATAGCTCGAGATCACCGCGATCTCGCTTTTCTCCTTGTCGGCGAGATCCGCGCGGCCGGCCTTTTCGTAAATGTCGAGCGACTCCTGCCGGCTCTTGATCATCTTCTGAAGGAGCGCAAGCACGTCGTCCTCGGTCAGGGTCTTGCCCGCGCCGCGCGCCTCGATGTCCTTGTCCTTCAGCGCCGCATTGATGAGCCGCAGCGCGTCGACCTTGGCGCTGTCGCGGGCCTTCATGGCGTCCTTGAGGTCCTGGTTGATCTTCTCGCGCATGGGGGACTTTCTTGGGGGTTTCCATTTCGGGGGCGGATGGATTACATCCACCTCAAGTGAATTTCTCGCGTCATGGCCGGGCTCGTCCCGGCCATCCACGCCCCGGGCTGCAAAGCCCGCGGGGCAAAGCGATGCACATGAGCAAGCATCCAGACGGATGCCCGCGTCAAGCGCGGGCATGACGCGCGGTGAAGCGGCTGTCATAACGGCTCGCCCCACCCGAGCGCAACGGACGGAAGATGACCCTCGATCAAGACAATGGCTGGACGAAGCCGGTGCATACCGGCGTGCTGGTGCTCGCGAGCGGCGAAGTGATCGAAGGCTATGGCCTCGGCGCCGTCGGGGAGGCCGTGGGCGAAGTCTGCTTCAACACGGCGATGACGGGCTATGAGGAAATCCTCACCGACCCCTCCTACGCCGCGCAGATCGTCACCTTCACCTTCCCGCATATCGGCAATGTCGGCGCCAATGACGAGGACATAGAGACTGTCGACCTCGCCCGCAGCGCGGGCGCCGTCGGCGCGATCTTCGGTCAGCCGGTGACCGACCCTTCCAATTTCCGCTCGGAGACGCCGCTGACCGACTGGCTGGCGACGCGCGGCATTGTGGCGCTCTATGGGATCGACACGCGCGCGCTCACGGCGCTCATTCGCGAGCGCGGCATGCCCAACGCCGTCATCGCTTATGCGCCGGACGGCAAGTTCGACATTGAAGCGCTCAAGGCCAAGGCCGCCGCCTGGCCGGGCATCGACGGGATGGACCTTGTGCCCAGCGTTGGCGCCAAGGAGCGCTACGACTGGAAGGAAACCCCCTGGCGCCTCGGCGCGGGCTATGGCGCGCGCGACGGCGCGGCGAAGTTTCGCGTCGTCGCCATCGACTATGGCGTGAAGCGCAACATCCTGCGCCTGCTGGCCGAGGAAGGCTGCGAGGTGATCGTCGCGCCGGCGACGGCGACGAGCGCTGAAATCCTGGCGCTGAAGCCCGATGGCGTCTTCCTGTCCAACGGCCCGGGCGACCCGGCCGAGACGGGCAAATACGCGACGCCCGTGATCCGCGATCTGCTCGCCAAGAAAGTGCCGGTCTTCGGCATTTGCCTGGGCCATCAGATGATGGCGCTGGCCGTCGGCGCGAAAACGCAAAAGATGCCGCAGGGCCATCATGGGGCGAACCATCCGGTGAAGGACTTCACCACCGGGAAGGTCGAGATCGTCTCGATGAACCACGGCTTCGCCGTCGACCGCGACAGCCTGCCGGCGAACGCCGTCGAGACGCACCGCTCGCTGTTCGACGGCTCCAATTGCGGCATCGCCCTCACCGACCGCCCGGCTTTCTCGGTGCAGCACCACCCCGAGGCCTCGCCCGGCCCGCAGGACAGCCATTATCTCTTCAAGCGCTTCGTCGAGATGATGGAAAAGGCGAAGGCGGCCTGAGGCCGCCTTAGTTTATTGATACTGCAAGGCGGCCTCGTCCTTCGAGACGCGAGCTTCGCTCGCTCCTCAGGATGAGGCCTAAGTGTTTGATGCAGAAGCCCCTCATGCTGAGGAGCCTGCGCAGCAGGCGTCTCGAAGCACGAGGGGCGTCAGCGAGTGTCAGGCGGCCTTTCTGGACCGCGAGCCTTCAGGCTCGCTGAATGGACAGCGCGCCCGAAGGCGCGCGGTCCGGCTTGCGTCAGTTGCCGAAGCGATAGCTGACGCCCGCGGTGATGGCGCCCGAGCCCGCCTGATGCGCCGTCTTCAACCCCCAAGCGACAGGCGTCGTCTCGCGCGGCGTTCCAAGGCCGGTGACGCGATATTCGATCCGCCCGCTCCAGCGGTCGGAAATCGCATATTCCGCGCCGACTCCGACCGTGGGCGACCCCAGCACAGAATTCTTATTTGCCCTCAGGCCGAAAACCGATCTGTACTCGTGGCGCACGTCGGCGACATTGAGACCGCCTGTCGCATAGACCAGCAGCCGATCGAAGGCGACGACGCCGACGCGCCCGCGGAGCGAGCCGGAAACGCCGAGCACATTGCGCACCGAGTATTGCCCGAGCGGATCGTAGACATCATTGACCGCCCGCGCGCCCGTCACATCGGCGACGAGACCGCCGACAAAGGAGCCGAAGCGCCAATCGTAACCGACATGCGCGCCGCCCTGGAAGCTCCCGCCATGCCCGGTCTTGCTCGTGAACAGCAAAGCGTTGTTCACGGCTAGATAATCCCGCGAACGATCGGCAAAGCCGAGGAAGCCCCCCTGCACGCCGGCGTAAAGCCCCTGGAACAAGAGCGCCGGAGGCGGCGGAGGCGGAACGAAGGGCGGGGCTGCTTTGCGATACGGCAGATCGGCGGCGGCGGCGGCCGCACTGGCGGCGCCGAGCGCCAGAATAGCGGGAACCAAGCGTTTCATTGAGAGATCTCCAGTTTGAAGACAAAGAGGCTGTGTCCGCCGGAGCGAGGGCTCCGGCGTTGGGGAAGGCGATTGTCCTTTCGGTTGGCTCAGCGCGTTGTCATCGCGGGGGCGCGCGGATCGGCTTTCGCGTCGTCATCGGGAGGCGCGTTGGGCGTGCTTGTCGCAGAGCGGCGCGCCTTCTTCGAATTTGCGCAGATCCTCGGGCGTCTTTAGCAGAGCGCGCACATCGTAATTTTCGAGAAGCGGCAGCCAGCCGATCTCGTCGTCGGGGTGAATAAAGACGTCGATGGGAATGGCGCCGTCAGGCACATTCGCCTTGCGGCAGGCGAGCCCGCGGTCGACCTTGACGCCGTTATGACCGTGGCGCCCCTCGGCCTTCAACTTGCGCGCTTCCGCCTGCAACGCCTGCGCCGTCGCGAGATCGCGCGGCGCGATCTCATAGACGTCGAGCGGGCCGGTCTTCTGCGAGAGATTGGCGATGTCTTCCGCGTCTTTGGCATAGGCGGCGCGATGCAGGTGAATCTCGACGTTGCGCTCGCCGTCCTTTTCGCCCTCGGACGCGAGCGTCGTCACGAGAACCGTCTTGTCCGGCGTCGGAGCCGCCCATTCCGGCGTTCGCAAAGCGAAGCGCAACTTCGTCAGATCGGCCGTCCCCATATCGAAGGCGCGGAGCTTCCATTGGGTGGCGATGGGGACGTCCCAGCTACACCCCGAGAGCAAAGCGGCGGAAAAGGCGATGAAAATCAAACCTATGAGTCGCATGATAACAATCATCCTCCACGATCATTTTTTAATGTATTGCATTAAATTTTTTATGCGTCAATATTGGCGCGCGGAGAAAGCTTGCCCGCGTGGCGGCGGGCATGCTCTTTCGCCGCGTCGCGAGTTTTCGGCGCGTCACTTTGTCCGATGCGAGATCCGCTTTATCGGCTCGGCGTCAATCCGCCACGCGTCATGAATTTCAAAAATCGGCCCGCCGCGCCGCGGCCATGGAGAAAAAACAATGACCGATACGATCGCCCTTATTTCGCCGGCCAATCCGCGGCTCTCGACCTTGCGCGCCAAGATCGGCTGGCTTTGCCAGACCATCCGGCTGCTCGCCATGAGCTACGCGCTGCTCCTGCTATGGGTTTTTTGCGACGCATGGGCGACGCGCGCCCCCTATGAAACAAGAGCGATGGAGCTCTTCAAACTCGACGTTTCCGCTGCGTCTGCAACGCAATGGAACGCCGTGTTGGCGATGAGCCTTGCATTGTGGCTATGCGTCGCCGCCCTCACCTTCTCCATCTGGCGGCTTTTTTCGATCTATCTTGCGGGCGAAGTGTTTTCTCTTGAAGCCGCCGTTTGGCTGCGACGGATCGGGATTGCGGGACTGGTGGCGATCGTCGCCGATTTCGTCGAGCGTTCGGCCGTCATCTATACGCTGGCGATGCATCTGCCGGCGTCGGCGAAGACCAAACATATCTTCATTGGATCGGAAGACATCGTCCACATCATCCTGGTCCTGATGCTTCTCGCCCTCGCCCATATCCAGAAAACCGCGGCCGACATCGCCGACGAAAACGCGCAGATCGTCTGATGGCCATCATCGTCAATCTCGACGTCATGCTCGCCAAGCGTAAGATGCGCTCGCGCGATCTCGCGCAGTTGATCGGCATCGCCGAGCAGAATGTGAGCCTGCTGAAATCCGGCAAGGTGAAGGGCGTGCGTTTCGATACGCTGGAGAAAATCTGCGAGGCGCTCGCGTGCCAACCGGGAGACATACTCGAATATCGCCCGGACGAGCCCCCGAAGGATTGACGCCGCTCCGTCATTGCGAGGAGCGCAGCGACGAAGCAATCCAGAGCCACGCGGCGGCCCTGGATTGCTTCGCTTCGCTCGCAATGACGGCAGTATGCAAGGCCGCGGCCTCCCCCGCCGCCGCTCAGGCCTCCCGGTAAAACACCAGCATCAACCCGGCGAGGATAAAGCCGATCGGCCACACAAAGCCCGCCATCCGCTTCGCCCCGCCATCGAGCCGCAACTCCAGCCAGCGCGACCACCCGGCCGCAACGCCGACGAGCGCCAGCGGCGTATGGGTGATTTCGATCAGCGTCTCTTCCTTGAGATTGGCGAGCGCGTGGGAGTGGGTGAGGAGAAAAGCCGCCGCCGTCGCCGTGCTGACCGGGAAGACATAAGGAGCCCACCAGGCCTTGATACGGCCTTGCCGCACCTGCCATTCGAACAGGCCGAAGATCACAATCAGCAGCGTCAGCAGGCGGTGCTGGGCGATTTCGGGATCGCGCAGGCTCTCGATGAGCCCCAGGCGCCCGAGCGGCCAGACCATCTCGTCCGCGCGTAGGAACAAAAAGCAAGCGAGGCCCAGGAAAACGAGCGGCCAATGCCGCATGACCGGGGCGAGACGGCGGCTCACGCGCTCCAGAAGCGCCATCACGCCCATGGCGATAACGAAAAGCCCCGCCCAATGGTGATTATATTCCGACCAGGCAATATCGGCCGGCGAGCGCGGCGGCTGGGCGCCAGGCGGCAGATTCTTCAAGGCTTCGGGCGGCAGAGCGGCCGACAGCGCCTCGAAGTCGGGACTGTCCAGCCGCACCGGCAGGCGCGGCTCGAGGCGGTCGACGACTTCAGCGAAGCTCGCCCGATCGTTCGGCAGGTCGCGCGCCGGCGGCAGCGAGGCGAGCGAAGCGGCGCAGAACAGCACGGTGAGGCCGACGCCGATCTCCGTCTCGGCGAATCGCCGTGTGCGCAGCAGCGGGCCGGCCGGCTCCTGTTTCAGCTTGCGCACGGCCAGGAAGTTCAATCCGCCGAGGAGGAGCAGGCCCAAAAGCAGCACGATCTTGGCGCTGAGCATGACTCCATAGGAGGTGCCATACATGGCGGGCGCCGCGCCCACATAAAACGCCGCCATCAGCGCGCCGCCTGCGAGCAGCGCCGCCACCGCGCCCACGGACATGGCCGAAAAGCGCGCCGCGACGCGCGCGCGGGCCGTCGGGTCGGCGACATCGGTCAGCGCCATCAGAAAATAGGGAATGCCGCCGATCCACACCGCGGCGCCGGCCATGTGCAGGAATTCGGCGCAAGCGAGGACCACCGCCCCCTCGAACTGGCTCGCGGCATGGGTCGAACCCGCCTGGACCCCGATGAGCAGCGCGGCGAGCACGGGCGCCGACTGACGAAGCGCGACGCCGCCGCGCTGCGCGCGCCGGGCGGAGACGGCGACGACAGCGGCGATGACGCCCGCAACGAGATCGACAGCGACGGCGCGCGCGCCGGCGGCCTCTTGCGCGGGAATCTCGAGCGTGCCGACCAACATGACAGTGAGCGAGGCGGCGGCGAGCCATTCGGCGGCGGCGAGCCCGCTGGCGGAGACGAAAATCAGCCGCAACGCCCGCCGTTCCAGCGCCGCGCCCGCGCCCGCGAGCTTCGGGGCCAGCGGCCAGACGAGCAGCATCAGAAAGGCAAGCCCGCCGACCGCGACCGACTGCGCGGCCAGGATGACGCCGCGCAGCACGACGCTCAGAAAGCCATAGATCTCGATGAAGAGCTGCATGTCAGCGGCTCACGGCGAAGGGAATGTCGCCTTGCGTGATATGCCCGTCGAGGCTCAACGCCTGCCAATGGAGGCGATAGGCGCCCGGCTCGAGTCCCGTCGCCTTGGCGTTCAGCGTGTCGGCGGACGCCGCATCGAGAATGGGGAGCGCGACAGCCTCGCCGCCGATCTTGAAAAGCTTCATATGCGAGCGCGCTGCGTCGATCCGGCTATTGAAGCGGATCTCGATCGCGAGCTCCTCGCTTCTGACCGTCTGGTCGGCGCGCGGCGTCGAGGAGAGCACAATGGCGTGGGCCAGGGCCGTCTCGCTCGCGCCGAGCATGAAAGCCAGGGCGCATATTAATCCAAGATATCTCATGAGAATCGACCCGTGCGAAACCGCGCCCGGATGGGCTCAAGCCTTGCCGATTATCCTATTCCGCGAGACCTTAGCAATGGCTGATGGATGGGGTTCTCCTGCCGCACCTCACTTCAGAAAGACGTAAATGTCGACGTCGACGCTGGCGTCGTCGCTTTTGAAATCGGTCAGGTATTCCTCGATGATGAGGTCTTTGGTGTCGAGGCCCTTCTCATCGAGATAGGCGGCGATCGCCTCATAAGTGGCGTCGATTTCATCATAGGCGCCGCGATGCTGAAATTTGAGCGCTTTGCCGGCGGGAGACGCGCCGATCTCCACGCCCTCGGGGAGCTTCGCCTTGCCTTCCGGCGCGGCGGCGAGCGGTGCCATGGCCTCGAAGGAAAACCCCGCATCGTCGGTCTTGGTGAAAACGGCGATCGGCCGGCCGTTGGCCGTCAGCCCCGCCTTGGCGACGGCGCCGCTGAGCTTTTTCAGCGCGTCGGCGAGCGTCTTGGCGGCGTCCTCCCATTTGCCCTGCCCTTTCATCACGACCGCCGGACGCGCATCCACGTCGATGGTCTCGCTGATGACGGCGGGCGCGAGGTCGGGGGTCGCGGGCTTGGCCGCTTCGGCCTTGTCGTCGGGCTTGGTGGCCTCAGGGGTCGCGGGCGCCGTCGCGGCGCGCGAGGCGGGCGCCTCGTCTTCATCGGAGCCCGCCGGCAAGAAGCGCCTTTCAGCGAGAATGGCGGCGGACACGACGAGCAGCGTGAAAATCGCCAGCGCCCGCCAATGGGTGCGCAGGCTGTCGATCAGACCGGGTTCCTCGTCCATCCTCGAAGCGTCCTTTTGGAGATGCGGTCTCTCATGACCGCTTCTTGCGCGAAATTACGACGGGCGTCGGGCGGCGCAACTGTGGCGCTAGAGCGGCGCAGTCTCTATATACCGGGCGCGTCCCGATGGAAAAACCAATGCACCATCCGCTCGAAAATCTTCCGATCCTGCGCATGAACGGCGCCGGCAATGAAATCCTCGTGCTCGATCTGCGCGGGCTGACGCATGTGCTGGCGCCGCAGGAGGCCCGCGCCATCGCCGCCGCCCCCGGCTTGCGCTTCGACCAGCTCATGGCGCTGCACGACCCGCACGAGCCGGGCGACGACGCCTATATGCGCATCTACAATATCGACGGCTCGCTGTCGGGGGCCTGCGGCAATGGCACGCGCTGCGTGGCCTATGCGCTGGCGCGGGAAGGCAAGGAGCGGCTCTCGCTCGCAACCCAGGCCGGCCGCTTGGAGACGCGGCGCGAGGCCGAGACCGTCTTCACCGTCGACATGGGCCGCCCGAGGCTCGACTGGCGCGAGATTCCGCTCGCGCGTGCGGCCGACACAAGCGCTGTTGCGCTCGATCCGCCGGTCGCGGGCGCGCCGGCGCAATTCTCGGCCGTCAGCATGGGTAATCCCCATGCGATTTTTTTCGTCGTGGACGCCGCGGCGATTGCGCTCGAAGACCTCGGCGCGCGGCTCGAACATCACCCGCTTTTTCCCGAGCGCGCCAATATCTCCTTCGCGCAGATCGTCGCGCGCGATGATATTCTCCTGCGCGTCTGGGAGCGCGGCACGGGCGCGACCAAGGCCTGCGGCTCGGCCGCTTGCGCGACTCTGGTCGCATCGGTGCGCGCCGGTCTCACGGATAGACGCGCGCGCGTGCGGCTGCCCGGCGGCGACCTACATATCGAGTGGCGCGCCGACGATCATGTGATGATGACGGGGCCCGTCGAATTCGAATTCGAGACGCGCCTGACGTCGACGCTGTTCGAAGGCGCGGCGTGAGCGCGCGCTCGCCGAATGTCGAGGTTCTCACCTTCGGCTGTCGGCTGAATATGGTCGACTCCGAAGAGCTTGCGCGCCAGAGCGCGAGCGATACGGTGATCGTCAATACCTGCGCCGTCACCAATGAAGCCACGCGCCAGGCGCGGCAGGCGATCCGCCGCCTGCATCGCGAGCGCCCAGAGGCGCGCATCGTCGTCGCGGGCTGCGCGGCGCGCATCGATCCGCAGAGCTTCGAGACGATGGAAGGCGTTTCGCGGGTCATTGCCGAACAGCCCGAGAATCGCGCGCGCGCGGCGGAAGAAGGCACGCGCGGCTTTCTCGCCGTGCAGAACGGCTGCGATCACAGTTGCACTTTCTGCATCATCCCGCTCGGGCGCGGCGCCGCGCGCTCGGCGCCGCCGGACGAGATCATCGCGCAAGCGGGCGCGCTCGTGGACAGCGGCAAGCAGGAGATCGTGCTCACCGGCGTCGATCTCACGAGCTACGACGCAGATGGGTTGAAGCTCGGCGCACTCGTGCGAAGGCTGCTGCGCGAGCTGCCGGAGCTTGCGCGTCTACGCCTCTCGTCGATCGACTGCATTGAAGCGGACGACGATCTTTTGGTCGCGATGGGCGAGGAAGAGCGCCTTTGTCCGCATCTGCATCTTTCCCTACAGGCGGGCGACGATCTGATCCTGAAGCGCATGAAGCGCCGCCATTCGCGCGCCGACGCCATCCGTTTCTGCGACGCGTTGCGCAAGGCAAGGTCGGACGTCGTCTTCGGCGCCGATTTCATTGCCGGCTTTCCGACGGAAAGCGAAGAGATGTTCGCGCAGACGCTCGCGCTCGCCGAGGAATGCGGATTGACGCATCTGCACGTCTTTCCCTTCTCACCGCGCCCCGGCACGCCGGCGGCGCGCATGCCGCAGGTGGCGCGCGAGATCGCGAAGGAACGGGCGGCGCGCTTGCGCGAGGTCGGAGAAAGCGCGCTTGTGCGTCATCTCGATGCGCAGAAAGGAAAGACGCTGCGTTTCTTGACCGAGCGCGGCGGCGTGGCGCGGGCGGCGGATTTCACGCTGGCGCGCACGCCCGGCATAGAAGCGGGCCGAATGATCGATGCGCACGTTACCGGGCATGACGGGAAAGCGCTGAGCGCAATAACCAATTTTTCAGCGGCGAATTTGGAGCACAACCATGAGCGAGTGGCTGGACAATCTCATCCCGTTGAAGGTCCCGCCCCTCGAGCATGAGCAACTCGCGGGCTGGCGCCCAACGCGAAAGGCGGCCGAGGGCCTCGGGTGCCGCCTGCTCGCCGACCAGCGCATCGAGGTGGAGCCGGGCGTCTCGCTCTCGGCGGACGTCTATATCCCACGCACGCCCGGCCGCTATCCGGCGATTGTCCAATGCGCCGCCTATACGCGCGAGCTGCACACGGCCGGCGTTCCCACCGGCAGCAATGAGATCGGCTGCCCACCCGTCTTCACCGGTCGCGGATATGCGCAAGTGGTCGCCACACGCCGCGGCATGGGGCGCTCCAATGGCGAGGCGGGCGTCTTCCTCAACCCTCAAGATGTGGACGATATTGAACGCTGCATCGCCTGGGCCGCTGAGCAGCCCTGGTGCGACGGGCGCGTCGTTATGTTCGGCACGTCTTATTACGGCATGACGCAGCCTCTGGTGGCGGTACGCCGGCCGGAGGCGCTGAAGGCCTTCTTCTGCAATGAAATCTGCACGGATTATTTCCGCCACCTGCTGCACTTCGGCGGCGTCTTCAATCTGTTTTTCTGCAATCTCTGGATGGGCGCCAATTTCACGCCGGCGCTGTTTTCCCTGCGCGTTCCGCCGGTCGTTCGCGCGCTTTTGAGCCATGTCACGAACTCGCCGTTGAAGCGATTCTGGCAACCGTTTCTGATGAAACGCGCAGACGCCCTCTTTCGCAGCTTCATGGCGAAGACGCCGGCAAAACCCGTCCGCGAATGGTACGCCAACTGGATGCTCGACGCGAAGTCGCGCGAGACGAGCACGCTTGCGCCCGGCCCCTCGAAGGAGTTGGGCCGGATCGACATTCCTTTCGTCGTGGTGCAGAACCTCGGCTACTTCAATTTGCACCAATATGGCGCCTACGACCTTTTCCGGAACGCCGCGACGCCCCGTGACCGCAAATGGATGATCCTCGCGCCGCCGCGCTATGAGTTGCCAGTCTACGCCTGGCAAAATGAAGCGCTCGCCTTCTTCGACCATGTGCTCCATGGCGCCGACAATGGCTATGCCGGCCAGCCGCCGGTGCGCTACTGGCTGGAAGGAGCGGAGCGTTTCGAAGGCGCTGCGGATTTCCCCGTGCCGGGCGCAGTGGCGCGGCGCTTTTTTCTCGCCCCCAATGGGCCCGATGCAGCCACCCATCTGCTGACGGAAACCCCGCCAGAAAACGGCGGCGAAAGCCGTTGGGCCGCCGTGCCCCTGGGCCTACCGTTGCTCGGCGGCTTCGACGAGGTCGCGAACCAGATCCTCACCTTCGAATTGCCGATCGAGCGCGCGACGCGGCTTGCTGGCCCCGTGTCTCTGCATCTCTCCTTCAGCTCGAATGAAATCGATTCTTACGTCGTCGCCCGAGTGGGGCGCGTCGCGGCGGACGGCGGCTATCACTTGCTTTCGCTGGGCGCCATGAGCCCCGCGCGGCGCCTGCGGGATTCCGCGCGCGACACTGCCTGCGAGATCGTGCACAACACTTCGGCGCCCATGCCTCTCGAGCCGGGCGTCCCCGTCGACCTCGCCTTCAGCCTCACCCCCGGACCTACCGAGCTTCGACCGGGCGATCGGCTGCGGCTGGATCTCGCGAGCCGGCTGGACCTGCTGCGCAGAAATGTCAGTAACGGCTATGTGCATTTCGACTTGCCGGGGCCGCCCTATCTGGCGCGCAATACCTTGCACTATGGCGCGGGCAGCTACCTCACCTTGCAAGAAACCCCGGCGATCTAGGGAAGGCCCCCCAAAACGAAAAAACGGGGCCGCGATTGCGGCCCCGCTTCGAGCTTGTGTTTGGGGTTGTTTCTTAGAAGCCGGCCGTCTGGTCCGTCCCGCGCGTCGTCGAGCCGACGCCCGAACTCGGGCCCGCCTCTTCCCAATAGGGTTTCGAGCCGAAATGCTGATGCAGGCGCGACTCCCAGTCGCGATCCTTCCAGCTTTCCTCGCTGTATTCCGGCGCGCTCTGCAACTGGTCGGCCGTGACGTTGGTCACATAGCCGCCAAGATTGGTGTCGTATTTGAACGCCTTCCACGGCAGAGGATGCTCGCCTTCGCCAATCCCGAGAAACCCGCCAAAGGTCATGATCGCGTAGCGGATCACGCCGGAAACCTTGTCGATCATCAGATGGTCGATCTGGCCAATCTTGTTGCCGGAGGGATCATAGACGGCCGTGCCTTCGACATTTTCGCTCGAAATGAGATTATTGCCCTGTGTCGCCATTCCCATCGTCGCCTCCTGGAAGCCGTCGAACCCTTTGGTTCGTTGAGCCTTGAGAACAAATTGACGGCGCCAATGTTCCGCTCGTTGTTCAAGAATGCGTCGTCGCGCGCGGGCTCATCGCGAGCGCCGCGCTATCGCGGGACGGCAAAACAGTTTAAGGCAAGCCGAGCCTGTAACGCGGCGTTAATCAGGACAAGGAAATGAATTCGGAAATCACCGTCGGCTGGGAAGTCCTGGAGATCATCTGGATCAACATCCTGCTCTCCGGCGACAATGCGATCCTCATCGCCCTCGCCTGCCGGCAATTGCCGGTGACGCAAAGGCGCTGGGGCGTGTTTCTCGGCGCGCTCGGCGGCGTTCTCCTCCGCGTGATCTTCACGTTGCTCGTCGTGCAGATCATGAGCGTTCCGTTTCTGAAAGCCTTTGGCTCGCTACTGCTGCTCTTTGTCGCCGTAAAACTACTGATCGACGAAACAGAACATAGCGACGTCAAGGCGAAGCCCAATCTCATGGGCGCGGTGACCTCCATCATCATGGCCGACGCCGTGATGTCGCTCGACAATGTGCTGGCCATCGCCGCCGCCGCGCATGGGTCGACCTATCTCGTTGTTTTCGGCCTGGCGCTTTCGGTGCCGATCGTGATGTTCGGCGCGGGCTTCTTGCTCAAGGCGCTGGAGCGCTTTCCTGTTCTCGTCTGGGCGGGCGCAGGTTTGCTCGGTTGGGTCTCCGGCGAAATGGCGGCGTCCGATGCGGCCGTGATCGAGCGCCTCCACGGCGCCGACCACGCAACGATCGAACAGGCTTTGGCGATCGGCGGCGCGGCGTTCGTGCTTCTCGTCGCTTTTGCCGTGAAAGCCTATCGGCAATGGCGCGAGGACAAGCGCGATCAGGAAAAGCAAAAGGGCTGAGCCGCCGGCTCGCCCTCAGACTGCTTGACAAAGTGGCGATGACGCCCCGCATGCTTCGAGACGCCTGCTGCGCGGGCTCCTCACCTTAAGTATGAAATCCGTTTGATTGGTTCGCCGTCATTCCCGACGCTCGCTTGAGCGAGCGATCGGGAATCCAGAGCAAAGGCGGCTTATCGTGGCTCTGGATTCCCGATCGGGCCTTCGGCCCGTCGGGAATGACACGCCCCAACGCGAGCTGTTTAAACGGAAATGGTATAAGGCCTCTTCCTGAAGGCGCGAGCGACGTTCGTCTCGAAGGACGAGGCCCGCCTCGGAGGCTTGGCGCCAAACCGAGGGCTCGCCCTCGATTCAGCCCCTCAGGCCCTGCTTGGCGACCGGCTGCTGCGGATCGATTTGCAGGGCGCGCTGATAGGCTTCCTGCGCCTTGCCGCGATTGCCGCTCTTGTCATAGGCGACGCCGAGCCAGGCCCAGGCGAGCGCGCTCTTGTTGTCGACGTTCAGGGCGGCGTTGAAGTCCTCGATCGCCTTGTCATATTTGCCCAGGGCGACAAGGCTCTCGCCGCGCGCCTGATAGGGAGCGGCGGCGAAAGGATCGCGGTCGATGGCGTTGTCGAAATCGGTGACCGCGCGCGCATTGTCGCCGTTCTTCTGGTGGATCAGCCCGCGCGCGTGGAAGGCCTGCGCATTTTCGGGGTTGAGGCGGATCGCCGTGTCGAGATCGGAGCGCGCCAGATCGAGATTGCCCTGCGCGCGCAACAGATTGGCGCGGCCGATATAGGCCGGGGCGTGATTCGGGCTGACCTGGATGGCGTGGTCGAAATCGGCGCGGGCGAGATCGCTCTGCCCCATTTGCCGGTTTGCCAGGGCGCGATTGGTGAAGGCGGCGGCGTTGTTGGGGTCGAGCTTGATCGCCTGCGAGAAATCGGCGATCGCCTCCTGGAAACGACCGACGCGGGCATAGGCGACGCCGCGCGTATTATAGGCCTCGGCGCTCGATGGGTTGCGCCGGATGACCTCGGAAAGCGAATCGATATTCACCGAGGCGGCTTTGGGATCGGTGTCGGCGATCTCGGCGATGCCGCGCCCCGGCGGACGAATGCCCGTCGCCGTCTCGCATCCGGCGAGCGCCAGGGCGGCGAGCGCCGCGCCGCTCAAGAGCAAACTGCGGGAGAGAGGACACAAGCGAACCGACGTCGCCGTGAGGCGGAAGCTCATGCCTGAAAATCCTCTCGACCGTCTCTTATCTGGAACTTGGCCAATTCCTGCCGGACGCAGCTAAAAAAGCGTCTCGATATGGCAGGAATTCGACAGGCTCAGCGGCCGGTGGCCTTGGCCTTCACCGGCAGCAGGCCTTCGCGCTGCAGCTTCTTACGGGCGAGCTTGCGGGCGCGGCGAACGGCCTCGGCCTTCTCGCGGGCGCGCTTCTCGGAGGGCTTCTCATAGTGGCCGCGCAGCTTCATCTCGCGGAAGATGCCTTCGCGCTGCATCTTCTTCTTCAGCGCCTTCAGAGCCTGATCGACATTGTTGTCGCGAACGAGAACTTGCACGAAACCATCCTGCTGGTTGGGGCCGCCCGCGGGATTGCCGTGAGCCTGTCCGAAATGGGAATAGGTCTCCGGGCGCTGACGGAGCGCCTGACCCGTAAGCAGGGGACATAGCAGAGTTGGCGAGCGCTGTCCATGCCCGAGAAAAGCAAAATTGCGGTTAGAGCGCCTCGGGCAAATCGCGCCACGAACGCTGCGGAACTCCTCTCTCCCGCATGCGGGAGAGGGTGGCCCCTGCGTGAGCAGGGGTCGGGTGAGGGCCGCCCTCATCCGACCCTCGCTGACGCGAGGGCCACCTTCTCCCGCTCGCGTCGCTTTGCGGGAGAGGGGACGCTCACGATCAGCTTTGCTGATGAAGGCCACAATTCTTCCCCCTCTCCCGCGATAGCCCGTCGAAAGACGGGCGTCTTTCAGACGCCCTATGGCGGCCTACGGGAGTCGCACAAGTCTCGCGATGGTCCAGCCACGCCTGATGGCGTCGTATTCCACGAGGCCGTCATACATGGTTTTGGGGCCGGGCGGCTTGTAGCCGCCGCCGACGTAGCCGGACCAGCCGCCGAGGCGGCCGATTACCCAGGCGGCGCGCGCCAGCGTGCCCTTGGCGTGTGGGTTTTTCTGCTTCTCGGTCTTGCCTTCGAGCTTCGCCGTCAAGGCTTCGATCAAAGGCGCGTCGGCTTCCTCGAAGGCGTCGGCGAGCGTCTGCCCCGTGGCTCCGTCGCGCGCCTGCACCAGTTGCAGCACGCGCGCGGCCGCAATCATCGCCGCCACGGTGAGTTTCGCCAGCGGCTCCATCTCGATGATCTGGCTCTCCTCCACCCGCAGGCATTGGCCCTTCAAGGTGCGAAACATCTGCTCGATCAGCCAGCGCCGGCGATACCAGAACACCATGCGCCGCGCGTCCTCGACGGAGTCGACCGCATGCGTCGTCGACAGCAGCCAATGCACGGGAGCCTCGCCCGCAGGCGGATCGATCTCCCGCACGTCGACGAGGGAAAGCGTCACGCTCGGCGCCAACGCCTTGTCGGCGGTCAGCGGGCGCGCGATCGCGGCTTTGCCGAAGCTCAACGAAACGACCGCCTTGCGCGCCGCCCGGGCGCCCTTGGCCGGAACCTCGATCTCGTAGCGCATCGCCTCCGGCAGGGCGCGCGCAAAGGCGAACAGCCGGGAGCCGTTCGCCAGCGCGCGGTCCTGCGCCACGCGCGTCAGAAGATGCACATTGGCGGGGCGGCGGGCGAATTCGTCGTAGATGTCGCTTTCCCGGTCGGCGACGACGGTGATCTCCTCGGCCGCGCCGAGAACCGCGCCCGCCGTCTGCGCGCCGGCGAGCCAACGGCGCGACTCTTTCTCATCCGGCCCGCGCTTGCGCCGATCGGTCGCCGCGCCGTCCGTCCGGTTGATCACGCTCGCGCCGGCGAGCCCGATGATCCCGCCCGTCAGCGCATCGACGACGAGCTGCGGGTGAATGAAAAAGCCGATGTCCGCGCCGTTGCCGACCGTGCCGAAGCCGCGCTTGCTCGCCGCGTGCCCCGAGAAATTCAGCTCGCTCGTGTCCTGCAGGACGAGGAGCTTGCGCCCCGCGACGCGCCCGCCCGTCTGCGCGGCGGCCGTCGCCAGCATCTCCTCTTTCGTCACGCTCGGGTTGCGCAAGAAGCGCCCGAACCGCACCTCGCCAGCGCGGGAGCCGCCGAGTTTGCGCAGGCAGCAGCGCTTCTTCTCGACCAGCGCCGACAGAAAATCGCGCCCCCTTTTTTGAGCCGTTCGTCGCCGAACGACCCGAGTTCGCCGAGCCAAGCCATCCTCGATCCCTCCCGATTCATCACCAGAAAGGAATCAAACCAAGCCCGCCCCCGCAAGCCCAGACTTGTGTGCATGCGGTAGCTATGGCGGGGGGGAGGGTCGGGGAGGGGGCGTATCAGCGGTATGAACCGGCGAGATAGCTGACAGATTGGACCGGGAGCATTCCTGACAGTCAAGTTCGTGTCTTCGAGAGGAGATGCGGGCGATGCCTATCAGGGAGCGCGCGGCGGTGGAAGAGCGGATCGCTTTGTTTCGGGATTTCGACACGGGGGTCTTCACCGTGTCGGAGTTGTGCCGGCTTTACGGCGTGAGCCGCGAGACATTCTACGTTTGGAAACGCCGGCGCGAGAGCGGCGAGGCGCGCTGGTTCGAGGAGCGGAGCCGGGCGCCGTTGCGTGCGCCGCAGGCGGCGACGGCCGAGACAATCGCCAGGATCCTGGATCTGCGCCGCCGCTTTCCGCACTTTGGGCCAAAGAAGATCAGGGCGCGCCTCTTGCTCGGCGCCCCCGAAACAGCGTGGCCCGCGGCGTCGACCATCGGCGATATCTTGAAGCGTGAGGGCCTGATCGCAGCAAAGCCGCGGTGTCGCCGCCCGGTCGGCCGAGGCGAGATCATCGCCGGCTCGGATGCGCCCAACGGCGAATGGGCGATGGACTTCAAGGGCTGGTTTCGCACGCGCGATGGCCGACGCATCGATCCGCTGACGGTTTCCGACACGGCGAGCCGCTACCTCGTCGACGTTCGGATCACGCCGCCGACGCATGATGGGGTCAAGGGCGCGCTATTGCGCATTTTCAGCGACATCGGCCTGCCGGCCGCTCCGACAATGGCGCGCCCTTCGGCGCGACGGGCGCCGGTGGACTTTCGCGGCTTTCGGTCTGGCTTTTGAAGCTCGGCGTGGAGCCGCGTTTCATCCCGCCGGCCGCGCCGCAGCACAACGGCCGGCACGAACGCATGCATCGCACCTTGAAGGATGAAACGGCGAAGTCCCCAGCGAGCGACAGGATGGAGCAGCAGGCGCGTTTCGATGCGTTCCGGCGCAGCTACAACGAGGAGCGTCCGCATGAGGCGCTCGAACAGACGACGCCGGCAAGTCATTGGTCGCGGCCGGGACGGCTCCTGCCGGAAAGGATCGACGAGCCCTGGTACGACGCGGACCATGAGGTCCGCCGGGTCCGCTCCGAGGGATCGATCAAATGGCGCGGCGAGACCGTGTTCATCGGCGAGGCTCTGGCCGGAGAGCTGGTCGGCCTCGCGGAGCTGGAAGACGGCGGCCATATCGTCCGCTTCATCGGCCGCGATCTCGGCGTCATTGATCCTGCGCTGCGTTTCCACCGCTTCGCTCCGCCGCGCGCGCGGCTGCGCTCAGCAGTGGAAACGCAGCGCAAACCAGAGTAGCAATTCTGTCAGGGATGTTGCCGGTCCAAACTGTCAGGAGAGTTGCCGGTCGTTCAAGCGCCACATCCCATAGAAATGGTTCGGCGGCCCACGCCCCTCGCCCAGTTCCAGCCCGTCCGCCGCTTCCAGCGCCCCCTCGAGCCACACCTTCGCCGCCGCAATGGCGTCGATGAGCGGTTCGCCCTTGGCGAGGCCGGCGGCGATGGCGGAGGAGAGCGCGCAGCCGGTGCCATGGGTGTGCCGGGTCGCGACGCGGCGGCCATGGAAGAGGCGGGTTTCGCCGTCGGCGACAAGCACGTCGACCGGCTCGCCGGAGAGATCGCCACCCTTCACCAGCGCCGCCTTGGCGCCGGCGTCGACCAGCATGCGGCCTTGCGCGATCATTTGGTCGGTTGTGCGGGCAAGCGGCGTCTCGGAAAGAGCCGAGGCCTCGAAGATATTGGGCGTCACGAGCCGGGCAAGCGGCAGCAGCGTCGTCATCAGCGCGCGCTCCAGCCCCGCGGCGGCAAGGCTCGCGCCTTGCGTCGGGATCAGCACGGGGTCGAGCACGACATTGCGCGGCGCGGCGCCCAGCGCCCCGGCGATCGCCGCCGCGATCTCAGGCGTCGCGACCATGCCGATCTTGACGGCGTCGGGCGGGATGTCGGCCATCACCGCGGCGATCTGCGCCGCGACGATGTCGGGCGCGACCGGGAAGGCGGCGACCACGCCCCGCGTATTTTGCGCGGTGAGCGCGGTGATCGCCGCCATGCCGTAGCAGCCGAAGGCGGAAAAGGTTTTCAGATCCGCCTGTATGCCGGCGCCGCCAGAGGGGTCCGAGCCGGCGATCGAGAGGAGCTTGCGCGTTTTGTTCAAATCCCGCTTGCTCCTTTCGCGTCTCAGCTATGTAATTCGCGCCCGCCGGGCCAGGCGGGCTCCTTCTTCTCTTCGTAGTCGCTATAGGCCTTTTTGAGCCCGCTCAACACTTCGGCCGAGGTTTCGAACATGGCCTTGAGTTGCGGCTCGTCGACCTTCTCGATGTCCTCGTGCAGGCGGTTGATCGTCTCCTGGAGATAGGCGGCCATCTGGCGGATATGCTGGTGAGGATCGCTTTCGGCTTTGTTGGTCATGGACGTGGCTCTTTGGCGGGGTGGCTCTTGGGCGCCGGTTCATCGGGGTAACACTTAAACCCGAAGGGAGCGGGGGCGTTCCGCGATGGAGGGCTGAGAGGGGCAAACCGCATGAGCAAGGCGCCGCGCAACGCCCGCTCTTTCGAGACGATCGACATCGCGGACCTGCGCCGGCTGGCGGATATTGCGCGCGAGCGGATCGAACAGGCGTTCGTCGCGCATCCGGCCAAACGCGCGCTCTACGACGGCCATCTTCTCGCAATCTGCCTCTGCCAGGGCGCCGCCGATCACTTCCTCGCCCCCGCGGCGAGCGACGGGGTGCAAGACTTCGACATGTGGGCGTTCTTCCGGCGGCGGCCCGGCGCGCGGCTGTGGAACCGCAAGCCCTTCACGGCGGATTTCGGTCCGTCGAGATTTGGGCGCAGCCTGCTTGATCCAGCCAAATATATAGGTCGGCGCGTGGATGTGCTCTGGCGCTGCATCCCCGCCGAGCCGGACGAGGATACGCGGGCGGCCCTCGGCCGCTATTTCGCGGAGCCGCGCACAGCAAGCGCCAGGGCGCTAAGATTGAAGGCGGCGGTTTTGGCGTGGCCGGTGGAGCGCGCGGGGGATATCATCTGGCGGCCGGACTCTTAGTTTGAGCGGGCACGTCATTAAAGGCCGAAAAGCGCCAGGAGCGGACGTTGATTGCCGACCTGGTTCCGGACACAATGGGTTCGTGACAGTTCAAACCACGTAAGTTCGCGCTGGCGGTCCGCCACGGTTCGGCGTCGAATTAAAGGGCTAGTAGCGTAGGAGTGATTAGAAGCAATCATCGCGCTCGTCGGCGACCAATCGGCCCCCGGGACGCAATTGTCCTGTAGGTGCGATTGACGATCCGTGGCAACTTGCTCAACACTTCGCAGGTCAAGAGGCGAAAGTTGAAATGGTGACTTCGGACACTGGGATGCCGCCGGCGGAGTTGTTCCGGGTGGTGTTTGCCGATACCCACTTTCCGCTCCTCAGCGCGGACACCGTCGCCTTGGCCGCGTTCCTGGCCAATCCCCGCGCAGCGGAGGGTTGTCATCTCATCCTGGACTTCCCCTCGGTGCAACCTGATCGGCGCGGTGCGGTGTTGAACGCCATCAGGGGCCTGATATCGCGCATCGACCTCAATGATCAATCCATCGCGCTGCTGTGTGGCTCAACCGCCGTGCGCAACACACCGGCCGCTCTTGCCGGGATCGAGGCCTTGTTTGGTCCTGGCGTCAAGCCCTACCTCATCCGGCAGATTGGACCAACGGCGCTCCGCTGGGACGAAACCTCGCCCTGGCCAGCCGCCTATCGTCACTTCCTGGGCCACCTTCGGACTTTGGTCGAAGGCTATGCCTTGCTGATAGCCCGTCGCCGCGAAGAGCTTCACGCCGGCATGGCGGCCCAAGGCTTCGCCGATCCGAACCTGCACGTGCTCGACCACTCCTCGCGCGTATTGCCGACGCGATTTCATTATGCCGCGGCTTCGCTGGGGGCCTGGGGCGGCGGCGCGCGGAACGTGCAGTTCTTCAGCCAATATGCCACGAGCCCGCAGATTGCGAACCCCAAGGTCAATCAGGACTACGCGGACCGCGTCGGTTACGACGCTGACGACGCCAAGGCCTTGACTGATAGCGGCATCGTCGTTGTGCCGATCTCCCTGGCCGCGCCACTGCAGCAGGCTCAGGGAGATTTCACCCATTTCGGCGGCCTGTCGGTCGACGAGTTCAACGCCGTCAACCTGCCTGACCGGGCTATTCTCGGGACCGGCCCACGAGGACCCGACGTCCTGCCGGGCTTGATCGTGGACACGAACTATCGCACCCCGTTCTGGGCCCGGCGCTTCGGCAACCAAGCGCTGCTCGGCGGCGAGGATGTGCTTCGAGACCACTACACGGACTTCTACGCGAACACTGTTCATGCTGGCCTGATCCGGTGCAAGCACTACTGCGCGCCGATCATCGAGGTTGGGTCGGAAATGGAATTGCGTAACATCGCAGCTGCCATTCCGAAGCGGAGTGATGAAGGGGTGTTCTATCGCGGCCAGGGAATGCTCTACCCCTTGCAGCGCCACTCAAAGATTCAGCGCCTTCTATTCGGCGCCAACGCGCGGCCGGAACCATCCTTGGTGACATCGGCGGCACGTAAGCGCTTCGACTACGACTCGCTGCACTTTGCGCTGCGCCACTTCCTGGAGGCGGAGCTGTTCGGCGCCCGCGGCGCAGACGCCGAAGACGAAGCGGACTATCGCGCCTGGGTCGAGGAGTCGGGGCGGCTGACCTGCGACATCGACTACGCGATCATGGCGCTCGCCCAGCATTATGGACTGCCGAGCCACGGGCTGGATGTCACCACTGACATCGACATCGCGCTCTGGTTCGCGACAAATAAGTGGTCAGGTGGACCGCCGGCCACATACACGGCCATGGCCCCAGGAGACTGGGAACGCGAGCCGCAGAAGTGGCCCGTCATCTTCGCCTGCCAGCAAATCACTCACTCAACGGGCATGTCGCTGCAGGGCTGTCGTGAGCTCAATGCTTTCGGATTAGGCGCGCTCCGTCCCCTACGCCAGAAAGCTAGCTTCTTCCTGGGCGGACATGGTGACCATCAGAACCGGCTGGGCGAGGCCGTGGTCTGCGCTTTTCGTTTGAAGCCTGGCGATTGGCCTACCAAGGCCACCTTCGACGAACTCTTCCCGCCGCCCCACGAAGATCCCGCTTACGCCGCCATGTTGCGCTTTTCCGAGCTTCCGCAGTTCAGATCAATTGGCGCTGATCAGGTGGCTCGCTATCATTAGCCTCCTTATGTGATCGGCGCTGGAGGGGCTCCTCACGCCAATCGGCGCAGCAAGCGCGGTCACCGGCGGTTCCAGGAGCCGGACTGAGTCGCCGTGCATCGCGATCTCAAGCGCAAGCGCGTTACCCTGGATTCGATCACATGCCCCGGAACCGCCAGAAGCAGACATGCGTGAGGTCGGATATGGGTCAAAAGCGGTCTCACCCCACCTGCTCTCACCCGCCTCAGTCGCGCAAACCAAGCGTTCGATTTCCCCGCTACCCCTTCGGCAGCGTCAGCAGGCCCGCGTCGCCGCTTTCCGATCCGAACAGCAGGCGCGCGCCTTTGGCGTCCCAGGCCAGCGTGCTGATGCGGGCGTTCTTAGCCTCTTGCGCCGGGCGCCGCACGAGGATTTCCGAACCGTCCGTCACGCGCGCGAGCAGCGCCATCCCGTCCTCGTAGCCGATCGCGACGACCAGCGCGCCGGGATGGAAGGCGACGCGCGTCACCGGCACATTCGTGCGCACGCCGCATTCGCGCGGGCTTTGGCCCATCGGTCCGTCCTTGCCCGAGAAGGGCCAGAGGATGCAGGCGTCGGCGCCCGAGGTGGCGAGCCATTTTCCGTCGAAGGACCAGGAAAAGCTGCGGGTTTTGCCGGGATAGCCCGCCATGCGCATATGTTTGGCGTCGGCGATGCGCCAGCCGTGCAGCGTGTTCTCCTGCATGGAGGTGACGAGGAAGCGCCCGTCGGGCGAGATCGTCGTATCGAGATGCGAGCCGCTCCAGGAGAGGACCTCGGGCTTGCCGGCATTGGGGAACCACAACGTCGCGCCATTGTAATGGGCGGCGGCGAGGCGGTAGCCCTTGGGGAAGAAGGCGAGGCCCCGGCAGGTCGAGGGCAGATCGATCGATTTGACCTCCCCCTTGGCCGAGCGGGCGCGGGCGTTGCGGCCGGCCGACCATGCGATGGCGCCTTCGTGCAGGGCGAGCGCGTCGATCCATTTGCCGTTCTCATCGGCGACGGTCTCGAGCGCGCCATTGGCGTCGATCGCGACCACGCGGCCGTCGTCGCCGCCGGTCACGAGGCGCCGGCCGTCGCGCGCCGCCACCAGAATGGCGGCGTCCGGATGCGCCGGGACCCTGCGGCCTTCCTCGGCGTCGCCGAGAAAAATATTTCCGTCAGCCAGCGCGAAAGCGGGCGTATCGCCGAGCCAGGCCCCTGCGACGATGGATTCGCCGAGCGCGAGCGGCTCGACCGCGGAGGTCAGCGACGGATATTCAGCCAAGGAAAAACTCTTTCGTCAGACGGCGTCGTCAGCCGGGCGCGCGCCAAGGCCGATCGGCAGGACCGGGCGGCGCTTGCGGAATTGACCGCGCATTACCAGAGCGAAGGCGATGGCGTCGAGCCCCGCGAGCGTCAGCCACCAGAGCTGCTCGGCGGCCGGCCCCAGCAGGCAGATGACGAAGCTTGCGGTCAAGCCCCCGAGTAGGAAAGGCGCAAGCGCCGCGCGCGCCCGGCCGACGGCGAGGCTCGCGCGGGCGAGGGCAAGGGCGAGGGCCGCCGCGCCCAGCGCGCCGAGATCGAACCAGATCTGGAAGATCAGGCTGCGCGGGGTCGTCGGCGGCAGATAGCCGCCGAGCACGCCCCAGGTCGCCGCGCCGAAACCGTGGCCGAGGAGCGTGCGCGGCCCGTCGCTGGCGATCATCCGGCCCCAGAAGGCGAGGTGCTTGAAGAATTCGGGCGAATGTTCCGGCCAAACGACCTGCGTCGCGAGCGCCGCCAAAGGCGCGACCAGCACAACCGCCGCCATCAAGCCAGCGAGCGCGAGCGATGCGGCCCGCGCCCGGCCGAAGGCGAAGCCGAAAACGATCCCGCCGCCGACCAGGGCCGGCAGCGCGTTCGGCGCGCCCGCGAGGAAGCAGGCGAGGAAGGTGGCGAGCCCCAAACCGCCGGCCATGACCCAGCGGCCACGCACGGCGAGGGCGCCCATCGCCGGCCAGACCAGCAGCGCGAGGCCGAGACCAGCGCGCCCGAGCGGGCTCACGTCGAGAATATCCTCGACCGAATATTTCGGCGCGGTCAGCAAAGTGATGGCGACGAGCGCGACCGCGGAGGCGGCGACGCCGATCGGCAACAGATTGAGATTGGAGGTCTTGGTGCGCAGCGGCATGAAGCTCGCCGCGGCCGCGACGAGCGCCATGGTCGCCGCCGCCTTGCCGAAGCGTTCGGCCGGCCCCTCGAAAGGCGTCCAGACAAGCGACACGCCCGCCCAAAATGCGAGAAGCAGCGCCGCCCAGACCGGCGGCGAGGCCAGAAGCGCCTTCAGCGAGCTTCCAGAATAATTGTTGCTGGAGAGCAGGGCGGAGGCGAGGAGCAGCGCCGCGCCGACTGGCAGCAGGATATAGACCGTCTGCCGCGCGAGGATCGGCGCGAGCAGCGAGATCACGAAGAGCATGAATACGCCGATCCGGAGCAGAAGGCGCGCGGCCTCCTCGGATGGGTCGTCTGCAGGTCCGCGTGAGAAACTGGTCATGGCGCCGGCTGGCTCGATCGGGTCTTTATCTTCTTCAGATTAGATCGAAATGCTGATCGGCAAGTGTGCTGCATCGCACGAAATTGATCCTAGGGGCTACTTTTTTCCAAAGTGTGTCACTTTTGCCCATTCGTCGCGGACGCTCTCGTCGCGCTCGGAGGCGTAGAGCTGCCGCAATGCAACGAGACGTTGTGGCGCGAGCTTGGCGAGAGCCCAGACGGCGGCGCCGCGGACGAGCGAATCGGGGTCTGCGAGGAGCCGCTCGGCTCGAATCGCGAGCGCGGCCGCGCCGCTGTTGCCGATGGCGATGAGAACATTGCGGATGAAGCGCGCCCGGCCGATGCGCTTGATCGGCGAGCCGGAGAAGAGGGCGCGAAAGCCCGCGTCGTCGAGCTGCGCGAGTTCGGCGAGGGCGGGGCTTTCCAAATCGGGCCGGGCGGCGAGCTTCGCCTCGCGCGCGACCCGGGCGAATTTGTTCCAGGGGCAGGCGGCGAGGCAATCGTCGCAGCCGTAAATCCGGTTGCCGATCGCCTCCCGGAGCGCATGGGGAATCGGGCCTTTGTGCTCGATCGTAAGGTAGGAGACGCAGCGGCGCGCGTCGAGCTGGTAGGGCCCGGTGAAGGCGCCCGTCGGGCAGGCGTCGAGGCAGTTGCGGCAGGAGCCGCAATGGTCGCGCTCGGGCGCGTCGGGCGTAAGCGCCAGATCGGTGAAGATTGCGCCGAGAAAGAGCCAGGAGCCGAAATCGCGGGAGACGAGGTTGGTGTGCTTGCCCTGCCAGCCGAGCCCCGCCTGTTGCGCGAGCGGCTTCTCCATGACCGGGGCGGTGTCGACGAAGACTTTGACGTCGCCGCCTCCGGCGCGCTTGAGCATGAAGGCGGCGAGCTGTTTCAGACGCCCTTTGACGATGTCGTGATAGTCGCGGTGGCGCGCATAGACCGAGATCGCGCCGGCCTCGCGGTTGGCGAGCGCGGCGAGGGAATCGACCGAGGGGCCGTAATTGAGGCCGAGCATGACGACGCTCTTCGCCTCGGGCCATAGCGCTTTCGGGGAGACGCGGCGGTCGGCGGTCTCCGCCATCCAACCCATGTCGCCATGCGCGCCGGATTCGAGCCATGCGCGCAGGCGTTCGGCCAATAGCGGATCAGCCTCTGCGGTGGTGAAGCGGCAGGCGTCGAATCCGAGGCTGAGGGCGTGGGCGCGGATCGCGCTCTCGGTTGTCATACGGCCGCACATATAGCATCGGACCGCGAGCCTTCCGGCTCGCTTTAGAAAAATGCGCGCCGGAAGGCGCGCGGTCCGGGCAGGCTTAAAAATCCAGCTCGGCGTAATAGGGGCCCGGCGTCATGCCCGGCGCGCGATCGGCGAGGAGCGGGCGGAAGGCCGGCCGCGACTTGATGCGCTGATACCAATGCTTGGCCGCCTCGTCCTCCTCCCAGGGGGCGTCGCCGAGATAGTCGACGCAGGAGAGATGCGCGGCGGCGGCGAAATCCGCGTAAGTGAGGCGATCGCCCGCAATCCAATTCCGCGCGCCGGTCAGATAGCCGATATAGCGCATGTGATGACGGACATTGGCGCGCGCGATGCGCACCAGATCCATGTCCGGCGCGCCGCCCTGCGGCGAAAAGCGCTTATAGACCTTCTCAGTGACCAGCCAGCTCGTGACTTCCTCGAAGAATTTCACATTGAACCAGTCGACCAGCCGGCGCGTCTCGATCCGTGCGTGCTTTTCCGGCGGCAGAAGGCGTTGCGGACCCTGCTGGGCGCCGTAGGTCTCGTCCAGATATTCGGCGATCACGGCGCTTGGCACGATTGTCCCGTCGTCGTCGATAAAGACGGGCGTCCGACCGGCGGGATCGAGCGAGAGGAATTCCGGTCGGCGGTCTGTGGCGCGTTCCTCGATCAACTCAACGGCGACGCCATATTCCGCGAGGATGAGCCGGACGAAGCGTGAATGCGGGCAAAGCGGGTAATGGTAAAGAAGGGGCATGAGGCCTGTTCGCGGCGCGCGGGACGACCACGCTCGGTTCCTGTATGGTTGAACTCGGCTAAAGCCGCAAGCGGGCGCTTTTGCGGCTGCACTTGGGCGCAGGGATATGCCATGATTCGTTTCATCCTCGCAGCGACTATGATCTTTTGCGGCTTTGCCCGGGCAGAATCCCTCAAGGACACGACGCCCAATGTCTCCGTCGTCGGCGAGGCGGCGGAGGAGGTGGCTCCGGACCGGGCCGTCTTGCATTTCGGGGTCATAACCGAGCGTCCGACAGCGGCGGCGGCGTCTTCCGACAACGCTCAAACGATCGGGGCCATCCTCTCGCAGCTCAAGACAATGGGCGTCGCCGAGACCGATATGCAGACGCAAGGCGTCTTTCTGTCCCCAATATCCACCGAGGATCGGGACGCCAAGGGCAAGGCGAAAACCGTTCAAGCCTATCGGGCGAGCAATAGCCTGGCGGTTTTCGTGAAGCCCGCCGAGAAAGCCGGAGACGTCATCGGCGCGGTGATCGACAAGGGCGCCAACAGCGTCGACGGCGTCGATTACGACAATTCGGATCTGACCGCGAAACGCGACGCTTTGCGCGCTGCGGCGGTGAAGGACGCCGAGCGGCGCGCGCGGGTTTACGCCGAAGCCGCGGGCCTGCGGCTCGGGCGCGTCGTGGAGATTCGCCCGTTCGACGAAGCCGCGCCGAGGCCGATGTCGGAGGCCCGCGTCGCGATGGCGCGCGACGCCTTTTCGGCGCCCCTGCGGCCGGGTTTGCAGCGCGTCACCGAGCGCGTCTCCGTCACCTGGGCGCTCGCGCGTTGATTTCTCAAGAGTTGGGCAGACTGCGCGAAATTAGAGCGTGGCGCCTGGGCGCTTGCATGTCATTCGGGCGCCGCATCGCGGCATTACGCGCTATAATATGTGGTGCGATAGGCAAAATGTATATCGCCGTCTCGTAGAGAGGCTGCCCATGGCGAATGTCATTTTCTATGAAAAGCCCGGCTGCGCCAGCAATGCGAAACAAAAAGCGCTGCTGCTCGCCTCGGGCCATCAGGTGGACGTCCGCGACCTTCTCCACGAGCCCTGGAGCGCGTCGAGCCTGCGTCCCTATTTCGGGGCCAAGCCTGTGCGCGAATGGTTCAACGCCGCTTCCCCGCGCGTGAAATCGGGAGAGGTGAACCCCGACGCCGTGAATCCGCAGGAGGCGCTGGTGATGTTGATCCTCGACCCCGGCCTCATCCGCCGGCCGCTCATGCGGGTCGGCGATCACTGCGAGTCGGGCTTCGATCCCGCCGCCGTGAACCGTTGGATCGGGCTCAAGCCCGATGCCGAGGGCGTCTCGGATCGCTGCGCGATGGACGCCTGATAAACGGGAACCGAACGGCGTCTTGCGCATTTCTTTCGAAACGGAGCGAGAGGGCGCGGGCTGATGCCGCTTGAGCATATCGATTCAGAAATCGTGCGGGAGGACAATGGCTTCTCCTTTTCGATGCGCATTCGGGGCGCCCAGCAGACCGTGCGGGTGTTCATTTCGGACGACGCTCTGGAGGGCGATTCCGCGCTCCCCGACGACGACGAGCTGAGAGGCCAGCTCGACGCCGACCGTGCGGCGCTGGAGGCCGTGGCCAGCGAGAAATACGCCCGCGGCCAGGTGGCCGCCGACGGCGTCGTCGCGATCACCCTTTCGGATGTGGTCAAATTCATCGATTAGACTGTGGATAATTTTGAAACCTCAACCGGGGCGAAAAACCCCCTTGCCAAATAGTCTATTCCGACTATAGACTTTCTAGGTCTAATAGATGGAGTAGAAAGATGCATAAGGGGTGGGGGAAGGTCGACGCGCTTCTTCGCATGTTGGCGTTGGCTGGGGCTTTTGGCGTATTCGGCGGCATGTCCGCCCAGGCGGGGCAGGCGCTGCTGAACGTCTCCTACGATCCGACGCGCGAGCTCTATAAGCAGATCAATCCGGCCTTCGCCGCGGATTGGAAGGCCAAGACCGGCGAGACGATCGAGCTGCAAGCCTCGCATGCCGGCTCCGGCGCGCAGGCCCGTGCGGTGATCGACGGCCTCAACGCCGACGTCGTGACCTTGGCGCTCGCCGCCGACATCGACGCCATTGCGACGAAGACGGGGAAGATTCCCGCCGATTGGCAAAAGCGCCTTCCGAACAACGCCTCGCCCTACACCTCGACGATCGTCTTCCTGGTCCGCAAGGGCAATCCGAAGGGGATCAAGGATTGGAGCGATCTCGCCAAGCCGGGCGTCGCGGTCATCACGCCCAATCCCAAGACCTCCGGCGGGGCGCGTTGGAACTTCCTTGGCGCCTGGGGCTATGGATTGGATAAATTCAAGGGCGACGAGGCCAAGACCAAGGACTTGGTCAAGGCTATCTACAAGAACGCCCCTGTGCTCGACACGGGCGCACGCGGCTCCACCATCACCTTTGCCCAGCGCGGATTGGGCGACGTGCTGATCGCTTGGGAGAACGAGGCTTTCCTGGCGCTGCAGGAATTCGGCGCCGATAAATTCGAGATTATTGCGCCGAAGCTCTCGGTGCTGGCCGAGCCGCCCGTCGCGGTGGTCGACGGCAATGCGGAGGCCAAGGGCAATAAGAAAGTCGCCGAGGCCTATGTCAATTTCCTCTACACGCCGCAGGCGCAGGCGATCATCGCGAAGAATTTCTATCGCCCGGCGCATCCGGAAGCTGCGGCGAAGGAAGATCTGAAAAGACTGCCGAAGATCGAATTCTTCACGGTCGATAAGACCTTCGGCGGCTGGGCCGCTGCGCAGAAGAAGTTCTTCGCCGACGGCGGCGTGTTCGACGACATCCAGAAACAAGAGCCTGCGAAGTGACCTCCCCGACCTTCGCAGGACGCAACGCTCGGCGCTTCAAAGCGCCGAGCGTCATCCCCGGCTTCGGCCTCACCTTTGGCTACACGCTGCTCTATCTGGGGCTTGTCGTGCTGTTTCCCCTGGCGACGCTGGTGTGGCGTTCGTCGGGGCTCGGATTTTCCGGCCTTTATCATATTGCCATCGAGCCGCGCGTGGCGGCGTCTCTGCAGACAACCTTTTCGATCGCCTTTTTGGCGGCGATCATCGATCTCATCTTCGGCCTGATCGTCGCCTGGACGCTGACGCGTTACGATTTCCCCGGCCGGCGCCTGCTCGACGCTTTCGTGGACTTGCCTTTCGCTTTGCCCACGGCCGTCGCGGGCATCTCGCTCGCCGCGCTTTACGCGCCCAACGGCTGGTTCGGCGCGCCGCTCGCGGATATTGACGTGAAGATCGCCTTCACGCGCTGGGGCATTCTCGTCGCGCTCGTCTTCATCGGCCTGCCCTTTGTCGTGCGCACCGTGCAGCCGATTATTTCCGAACTCGAAGTCGAACTCGAAGAAGCCTCCGGCACGCTTGGCGCCTCGCGCCTGCAAACGGTCGTGCGCGTGCTTTTGCCGCCGCTCGTGCCCGCGCTGCTGACCGGCTTCGCGCTCGCCTTCGCACGCGGCGTCGGCGAATATGGCTCGGTGATCTTCATCTCTGGCAACATTGCTTATGTGTCGGAGATTGCGCCGCTGCTGATCGTCGTGAAGCTGGAGCAATATGACTACGCCGGCGCCACGGGCATTGCGACCATCATGCTCGCCATTTCCTTCATCGCGCTGCTCGTCATCAATCTGATCCAGGCCTGGAGCCGCAAGAGGTTCGGTCATGTCTGAGACCGCCGTCGCATCTCTCCCACGCGCCCATGCGGGCGTGAAAGTGCGTCCCGTCACGCAGGATGCGCCCGCCACGCGCCATCTGCTGATTGCGACGACTTTCCTCTTTCTGTTGATCTTTCTCTTCGCGCCGCTGGCCGTGGTTTTTTCCGAGGCCATGGCCAAGGGTCTGCCGACCTTTCTGGAGACGTTCAGCGAGCCGGACGCCATCGCGGCGGTGAAGCTCACTTTGATCGTCGCAGCCATCGCCGTGCCCGCCAATCTCGTCTTCGGCCTCGCGGCCGCCTGGTCGATCGCGAAATTCTCTTTCCCCGGTAAGAGCCTTTTGGTCACGCTGATCGATTTGCCCTTCTCCGTGTCGCCGGTCGTTTCAGGTCTCGTCTATGTGCTGGTGTTCGGCGCGCAGGGTCTCTTCGGCCATTGGCTTTCGGCGCATGGATGGCAAGTGGTGTTTGCCGTGCCGGGCATTGTGCTCGCGACGATTTTCGTCACCTTTCCCTTCGTCGCGCGCGAGCTCATTCCGTTGATGCAGGAGCAGGGAACTGTGGAAGAAGAAGCGGCGCTTACGCTCGGCGCTTCGGGCTTCACCACCTTCCTCACCGTGACGCTGCCCAATATCAAATGGGGCCTGCTCTACGGCGTGCTTCTGTGCAACGCCCGCGCAATGGGCGAATTCGGCGCCGTCTCCGTCGTCTCCGGTCATATTCGCGGCTCGACCAACACAATTCCGCTTCAGGTGGAGATTCTCTACAATGAGTACAACAACGTCGCCGCTTTCGCGCTCGCGGTTCTCCTTGCAGGGCTGGCGCTCGTCACGCTCGGAATCAAAACTTTCCTCGAATGGCGGCACGCCGACGCTCTCGCAGCGCGCGGAAGGCGGCACTGACATGAGGAAGCAGGGTTTTTCGATCCGCGTCGAAAATGTCGCGCAGGACTTCGGCGCTTTCGCCGCGCTGCGCGACGTCAGCCTCGACATTCAGCCGGGAGAGCTCGTCGCGCTGCTTGGTCCTTCGGGTTCGGGCAAGACGACGCTTCTTCGCGTGATCGCGGGGCTGAACGCGCCCGATCGCGGCCATGTCTACTTCGACGGCGAGGACGCCACCAATCTTCCCGTGCAGGATCGGCGCGTCGGTTTCGTCTTTCAGAACTATGCGCTCTTCAAGCACATGACGGTGGCCGACAACATCGCCTATGGCCTCAAGGTGCGTCCGCGACGTTCGCGGCCGTCGCGCGGCGATATTGCGGCGCGCGCTGCGGAACTTTTGAAATTCGTGCAGCTCGAGGGGCTCGGCGATCGTTATCCGGCGCAGCTCTCGGGCGGCCAGCGCCAGCGCGTCGCGCTCGCCCGCGCCTTGGCCATCGAGCCGCGCGTGCTGCTGCTCGACGAACCCTTCGGCGCGCTCGACGCGCGCGTGCGCAAGGACCTGCGTCGCTGGCTGCGTGAGGTGCACAAGGAGACGGGCCTCACCACGGTTTTCGTCACGCACGACCAGGACGAAGCCATGGAGCTTGCCGATCGCGTCGTCGTGTTGAACGAGGGGCGCATCGAACAGATCGGCACGCCTGCGGAACTTTACGACCAACCGGCGTCGCCTTTCGTGATCTCCTTCGTCGGCGAGGCGGTGGCGCTTCCTGTCAACGTCGACGCCGGCCATGTGGTCTTCGGCGATCGAAAGCTTCATATCGACACGCATGGCCTGCGCAGCGGCCCGGCGCGCGTGTTCTTTCGCCCGGCCGATATTGCTGTCGCGGCCGACGGCGCGGGCGAGCTGGAAGGGCGCGTGGAAAGCCTGCGCCGCACGCCGGCCGGCGTGCGCGCGACCATTGCGATCGACGGCTACGACCAGACGCTCGAAATCGACTCGCCGCTCGATCGGGCGGCGGCGCTCGGCGATCGCGTGCCTTTGTCGCTCGCCAAGGCCCGGATTTTTCCAGCGAGCCAAAAAGAAGTCGATTACGTGCAGGCGGGGGAGGGCATTTGACCGCCGTCTCGGTCGACGATTCCCCTTTGACGCGCGCCGCGACGGGCGACTGGAACTCGGATCTCTATCTGAAGTTCGAGCAAGAGCGCACGCGCGCCGCGCGCGATTTGCTGGCGCGCATCCCATTTTGCGAAACGCGGCTCGTTTATGATCTCGGCTGCGGCCCGGGCAATAGCACGGAATTGCTGACGCGCAGCTTTATGGGCGCCGAGGTCGTGGGCGTCGACAAGTCCGACAATATGCTCGCTGTCGCCCGCGAGCGCGTGCCAAGTGCGCGCTTCATCAAGGAAGATATTGCCGATTGGGCGCCGCCCGAACATGCCGACGTCATATTCGCAAACGCCGCGCTGCACTTCCTTCCCGATCATCGAAAACTGATGCAGGCGTTGCTCGATTCGCTGCGTCCGGGTGGGCGCCTCGCGGTGCAAATGCCAGACAACACCCATGAGTTCTCTCACGCCGCCATGCGCATGGTGGCGGCGGACGGTCCTTGGGCCAATCGGCTGGTGCCTGTCGCGAAATCATTCACGGTCATCGGACAGGCCGACGAATATTACGATCTTTTCGCGCCTTTTTGCCAGCATATCGACATTTGGCAAACGGTCTATATCCATCCGCTCGATGGTCACCAGGGCGTCGTCGATTGGTTCGAAGGTTCCGGGTTGCGTCCGTTCCTCGATTTATTGAATGCGGAAGAGTGCGCGGACTTTCTCTCGCGCTATCGCGATCGTCTCGCGCAAGCCTATCCGAGGCAACCCAACGGCAAAGTGCTTCTGCGTTACCCGCGACTCTTCTTTGTGTTGCAGAAATAGCAATAGCGGCGCTCTCGCCGGGCGAGCGCGAGCCAAAAGCCCAATCTCCCCATATTTTGCCTTGTCGCGGAACGACCGCTAGCCTAGCGCGCTTTCCGCTCGCATGGAATCATGCGAGCGTGAGAAAGCGCGCAGATTCAGAAAGCTGGCGCGCTTTCATGCGAGCATTTGGTCGCCACGGGCGCGGGAACAGTGTGGCATTACGGCAACGGTTTAGCGTGAAAGATTATATAGTCTATTAATTCCATAGACAGGTAGGGCTGGCTGGGTTTGAATTGGAATCGGAAATGCTAGCGACGATGCGGCGCGGGCAGGGGACAATTAAAGGACGAGGGGTGGGGATGCTAAATTTGCAGCGGCAGTTGAAGCTCGGGGTCGCGGTCGCGGCGCTTGTGGCGATCGCGCCCGCTTGGGCTTTTGCCGAAGAAAAGGCCGCCGCCAATGTGGTCGAGACGAAAGGGCAGGAGACAAAAAAGAAGGCTTCCGGGTCGAACAAGCCGCTGAAGCCCGTTGCTGGTCAGCCGGCCGAAGCCAAGCCCCAAGGACCGAAAAGCTATTATGTGCCCACGCGCGCCTATCGTCTGGAGCCGCAGCCGGACATCCCGCCCTATGTGCGCAACCTCGGCAAGACCTATAAGGAGTTCGAGGGAATCGACTGGCTGAACGTCGGCCTCGATTCACGCGCGCGATTCGAATATCGCCAGAACGACTATCGGCCGTGGACCAACACGTCGCAGAACCCGCCGTCGTCGCAGCGCAAAATGTTCCCGAATTCGCTCTGGCTATCGCGGACGCGCGTCTATCTCGGCATCCAGAACATTCTCGACCCATTCCGCGCTGTGGTCGAGTTCCAGGATTCGCGCGCATTCAACAGCATCTATCAGTACCAGGGCCAGGAGATAAACGAGACCGATCTGATCTCCGCCTATGGCGAACTCTACTTCAAAGACGCCTTTGGCAAGGACGATCGCGGCAACGATCGTCCCTTGATGGCGCGCGCCGGCCGCTTCCATTTCGAGCTGCTCGACCGTCGTCTGATCGCGGAAAATGAATTCCGCAACACGACGAATAATTTCGAGGGGTTTCGCGTCAAGATCGGCAAGAAGGACAACGACTGGGATCTCGACAGCTTCCTGATGCGGCCGGTGGTGCGTTACCCCTATCAGTTCGACCGGCCCGACTGGCAGAACTGGATTTACGGCAGCGTGCTCAGTATCCGCCGTTGGTCCGAATATGCGACGGTGCAGCCTTACTTCATTGGCCGAAAGCAATTCGCTGACCCCTTCAACACATCGAATTCGCTCAAGGTCGCGCGCGAGACCTATGCGCCGGGCGTGCGCATTTATGGCGTGCTCGGCAATTTCGACTATGACTTCGACATCAACAAGCAGCTCGGCTACACCGGCGAGTTCGCGGCGATCGGCGCGAATACGACTGCCGTGCAAAGGACCGTGCAGCTCGACTCCATCGCTTATGGCATCGAGGCGGGCTATACTTTCGCCGATCACCCCTGGAAGCCGCGCGTCAGCTTGGTTTACACATATGGCTCCGGCGACAAGAGCCCTTACGACAGCGCCAGCCAAAACTTCGACATCTTCTACGGCTTCAACCAGCCCTTCTCTCGAAACGACTATATGGCGTGGAACAATATGAAGGCGCCGAAGGCGCGCCTCGAGTTCACGCCAGCGAAAAACCTGCAGATCGACACGGCCTTCAGCGCCTATTGGCTGGCAAGCGCCGCCGGGGCGTGGGACCGCGCCAATCTCTCTGCCCCGCTTGGCAATAGAGGGACTTTCGTCGGTACGGAGTTCGACATCCGCGCCCGCTACAAGCTTTCCCAATTTATCAATCTGACGGCGAGCTACGCCCGATTCTGGCCGGGCTCCTTTACGTCGAGCTTCGCGCAGGCGGTGGCGTTGCAGCCTTATTATCCGCAGTCCTTCCCCGGTCAGACGGGAACGACGAACGGGCTGACGGCCAAGCCGACCGACTTCTTCTATCTCGAAGCGAGCGTGAACGCCTTTGGCGACGGCCAGCCGATTACGAAGGATCCGGCATCGCAGTTCTGGGACGGCGTCAAGCTGAATGCTACGGAAGCGAAAGCGCCGAGCTGGCGCGACGTCTATGTCGGTCTGAACGGGGGCGGGGCTTGGTCGAGCCCGTTCTGGAACGGCGCCGTCTATCCCATCAGCAATGCGGCCGCGAGCACGCCCGTGGCGCTTGCGTCGACGATGCCCGCCGGCTCCAGCAATCTTGCCGGTTTCATCGGCGGCCTCCATCTCGGCACGAACTGGAGATTCGACAATAATGTCGTGGCGGGCCTGGAGGCCGATCTTCACGGTGTCTCCGGCAATACGGCGACGAAGTGGCAGGCGAACCTGGTTCCCGTCGGGGCGAACGCCTTCATCAATTACGACCAACGTACCGCGACGCTCAATTATCTCGGCACGATCCGCGGCCGGCTCGGCTATCTGGTGACTCCCACCGTTCAGCTCTACGGCACGGGCGGCATGGCCTATGGCGGCGTGACCTCCAATACGGCGCTGTTCACGCGGCGCGCGGCGGGCGCGAATATCACCAACGCCACGGCGACGTTCGACGACTCGCGCATCGGCTGGACGGCGGGCGGCGGCGTCGAATGGATGTTCATGCCGAATTGGTCGGCGAAGGCAGAGTATCTTCGTTACGACCTCGGATCAGTCTACGCCCGCGGCGTCGCCGTTCAGCCCAACGGCTTCTATGCCGTCGCAACGAATACGCGCACGACATTCGACGGGAATCTCATCCAGGCTGGGATCAGCCGGCATTTCGATATGCTGAGCAAGGACTGACGCCATTTCCGTTTGAACAGCTCGCATCAAGCGCGTGTCATTCCCGGCGGGCTGAAGCCCGACCGGGAATGAAGACCCACAAAAGCGCTAGTTTTATTCAGCGCCCGTCATTGCGAGCGAAGCGAAGCAATCCAGGACAGCGATGCCGCCCTGGATTGCGTCGTCGGCTCCGCCTCCTCGTAATGACGGCGGTGATTTCCTGTGTGTCCAAACGGCGCAAGCGTCGGGAATGGCGCCGGCTGCCGGCAAAGTGGCGTTGACGCCCCTCGCGCTTCGAGACGCCTGCTGCGCAGGCCCCTCAGCATGAGGGGCTTCTGCATCTACACAAAACACTTAGGCCTCATCCTGAGGAGCTCGCGTCTCGAAGGAAGAGGCCGCCTCGGAGGTTGTTCCTCAACGAACCGAGGCCCGCGGGAGTTCTCGCCGGCCTGTTTGGCGACGTCGCCGCCGCTGCCGGCAAGAACCAGTCATTCCGACCCCAGGAAGAGCTGCCGATCCTCGGCGAACATTTTCTGAGCCAGCGCGAAATCGTCCGGCCGGCCGATGTCGAGCCAGACGCAATCGTCCTGGAAGCAGCGAATGTCTTTTCCCGCCATTTTCATCCGCAAAAGAAGCTCAGGCATATCGAGATACGTATTCGTTTCGATATGCGGCCGGACAGCGTCCGCGTTCAGAATGTAGATTCCCATGCTGACGAGATAGCTGTTCTGCGGCTTCTCGTAATAGGCGGTCAATCGGCGCTCGGAGTCGATCTCCACCAGGCCGAATTCGAGCTTCACATTGCGTTGGAAGACGCCGACGGAAGCATGCGCGCCAGTCTCCCGATGCTGGCGCAGCATGCCGTCTAGGTCGAGCGTCGTGAGGAGATCGCCGTTCGTCACGAAGAAATCGCCGTCGAGGTCGCCCACTACGGCGCCGAGCCCGCCAGCCGTGCCGAGCGGACGATCTTCGCCTTTGTAGCGAATATCGAGGCCGAGAGACGCGCCGTCCCCGAAATAGGCTTCGATCAGATGGCGCAGATGACCGACGGCCAAGATCACCTCGGTGACGCCGGCCATTTTCAGCCGCCTCAGCAGCAGCTCGAGGATTGGCATATCATCCAAAGGGATGAGCGGTTTGGGAAAATGCGCCGAATAAGGATACAGGCGCGTTCCCTTCCCACCCGCCATCACGACCGCGCGCAGGATGGGCCTCGCGGCGCCGGCCGTTGCGCCGGATGGCGGCGGAAGCGCCTGCTCGCGCGCCTCCGGCATGGGAGGCGCATATCCAATGACGCCGGAATCAGCGTGACGATGCACTGCGACCTCCTGCATAGCGCGCCAACGCAGGCGTTACCTTTCTCCCGCACGAACGCCGCTTTTTGTCCCTGCCAGGCGTTGCGCTCCCGTCTGTTCGTCGGGGCGCGGGGGATTGTTTGTACTGGGCGCAGGCATGGACCGCAATTTGGCGATTCGGATGAAGCGCGCCGCGTCTTGGCGGCGGGCGTCGGCTCGGCCAAGAGAGTCGCGTAAGATCAAAAATCACTGAAACACACGCTGGATCGGAGCGTTATGACCTATCTTCCAAACAGGAGACCGTGGTCATGACCATGCCAAGACTCAATCGACACGTGGCCGGCCCTGCGGCGCTGCTCGCGCTGATCGTCGGACTCGGCCTTGTTGGCGGTACAAGGTCTAACCGTATGACAGAAAGCCTGAATGATACGATCGATGCGTCGAGCTTGCTTTCCGCGGTTCAAAACGCGCCACGCGAGCTCTACAATTACGCCGCGCCCACGCAGCCTGCGTCATCTGTGAAGCCAGACTCGACCTATTGGAGCGCGGACGAGTGGCGAATCGCCGCCAGCGCCGTCGAGAAGCTGCGCTCGGCCAGAAACGGGCAGGGCGCGGCGACGGCGTCCAATGCGAATATCGTGTGGCAGCCGCCGGAGGAAATTTCGAGCAAGAGCCGCAACGAGCGCGAGACCCCGCGCAAGTGAGCCGGCGCCTCGTCTCACGCTGAAGGGAAAATCTCCGGAAAAGATACGCCGCCCCTCCTGAGGGGCTGAGAATGAGCCGTCCATGGCGGGAGCCGCCATGGACGGCGCGCGCATGTTCGCGCGAGCGAAAATTTTTAAAAGCATCGAAAACATTGGTAGGCCGGGAGGGACTCGAACCCCCAACCAGACCGTTATGAGCGGTCGGCTCTAACCATTGAGCTACCGGCCCCTGTCGTCGCGGGGACGTTACGTCCTATACAGCAATCTGCCGAGCGGGCAATATCGTCGCGCGAAATGGGGCGGGGATGGCGGAAGCCGAGAAAAGAAGGGCCATCTTGGACGGGGCGCTCGAACTCGAGCGCCTCGGGCTCAATCATGGCGCCGCCGGCAATTTGTCTTTGCGCGAGGGCGCGGCGGTTCTCGTGACGCCGAGCGGCGTGCCGGCGCGGGAGCTTGCGCCCGAGGCGATTGCGCGCATGACGCTCGCCGACGACAGCGGCGCCTATGAGGGGCCGCTGCCGCCGTCGAGCGAATGGCGTTTCCATCTCGATATTTATCGCGCCCGGCCGGACGTCGGCGCCGTCGTCCATATGCATTCCACCTACGCGACGACTCTCGCGACGCTGCGGCGGGAGATTCCCGCCGTTCATTACATGATCGCGGCCTTCGGCGGGCCGACCGTCCCCTGCGTCGGCTACGCCGCCTATGGCACGGCGGAGCTTTCCGGGCTCGTCGTCGAGGGGCTGAGAAATCGCGATGGCGTGCTGCTGGCGAACCACGGCGCGATCGTCACGGGGCCCGACATGCGCAAGGCGCTGTGGCGGGCGGTGGAGCTGGAGGCGCTGGCGCGGGTCTATTATCTCGGCGCGCTGGCGGGCGCGCCGGTCATCTTGCCGGATGACGAGATTTGGCGGACGGTGGAGCGGTTCAAGACTTACGGGCCGCGCCAGTAGGCGAGCCGTCGTCGCAAGACCCAGGGCTTAGGCCGCAAGCTCCGGGAACAACCGCGCTAGCCCTTCCTTAGACGCCGCGCAGACGCCGCGCTCTGTGATGAGCCCGGTGACATAGCGCGCGGGCGTCACGTCGAAGGCCCAGTTGCGCGCGGGGGAGCCCGCCGGCGTCAGTCGAACCTCCGAGACAACGCCGTCGGAGCCCAGGCCGGCGATATGCGTCACCTCGCGCGCGTCGCGCTCTTCGATCGGAATGTCGGCGACGCCGTCGGCGATGCGCCAGTCGATCGTCGAGCTGGGCAAAGCGACATAGAAGGGCACGCCATTGTCATGCGCCGCGAGCGCCTTGAGATAGGTGCCGATCTTGTTGCAGACGTCGCCGGCGCGGGTGGTGCGGTCCGTGCCGACGACAATGAGATCGACGCGCCCATGCTGCATCAGATGGCCGCCGGCGTTGTCGGCGATCACCGTATGGGGAACGCCTTCGCTGAAAAGCTCGAAAGCGGTGAGGCTTGCGCCCTGATTGCGCGGGCGGGTCTCGTCGACCCAGACATGAAGCGGAACGCCCGCCCGCGCCGCCTTGTAGATGGGCGCCAGCGCCGTGCCCCAATCGACGGTCGCGAGCCAGCCGGCGTTGCAATGGGTCAGGATATTTAGCGGGCGGCCGGGGTTCTTCTCCGCCGCCGCGCGGATGAGCGTCGCGCCATGGTCGCCGATCGACTCGCAGCAGGCGACGTCCTCCTCGGCGATGCGCCCGGCCTCGGCATAGGCGCGCGCCGCGCGCGTCTCGGCGGGCGCCGCAAGAAGCAGCGCTTTCACGCGGTCCAGCGCCCAGCGCAGATTGACCGCGGTTGGACGCGTAGCGAGCAATCGCGCGTAGGCGGCCTCGATTGCGGCGTCGCTCGCGTCTCTTGCGACCGCGAGCGCGAGGCCATAGGCGCCGGTGACGCCAATCAGCGGCGCCCCGCGCACGACCATGTTGCGAATGGCGCGCGCGGCGTCGTCGAGACTGTCCAGCGCCAGCGTCTCGAAGCGGTGGGGCAGGCGGGTCTGGTCGATCACATGGACTCGCCGCCCATCTGGGTCGAGCCATATCGTCCGATAGTCGCGGCCGTCGATCCGCATCCTCCGCCCCCGCACACGATGCCTCTTGCTTTCGGCCCTTGTGCCTTCAGGTGAGGAACTTGTAAACCGGGGCGACCGCGAGCGTCGCGGCGTCGCTGGAGAGCTTCCATGACCTATTGCTGCGGCATTCTGGTGCGCGACGGGCTGGTGCTCATCGCGGATACGCGCACCAACGCCGGCCTGGATAATATCGCGACCTTCCGCAAGCTCCATGTCTTCGAGAAGCCGGGCGAGCGCGTGCTGATGCTCGCCACGGCGGGCAATCTCTCGGTCACGCAGGGCGTGGTGAATTTCCTCAACGAGGGGTTCGAGAACCCGGAGACGGGCGAGATCGAAAGCGCCATGACCGCCCAAACCATGCTGCAGGCGGCGCATCTCGTCGGCCGCGCCGTGCGCCGTTCCTTGCAGGAGGCGTCGCCGTCGGGCGAGCAAGCGAGCGGCGTCAGCTTCGATGTTTCGCTGCTGCTCGGCGGGCAGATCGGCGGCGGCGCGCCGCGCCTCTTCATGATCTATACGGCTGGCAACGCCATCGAATGCACGCCGGACACCAATTATCTGCAGATCGGCGAGCACAAATACGGCAAGCCCATTCTCGACCGCGCCGTGAACTATGAGAGCGATCTCTATGACGCGCTCAAGATCGGACTGATCTCGATGGATTCGACCATCCGCTCCAATCTTTCGGTGGGCTTGCCGATCGACATTGCGCTTCTGCGCAGGGGCGACATGAAGCTCGAAGTCTCGACGCGCATCGACGCGAATGACGAATATTTCCGCGATCTTCGTGAAAGCTGGTCGAAGGCGCTGCGCGCGGCGCATATGGCCATTCCCGCGCCGCCCTATCGCGGCCGCGAGCCTTGACTATTCTCGCGCCCGCCGACACCGCAGAGATTGCGCGCGCCGCGGAGATTTTGCGCGCCGGCGGGCTCGTCGCCTTTCCAACCGAGACGGTCTATGGGCTCGGCGCCGACGCCACCAGCGCCTGGGCCGTGGCGCGCATCTATGACGCCAAGGGGCGGCCCTCCTTCAATCCGCTGATCGCTCATGTCGCCGACCTGGAGGCGGCGCGGCGCGAGGCGTTGCTGCCGGAGGCGGCGCTCAAACTCGCGGAAGCCTTTTGGCCGGGGCCGCTGACGATCGTCGCGCCGGTCACGCCGGGCGGCTCCGTCTGCGAGCTGGCTCGCGCCGGCCTGCCGAGCGTCGCTTTGCGCATTCCCGATCATCCGGTGGCGCGGGAGCTGATCTCGGCGCTGGGCAAGCCCGTCGCCGCGCCCTCGGCAAACCGCTCGGGCCATGTGAGCCCGGTGACGGCGGCGCATGTGGCGGAGGATTTGTCCGGGCGGGTCGATATGATCCTCGACGGCGGGCGCGCGACGGCGGGCCTAGAATCGACGATCGTTTCCTTCTGCGACGCGTCGCCGGTCCTGCTGCGGCCGGGCGCCATTGCGCGTGAGAAGATCGAGAAGGTTCTGGGGGCCAAGCTCTGCGCGCCCACCCGTGCCGAAGTGATGGCGCCGGGCATGACCGCCTCCCACTACGCGCCGAATGCGCGGCTGCGGCTCGAAGCGCATGAGGTGCAGGCGGGGGAGGGCGCGCTCGATTTCGACGCCCGGCTGACGGCGCTTGCGGCGCAGGGGGCGGTGGTCCTCGATCTCTCGCCGCAGGGCGATCTCGTCGAAGCTGCGGCCAATCTCTTCGCCTATCTGCGGGAGCTCGACGCGCGCGGCGTCGAGAAGGTCGCCGTCGCGCATATTCCCGAAAGGGGGCTGGGCGAGGCGATCAATGACCGTTTGAGACGGGCGGCTGCGCCGCGGGTCTAATGGACCGCGAGCCTTCAGGCTCGCAAGGATGCGCGCCTGAAGGCGCGCGGTCCAGTTAAGCCGCCAGCGCCACCGGGCTCGCGGCGCGCAAATGGAAATCTTGCGTCACCGGATGCGGCGAACCTTTCAGCAGTGATGGGCTTTCATAGCCGCGCGCGACCAGATCGCCCGCACCGGCGGAGCACATTTCCACCGCCAGCCGCGTGAGCCGGTTCAGCACCGGCTCCACCACCCAGGAGAAGCGCGGCGCGTCGGGCGCGATACCCTGCATCAGTGATACGCGGGCGTCGTTGTTCGCCTGGCTCATGCGCGCCTGCCAGCCTGGCTGCGGCTCCTGCCAGTTATTGGCGACGATCACCGGCCCGCGATAGATGCGCGCCTCGCGCTCCGTGCGCTCGACCAGCGCCATTTCGCCCGGCTTGACGCCGGCCAGCGTGAAGAGCGTCGGCCGCGCCAGCGGCTCGCGGGCGATGAGCTGGACGGCGTCCTCGAAAGTCTCGCAGGTTTCGAAAGCGTAGCGCAGCAAATGGTCGGGCGGCCAGCCGCCTTCACTCGCCAGGGCGTTGCGAAGATTGAGCGCGGCGTCCAAAGCGAAGCCCAGGCTCCCAGTCGTTCGCCGTAGCATGGGCGCCTGATTGATGACCGCGCAGAAACGGCCCGGCGCCATGGCGCTGAGCACGCCGACGGCGCCCGGCCAGGTGGCGTTGTAGAAATCGCCGGCCGGCCCCGACTGCCATGCCATTTCCACCGCCTCGCCCAAGCCGCGAAACGGCCAGTCCAGCGTGCGGCGGATGCGGGGCAGGCCGTCCGGCCCCTCATAGGCCTGGGTCGTGCAGGCGAAGAGATAGGACATGTTGAGCGTCATCGCGCCCGGGAAACCAAGAATCGCGGCGACGTGCTCAAGCTCGGCGCGATAGGCGGACGCCGATTTGCGCAGCCAGTTCGTCGCCAATTGGTCGATCGGCGACAGACAATAGCGCGCCAGCGGCGCGACCGCGCCAAGGCAGGCGTCGCGCAGGGCCGCAGCGGCGTCGATCCGCGCCTGCGCATGGGCCACGGGACCGCCGTCGCGCACGTCGAGGAGCGGAATCGGGTTCATCGTCGTCCTTTTGTCAAAAAACATTCACTGAACGGAGATCGTTCCCACATCTGGATGTCATAATACAGCGAAAAATCCCTTGAGCTGCGCCGCGCTGCAATAGGCCCGGCGTTCAGGTAAGTTTCCTCCGCCTGAGGGCCGCCGATTCGGCCCGCGCAACGCACCGAGACGAAAATGACTCACGCTGTCGCCGCTGCTTTCCTCGCCCTGGAGACCCACGCGCCCTCGCTCGACGACGTCCGCACGCTCGACTTGTTCGAAAAGGATGGCGCGCGTTTCGATAATTTTAGCGTTTCGCTCGACGAGGATTTTCTCTTCGATTTCTCGAAGCACAAGGTGACTCGCGAAACGATCGATCTGCTCGTGGCGCTCGCCAAGGCGCGTCAGCTCGAAGGCCGGCGCGACGCGCTCTTCGCCGGCGAGCCCGTCAACAACACCGAGAAGCGCCCGGCCATGCATATGGCGCTGCGCGATCTCTCGTCGCGAGCGCTGGTCATCGGCGGCGCCGATATGCGCCCGGCAATCGAATCCGAGCGCGAGAAGGTCTTCGCCTTCGCGCGCGCCATTCGCAGCGGCGAGGCCAAGGGTGCGACGGGGCTTCCTTTTACGGACATCGTGAACATCGGCATCGGCGGCTCCGATCTCGGGCCGGTCATGGCCGCGCGCGCGCTTTCGCCCTATGGGGAGAATGGCCCGCGCGCGCATTTCGTCTCCAATGTCGACGGCGCCGATCTTTCGGATACGCTCGCCGGGCTCGATCTCGCGCGCACGCTTTTCATCGTGTCGTCGAAGACCTTCACCACGCAAGAGACCATGGCGAACGCCGCGAGCGCCCGCGCGCGCGTCGTCGCGGCGCTCGGTGAAGCGGCGGTGAACAAGCATTTTGCCGCTGTCTCCACCAAGCTCGACAAGGTGGCGGCTTTTGGCATCGACGCCTCGCGCGTCTTCGGTTTCTGGGATTGGGTCGGCGGGCGTTATTCGATCTGGTCGTCGATTGGTCTCGCGCTCGTGATAGCCATCGGCCCGGAGAACTTCACGCAGTTCCTGCAGGGCGGCTTCGATATCGACGAGCATTTCCGTTCGGCGCCGCTCGACAAAAATATCCCGGCGCTGATGGGCCTGCTCGGCGTCTGGCATCGCAACCCGCTCGATCGCCGCGCCCATGCGGTGATTCCCTATGATCAGCGCCTCGCACGCTTTCCCGCTTATCTGCAGCAGCTCGACATGGAGTCGAATGGCAAATCAGTGACGCGCGACGGCCGTTTCGACACGCATCGTACCGGGCCGATCGTTTTCGGCGAGCCGGGCACCAATGGGCAGCACGCTTTCTTCCAATTGCTGCATCAAGGCACGGACGTCACGCCGATCGACTTCCTCGTCGCCGCCGAGCCTACTGCCGCCGACGCGCACCATCACGCGCTTCTGTTCTCGAACTGCCTCGCTCAGTCCGAAGCCTTTATGCGCGGTCGCACGTTGGAAGAGGCAAAGGCGCAATTGCGCGGGCAGGGGCTTGGCGCAGACGAGGTCGAAAGGCTTGCGCCGCATAAGGTCTTCTCCGGCGATCGTCCGACGAGCGTGCTGCTGTATCGCCGGCTCGATCCGCGCACTCTGGGGCGCCTCGTCGCGCTCTATGAGCACAAGGTTTTCGTGCAGTCAGTGATCTGGGACATCAATCCCTTCGACCAATGGGGCGTCGAGCTCGGCAAGGAACTCGCGAACAAGCTGGGGCCGATCGTGGAGAACGCCAGCGCGTCGACCGTGGGGCTGGATGGCTCGACGGCGGGATTGATCGCCTGGCGGCGATCGAAGCAATAGTCGTCATTGCGAGGAGCGCAGCGACGAAGCAATCCAGAGCCGCTACTGCTGCTCTGGATTGCGTCGATCCGCTCGCAATGACGGGAACGCTAAATGGCCTTCGCCACAAGAATGCTCGTCAGCGTCGGCAAGGCGTTGTCGAGCAGTCTGAACCCGCCGAACCCCGCCTGCCGCAGCAGCGCTTCGATCTCTTCAACCCGGCGCGGCTCGCCGCGGCCCATGGCGAGCGTGTAGAAGCCGTAATAGGCGTCGAGGGTCTCGGCCCCCTTCACGCCGGACATCGCCTCGATAATCAGCAGCGTCGCGCCCGGCTCCATCGCGCGGCGGATGTTGCGCAGGAGCATCAGCGCTCGTTCGTCATCCTGATCGTGCACGATGCGGATCAGCGTGACGGCGTCGGCGCCTTTCGGCAAATCGTCGCGCAAGAAATCGCCGCCGTGAATTTGCGCGCGCGCCATGAGGCCCGCCGCCTCCAGCCGCATCCGCGCGCGGTCCGCAACGGCAGGGAGATCGACGAGCGCGAGCTGCAGATCTGGGGCGCGCGCGGCGGCGGCGCAAAGGAAAACGCCCTCGCCGCCGCCGATGTCCATGAGACGCTTGTGCTGCCTCATGTCATAGGCGTCGAGCGCCTGCTCGGCGACCATGGGCTGCGAGGCGGCCATCAGCGCGCTATAGGGCGCGACGTCTCCCGGGCTCAGCGCCTTGGGTTGCTCGAGGTCCGAATAGGGCCAGTAATCGGCGAGCGCCGCGCGCTTCTCGCCGCGCAGCAGCGCCACCGGGTCGGCGATGTCGGCGTAAAGCAGGGGCTGGTGCTCAACGAGCGCGCGCGCCGCCGCATTCCCGAGAAAAGCCGCGCCGAGCTGGCCCAGCCCGTAACGCTCGCCCGCGCGCCGCTCGGTGATGTCGAGCGAGGCGGCGGCGTCGAGCAGCCGCCGCGTCGCCGCTTCCGAGAGCGCGAGGCGCGTGGCAAGATCGGAAACCGTCAGCGGCCCGCCAGCAAGCGCCTCGAAGAGCTTCAGCCGGGCGCAAGCGAACAGCACTTGCGAATAGACGAAGCCGGCTGTGAGATCGAGCGCCGCCCGCGCCCGCCGTCGGGCGATCGGCCGGGTGAAAGGGTTGGCGAGCGACCAGCGCTGGAATTTGGGATCGGCGATCAGCCTGTCGCGACGGGCCCGCAGATCATCCAGCCAGCGCTCGAAAAGACCTGCCATATCCCGCCCCCGCTTTTGACCGCGCCCCGATAGCATGCGCCCCGAGGCGCGCGAAGAGGCGCCGCCGTTGCGGGCGCGCCCGCCTTAATGTAGAAGGGAGACGCGTCGACTCGCGACAGGCGCCCGTAGCTCAGCTGGATAGAGCGCTGCCCTCCGAAGGCAGAGGTCAGAGGTTCGAATCCTCTCGGGCGCGCCAGGTCGACGGAGATTTTCACGGACGACGCTCTGAATGACATTTTTTCAGGACTCCTTGGTTTTGCACGCCACTTTGCCGCCGCCGTCGCCTTTTGCGCGGTCTTTCGTGTCATCGAATTCGTGGCCTGGAGCTTCGTCGCTGTAAGCGTCCGAGTGCATTCCCGGCGCGCTGAAAGCCCGGCAGGGAATCCAGAGCCACGAGAGCGCGGTTTTGCACAGAGCCCGTCATTGCGAGCGAAGCGAAGCAATCCAGAACAGCGATGCAGGCCCGGATTCCTTCGTCGGCTCCGCCTTCTCGTAATGACGGCGGTGATTGCCCGTGTCCAAACGGCGCGAGCGGCGGGAATGGCGCCGAACCAATCGAGCGGATCTCGTATAAGATGACCAATGCGGGCGAAACCCCCGGCAAGCGCGGCCACAATCCGCCGCCCATCATCTTCCACGCGCGAGAAGGCTTTGCCGGAGCGCCGGTACCGACCGAGGAAGAGCAGCGGCGCGCGCTCTTCCTCGCCAACCTCGCCATCTATGTGCCTCTCGCGGTGGGATTCGCGGTGCTTCTTTTCGTTCAGTGGATCGAACAAGCCAGATGCTCTCCGGGGAACGCAACGGACTCAGCCATGGAGACCGCCTGCTCCTCCGACTCATCGGGTTCCGGAGGTGGCGGTGGTAGTGGTGGCGGCGGCGGCGGCGGGGGCGCTGCGAGATTCGGCGGCTTCGGGGCGGTGGGCGCCGGCCATGGCGGCGGAGGCGGTTGATGAAGCGCGAGGCTTCTTCGCCGCGTCCAAACTTCGAAGCCGAGGCGAAAAAGATAGGCTTCGACTACGCCTATGCGGATGGCGAGCCCTATTGGGAGGAAAGCGCGCGCTACGTCTTCTCACTGGCGGAGATAGAGGACAGGCTCGAGGCGGCGACGGCCGAGCTGAATGCGCTTTGCCTTTCGCTCGTCGAAAACGTCGTCGAACATGATCATCTGATGCGACGACTGAGGATTCCAGAATGCGCCTTCGACGTGATACGCGCAAGCTGGAGGCGGCGCGACCCCTCGCTCTACGGCCGCTTCGATTTCGTCTACGATGGCAAAAGCGAACCCAAGCTCCTCGAATTCAACGCCGCACGCCGACGAACCTTTATGAATCCTCGGTCGTGCAATGGCATTGGCTTCAATCCCAAGTCGCGCGGGGCGAGCTGCCGCAAGACGCCGATCAGTTCAACTCGCTGCACGAGAAGCTTGTCGCGCGTATGGGAGAGATCGCGCCGAGCCGCTTGCTGCATCTCTGCTGCATGTCGAAAAACGCCGAAGATGCAGGAACGACAGCCTATCTCGCCGAATGCGCGCGCGAGGCGGGGCTCGTGACGAAGCTTCTCGACATGAGTGGAATAGGGTTGAAACACAATGAGTTCGTCGATCCAGACTGGCGCAGGATCGAGTTCCTCTTCAAGCTCTATCCCTGGGAATGGATGTTTGCCGACTCTTTTGGCAAATCCTCAGCCGTCGGGCGGACGCGCCTCGTCGAGCCGCCCTGGAGGATGATCCTATCGAACAAGGGCGCGCTGGCGCTGCTCTGGGATATGGCGCCGGGACACAAGAATCTCTTGCCCTGTTATTTCGAGGACGACCCGCAAGCAGAAAGGCTCGGCGCGAAATATGCGCGCAAGCCGATCTATTCGCGCGAGGGGGCCGACATCGAACTCGTAGACGGAGTCTGCATCGCCCGGGGCGAGACGGACGGCTATGGCCGGGAAGGATATGTCCGCCAGGCGTTTTGTCCCCTGCCGGCATTCGACGGTCGGCGCCCCGTCCTTGGCTGCTGGCTCGTCGGCGATGCGCCGGCGGGCCTTGGCATCCGCGAGGATAAGGCGCTCATCACCTCCAATCGCGCGCGCTTTACGCCACACGCGATCATCGGGTGAAATCGGCGCGTGAGTGGCCCGCCAAAATCAAATGTTTGACCAGGTAACTCAACGAGGCGGGACCTCCGAGGCGACTCCCGCGTGGCCGACCGGGCCGGCCTTGGAGGCGCCGCCGACGCTGATCGCCTCGCTTCTTTCGGTTCGGGCCGCCTGCCGGGCGTCGGGCGTTTGCACGCTTGGCGTCCAGTAAAACAGAAGCGCTGCAATCAGGCCGGGAGCGGCATTGGCAAAGGCGGCGCGGAACAGGGCGGCCATTTTACGGACAAGGCTTTCAGACATGGCGAACGTCCATTTCAAACGAATGTATTAAATTCAACCAATCGGCTGAAGCAAAAATAAGGCAAGGATCGAGGCACCGGTCGAGGCGGTCGCTCGACGGAGACGGTCTCCGACCTGCAAAATGGCGCCTCGAGCCTATCGGCTCTGATGTCTCACGCAGGCGTCGAAGGCGTTATCTGCTTCCCGGGCCATCTCCGGATTCGCATAAATCCGCAGCGCCAAGGAATCGCTGCGTTGGCCCGAAAGACCGTGCCGTCGAGCCACCGATTTTTGCGCCTCATAGGCGCACATCGTCACGTGATCGCCGGCGGCGCGACTGCGCTTTTGTGAGGCTGCCGTCGACGGCGGCGCCACGAGCAGAGTCGCAGCGACAGCGAGGCGCCCAAGAAGGCATGAAGGGCGGTCATCGAGCCGCTTCGTCATGAAACCGAACGGGGTAAAAGGCATGTCTATCGCGCTCCTTATCAACGAGGCGCGCTCCTTTTTGACAGGCACAAAGAAGCGCCCGGTTTTAGGCCAGGCGCTCGAGTTGGGAGGGAGTAAATGAGACCTCATCAACCTGCCGGCTTTTTGATTGTTCCCTAGCGCGCTTTCCGCCCGGATGGAATCGCGCGAGCGATGAGAAAGCGCGCAGAGTCAAAAAGCAGGAGCGCATTCTTATACCGTTTCCGTTTGAATAGCTCGCATTGGCGCTTGTCATTCCCGACGGACCGAAGGCCATCTGGAATCCGGGAGCCACAAAAGCGCAGGTTTTGCTCTGGATTCCCGATCACTCGCTGCGCGAGCGTCGGGAATACACCGAACCAATCAAGCGGATTTCGTATTATCGGCCGAGAGATTGCCGCGGCTGAGGGAATGTTCTCGCACGCACACGGCGGCCGTGCTGCTGTATCTGGCGCTGGAGTGGGAGGCGAGAGAGGACGAAAACGGCGACGGCCCGGCGATTATTCTTCGCCGAGCCGCAGCAACTGCTAGCAGACAAGAATGTGGCGGCTGCCTGAAGCTCACAAGTCAGCCGCCAGGTCGAGCTGGTCGTCGTTGGGTCTCCCCCTCGAGGGAGGCCTCGGAGCTTTCCGTGCGCTCGATCGCAACCCCCGAAGGCGTTGCATGGAATCAATCTTTTGAACGCTGAGAAGTTCGCCTGAGACGACAAAAAATTTGCGAGGGCGCGCTGAGCGGACCCGCGTTGCGTTGGCGCAGGGCGCCCGTCTAGAAGCGGCGAAGGCGAAGTTCTGCGTGATTTGCGATCGGGAGGCTTGATGGACGAGCTTACAATCAAGCGCTTCCTGCCCTGGGTGGTGGCGACCGCCCTTTTTATGGAGCAGCTCGACGCGACGATCGTCAATACAGCCGTCCCGGCGATGGCCGAAAGCTTACAGGTCACGCCGCTGAGCTTGAAAGCGGTCGCGGCGAGCTATGTTTTGAGCCTGGCCGTGGGCATCCCCGTAAGCGGATGGGTCGCCGACCGCTATGGGACGAGAAAGGTCTTCGCCGCCGCGATCGCCGTTTTCACGCTCTCGTCGATCCTGTGCGGATTATCCCAAAACGCAGGGCAAATGGTTCTCGCCCGAATACTCCAGGGCGCCGGCGCGGCTTTGATGACGCCGGTCGGAAGATTGGCCGTCGTCAGGACCTTCGGAAAGGCCGAGCTGCTGACGGCGATGAACTTCGTCATCATACCGGCGCTTATCGGGCCGCTTCTCGGCCCGACGGTCGGCGGCCTCATCGTGCATTGGCTTTCCTGGCGCGAGATCTTCTTCGTGAATGTCCCGATTGGCATCGTCGCGCAGTGGTTGGTCCATCGCTACATGCCCGATTATCGGGGAGAGAGTGAGCGTCCTTTCGACTGGCTGGGCCTTGTCCTCTTTGGATCAGGCATGGCGCTTCTTTCCTGGCTTCTCGAAATATTCGGAGAACATCAAATCCGCCCCGAGCTGGGTGTCGCGCTTTTCGCCGTGGCGATGGCGCTGCTTCTCGCCTATTGGGCGCATGCGCGCCGAGCCGCTTTTCCGTTGCTCGATCTTGCCTTGTTCAAGAAGCGGACATTCCGGGTTTCGGTCGCCGGCGGCTTCCTCACAAGGCTCGGCGTCGGAGGCTTGCCCTTTTTGACACCCTTGCTGTTTCAGGTGGGCCTTGGGCTTCCCGCGTGGGAGTCGGGCATGCTGATGATGCCGACGGCGGCCGCCGCCATGGGCATGAAATTCATCTCCGCGCCCATACTCGCGCGTTTTGGCTACCGCACGGTCCTCGTCAGCAACACTGTGATGATCGGCGTCGCGATCTGCCTGTATTCCCTGGTGACCGAACGCACGCCGCTCGCGGCCGTCGTCGCCATCGGTTTCCTTCTCGGCTTCTTCAACTCGCTTCAGTTCACGAGCATCAACAGCCTCGCCTATGCGGATGTCGAGCCGTCGGAGTCGAGCATGGCCGCCACCATTGCGAGCTCTTTCCAGCAAATATCGATGAGCTTCGGTCTTGCGATCGGGTCTCTGGTGGCGGCCGCATTTCTGGGCGCGGCGCCACAGTCAAATCCTCACGCCGTCATTGCCGCCCTTCACGGCGCCTATCTGTCTCTCGGCGCGCTAACCGTCCTCTCGTCTCTCTCTTTCTGGCGATTGCGCAAGTCCGATGGCGCAAGCGTCAGTCGTGCGCAGACGGAACTGGCTTGAGGCCGGGTTGGCGCGGTTCCACGCGCCCAGTCTTTTGAGGAGCCTACGCCGGCGCTTGCTGGTCCGCAACTTGCGAGTCGGCGGCCAGACGTTCCTTTTTTGGGAGGCGACCCCGATGGCCTTCACCTTCATCTGTCAGACAAGCGCCGTAAGCGAGGGGGGCATGGGCCTCTTCCAGGCCGGCCGCAAAAGCGTGCTCCTGGTTTGGCCAATGGGTGGCGAGCTCAAGGCGTATCGCGGGCGCTGCCCGCATGCGGACATGCCGCTGAGCGAGGCGACCTTCAACGGGCAGGTGGTGTCCTGTCCGCACCACCAGTGGGGGTTCGACGGCGCGAGCGGCAAATGCGTGACGCATCTCGTGCGCAACACGCTGCATCCCTATGAGCTGCGCGTGGAAGGCGACGAGATTCAGGTCGACGTCGGCCCGGTCAAGGCGGCGCGTGCGCCGGTGTGATCGTCATCCGCCGGGGAAGGATTGTCGCCAAAGCTGAGCGAGCTTTGGCGGCCGGCGCCCGTCGAGGGAGGGGACGGGGCGCCGGCCGGGACAATGCGCGCCGGGTTCAAGCGCGCATTGTCGATCAGCGCCGAAGCAGCGCGTCGACACCCTCATTTCCGAGGAGCTGACGGAGCCGTCCGAGGATCTGCAGAGTCACGCCGAAGACGGCGAGCGACATCCACCCGAAAAAGACGAAGCCCCAATGCAGAGGGCCGGCGAATCCCTCGTCCATCGCCCAGGAGGTGTGGCCCCATTCATTGAACCCCACGTTCGGGATCGTCATGAAGACCCCGCCAACCAGCACGAGGAAGGCGAGCGAGTAGCCCTGGGCAAAAAAGGGCAGGCGCGTCTTCGCGTAGAAGAACGCGCCGACCCCGATGATCGAAAACAGCGGATATGAAATATAGAAGGTGATGATATTGCTCGGGGTGAAATCCGTGTCGCGGACCGCGGTCATGTGCCAGACGGCGGTCTGCTCGGAGAAGAAGCTCAGGCCCCAAAACAGAGCCAGCGCAAAGACGACCAGCCATTGCACGAGATAAAGAAGCCGCCGCGTTTCGCGCGCGGGCGAGAGCTTCTCGAGCTCGCGATCGCGCGTGCGCCACAGCAATCCCGCGAGGAGCGCGACGCTGGCGATAGAGAGGACGACGGCGGCCTTGAGGAGATTGATCCAGTAAAGCTCGAATTCTGGAGCGAATGAATCCAGTCCGACGGTCCAGCCGAAAGCCTGTTCGAAGAGGCGCAGCGCGGCGACGAAAAGGGTCAGAGCCAGAACGCCGAAAAGAAGCGGCTTCGTATCGACGATCCGCTCGGCGCGCTCTGCGGCGCCCACGGCTTGCGTGTTGATGGTGCTCATCGTTGTCTCCGAAAATGTCTATGGGGCGCGCGAAGGGGGTCTCCGCGCGCGTGCTATCGGGGCGAAGCGGCCCGGGAAAAAGCCGCTTCGCTGAGCGTTCTGAAAAAGAGGAGGAGCGTTAATTGGCGTGGCGCGGCGCGGTTGTTCTCGCCGATCCGGATCATCTCTCCCAAGCGGCCGGGAGAAGCCGCTACGAGACGATCTCAGGCGGAAACCGCATGCGCTTGGGCCGGCGGCGCACGCGGAGATTGCGGAGCTCTCTTGGGCTCCAGGCGACGTTCCGGCGCTGATCTCGTGGGTGGAGACTCGACTGACGTCGCGGGAGAAATTGGAACCCTGATGGAAGCGTAAGGCTTGGGCGGCGGCGCATCCAACGACCCGCAATGCAGGATGCAGCACAGGCCGTGATGATGACCGCCATGAGGAACGGCTGGCCGTTCGTTCCCGCTTGGGGCGTCTTGCGTCGAGCAGATAACGCCGGGCCCTGCGGCCGCGAACGCAGGCGCGCCCGCGAAAGCAAGCTGCAAGAGCAGCAGGCCGGCGACAATAGTCGCCAACATGCGCGCAAAGCCGCTCTGTCGCCTTACAGGATCCACCGCCGCCGCCTTTGGTTCCAGGACTGAAGGCTAAAGACGGACAGGAAGGCGGTCAAGCAAGCGCAAATGGCGCCGATGTGCGGCGAAACGCCGCGCGTCTGTGAGACGCGCCGGCGCTCCCGACCGGAGTTACGCCGCGCTCTTCGCCGCCTGAGATCGTGGCGCTGCGATCGTGCGCCCCAGGCTTTGATCGGCGAGTCTTTCGTAAGCCGACACCAGGCCGGCGACATTCATTTCCGCGTCCTGGCGCCAGAACGACAAGTGAGAGACGACGAAGGGGAAATAGACGCTGTTCTCCTTGCGGGTGCGCTTGCGCACGCCATAGCAGAGGTCATGCTCGTCGTCGGACATGATGTCGGGGATATGCACGAGATCGCGGCCGAGGAAGGCGACGAAATTGATGCTGACCCTTTCGTTCCACGCGAGAGCGGTCGGCTCTTCGAGCGTGAAGCGCGACGGCGCGCGCAGAAAGAGCCGGTGAAGCGCTTCCGCCTTGGCGCCGCTGCTCCAGAGCGATCCGCACATCCCCCCCGGCGGCAGCTCTAGCGCCATCTCATTGTGCGGGATCGCGCCGAATTGCTGCTGGAAATGGGCGCAGACGCCATTGTTCACGACATTCGCGCTGATCAGGAAATAGTCGTCATTGGCGCGGCGGAAATCGATGAAATCGCCGAGCCGGTCGAGATCGACATAGACGATGTCGTCGTCGCATTTGAGAAAGACGTCTCGCGCATGCGCGTCGCGGTTGGCGGCGTAATATTGATAGGCCGTCGTGTAGAACATGACGTCCTTCGAATAAAAAGGCGCCCTGCCGCCGACGAACAGACGCGCCGCGTGCGAATTGAAACACTCGAAACGCCAGTCGCCATTGGCGCCAAATCCGGTTCGGTACAGGGCTTCGAACTCGCCGTCGGCGACAGGCAGGTCGTCACGGAGGATGTCGTCGCCGGCGACGGATATTCTCAGGCCATCGGCGCCGAAACGGATTTCGACATCGACAAAATCGAACTCGGGGAGAATCTGGGGCGTGGAGGCGTAAACGGCGGGCGGCTCCTCGTGATTTCTCAGTTGTGTGGCGGTCAGCGCGAGTGGATTTGCAAAGCGCCGAATGGCGCTTGCGCGATTGTTCCATCCGCCGATGACGACCTCGTAGCTCGTTCCCGACGCGCCGCGACGCCGCAATCCGATATGCACGTCATTTGTGGCGCGAACGCTGAATTTGACGCAGCGATTGTTTCCCCGCACCGAGAGCGTTCCGGGCAGAAGGAAATATTCGTCCGTATGGCTCGGCGTGACTTGCGCGATGGGGAAGCGCTCGCGAAGCCAGCGCGCGTCGGCGGCGTTGCGGGTGAAGTCCCAGACATGCCACTCGTCGATCAGCCCGCGCTCGATCGCGGCGTCGACGTAACGCGTCAGCAGGCTCATCCGATCCTTTCTCCCCGCGAAAGTGACCAGAATCGTCTTCTGCTTTTCCATGTCGGGTTTCTCCTGAAACGCGCTCTTAAAAATCCGCCAGCCGGCGGTCTTGTGGAATGGGCATATGCTCGCTCCATTCCTTCAGCTTATCTCGATACAGCGCGCGGTAGGCGTCTTCGCCCAGCGTTTCGATGGACTCTAGATCGAGTTTGCAGCCGATCTCGTAATAGACGTCGAGATTGGTCAAATCGGGCGTCGGCGTGCGTCCCTCGACAAAATCCCCGTGCATTTCGTCGAAGACCGATTCGAGCCGTCGCACGGTTCCTTCGATGTCCCGCAAGGCGCTGCGATCCCGGTTTTCGACAAGCGCCTTGCGACGCGCCGCCAGCCCGGCGGGGTTGCGTGCGAACTCCGTCGCGCGCGCGAAAAATTCCTCGGGCGTGGCGCAGATGAAATCATCCAGCCCGGCGGCCGTGACAACGCTTGCGCAGAAGCGGGCCGCGAAGCTGCGGCCGCGCAACGTCAGGACCGGCAGGCCCATGGTGAGCGCGTCGGCGGCGGTCGAATGGGCGCCATAGGGCAGAGTATCGAGGAAAAGATCTGCGAGCGGGATACGCGCCAGATGAAGCGGGTTCGGCGCTTTCTCGGCAAAGAGAATGCGTTCCGGCGCGACGCCATGATCCGCCGCGGCTTTGCGTAAACGCTCGTTGACGTCGGCTCCGCCCGTCAAAAGCCACAGGACGCTGTTGGGCGTCGTCTTCAGGATCGACATCCACAAGGCGAATGTATTCGCCGTGATCTTCTGCATGCCATTGAGGCAGGCGAAGACGAAGGCGTCATTGGGCAGTCCGGCCTCTTCGCGCGTCGGACGGCGCTCGGCGATGCGGCGCTTGCGGTCGAGCGGCTGATTGCAGCCGATCCACAGGACCTTCTCGGAGTAGAAGATCTTGTTTTCTTCCGGCACGATCACCGGATCGGCGATCATGTAATGATGATAGGGGCTCCCCATCGTTCCGGGGTAACCGCACCAGTTCACGATGACCGGCGCGGGGCGATAGGCGAAAATCCGCGTGCGCGCATGTTTGGTGTAGCCGTTGAGATCGACGAGAATGTCGATCTCGTCGTCGGCGATCCGCATCGCCGCCTGGGCGTCGTCCATCGCTTTGATGTCGATCCAGTGATCGACGGCCGCCTTTATGCGCGATTGCGTTTCGTCCGCGGGGCGATCCTCGCCGCAGTAATAAGCAAAGATCTCGAAACGGGCTTTATCGTGCCCTTCCAGGACTTCGACGAGCGCAAAGCCGACGGCATGTTCGCGCAGATCGGAGGAGACATAGCCGATCCGCAGGCGCGCGTTCGGCGCGCGTGGTTTTCTGTCGCGCGGCGCGAGCGGCGCGCCCGCCGGACGACCGACGACGGATTTATTGTAGCGATACGCCTTGGCGAGCTGGAACATGGGATCGTCGGCATAGGCGGCGAGCGACATCGACGACATGCCGTCGATGAGGTTGCGACGCGGCAGGCGTTCGGCGGCGGCGACGGCCGGCCATTTGCACTGGCGCTGCCGCAACGAAATCCAATGTTGCGCGGCCTCTGTCTTGTCCGGCCGCAGTTCGAGCGCCTGCTTCAGGGCCTCCTCGGCGCCCTGTAAATCCTCGACGCCTTCGAGGACGCGGCCAATCTGGTGCAAGGCGAGAACTTTATGCGCGACCGTCTCGCCGTTCACCTCGGCGAGCTTTTCGCTCAGGGCGCGCCATTGCTGAACCGCCGCGCCGATGTCTCCCGCATCTTCGAATGCGCGGCCGAGATTGATATGCGCCTGGGCGAAATCCGGCTTGACCCGAAGGCACTCCCGCAAAGCGATGGCGGCGCCGGAAATGTCGCCCTGTTCCCGCAGGCCGACCGCATAGTTGAAATAGGCCATGTGGAGCAGCTCATGTTCGCCGTTGAAGGCGATCCATGTCTTGTAAAGCTCGCTGGCCAACGCCGGCTGGCCCGCGCGTCGCAATTTATCGGCGCTGTCGAAAAGTTCGACGAGCGGCAGGTTTCGGCGCTTGGCGCGATGAACGGCGAGGTTGAAAATTTCGATCCCGCTCGCCAAGGGGGAGGCCGGCGTCAGCATGCGTTGGCAGTCCAGTTGGGAACATTGAGGGCAATCCCAACGGACCTTGGCAAAGAGAGCTTGCGCCAGGCATGTGCAGCCGCTCGGGAGGGCGATTGCGGCCGAATTTGCTCGAGCTTCAAAAGCAGCCGCCGAGGAGGCTTACGCACCCTCGGCGGCAATTGTGGCTGTTCCAGTGTGTCGCGCTTACTGGAACAGTTGCATCAGCCGGTTGACCTGCGCAGACGACATCGCATTGATCTGCGTGGTGGTCAGCGCGCTGGCTTGCGTGGTGCTCAGGGCCCCGATGTCGTCGGTCGACAAGCCGGCGATGGACTGCGTGGAGATCGCGACCAGTTGATCGGTCGAGAAGGCCGTGAAGTCCGCGCTCTCGAGCGCCCCGATCTGCGTGGAACTGAGCGCGCCGATCTGGGCGGTGGTGATCGACACAGTCTGATCCGTCGACAACGCCTGCAACTGCGCGGTGGTCATTGCCGAGAGCTGCGCCGTCGACAGGCCCGCAATGTCTGCAGTCGAGACGACGGCAATCTGGGTCGTGAGCAGCGAGGCGATGTCGCGGGCGTCCAGCGCGTCGAACTGCGTGGCGCTGAAAGCTGCGATATCGTCCGTCGTGAGAGCGGCGACCTGGCTCGACGTCAGGGCCGTCACCTGCGCGGTGGTGAGCGCGGCGGCCTGGGCCGTGGTCAGGACGCTGATCTGCGCGGTGCTGAAGGCGGCGACCACGTTGGTCCTGAGCGCCGCCACCTGGTCGGTCGACATGGCCGCCACGCCGGCGGTGGTCAAGGCCGACGCCTGGAGCACCGCGGCCTGCGCCGTGGTCATCGCCGCCACCTGATCGGTCGACAACGCTGGGAGCTGGTTCGCTGTCAGAGCCGCGACCTGAGCCGTGCTGAGCGCCACGATATCGGCGGTCGAAGCGGCCGCGATGGCGGCGGTGGACAGCGCGGCGATGTCGCGGGGGCTGAGCGCCGCGAACTGATCAGTGGTGAAGGCCGCCACGTCGTCGGACGACAGAGCCGCCGCCTGCGTGGTGGACAGAACCGCGATCTGCGCCGTGGTCAGCGCCCCGGCCTGAGCCGAGGAGAGGGCGGCGATCTGGGCGCTGCTCAACGCGGCCAAGGCGCCGGTCGAGAGCGCAGCGATCTGATCCGTGGAGAGCGCCGCCACATTGTCCGTCGTCAGCCCGTGCGCCTGAGCCGAGCCGAGCGTCGCGACCTGCGCCGTCGTCAAGGCGGCCGCCTGATCGGTCGACAAGACATGGACCTGAGCCGCCGTCAGCGCCGCCGCCTGGGCGGTGCTCAAGGCCGCAATATCGGCCGTCGAGGCGCCGGCGATCGCCGCCGTCGACAAGGCGGCGATATCCCGGGTTTCCAGCGCGCCGAACTGCGCGGTGGAAAGCGCGGCCACGTCGTCCGAGGAGAGCGCGGCGGTCTGCGCCGTGGTCAAAGCGACAATCTGGTCCGTGGTCAGCGCCGCCGCCTGATCGGTCGACAGGGCGCGTATCTGCGCCGCGCTCAGGGTCGCGAGCGACCCGGTCTTGAGCGCTGCAACCTGACTGGTGGAAAGCGCGGCCACGCTGTCGGTGGTCAGCGCCGCCGCCTGGCGCGAGGAAAGCGCGCCGACTTGCTCCGTCGTCAGCGCCTTGGCCTGGTCGGTCGAGAGCGCATGCGTCTGCGAGCTGGTCAGCGCCACGATCTGCGCCGTGGTGAGAGCGGCCGTCTGATCGGTCGACAGTATGCCGATTTGAGCGGCGCTCAGGGCTGCGATGGCGGCCGATCTCAAAGCCGCCACCTGGTCCGTCGTCAGAGCCGCGACGCTATCGGTCGTCAGCGCCGCCGCCTGGGCCGAGCTGAGAACGGCGGCCTGCGCCGTCGTCAGCGCGGCTGTCTGAGCGCTGGACAAAGCATGCGCCTGGCCGGTGGTGAGCGCGGCCGCCTGGGCCGTGCTCAGGGCTGCGATGTCGTCCGTCGAGGCGCCGGCGATGGCGCTCGTCGACAGGGCTGCGATATCGCGCGTGCTCAAGGCCGCGAATTGGGCGGTCGAGAAGGCCGCCACATCGTCGGAGGAGAGAGCGCCGGCCTGCGCCGAGGTCAAAGCGGCGATCTGGGCGGTGGCGAAGGCCGCCACCTGAGCCGTCGACAGAGCGCTGATCTGCGCTGTGCCGAGGGCCGCGACAGCCCTGGTCGAAAGCGCCGCGATCTGATCCGTGGAGAGCGCCGCGACGCTGTCCGTGGTGAGCGCGGCCGCCTGGCCCGAGCTGAGGACGGCGACCTGCGCGGTCGTCAGCGCCGCGGCCTGGTCGGTCGACAGCGCGTGCACCTGGTTCGACGTCAGGGCCGAGGACTGGCCCGTGCTGAGCGCGGCGAGGTCGTCGGTCGAGGCGCCGAGGAGAGCGGCGGTCGTCAAGGCGGCGATGTCGCGGGTGCTCAGCGTCGCGAACTGCGCCGTCGAGAGGGCGGCGATGTCGTCGGACGACAGCGCCGAGGCCCCGGACGTCGTCAGGGCGCCAATCTGCGCGGTCGTGAGCGCCGCGATCTGCGCCGTGGAGAGCGCGTGGATCTGCGCGGTGCTCAGCGCGGCGACTGCGCTGGTCTTGAGCGCCGCAACCTGATCGGTGGAAAGCGCCGCAACGCTGTCCGTCGTGAGAGCGGCCGACTGCCGGGAACTCAAAGCGGCCACCTGATCGGTTGTCAGCGCCGCCGCCTGATCCGTCGACAGAGCGCGCGTCTGCGTGGTGGTCAGGGCGACGACCTGGGCCGTGGTCAGCGCCGCGGCCTGAGCCGTCGACAAGGACTGGACCTGCGCGGTGGTCAAAGCGGCGACTGCGCTCGTCTTGAAGGCGGAGAGCTGATTCGTCGACAGCGCCGCGACGCTGTCGGTGGTGAGCGCGGCGGCTTGAGCCGAGCCCAGGACCGCGACCGAACCGGTCGTCAACGCGGCCGCCTGGTCCGTCGACAGCGCGCGAACTTGCGCGCTCGTCAGCGCGCCGGCCTGCGCGGCGCTCAGGATGGCGACGTCGTCCGTCGACACTCCGGCGAGCGCGCTCGTCGACATCGCGGCAAGGTCACGCGCCTCGAGCGCGCCAAACTGCGCCGTGGTGAAGGCGGCCACGTCGTCCGAGGAGAGCGTCGCGCTTTGCGTCGTCGTCAGCGCGGCGATCTGGCTGGTCGTCAGCGCGCCAACCTGGGCGGTCGAGAGCACGTCGATCTGCGCCGTGCTCAGCGCCGCGATGGCGGCCGACCGGAGCGCCGCAATCTGATCCGTGGAGAGAGCGGCGAGGCTGTCGGTCGTGAGCGCGGCCACCTGCCCGGACGACAGCGTGGCGATCTGAGCGGTCGTCAGCGCGGAGGACTGCTCGGACGAGAGCGCATGGAGCTGCCTGGTCGTCAGGGCGGCGACCTGCGAGGTGGACAGCCCCGCGAGATCCTCGGTCGCGACCGCCGCCAACTGGCTCGTTTGCAGCGCCGCGAGGTCGCGGGAGCTGAGGGCGTCGAACTGCGTCGAGGTGAAGGCGGCGATGTCGTCGGTCGTCAGCGCGGCCGTCTGCGCCGTTGTCAGGGCGCCAATCTGGGCGGTGGTCAGCGCGCTCGCCTGAGCCGTCGTCAGGACGTGGACCTGCGCGCTGCCGAGCGCCGCGACAGTGGACGTCCTCAGGCTGGCGATCTGGTCGGTGGTGAGCGCTGCGATGCTATCGGTCGTCAAGGCGGCGGCCTGGCCGGAGCTGAGGACGGCCACTTGGGCGGTCGTCAGAGCGGCGGCCTGATCGGTCGACAAGCCGCGCATCTGCACGGTCGTGAACGCCGCGATCTGCCCGGTGCTCAGCGCGGCGATCTCAGCCGTCGACACGCCGGTAAGGGCGGTGGAGGTGAGCGCCGCCAGATCGCGAGAGCTCAGCGCCGCGAATTGGTCGGTCGAGAAGGCGGCCAGATCGTCGGAGGAAAGGGCCGCCGCTTGCGCGGTGGTCAGCGACGCCACTTGAGCGGTGGTCAGCGCCGCCGCCTGAGCGGTCGTCAGCGTAACGATTTGCGCCGTGGTCAGGGCGGCGACAGAGCTGGATTTCAACGCCGCGACCTGATCCGTGGAGAGCGCTGCGACGCTATCCGTGGTGAGCGCGGCCGCCTGACGGGAGCCGAGGACCGCCACTTGCGCCGTGGTGAGCGCCGCCGCCTGATCGGTCGACAGCGCGCGCATCTCGGCGGTCGTCAAAGCGGCGACCTGCGCCGTGCTGAGAGCGGCGATGTCCGCCGTCGAGACGCCGGCGAAGGCGCTCGAGGACAAAGCCGCGAGGTCGCGCGTTTCGAAAGCCGCAAGCTGCGCCGTCGAGAGCGCCGCGATGTCGTCCGAGCTCAGGCGCGCCGCCTGCGCGGTGGTGAGCGCGACAATCTGGGCAGTGCCGAGGGCGGCGGCCTGGCTGGTCGACAATGTGTCGATTTGCGCCGTGCTCAGCGCGGCGATGGCGCTGGTCTTGAGCGCCGCAACCTGGTCTGTCGAGAGCGCGGCAATTTCGTCGGTGGTCAGCGCGGCGGCCTGGGTGGAGCCGAGCGCGGCCACCTGCTCGGTGGTCAGGGTGGCGACCCGGATCGCCGAAAGCGCTTGGATCTGCGTGGTCTTCAGCGCGGCAACCTGCGCGGTGGTCAGCGAGATTGTCTGACCGGCCGAGAGGACGCCGATCTGCGCGGTGGTCAGCGCCGCGACGGCGAGGGTCTTGAGCGCCGCAACCTGATCGGTGGAGAGCGCGGCGACCGCGTCCGTCGTCAGCGCGGCGGCCTGGCCGGAGCCTAGCGCGGCGACGGCGGCGGTGGTGAGAGCGGCCGCCTGATCGGTGGAGAGGGCGCCGATTTCAGCCGTGGTCAGGGCGGCTGCCTGAGCGGTGCTCAGCGCCGCAATATCGGCAGTGGAGGCCGCGGCGAGGGCGCTCGTGGACAAAGCGGCGATGTCGCGGGCCGAGAGGGCGCCGAACTGCGCGGTGGAGAAGGCCGCGACGTCGTCGGAGGTGAGCGCGGCCGTTTGGGCGGTCGTCAGCGCCGCGACCTGCGCCGTGGTCAGCGCGGCGGCCTGGTTGGTCGAGAGGGCCTGAATTTGCGCGGAACCCAGCGCTGCAAAAGAACTCGTTTTCAACGCCGCGATCTGATCCGTGGACAGAGCGGCGACGGCGTCGGTGGTCAGCGCCGCAATCTGGCTAGAGCCGAGGACGGCGATTTGCGCCGTGGTCAGGGCGGCGGCCTGGTCCGTCGAAAGCGCGTGCATCTGCGCGCTCGTGAGCGCAGCCGCCTGCGACGTGTTCAGCGCGGCGATGTCCAAGGTCGAGACGCCGGCGAAGGCGCTGGTGGTCAGCGCGGCGAGGTCGCGGGCGCCGAAGGCGCTGAATTGGCTTGCGGAAAGAGCGGCGACGTCATCCGACGACAAGGCGGCCGCCTGGGAGGAGGTCATCGCCGAGATCTGGGCGGTTGTGAGCGCGCCGATCTGCACCGAGGAGAGCGCCTGTATCTGTGCGGAGCTCAATCCTGCGATCGCATTGGTCTTCATCGCCTCGATCTGACCGGTGGAGAGCGCGGCGACGCTGTCAGTGGTCAGCGCATTGGCCTGGGCGGAAACGAAAACCGCGATTTGAGCCGTTGAGAGAGACGCGATCTGGTCGGTCGAGAGCGCGTGTAGCTGGCTCGTGGTGAAAGCGGCGACCTGACCGGTGGACAGCGACGTGAGGTCGCTGCTGGTAATCGCGGTGATCTGGGTGCTCGTGAAGCCGAGGATGGCGCTCCAGCTCAGGGCGCTCATCTGCGTCGCGGAAAACGCCGCGACGTCATCCGTATTCAGGGCGCGGACCTGAGTCGACGTCAGCGCCGCCGCCTGAGCGGTCGTCATAGCCGCTATATCGTCGGTCGTGAGCTTTGAGATCGTGCTCGTCGAGAGCGAGGCGACTTGGCTGGGGGTGAGCGAAGAAATGATGGAGGTCATATGCCGGCCCTTGAGCTGTTGGTGTGCGTCCCAAAGAGTTCACTTTGAAAGCCCCCCTCCGCAGACGCTGCTGCGCGCGCCATCGCCGCCGCGCGAGTGGCGGCGATCCCCGCGCGCAAATGCGGCCGGGGCACAAAAGCTACGAAAAGGGGCAGGACACGTCGCGTGGACCGAGGCTCGAGATCGGCGGATCAGGAAAACGTCGCCAAGGAGTCTTCGGACAGTGGTGGACAGATCATCTGTCCTACGCGCGAACTAGCCGGGCGAACGGCCGGCTTGACCACAGTAACGGCATCTTTCTAACAAGAAGTTTCCAGCGACGCTTAAAGGCGCGTCATAGGTCGATTTTCTGGCCGGGGCCCGGCAGCGTCGCGCCAGCCTGACCCCGTAGTTTCCCTCGATGAACTTGCGAGGGGCCAGATGAGATATTGCGTGGTTGGCGCGGGCTTGAGTGGCGCCGTGATCGCCAGGAGCCTGGGCGAGGCGGGGCACAAGGTTCTGGTCGTCGACGAGCGATCGCATCTTGGCGGCAACTGTCACAGCGCCCGTGACCCTGAGACGGGCGTGATGACTCATATTTATGGCCCTCACATCTTTCACACCTCGAACGAACGGGTCTGGTCTTACGTCACGCGCTTCGCGGAGATGCGGCCCTATAACCATCGCGTCGTCGCCGTCGCCAAGTCGGGCGTCTATTCGCTGCCTTTGAACCTGATGACGATCAATCAGTTCTTCAAACGATGCATGGGGCCGGCGGAGGCGCGCGCCTTCATCGCCTCGAAAGTGCGTAAAATCGAAGAGCCGCGAAATTTCGAGGAGCAGGCGCTCGCCTTGATGGGCGAGGAGCTCTACGAGGCCTTCTTCAAAGGATACACGTCGAAACAATGGGGCATGAGCCCGACGGACCTTCCGGCGTCCGTGCTGAAGCGCCTGCCCGCCAGATTCGATTACAACGACAGTTACTTTGCGCATCATTATCAGGCGATCCCGAGCGGCGGCTACACGGCGATGGCCGAGAATATTCTCCGCGCGCCGAATGTCGAGGTCCGGTTGAACTGCCGCTTCGAGGAGCTGAGCGAGAATTTCGCTCATGTCTTCTATAGCGGGCCGCTCGACCGCTTTTTTGGTTTCCGGCTTGGCCGGCTCGGCTACCGCACGCTCGACTTCGAACGAATGATCGACAAGGGCGACTTCCAGGGCGCTGCGGTTATTAACTATTGCGACGCCGATGTGCCCTTCACGCGAATAACCGAACACAAATATTTTGCGCCCTGGGAAAAAGACAACTTCGATATGACGCTTTGCTACAGGGAATACAGCCGCGCCGCCGGCGCGCAAGACATTCCTTATTATCCGATCCGGCTCGCCAATGAGCAGAAACTGCTGCGCAGCTACATCGAGCTCGCTCAGGCGACCGAAAAGGTGAGTTTCGTCGGGCGGCTCGGCACCTATCGATATTTGGATATGGACGTGACGATCGAGGAAGCCCTGGCCGCCAGTGACAGGCTGCTGGAGCTGATTGCGCGCGGAGAGGCGCCGCCGTCGTTCTTCGTCGAGCCGTGAGGGGCGACGGCGCTAGAGCCCGCGCGCCCAGGCGGGCCGCAGCGGCGCAGAATCCGGCTCGGCGATCGCCCTGCGCAGGTCTTGAAGCAGCCGCGGCTTGTCGGCGCCAAGCGTTCCTCTGAGGACGAGCCAATTCGAGGCGTGGTCGCTGCGAAAGACCGTTCTGTTCAGCTCCAATGCTGAGATGAACAGCTCCATCTCCCGCATGAGCCCCAAGACGTCGAGCGGCTCCCAGTCTGGGAAATTTCCGCGCAGCCGCGCGTCGCCGTAGGGAAAACTCACCACCAGCGTGGCGAGGAACTCCGGTTGCGCAGCATTCATCAGCGCCGCCGAGTTCAGCGCATGTTGGCGCGACAGCGCCGTTCCGCCGAGGCCGTTGAGGATCATGACGGAGCGTTTGACGCCCGCCTCCTGCAATTTTTCCAGCGCCTCGCGCGTGGTTGCGAAAGTTTCGCCCTTGTCGACCCGCGCCAGCACCTCATCGTCGCCGGACTCCGCGCCGACATAGACGAGAGAGAGCCCGAGTTCCTTGAGCTCTTTAAGCTCCGCGGTCGACTTCTTTCTGACATTGCGCGGCAGGCAGTAGCTTGACACCCGGCGCACGCCCGGTAGGTCGCGTTGGATCGCCTCGAGCACGGCGACGAGCCGGCGGGTCGAGAGCGTCATCGCGTCCCCATCCGCGAGGAAAACGCGTTTGAGGTCTGGTCCGAATTGTTCCCCGCAGCGCTTTATGCTTTCGAGCACTTCCTGCGCGTCTCTGGGGCGGAAGCGCTTTTGTGGCGCGCTGTACATTTCGCAAAATGTGCAGCGATTCCACGAGCAGCCATTGGTTACGGGCAGGATAAGCGAGTCAGCTTCGCTCGGCGGGCGGTAGACAGGTTCGACGTAGCGAATAGGGAAAGTCGTCATGTGCAAGCGGCTGGGATAGGAGAGGCGGCAGGAGTTTAACGCAACTGCGGCGCCAGCCGAAACGCCGTTTTTCTTCCGCTCAGGCGCGCGTCGCTTTGTTTTGCCCACTTTCCGCGGGCGGTTCCGTGGCGCCCTCGGGAGCGGGCTCCCAGCCGAAGACGCTTCGCCCGCCATATTCATGCGAGCGCTGCCGCTCCTCTTCAATGAATTGCGGCAGAGACGGGCCTGTCGCGCTGCGTTCCAGACGCCGCGCGCGCTCGTCGAGTCGGCGAAGGGCGTCGAGCCTGTCGGCGTTTCCGAGCTTGGCCTTGCTGACCGCGCTTCTCAACACATCGATGGTCTTGTCATACACGTCGATCGGGACCGGATAAGGATGGCGGTCCTTGCCGCCATGAGCGAGCGAGAAGCGCGCCGGGTCCGCGAAGCGGCAGGGGGCGCCGTGGACAACTTCCGCCACCATCGCGAGCGAGCGAACCGTGCGGGCGCCAACGCCCGGCACGAGCAGCAGATCGGCGAAGTCTTGCGGTCCCTGATCCGCCGCGGCGGCGAGGGCGCCGTGCAGCCTGCGGAGCATCACATCCTTGGGGCGGACATCGTGATGGGCCGGCATGAAAAGGTGCGGGAGCGTGGCTTGCGCGGGCGGCGGCTCGGTTTTTCCTTCGGCGGCGGCGACCTCGCGCAGCAGGCCGTCCGGCCCGAGGTCGCGCAGAAGATCGAGCTGGCGCGCGCGCGAGGCGCTGGCCCTGTAGTCGGTGAGATTGACGATTTCGCCCTGGTTCTCGCCATCGATGGCTGCATGAGGCGCCTCGACGAAATCCTTGAGCCCTTCCGAGAGCCAATGATAGCGGCGGGCATAGCGCGTCTCGCCGTTCATCCCCTGCTGAACAACCACCCATTTGCCGTCGTCGGCTACGATGAATCCGTGCAGATAGATGTCGAACCCGTCTTGAACGGCGGCGCTATCCACCTTGGCGACCAGCCGGCTCGCCCGCGCGAGCGCCGCTCCATCGAAGCCCACGCGCTCCCCGATGGTCGTCAGCTCGAGTGGGGTTTGTCGAGAGCGTGCGCCGCGTCCGCCGCAGATATGTAGGCCAAGCTCTCCCGCGAGCGGCGTGAGGCCGCGTCTGAGCGCGCCGATCACGCTGGTGGTGACGCCGGAGGAGTGCCAATCCATGCCCATGACGGCGCCGAAGGATTGGAACCAGAACGGATGGGCGAGACGGCGCAGGAACTCGTCGCGGCCGTAATGATGCACGATCGCTTCGGCGATCACCGCGCCGAGGCGCGCCATGCGCTGGCTGAGCCACGCCGGAACGCGCCCGTAATGAAGCGGCAGATCGGCGCTGCCTGAACGTCGTGTCACGTTGTGAATCCCGAAAGCGAGCGTGTTGGGCAGGATGTATCCGCTCGGGCGCGACATGCAAGGCCGTTGCATCCGGCCTCAGCCTTTCGAGCGGCGCGGACATTCGAAACCTAATATTCTTTCGCCTCTCCCAAGAGCTTCTTTCTTTCCTCGTTTCTTCCTGAGCTTTTGCGGAACCCGCGTGAATTGGCGAGGGATGGATTTCGATGTGACAGACTGCGGGGTTTTGGAGTCGGCAAAATAGCGGGAGAAGCAAGAGCAGGGACAGTCCTGGACGATCGGTATGCGGCGGACTTGTTCACTGTTGTCGAAGATGCGCGAGTTGTAACGGGCGACATACCGGGGTTGTGTAATGTCTTGTGGTTTTTCCGCACTCCTTCCTGGGTAAGTAGTTTTACATACGTATAATACTGTATATGCTGCAAGCAGCTTGGCCTTATAATTTTGCTGTTAATCGCGGGTTCTCAGTCTTGACGGAGGTGATTAAATTTATCTTGCAACGAAAACTAATCCGGCTAAAGTTTAATTCCACGTTGTGTTGTGGTTTGCGTAGGGGGTTGCCATGATTGGAGAAGCTCAAGACGAGATCTTTTCGCGCGAGGAGATTTTCGCGAGCCAGAACTTATCCGACGCCTTCTCGCCGTCCGTCATCATCATCGAAACGAGAGCGCTTATCCGAGAATGCTTGGCCATGTGCCTGCAAAAAAAGCTCGGATTGCCGATCCTGACCTATCCGGACGTGGCGTCCTGGAGCCAGGACCCGACCGGCGCCTCCGCCTGCGTCATTATCCTCAGCGGCGTCGACAAGCAGATCGAGGCCGAGCAATCGGAGCTGATCCGGGAATTGTCGCAGTGGGAGAAAGAAGTCCCCCTCGTTCTCTTCTCGGACAATGAAAGCCGCAGCCACATCGCCAACAGCCTCCGCAGCGGCGCGAAGGGCTATATTCCGAGCGACACGCCGCTCGAAGTCGTCGCCAGGGCGATCAAGCTCGTTCTCGTGGGAGGCGTGTTCGTCCCGGCGAATGCGGTGATGGAAACGCGGCCGGAGGAGTCGAACGAGAGCATCCGCTGTGATGCAAAGTTCGATTTTACGGTCCGCGAAAACGATGTGGTCAAAGCCTTGCTCAAAGGCAAATCCAACAAGGTCATCGCCTATGAGCTGAGCATGAGCGAGAGCAGCGTGAAGGTTCACATCCGCAACGTCATGCGCAAGCTGCAAGTGCGCAACCGCACCGAGGCGGTGATCCGGATCGCGGAGATCGTCCGCGGCCAGCCGGGGCAGCAGGAAGAAACGCCGACGTCCTACTGCGCGTAACACTCGTCCACGTAAAACAAAGGCCGCGACGCGAAAAGCGCGCGGCTTTTTCGTGCGTGGTCGCGGCGCTACCGGGTGAGGGCCGGTAGGACCGCAATGGGATCGAAGTGGTAATTCAGTCCCAGGCGCGCAATGTCTCCGCTGAACCGCGTGCTGGCTGTAAGGGCGGCTTTATTGGCGCGGCCGAGGAACTCGGTCGCAATCACGCCGGCGCCATATTGCGCACGGCCAAGATCATAGTGCAGATACTCCGCCTTCAGGCTTATGTCGGGAGCGAATTTCCATTCGATGCCGCCGCCGAGAGTCCATCCAATACGGCCGGCCGAATAACTGCCGACGGAACCCGTCGACTGAAGGAAAAGAAGCGCGGAGTCGGTTTGATGCGCGGTCAAGTTCTGAACCGTGGCGCCGCCATAGGCGAAGCCGCCGGTTCCATAGGCGAGCAGGGACGGCGTGACCAGGAAACCGCCGCGCATCCGTAGCGTGCCGAACCAGTCGAGCGTTTTCTCGCTGTGAACCGCCGTGCTGGAGGCCCCGGAGGGGACGCCGGCGACAGAGTTTGGCGCGAAACCAATGAAGCCGCCGCGGCCTTTTTGGCTCGCCCCTTGCAAATCCGCTTCGACGCCGAGGACATAATTGCCAATCAACCAACTATAGCCAGCTTGGCCGCCGCCCAGCGCGCCATTGGCGGAAGCGCTCGAGACGCCTGTCGCGCTTGCGGCCATCGCGCCCGCGAGAGTGCCGGAAACGGCTCGGTCGATGTCGGCCTGGATCGGTCCCGCGGCCAGCGCGACGGAGGGGGACGCGTCCCAAGCGTAACCGGCGTTGAGGCCGGCATAGAAGCCTTGCGCGAAGGCCGCCGGCGCTTGCGCAGGAGATTCGCCCGCCGGGCGTCCAAAGAAATAATTGAGACCCACGCGCACGACGTCGCCACGGAATTGCGTGTGCGCGCCGGGCAGGATGACGTTTGTGTCGCCGGTCAGGGTAAGGGTGGTGACGAGAGGAGAGAGCGCGTAGTTGACGCTCCCGAGATCATAGTGAAGGTACTCGGCCTTCACGCTGAGATTGGGCGCGAACATCCATTCGAGACCGGCGCCGATCGTCCATCCGACTCTGAAGCCGGAGTAGCCGCCGGTCGCGCCGGCGGATTGCAAGAACGGGCCGAGTGGCGCGAAGGGCGCCCAATTCTGACGAACGAAGGTGCTCGCGCGCGCCTCGCCGTAAGCCACGCCGCCCGTTGCATAGGCCAGAAACCTCGGCGTAACGAGATAGCCGAGCCGCGCGCGCGTCGTTCCGAGCCAGTCGACGTTCTTCGTGTGGTCGATGCTTGTCGCTAAAGGCTCGACCGCGAACAGCCGGTTTTGGACGTCGACCTCGAAAAACGAAGCCCCCCCATTTGTGAGCGCATGCCGGGTTCGTGCGTTTGACCCCTGAATGTCGGTCTCCAGGCCGGCGACGACCTTGCCGAATTGCAGATTGTAGCCAGTCTGGGCGCCGCCGGCGAAACCGCCGCCGGCTTCGATCGCTCGGCCTCTCAGCCCATTCGCCGACGCGAGCCAATGGGGAACGAGCCCCGTAAAAAATGTGTCGATGCCCGTCCAGAGCGGCACGCCGGCCGTCGCGATCTCGGGCCTCGGGTCCCAAGTGTAGCCGGCGTTCAAACCGGCGTAGAAGCCCTCCCATAAAGGGGAGGCGGGCTTTTCATCAGGCGGGCCCTTTTTGAAAATGCCGCTTGGCGCGGCCGGCGTCGCCTCGGGCGCGAAGGGGTCGCCCGCGAAGCGCATATTGTAAGTCACATTGGTGCGATAGCCGCTGTTGCGAAACGGAATGTTCGACAAGTCGCGGCCGACCTCGATCGAGAGCGACTCGCCGAAGGGCGTGCCCGTGAAATTCGTATCGGTCCGCACGCCGCCGCCGAAGGTCTCGGCCCATATATGCCGGAAAAATCCCGGCGAGCGCTCTTCGCGCACGCCGCTGCCCCAGGCGCCGAACACGTAAGGCGACACCAAATGATTATAGCCGAGCAGCGCCAGATTGACCGGCCGTGACAGTTCGGCGCGGGCTGTGACGCCGCGGTCGACGTTGAGCGTGCCCGACGCATAGCCCGACACCGCTTCCGGGCCGTCGAGCAAAAAGTTTTCCGGGATCATGAGCGGCTTGCCGAAGCTCGTTTGCAGGCGGCCGATCGCGGAGAAGATGAAGTTTTCCGGCAGTCCGACGTCGAGGCGGCCTTTCAGATTGAGCCGGTCGAAACTGGGGCTCGCGCCAAGGCGCGACAGCGGCGGGCCAAAGGCGAAGTCCGTGCTGTCCAAACGGCCGCCAAGGCCCCGCCCATAAGCGATAAGACCCGCAAAGGTCGCGTTGTCCAGCCAGGGGATGCGGTATTTGACGTCCGCGGACAGCCTCAGGACATTGTAGCGGTCTCGGAAAACATCCTGGATCGGAGACGGGAAAGGCGCCCAGGCCGGTTGAATGAAGCCGAGCGGCAGGGGGCGGTAACGGTAGCGGTTGTTGATGTGCTCGGCGTCCGCCTGAATGCGCAGGGTGAGGTCCGTTGTGAGGAAAAGCGGATAGGCGACGCGGGCGTAGACGCGGTCGAATCTTCCCGTGACGCGCTCCCCCGCAAAGAGAAGCTCGTCTGGAAGCGTGGAGAAATAGGGCGACGGGCGGGATCGCGCCATGAGATAGCCGGCGCCGAAAACCAGGCCGTCGGCCCCGATGGGCACAAAAACATCGGTGCTATAAGCTTCGCTTTTCGAGGTTCCGCTGAAATAACGGTCGAAATCCGGCGTCGACGAAACCGCGCCAGCGATTTGTTCGCCCAACCCCAGGGCGTTGTTCAGCGCGAAGGTCTGCGCAAATTCCCACGTCCCATATTCCTTCGGCAGCCGATTGGTAATCGCGCTCGCGCCCGCGACGCGGCTCTCCACCACTGCGACATTCAGAGAGTAGCCGTCAGGGGAATCGAGAGGCGTCGTCGAGGCTTGGCCGCTGACGCCGGCGATGGCGCCGACGAGCAGGGTGCGTCGCTGATACTCGGCGGCCGCCAGATGGCGCTGGCCGACGAGCGGCTGCAGCCGGGCGCGCACAAGCTCGCGCGCGCGTTCGGGAACGGAGGAGAGTTCGAGCTTCTCGATGACGCCATCGGTGACGTCGAGCTTTACCACGCCATCGGCGAAGTCGGGGCGCGGAGCCGAAAGCGTCGCAAGCGGAAAGGACTTCGAATAGGCGGCCTGAAGTTCGGCGGCCACCTTATAAATTTCGGCGAGGCTCAGCCGTTTGCCCTGGAGCTTCTGAACGAGCGCGGCGTTCTGCTCGGCAAGCTCGGGGAACGCGCCTGCAATCGTCACGACGCGCACAGTGACGAATTTCTTGTCCGCCGCCTTGGGCATTTGGAGGCCGGCGCGCCCATGCGAGGCCACCGTTTGCAGCTCGCGCTCCTGCGGCAGCTTTGCCGCAGGCGCGAGAACCGTCGGGTTCAATACTTGCGCGCGAGCCATGGACGCCGGCCATGCGACGCCTGCGGCGCAGGCGGCCAGACAATAAGCGCCAGGACCGAGGCGGCGACGCTTCGAGCACTTCTGGTTCTTAGCCAAAGGTTTCTTTGCCTGTTTTCGGGAAGGATTGCCTGGGGCGGGGGAGACCATCGCGTAACTCTAAGCGCCGTCACGACGACCGCGCCAGTATTAGAATGGGTAATTGCGGTCGTTTTCCCGCGTTGCGCTGTTTTTGCAACAGCATGCATACGTAATTATACGTACTAATATGTATTTATACTTAGAAAGGCAGGGCCGCGGCGTTTAACCCAATGGCTGCGCCCTTATGGGTCGGAAGCAGATGCTCGCGGTGAGAATCCTCGAAACTACTTCGTCTCATCCAAGCCGAAAGGGCGCCTATGAGGTTGGCGCTTCCGGGAATAGGCTCGTTGCTGGATTGACGAAGTAAAATCTCAAAAAGTCTCAAGTAAGCAAGGGAGCTACTCATGAGAAAACTGTTGGCGTTATCCGTGGTTTTTTCCTTTTTCTCCGGCGCCGCCTTGGCAAGCTCATACGGCTCGATCGCTCAGTTCGTGGGGGGCATCGACGGCGCCCTTGCGCTCCAGCAGGCTCAAATCGGGCAAAGCACGGTGAAAGGCACGGATAACCTGGCGCACATCGGCCAATATATTTTTGGCGCTTCAGCGGGCTCCGTGGCCATCCAAAACGCGACCATCAATCAAATCACGGTCGTCCCCCTGTCTCCCTTCTCGAACGGCTTCTGATACGAGAACCGCTTGATTGGTTCGCTGTCATTCCCGACGCTCGCGCGGCGAGCGATCGGGAACCCAAAGTGCTGGTTTTAGGGGACTGCCCACGCGAAACAGGCCGCGGCCGTGTCGTTAGCCGCGGTCGACCGGCCATCCGAGAGCGCATTTTCCGCAAAAGTGCGATGAGAATGCGCTCCAATTTTTGACTCTGCGCGCTTTCTCTTCGCTCGCATGATTCCGTGCGCGCGGAAAGCGCGCTAGCTGGAGCAAAGCATGCGCTCTATCGCCATTGCCGCCGTTCTTTGCGGCGGAACGCTCGCAGCCAACGCCGAGCCTCTCCAGTTCAATGAAATTTACTGGTTCGACTCCCCGCAGATCAGCGTCATTGCCGCCGTCCAGATCGGGCCGGGCGTGGGCGTCGCCGCTCGCCAAGGGAGCGCGGTCAACATTTTCCGAGCCAATCAGATCGCTCCCGTCTCCTATGCCGACGTAACCCAGATGGGCTATGTCAATCGCGCGACGGTCATGCAGATCGCACCGGGCCAGCCTTTCGTCGGTCCCTTCCAATAGCGGTTTCATCCAGGGCGTCGGCGCGCCAGAAAAACAATGAAAAGCGGTGAAGCTCTGTTTGGAGCGCGGGGCGCAACCTTGAAGCGGTTGTTCGCCCCGCAACCGCATTGGCAAATGCGTTTCGAGCAGGCAATCTTATCGCTTCTCGCAGCACGCGGGTGATGGAGAAACGCGATGCCGGAGTTTCTTCGGGGAACGATGTACGGGCTGGCGCTTTGCGTGGCGGCGCTCAGCGCCGCAAGCGCTCAGACGATCGACCTCTCGGCGTCCAAGGTGGTGGATTTGAGCCATCCCTTCGACGCCGACACGATCTACTGGCCGACCGAGCCCACAGGCTTCCAGCTCAAGCAAGAGCACAAGGGCTTAACCAAGGGCGGTTTCTTCTATTACTCGAACGCCTTCTGCTCTCCCGAACATGGCGGCACCCATATCGACGCGCCGATGCATTTCGCAGAGAGCCGCTGGACCAATTCGGACATCCCGCTCGATCGCTTAATTCGCCCGGCGGTGGTCATCGATGTTTCTGAGAGCGCGGCGAAAAACGCGGATTACGCCCTTACGCCCGCAGACGTCTCTGCGTGGGAGCGGGCGAACGGCCGCATTCCCGACGGCGCCATCGTGCTCTTGCGCACGGGATGGAGCGCGCGCTGGCCGGATCGCAAGGCCTATCTCGGCGACGATACGCCGGGCGCGGTCGATCATCTCCATTTCCCGTCTTTCGGCGTCGAGGCCGCCGCCATGCTGGTCGCCGAGCGGCATGTGTCGCTTATTGGCGTCGATACGGCGAGCGTCGACGTCGGCGCGTCCAAGGACTTCCTCGTGCATCGCGCCATCGGCGCAGCGAATGTTCCGGGCCTCGAAAACTTGGCCAATCTCGATCAGCTTCCCCCGACGGGCGCGATTATCATGGCGATGCCGATGAAGATCGCAAAGGGGTCGGGCGCTCCGGCGCGGGTCATTGCTTTCGCGCCGCGCTGAGAGCACGACTTATACGAGATCCGGCTATTTAGTTGCGCGTCATTCCCGACGCTCGCGCAGCGAGTGATCGGGAATTTAGAGCAAAGGCGGCTTATCGTGTGGCTCTGGATTCCCGACCGGGCTTTCATCCCGCCGGGAATGACGAGCGCCCGATGCCGCGCTGTTCAAACGAAATCGTATCACTCGCGATGGAAGTTTTCGAAGACCGAAACCAGCGGATGGGTTTCGATGGAAACCTCGCCCGTGAAAGGGTGATCGTAGGAGACAATGACAAAAAGGCCGAGAAAGACGATGGCGGCGAGACCTCCCGTCATTGTCACTTGCGCGCGAAAATTTTCGAGTCCGAAGAAATAGGTGAAGCCGACTGTCAGCAGCGCGCCGAAAATCAGCATCGTCCACAGCGCCGGTGAAACGACGCCCATTGCAAGATGCAGCCGCCCCCGCCGCGCCTGGGTGATATTGCCCAGCTCTCTCATGATCTCGGCGCCGACTGCAACGGGCTTGTTTTCACCCAGCCGCGTGGCGGCGGCGTAAACCTCATCGAGCGCCTTGGCCGCTTCGCGGCTTTCCGCGCCTTGGGCCATGCGCGGCCATTCGTCTTCGACGACGACCCTCAAATAGGCGTCCACTGCCGCGCGGGTCGCAGCGGCGTCGGCGTCGGGGCCCTTCGAGAGGCGGTACAGCGTCGCCGAGGCTCCGGCCTCTTGCAGCACGAGAAGCTCCGTTTCGCTGAATTTCTCCCAGACGGAGATAATCGCGAAGGCAAGAATCACGGCGTAGATCACGCCGACGGTCGCGAAGTTGAAGCCGGCGACTTCATTATTTTTGACGAGCAGCGAAAGCGGATAGCGCTTGCGCACGACGATCGGTCCGACCATGGCGAGCGCCGTCGGCAACAACACAATAAAAAACGCCCCGAGCCACACGGGAAGCGAGCAAAGGAAAAGCAGCAAGTTCTCACTCCGCAAAAATCTGACGTTGGCGCCAAGCGCGATTCAGGCTGAAGCGCCACAGCTTGTCAAATCGCAAAAATCCCGGGCGGCCGGAACGTTTACGGTTAATTAATTCTTTTCAATTTTGCTCGAATGCGCGGGAGCGTTCGATTCGGCTTCTTCGGAGAAGACCCGCGCAGACGATTTGAGGCGCCCATGAATCGCTTGGAGCTCAGAACCGCGGCTGGCCCTGCGGCCCCCAACGCCAAAAGGGGCGGGGCCCGAAAAATCTACGACGATCTCGCAGGCTCCGCCTTGTTGCGCCGCGCCGGAAAGGCGAGCATTGCGCCTGCGCGTCTGGGCGATCAGGGTACGACGATTCTCGCGTCCCGTCGCAAGAGCGAGCCCGAGGATCGCGTCGGCGCGCAATTGCGCAATTTCTACCAGACGCTTTTGCGCGAACCGGTTCCCGAAAGACTCATTGCCCTTGTCGAGGGTCTCGAGTCGAAGGGCCGTTGAGCGCGCGCCTATAAGACGACGACGCGCGTTCCCTTGGACACACGGCCGTAAAGGTCGATCACATCCGCGTTCAGCATGCGGATGCAGCCAGAAGACACAGCTTTGCCGATCGTGTCCGGCTCATTGGTGCCGTGGATTCGGAAAAGCGTGTCTTTGGCTCCCTTGAAGAGATACAGCGCCCGCGCGCCGAGCGGATTGTCCATGCCGCCTTCCATGTGATCTGGAAGATCTGGCCGGCGCAGCAGCATTTCCTTCGGCGGCGTCCATCCCGGCCAATAGGCCTTTCGGCCGATTTGCGCGGCGCCTTTCCAGGCGAATCCTTCACGTCCGACGCCGACGCCATATTCGATGGCCTGGCCCCGGCCGACCGACAGATAGAGCTTGCGCGCCTTCGTATCGATCGTGATCGTGTTGGGCGCCTGGCCTGTCGGGTCATCGACAAGGTTTTTCGTTGCGACGCCGGGGTCGACCTGTGCGTCGAAATCGAGCGGCGTCGAATAGGCTGGGTCGGCGTCCGGCGGCAATGCGGCCATGCGCGCCCCGGGGCGTCGTTGGGCGCGCGAGGGCGGCGGCGGCTCTAAGTCCCTTTCGGGCCCGTAAGCCCCGTAATCGCGCTCCTCCGGCGCCAGGCCGCGCCTCGGGAGCGCGCGCGTCGGGCGGTCGAATTCGCCGCTGTAAAGGTCGGGCTCCGCGTAATAGTCGCCCTGGCGGCCGCGGTCATAAAGATAGGGATCGCTCGGCTCGCGCGTGTAATATTGCGCCAGCGCCTCGGGCGTCTGGCCGAGGAAGAGCGAAAGACCGGCGAGAACCAGCATGAGGGAGTTGCGGCGTCTCAACATCCTTATCCGTCTTTTGGGAGCAAGCAGCGACGCGCGGAAGCGCGAGGCAGACTGCATTTATCTCTGAAATCGCGGCGAAAAGGGGACGAACCGGGGGCGCTTGCCGTTTGGCGCAGACGCCGCCGGGCCGAGGCCGTTTGGACACACAGGGACTCACCGCCGTCATTGCGAGGAGGCGGAGCCGACGAAGCAATCCAGGGCCGCATCGCCGCCCTGGATTGCTTCGCTTCGCTCGCAATGACGGGCTCTAAATAAAACCAGCGCTTTTGCGGCTCTGGATTCCCGGTCGGGCTTTCAGCCCGCCGGGAATGACACGCGCCCGATGCGAGCTGTTCAAACGGAAATGGTATCCTTCCTAACGTCGAAAGCTTGCGCCGGGCGCTCCCGCAGGCGCCGGCAGCCCGCGCGCGCGGGCCAATTCCGGGGACTTGCGGCGCTCCGGCGCCAAGCGCCTGCACGGCGCTCACCTCGCGCCGCCGGCCCCTTTTTGTCAGCAGATGCGGAACAACCGTTGGCGGCCTCCGGTTGATCCGTGGGAATTGGAGGGGCTCCAAGCGAGGGTCGATAGATGCCGCTCTTTAGACGAAACAAGGACTACGCGAGCAGCCTCAACTCCGCTGCCCGACAGGCGATCTCCGCTTCCGATCAGTTGGGACGCATGGCGGAGGAAGGAGTCGAACAGGCCTCGGCCGCCCTCGCCAATGTTCGCGATCAGAGCCAGCAAGCGGTGGAAGACGCGAGCGAAGCCTTCTCGGATCTGCGCTCGACGGTGGAAACCTCGGTCCGCGCCCAGCCGATAACGGCCCTGCTGATTGCAGCGATCGCCGGAATTGCGGTGGGGGCGTTTATGCGGCCGGGGAGATAAGAGGCGTCAGGCAACCAATCGTTTCACGTCTGGAGCGCGAGGCGCCCTGCGCCTCGGCTCTCCCGATGTTTGGGCCTCAGCCAATGCTCGAGAGGCTCTGCAGCAGAAAGCCCCCGAATAGCAGAAGGCCGGCGTCGCGGTTCGAGCGGAAGAGCTTCAGCGCGAGCCCCGGCGGCGCGTCTTCGCGCGTGAGCGACGTCTGCCACGCAAGATGCGCGATATAGGCGGCGACGCCCAGATAAGAGAAAATCCCGCCGCCGCCGCCATAGGCCGCGAGCGCCGCGCAAAGCGCGGAGCCGGCATAGAGCCCCCCGACCGCCAGCTTAACCTGCGCGCCGAAAAGCCGCGCCGTCGAGCGGATGCCGGCGATGGCGTCGTCGCGCACGTCCTGCAGCGCGTAGATCGTGTCGAAGCCGATCGTCCAGAGAATGCAGCTCGCGTAAAGGAGCAGCGCCGGCAGGCCGATAGCGGCCGTCTGCGCGGTCCAGCCGAGCATGGCCCCGTAGGCGAAGGCGAAGCCGAGGATCGCCTGCGGCCAGGAGGTGAAGCGCTTGGCGAAGGGATAGACCGCCACGATCAGCACCGACAGAAAACCGAGCGCGATGGTGTAGCCGTTGAAGGAGAGCAGCACGGCAAGGCCGATGAGACATTGCGCGACGATGAACCACAGCGCCGCGCGCGGCGACACGCGCCCGCTGGCGAGCGGGCGATTGCGCGTGCGCTCGACCTGGGCGTCGATCTTGCGGTCGACATAGTCGTTATAGGTCGAGCCGGCGCCGCGCATGACCACGGCGCCGATAAAGAACAGCGTCAGATGCCAGAGATTGGGCGCGCGATGCAGCGTCGCCGAGGCGAGCGCGCTGCCTTCCCAACAGGGCAGCAGCAGCAGCCACCAGCCGATGGGCCGGTCGAGCCGCGCGAGCTGGACAAAGGGCCGCATCCATTCCGGCGCGTAGCGCCAGAGCGGGTGGTTGGTCTGTGCGTCGGGGAGGGCGGCTCCCGCGCCGCCGCCTTGCTGCGCGAGGCTCACAGCGGACCAGAAGGCAGCTTGGGCGGCGCGCCCATGCCGCCGTTAGCCGCTTGCTCGCGCTGCTGTTGCATCATCTGCTTCATTTTCGCGGCTGCGGAGCAGGCCTGGGAGGCGAAATTCTTCGTTTTCGCGCCGGCCTGCTTGAATCCCTCGACGACGTTATCCGGAATGTTGCACCATTCCTTGTTCTTGGTCATGTAGCCGAGCATCTCGCTCTCGACGGCGGCGAGCTTTTTGGCGGCCGGGCAGGCGGCGTTCGGGTCCATCTTGCCCTTGCCGGCCTTGCCGAGATTGTTGAGCACCTGGATTTGCGCCATGCGGCGCTCCGTCAGCTTCTGGAAATCCTCCTGGCAGGACTGCGCATCGGCGGCGCCCGCGCTGGCGAGCAGCGCCAGGACGGATAGGCTCGCGACCGAGCGCAAGAAAGAGGAGGCGCTGATCTTCATTTGTTTGGATCCGCTTTCAATAGCTTCATTCTGTTAACAGCAGGCTTGCCGTCGGCGCAAGTTTTGGTCAACCTGTCCGCGAACAAAGCGGCGCCTTCATGGCGGCGGCATTGCGGCGGAACACAGCGCGCCTGGTCGGGACACCATCTTGTCACATTACGATTTTTCAGCGCAACGGCTCTTCGTGGAGGCGGATCTGGCGCCGGGCGCGGACGTCGCCCCGCCGCCCGACGCGCTCAATTACCTCTTGAACGTGCTGCGGCTTCGCGAGGGCGACGCCATTCTTCTGTTCAACGGGCGGGACGGCGAGTTCCTCGCGCATCTTACGGCGGTGACGCGGCGCGCTGCGACATTGCGGGTCGAGAAGCTTTTACGGCCGCAGACGCCGCTCGCCGATCTCGACTATTGCTTTGCGCCCCTGAAGCAGGCGCGCCTCGATTACATGGCGCAGAAGGCCACGGAAATGGGCGCGGGGCGTCTTGTTCCCGTCATCACCAATCGAACGCAGGTTCGCCGCGTCAATTCGGCGCGGCTGCGGGCGAATGCGGTAGAGGCCGCAGAGCAATGCGGCGTGCTTGCCGTCCCGGAAGCTTCGGAGGCGGTCGATCTCGCTGATTTTTTGGTCAGCTTTCCGGAGAAAAGACTGCTCGTTTTTTGTGACGAGGACGCGCCGATCGCCAATCCCGTCACAGCGCTTTCGGGGCGGTCGGGGGAGGGCGTCAGCGTCCTCATCGGTCCTGAAGGCGGGTTCGACGAACAGGAGCGCGCCGCCATCGCGCGCCTCTCGAATGTCGCGCGACTCTCGCTTGGGCCGCGGGTGCTGCGCGCCGACACGGCGGCGGTTGCGGCGCTGGCGATCGTTCAGGCCGCAATCGGCGACTGGGATGGTAAAGCTCTGTAACGAATCATTAATCGATCGTGCGCCGTATACGAAAAATAAATTTCGTCGTGTTGTTTTTCCACAACAGTGAAAGCACGCAGAAGGCCGGGACACGATCCCGCCACGATGTTTGGGTCTAGTGCCGGAATCGCGGAAACGAGCCGCGCGCAACTGCGCGTAGATTCCTTTCTGCTCGAGATTTCGGGGCTCGCGATTGAGACGACGCTTTGTCGTCCAATCTGAAGAGAGGCTGATCGCCTGATGATGTTCGCCAATGTCCGCCCCCTTGCGCCGCTCGGCCTTATCGTGGGTCTCGCAATTGGCGCGTCGCTCGACGCGGCTCCGGCCAACGCCGAGTCGTCGAATAATTGTGCGCGTTATGGCGCGAACTATGTCGCGGTCTCGGGTTCGAGCGGGTGCGTGAAAATCGGCGGGCATGTGCGCGTCGACATTCCACGCGCCCCCGCCGCCGCAGCCGCCCCGATGGGTTATGCGGCTTTGGGCGACGGCGTGCAGCGCGCGTCTCATCTGCAGCCAATGGCGCCGTTCGGTCTCAACGACCTCTTCCCGCGCTGAGAAGCGAAGAAGATCATCCCGCGCATGGCCGCGGGATTTTTAATCTCAAAGTGGGATAACGCAGTCCCTGAAGGCGCCGTCGACGGAGCCGCCCCAAGCGCCGTGAAAGGCCTCGAGGCGCAGTTGCGCCAAGGTGCGGCCTTCCGACACAATCTTCTGGAGCGGCGCGAGATAGATGGTTTCGTCTGCGCCTTCCGCATTCACGCGCGCGCGTCGCTTGAGGCCCGCCTCCGCTAGGGCGAGCACGTCGCGTCCGATCTCCCGCAAGCTGCGGCCGTCGATCGTCGCGTCGAGCGCGAGACTAGGAACATCCTCGCGTAGTTGCTGCCGGGCCGCGGCGCTCCATCCCTTGGTGAGCTGGCGCGCCTGGTCGAGCGCGACGCTGTCGTAGAAAAGTCCGGCGAAGAGCGCGGGCAGGGCGGTCATATGGGCGCGCGGGCCGCCGTCGGCGCCGCGCATCTCGAGATAGGTCTTGATCCGGACCTCGGGGAAGATCGTCGAAAGATGATTCGCCCAATCGGACATGACGGCGCGCTCGCCGGGCAGTTGCGGCAATCGGCCGTCGAGCAGGTCGCGAAAGCTCGCGCCCGCAACATCGTGATAGACGTCGCCGCGCTTGACGAAATACATCGGCACGTCCAGCGCGTAATCGACGTAGCGCTCGAAGCCAAACCCCTCCTCGAAGGCGAAAGGCAGCATGCCGGTTCGATCGGCGTCGGTGTCGAGCCAGATATTGGAGCGTTCGGATAGCCGCCCGGTGGGCTTGCCGTCCAGGAACGGCGAATTGGCGAAAAGCGCGGTGACGAGCGGCTGCAGCGCGAGCCCCACCCTCACTTTCTCGACCATGTCCGTTTCACTGACGAAGTCGAGATTGGCCTGGATCGTCGCGGTGCGAAACATCATGTCGAGGCCGCGCGCGCCGACCTTGGGCATATAGGCGGCCATGATCTTGTAACGCTGCTTGGGCATGACCGGCGTCTCGGCGCGCGACCATTTCGGGCTGGCGCCGAGATCAAGAAACTGGACGCCCAAGGAATGCGCGACGCCGGCCAGCGCCGAGAGATGCGCGCCGAGCTCGGCGTCCGTCGCGTGGATGTCGAGCAGGGGAGCGCCCGAAAGCTCGAATTGCCCGCCTGGTTCGATCGAGATCGCGCCGCCGCCGTCCGTCTGGGCGAGCCCGATGAGCGCGTCGCGGTCCATGATCGGCTCCCAGCCGGTCGCTTCCTGGACGCCTTCGAGCAGGCGGCCGACGCCGCAGCGTCCGCCGTCACAGCCATAGGGAACCGGCGCAAGCAGATCGGAGTAGAAGGCGATTTTTTCGTGTTCTGTGCCGACGAGCAGCGGCGCGCCGGCGCTTTTGCAACCGGCCGCGAGCCATTCAACGAGCGCGTCCCGGGACGCAATCGGCGTCGAGTCAGTTACGTCGCGAGCCATTTTTGACTTAATTTTCCGTCTGATAGAGGTCGTGGCGACCAAAAGAGCGCGCGGTGAAGGAAGGCAGGGCCGCGCCAAGTTTCAGGATACGCGAGAGGCTGGCGTGGCACCAAGCGGTCGGCGCAGATGGATGCCGTAAAAGCCGATTGGATGCAAGAGCGGGCCGCGGCGCCGCTGGCGCCAGGATTGCTGATCGGGCCGGGCGGCGGCGGGGCTCCTAGATTGGGAGCGTCGCAATTAAGCGTTTGGAGAGTTTTCCTGCTTAATCTTTTGCCAAAGGAGGCCCGATGCGCAGCTTGTTTCATCGATTTATTGCAGGCGAGGGCGGGGCCACCGCTATTGAATATGCGGTGATTGCTTCTCTTGTTTCCATCATCATTATCGGCGGGGCGACGGCCATCGGCACGAAAATGTCGACCTTGTACTACGACAAGGCCGCCGCCGGACTCAAATAGCTCGGATGACGCCTGGCGCGCCGCGCCGGGACAAAACGCAGCGGGCGCCTATTGTCGGCGTCGCCGTTTCCCAAAATCCTGCAGGCGGACTTCCGAAACGGGGGATTCGCCCGCCCGGCGGGCGCTCGCGTCCCGGCCGCAGCTTTTTGACTCTGCGCGCTTTCTGATCGCTCGCACGACCCCATGCGCGCGGAAAGCGCGCGAGCAGCCTCCCGCCCAGCGCCTTGGCGGCCGGCTTGACAGACTCGGACCGGCGCCACATTGCTTCGCCCCAATCGACGCCAAATATGGGCGGACGTCCAGACGGGCGAGACGCCACTCGAGCCGCCGGCGCAGCCGCGCGGCGCCCATTGCCGAAGGCGCCCAAATGAATGCTCAGCCTCGCGGAATGAAACCGCCGCTCAAGATTTTCCTGTGCTCGCCCCGCGGCTTCTGCGCGGGCGTCGTGCGCGCCATCGACGCCGTCGAGCGCGCCCTCGCCAAATATGGCCCGCCTGTCTATGTGCGTCACGAGATCGTACATAATCGTTACGTGGTGGAGTCGCTGAAATCCAAGGGCGCGGTGTTCGTCGAGGAGCTCGACGAAATCCCGCAGACCGACGCGCCGGTGATTTTCTCCGCCCATGGCGTGGCCAAATCCGTCTCCGCCGAAGCGCAGGAGCGCAAGTTTTTGGCCATCGACGCCACCTGTCCGCTCGTCACCAAGGTGCATCGCGAGGCGGAAATCCACTGGAAGCGCGGGCGGCGCGTGCTGCTCGTCGGCCACTCGGGCCATCCGGAGGTGGTCGGCACGATGGGGCAGCTCCCCGAGGGCGCGGTGGTGCTCGTGGAATCCGTCGAGGATATCGACGCTTTGAGCCTTCCGGACGAGAATAATCTGGCCTATGTCACCCAGACCACCCTGTCGCTCGACGACTCTCAGGAAATCGTCAATGCGCTGACGAAGCGCTTTCCCAAGATCGTCGGTCCGCACAAGGAAGACATCTGCTACGCGACGACCAACCGTCAGGCGGCGGTCAAGCAGGTCGCGCCCACTGTCGATGCGGTGATCGTCGTCGGCTCGCCGAATTCCTCGAATTCGCAGCGCCTGCGCGAAGTGGCGGAGCGGGCCGGCGCCCCCGCCCAGCTCGTGCAGGGCAGGCGCGAGATCGACTGGTCGATCTTCAGCAATATCGCCTCACTGGGCATCACCGCCGGCGCCTCTGCGCCGGAAGTTCTCGTCGAGGAAATCATGGACGCTTTCGCCGAGCGCTATGACATCACCGTGGAAACCGTCTCGACGGCCGACGAGAGCGTCTCCTTCCCATTGCCGAAGGAGCTGCGGGCGCTCGCCTGACAGGCGGCGCTCCGGAAAGAACCCAATGGCCGTTTACACGCAGGTTGACGACGCGGAGCTGCTCGCTTTCCTCGCAACCTATGACATCGGCGACCTCCTCTCCTGCAAGGGCATCGCCGAGGGGGTCGAGAACTCCAACTACTACCTGCACACCAGCGCTGGAAGCTTCATCCTCACCCTCTATGAGAGGCGCGTGGCGGAGGCGGACCTGCCGTTTTTTCTCGGGCTGATGGAGCATCTCGCGCGGCGCGGCGTCACCTGCCCGCTGCCGGTGCCCAACCGGGCCGGCAAGCCGCTCGGGCGCCTCGCGGGGCGGCCGGCGGTCATCGTCACTTTCCTGGACGGCTATTCGGTGCATCACCCCGAGGTCGCGCATTGCGCGGCGCTCGGCGTGGCGCTGGCGCAATTGCATCTCGCCAGCGCGGATTTTCCGCTGCGCCGCCCGAATGCGCTCTCGGTCGAGGCCTGGCGCCCGCTTTTCGCGCCCGCCGCCGCGCGCGCCGATGAAGTTGAGCCGGGGCTGCGGGAGACGGTCGAAGCCGAGCTCGATTATCTGGAGCAGAACTGGCCGCGCGATCTGCCGAGCGGCGTGATCCACGCCGATCTTTTCCCGGACAATGCGTTTTTTCTGGGCGACAAGATCTCGGGCGTGATCGACTTCTATTTCGCCTGCAACGACGCCTACGCCTATGATCTTGCGATCTGCCTGAACGCCTGGTGCTTCGACGAGGCGCATCGCTTCGACATGGAGAAGGGCGCCGCGCTTCTCTCTGCCTACCGCCGCGTTCGGCCCCTGGATGGCGCGGAGCTCGACGCTTTTCCCACTCTCGCGCGCGGGGCGGCGATGCGTTTCCTTCTCACGCGCTATGTCGATTGGCTGGACGTGCCGAAGGGCGCGCTCGTGCGGCCCAAGGACCCGCGCGAGTATCTGGCCAAGCTTCGTTTCCATCAGACGGCCGGCGCCTTTCTATGACGCGCCGCGTGGCGATCTGGACGGACGGGGCTTGCTCCGGCAATCCCGGCCCCGGCGGCTGGGGCGCCATCTTGCGGTTTGGCGAGGTCGAGAAGGAAATCTGTGGCGGCGAGCCGCAAACGACGAACAACCGCATGGAGCTGATGGCCGCGATCATGGCGCTGGAGGCGCTGACGCGACCCTGCGCGATCGATCTCTACACCGACTCTCAATATGTGCGTGGCGGCGTCATCTCCTGGATCAAGAACTGGAAAACGCGCGGCTGGAAGACTGCGGACCGTAAGCCGGTGAAGAATGTCGAGCTCTGGCAGCGGCTCGAGGCCGCCGAGGAGCGTCACGACGTCGCCTGGCATTGGGTGCGCGGCCATGCGGGGGACGAGATGAACGAGCGCGCCGACGCCCTGGCGCGCGCCGGCATGGCGCCTTTCCTGCGCCAGAGGCGCGCGCCCGGGTGAGCCGGGCTTGCACGGCGCCCGCGCAAGCCTATCTCTTGATTAATCCCGGGTTTTCTCTTCTCCGGACCCTAGGGGCATGGCCGTGGCCGCGCCCCTTTTTTTCGGGCCTTCGGACCGCGAGCCTTCAGGCTCGCTTTTAGAATAGCGAGCTTCCGAGGCGGCCTCGTCCTTCGAGACACGAGCTGCGCTCGCTCCTCAGGATGATGCCTAAGTGTTTGGCGTAGATGCAGAAGCCCCTCATGCTGAGGGGCCTGCGCGGCAGGCGTCTCGAAGCGCGAGGGGCGTCATCGCTACTTTGGCGGCAGTCTGAGCGAGCCTGAAGGCTCGCGGTCCGCGCCGCCAGATTTCGCTGCGGGCCATCCTGCTGTAAATTTATCGCCGGAGGCGCGTCGCTGCGCCGGGGAGCGAAGATGAACAGGCATTTTCTGGCGCGCGCCGCTTTCGCGGGGCTCCTTATTGCAACGCCGCTTCATGCGCAGGATATGCTTAAAGGCGTCGATCTTTCGCAGCCGGCCTATTCGCAATCCGAGATGACGCGCGCCGAGGTCGAGGCGGCGCTCGACGCTCGGAATATCGACTTCTCGGGAAAGAGCCTCAACGGCCTCGACCTCTCCCATCTCGATCTTTCGGGCGCCAATTTCCGCGCGGCGCGCCTCAACAAGGTTCGGCTTTCTGGCGCGAAGCTCGATGCCGCCGTTCTCGACCAGGCTTGGCTGATCGAGGCCGATCTTACCGGGGCCTCGCTGAAGGGCGCGCAGGCCTTCGCAGCGCAGATGCAGCGGATGAACGCCGATGGCGCCGATTTCTCCGGCGCGCGCCTCGCTGGCGATCTAACGGGCGCCTCGCTGCGCGGCGCCAGATTCGATCACGCGGATCTCTCAGCGGATATGAAGAACCAGTCCATGGGGCTGATGCGCGCTGTCTTGCGGTCGGCGCATCTCGAAAACGCGCTGCTGCGGAAAGCCAATCTGATGAGCGCCGATTTGCGTTTCGCCCATGCCGCCGGCGCCGACTTCAGCGACGCAAATCTCGCGAACGCCGACGCCTCGGGGGCCGATTTCACCGGGGCGATTTTCGCCGGCGCCAACACCAAGGACCTCGATCTCGACTCTGCGCAAATCGACGCGGCGATGGAAGGCCCGCTTCAAAAGGCCCAGCATCTCGACCGCGCGCGCCGCCAATGAACGATGGACCCATCCGCATCGGCGTCGATCTTGGCGGAACGAAGATCGAGGCGATCGCGCTCGATCGCGCCGGCGCCATTCTCGCCCGCCGCCGCGTGGCCACTCCGGCGCATGATTATGACGCGATCATCCGCGCTGTCGCGACGCTCGTTCTCGACATCGAAACTGAGACCGGCCAGCGCGGCCTGGTGGGGGTCGGCGCGCCCGGTTCGATCTCGACGCATACGGGGCTGGCGAAAGGCTCCAATACGCAATGCGTCAACGGCAAGCCGCTCGACGTCGACCTGTCGCGGGCGCTCGATCGGCCTGTGCGCGTCGAGAATGACGCTAATTGCTTTGCGCTTTCGGAGGCGATCGACGGCGCGGGGCAGGGCGCGCGCGTGGTCTTCGGCGTCATCATTGGCACAGGCGTTGGCGGCGGCGTCGTCGTGGACGGCAAGATCATCGCTGGCCGTAATCACATCGGCGGCGAATGGGGGCATACGCCGCTCCCCTGGATGCAGCCCGACGAATATCCCGGCGCCCATTGTTTCTGCGGACATGACGGCTGCATCGAGACTTTTCTGTCCGGGCCGGGCCTCGCGCGCGACTATGAGCGGCGCGCCGGCGCCTCGGCGACAGGCCAGGAGATCGTCGCGCGCGCCGAGCGCGGGGAGGCGGCGGCCCTTGCCGCGCTCGACGTCTATCAAGATCGTCTTGCCCGCGCCCTCGCCATGGTGATCGATATTTTGGACCCGGATGTGATCGCGCTCGGCGGCGGCGTTTCGAATATCGCGCGCATCTATGACGGGCTCACTGCGCGCGTCGCGGGCCATGCCTTCACCGACGCGCTGGATACGAAGATTCTGCGCAATGTTCATGGCGACTCCGGCGGCGTGCGCGGCGCGGCCTGGTTGTGGCGGGAGGCGTGAGGAGACGCCGGGGCATTGCCACTGAGCGACAAAAAACCTATTGCCTCGGACGTCGCGCCGCTGGGCGCGGATAGGCGCAGTCGTCACGCTTTCGAGCAATCAGGAAAGTCAGCAGACATGGGCGCCGGCGGCGATACCCCCAACCCCTTTAAGAAACTGGCTTTTCTCTCGTCCGGCACGCCTCAGGCCGAGGAGGCGCGGGTGCGGCTCGTCGAGAAATACGGCGACATTCCGCCCGAAGAGGCCGACTGCATCGTAGCGCTCGGCGGCGACGGCCTGATGCTGCGAACGCTGCATAACTACATGGATTCCGGCAAGCCGATCTATGGCATGAACCGCGGCTCGGTCGGATTTCTGATGAACCAATACCGCGAAACCAACCTTCGCAAGCGCCTCGCGGAGTCCAAGGCGTCGATCATCCACCCGCTGCTGATGAACGCCACCAATGTGCGGGGAGACGAGTTCTCCGCCCATGCGATCAACGAAGTCTCGCTGCTGAGGCAGACGTCGCAGGTCGCGAAGCTGCGCATCCTCATCAACGACCAGGAGCGCATGCCGGAGCTGATCACCGACGGCGTGCTGCTGTCGACGCCGGCGGGCTCATCGGCCTATAATCTCTCCGCCAACGGGCCGATCCTGCCGCTCGACTCGCCGTTGTTGGCGCTCACGCCGATTTCGCCCTTTCGTCCGCGCCGCTGGCGCGGGGCGCTGCTGCCGGACGCGGCCAAGGTCCGGATAGAAGTCCTCGAGCCGGAAAAGCGTCCCGTTTCCGTGGTGGCCGATCACGACGAGTTCCGCGACCTGGCGTTCGTGACCATAGAGATGGATCACGACGCCGATCTCGTGCTGCTCCACGACCCGGGCCATTCCCTCGAAGAGCGCATTTTGCGGGAGCAATTCGGCTATTAGCGGTCTTGACTTGGACTGCTGGCGCGACCTATATCGCTGGCATCTCAAGACTGCTCCGAAACAGTCTGGGGCGGAGTAGCTCAGTTGGCCAGAGCAGGGGAATCATAATCCCTGTGTCGGGGGTTCGAATCCCTCCTCCGCTACCATCTTACCCCACACTCCACTGACCCGGTTTGGGTACGCGCGCTCCCCGAGCAAGGCTGTTAAGCGGCCGGAGACCTCTACCTGCACACCGCCTGCTCGGGAGTTATCCCGGAACACGGTGACTGTCTCGACCAAGTCCCGAATCGCCTCTGAACACTCGGTGTCACCGTCTCTGATCCCACCCGCCAAAGCAGCCTGGAGACGAGTCAGCTGCTCCTCGTAGCGTGCGAGCATGGCCGGATGCAGGGAGACGGCCTCCTCGGAGGGACCCGCCTCCCCTAATTCCGCGGCGAGTTTTTTTCGTTCGCCGTCCAAGACCGTCGACTTGGGACCCAGAACAGCCGGGTCGCCCTGGCCCTTTGCGATGGCATCGACAAGACGGTCAATTTCACGGTTTAGCTCTCCCAGCCGACGCTCGAGCCGCACCCGATTGCGACTCGCTTCGGCGGTGAGCCGCTTACGCTCGGCTTGATAAGTCCGAACGTATTCGGCGATGACTCCGGGGTGTCGGAGTTCTGTCGTCAGTCCATTGAGGACAGCGGCTTCAACAGTGTCGAGATAGAAGGTCTTTGGATCTGGACATATCCCACTCTCGGTCGCGGCCGAGCATCGGATGCGAATACGTCCAGATGGATCCTTGCCATTGCTCGCCATCCCGGCGCCGCATGCCCCGCATTTTAACAATCCCGATAGAATATGACGGGGGCGACGTTGCTGACTTGGGTGCGTGACGCTGCGCGCTTTCTTTCGCCTCTGGGCAGCGTCAAAAAGCTCTCGGCTGACAATTGCTAAGCTAGGAACCTCAGTCGCCTGCCAATCGCTCTCGGCGTTTGGGCGAGAGATTCGCTTCCCCGTGTCCGGATCCTTGACCATGCGGACCTTGTTCCAAACCAGCCGACCCGCGTAAAGTTCGTTGTTCAGGATCCCGTTTCCGCGTCGCATATTTCCGTTGATTGTAGAAGCGTTCCACGCCCTACCACGAGGCGGGGTGATCAGCTCCGCGTTGAGGCCGCGAGCTATGTCGCGCGGCGTGCGTCCATCGACATAATCGCTAAAAATTCGGCGTACGATTTCCGCTTCCGCCTCGACGATTATTCGCCTCCCACGGGCGCCGGGCGCGGGCGCGTAACCATAGGTGAGACCGCCCGCATTTAGGCCTTTGGCGATGCGTCCCGCCTGTCCCCTTCGCACCTTGTGCGCATTGTCTTCGCGGTAGAGCTGCCCGACCAAACCGCGCAAGCCAACCAAAACGGTGTTCACAACGCCTTCATGAACCGCGCGGATTTCAATACCCAAGAACGACAGGCGTTTGTGAATGCCAGCGAGGTCCTCCATATCCCGGGAGAGGCGGTCGAGGGCTTCAACAACAATCACTTCAAACGCCCTTTCGCGCGCTTTATCCATGAGAGCAAGCAAACCGTCGCGGCCGAGAATTGATCCGCCGGAGCGCGCGCGATCATCGAATACCGCGACGACATGAAGCTGCTCGCGCTCAGCGTAATTTTTGCAAAGATTGACTTGATCTTCTATCGAGCGTTCATCCTGAAGATCGGTCGAAAAGCGGGCGTAGATCGCTGCACGTATCATTTTCTCGGGCCTTGTCAGCGCACTCTCGTGCATGATCTTCTCGCGCGGCCTGGCGAGCGAGAGCGCGCGCAATACGAAGAATCGCGCTATCCGCTGCGACTTGCAAGGCCCGTTTTTCTAACTGATTCACGCCATTTTGCTGAAGCTGTGATAGAGGACAATCTAATGGCGAGTCCTTGTCTCTCTCAGGACATGAATGCCGGTTCGCGCCGCTCTCGGAGACGGCAACAGCATGCAGAGTTCTCTTGGGCCGTATGATCCTTCCAAAGTTGTCCATATTCCGATCATGGCTGCGCAATCCAATTGTCGAAAGTCGAGCGCGCTGCGAGTCGAAGCAAAGGCTATCTTTGCGCGCAAATCGGATGCCGGGTGCTTTCGATTTGTCTTTAAGGCCATGAAGTGTGGCACCGAGGGAAGAAGGAAACAGGCCCGTTACCGCCGATTAAGTGCGGACGCCTTATGCAGCCTCGATGAAGCTCTCGCCCTTGGCCTGTGCCGCCGCTTGCGCGCCCTCTGGTAAGGGCGGCGTTGCGGTGAGCCAGGAGCGGATATAGAGCGCCAGCGCCTCGACCGAGAATTCGAGGCCGCGCTCCACGCGATCGACGGAGCGGGTGTGCTGGTCGAGCCGTCGGGTCAGCGCCGCCTCCCAACAGACAGCATCGTCTGCAGTCAGGAAGGAAATGATCGCCGCAAGGCGATCGACGATTTCGGCGCGCGCTCTTTCGCGGCGAGTTGGCGAGCGAGCGCACGACCCTGATTGCGGAGCAGGCGGGCCTTGATCGCTTCTTCATCGTCCGGTTCGTCGGCGATGAAAGCTTCGAGCGGCGGGCCAAGGGTCGGTTCGAGCGGCGCGACGTCCTCGTGCTCCGGAAGTTCTGGCTCACGGCGGATTCCACCATTCGCAGGATTTTGGTCGGATCCGGTTTCACCGTTGGGAGCGGGGGCGGCAGTATCCGTCCATCAACCGACGGTCGTCATAGTAGCGCGCGTTCTGGGCGCGGATCGGCGGCAGGCCGGAGGCGAGGATGATTTCGTCGGCCGTCGGCAGCTGCATGACCTCGCCCGGCGTCAACAGCTCCCGCTCGGTTTCGTGGCGCGGGACCATCAGGTGCCGAGCCAAGGGCTCAACCGATGGCCAGCGTAGTTCTTCATTGCGCGCATTTCCGTCGCGGCGCCGAGGGGCGTCGGAGACGCGCTTAGCCGTGCGATCGTCATTGGTCGCGAAGGACAGTCTGACATGACAATTGTCGAGAATGGCGTTGTTGGGGCCATAGGCCTTCTCGACCTGATTGAGCGACTGGGCGATGAGGAAGCTCTTGAGACCGTAGCCGACCGTGAAGGCGAGCGCCGACTCGAAGCAGTCCAGCTGGCCCAACGCCGGGAGTTCGCCCAATGTGAGCAGCAGGCGATGGCGTCGCTGCTTGGACTCCAGCTCCTCGGTCAGGCGCCGCCCGATCTGGTTCAAGATAAGGTGCACGAGCGGCTTGGTTCGGGAGGTGTCGGACGGCGGGACGACGAGATAGCGTCGTCGCGGATTCTCGGCGGAGACAAGATGGCGATGCGCCAATTGCAGCGCCGCGTGACCTTCGCGACGACAGGGTCCCGGCGGAGCCCAAGGAAGTACACGGCGGTCGACAGGACCCCTGAGCGTCGAGAAGATCGCGTGCAAAGAGGAGCGCTGGCATTAGCGATGGGCGAGCGCTTCAGCGCCGAGATGGTCGGCGCGCGCTTCCATGGCGTCCCGGACCTCGCGGTCGAAGCCCAAATCCGATAGGGGCAGGCGCTCCGTGGCGATGAGGCGTCGATCGAGCCAGGTCTCGCCTGTCGCGTTGATTTGCTCCTCGATCGAAAGGTCGGATCGAACGGCAAGGACGAGATGGGGCGTCCCGCTGTCGCTCGTGGCGTCGAGGTCTTTGAGCCGAACGTGATGCCTGCGACGTCGACGCGATGATCGCAAAGGCCGAGCCCTTGAGTTCTCGTCGAGACCACGCGAGATGAGGCGGCCGATAATCGGCTCGCGGCGCACATCGCAAAGTTGGCGGCGACACGTTCAATCGCGTGCTCATTCTGATGGATGCGCTTGACAATGTCGCCGCGTTCGCCGAGCGCGCGCAGGACGTTCTCGGCTTCCTCGCCGATTATCCATTGGTCGGGGCCGAGCCGTGCGGCGAGGCCAAGCCTCTCAAGCTTGCGGCCAAGCCGATCAGCATCGACCGCTCGACATCATGCTCCTGACCGGCGTTCGGCCGAAGGTCGACGAGGCAATCCTGCGACCTCGCTTCGCGCGCCAGCGCCTGATCGAGCGGCATCCAGCGGCAGGCGTCGACCTGCAGCCCGAGCGACTGACGAATCTCCTGCTCGCTGCGGGGGCCGAACTCAAGGTGACAAGCCGCTCGGCCCGGATGGGAAGCCCGTGGCTGATCTAGTCGCGGCTGATAACGATATCGCCGCCGTCATTGGCCCGGCCCCGCATCAGGACATGGATGTGGGGATGCTCGGTGTTCCAATGGTCGATCGCCCTCCAGTCCAGTCTGGTCCCGAGAGCGCCCGCGGCCGAAGGCGCCGCGCCCGGCGCCGCGCGGATACGAATGTCATCGTCACGCGACGTCGCTAAGCGTAGGCGAGGTGGAAATTGATACGCCGTCGCAATGACTTGCCACGAGCGAAAGGCTGCGCAATGCAAATTGCAGCCTGTGTGAATGCTTTGAAGCGCAACGACAAACCGACCGCTGGACAAAGCCGCAGGCTGTCCCTTTTATCTTGCCCTCCTAATTGGGCGTCGTCCCGGACTTTCTTCGCCATATCTTCCTCCATCGGTTGGTCGCAGGCAAGCGTGATGTCGCGCGCGAAAGCGCGCGTTATCGTTCGATGACGCAGACGATTGGCGTCGACATGTCAGTCACCCTCCGGCGTCGAAAGTAGCTCTGAAGCGCCATGCACTCCTCCGTGCTCTGCGGCGTCACAACCGCGCCGCGGCACATGTCCGCATCGGGATCGCGGGGCATCATCCACAAGCATTAACGCGGGGTCGCGAGAACGCGCCACAGGCAAGATATCGTGCTGCCCTTGGTCTGCATCAGAACCGTTGCTCCGCTCACGCGGATTCCCTCACTTCGACGTGTCGGCGCCTCGACTTGGATCCCTACCGGACCTGCGAGCAGCTTTGGCGCGCGCTTGGTCTGCTGCTTCTCCCGCGCCGCCGGCGCCTTGAACTGGAACGTGGAGCCATTGCGCCACATCGCATGCATGATCACAGAAAGCTTGCGCGCGACCGCCACGCAGGCGCGCTTGTGACCACGTTTCTTGGCGATCTTCAGACCCCGGGCCTTGAGGCTGCTGAAGCCCTTGAAGCGCGTCAACATGATGTTGGCCGCTTCATAAAGCGGGTGTCGAACCTCGCCGTCGCCCGCGTTGGAGATGCGGCCGGAAACGTCGATCGACGTGCCCGACTGCCAGCGCCTGGCCGTCAATCCCAAATAGGCGCCGACGGTCTTCGAGTGGCCGAAGCGCTGCGGGTCGTCGATCGACGTCTTGAAGGCCAAAGCGCTGATGGGCCCGATCCCCGGAATCCCCAAAAAGCGCCGGCAGACGTCATTCCTGCTCACCGCATTGACGACGAGCTTGTGCAGCCGCAGATACTCCTCCCACAGCGCAGCGCGCGCCCGCAGCATGCAATGGGCGATGCCTGCGATCAGCGCATCGCGCGCCGTGAGCTCGCGAACGCGCGCTTCGAATTGCCCGCGACTGACGGCGCCGAGCTTCAATCCGAACGTCCTGATCGAGTGACGGATCGCGTTTTCAATGTCGAGAAACTTGCGCTTCAAGTTTCGCCGGTGCGTCAACAAGAGCCGCAACCGGTAACTTCCCTCGCTCTTGACGTGAACCTGCTTGAACCAGCCCGTTCGCAAGATATGGGCGACCCCCTGGGCGTCCGTGCGGTCGGTCTCGTTGCGCATCGCCGACAGCGCCGCTCGTGCATGATAGCCTTCGAGGCAGACCGCCGGCAGACCGCGCTGCTGCAGTTCCACCTGCAGCCAGGGCGACAAGGATCCGGCCTCATGGCCGACGCGCCGCAAGCGGCCGAGCGCCGTGACTATCGCGTCGGAATCGGTTTCGACCTTGGTTTCGAGCACGAATTTCCCCTTCATGTCGATGACGCAGATTGTTGTTTCATCCATCGAAACGTCAATCCAGGAAAATACTCCATGGCGGTTCTCCGTCGTCGCTTGGAGCGCTCAACCCATCCCGATTTTGCGTAGGCACTGTGGACAGCCGCCGCTTCCTCTCCGGGGAATTTCGCAATCCCCGCAGCAAGCCCAATTACGCGGGCAATAACTCGGTCGCTTGCGCTCCCTCGCGGGGCTCGCGCACAAAGGCGCGAGGACATACGCAATCTACGAAAATTGGAGCGCGAAAAGGCCGGAGGCGCGCGAAGGAGCAGCAAGCGACGACGCTTTAAACCCGCTCGGTGGGCCCCCTCCGCGTCCGTCCACATTTCTCGGTAATGCTACGGATTGCCAGAAACGCCAAACGGCCGCAGGTTCGGCCGAAACCGGAGGCCATCCGAAAGTTTTGCAAAGTCAAGCACTAGGACTCGGACGGCAGCGCGGCCGCGTTGGAGGAAAGACACTATGGTTCAGGCTCGGGACGTGGTTCTGGTAAGCGGCGTGCGTACGGCGATCGGCGACTTCGGAGGCGCCCTCAAGGATGTTCCGCCGACCGAGTTGGGAGCGATGTGCGTTCGCGAGGCGGTAAGCCGCTCCACTTTGGCCCCTGAGGAGATCGGCCACTGCGTCTTCGGCAACGTGATCCATACCGAGCCAAAGGATATGTATTTGTCCCGTGTCGCGGCCATTCAGGGCGGCCTGCCAAAGGAGACGCCTGCGCTGACCCTCAACCGTCTATGCGGCAGCGCCATGCAAGCGATTATCTCCGCCGCTCAAATGATCGCTTTGGGGGATATCGACGCCGCCGTGGCCGGCGGCGCCGAGAGCATGAGCCGTAGCGCCTATATGGCTCCTGCCCTGCGTTGGGGACAACGGATGGGCGACGCCAGTATGATCGACGCCATGACCGGCGCCCTCACCGATCCTTTCGGTCATGGTCATATGGGCGTTACGGCTGAGACGGTGGCCCAGAAATGGCAGATCGGCCGAGAAGAGCAGGATCGCTTCGCCGTCGAGAGCCATCGCCGGGCGGCGGCGGCCATCGACGATGGCCGCTTCAAGGATCAGATTGTTCCGCTGGAGATCAAGACCGGGAAAGGTCCCGTGTCTTTTGACGCCGACGAACATGTGCGCCGCGACGTCACGATCGACAGTCTCGCCAAGCTGAGGCCCGCCTTTGTCAAGGACGGATCGGTAACCGCCGCCAACGCTTCGGGGATAAACGACGCCGCGGCGGCGATAGTGCTGATGGAAGCCAACGCGGCCGAGAAACGCGGACTGAAGCCGCTCGCCCGTCTGGTCGCCTATGCCCATTCGGGCGTCGCGCCCGAGGAGATGGGCGTCGGTCCCATAACTGCGGTTCGCAAACTTCTCGCTAAAGCCGGCTTATCCGTTGCCGAACTCGACGTGATCGAAGCCAATGAAGCTTTCGCCGCTCAAGCTTTGGCCGTCGCAAAGGAGCTCGATTTTCCGGCGGAGCGGACCAACCCAAATGGCGGCGCCATCGCCCTGGGCCATCCCATCGGCGCAACCGGCGCCATCATTACCCTCAAGGCCGCCTACGAAATGAACCGAATCAATGGCCGCCACGCGCTGGCCACCATGTGCATCGGCGGCGGCCAGGGAATCGCCTTGCTTCTCGCGGCAGCGTAACAGCTGTCAAAAAACCGGGGCCGGCTTTCTTTCGCGAGCAGCAGTTCGGCGCAACCTACGCCGAAGTCCCGAGGTCGTTTTGCCGACGCGGCGCAATGCCGCGTCAACATGCACGATCCCTCCGACGAGGCGTATGCAATGCGGAGCGGCAGAGATGTTGGCGAATCGCCGACGGCTCGGCTCATCGTTATCAATGGGACTTATGTGGTAGGCATGTCCCCCCGGAGATGTCGAGCCCGCGCGGCGGCAAGCCAATGATTGAAACTCTCACGGCTGTCAGGGGCGAGCGCCTCGAGACGCAGCATAATCCGCTTCTTTCCGGGGATGCGGAGCTCCGCCTCGAACTCGTCCAGGTTCAGCTCCTCGAATGCAAACTTGTCTTCTATAAAAGTTTCAACCGGACCAACTGTTCGCTCGACGACCGCGTCAAGTGTCCAGCACACGTTTTCGCCAATAGGTTCGACTGACATCTTTACAATTGAATTGATAAGATCAAAATCCTGGCCGTTCGTCACTCCGTAGCTTGCGTTGCAGTCCTCGTGGATCAGATATCGCTTAGTCACGGAGATATTCAGTTCATGATGACCAGGTTCAGCCTCGATATCGGCGCGAAGAAAACGGATAACTTCCTCAGCGCTCAATTGCAGACTATTTGTAACCATTGCAACTTTCCTCGTGGCGAGAAGAGGCGAAGTTAGGTTGGTCACTCGTCATCCCGTTCTAAATTGACACTGAATCCGGCCCAAGTAAAGCGATGCTGCGGGAGAAGCGTCCTTAAATTACTGAGGCCCGCAAAGGTAGAGAATCAAAGGTATGCCGCATAGCCAGTACACATGAGCTGGACCGCTATACCGTCCAATCGCAAATCGATACGAAAAGCGCGCACATCTTCGCGGGATTGCCGTATTGAGTTAGCACGGAGTCTGGAGCCATCTCATGGCGCCCGTAGAGCTCAGGGGCATAGCGATGAGTGTGCGGCATTCCTCGGGGCCAGCGCTGCAGCTCGACGAGAATATGACGAGGGCCAGCCCGACACGAGCCTGGGTCGAACTTAAGCAAAAATCTCCATCTGAAGGAAGGGCCTATGAAAATATCTCTTACGCTCTCCATTTTAAGGAAGGCGCGGAGAGTGCGAGGGGAAATGAAGTGACGCTGAGTCTAAGCCAGACGGAAGCGGCCGAGCTTTTACGGGTTTTGCAGCTGCTGTCGGAAAGACATTCCGATATTCGACAACCGCTCGCGAGACGGAGCAGCCGACGAAATGGAACGCGAGGAGGCCGTCTTTTTCAAGGTCGAAAGCGCAGTCGTAGAGCGCACGATGGTGGCGTTGAAGGATATTGAAAAAGAGAAGCGTTGAGAGTTAGCCCAAGGCTGCGGGCCTGGTTGCCCAAGAACGAATTTTCCTAGCGCGGACTTGTGGATTCCTAATGCCCCGACTGGCGTCGCGGCGACGGGTTGTTGCTGAAGATCTGAGGAAGGAAGTTGCCGAGCACGAGCTGGACGCATCCAAGATCGACATCTAAGTCGGACAGTGACAAGGCACGTATCGATCAGCGCAGCTCGCATCCCTCGGCTTTAATCCCACGGCGCGGAACCACCGCGTGCGTATTTTGGAGTCAGCGATTGGGCAAGAGATGGCGTTGAGACGAAACCGCGTTGTCGCGTGTAGAAGTTTTAAATGAGCGGTTTCATCTCAGCGACTTGTTTTTCGAGCCGCTGACGAAGGGAATTGGCGAGATCCTCGGCAAAGCGGAGCGCGGTACGAAGGACCGCCTCATCGTTCCGAGCCACAGTTCCCTTGTCTTGTATTGAGACCACAAGGTCCATCTTCCGCTCGGGACCGTTCACGCAAATGTTAAAAACCAGCCTTCCATCTGGGTGCTGTTCAATATTTTTCACCCTACCAGCCACGGTTGTTCTCTCTGTCCTATCTAGGTTTCGCTTAGCGAACTGGGTAGCATCGCCAGTGCGTTCTGGATTATCGGGCAGCGCCTGCTTGCGAGACGTCGGAGCGCCACCCTCATTATCCCAATTTTCGAAAGCTTTCCTGTCGGCGTCCGTCGCAACTTTTTTTACGTTTGTCATTTCCAAAATATGGGACTGATCGGGATGGTTTTCCACGCCGGTCAGGCCAGGAATTTTCAAATTCAACCTGCTCGCCCCCAAACTGAGCGAGGCGTTGTCGCGTTCACGTCTAACAGGCCGTTGAAAAAGGGGTTCGCGCCGTAGTCATTCCGCTTCGAGCGGTATTTTCAGGTCGTGTTCACGGCGGTCTATCTTGCTTGGGGGCGCGTAGTGCGCTCCCTCTCGTCACGCCGCGGCGAGCAGCTTCGGCAGCCGGACCAGATTATAGGCGGCGGCTGCGAAGGTGAACGCGAAGCCGACCCTGTCGCAGCCCCGGAACTTCGTTTTTTCCTGCCCGGCGACCGTCTTGATCCTGACCTGCCCCTGAACTTTCATCCAGCGGCGAGTTGAGTCCTTTGGGTTGATACGCCCGAGGGCGCGAATGTAGCAACAGGCGCTCGGCGGAGCTGGTCAGGGTTGCGGAGCCGATCGCCTGTTGCGGTGAGATTGGCCGTGAAGGCCGCGGGCGTCGCATATCCGAGCGCCGAGTGCGGTCGCCGATGGTTGTAGTCGTGAACCCAATCGCGGATCTTCTCGCGCGCATGGTCGAGCCCGAAGAACAGCGTCTCGTTCAACAGCTCGTCACGCATGCGCCCATTGAAGCTCTCGCAGAACCCATTCTGCATCGGCTTGCCCGGCGCAATGTAACGCCATTCGATCTTGTTCTCGCTCGACCACGACAGAACGGCGTTCGAGGTGAATTCCGTGCCGTTGTCCGAAACGATCATGCCCGGCTTGCCGCGCCGCCGGATCAGCGCCGACAGCTCACGGGCGACGCGCCTGCCCGAGATCGACGTGTCGGGGATCGCCGCCAGACATTCGCGCGTGACGTCGTCGACGATGTTGAGGATGCGGAACCGCCGGCCACAGGCGAACTGGTCATGCACGAAGTCCAGGGACCAGCGTGCGTTCGGCCTCGCCTCGACAGGAATGGGCGCACGTGCTCCGACCGCCCGGCGACGGGCGCGGCGCTTCCTCACCGTCAGTCCTTCCTCGCGATAGAGCCGGTAGATGCGGTTCTTGCCCGAGGTCTCGCCCTCCTGCCGCAAAAGAACGAACAGACGCCGATAACCGAAGCGGCGGCGCTCATTGGCGAGTTCGCGCAGTCGTTCCCGCAACGGCTTGTCCGCCGGCCGCTTCGAGACGTAGCGGGCGGTCGAGCGATCGACGGCGACAATCTGGCAGGCCCGGCGCTCCGACAAAGCCATGACGGCTCGAAGGTGCGCGACGGCGTCGCGCTTTGCGGCGGGCCCTACCATTTTTTTGACAGAAGCTCCTTCAGCGCCGCCGCTTCCAGCATCTGGTCGGCCAGAAGCTTCTTCAGCCGCGCGTTCTCTTCCTCGAGCGCTTTCAGACGCTTGGCCTCTGAGACGTCCATGCCGCCGAATTTGGCCTTCCAGTTGTAGAGCGTCGTCTCCGACACCGCATATTTGCGCGCCAAGTCCGCCGCTTTCGCGCCAGCCTCATGCTCCCGCAAAATCCCGATGATCCGCAGAGCCGCCTTGCGGTTTCTGCGCAAGGCGATTGATCAGCCGGCCTCCGCCGCCTCCGCAAGGCGGCGGAAGGAGATGAGCGCGCCGCTGGCAATACTTCCGGCGCCGCTCTGTCGCTGCAAGGGTGATCAAGGTTTTTGGAGTGCGGGCGCAGATGAAACCGGCTGCCCAATTTTCTACTGACGTGGGCGGGTCACTGGCGCAGCCGAGGAGAAGACGACGACAAACTTCAGGCGCACGGCTCGACCGCGCCATTCAACAATTCCGAAATAAAATCATAGATGTCTGTCGGCAGCTCCTTCGTGCACCATCTGGAGAAGCGTCGAGGAGAACACGATGACAGGAGAAATCACGCTCACGCTTAGTCGGGAACACGCCGAGATTTTGCTTAGAACCTTGCTGAACCGGAACGAAAGGCTCTGCGATATCAGACAGCAACTCTGCGAGCCCGAATCTTCCGACGAACTCGGGCGAGAAGAGGGGGCTTTTTTCGAAGAGGAAAACGCGGTCGTCCAGCGCGTGATCTCGACTTTATGTAGTGCCTTAGAGACCGTTCCAAATCCGAGCAGGGAATGGACCCGGGAAAATATCGAGGAACTCAAGCAACTCGCGGCTGATCAGCTCACGCCGAGCCAAATCGGCAGAAAGCTAGGTCGAACGGAGGGCTCGATTCAACACAAGGCCGGTGACCGTGACATCTCTCTAACGCCGCAGAGCAAGAGTGGCACGGGCGACTGAGCGCCAGGTTAGCTCGGCCAGCCTGTCATCACGTGAGCAACGCCGGCGCCGAGGCACTCGCGGTCGGGGCGCGGCTACGGCAGGTATCATGCTTGGAAAGATAGGCGGCGAGCGCGGCGCGGGTGAGCGCTTCAAGCGTGGTCTCATGCCGGACGGCCAGCATTTTGAGCCGCTTGTGCATTTCCGGCTCGATGGGGGTGAGAAGCTTCTTCATGCCCTCGCGCGTCCTCGAAAATCACGCGCTCCTTGCGGCCATAGGATTTGACCTCCCCCGTCTGCTCGTCCGTCAATTCCCGCCCTGTCGGGCAAGACGCTGCAAGCCTTCGTCGGCACAGAACCGGCGGCGAATGACGATGTGGGGAACGCCTACACCGCCACGAGCCTGAGCGGGCCGGACGTGAAGGGGATTGCGGTCTGCTGGAGCGGAAGCCGCTGCCTGACAGACGACAAGGCGAAAACGGAAAGCAACGCCACTACGATCCGGCCGGATAGCGTCGTCGTGCTGAATATCGCCTTCTGCTGCAAGGTTTCAGGCACGGCGCTGCCCTCGAAGGGTTCGGCCGATGTGCAAATTCAGGTGCGGAAATCTTCGGACGGGAAAAGCTTCGGCCCGTGGGAAAGCGTGTCGGTCGGCTGGGAATTCGCGGTGATGGGGGGAAATAGCGGCGTCCATGCTAAATTGCTGACTTGCTAGCAGTTCAGGCTGTTTCGAGTATTTCGAGTATTGCGTCTATTTCTAAAAAGTGGTATAGTGCTTTGAAATTTAGGAGGCTTCCACATGGCTCACGCCCTTGCAGACCCGATTGTGCCTTCCCGCGAAGATGCGGCGCTCGCCAAAGCCGTACAAGTCGCGCTCGAACGCAGCGACGCGGCCGGCGCTGCGCTCAACGTGCAAGTGAGCGCGGCAGGGCAGGAGACAACGCTCGACCTGCCGCCGCTCGTCACGGAAATGCTGAAGGATATTCTCAAGGCGATTGCCGCCGGCAAGGCGGTGTCGCTCGTCCCCGTCGAGGCGGAAGTCACGACGCAACAAGCGGCAAGCCTGTTGAACGTCTCGCGCCCCCATCTCGTCGGCATGGTTGAGAAGGGGATTCTTCCGGCGCGGATGGTCGGCAATCAGCGCCGGCTGCCCCTTCAAGATGTGCTCGCCTACAAAGCCGCAAACCGCGCCAAACGACGCGAAGCGCTCGCCGAACTGGCCGCGCATGACCAAGCCTTGGGGCTTGAATGATTGAAGCCCTTTTGCCTGTCGCGTTCCTTGATGCGAGCGTTCTCTATCCCGCACTTCTTCGCAACCTGCTGATGCACTTTGCCGTCGCCGACTTGTTTCGAGCGCACTGGTCGGCGCGGGTGCATGACGAATGGATGCGGTCGCTTCTGCGCGACCGGCCGGATATTTCCCGCGTCCAGTTGGAGAGGACGCGCGAGCTGATGGATGCGCATGTTCTCGATGCGCTTGTTGAAGGATACGAACACCGCATCGAGGGCATTACGCTCCCCGATGCTGATGACCGGCACGTGGTCGCCGCCGCGCTCCACTGCGGGGCGCAATTCATCGTCACGGCGAACCTGCGGGATTTTCCGGAATCCGTGCTCGCGCCGCTCGGCCTCGTCGCCGAACACCCCGACGCTTTCCTGTCGCGGGTGCTGAGCGAGAGTAGGGAGCTGGCTCTCTCGGCCTTCCGCGAGCTATGCGAGAACCGGAAAAACCCGCCGCAATCTCTTCGCGAGGTCTTGGAAGTCATGAAGCGGCAAGGCCTGCCGGCGACGGCCGATGCGCTCGGCGGGATGATTTGAGCACTTGCAAAAGCTCTACCTTTTGCGACGCATTAGGCCCTGAATGGAATGGTCGAGGCTACCACTCTGTCCCTAAGTTCTGGCGCGTGCCGGTCGAGCATTCTTGCTACCGCACCACGCGCAAGAGGTGACGAAATTGTTGGGCCCAGAATTATGCTGTGCACGATTTTATCCAGAGAAAAATCGTCATCGATAAAACCAGCTAAAGGCGCAATTTTGATTTTAAGCTTCCCTTCAATGCCGCGAGGGCCGATGGCGTAATCTATGAAGTGGGTAAATGCTGCAGTTATGTCACGTTCTGGAAGATAAACTACGCGCCATTCACGTTCCTCCTCAAATCCAGGGTGCTTGGTGAAAAGAGCGAACATTTTTAGGCGCTCAAAAAATACATACGTTGCTGCCCACAATTTTTCATCTGGCAAATCATTTTTAGAAATCAAATCAGCAAGGAGTTCTATCTTATTATTTATCCAGATTTTTCGCTCTTCAGTAGAAGCATATTTAACGCGCGCAATAGTCAATGGAGAATTCTCACGCGGATTCAATTTAGCGGCATCGAATACCAATGCTGCCCCATTGCCATTTGATGCGTAGCCTCGCCACATCGACAAAAGTCCGTCTTTGTCGTCACGTCTGTGCTCTGAAAGGCAGAAAACATAGATATCTAAAACATGCTCACTGTCGAATTTTTTAAAATAAAAGTCGAAACTATGCCTTAATAGTGCGGCCCGCTCTGATGTTTTACATGCCTGTTCTATCTTTTGATTAGACATGAAAGCTGTAAGGCCTTCGAGCATCCCGAAGCGGACTTCTTCAAGGTCGTTCATGTATAGGGGGTTCGAAAACCAAAACTCTCTGTATTTCAGTATAGCCTCAAGAGTTTGTATCGACGTGTAGTGCGCCAAAAGAGGCTTGGCCTCATAAAATTCGGGGGTGTCTGAAAGGTCTGCCCAAAGCGGCTGCGAAAGCGCTTGGAGAAGGTTCAAATCGAACTGCGATGATGAATCGTTCATGTTTGAAGCCTCGAAATCGTGCTGCGTGAAACATTGAACCGCCGCGCGAGATCAGCTTGCGTCGCGCTGCCTTCGGCGAGCGCCGCAAGCGCCTCCTCGCGCTGATGGCGGGTGAGGGCAGGGGGCCGCCCCATGTGAACGCCCCGCGCCTTGGCGCGGCTGCGCCCTTCGCTGGTGCGGGCACGAATTAGTTCGCGCTCGAATTCAGCGAGCCCGCCCAACACTGTCAACATGAGCCGCCCGTGCGCGGTTGTCGTGTCCGCCCATGCGTCGGCAAGCGAGCGAAAGCCCGCTCCGGCCCTCGCGATAGCGTCGAGCGTGTTGAGAAGGTCGCGCGTCGAGCGGGCGAGGCGGTCAAGGCGCGTCACGAGCAACACGTCGCCCTTGCCCAAGGCGGCGAGCGCTCGGCGTAGCTGAGCGCGGTCAGTCTTCGCGCCGCTGGCCGTCTCCTTGAAAACCCTCTCGGCTCCGGCGGCGCGTAGCGCCTTCACTTGGGCGTCAACGCTCTGGCCGTCCGTCGAGACGCGGGCATAGGCGAAAATGGTCATGCGGGAAGGGTAGGGAAGCGCTAAACTTTTGCAACAAACTTTTGCACATCGCAAAGCCCTGATTTTTAAGGGCCTGGCACGTGTTGCAAAAATCTTAAGTTTTACAACAGCGGGCTCTACTGGACGCGGCCAGCCCGAACAGCATTTATTCCCCATGGAAAGAATTATCGTAATCGGTGCCTCGGCTGGCGGGCTGCAACCGTTGCGCCAGATTGTTTCGGCGCTACCTGCAACGTGCGAGGCTGCGATTTTCATCGTCATGCACATCGGCGATCATCGCAGCGATTTGCCTACAATTCTGTCTTGGTCTTCCAAGCTGAGCGTGTCCTTCGCGAAGGACAACTCACCCATCCAAGCGGGGCATATCTACGTCGCTCCGCCAGATCAGCACATGGTTTTAGAGTGCGACCGCATCCGCCTAAATCGTGGACCGAAAGTGCACCACACGCGCCCCGCCGCAGACCCTCTCTTTATCTCGGCCGCAAAGGTTTACGGACACCGCGTTACTGGCATCATCCTCAGTGGTGGTGACAATGACGGGGCTGAAGGTCTGCGCGTCATCAAGGAGCATGGCGGCCAGGCGGTAATTCAGAAACCAGAGGAGGCGGCGGAACCGTCCATGCCGGAAACGGCAATCGCGAGAGACCATCCAGACGCGCGCTTATCTGCGGAGCAGATTGCCAAGCTGATGGAATGTTGCGGCGAAATTCGCCTCTAGAGCTTTCATCTGAAAGGATTTTGTCCTTTTAGCAAATCTAGCTAGCCCGGCGCGGGAGGCGGAAATGAGCTGGCAGTGGTGGTCTTGGCTCGGCTTTGCAGCCATCTTTGCTGCCATATTCGGGGCGCATGTCGCTTGGTTTGTTGCGACCGGCGACGACGAAATAGGGGGGCGTTTGGGTGCGGCCCTGACGTGCCTAGGTATAGTTGTGACAGCGTTACCTTATTTCCGGACAGGCTTGGGGGAGCAGGTAAATCGACAGCTACCTCATGGGTTGCTGGACGCTATTAAGGAGCCAGAACAATCGGCGCCTCATGGAGAATACTCGTCACTCCGGCATCTCAGGCGCAAGAAGACGGAGCACAAGCTCATCCGTCCGGCAATCGTTCATGACATTGTGGCTGAACGCATCGTTGGCGTTGGAACGATTCTTTTGGGCACAGCCATTCACGGATATGGCGATTTAGTTCTGCACTGGTTCAGTGAGCCTTGAGTGCGGTCGCCTTCGGATGCCCTAAAAACGAACGTTTCCTGTCTGCTTCACCAAGTCGCTCGCTGTTCAGCGGGTTTTTGTCGTCTGCACACAGGCATTAACGCTGATACATTTAGCTTCGGACATGCGCCGCCAGCTCCAGCTCGTGCAAGGCCGCAAGGACGTGTTTCGTCACCGATTCCGGAAGACCCGGTTTCTGCTCTTGGAGAACTTTCTTGAGATGGTCGGCTGCGTTTGCCGCGTGAGGGCTGATCCTCGCCGCGTCGGCTGCTTCGGTATCCGCTAGCGCGAGATCGGTGTGAAACGAAAGGATTCTGAAAAGCTTTGATATCTCTTGTGCCAAGGGCTCATAGGCCCGCAGGGCCGCAAGCGCTTCGTCATAGGCTTTCTCAGACTTCGCATAGGCGGCCCGGCGCTTTCCCTCGGCGCTTTCAGCCGCTGCCTCCAGCGCGTTTCTTGAAGCGGCGTCATACGCCGCCTGGGAGCCTTGTAGCCGGGTTTCCCCGGCGCTGAGCGCCGCCAAGGCCGTGCGCTGGTTGCTTTCGCTGCCATGCGCGAACGACTCCTCAAACGTGCTCTCCACCTGCGCAAGATTTTTAACCGCTTGCGCCAAACTGGTCCGCGCCTCTTCCTTAATCTCTTCGAGAGTGGGTTGTTGCGGCGCGTATAAGGCCGCCTTGATAATGTCGCGTAGCGCGTCTTTTTTCTCGTCACCCGGCGGCGTTTCAGCCTGGCTTAAGAGATCAAGGAGCACCGCAGCAGCCTCGCGACTGAAACTGAGGTTCAGCGTGGAATTCTCTTTCATTTCCTTCACTCCGTTGGTCCATAAATGGGGTGCCGAGATCGAATCGAAACGGCTACGAGTTTCGCGCCTGTCCCAAAAGTCTTGATTTTTGCATTACTCGGGGGGGGGGGGGACGCCCAACTCGCTACGAAGTCGATCTCGGTGAGCTACGTGCTCGACTTGAAGCTCCTCGAACAGCCTAAGCAAAGCTTTTGCTTCGGCTGAGTCATAACCGTTCGACTCCAGCCTCAAAATGAGGGCTCGTTGCTGCTCAAGATGGCGCGCGCCGAGCGTTACGCGCGCTTCGGCCTCGGCCAAATGCTTCTCCAGAATGGCCCGCTCCATTCCTCAAGCTATCACTCGTAGCCATCCGCGTCCGCGATCATCCGCCGTGGCGGGTGCAACAAGGGGAACCTGCCGGTTAACCCCTTAGGTTGCGAGGTCGAGTAGGCTTCCCCCGATTTTGCTGATTCGGTTGCGACTCCGGGGCACGGCTATGAGGATAAAGTCCATTCGCATAAAAAATTTCAGGTCATTCAAAGACAGCACAATAAATTTTGACAGTTATACTTCGTTCGTCGGCCCAAACGGTGCCGGAAAATCAACAGTGCTTTGCGCATTGAACGTTTTTTTTCGAGAAGTGGAGGCGTCAGCCACCAATTTGAACGATCTGGATATCGAGGATTTTCATGCGAGAGACGCCAGTGAGCCGATAGAAATTACGGTCACATTCAATGATCTAAATGAGGATGCACAAAAGGACTTTGCCGACTATTTCCGACAGAACGAATTAACAGTCACTGCCAAAGCCGTTTTCGATCCTGCTTCAGGCATTGCCGCCGTCAAGCAGTTCGGCCAGCGGCTGGCAATTGAGCAATTCAGGCCGTTTTTTGAGTTGTATAACAGCGGGAAACCGGTTGCCGATCTTCGGGCCGAGTATGCAAAGCTCCGGGCCGAAAATAGTGCGCTCCCTGCGATCGCCACCAAAGACGGGATGAGGGACGCGTTGCGCGCACATGAAGAGGCCAATCGTAGGCGCTGTTTTGATCCCACCTGTTTTGAGCGATTGGCGTACGATAATCGGAGCGATGGGAGCTCCGACACATGTCGATTTCAGAGCGTAAACATATGTCGGAGCCTGAAGTGGCTCCGACGCGGCGGATCGAGGTCTTCACGGGCGCGGGACGCCGGCGGTTATCGGTCTGCGCCTCGGCGAGGCGGTCGCAGCCCTCCCTATCGTTGGCGTCCGTCGTCGCCGCGAGTGCGTTCGCGTCCGCCCCTGTCGTCGCGGCGCTCTTTGGCTTTGTCCTTCTCAACCAATTTCGCGGCCTCCCGCGCGATGCGCTCTTGGAGCTTGGCGTAATAGTCGCCGGAGTCCGCGCGCGGCGCGGGCGCGGCCTCCGCCTTGCTGGTGCTGTCGCGGCCAGTCGCGGCGGCGGAGTCGTCCTTGGCCCGCCTCTCCTCCGCGAGAGGCTCCTTGCGGGGCTGGGGGGGATTGGCGGGCGTGGCGACGTGATCGGCGGCGCGCTGCTCGCGGGCCTGCCGGTTGGCGCGATTGACCAGATATTCCACGGCGGCGGACTGCACCTTCGCCATGCTGCCCGAAAGAACGTTGGGCAGGTGGTCGCGGTGCGTGGCCGCAAACTCTTTCTCGCGGCGCTCGGCCCAGCGCTCCGCCGCGTCGCGCCACTCGCCCTGCAACTGCTCCCACTGGCTTTTCTGTTCCTCCCGCAACAGCCGCCGCGCGGTAGACTGAACGCGCCGCGCCGTTTCCCATGAGACGGCGCGATTGTCGCGCACCTCCGCGAATAGCTCCTTGCGCCGCTCAGCAAGGGCCTCGCGCTGTTTGGCGGCGAGCGCCGCCTTCGCCTCCTCGCGTCGCTCCCTCGGGGTCGTCCGGTAAAGCTCCTTCCAATCCGCTTTGAACTGCTCGCCCATATCGGCGTAAGCCTGCCCCGCCGCCGCGCGATAGTCTCCGCGCGATTGGCGGCGGAACGCCTCCCACTCCTTCGCAAGCTCCTTTTTCAATTCGTCGCGCTCGAATTTCTGCTGGGCCTTCAATTCCGCGCGCGCCGCGCTCTGCTTCCCGCGAAGCTCGCGGGCCTCCTTCTGCTGCGGCGTCTCGGCCGCAAGGTCGTGAGGCCGCGCCGCCGTGCTGAACATTTCCGGAGCCCGCTGAGCGGCACTCTCGGAAACGCGGATGGCGTCATTGTGCTGCAGGATGGCGCGAAGCTGGTCCATGCGGTCGGATTGCGCGCCCCGCGCCTCCATCTCCTTCGCGGCGTAGCCCAAATGAATCGTCGGCTCGCGGTCGATCCCCTGATCTTTTAGGCTCCTGTGGTCGATGCGGGCATCATGTTCCCACCTTTCAAGATGACGGTTCATCACATTTGCCCACCCCTCGCGCCAGCTCATCAAAAGCTCTTTGTCGAGAAAGCTCCAGTCTTTCGCTTTTGAAAACTCGTCGCCATCCAGCTTGCGCATCGTCACCATGATGTGAACGTGAAAATTTCGCTGGTCTTTCCCCTCCTCCGGCGCGTGGATCGCAACGTCGGCGACATACCCCTTGCGGGCGAAGTGCTCCCGCACAAAATCGCCAACCGCCCATGCATTTGCTGCTCGGTGAATTCATGCGGAATGGCCGCCGTGAAATCTCGGGCAAGCTGCGAGTCTCGGGCTCCGAACAGTCTCGCGGAGGTTGGCTAGGCGGGCCGCGAGAGACCGAGCGCGCTTCGTCACCTATCCCGCGCCCGGTTTCGGGAACGAAGTCGCGCATACGTTCCGAGACGTTCGCGGATCACTACAGTCAAGCTCGGCTTTTTTTATCGCTCAGAGAGCGAGACGGAACAGACGCATCTGCGCGCCGCACTCGTCTTTGAACTGTCGAAGGTCACGCTGCCGCACATTCGCGAACGCGTGCTCGCCAATTTGATCAATGTGGATGCGGACCTCGCAACGCGCGCGGCATATTGGCGAAGGATGTGTCCGACGGCGACGATTGAAGCGATCTTCGCCGCCGCGCAGGAAGTTGGCGCAGCGGTCAATGTCGTCACGCCACGGATCGGTGGCGTGAAGCTGAAAAGCGGCGCGCATCTGCCTGCCGCCAGCTCGCGGGCTCGCCCTCTGTCCTTTCGACGCCATTGCGCTTGTCCTATCCAAGGCCGGATGTACGGCGCTTCTCAACGTTGCTCGAAAAGGCTGGGGTGTCGCCCGATGAAGGCGTCTTTCGGCGGGGGCCCGAAAGTGATCGCGCAAAATGCAGCGACCCGCTATTTTGCGCGTGAGCCATCGGTGAGAAAACTTCCGTGACGGATTGATCTCCAGGGGATTCGAATGTGCGAAAAAGAGCCGCAGACCCGCCCCCGCGCTCGGCCTGGGGCCTTAAGCGCAAGAATGGAGGCAATAGCGTATGTTTGGGTGTTGTGGGGAAAGGCGGTAGCGGACCTCCGCTACCACTCTCCGCCAATCTGTCTGAAATCAAATGCTTGCGTCTGAGTAGCGAGACCGAGCCTCGACTGCTGATTTGGCCGTCGCGGAGGCCGCGGCCACCGAACCGGCGCCTGCGCCTTTCCTCCTCGGGCAAAGGCGGACAGCGACGCGGGGCGTGCTCTCTATCGAAAGCAAGCTTTGCACGAGCCGCCATACCGCTTCTGAATAGCAGCTCGGGCTGTGCGTCCCGGCGCGATCTCCTTCAGCCAGTCCAGCCGCTCGGCCGCATGGCTGACGGGCTCCAGCAGCTCGAGCAGCTTGCGCTTGTCGTCGGCGAAGTGGCGAAGACGACTGACAACTTCGTCGGAATGGACAGGGCCCTCGATCCGCACCGCCTCCTCGACGAGCGCGATCAGAATACCGATCGGCGCTTCGTGCAATTCACCGGCCCAATTCGAGGGTCGGCTCAACACCGCTTCGATATAAGCGTCGCTTGAACTCTGAGACTCTTCGCCAACGGGAACGAAGCCGATCTCCGTGACGTCCTCCCGCTCGATGGTGACGATGTCGACCGGCGCCGCGCGAGCCGTTCTCACCGCCGTAGCGTCATGCTCCTCCTTGCCCGATTGTATTTTGGCGATGATGAGATCGAGCTGCTCAGCCGGACGTTGAAACCAATCGGCGCTCCATACGCGATGAATGGTCCAGCCGCGATTTTCGAGCACCGCCTGCCGTAGCCGATCGCGGTCGCGCGCCGAGCGGGAGTCGTGATAGGGGGCGCCGTCACACTCGATTCCGAGCAGATAGTTTCGAGAGCCATAGTGCTCCTCGCCATCGGCGTCCCGGCTCATGAATTCCTCCCGCAAATTTTCCCATGAAACTCGGGCCCGTTCTTCGGATCGCCGTTGCGGATCGGCGGCGTCGTGACGAGCGTGGCGTCGCTCATGGCATATTCTATGGCTGGCCCGTCCGAGACGGCGTCGAACAATCGCTTCCAGGCATCCGCTTTCGCCCAGTCGCGAAACCGCGTAAAAAGGTGAAAATCTCGGCCCAGGGCAGGAATTCCCCCGCGCCCAACCTGTCCCCAGCCCTCCATCCCCGCTCTTCCCGTCCCGCGCGGGCCGTGATAGAGCGAACGCCTCAACAATGCGCGACATGGAGGGCCCGGGTTCGCCGCTCGAGACGGGGAGGCCGGTTTTTTCGCTATCTCTCGCGCCCCTTAGGCTAGAGGACATTCAATGAGCCAGTCCGGTTTCTTCACCACCTCCCTTGCGCAGTCCGATCCGGAGCTCGCCAAGGCGATCGAGCTCGAGCTCGGCCGTCAGCGCCACGAGATCGAGCTCATCGCGTCGGAGAACATCGTCTCCAAGGCGGTGATGGAGGCCCAGGGCTCGGTTCTCACCAACAAATATGCCGAGGGCTATCCGGGCAAGCGCTATTACGGCGGCTGCCAGTATGTCGACATCGCCGAGAATCTGGCGATCGAGCGCGCCAAGCAGCTCTTCGGCTGCGGCTTCGCCAATGTGCAGCCGAACTCCGGCTCGCAGGCGAACCAGTCGGTCTTCCTCGCGCTGGCGCAGCCGGGCGACGTCTTCATGGGCCTCGACCTCGCGGCCGGCGGCCATCTCACCCATGGTTCGCCCGTGAACCTCTCGGGCAAGTGGTTCAAGCCGGTCCCCTACACCGTCCGCAAGGACGATCAGCGCATCGACATGGAGCAGGTCGCCGCGCTCGCCCGCGAGCATAAGCCGAAGCTCATCATCGCCGGCGGCTCGGGCTATTCGCGCATTTGGGACTTCGAAGCGTTCCGCAAGATCGCGGACGAAGTCGGCGCTTACTTCATGGTCGATATGGCGCATTTCGCCGGCCTCGTCGCCGCGGGCCTGCATCCCTCGCCGTTCCCGCACGCGCATGTCGTCACCACCACGACGCATAAGACGCTGCGCGGCCCGCGCGGCGGCATGGTGCTGACGAACGACGAAGACATCGCCAAGAAGATCAATTCGGCCGTGTTCCCCGGCCTGCAGGGCGGCCCGCTGATGCATGTCATCGCCGGCAAGGCGGCGGCTTTCGGCGAAGCGCTGAAGCCGGAGTTCAAGGCCTATCAGCAGCAGGTGAAGGACAACGCCCAGGTTCTGGCCAAGACGCTCGTCGACGCCGGCCTCGCCATCGTCTCGGGCGGCACCGACAACCATCTGATGCTGGTCGACCTGCGCCCGAAGAAGATCACCGGCAAGGCAGCGGAAGCCGCGCTCGGCCGCGCCCACATCACCTGCAACAAGAACGGCATCCCCTTCGACCCGGAGAAGCCCTTCGTCACCTCCGGCATTCGTCTCGGCTCGCCGGCGGCGACCTCGCGCGGCTTCGGCGTGGGCGAGTTCAAGGAAGTCGGCGGCCTGATCGTCGAGGTTCTGGACGGCCTGTCGTCGAAGGGCGAAGAGGCCAATGCGGCGACGGAAGCGGCGGTGAAGGAAAAGGTTCACGCGCTGACCGCCAAGTTCCCGATTTACGCGTAAAAATAGTTTCCTCTCCCCGTGCGCGCTCGTGCTCGGGGAGAGGTTCCGCTCGCGGCGGTCGAAGGCATCTGGATTTCCTCGCCGCGCGCCATCTTTCATATGGTTGCTTATTCTACGATCGGGTGCTTTGATTGATGAAGTTTAGAGAACGCTTAGGGTGCGCCGATGGAAAGTATAAGCGGTCTATTATTGCCAGCAGGCATCGCCATTTTACGCTTGTTGATATATTTTGGCACCGACGAGAGACTATGGCGGACCCTAACGCGGCAGTCAGTGAATGGTGTCGTTATCCGATCGAAAGTCGTCCATGACGATGGCTCGCAATACCACGAAGCCTTGATCGAGTTTACAATCGGGGACGAAACTTACAAGATCCGCGACTATACCGAGGAACCGGTCGGTGGACAGGTCTACGTTGAATTTCCAAAAGGGCATCCTGCGAAAGCCGTGATCTATCCCGCAAATTTGAGTGCGTATTACATGCTTGATGGATTGCTTCTGATGATGTTCGTGCCTTTCATGGCATGGCTGATGTGGCAGCCGACGGATGGGATCATTTACCAGCCGACGAGAGGCGCCCATCTATAATCCACTAAAGTGAGTTACATGCTGCAGTCTAGCGAGCGCCTGACGACAATACTCTCGAATGGTTCGAGCCGCACTTGCTTATGCAAAGGGCAGAAAATCGAACTTGTTCGCCAGCGCGCGGGCAGTTAAGCAGGCGCATCAGAAATCGCCGGGAGTCTCGGCCGCCCATGCGCTGTCCCTATTGCGGCTCCTTCGACACACAGGTGAAGGACTCGCGGCCTGCCGAGGATTCGTCCTGCATCCGGCGCCGGCGCGTCTGCCCGACCTGCGGCGGCCGTTTCACGACCTTCGAGCGCGTGCAGTTGCGCGAGATCATCGTCGTCAAGAAATCCGGCAAGCGCGCGCCATTCGATCGCGACAAGCTCACGCGCTCGGTCGAGATCGCCCTGCGCAAGCGCCCTGTGGAGCCCGATCGCGTCGAGCAGATGATCTCCGGCATCGTCCGCCAGCTCGAGAGCCTCGGCGAGGCGGAGATCGAGAGCCAACGCATCGGCGAGCTGGTCATCGAGGGCTTGCGCTTGCTCGACGCCGTCGCTTATGTGCGCTTCGCCTCCGTCTACCGCGACTTCCGCGAGGCGCGCGATTTCAACGCGCTGATCGACGAATTGGAAAGCGGGGCCGAAACGGCCGACGCGGCCGAAGACGAATGAGCCTCCACGAAAAGATCCTGCTCGCCCCGACAGACGGCGCCTATATGGCGGCGGCGCTGGCGCTCGGACGCCGCAACATGGGCCGCACCGCCCCCAATCCGGCTGTCGGCGCCCTGGTAGTGAAGGACGGCGTGATCGTCGCGCGGGGCTATACGGCCGAGGGCGGCCGTCCCCATGCCGAGACCATCGCGCTCGCCGCCGCGGGCGCCGAAGCGCGTGGGGCGACGCTCTATGTCACGCTGGAGCCCTGTTCTCATCACGGCCGTACGCCGCCCTGCGTCGACGCCATTATCGCGGCGGGGATTGCGCGGGTTGTGACAGCGATCGAAGACCCGGACCCGCGCGTCGCGGGCAGGGGCCATGCGCTGCTGCGCGAGGCTGGGATCGAGGTCGTTGTCGGCCCCGAGAAGGCGGCCGCGCGCTGCGACCATCTCGGCCATATTCTGCGCGTCACCAAGCATCGGCCGATGGTGACGCTGAAGCTCGCCCAGACGGCGGACGGCTACGCCGCCGGCGCCGCGCATGACCCGCGCCTGCATATCACCGGTCCCATCGCCGACGCCTTCACCCATGTGCAGCGTTCGCTCCATGACGCCATCATGGTGGGCTCCGGCACGGCGCGCGACGACGATCCGCTGATGACCGTACGCCTGCCTGGCCTCGACGGCGCCAAGCGGCTGCGCGTGGTGCTGGATCGTAGATTGACCCTCTCGGCCCGCTCTAGGCTCGCCGCGACGGCGCGGGAGACGCCGCTGCTCGTGATCGTCGGCGAGGATGTGAGCGAAGACGCGGCGCGCGCCTTTATGGAGGCCACGGGCGCCGATGTCGCGCGCATTCCAACGCTCGACGGCCGGCTCGATCTGCTCGCGGCCTTGCGCCTGCTCGCGGATCGCGGGATTACGCGCGTTTTCAGCGAAGGCGGCCCCCTCGTCGCCGAAAGCCTGCTGTCCGCGGGTTTTGCCGACGAGGTCATCATTCACACGGGCTTCAAGCCGCTGGGACGCCCCGGCCGGCCGGCGCTCACCCCCGCCGCAGGCGCGGCGCTGGAAGGCCGTTACCGCATGATCGAGAGCCGTATGCTCGGCGCGGACCAGATGACGCGCTATGCGAGGATGGACTGATGTTTACAGGCATTGTCACGGACGTTGGCGAGATCATCTCGGTCGAGCCGCGCGGCGATCTCAGGCGGCTGCGCATCGCCTGCGCCTATGACGCCGACACGATCGCGCTCGGCGCCTCCATCGCCAATTGCGGCGTCTGCCTCACCGTGGTGGCGGTGGCGCGGGAAGGCGGGCGCACGGTGTTCGACGTCGACGCCGCCGCCGAGACGCTGGCGAAAACGACGGTCGGAAGCTGGAAAGCGGGAACGAGGGTCAATCTCGAACGCGCGCTGAAGATCGGCGACGAGCTCGGCGGCCATATCGTCACCGGCCATGTCGACGGCGTCGCGCAGATCGTCTCTCGAGACGATTTCGACGGCATGGCGCGCTTCTGGATCGAGACGCCGCATGCGCTGTCGCGCTTTGTGGCGCAGAAAGGCTCCGTCGCCCTCGACGGCGTGTCGCTGACAGTGAATGAGGTCGAGGGCGACCGGTTTTCGATCCTGCTCATTCCGCATACGCTCGCCGTCACGGCTTTTGGCGGACGCGGGGCAGGGGATGCGCTCAATATCGAAGTCGATTTGATGGCGCGCTATGCGGCGCGGTTGAGCGAGTCCGCCCGGTAGTTATACGAGATCCGCTTGATTGGTTCGCTGTCTTTCCCGACGCTCGCGCGGCGAGCGATCGGGAATCCAGAGCAAAACCAGCTCATCTGTGGCTCTGGATTCCCGGTCGGGCTTTCAGCCCGCCGGGAATGACACGTCCCCATGCGCGCTATTCAAACGGAAATTGTATTATTCTCGTCTCTGCGCCCCGTCATTGCTTCGTCGATTGCGCTCCTCGCAATGACGGCGCGGCGCCGCTCACCGTTTGGAGCGTCCGCCGCGCGGCCCCGGCTTGAAGGATTTCGGATTGCGCGGCGGCGTTCGTCGCTCGCCGCCGCCCACCACCTCGAAGCGCAATGCGCCCGCTATGGGCGCGGCCTCGACGAGCCGCACTTCGATGATGTCGGCGAGCCGATAGCTCATTCCTGAGCGCGATGTGAGCGAATGGCTCGCTTCGTCATAGGAATAATATTCGCGCCCGAGCGTCGCGGCCGGCACGAAGCCGTCGGCGCCGGTTTCGATCAGCCGCACGAAGAGCCCCGATTTGGTGACGCCCGAGATGCGCGCGCCGAAACGCGCGCCGATCTGGTCGACAAGATAATGCGCGATCAGCCGATCCACTGTTTCGCGCTCGGCCGCCATGGCGCGCCGCTCGGCGGCGGAAATGCGCGCGGCGATTTCCGCGAGCTCCCCGACCGGCATTTCCGGCAGCGCGCCGTCGCCGAGCTTCAAGGCGCGGATGAGCGCGCGATGCACGATGAGATCGGCATAACGGCGGATGGGCGAGGTGAAATGCGCATAGCGGCGCAAGTTCAGGCCGAAGTGGCCGTAGTTCTCATGCGTATATTCGGCCTGCGCCTGCGTGCGCAGAATGATCTCATTGACGATGTTCTCGTGCTCGAGCCCTTTCACGCGCGCCAGGATCACGTTGAAATGCTCGGGCTTGAGCACCTGGCCCTTGGCGAGCTTGACGCCGATGGTGGCGAGGAACTCGGAGAGCGCCGTGACTTTCTCTTTCGAGGGCTCGTCATGGGCGCGATAGATGAGCTGCTGGCGATGCTCCTCCAATGTCTCCGCGGCGGCGACATTGGCGAGGATCATGAATTCCTCAATCAGCCGATGCGCGTCGAGACGCGGCGGAATGATGACGCGATCGAAAGCGCCGTCGGGCTTCAAGAGGATCTTGCGCTCGGGCAGATCGAGATCGAGCGGCGCGCGCAGATTGCGCGCATGTTGCAACGCTTCATGCGCGGCGTAGAGCGGCCGTAGCACGCTGTCGAGCAGCGGCTGCGTCTTCTCGTCGGGCCTGCCGTCGATGGCCGCCTGCGCCTGTTGATAGGAGAGCTTTGCGCGCGAACGCATCATCACGCGATGGAAACTATGGCCGATCTTGCGCCCTTTGCTCGTCACGCGCATGCGCACGGCCATGGCGGGCCGGTCCTCGTTCTCGCGCAGCGAGCAGAGATCGTTGGAGATGCGCTCCGGCAGCATGGGCACGACGCGGTCGGGGAAATAGACCGAGTTGCCGCGCTCCACCGCGTCTTTGTCGAGCGGCGAATGCGGCTTCACGTAATAGGCGACGTCGGCGATGGCGACGGTGAGGACGAAGCCGCCCTCATTGTCGGGCGATACATCCGGCGCGGCGTGCACGGCGTCGTCATGGTCTTTCGCGTCGGGCGGATCAATGGTGACGAGCGCCAAATCGCGCCAATCCTCGCGGCCGTGCATGGTCGCAGGTCTCGCGCGTTCGGCTTCCGCAATCGCTTCAGTGCGGAAGACGTCGGGAATGTCATGGGCGCGCAGCGCGATGAGGCTCACGGCCTTTTCGCTCGTTACCGAGCCGAGCGTCTCACGCACGCGGGCGCGCGGCGCGCCGAAGCGCGTCTTGCCGGCGACATCGACCGCAACGAGATCGCCGTCCTTGCCCTCGCCGATGTCGGCCGAGGCGACCGAAAGCTCGCCGCGGCCCGCCTGTTTCTTGTCGATCGGCAGGATGCGGCCATTGCCGTTGGGCTCGATCTTCAACACGCCGATCACGCGGTTGCGCGCGCGGGAGAGGAGTTTCACGACGCGCCCGGTATAGGGCGGCTCGCCGGCTTCGGCGTCGTGGTCGGGCTCGGCCCGCACCAGCGCGCGGTCGCCGACGCCCGCCACCGGCGCGCCGGAAAGCTTTTTGCCGAAGCCGGCGCCGCGTCCGGAGTGGATGAGGATGCGCGGCGCGGGGCCGAGTTCGTCTTCGTCCCACTCCACGGGCGTTGCGATCAGCTCGCCGTCTCGGTCGCGCCCGGTAATGTCGACCAGCACGACGGGCGGCAGCGCGCCCTTTTTGTTGACGCGGCGGCCGCGCTTCTCGATCGCGCCTTCGTCGGCGAGCGTCGCAATCATGCGCTTCAAGGCGACGCGGTCGTCGCCCTTGAGGCCGAAGGCGCGGGCGATCTCGCGCACGCCGATCTTACGGGCGCCTGTGGCTTCGCGTTCGCGCTGAAGGAAGGCGAGAAGGTCTTCGCGGGAGGGCTGCTGGGGTGTCTTCTTAGTTGTCAAGATATGGCTCAGATGGGGACATCGCGCGGCAATGCAATCCCTGCCCACAATATTTGCAAATACGTCCTTGCGCCATCCATGGTCGAGATTTGTCAGACGGGCGCCGTCGCGACTTTCTGGCGCGAGAGAATCGTGCAACTGGGTTGTATCTTGCGCGCTAAACAACGTAAAAGTTTAGGTAATTTTACGTATTGCCCTATATGGGCGCAATGTCATAAGTCATCCCACCAAGCTAAAAGGCGGGCGCCGCCTCGATTAACTTTCTTGAAAAAAGGCGGAATCAAGGAGCGAACGATAGGCTGCCTATCACCAAAGCGCGTGCGTTGAAGGTAGTGTAGATGAGGCAGCAAGTGTTCGACGCCTTGATCGGCAATCGTTGCGAGTCCGAGGAGACGCTTGGAGCGGGCGCGCGCCGCAACGCATTTCTGTCGCAAGCGGCAGGACTGCTTCTGCAGGTAGACAATCCCAAAGACGCGATTGACGAGATTTGCAGAAATGCAATGCACGATCTGGATTGTCAGTTTTTCTTCAATTTCCTTTTCGACGAGCAAACGAAGGGACTGCGGCTGAACGCCTTCGCCGGGCTGCCCGAGGAGGAGGCGCACAAGTTTCTGGATCTCGACTACAAGACGCTTCTGCTCGGCTGCGCAACCCGCGACTGCGAATGTGACAACACCTGCACGGCGCGCGATCTGCGTGACGAGTTGGCTAACGCCTATGGCCTGACCGCCTATTATTGCTTCCCCCTCACAAGTTACGGCCGGATCATCGGCACGCTCTCCTTCGGCTCGCGGACGCGTCCGGGGTTCGACGACTCCGCGACGATGCTGATGGAAACCTTGAGCCATTACGTATCGATCGCGGTCGCCCGGTCGCATATGGAACATGCGCTGCGCGAATGCGACCGGCGCAAGGACGAGTTCATCGCGACGCTTGCGCATGAGCTGCGCAACCCGCTCGCCGCGATCCATCACGGCTTTCACGCGATGGCCAGGATCGGCGACAATGCCATTCCGATCCTGCAGCCGATCATCGAACGGCAGCTCGCGCATATGGTCCGCCTCGTCGATGATCTGCTGGACATCGGGCGGATCGCCACCGGCAAGATCGAAGTGAAGATGGAAGCCGTCGATCTCGTCGCGGTCGTCAACCGATCGATCGAGGCCTGCGAGTTCGCCCTGGCGTCGCGTAATCACAAGCTCGGCTTGTTCCTTCCGTCAGAAGCTCTCCTGGTGAACGGCGATCCCGTGCGGTTGGTGCAGGCCATCGCCAATCTGATCGACAATGCGGCGAAATACACGTCGGCGGACGGCGAGATCGATGTCGAGGCGATGGTGGAGGGCTTGGAAGCTCTGGTGATCGTACGCGACAATGGGGTTGGGATTCCGGCGGACAGGCTGGAGACGATTTTCAGCATGTTCGAGCAGATCGAGGGCTATAGCGGCGGCCTCGGCATCGGCTTGAACCTGTCGCGGCGCATCATCGAAATGCATGGCGGGACGTTGCAGGCGAGGAGCGAAGGGCTCGGTTGCGGGAGCGAATTTTCCCTTCGCCTGCCGCTATCCGACGGAACAATTACAGCCCGTGCGCCCAGCGCGTGATCGCGCCGCGCCTGCGGCAAATTATGGTAGCATCGGAGGCGCTGCTCGCTCGAAGGAGTGATTTAAATGCGTTCTATTCTTGCCCTTGTTCTTGTTTGCGCCATCGGCGCCCCTGCGGCGCAGGCCCTGCCGACGACCGGCTCCAAAGCTCTCGAGATGTCCAAGGCGGAGACGATCGCGCAGGTTGCGAAGAAGACCCGCGCGCAGCCGCGCCGCCAAAAGAGCGGCGCATCGAGTGGAATTCATCCTTTGGTCGGTAGCAGCGGATACTGAACGCGATCATCGCGACAGGTCTGTCATTCCCGACGCTCGCGTAAGCGAGCGATCGGAGCAAAGGCGGCTATCGTGGCTCTGGATTCTCGATCGGGCCTTCGGCCCGTCGGGAATGACAGCCGCTCCGCCGGCGCCCTAAGCCGTCTTGCGTTTCGTCGTCGCGGTCTTCTTGACCGGCGCCTTTTTCGCCGCCGCTTTCTTTACCGGCTTAGCGTCGTCGAAGGGCGCCTCGTCGCTGTCCTCGATGACCTTCTTCGCCTTGGCGGGCGCCTTCTTGGCCGGGGCTTTCTTCTTCGGCGCGCCGCCTTTTTCCTCGATGAGCTTGATCGCGTCGTCGAGCGTCACATCCTCGGCGGACATGCTTTTTGGCAGAGTGGCGTTCACCTTGCCGAGATTGACGTAAGGTCCGAAGCGCCCGGCGCGCACGGTGATGGCGCCGCCGTCCGGATGTTCGCCGAGCACGCGCCCGCCGGCCGAGCCGCCCCCGCCGCCCGCCGATTTTGCGGCGATCATCTCCAGCGCCTGTTCTAGCGTCACGCTCGCGGGATCGACGCCCTTGGGAATGGTGGCGTTGACCTTCTTCCAATTGACATAAGGACCGAAGCGGCCGGACTTCACCGTCACGCCGCCGCCTTCCGGGTGGTCGCCGAGCGTGCGGCCGGGCTCCGAGGCGCGCGAGAAGCGCGAGCCGCCGCCGCCCGATTCCTTCTGCACGATGAGGTCGATGGCGCGATTGGCGCCGATCGTCAGCACGTCATCGTCGCGGCCGACATTGGCGTAGGTCTTGCCGTGCTGAACATAGGGCCCGAAGCGCCCAATATTGGCGACGATCGGCTCGCCCGTCGTCGGGTGCTTGGCGACCTCGCGCGGGAGCGAGAGCAGGGCGAGCGCCTGCTGCAAGGTGAGCTCGTCGGGCTTGATGTTTTTCGGCACGGAAGCGCGCTTGGGCTTCTCGCCGCCGTCCTCCTGCTCGCCCTCCTGCACATAGGCGCCGAAGCGGCCGTCGCGCAGCGTGATCTCGGCGCCGGTCTCCGGGTCCTGGCCCAGCACCTTCACGCCGGGGCGGGCGTCCGCGGCGGCGTCGCCGGTCGGCGGCGAGAGCGTGCGCGTGTAGCGGCATTCGGGATAGTTCGAGCAGCCGATGAAGGCGCCGAATTTGCCGACCTTGAGCGACAATTGCCCGGCGTTGCAAGCAGGGCAGAGGCGTGGATCGGAGCCGTCTTCCTTGGCCGGGAAGATATGCGGACCCAGCAGCTCGTTGAGGCTGTCGAGCACCTGCGTCGTGCGCAGATCCTTCGTCTCGTTCACGGCCGCCGAGAAATCGCGCCAGAAATCGCGCAGCACCTGTTTCCAGTCGATCTCATTATTGGAGACGAGATCGAGCTTCTCTTCGAGCGACGCCGTGAAGTCGAACTCGACGTAGCGCGAGAAGAAGCTTTCCAAGAAGGCCACGACGAGGCGGCCCTTGTCCTCCGGCACGAGACGCTTTTTATCGAGCCGCACATAGTCGCGGTCGCGCAGCGTGGCCAGCGTCGAGGCATAGGTCGAGGGGCGCCCGATGCCGAGCTCCTCCATGCGCTTCACCAGCGTGGCTTCCGTGTAGCGCGGCGGCGGCTCAGTGAAATGCTGGGTGGCGTCGATCTTCTCGCGCGTCACCGGCTCGCCTTGCTTCATCGCCGGCAGGCGGCCGCCTTCTTCATCGCCGTCGTCGTCGCGGCCTTCCTGATACAGCTCCAGGAAGCCGGGGAAGCGCACCACCTGACCCGTCGCGCGCAAATCCAGCGTGCGGGCGCCGGCTTTGGCGTCGATGTCGACTGTCGTGCGCTCCAGCTCGGCGGACTCCATCTGGCTCGCGATGGTGCGGGTCCAGATCAGTTCGTAGAGCCGCGCCTGATCCGGCTCGAGATGTTTGGCGACATGCTTGGGCAGGCGCGAGGCGTCGGTCGGGCGGATGGCTTCGTGAGCTTCCTGCGCGTTCTTTGCCTTGGCCGTATATTTGCGCGGGGCGTTGGGCACAAAGCGGTCGCCATATTCTTTGGCGATGACCTTGCGCACGCTGGTCACGGCCTCGGGCGCCATGTCGACGCCGTCGGTTCGCATATAGGTGATGAGGCCGACGGTCTCGCCGCCGACATCGACGCCCTCATAGAGGCGCTGTGCGATGCGCATGGTGATCGCCGGGGCGAGGCCGAGCTTGCGCGAGGCCTCCTGCTGCAGCGTCGAGGTGGTGAAGGGCGCGTAAGGATGGCGCTTGACCGGCTTCGCCTCGACTGAGCGCACCGTATAAGTCGCTGCGAGCAGCGCCTTTTTGAAGTCCTCGGCCTCCTCGCCCTTGCCAATGTCGAGGCGGGTGATCTTCTTGCCGTCCGCGCCGACGAGCCGCGCCGTGAAGGGCTCGCCCGCCTTGGTTTTGAGATGCGCGACGAGCGACCAATATTCCTGCGAGACGAATTTCTCGATTTCCAGCTCGCGGTCGCAGACGAGGCGTAGCGCCACCGATTGCACGCGGCCGGCCGAACGCGCGCCGGGCAGCTTGCGCCACAGCACCGGCGAGAGGGTGAAGCCCACGAGATAGTCGAGCGCGCGGCGGGCGAGATAGGCGTCGACCAGCGCCTGGTCGATCTGGCGCGGATGCGCCATGGCGTCGCGCACCGCGTCCTTGGTGATGGCGTTGAAGACGACGCGCTCGATCTTCTTGTCCTTGAGCGCCTTCTTCTTGTTCAGAATCTCGATCAGATGCCAGGAGATGGCCTCGCCTTCGCGATCCGGGTCGGTCGCGAGGATGACCTTGTCGGCGTCTTTCACCGCCTGGGCGATCTCGGTGACGCGCTTCGAGCCCTTGGCGTCCATCTCCCAGACCATGGCGAAATCGGCCTCGGGGTCGACCGAGCCGTCTTTGGCCGGCAAGTCGCGGACATGGCCCATGCTGGCGATGACGTGGAAATCGCGGCCCAGATATTTATTGATGGTCTTGGCTTTGGCCGGCGACTCGACGATGACGACGTTCATTTCAGCGCGATCCCACAAGGCGCCGCTCTGGCGCACGGGGCGCGAAGATGGGCAGAATGAGCGGCGCCTGTCAAATTGGGGGCGGATAGAGCAGGGCAACCAGGTGAAAGCGGGGCGTGAGCCGATCCCTCCCCTTTACGGGGAGGGTGGCCCCGTCATAGGGCGTCTTTTAAGACGTCCGTCTTAAAAAAGACGGGCTATGGCGGGGTCGGGTGGGGTAAAAAGCCCCAATCGGAGTCGTAGCGGCGAGAACCCCACCCGGCGGCCTTTGGCCGCCGACCTCCCCGTAAAGGGGAGGTATGGGGCTAACGACGCCAGATCGCTATTCATTCCATTGCCTTGGCGAATTGCGGGAAAAGGGAGAGAGGGTGAGGCGCGACGAAGAAAAGCTTCCGGCCGCGGTCGAGGCGGCGGCGGTCGCCCCGCGCAGCCGCCCCTCCGCCTATCCGGAGCCTTTCGCTGCGCGAATGGCCGGACGCGAGAAGCGCGTGCTCGGCGATCTCTTCGGATTGGGCAATTTCGGCGTGAATCTGACGCGGCTCGCGCCCGGCGCGCAGTCGGCGCTCATGCACCGGCACAGCCGGCAGGACGAGTTCATTTATATTCTGGAAGGCGCGCCGACTCTGGTGACCGAATCAGGCGAGACAGCGCTTTCTCCCGGCATGTGCGCCGGGTTCCCGGCCGGCGGCCTTGCCCATCATCTTGTCAATCGAACCGACACAGTCGCGGTCTATCTCGAAATCGGCGACCGGACCGCAGGGGACGGCGCGGACTATCCCGAGGACGACCTCGAAGCGCGCCTTGGCCTCGACGGGCGCTGGCAATTCTTCCACAAGGACGGCCGTCCCTATTAGATAGAAATGTGAGCCTATGGCCGGGATCATCGACTTCAACGGCGTCGAATTCGTCAACACCTTCGTCTCTCTCTTCGTCGCGCTGCTTTTAGGCACGCTGATCGGCGCGGAGCGGCAATATCGCCAGCGCAACGCCGGGCTGCGCACCAACGCCCTCGTGGCCTTGGGCGCCTCGGCCTTTGTCGATCTCGGCATGCGGCTCATGGGCAATCAGGGCGCGACCCAGGTGCTGGCCTATGTCGCCTCGGGCGTCGGCTTTCTGGGCGCGGGCGTGATCCTGAAAGAGGGGATGAACATCCGCGGCCTCAATACGGCGGCGACCGTCTGGTGCTCGGCGGTGACGGGCGCCTTCGCGGGGGCCGACCATCCGGCCGAGGCGGCGCTGATGTGCGGTTTCGTGCTGGCGGGCAACACCTTCCTGCGGCCGCTCGTCAATCTCATCGAGCGCGCGCCGATTGATGAGAGCCGGACCGAGTCGATCTTCGAGATGCGCGTGACGACCGACGAGGGAAGCCGCGACGCGCTGCGGGAGTTGCTCGACGAACGGCTGGAGGCGGCCAAATATCCGGCTCGCGAAATCCGGGAAATGGAGCGGGAGGATGGCGTGGAAATCGTCGCCACGCTCGCGGCGACCAGCGTCGAGGCCGAGGAGCTCGACGCCATCGCCGAGGAGCTCGGCCGGCTGACCAATGTCGCCCACGCCGCCTGGTCCTCGCGCGCCTCAGACTGATCCTTCGCTTTTACGTCACATCCCCTTGCTCGCGGCGCCGCCCTCCTGTAAGAGCGGCTCACTCGAAGCGCTGAGCGCTTTGCCGGATGGCCTCGTGGCGGAGTGGCTACGCAGAGGACTGCAAATCCTTGTACGGGGGTTCGATTCCCTCCGAGGCCTCCAAAAGCCAGTAAAATCAAGCAATTACTGTTTCCGTTTGAATAGCTCGGATTGGGGCTTGTCATTCCCGACGGGCCGAAGGCCCGATCGGGAATCCAGGGCCACAAAAGCGCTGATTTGGCTCTGGATTCCCGATCGCTCGCTGCGCGAGCGTCGGGAATGACACCGAACCAATCAAGCGGATCTCGTATTATTCATGCCTCCACAAAGCCGCGCAGCGCCACGACTCCCGCCGCCGTTTCCGACGCGAGGCGATACAGGAAGCCGGGACGCCCCGACCCCGTTCGGCCGGTAGCGTGAAGGAAATAAACGCATCGGGGCCAAGGCGTCCCGGCTGCGGTCTTTATTCGCGCGCACCTTTCCGTCCGGGGTGGGGTCATCTTGTGACCTTGGCCCTTCGGGCGCAGCCGCCAGACGGCGCCTGCTTCTTTCCCGGAGGCTTGAGGGCCTCCGAGCGCGTCGCAAGGGCCTCGACATGCGCCGCCTCCGGCCCGCCGGCGCTTTCCCTTTCGGTACTCGGGCCGCGTGTCGCGGGCGCGGAAACTATGCCCAGCCTTGCGTGACTTGCGCCACGCATCTCCCCACGAAGGAGAGACCCGGCGGGCGGCGCCGGAGTCCCGCGCGGAACGAGGGTCGCGTCCCGCGCTTAACCGACCCCACCGGCGCCGCCGACCCTGACGGCGCCCCTGCAAGTTGGCGAGGCGGGGGGAAGGATAATGCGGTTTTTGGGGGTGGGGATAAATTAGGGAGTAAATTCTCGATGCCGGCCAAGCTCTACTCCTCTTCCCGCGCGCGGGGAGAGGTCGGGTAATACGAGATCCGCTTGATTGGTTCGGTGTCATTCCCGACGTTCGCGCAGCGAGCGATCGGGAATCCAGAGCCAAACCAGCGCTTTTGTGGCTCTGGATTCCCGATCGGGCCTTCGGCCCGTCGGGAATGACAAGCCCCAATCCGAGCTATTCAAACGGAAACGTATGAGGGGCTTGGGGGATGAGTGGAAACGAAAAATGCCGCAAGGCGCTCGGGCCCATAATGCACGTCCGGGCTCCGGCCCCGGCCCCTCACCCAGCCTCTCCCCGCAGGCGGGGAGAGGGGCTTGGATGCGGGAATGCGTAGCGCCTCAGCTCGCGAGGCTCTTCGCCAGCTCGTCCGTATGGGCGTGCATGGCGCGGGCCATCTGGTCGATCTCGCGCGCCATCGACACCATGGATTCGACGCCCGCGCCGGTCTGCGTCATGGCGTTCGCCATCTGATCGGCATGGGCGGACATGGCCTCCGCGCTGGTCGCCGCCGAGCGGACGCTGCGGGCGATTTCCTTGGTCGCCGTGTCCTGCTCGTGCACAGCCTGGGTGATGATCGCGGAAATATGCTCCACTTCCGCGATCTTCGCCTTGATCTTGTCCATCGACGCCACCGACATATTGGTGGCCGCCTGGATTTCGGCGATCTGGTCGGCGATGTCCTGCGTCGCCTTGCCGGTCTGGGTGGCGAGGCTTTTGACCTCCTGCGCCACCACGGCGAATCCGCGGCCCGCTTCGCCCGCGCGGGCGGCCTCGATCGTGGCGTTCAGCGCGAGGAGGTTGGTCTGGGCGGCGATTTTCGAGATCAGATTGACGACGTCGCCGACGCGGTTGGCGGCGGCGCAGAGGCGCAGCATCTCGGCGGAGGAGCCGTTGGTCTCGACCACCGCCTGACGCACGACCGCCGTCGATTCCACCGCCTGCTTGCTGATCTCGCCGATGGCGGCGAGAAGCTGGTCGGAGGCGGTCGCGACCGAGCCCACGTCGGCGGCGGCCTGGGTGGAGGCGGTGCGGGCGAAATCGCTGTCGGCGCGGGCGCGGCGTTCGTGCACGATCATTTCCTCGGATGCGGCGGCCATGCGCTTGGTCATGTCGCCGAGCATTGCGGTGGTGGCGGAGAGTTCGACGGAATAATGCTCGACCTTGTCGCGGATCGCGGCCTCGCGGCGCAGCCGCTCCTCGCGATCGTCTCTCGCCTTGATTTCCGCGGCCATGTCGTTGTTGGCGCGGACGGCGTCGCGCAGCACGACGAGCGCCCGGGAGATGTCGCCGATTTCGTCGGCGCGGGCCGTGTCGTCGACGTCGAGGCTCGTGTCGCCGGCGGCGAGGTCGGTCATTTGCCGGGCGATGTTCTTGATGGGCACGGCGACTGTTTTATGCATGGTGGGCACCGAGACGCCGACGATCAGCACGCCCGAGAAGAGCGTGCCGATGAACAGCTCGATCGAAAGGGCGTTTGCCGAATCATGCGCGGCTTTGGCGAGGGCCGCCATCTGGGCGTGGTCCGCCGTGCTTGCCGCCGCCGCAGTCAGATCGCGCACATTCGCCGCGCCGAAATAGGCGGCCGCGCCCATGATGAGCAGCAGAGCGAGGAAAAGGAACTGGCGAAGGACGAGGCCGGCGCCAATGGAAAGATTGCGCATGTGCTCGATAGTCCTGCTAATGGTCCCCGACAGCCGTGCAAATTGATCGGGATCAGTTTAATCCGCAGACTTTCACAGTCGGTTAACGGTGGCGGCATAGGCGCTATAAAGCCTTGGCGGGAGCGAGAAATGCTGGAAATCGCAGTGCAGATGGACCCCCTCGAGCGGATCAATTTCGCCGGGGACTCGACCTTCGCCCTGATGCTGGAGGCCAAGCGGCGCGGGCATCGGCTCTGGTTCTACACGCCGGACAAGCTGTCCCTCGAAGGCGGGACGCTCACCGCGCGGGCCCACCCGATCGAGGTCTTCGACGACCCCTCGCGCTACTATGCGCTGGGCGAGGCGACCGAGCTCGACCTCGCCAGGATGGACGTCGTCCTGCTGCGCCAGGACCCGCCCTTCGATCTCGCCTATATCACCTCGACGCATTTCCTCGAGCGCATCCAGTCGCGCGTGCTGGTGGTGAACGACCCCGGCCATGTGCGCAACGCGCCGGAAAAAGTCTTCGTGATGGAGTTCGCCGACCTCATGCCGCCGACGCTCATCACCCGCGACCGGGCGGCGATCGAGCGCTTCCGGGCGACGCATGGCGACATCGTCATGAAGCCGCTTTACGGCCACGGCGGCGCGGCGGTCTTTAAAGTCACGCCGCGCGACCCCAATTTCGGCTCGCTCTTCGACATGTTCAGCGCGAGCTTCCGCGAGCCCTGGGTGGTTCAGCAGTTCCTGCCGGAGGTCGCCAAAGGCGACAAGCGCATCATCTTCGTCGACGGCGAGGCGATGGGCGCGATCAACCGCGTGCCGGCGCAGGACGACATTCGCTCCAATATGGTGCGCGGCGGCGCGGCGGCGGCGACCGAGCTCGATCCGCGCGAGCAGGAGATTTGCGCAAGGCTCGGGCCGGCGCTCAAGGCGCGCGGGCTGGTTTTTGTGGGCATCGACGTGATCGACGGCCGGCTGACCGAAATCAACGTGACCTCGCCGACGGGGCTGCGCGCGCTGAAAAGGGTCGGCGGCCCGGATCTTGCCCCGCCGCTCTTCGACGCGATCGAGCGGCGGCTGACGGCGCTGCGCGCAGGATGAGCGTGATGGACCAGGCTTTGACGCCAAGCATTTTCGACAGATTTGAACCGGCTTCGGGCTTTCTCGGGCTGCGCGCCGCGCTCGCGGCCCCGATCGCGCAAATCTGCAAGGTCGAGAAGGGCCATGCGCGCCGGACCTCGGTCGTCGATCTCTTCCGTTCGATCCTCGCCGAGGGCCGCGCCCGCGCCCGCGCCGGGTTGGAGGCCAGGGGCTCGGGACTGGCGTGCGCGCGGCTAATTTCGCAGCTCGAGGACGAGCTGATCGGCGCGATCTATGATTACGTCGTCGCCTACGTTTATCCCGCCGATAATCCAACCTTTGCGGAGCGGCTAACCATCGTCGCCGTCGGCGGCTATGGACGCGGCATGCTGGCGCCCGGCTCCGACATCGATCTCCTGTTTTTGCTGCCCTATAAGCAGACGCCCTGGGGCGAGAGCGTCGTCGAGGCGATCCTTTATGTTCTTTGGGATCTGCGTCAGAAGGTCGGCCACGCCACGCGCTCGGTCGCCGAATGCATGCGTCAGGCGCGGGCCGATATGACGATCCGCACCACGCTGCTGGAAGCGCGCTTCATCCTCGGCAGCGCCGAGTTGTTCATTGAGTTGCAGGACGCCTTCGACCGCGAGGTGGCGCGCTCCGACGCGCGCGAATTCGTGGCGGCGAAGCTCGCGGAGCGCGACACGCGGGTGCGCCGCGCCGGCGCCTCGCGCTATCTCGTCGAGCCGAATGTGAAAGAGGGCAAGGGGGGGCTGCGCGACCTCAACACGCTCTTCTGGATTTCCAAATATGTCTATCGCGTGCGCGACGTGGAGGAGCTGGTCGCGGCGGGGCTCTTCACCTCGGCGGAGCTTTCCCTCTTCGAGCGCTGCGAAGAGTTTTTATGGCGCGTGCGCTGCCATCTGCATTTCGCCACCGGACGCGCGGAGGAGCGGATTTCCTTTGATATTCAGCCGCTGATGGCGCAGCGTCTCGGCTATCACGACCGCGCCGGCCTGTCGCGCGTCGAGCGGTTCATGAAGCATTATTTTCTTGTCGCCAAGGATGTCGGCGATCTTACCGCCATCGTCTGCGCGGCGCTCGAAGAAAAGCAGGCGAAGCCGCGCGCGATTTTCGAACGATTCATGCAGCCTTTCCGGCGCCGGCGCGCTCGGGCGCCGCATGGCGATTTCATCATCGCGCATGACCGCATCAGCGTCGCCGACGAGAATGTGTTTCACCGTGACCCGGTGAACATCATCCGGCTTTTCTGGATGGCCGATCATCACGGCCTGCCGCTGCATCCAGATGCGCTGCGCGCCGTGACGCTCTCTCTGCGCGAGATCGACGCCGATCTGCGCGCCGACAAGGAGGCCAACAGGCTCTTCCTCGAAATCCTGCTGTCGCGGAACATGACCGAGATCATTCTGCGCCGCATGAATGAGACGGGCGTGCTCGGGCGCTTCATCCCGGATTTCGGCCGCATCGTCGCGATGATGCAGTTCAACATGTATCACCACTATACGGTCGACGAGCATCTGCTGCGCGCGGTCGGCGCGCTCTCCGATCTCGAGGCCGGGCGCCTGCCCGAGCATCAGCAGCTCGTGGGCGAGATCCTGCCGACGATCGTCAATCGCAAGGTGCTCTATCTCGGGCTCTTCCTTCACGACATCGCCAAGGGCCGCAAGGAGGATCACTCCATCGCCGGCAAGGAGGTGGCGCGCACGCTGTGCCCGCGTCTCGGCTTCACACCGGGCGAGACGGAGACCGTCGCCTGGCTCGTCGAGCATCATCTCACAATGTCGACCTATGCGCAGAGCCGTGATCTCTCCGATCGCGTGACGATCGAAAGTTTCGCGGCGATCGTGCAGACCGTCGAGCGGCTCAAAATGCTCTTCGTGCTGACCGTGTGCGACATCAACGCTGTCGGCCCCGGCGTGCTCGACACCTGGAAATCGCAGCTTCTGCGCGTTCTCTATTGGGAGACGGAGGTCGTGCTCGGCGGCGGCCATTCCTCCGCCGACCGCAAGAGCCGCGTGGCCGCCGCCGTCGCCGAGCTGCGCGCAGCGTTGCCCGACTGGAGCGACGAGAAATTCGAGACCTACGCCAAGCGGCACTATCCCGCTTATTGGCTCAAGGTCGACGTCGCCCGCAAACTGCGCCACGCGCATATGCTCGAAAAGCTCGCCGGCGCGACGACGCCGCTCGCCACCGCCGTGGAGCTCGATCGCACGCGCGGCGCGGTGGAGTTGACGGTCATCGCGCCGGACCACCGCCGGCTGTTGTCGATCATCGCAGGCGGCTGCGCGGCGAGCGGCGCCAATATCGTCGACGCGCATATTTTCACCACCGCCGATGGGCTCGCGCTCGACACGATCTTCTTTTCGCGCGCCTTCGATTTCGACGAAGACGAGCTGCGCCGCGCGCGCCGCATCGCCGACTTCATCGCCAAGGCGCTGAGCGGCGAGGTGATCGTCTCCGACGCCGTGCAAGCGCGCGCCAAGCAGCAGCAGCCGCTCGCCGCCTTCACTGTCGCGCCGGAGGTGGTGGTCGATAACAGCCTCTCGAACGTCTATACGGTCATCGAGGTCTCGGGTCTCGATCGCGAAGGCCTGCTGTTCGAGCTGACCAACGCTATCTCCCGACTCAATCTCAACATCGCCTCGGCGCATATCGTGACCTTCGGCGAGCGGGCGGTGGACGCTTTCTATGTGACCGACCTCACCGGCGCGAAAATTGTCTCGCCGCAACGCCACGCCGCCATCAAGCGGGCGCTGCTCGAGGTTTTCGAGCCGCCGGCGGAGAAGCGGGCGGAGAAAGCGCAGAGCGTGGGGTAGGGCGCGCGCCGTCATTGCGAGGAGCGAAGTGACGAAGTAATCCAGAGCAGTGATTGCGGCCCTGGATTGCTTCGCTTCGCTCGCAATGACGACTCACGTCGCAAGACGGTCATACGAGATCCGCTTGATTGGTTCGGAGTCATTCCCGACGCTCGCGCAGCGAGCGATCGGGAATCCAGAGCCAAACCAGCGCTTTTGTGGCTCTGGATTCCCGGTCGGGCTTTCAGCCCGCCGGGAATGACAAGCCCCAATCCGAGCTATTCAAACGGAAACGGTATCACGCATGCGGCGGCAGGGGTGGCGTGAATTGGGAGATGTCGGCGATGCCGAGCGCCTCTTCGACCTTCGCGATTTCCGCCACAGCGTCCTCGAAACCGTCCTTGCCAAACTGGCGACGCTCGATGTCCTCGAACAGCTCGCCCATGTCGTCGAGATCACGGTCTGAGAGCGCGTTTTTCCAGGCCGGAAAGACGATCGTATCCTCGCGCGCGGCGTGATGGGCGTACATCAGCTCGACGCCGTCCAGGGAGCGCGCCAGCCTTTCCGCCTCGCCCGTTCCGATCGCGCCCCTGCGGGCGACGTCGAGAAAATAGTCGGTCAACTCCCAGCCGCGCCGGTGCTGGGCGATGAGAACGTCGGCATAAGACGCCGCCGGTCCGCCGGCCTTTTTGATCGTCGGAAAGATATGCGCCTCTTCGAGCTTTTTCTCGTGATAGTCTTCGCCGAAGCTGCGAAACAGCCTCGCTATGCGTTCGAGTAGAGCGGGATCGAGACTTGCCGGATCGGCGCGGAGCTTGGCCGCCATGTTGCGATAGGCGAGAATCGCCCGGCGGAGGACGCCATGCTCGCGCATGAGGTCCTCCACCGCGCCAACCTCCTTCTCGGCCGCCTCCGCCATGCCGCGATCGGTCCCCGCCAGCAGGAGGCCTGCGCCGGCGGCGAGGATCAAGCGGCGGCGGGCGTCGTTGAATGCGCTCATGGGAGGCTCCTTTTCGATATGGGCCGGCTCGCCCCGTGGCCGACCCTCCGCCGACTTGATTTTGGCGCCCCGAGCGCTGATATCGAGGCCTTTGAAGAACGCCCCTTATCCTTAAAAAGACGGACAAGAGCATGAGCGACCAGAGCAACGCCGGAAACAACGCCGAGACCCCGCGCAAGGGCGCGGAGGAGAATGCGGCGCATCCGTCCTCCCTGTCGCAACCCTCGGCGGAAGCGCCCATCGGCGAGCCGGAGCCCTTCAGCGAGCTGGAGAATCTCTATCAGGAGAACGCCAGCCTCAAGGACAAGCTCCTGCGCGCCATGGCGGAGGCGGAGAATGTCCGCCGCCGCGCCGAGAAGGAGGTGGCCGACGCCAAGCTTTACGGCGTGACCAGCCTCGCCCGCGAGATGCTGGCCTTCGTCGATAATCTGCGCCGCGCCGCGGAAAGCGTCCCGGCCGAGGCGCGCGCCGCTCTCGATCCCGTTGCGGCGACGCTGCTCGACGGCATCGGGGTCATCGAGCGCGACTTTCTGTCGCGCCTTGCCCGCTACGGGGTGAAGCCGATCGAGGCCTTGGGCGCCAAATTCGACCCCAATCTGCACGAGGCGCTCTACGAGATGCCCGACGAGACCAAGCCCGCCGGCACGGTCGCGCAGGTGATGGAGCAGGGCTATACGATCGGCGAACGCGTGCTGCGCCCGGCCAAGGTCGGCGTGACCCGCGGCGGCCCCAAGGCCTGATCCGCCCCATGGACGCCCCCGCGCGCGCGCAGATCGGGCCGGCGGGCGTCCGCCCCGGCGTCGTCAACGCCGTCGCCTATCACGAGGGCGTCAAGGTCGCCGACATCGACATAGACGAGGCCGGCGACTGGGCGCGGCGCGAAGGGCATATCGTCTGGATCGGGCTTTATGAGCCCGGCGTCGAGCTGCTGGAGCGCGTGCGGGCGCAGTTCTCGCTGCATCCGCTCGCCATCGAGGACGCCGCCAAGGCCCATCAATTCCCCAAGCTCGAGGAATTCGACGACAGCATCTTCATCGTGGCGCGCACCGCGCAGATGGAGAACGACCACATCGCTTTCGGCGAGACGCATCTCTTCGTCGGGCCCGGCTATGTGGTGAGCGTGCGCCATGGCCCCTCGCAGAGCTACGCCGCCGTGCGCCAGCGCTGCGAGGCGCGGGCGCGGCAGCTCTCCGAGGGCGAGGATTTCATCGTCTACACGCTGCTCGATTTCATCGTGGATAATTATTTTCCGGTCCTCGACCGCATTCATGAGCGGGTGGACGACATCGAAGATCGCATCCTGACGAACGCCATCGGGCAAAGCGAGATCGAGCAGCTCTATTCTTTGCGGCGCGACCTTTTGCGGCTGCGCAACGCCGTGGCGCCGCTGCAGGACGTCTGCCGGCGTCTGGAACGCACCGACATCGTGCTGATCGACCCCATGATGCGTCCGCATTTCCGCGACGTGCGCGACCATCTGCGCCGCGCCGAAGAGCGCATCGACACGCTGCGCGAGACGCTCGCCTTCGCCTTCGAGGCGGGGCTGATGAACGCGCAGATGCAGCAGACCAATATTTCGCGCCGCCTCGCCGCCTGGGCCGCCATTCTCGCCGTGCCCACGGCGATCGCCGGCATTTACGGCATGAACTTCGAGCACATGCCCGAGCTGCAATGGCGGTATGGCTACTATGCGGTGCTCGGCGTGACCTTCGCGATTTGCGCGACGCTTTACTGGCGCTTTCGCAGGGCAGGGTGGCTGTGAAGACCGTGTGATTCCGGCGTGCGGACCGCGAGCCTTCAGGCTCGCCCCTTGCCAGCGAGCCTGAAGGCTCGCGGTCCAATTTTCCAGCATGAGCGCATCGGTTTCGTTTCGACGGCCGCCGCTCGCGAACTTTCCTGCCGCGCCTCCCCTTACGAAAGTTTCATCCGCCGGCCATTGGACGGCAAGAGGCAGGTCTCCATGTTGATGTCGCAGGCGGCGTTGGAGCCTCTCCCCAAGACGCCGCTGCGGAATGGAGTGTATTTGAAATGCATCAACCGATTTTCGCGCGCAGCCCTCGCCTGACGGCCGATCGTCGCCGCGCCTCGCGCCTTGCGCTGACGGCGGCGAGCGCCGCAATCGCGCTCGGCGCAGCTTTCGGCGCGCCCGTCGGGACTGCTTTCGCCGAGGCGCCTTCCGTCACTGTCGCGCCGGCAAGCGGCCCCGCCTCCTTCGCCGACATCGTCGATCGGGTGAAGGGCGCCGTCGTCGCCATCAAGGTGAAAGCCTATGAGGAGTCCCGCAGCCCGTTCGAGGGCCAGGAGCTCTCGCCGGACGATCCGATGTATCGCTTCTTCAAGCGCTTCGGCGAGACCCCGCAAAAACGCATGACGCAGTCGCAGGGCTCTGGCTTCATCATCAGCGCCGACGGCTATGTCGTGACCAACAACCATGTGGTCGAACATGCCACCGATGTCGAGATTTCGCTCGAAGACGGCCGCAACTTGCCGGCCAAGGTCATCGGCACGGACAAGCGCACCGATCTCGCCTTGCTGAAGGTCAGCGACGGGAACAAGCTGCCCTATGTCGAATGGTCGAACACGCAGCCGCGCGTCGGCGATTGGGTGATCGCCGTCGGCAATCCCTTCGGGCTCGGCGGCTCGGTGACGGCGGGCATTGTTTCGGCGCGCGGACGTGACATCGGCGCCGGCCCCTATGACGATTTCCTGCAAATCGACGCGCCGGTGAACCGCGGCAACTCGGGCGGCCCGGCCTTCGATTCCCATGGCCAGATCGTGGGCGTGAACACGGCGATCTATTCGCCTTCCGGGGGCTCCGTCGGCATCGGCTTCGCGATCCCGACGGAGGTCGCCAAGGATGTGATCGCGGCGCTCAAGGAGAAGGGCTCTGTGTCGCGCGGTTGGATCGGCGTGAAGATCCAGCCAGTGACGCCGGAGATCGCCGATAGTCTCGGGCTGAAGTCGTCCAAGGGCGCGCTGATCGCACAGCCGCAAAAGGGCGCGCCGGCGGAAGCCGCGGGGCTGAAGGCGGGCGACGTGATCACCGCCGTCAATGGCGAGAAGATCGACAACCCGCGCGAGCTTGCGCGCCGCATCGCCGCCATGGGGCCGAACAAGATCGTCGACATCACCTATATCCGCAGCGGCGCGGAGAAGAACGCCAAGCTCACTCTCGGCAAGCTGCCCGAGGAGAAGGAGGCGCGCGCCGAGGAGGAAGACCTAGGCGGCGGCGCGGGCGGCGGGGCGCAGCTCTCGAGCCTCGGCATAGGGGTAGCGCCGGCCGCGCAGGTTCCGGGCGCCGGCGGCGAGGGGCTCGTCGTGGTCGACATCGATCCGAGCGGCGCGGCGGCCCAGAAGGGCTTGCGCCGGGGCGACGTGATCGTCGAGGCCGGCGGCCAGACGGTGAATTCGCGGGCCGATCTGACCGGCGCCATCGACGGCGCCCGCAAGGAAGGCCGCCGGTCGGTGCTGCTGCGGGTGAAATCGGCCGACGGCGCGAAATTCATCGCCGTTCCGCTGAAACAGAGCGCCGGCTGAACCAGCGGGCTCGGCCGAAGTTATGGTGAGAACGCGCATATGAAACGAGCTTCTTGCGACGTGGACCACACGACTGCACCCGCCCGCAGGTGGTCCCCCGCAACGAAGAGCGACGGGTAGTCGCCAGCCCCCTCCTGGCTCCCGTCGTGGCGGGCCGGCGCAATTTTTCGCGCCGGCCTGCCTTTTTTGGCAAGGTCGAGTATCATGGGCGCAATGCGCATATTGATCATCGAAGACGACAAAGAGGCGAGCGATTATCTCGTCAAAGCGTTCCGCGAGCAGGGGCATGTCGCCGACCATGCCGCAGACGGGCTCGCAGGATACGCCGCCGCCCGCGAAGGCGACTATGACGTGCTGATCGTCGACCGCATGTTGCCCAAGATGGACGGCCTGTCGCTCATCTCCAGCCTGCGCGAGCAAAAGGTCGAGACGCCGGCGCTGATCCTCTCGGCGCTCGGACAGGTGGACGATCGCGTCAAGGGCCTGCGCGCCGGCGGCGACGACTATCTTCCCAAACCCTATGCCTTCTCGGAGCTTCTGGCGCGCATCGAGGCGCTGGCGCGCCGCCGCGTCGGGCCGCGCGGCGAGGAGACGCATTACCGCGTCGGCGATCTGGAGCTGGATCGGCTCTCACATAAGGTGATGGTCGGCGGGCAGGAGATCGTGCTCCAGCCCCGCGAATTCCGGCTGCTGGAATATCTGATGAAGCACGCCGGGCAGGTGGTGACACGCACCATGCTGCTGGAAAATGTCTGGGACTATCACTTCGATCCGCAGACCAATGTGATCGACGTGCATATTTCGCGGCTGCGCGCCAAGATCGACAAGGGGCGCGAGACCCCCTTGCTGCACACGATCCGCGGGGCGGGTTACATGATTAGAGATGGCATGCGCTGACGCGCTTTCCGTTGCACGAGTTCATGAGAGCGGAAAGCGCGCAGAGTCAGAAGCTGGAGCGCATTCTTATTGCAAAACTCTATCGACTTTTGCGGAATGCGCTCTAGTCGGGATTTCGGAGAAAACCCGCTCAGGCTGCGGTCACCACCAGCCGCCCCAGCCCCAGCCGGGCCCCCAGCCGCCACCCCAGCCGCCCCAACCATAGCCCCAGGACGGGGCGGTCGCCGCGGCGATGCCGGCGCCCATCAGGCCCAGCGCGGCGCTCGCGAAGACGGCGCCAGCGGGATCGTAGTAGCCGCCATAGTAGCGCGGGTAACCGTAATAGGCCCTGCGGTAGTAATGCGGCCGGTAATAGCCCCAGTGCCGATAGTAGTGTGGGCGATAGTATCCCCAATGCCGGTAATAGTGCGGGCGATAATATCCCCAGTGGCGATGACCCCAACGGCGGTAGTAATGCGCTTCCACCGTCGGCGCGGCGAGGCTGACCACGCCTGGCGGCGCGATGGTCATTGGCCCTGCAAACGCTTCTGGCGGAATGGCGCCGATGGCGGTTGCGCCGCTCAGCGACGCAAGGATTGCGTTTCTTACGCTCTTTCGCATCTTCGTGAACCTTGGCTGGCCCCTTGGCCAATGAACGTCGAATCCGTGTGGTTGGTTCCCCAAAAGGCAATCGGGCGATCGTGCGACATATTGCGCCGGAACGCCTATATCTTCGCAGAGCCCCCGGGGGGCGCGGCGCTGGCTGATAGGAAGATCGCTTGTTTACTGGAAAACTCGGGAAGCTCTTTCGCACGACGGCCTTCAAGCTGTCGCTCGCCTATCTCATCCTGTTCTCCATCGGCGCCGGCCTCGTGCTGACGCGCGTCGGCGCGCGCGTGAAGGAGGTGCTCAACGAGCAGATCGAGCAGACCGTCGAAGCCGAGATCCGCGCGCTGTCGGAGCAATATGCGCAAGGCGGGCTGCGCCAGCTCACCACCGCGCTGGAGCGCCGCGTCCGTGCGCCCGGCGGTTCGCTCTATTTGCTGACGACGCATTCAGATGAGGTCATCGTCGGCAATATCGAGTCGCCGGCCACCGCGCCCACGGGCGGCCGGGAACTCGTCGAGACCCGCTACCAGCGTCGCGGCGAGCCGGGGGTCGAGCATCCGGCCCTGATGCGGCTCTTTCTCATTCCCGGCGGCTTCCGGCTGCTGATCGGCCATGACATCGAGGATCAAGAGGTGCTGCGCGACATCTTGCGCCAGGCGCTCGGCGTCTCGTTGTTCTGGCTCGCGCTCGTCGGCGCGCTCGGCGGCATGTTCGTCTCGCATCGGATGCTGGAGCGCGTCGATATGATGTCGGCTTCGGCGCGGCGCATCATGGCGGGCGATCTGAACGAACGTCTCGCCGTCTCGGGCGCCGGCGACGAGCTCGACCGTCTGGCCGAGAATTTCAACGCCATGCTGGAGCGCATATCGGAGCTGATGACGGGGCTGCGCGAAGTCTCCGACAATATCGCGCACGACCTCAAGACGCCGCTGACGCGGCTGCGCAACCGCGCCGAGGCGGCGCTGCGCGGCGCCTCCGGCAATGGCGAGCACCGCGAGGCGCTCACCAAGGTGATCGAGGAGTCGGATGCGCTCATTCGCGTCTTCAACGCGCTGCTGATGATCGCGCGCGCCGAGGCCGGCTGCTCGACCGACAATTTGACGACCTATGACGCCGACGCCGTCGTGAGCGACATCGTCGAAATGTACGAGCCCGTGGCGGAAGAGCAGGGCGTGCATCTGCAGTTTTCGACAGAGCCGGGCCTCGCCGTCACCGGCAGCCGCGAGCTTCTGGGGCAGGCGCTGGTGAATCTCGTCGACAATGCGCTGAAATATGGCGCGACGGGAGAAAACCAGCGCATCGACGTGCGCGCCAGGCGCGTCTGCGAACGCGTGGAGATCACTGTCGCTGATCATGGGCCCGGCATTGCGCCGGAAGACCGCGAAAGGGTCGTGGGGCGCTTCGTCCGGCTGGAGAATTCACGCTCGCGGCCGGGCTCGGGGCTTGGCCTGTCGATGGCGGCGGCCGTCGCTAGGCTGCATCACGGCGCCCTGCGGATCGAGGACAACGCACCGGGGTTGCGCGTCGTGCTGTCGCTGCCGGCGGTGCGCGCGATCGTCTCGCGCGAGCGCGCATAAATGGCGCTTCTGGCCGCCGGCTTCTCGGCCGGCCGCGTCTTGATCTGCGTGACGTTCTTGCCGGCGCAATAGGCGCAGGAGAGCCGCACCATCGCCACCGTGCCCCTGCCGAGCCGCGAACGGAAGCGCAGCCCGCCGCCGTGGAGGTCGATCAACGCGCGCGCGATGGCGATGCCGAGCCCCGAGCCTTTCATGCCATTTTCCATGACCCCGGCGCTTTGCTCGAAGGGGCGCCCCAATCTCGGCATGACGGCGGGATCGACGCCACGTCCGTTGTCCTCGACGAAAAGAGCGATCGACGCGCCGTGATGACGCGCGCGCAGGCGCACGACGCCGCCCGGCTCGGTGAATTTGACGCTGTTGGAGAGCAGAACATTGAGCGTCTTGATGATCGCCGCCTCGTCTCCGACGCAGCGGAGCCGTTCATCGACCTCGACGATGAGGGAAAGCTGCTTTTCCTCGGCGCGGGCGCGCCAATCGTTCACGGCGCGGCGCGCGGCGTCGGCGACGTCGACTTCACGCTCGGCGAGGCGCACGAGGCCGGCCTCCAGCCGCGACATGTCCAGAATATCGGACAGCACCTCGTTGAGATAAGCGCCGCCCTGCCGGATGCTGCCGCAATATTCGGTGTATTTCGGCGAGCCGAGCGCGCCGAACGGCTCGGCCAGCATCATTTCCGAAAAGCCGATGATGGCGTTGAGCGGCGTGCGCAGCTCATGGCTCATATTGGCGAGGAACTCGGATTTGGCGAGATAGGCGGCTTCGGCTTCGGCTTTCTGGTGGTGATATTTCTCGGCGAGCGTCGCGAGTTGTTGCGCCTGCATTTCGAGCGTCTGGCGCGAGCGCGTGAGATCGGTCACGCTCGCCGTGAGGCGGCGCTCGGACTCGATGAGCTTCTCCTGATTGCGCTTGAGCGCGGTGATGTCGGCGCCCACCGAAACATAGCCGCCGTCTCTGGTGCGCCGTTCGTTGATCTGCAACCAGCGGCCGTCGGCGAGCCGGGCTTCATATGTCCGCGCATCGGGCGAACGCGCTTCCGCCGCTGCGCTCTCCGTGTGGGTGATCGGCGCCGTCGCGCGCGACATCATCTTTGCGTAGGTCACGCCAGGCGTCGCTGCTTCGGGCGCCAGGCCATGGAGATCGAGAAATTTGGAGTTGCAGACCACCAGCCGGTTCTGCGCGTCCCAGAGAACGAAAGCCTCGGAGATGGCGTCGATGGCGTCGCGCAGACGCATGTCGGCGGTCGCGGTATGTTCGGCGAGGGCCTTCTGCTCCGACACGTCCACGGCGATGCCGACGAGATGGTGGCCCGCATCCGCGGCGTCATTGATGAGCTGAGCGCGCGCCCGCAGCCAGACCCAATGGCCATCGGCGTGCCGCGCGCGGAACTCGTGGTCGACGCTGTTGCTGCGCGAGGCGGAAACCATTTGGGCGATCACCGAGAGATCGCCGTCGTCGGGATGCAGCAAAGCGTTGAGCTCGCCGAAGGAGAGGCAACGCCGCTCGGCCGGCAGGCCGAGCATCTCGTACATCGAGTCCGACCAATAGATACGCCCGCGCGCAATGTCCCAGTCCCACAGGCCGCAGCGCCCGCGCGACAGCGCCGCGTCGAGCCGGCGGCGCATGCAGGCGTTGACTTGCTCGGCCGCGTGGCGGCGCCGCGACTGGCGCACATAGGCGTAGAGGACCGCAAGCAGCATCGCGGTCGTCAGGGCGAAGACGATGGCGTAATGCGCGGCGACGGTGCGCCATTCGCCGAGCACATTCTCCAGCGGATAGATCATCGCCACCTGGCCATAGGGGGCCGGGAGCTTTTGCACCGTGGCGAGCGCGGGCGCGCCGTCGGGCAAAGTAACGCGCATGACGCCCGCCTTGTCGGCGAATGCGGTCAGCGCCTGCTCGGCGCCGAGCACGTCGGTGAGCGTGACGCTCTTGCCGTCGATCGGCGGAAAGGCCGCCGCGACATGGCCGCTATCGTCAGTGACGAGAACGCGCCGCCCGCGCGCCATGGCGCGGCCGGGCAGGATCTTGTTCAAGGGCTGCGCGAGCAATTTCGCGTCGGCCTGGATCTGTTCATAAAGGTCGTGGCGCACGACGCGCGCAAAGACCTCGAGATCGGCGATCGCATCCTGGACAAGCTGATCCTGCATGGAGTGGACCAGCGTCACGGCGAAGGCGGCAAGCGACGCGAGGCAGATGACGGAGACAATGAAAGCCGCCCGCTTCAGCCAGGGGCTTTCTCTCGTCTCCTTCTCGCCATTGCCGTCGAAACGATAAGCGCCCCACACCGTTTCCGCGTGACTCATCGCACGAGCTGCGGTGACGCGCGCCATCCAATTCTCCGAAATCTGGCGATCCTGAAACCGAGCGATTGCGCGCTCGAATCACCTTCATTCGAATCCTTTGGGCGCAAATTGTCCAGATGCTTAATGAGCGGTTAACGCCTTTGGTAAGTTTCAAGCGAGCGCGCGCGTCGCAATGTCTTTCGTGTCTGCGGAAAGACCTTCCTGCGCAACGATCCGGCGCAAACGCGCCTCGATCAAAGCGCGCCGCCGCGGCTCCATCGTTCGCCAGGAGCGCAGCGACGAGAGAAGCCGCGCGGCGACCTGCGGGTTCTTGGGATCGAGCTCCAGAATGATCTTCGTGAGAAGATCGTAGCCGGAGCCGTCGAGCGCATGGAAGCGGGTGAGATTGGCGTTGGCGAACACGCCGATCAGCGAGCGCACGCGATTGGGATTGCTCAGCGAGAAGTCGGGATGCGACATGAGGTCGATGACGCGCTGCGTCGTTGCGGGTTCGGGGATCGTCGCCTGCAGCGCGAACCATTTGTCGATGACGAGCGCGTCGCCCTCGAACTGCGCGTAAAAGGCCGCGAAAGCTTTTTCGCGCGCGTCGCCGCCGAGAAGCGCCAGGAGCGCGAGCGCGGCGAGACGATCGGTCATATTGCCGGCTGCGGCGAATTGACTCTCCGCCAGCGCCGAGCCTTTCGCCGGGTCGCCGGCGGCGACGAGATCGAGCGCGACGGTTTTCAGCGAGCGGCGGCCGGCGCTGGCGGCGTCGGGGCTATAGGGGCTGGCCTCAGAGAGGCGCGCATAGATCGCTTCCGCCTCAGAGGCCAGCGCGCGGCCGATCTCCTCGAGCAGTCCGAAGCGTGCGGCGAAGAGTTCGTCGGGGTCGACGTTCGAGCCCGCTTCGCGCGCGAGATCGGTTTCCGAGGGGAGCGACAGCGCCTGGGCGGCGAAGGCGGGATCGGCGTCGGCGCCGCTCAGGATCGTGCGCAGCGCCGCGACATAGCCCGGGGCCGAGGGCAGCGGCGCGCCGGCGCGGGCGGCGTCGACGCGCGCGAAGATCGCCCGCAGCGCCAGGCTTTGCGCCGCCTGCCAACGGTTGAAGGGATCGTCGTCACAGGCGAGCAGCTTTTCGAGATCGGCGCTCGCGGGCGCCGGTTCCAGCCGCACGGGCGCGGAGAAGCCCCGCAACGCCGAGACGACCGGTTGGGAGGGAATGTTCTTGAAGGTGACGGTTCTGGTTGAGTCGGACAGCTCGAACAGTCCGCGCGCCAATTCGTCGGGACGCGCATCCGCGCTTTCGAGGTCGAGCTTTTCGCCGTTCTGGCCGAAGAGCGCGAGGGCGACGGGAATGACGGCCGGCTTTTTCTCCTGCTGGCCCGGCGTCGGCGCGATCTCCTGACGCAGCGTCAAAGCAAAGGTCTTCGCGTTCTGGTCGTAAGAGCCTTCTGTCGAGAGCACGGGCGTGCCGGCCTGGCTGTACCAGAGCGCGAAATGCGAGAGGTCGCGACCGGAAGCCTCGGCGAAGCAGGACAGGAAATCCTCGACCGTCGCCGCCGTGCCGTCGAAGCGTTCGAAGTAAATATCCATGCCGCGGCGGAAGCAATCGTCGCCGATCAGCGTGCGCAGCATGCGGACGATCTCGGCGCCTTTCTCATAGACGGTCGCCGTGTAGAAGTTGTTGATCTCGTGATAGACCTCCGGCCGCACCGGATGCGCCAGCGGACCGGCGTCTTCCGGGAATTGCGCCAGCCGCAGGCCGCGCACGTCGCCGATGCGCTCGACCGCGCGCGAGCGCATGTCGGCGGAAAATTCCTGATCGCGGAAGACGGTGAGCCCTTCCTTGAGGCAGAGCTGGAACCAGTCGCGGCAGGTGATGCGGTTGCCCGTCCAATTGTGAAAATATTCGTGCGCGATCACCGCCTCGATGCCGGCGTAATCGACGTCGGTCGCGGTCTCGGGCGAAGCGAGCACATATTTGTCGTTGAAGATATTGAGGCCCTTGTTCTCCATCGCGCCCATGTTGAAATCGGAGACGGCGACGATGTTGAAGACGTCGAGATCATATTCGCGGCCGAACTTCTCCTCGTCCCAACGCATGGAGCGCTTCAGCGCATCCATGGCGTATTCGGCGCGCGCCTCCTTGCCATGCTCGACGTGAATGGCGAGCGTCACCTGACGCCCCGACGTCGTCTTGAAATGATCGCGCACCACGCCGAGGTCGCCGCCGACGAGCGCGAAGAGATAAGAGGGCTTGGGGAAAGGGTCGCGCCAGACGGCGTAATGGCGGCCGCCGGGAAGGTCTCCCGTCTCGCCGGGATTGCCATTGGAAAGCAGGATCGGCGCCTCGCTCTTATCGGCGTCGATGCGGGTCGTGTAGACGCTGAGCACGTCGGGACGGTCGAGGAAATAAGTGATGCGGCGGAAGCCTTCCGCTTCGCATTGCGTGCAATAGGCCGAGCCCGAGCGATAGAGTCCCGAGAGCTGGGTATTGGCGGTCGGGTCCACCCGCGTCTCGATCTCGAGCGTGAAGGGCGCCTCGGGAACCGCCGTGAGGGTGAGCTGGTCGGGCGTCGCCGTATAGTCCTGCGCGCCGAGCGGGCGCCCGTCGACCTTGACGCCGACCAGCGTCAGCTCGTCGCCGTCGAGGACGAGCGGCGCGCCGGGCGCGCCCTTGGGATTGCGGCGCAGCGCGAGCCGCGCCACCACCTTGGTCTCCGTCCGGTGAAGGGAAATATCGAGCGCCACAGTGTCGATCAGAAAGTCGGCGGGGCGATAGTCTGCAAGGCGGACGGCGACATTGGAGGGGTGGCGCATGAAAACCTCTAGGCAGGGAATCGGAGCTTCGGACGAATATAGGCGGCTATGCAAGATTTGCGACCGGCCGCGCCCGCGCCAGGGCGGCGGGGTGACGAATTTTTAATTGGAAACTCACGGCAAAGATTTGGTAGGCCTTGAGCCGGCGGCCATTGGCGGGCAAAGTCGCCCCGAGCTTCCTCCGATCCGCCGACCGACGCCTTCGCTCGCTTGGCGCCGTTTTCGCTCTAAGCCGGTGCGTCTCTCCCCATGTGGCGAAAGCTTTTCCTGACTCTCGTTCTCGCGGCTGGCGGCGCGCCGGACGCTTTCGGCGCGCCGCCAGCCGCGGCGCCTCAGGAGATTCTCGTGCCGCTCAGCGAGGAGCAGATACGCGCCGCTGGCGTCGAGACGCAGCCGGTCGAAGCGGAAACCGGGGCCGGAGAGATCGTCGTGCCGGGCGTTGTGACCGTGCCGCCGCAGCAGCTCCGCGTTGTCGCCGCGCCGGCCGCGGGCCTTGTCGAGACCCTGCTCGTCGCGCCCGACGAGGATGTGAAGGAGGGCGATCCGATTGCGACGCTGCGCTCCTCGGAGCTGGTCGAGGCGCAGCGGGCCTTTCTGCACGCCGTCTCCGACGCCGATCTCGCCACCGAGAAGCTGCGCCGGGACGAGCAGCTCTTCAAGGAGCGCATCATCGCCGAGCGGCGGCTCATCATCACCCGCGCCGAAGCCGTCCAGGCCCGCGCGACATTGGAGGAGCGGGGCCAGATCCTCACCCTTTCCGGCATGAGCGAGGCCGATGTCGCGCAATTGCGCAAGGACCGCAAGCTCGCGAGCGCGCTTCTGGTGCGCGCGCCGATCAGCGGAACCATCCTGCAGCGGCACGGCACGACGGGCGAACGCGTGCAGGCCTCGGCGCCGCTCGTCACCATTGCGCGCCTCGACCCCATCTGGGTCAATCTGCAGGCGCCGCTCGGCCGCGTCGCGGCGCTCGGGAGCGTCGATCGCGTGCTTCTGCCGTCGATCGATCTCGCGGGCCGCCTCATTCGCGTCGGTCACACCGTCGACCAGGCCACGCAATCGGTGACGGCGGTGGCGGAGTTCCACCCCGGGAAAAGCTCCTTGCGGCCGGGGCAGGCGCTGCAGGCGATCCTGCACGTGAAAGGCGCCGACGCCTCACAGTGGCGCGTGTCCGCCGACGCCGTGGCGAGCTATCTCAACCATAGCTGGGTCTTCGTGCGTTCCCCTCAGGGCTTCCGCGCCGTACCGGTGACGCTCGTCTCCGAGACGCCGCAGTTCGCCTCGGTGCAGGGAGAGCTCGCGGTCGGCCAGCGCGTGGCCGTGCATGGTCTTCTGACGCTCCTCGCCGAACTCGCGAAGACCGAGAGCCCATGACGACATGCTAGAGCAGTTGATCCACTTCTCGCTGCGTCAGCGGCTGATTACCTTCCTTTGCGCGCTCTTTGTCGCCGCCTGGGGCGCCGTGAGCTATCTGAAGCTCCCGATCGACGCTTTTCCCGACGTCGCGCCCGTGCAGGTTCTTGTCGCCATGCGCGCCCCGGGCCTGACGCCCGAAGAGCTGGAGGCGCGCGTCACCGCGCCGATCGAAATCGCCGCCAAGGGCATTCCCTCGCTGACGCATATGCGCTCGACGACGCGCTATTCGATCGCGCTGATCACCTTCGAATTCGCGGAGGGGACGGATATTTACTGGGCGCGCGCGCAGGTCAACGAGCGCCTCTCGCAAGTCCAGGATCAATTGCCGGCGGGCGCATCCGGAGGGCTGGCGCCCATCGTCACGCCGCTCGGCGAGATGGTGATGTTCACCATCGTCGGCGGCGATCTCACGCCGAAGGAGCAGAGAAGCCTCTTCGATTTCACCATCCGCCCGGCGATACGCGGCCTGCCCGGCGTCGCCGATCTCAATGTTCTCGGCGGCTATGTGCGCACCTTCGAGGTGGCGCCGTCGCCCTCGGCCATGGCGGCGCGCGGCGTCACGGTCGAGATGCTGGAATCGGCGCTCAAGGACAATAATAGAAACGACGGCGCCGGCCGCGTGCAGGACGGCGAGGAAGCGCTGCTGGTGCGCGCCGAGGGAAGGCTGCGCTCGCTGGAGGATATTCGTTCGGTCGTGATCGCGGCGCGCCCCACCGGCGTCGTTCGCGTCGGCGACGTGGCGGAAGTGCGCAACGGCGCCCTGCCGCGCAACGGCGTCGTCAGCCGCAACGGCCAGGAAGAGGCGGTCTGGGGGCTGGTTCTGGGCCTGCGCGGCGCCGACGCGCGCACGGTCGTTTCCGGGGTGAAGACGCGGCTCGCCGAGCTTGCGCCGACGCTGCCCAAGGGCGTGACGATCGAGATTTTCTACGATCGCAGCGAGCTGATCGGCAAAGCCGTCTGGACCGTTCAGAAGGTGCTGATCGAGGCCATTGTGCTGGTGGTGATCCTGCTGGTTCTGTTTCTCGGCAATCTCCGCGCGGCGCTCGTGGTTTCGGTGATCCTGCCGCTTGCGGCGCTCGCCACCTTCGGCGTCATGAGATGGTGGGGGCTCTCGGCCAATATCATGTCGCTCGGCGGTCTCGCGATCGCCATCGGCCTTCTCGTCGACTGCGCCGTCGTCGTCGTCGAGAATGTCGAGCATCGGCTCGCGGACGCGCATGACGCAAGCTTCGCTGACCGCGTGTTCATGACTTTCGAGGCGACGCGCGAAGTGGCGCCGCCGCTTGTCTCGGGCGTCGTCATCATCGTCACGGTGTTCCTGCCGCTGCTGTCGCTCGAAGGGCTGGAGGGACGGCTTTTTGCGCCGGTCGCGCTCACCATCGCCTTTGCCCTGGGCTCGGCCTTGCTGCTTTCTCTCACCGTCGTTCCGGCGCTCAGCGCCACCCTGCTGCGGCCCGGCCACGGTGGGGAGCCGTGGCTCGTCCGCAAAATCGCCGCGATCTACGAGCCGCTTTTGCAGCGCGCGCTGGCGCGGCCGCTCGTCGTCGCGGCCATCGCTCTGGGCGGGCTTGCGATCGCTGGCGTGGCGGGGTCGAGAATCGGCCAGACCTTCATGCCGGTGATGAACGAGGGCACGCCTGTCATTACCATCCGCAAACATCCGACGATCAGCGTCGCCGTCGCGGCGGAAACCGACCGCCGCATTCAGCGCGAGATCATGACGAAAGTGCCGGAGGTGAAAGGCATGATGGCGCGCGCCGGCGCCGATGAGCTCGGCATCGATCCGGTCGGCCTCAACGAGACCGATAATTTCCTCACCCTCGCGCCGCAGAAGGAATGGCGCGGGCGCGGCATGGACTGGCTCCTGGACGAGATCAGAGCCGTGCTCGACGGCATCCCGGGCATTTCCTACGCTTTCTCGCAACCCATCGACATGCGCGTGCAGGAGATGATCATCGGCGCGCGCGGCGATGTGGTGGTGAAGATCTTCGGCGACGACATCAACGAGTTGAACCGCCTCGCGCGCGACGTCGCGGCGCAGTTGAAGACGATCCCCGGCGCGCGCGACGTGTTCGCGCTACAGAACGACGGGATGCGTTATCTGACGGCGCGCGTCGACAGGCTGGCGGCGGGGCGTTTCGGTCTCGACGCCAGTGATATTCAGGACGCCTTGCGCGTCTGGGTCGACGGGCAACAGGTCGGCATCGTGCTCGAAGGGCCCATTCGCACGCCGCTGGTCGTGCGCGGCTCCGAAACCTCGCGGCGCTCCTCCGTCGATTTCGCGCGCCTGCCGATGGTGTCGAACGACGGGAAGGTCGTCGAGCTGTCTCAGCTTGCCGACGTAAAGATCGAGAACGGCCCCATTCAGGTCATTCGCGAGGAAGGCCGACGCTTCGCGACGGTGCTCGCCAATGTCGAGGGCCGCGATCTCGTCGGCTTCGTCGACGACGCCAAAACCGCGGTGGCGCATCATGTGACGACGCCAAGGGGCTACGCCTATCAATGGGGCGGCCAGTTCGAGAACCAGCAGCGCGCGTCGGCGCGCCTTGCGATCGTCGTGCCCATCGCGCTCGCTTTGATCTTCCTGCTGCTCTACTTCACCTTCAATTCCGCGCTGCAGGCGACGCTCGTCTTTTGCAACGTGCCTTTCGCGGCGATCGGCGGCATTCTCGCGCTCTGGCTCTCCGGAGAGTTTCTCTCCGTGCCGGCCTCGGTCGGCTTCATCGCGCTCATCGGCATTGCGGTGCTGAACGGCGTGGTGCTCATCTCCTACATCAACAAGCTGATGGCCGAGGGCGTGGGGACGACGCGCGACGCCGTGGTCGAGGGCGCGCGCCGCCGCATGCGTCCGGTGACTCTCACGGCGACGATCGCCGCTTTCGGCCTCATCCCCTTCCTCTTCGCGACGGGGCCGGGCGCCGAGATCCAGCGCCCGCTGGCGATCGTCGTTATCGGCGGCCTCATCACGGCGACCACGCTGACGCTCGTGCTGCTGCCGATCCTCTACGATCGGGCCATGAGCTGGCGCTTGCGCAGGAAGCGCAACAGCATCGCCGTGCAGAGAACGGCTTCGCTATGACCGGCGCGCCGCTTCTCGCCGCTTTGATACTCGGGCTCGCGGGCCCCGCCTTCGCCGCGCCGCAGCCGCGCGGCGAAGTGACGGCGAGAAACATCGACGGCGCCAGCCAAAAGAAGAGCAAGAAGCCGCTCGGCCATGCGCTGGTGCGCCATCTCGACATGGCGGTGGCGATCGACGCGCAGAGCAGGGCGCTGGCGGCGCAATTCGGCGCGGTCTCGGCGCGCTACGCCACGACGCGCTCGATCTCGCCCGGCTCGCCTTATATCGGCGGAACGCAGCGCAACGCCGTCGCCGGCAATCTGCGTAACTACAATGAGACGGAGATCGAGGCGGGCCTGCCGCTCTGGCTGCCCGGCCAGCGCGACGCGCTGGAGGCGACCGTCTCGAGCGGCGTCATCGAGATCGAGGAAAAGATCGGCCTGCGCCGGCTCGACGTCGCGGGGCTTTTGCGCGACGCCTGGTGGACGGCGCAGCGCACGGCGCGAGAGACGACCGTGGCGCGCAACCGCGTCGCAACGGCGCGCGAGATCGGCTCCGACATGACCCGGCGCGTGGAACTCGGCGAAGCGGCGCAGGCCGACGCGCTGCTGGCGAAGAATGAATTGCTCGCCGCCGAGACAGAACTCGCGCAGGCGGAAGGCGCCGAAAAAGTCGCGCGCGTAAACTATGCGGCGCTTACCGGCGGCGCGACGCCGGATGGCGCGCTCGAATCGATCAAGCCCCCGGGCGACATCGAGGATCATCCGGCGCTACGCGCGCCGCTCGCCGCGCTGCGCCGCGCCGAGACCCAATTGCAGCTCGTCGAGGCGACGCCGATCGACAATCCGGATGTCGGCGTTTTCGGCCGTCAGGAGCATAATCGGCAATATTCGACCGACCCGTCGCAGTCGGTGACGGATCAGCGCACGGACGCAACGACCGTCGGCGTGCGCATTCGCATACCGCTCCCGACCGAAGGCCGGCAGGCGCCGCGCCAGGCCGAGGCGCTCGCCGAAATGACGCGGGCGCGGGCTGAATATGAGAAGGCCGAGCGCGTCGTTCTCGCCGACATAAAGGCGGCGCGCGCCAATCTCGCCGCCGCGCAGAAGGCCGCGGGCCTCGCCAACAAGCGCCTCTCGGTCGCCAATGAGCAGTTCGAGCTCTCGCGCAAATCCTTCGCGCTCGGCGAGATCAGCGCCTTCGATCTCTACCGCGTGCGGCAATTGCAGTTAGATGCGCAGCGCGCGCAAGCCAGCGCCTCGGTGAATGTGGGCGCGGCGGTATCGCGGGTAAATCAGGCGCAGGGTTACGCGCCGTGATGGGGCATTGCGAGCGAAACACGCCGGTCGCTTGATTGCGACGGTGTAGATCGCTGGGACACTCGGCTGAGCCATGCCCGTCATTGCGAGCGGAGCGAAGCAATCCAGGGCCACATCGCTGCCCTAGATTGCTTCGTCGCTTCGCTCCTCGCAATGACGGTTCTCTACGGCTTGGCCAATCCATTGCTGTTGATGAAATCAACCACCTCCGCCGTTTCCGACGCCGCGCGCCGCGTCGCCGTCGCCTCGAGCTTGCCGGGGCGCAGGAAGGACGGGAACCAGCCGAGATTGCGCACGTTCCATTTTTCCTGGGGCAGCGCCGCCGGATCGACGCCAGGAATCCTGGCGTTTTTCAAGAGATCCATCGCGCGGCGCGTATCGGTGTGGCAACTCACGCAGTCGGTGTTGAAGAAATGGCTGCGGGCCGGATCGGCGATGAGATCGACGGTTTCTTGAATTTTCTTGATGGTGGCGGGGTTGGAGATTTTAGCGTCGCCGAGGTCGAAGAGTTCGGCGGTCGCGAGCCCCTTGCGTTGCGCCACCGGCAGCGCCGCCTCGCCCGCAGGCAGCGCCGCGTTCTTGCAGGTGATGGGATTGAGATTATTGGGCGCCGGCGTCGGGATGACCTGATGCGGCGTCTCCAACACCGCAAGGCCCTCGGCGAATTGCTTGCCGTCGAGCGCCGGCCCGCGCACCGGAATGAAGCCGCCATTGGGCAATGAGGGAACGACGCCCGGCCCGACCGGCGCCATGGCCAGGAAAATCCAGGGCTCGGGCCCATTGTCGGCGAGCCCCATCACCGCCATGGCGCTGAGCTTTCCGCCCGTGAGATGGCGCTCGAGAACATTCACAAGCGCGTCGCGCAGCGGTTTCGCCGAGCGGCGATCGGCGAGGCCCGGATGCACGCCGAGCAGCTTCCCTTGCGTCGAGATTTTCACGGCGCCGAAGCGGCCGTTCGCGAGATCGTCGCGCAGACCGGCGAAGTCGCGCGCGACTTTCTTGAACGCGTCCATGTCCGGCTTGACGCGCGCCTGGCAGCCTTGTTCGGCGGGCGCGTCGAACCCGGCGGCGAAAGTGTAGACAAGATGCGCGGCGACGTCGTGAACCTGCACGGCGCCATTGGCTTGCGTCGTCACCGGCTGCAGGATGAAGCGCACTTGCGGAGATTGTCCGAATTGCTCGGTGACGCCGTGCGTGAGCCCGGGCGCGCCGGGGTCGATGCGCAAACCAGCGACACGCCATGCCTTGATGTCATGCGCCTCCTTGGGCAATTGCACATGATGGCTTCCGATCTGCGTCGCAGGGCCTTCGGCGTTGGCGAGGAATTGCGCAAAGGCGGCTGCGGGCCATAGGGCTTCGCGTTTCGAAGCGTCCTTCGGGTCTGGCGCAGTGAGATCGGCGATCGCGATCGTGTCGGCGAGGCCCTCGGCGTTTTTGGGCGGCGGGAAGAGCCAGGAGACGTCATCCGCCGACAGCGGCGCGCCTGCCGATGCGGTTGGAGCCGTTATCGCCGCTTGTGCGTGGCGCAGCTTGGCGGCATGAGTGGATGTCGAGGCTGCTGTCGCCAGTGCGAACACTGAGCACGCTAAGCGCGCACGAAAGCCGTTACGAAAATAATTGGAAGCCATCTCTCGCCCCTCATAAGGTTTTTCTTGAAACGCCGCGTTGCAAGCTAATGCGGTTGGGCGGCGACAGGCAAGGGCCAACGATGTTTCACATTCTGCGCGTCGCGCGCGCGTATCAGTCCTGCTTATTCAAAAACTGCATCACGCGCTCGATTGTCGGCTGGTCGAGCAGCAGCGGCGCGTGGCCTTGGCCGGGTACGGTATGACGTTCGAGCCTCGGCGCGCGTCGCGCCATTTCAGCGAAGGTTTCGATGGAGAGGATGTTCGAGGTCTCGCCGCGCAGCGCGAGTATGGGGTGCTGGGCGAGAGCCGCGAAGGCTTCCCACAAATCCTCGACCTCGCATTCCGGCGTGATGTCGTCGAGCGTATGCGCAAGCTCGGGATCGTAGCGCAGCGCGATCTTGCCGTCCCTTTCTTCGAAGGTCTGGCGCGCGAAGATTTCCCACTGCTCGGGCGTGATCGCGGGGAAGGCCACGCTTGCGGTCAGGCGCATCAGCGCGGCGGCGTCGCTCATTTTCTGGAGCGGCGGCATTTTGCCGACGTAGCCCTTGATCAGCAGCAGGCCTTTCTTTTCGATCACGGGGCCGATGTCGTTCAGGATCGCGGCGCTTATCAATCCCGGCCGGGCGCGCGCGAGGCGCATCGTGTGAAGCCCGCCGCGCGAGGTGCCGAAGAAGACGGCCCTGGCGACGCCGGCGTCGGCGAGAACGGCAAAGATGTCCTCTTCTTCGACGTCGGGATTGTAACGGCGCCAGTCCTTGTCCCACTCGGAGCGCCCGCGTCCGCGATAATCCAGCGCGAGCACGCGCCGGCCCGATTGCTGCGCCGCTTCGGCCACGAGGCAAAAATCATCCGCCGTGCGCGCGAGCCCCGGCAGGCACACGAACGGCAGCCGCGTCGCGGCCGGGCAGGGGTAGTCGCGATAATGCAGGCGCAGGCCATCGCGGGCGGTGATGAAATGGCTTTCGGGGGCGAAGGTCGAGCTCACGCAATTGCTCCAATGTCTCGCAGACTTTTACCGCGCCGGGCGGATTGCGCCAAACGCTGCTATTGCAGGAAGAACGCCGCAACGCCGACCTTTCTTGACTTCCCGCGCCGATGCAGCGAGTTTGCGCGCGCCCGAGAGGCCGCCGGGCGCCACCAATAACCGGCAGGAAATCCAACCGCTCATGCGCTCCTATCTCGACTTCGAAAAGCCCGTCGCCGAACTCGAAACCAAAGTGGAGGAGCTGCGGGCGCTGGCCGACAAGGGCGACGGCGTCTCGATCGCGGAGGAGCTCAGCAAGCTCGAGGCCAAGGCGGCGAAGGCGCTTGGCGATCTTTATGCAGTGTTGACGCCCTGGCAGAAGATTCAGGTCGCGCGCCATCCGCAGCGGCCGCATTTCTCGGATTACGTCAAGCAGCTCGTCACCGAGTTCACGCCGCTCGCGGGCGACAGGCTGTTTGGCGAGGACTCGGCCATTGTCGGCGGCTTCGGCCGTTTCAAGGGCGAATCCGTCTGCGTGATCGGCCAGGAGAAGGGCTCCGACACGGCGAGCCGGCTCGCGCATAATTTCGGCATGGCGCGGCCGGAGGGCTATCGCAAAGCCGTGCGGCTCATGGAGCTTGCCGATCGTTTCGGATTGCCGGTGATTTCGCTGGTCGACACGGCGGGCGCGTTTCCGGGCATCGACGCCGAGGAGCGCGGCCAGGCCGAGGCGATCGCGCGCTCGACCGATGTGTCGCTGTCGCTCGGCGTGCCGAATGTGGCCGTCGTCGTGGGCGAAGGGGGCTCCGGGGGCGCCATCGCCATCGCCGCGGCCAATAAGGTTTTGATGCTGGAGCACGCCGTCTATACGGTCGCTTCGCCCGAGGCCTCGGCCTCCATCCTGTGGCGCGACTCCGGCAAGGCGCAGGAAGCTGCGACCAGCATGAAAATCACCGCGCAGGATCTGCTCAAGTTCGGCATCATCGACGTGATCGTCTCCGAGCCCGCCGGCGGCGCGCATCGCGATCCCGCCGCCGCCATCGCCGCAGTGGGCGAGGCCATCTGGTCGGAGTTGTCCCGTTTGGCCAATTTCTCGCGCGAGCAGCTACGCGCCGCGCGGGCGGACAAATTCCTTAACATGGGCCGCAAGATAGAAGCCAAAAGTTAAGGTAAACAAATCGAATTGCAGCGTTTTCCTGGGGTGGCGAGGGGTTTGGACACTTTCTGGTCCCATTCTGCTCGTTAGCTTGCCGGACGGGCGGCAAAGAGTCTGCGCCCGGTAAGAATCGAGTTACGCAACGCAGCGTAAACATCCTGCAGTTGCACAATCTTGAACCGCGAGCCCTCAAGCTCGCATTCATCTGGCGGGCCCGACGGCTCGCGACCGACAAAATGCGCGGGCGCCGGGGCGCTAAGGGGAGCTGAGCGCATGGAACATCGGATCTTGAAGCCGGCCGCGGTCGCCGTCGCTTTCGCCGGCCTGTCGCTTTCCGCCTGCCAGGACAGCGGTCTGTCGCATCGCTCGCTCGCGCCCGTGCCGCCGGAGACGCTCGCCAAGATGGCGCAGCTCGGCACCACCAAAGAAGCGCCGATGCTGATCCGCGCCTATAAGAAAGAGGCGGAGCTCGAAATCTGGAAACAGGGCGCGGACGGGAATTACATCCACCTCAAGACCTTCCCCATGTGCCGCTGGTCGGGTCAGCTCGGCCCGAAGACGCAGGAAGGCGACCGTCAGGTGCCGGAGGGCTTCTATTCGATCACCCCGGCCCAGATGAACCCGAATTCGTCCTATTATCTGTCTTTCAACGTCGGCTATCCGAACCAGCTCGACCGCGCCCTGGGCCACACGGGCGGCACGATCATGGTGCATGGCGCCTGTTCGTCGGCCGGCTGTTTCTCCATGACCGACGCGCAGATCGCCGAGATCTACGCCATCGCCCGCTCGAGCTTCGACGGCGGCCAGCGCGCGATCCAGATGCAGTCCTATCCGTTCCGCATGACGGCGGAAAATCTGGCCAAGCATCGGCTGGACGCGAATATCGGCTTCTGGAAGAATCTCAAGGAAGGCAACGACGTTTTCGAGGTGACGAAGCAGGAGCCGCAGGTGGCTTTCTGCGGTCGCCGCTATGTCTTCAATGCGACGCCGAGCGGCGCCATGGACCCGGTCTCCGCCTGTCCGCCCCTCAAACGCGATCCCGAGCTCGTCGCCAGCGTCTCCGCCAAGGCCGCCAAGGACGACGAGAAGATCGCCGAGCTTTCCCAGAGCGTGAAGCCGGTGCGCGTCGTCTATGAGGACGGCGGCCAGCATCCGAGCTTCGCCTCGAAGGCGGGAGAGGCCAGCCGGCCCGAGGCGCTGACGGGGCCGACGGAAATCGCGCTCGAAGAGAAGCCGGCGCGCGCCGTGGACAAATCCGCCCAGCAGCTTGCGACGAAATCCCCGGTCGTGACCATGGCCGCCGCCAAGGCCGCGGCGCAAAGCCATGAAGCCTCGACCGTCGTTCGGGCGCTTGCGCCGGAGCACCATCGCGAAATGTCGGCTTTGGCTGATGAAAACGGGCCGACGGCGTCGATCAAGAAGGCGCTCAACCCGAAGAAGTAGGGCGCCGCCCCCCGTCCGGGCGCGACTCAGTTTGTCGGTAATGCTCCGAGGCGGCCTCGTCCTTTGAGACGCGAGCTTCGCTCGCTCCTCGGGATGAGGCCTAAGTGTTTGGCGCGGATGCAGAAGCCCCTCATGCTGAGGAGCCTGCGCAGCAGGCGTCTCGAAGCACGAGGGGCGTCATCGCCACTTTGTGAATAATTGAGCGCTACCCGTTCGGGCGCGGCTTTCCTTTTGAAAAGCCTTTGTTAACCCGGCCTCGGCAATAGTTGTTGCGGAACGCACAGGGAACGCCTATAAATCGTTCATGATTTGTTTTGAGGCTCGCGGCCTGAGGGCGAGGCGCGCGGCGGTTCGTGTCGCGAGGGGCGGATTATGCTGACAAAGAAACAGAGCGATCTGCTGCGTTTCATCCACGAGCGGCTGAAGGAAACCGGCGTTCCGCCGTCTTTCGACGAGATGAAGGACGCGCTCGATCTGCGCTCGAAGTCCGGCATTCATCGTCTTATTCTCGCGCTCGAGGAGCGCGGCTTCATCCGGCGCCTGCCCAATCGCGCCCGCGCGCTCGAGGTTTTGCGGCTGCCCGAATCGGCGACGCCCAGGGGCGGCGGGGCCGCGCGCGGCGGGAAGTTCTCGCCTTCGGTCATTCAAGGCAATCTGGGCCGCGTTCGGCCGCTGCACGAGCGCGGGGAGGACGAGGCGAATCAACAGGTGGCGATTCCCGTGATGGGCCGCATCGCCGCCGGCACGCCGATCTCCGCCATCCAAAGCCGCAGCCATACCATCAGCCTGCCGCCCGAGATGCTGTCGAGCGGCGAGCATTTCGCGCTGGAAGTGCGCGGCGACTCCATGATCGAGGCTGGTATTCTGGACGGCGACACTGTCGTCATCAAGAAACAGGACTACGCCGACACGGGCGACATCGTCGTCGCGCTGATCGAGGACGAGGAAGCGACGTTGAAGCGGCTGCGCAAGCGCGGCGCCTCGATCGCCCTGGAGGCGGCGAACCCCGCCTATGAGACGCGCATTTTCGGGCCGGACAAGGTGCGCATCCAGGGCAAGCTGGTGAGCTTGCTGCGGAAGTACTGACATCCACAGTCACCCCGCCGTCATTGCGAGGAAGCGACGAAGCAATCCAGGGCAGCCGTCGCGGCTCTGGATTGCTTCGCTTCGCTCGCAATGACGGCGGTGGTTTTCGCAAGGATTCCCAATCCGCCTCTCACGCGATTACTCCAGCGGCTCCGCAAGCTCCGCTTCCTCAGCGCTTTCATCCTCCTGCGCCACCGCGCGTCTGATCTGCTGCGCGGGTTTCGGCGACCAGGGCCGGTCTTCGTCGACGCCTCGCGCCGTCGTCCACGCGAGCGCGCCGCCTTCCAGAATGCGTAGCGAGACCGCGCCGGTTTCGGCGAGCTTGCGCCGGTCGATCACGATCGGCGCTTCGCAGCCTTCCGGCGCCCGCAGCGGCGTGACGATGATTGCGGCGCGGGCGCAGTCTTCGAGAAGCGCTGCGCGTGACGTCGCCAATGCGACGATCCTCCCGTCGGCGGCCTTGCCGATACAGCCATAGTCGTCGCAGGACGCCGCTTTCGCCTCGTCGACGGCGCGCGCGTCCGCGTCGGCGCGCAGCCATTGTTCCGCGGCGAAGGCGCCGGGCTTCTTGCCGAGCAGCGCGAGCTCGCCCGACGGCCGGCGCAGAGCGGCCGCCTCTCCGGTCGCGGGAATGGCGATGTCGAAGCGCTCGGCGTTGGTCGCGCCCATAAGGCCGATCAAAGCGAGCGGGATCGCCGTCGCCCGCCACATCCATGTTCGCCACAGAACCGCCGATAGAACGGCGAGCGCCAGAAAGACCATCGCCCAGGGCGCGAAGGCCTTCACATGCAGGCTCGCTCCAGGCGCGTTGGCGATGAGGCCGGCGAGCCAGATCACGAGATTGATCCCCATCTCGAGGTAGCGCCAGATGAAACCGTCGAGGCCGAAGGGATAGAGCGCCGCGCCGATCAAAGCGCAGGGCACGGCGAAGAACTCGATCGCCATCAGCGTCATCGGATTGCCGATGAGCACATAAGGGCTCAACTCGTGGAAATCATAGGCCATGAAGGAGGCGGTGGCGGAGGTCGCGCAAAGCGTTGCGACAAGCGCCGCGCCCGGCCCATGCAGCAGACGCTCGGCGATCGTCTCTCGCCCCGCGGCGAGGCGGCTGCGCAGGCCGACCCCAGCCGTGCGCGTGCTTCTCTCGGTGAGCTGCTCGCCGCGCCATTCGTAGATGGCGATGAGCGCCGCGACGGCGGCGAAGGAAAGCTGGAAGCTCGCGCCCATGATCGCCTCGGGCTCGACGGCCATGACGGCGAAGGCCGCGAGCGCGAGATTGCGCATGGAGAGCGAGGGGCGGTCGAACAACACCGCCCCGAGCATGATCAGCGTCATGACCAGCGCGCGTTCCGTGCCGACGCGCGACCCCGTGCCGATATCGTAGAGAATAGCGCCGATCATCGCGAGCGCCGCCGCCCATTTCTTGATCGGATAGTTGAGCGCGAGCGCCTGCGACATGGCCAGCAAGCGCCGCAGGCCGACGAAGAAAATGCCGGCGACAAGCGTCATCTGCATGCCGGAGATGGTGACGATGTGGAAAATGCCGGCCCGGCGGATGAGATCCTTCGCGCTTTCCGACAGAAAATCGCGCTTGCCGGTCACCATGGCGGCGGCGATGGCGCCCGCGTCGCCGCCAATCGTCTTGTAGACGCGCAGCGCCAAAGCGTTGCGGATGCGATCGACCGAGGCGAAAAAGCGCAACGACAGCGGCGCAGGATCGGGCGGCGGCATGGTTTCGATCCGCCCCAGCGCATTGCCCACGCCGCCCAGCCCCGCGAAAAAGGCGTCGCGGGAGAAGTCGTAGCCGCCGGGAAGCGCCGCGCGGGCCGGCGGCATCAGCCGGGCCTTCAAGGCGATGAAATCGCCCGCGGCGAAATTCGGCTCGCCGCGCATGGTGAGCCGCACGCGGGAGGGAGCCACGCCGCCCGGCAGACCTTCGGCGCTTGCAACCCGCAGCACGAAGCGCGCGCCGGCGCGGCGCGGGTCGATTTCTTCGACGAAGCCGGTGAGCTCGCCGACGCCCACGCGCGGCACGATCGGCGCGGCGACTCGCGCGGCGCGCCAGGCGCCGGAGGTAAAGCCCGCGGCCACCAATGCGAGCGCGAGAAAGAGCGCATATGCGCGGGCGTGGCGGCGCGTGGCGAAGGCGAGCGCGCCAAAACCCGTCAGCGCGCCGAGGCATAAAAAGAGAGACGGTTCACGCTCGGCGGCGAAATAAAGGACGACGCCCGCGCCGGTCGCGACGGCGCGCCACAGGAAAGGGCGCCGCAGCTCGGTTTCCTGCGCATAGGCGTCGCGCAGGGCGCTCGCGAGCCTTCGCGCGTGCGGCGCGAGCCGGAGGGCGAGGGCGCCCTCGCGCTCGTCTCTCTCGGCCGCGCGCGTCGCCTCGCTCACGCCAACGCCCTGGGTTCGGATGACTCAGGATAAGGTTAATGCGGATTCTGCCGGCGCGCCACGCCCTGGTTATAGGAAGAACCGTGTCGGTTTGTCGGCAAAGCTCCGAGGCGGCCTCGTCCTTCGAGACGCGAGCTTTGCTCGCTCCTCAGGAAGAGGCCTAAATATTTGGCGCCGATGCAGAAGCCCCTCCTGCTGAGGAGCCTGCGCAGCAGGCGTCTCGAAGCGCGAGGGGCGCCAACGCCAGTTTATCGGCAGGCTAAAATGCGCTCACGCGCTCGCGCGGCCCTTGCGTCTTTTGCCGCCGCTCGGGCCGCGGCCATGGGTGGGAGAGGCGCCGCCTTCGACGCCCTGCGGCTCTTCCATATGGAGATAGCGCACGCCGAGGAAGAACAGGATTTGCGCGTCGCCCATAGGCGGCTCGCTGCTTTGGCGCGACCTTTTTTCGCGCTTCCGGAACTCGACGACGTCCCCCATATCACTCTCCGCAACCGCTGCAGAAAAGGTGAATCAAGCGTTACTGCGATTAGGGAGCCGCGACGGTTAATGTTCCGTCAACGTCGGGACGTTAATTTGAAAAGCAAAATCTGCGTAAGTGTTTGAGTAGTGGACGCGTCATGCAGTCAGACAAGAGTCGCGGGCGAATTGCCGACGCCTCGCTTTTGCGGGTGGTTGTCGATCAATTCGTTGAACGACCCGCGCATCCGATCGGCGACATAAAGCAATTCGAACAGCTCGCGCTCGGCCTCATCGATCTTCTCGACGCGGGGTCGGTCGCCCGCGTCGTGCGGCCGCTGTGCTTTTATGCGGAAACCCCGCGGACGATCTTCGCCCGCCTGTTCGAGAAAGGCGGCGCTTGCGCGGAGCTGGCTTTGGCCTTCGCGCCGAGCCTGCCGCGCGAGCATCTGCTTGCAACGGCGCGGCAGGGAGAGCCGGCGCTCGCGCGCGCGCTGGCGCAACGCACGGATCTCGATCGCGAGATCGTGGACGCGCTCGCCCAGCGCGGCGAGACGGAGACGCTGCGCGCGCTTGCCGCCAATTGGTCCGCGCATCTCGATACGGCGGCGCGGCGCGCGCTCTTGCTGGCGGCGCGAGACGACGTCACTTTGGCGCGCATCCTCCTTGATCGCGACGATCGCGCGATCGAGCCCGAGGCGCTTTTTCTGGCGGCGATGCGGCTCGAACGCACGGGGATCATTCTCAACGCCTGCCGGCGCGCGCTCTCGAGCGGACATATGGAGATACGCCACGCCGAGCCGGCTTTCGTCGCGCGTCTCGAAAGCGCCGCGCTGCGCCGGGATCGCGATGCGATGGCGGCGCTCCTCGCCGACGCTCTGGACTGCCGGAAAGAGCGCGCCCGCGCCGTAATTTCGGATAGTCAGGGGGAGGCGTTGGCCTTGGCGCTGGCGGCGCTGGGCGTGGACCCCGACGCCGCGACCCGTTTGTTTCTCTGCGCCGATCCGGCGATTGCCCACGATGTGGAGCGCGTGCGCGCGCTTGTCGCTTTGGTGCGCTCGACGCCCCAGCGCGCCGCCATGCAGCTCGTCGCCGCGATGACGGGGGCGGCCAAAGGTGAAAGAGACGCGCCGCGCCGCCTCAATGCGCGCGACGAGGGGGCGGCCGCATCCGCTTGGCGACGCGCCCTGCCGCGCGCGGAGACGGTGCGCAAATTCGATCAATCGGCGTAAGGCCGGGAGTGGGGCGGAAGGGCACGCGGCGCCCCCGGAGACGTTGCGGCCTTGAAAGGCCGCAATGCCGCTGCGCACGTCTCATACCATTTCCGTTTGAATAGCTCGCATTGGCGTTTGTCATTCCCGACGGGCCGAAGGCCCGATCGGGAATCCAGAGCCACAAGAGCCTAGTTTTGCTCTGGATTCCCGATCGCTCGCTGCGCGAGCGTCGGGAATGACAGCCGAACCGATCACGCGGAACCCATGTCAGCCGCAAAAAGCTGGCATACTCGGCGAGAGCGCAACCTTTTTAGGAAACCCGTCCCTTGCAATCCGCCCAGGCCAAACCCGCTGGCGTCCTCGCGCGCTGGCGCGCCATTCCGCTTTATCTGCGCATCATCGCCGGCGTCGCGCTCGGCCTCTTCGCGGGCGTCGCGCTCGGCGCGGACGCCGCGCCGCTCGCCATGCCCGCCAAGCTCGTTTTGCGCGTGCTCGGCGCGCTGGCGCCGCCGCTCATTCTGCTCGCCATCGTCCAGGCGCTCATGCGCGCCCATTTGGGCGGCGGCGAGGCCCGGCGGCTGGTCTCCCTGCTTTTGACCAATACGCTCGTCGCCATCGGCGTCGGCCTGCTTGTCGCCAATATCGTACAGCCCGGCGCCTGGACGACGGCCGGCCCGCCCCCGGCGCCCGCCGCCAAGGCCTCCGGCGCCGTCGATCCGCTCGCGCAGTTCTTCGACGCCGTGCCCAAGAGCATCGCCGGGCCCTTTTCCGACGACGGCGCGGTCATGGGCGTCATCTTCATCGCGCTGGCCTTCGGCGTCGCCTTGCGCGGCGTCAGGCATCATGAGGTGCGCACGGTCGAAGACCTCGTGCATGTCGCGCTCACGAGCCTCGTCGCGATCCTGCACTGGATCATCGACTTCGTGCCGCTCGCCGTCTTCGGCATCGTCGCGAGCATCGTCGGCGTGAAAGGTTTCCATGATTTCGTGGCGCTCGGCGGCTTCGTGCTCGCTGTCCTTATCGGGCTCGCGCTGCAGGCCGGCTATTACATGACGCGGGTGCGGCTTCAGAGCTGGGTGCGGCCGCTCGACCTCCTCCGTGGCGTGCGTGACGCGCTGGTGATGGCCTTTTCCACCGGCAGCTCGACCGCCACCATGCCGGTCACATATGAATGCCTGCGGCAGAATGTGGGGCTGCGCGAGCAATCGGCGAGCATGGGCGCGCTTGTCGGCTCGAATTTCAATAATGACGGCACGGCGCTTTATGAGGCCATGTCGGCGCTTTTCGTGGCGCAATTGCTCGGCATGCATCTGACGCTCGGCCAGCAGTTCACGGTCGTTCTGACCTCGGTCATCGCCTCAGTCGGCGCCGCCGGCATTCCGGAGGCCGGGCTCGTCACCATGACCATGGTGTTCAAGGCCGTGGCGCTGCCGACCGATTACATCGCCATGCTGCTGACAGTGGATTGGCTCCTCGACCGCTGCCGCACCGCGATCAATGTCATGGGCGACGTGACGGTGAGCTGCCTCTTGGACGGCAAGACACGCCACAGCGGCGGCGAGAACGAACTTCTAAATAAGGACACGCACTCATCACGGCCATGACGCAGCGTGAGGTCCGTCACGCCGCCAGCTCAACGAAGACGCGGCCGTCGCGGTCTTCGATCTCGATGAACCAAAGGTCGGGGTCGAACATGATCTCGCGCTTGAGGCGGGCCTCCGCCTCGGCCGGTTCGACCCAGTCGCCCTTGTGGACTTTGGAGAACAGCCGATCGACGCCCTCGGGCATCGCTTCGCTTTGCGGGGCGGGGCCGTAGACGGCGGCGCGGCCGTCGAGGCGATCGAGCTTGATGAAGACGGCGCCCGCTTCCGCGGCGCCGCGCCGCCGCAACATGGCGACCGCTCCCTCCACCTCGGCGCGGCGGATGAGGGCAGCTACAAAAATATCGGATCGCAGACGCATGCCGCTAACTTAGAGCGAAATGCGTCCGCGGTCTAAGCCTGTCTCTCTCAGTGCGGCGTTGCGGCGCGGCTGGCCAGCAGCTTGGCGACCTTGGCGGTAAGCTCGCCCTTGGGGGGCAGGCCATTGTCGCGCTCGAATTTTTCGATCGCGCGGCGGGTGCCGTCGCTCATCACGCCGTCAGCTTTCACCACATAGCCGAGCCGCTGTAGCGCGCGCTGCGCGAAGGCCACGCCCTCGCTCGGGGCCAGCGTCTGCGCCTCGGGCTTGGGCTGCGTCTGCGCCTCGGGCTTGGGCAGGGGCTGCGCCTGAGGCTTGCTCTGAGTCTGCGCCCGAGCAGGCTTGGAGGCTGTGGTCTTCGCCGTCTCCGGGCCGCCCAACACGGCCGCGATCTGGTCGTGAGAGACGGGCTCGCGCTTCTTTTCGATCTTGGCGGCCGGCGACGCCTCGGTTTTCAGGATCACGGCCTTCAGCGCCGCTGCGTCCGCCTTTGTGGGCTTGGCAGCGGGAAGCGCTGGCGCCGGCTCCGGCTTCGCCGCCAAATCCGTCTCGACGGCGGTTTCCATCTGAGCCGGGCGCGCGCGCGGAGTCGGCGCGTCGGACTCTTCGACATAGCGCGGCGCAAGCTTGCGCGAGGAGAAGAGCGGGGCGGGGTGATGGCCGTCCTGCAGGAAGAGGGCGTTCATCGGCACGCCCACAAACGCCAGCCCGCCGATGCCCAAAAGCAACATCACGCCCACGCGATGGGGCGCGAAAACGCGCGCGAGCACCGAACGCTTCTTCTTCGGCAAGCGAAACGGCTCGTCGTGGAACTCCGGTTCGGGAGCGGGGCCGCGCCGCCGGGGCGCGCGTTCCTCGGGGAATTCGTCGTATCTGGAGGCGCTGAGCGAGAGGTCACGCAATTTTCTTCACCGTTCCTTTTTCGTGGCCGGCGTCGGCGCCGTGCCGCGGAATGGTTTCGATCTTGGCGGAAGGGTTCGTGCTGCGCGCCGGCTCGCGGCAATCGAGCGGCAGGCGGATCGTGACGGCGGTGCCTTTCTTGGGCGCGCTTTCCACAGTGATGCCGCCGCCGTGAAGGCCGACGAGGCCGCGCACCACGGAAAGGCCGAGGCCGGTGCCTTCATAGGCGCGATCATGCGCGGCGCTGGCCTGGAAGAAGGGATCGCCGAGACGCGAGAGATCGCCCGGCGCAATGCCGATGCCCGTGTCGGCGACGGTCACGGCCAGGAGATTGCCCTCCGGGGCGACGCGCACGCAGACTTTCCCGCCCGCCGGGGTGAATTTCACGGCGTTCGAGAGAAGATTGAGAAGAATCTGCTTGCAAGCCCGCTTGTCGGCGACGAACTCGTCCATTTTGCCGCGATAGTCGCGATCGAGCGTCACGCCGCCCTGATCGGCTTTCAATTGCACCATGTCGCAGCATTGGTCGATGAGCGACGGGAGGTCGAAAGGCTCGGGGAAAATCTGCATCGAGCCCGATTCGATCTTCGACATGTCGAGGATCGTATTCACAACTTCGAGCAGGTGATTTCCGGAATTGGCGATGATCTGCGCATATTCGCGCTGCTTCGCCGGATCGTTCGGCGCGAGCTCCGCATTGGCGAGCATTTCGGAGAATCCGATGATGGCGTTGAGCGGCGTGCGCAGCTCGTGGCTGACATTGGCGAGGAAGCGCGTCTTGCCGGCGGTTGCGCGCTCGCTCTCGGCCCGCGCGGCGGCGATCGCGTCTTCCGCGCGCTTTTCGACCGTGACGTCCCGCAAAATGCAAACGACCGGCGGCGCGGCGTTCGCCTGGCCGAGCTTGGGAAAATCGCCTTCGACAGGCTGCGCGAGACCCATGCGCGCGTCGAAATAATTGAACACCGGCTCGACATATTTGCCCGACGCCGAGGGCGCGAGGCCCACCTGCACGCGCAGCAAGGCCGTCATCGTCGCGCGCCGTTCGAAGACGTCGGAGACGAGCTTCAGAAAGGCGGGCCGATCGGCGATATGCACGCGCTGGAAGAAACCGCGTCCCATGAGATCGCGGCGTTCGAGGTGATAGGCCTTATGGGCGTCGCCGACGATGTTCTCGACGGCGCCGCTTCGATCGAATTGCAGAACAATGTCGCCGATGGCGTCCGTCAGCAACCGCAGGTCGCGCGCGCTGATCGAATCGGCGCGCGCCCGCGCGCGTTCGGCGCGAATCGCGCAAGCCGCCACGAAGGCGATGTAGAGCATGAGCGGCGCAGCGACGACCGCGGAGTTGACGGCGCGTTCGAAATCGATCGGATTCGCAAAGCCCGCATAGCCGATGAGCGCAACGCCCGAAGCGACGACGATCGCTGTCGAGACGATGCGCGCGGTCATCGCGCTCTCGATCAGCGCGATGATCAGCAAAGTAACGCTGATGGCTTCATATCCCTGGGTCGACGCCGCGACGGCCGCCGCCATCGCGAGCCAGCCGAAGATCGAGAGAGTCTGCGCGAGACGCAGATTGCCTGTGCGCGCGAGAACGCCCACCGAAATCAACGGGATTTGCGCCAGAGCGAAGATGCCGGCCTCGGACGTCGTGGGGGCTTCGTGGAGAAACAGCCAGATCGGCGCGCTGAGAAGCGCGCAAGCGGCGATCAGCAAGCGCGGCATGATGAAACAGCGTTGGCGCGCCATTTCGATTGGACGCTCGCCAACGCTTTCATGGATGAGATGGTCGATCCACGGGACTGACCGCTCGAATGAGTCTATTTTACTCAAATCACGCGCTCCTACTGCGCCGGAACCTCGCAGATCTATCTTAAGTGACTGCTAAACGGCTGCAGCCGCGTATTATTTCCCAATCTTAGACGTCAGGATGGTTTGTATTTCCTTGCGATCGGCAGTGGGATTTGATCCTTCTTGTTTACCGTTGCTTAATCTCCGGACGCGAGAAACTGGTACGCGCCGGCGACAGCGCAAGCGTGATTGGGCGCGGTCGAAAAGGCTGCGCGCGATGTCGGGGAGCGCCCGGTGATTTTTCTCCTCAAATGCCTTGCTTGCATCGCGATCGTGATCTTCGCCGTCCAGTGGCGCGAAGAAGCAGAGGCGCCGACTCGCGAATCGCATGCGCATGTCGCAGCGCCCAAGCCGCCGCGTCGTCCCTCGATCGAGGACAGCGCCAGAGAATGGGTCCAGGCCGGCGCCGATGCGCTGGCGTCAGCGGCGCGCGAGAAATGTCTTGCGGCGCCTCGCGATTGCGCCGCTACGCTGCAGCGCCTGCAGGGCGCCGCGCAAGAGCGATAAAGCGCCGGGCGCAACAGCCAAGCCGCTTCAAAACAGAACGGCTTTTGCGTAATTGAAAAATTAACCGTAATGATGGATTTCGTTGGCGAGCGATCCGGAGGCCAAGCGCTCCACTGACCGCGCGTTTTCATGCAACGTCCGTTGCGCGCGCCATCCCTTTTACAGCTTCCAGGAGGCGGTATGACCGACGAATCCGTTTCGCAGCACGACGATAACCAGTCCCCAGTCGCGCTCGACAATTTGCAGGAGCTACTCAAGGCGGCGCGCGCCGAGCGCGATCGTCAAATCTTCGAGAAAACCGAAATCGTCGCCAAGGCCAACGCCTACGCCAAGGAGCGCGACGATCTGAAAGAGCAGCTCGCTTCGGTTCTCTCCGAGCGCGACCAGATTATCGGCGATGTCGTCGCCGATCACGACAAGGTCGTGGCGGACATCACATCCCAGCGCGATCAGCTCGCCCATGAAAAGGCCGCCGTCGAAACCTCGCTGAAGGAGGCGATCCGCCGCGCCGATGACGCTTCGGCCGAGATCGCCCGGCTGCGCCGCGCGCTCGACGCCAAGCCGCCGACGGACCTCATCGGCGTGCTCCTGGCGATTCTCGCGGAAAACACCAAGGCCGCCGTCGCCTGGGTGCGCTCGAAGATTCCGGCCGACAGCCCGGCGCTGCCCTATTTCGACAAGACCGTCGAAACCTCGACCAAGCTCGGCTGCGCGGCGGTGAAGCTGACCAAGGAGCTCTATATTTGGGCGAAGCCCCGCGCGATCGAGCTTTACAAGCTCGGCAAGGCGAAGGTCCAAGAGCTGGTCGCCGAGCAGGGCAAGAAGTAAAGGCGCGCGGGCGCCCGAGCTGGCGCCCAAACTGGAGCCATTGTCATTCCCGGCGGGCCGTAAGGTCCGCTGGGAATCCAGCATGATTGCCGCCTTTGGATTCAGCGTGGCCGCGTCGTCCATAATCGCGCGAGCGAGCGCTACCTGCTCACTTACTCAAGCAAGACTAGAAAACGCTTAGAGATAACTACTTACCATCAGATACTTCGTGAAAGCGGAACTCAGGATGGGGACCGTGACCGTGACCTCGATGGCGGAGTTTCTGGCGGATGAGCGCGCGCAGGATGAGCGGATGCTCCAAAGCGCGCTAGGAAAAGCCATTCAGGAGTCGTTCCAGACGATTGTCCATGAGCCGCTTCCCGACCGAATCGGGCTGCTGCTGCTTCAATTGGCCCTGGGGAAGGTTATAAGTCCCGAAACTGACGAGGCGCCTCGAGGCGACGCCGTGGCCTTGATGGACGAACCCGAGAAGCTACTCGCCAAAGCGACCCGGCATGTCGTCCAGGCTGAAAGAATTGTTGCGCGCCAGCGAGAGCGGATCGTCCGACTGCGGGCGCAGGATTTTCCGATCGAAGAAGCTTTGCAGCTACTGGATACTTTCATCAGAACGCTTTCTATCATGAAAGACCATCAACGCCTTCTACGCGAAGAGGCGGAAGGCACAGACGTGAGCGCCGGATGGCTCTTTTCGCGCGTCGCTGCTCGCACGCCGCAGAATGTCGCCGTCTGAGCCCGACTCGAGGCCTCGATCTCGCCCGCCGGGCGCCGGCCGGGGACGGCGCGCTTTCAACCCCCGCCGCCATAGGCGCCGTCGCCTTCGGGATGATCGCAACCCTTTCTTTTGGGGCCGGGCGCTGCTATCCGAAGCGCCATGAGCACCCCCCGCAAATTCGACAACATCCGCAATTTCTCGATCGTGGCGCATATCGACCACGGCAAGTCGACGCTCGCCGACCGGCTGATCCAGGAGACCGGGACGCTCGCGGCGCGCGAGATGGTCGAGCAGGTGCTCGATTCCATGGATATCGAGCGCGAGCGCGGCATCACCATCAAGGCGCAGACCGTGCGCCTGCATTACCGGGCCGCGGACGGCAAGGATTACGTCCTGAACCTGATGGACACGCCCGGCCACGTCGACTTCGCCTATGAGGTCTCGCGCTCGCTCAAGGCCTGCGAGGGCTCGCTGCTCGTGGTGGACGCCTCCCAGGGCGTCGAGGCGCAGACGCTCGCCAATGTCTATCAGGCCATCGACGCGGGGCACGAGATCGTGCCCGTGCTCAACAAGATCGACCTGCCGGCGGCCGAGCCCGACCGCATCAAGGAGCAGATCGAGGAGGTGATCGGCCTCGACGCCAAGGACGCGGTGCTCATCTCTGCCAAGACCGGCATCGGCATTCCGGACGTGCTGGAGGCGATCGTCACCCGCCTGCCGCCGCCCCAGGGCGACGAGAAGGCGCCCCTGAAGGCGCTGCTGGTCGACAGCTGGTACGACGCCTATCTCGGCGTCGTGGTGCTGGTGCGCATCTTCGACGGCACGCTGAAAAAGGGCCAGAAGATCCAGATGATGGGCACGGGCGCCCATTATGAGGTCGACAAGATCGGCGTGTTCCGCCCCAAGATGCAGGACGTCGCCGAGCTTGGCCCCGGAGAGGTCGGCTTCATCACCGCGCAGATCAAGCAGGTCGCGGATACGCGCGTCGGCGACACGATCACCGATGAGCGCAAGCCCTGCGACGAGGCGCTGCCGGGCTTCAAGCCGGCGCAGCCGGTGGTGTTCTGCGGCCTCTTCCCCGTCGACGCCGCCGACTTCGAGGATTTGCGCGCCGCGATCGGCAAGCTGCGCCTGAACGACGCGAGCTTCTCCTATGAGATGGAGACCTCCGCCGCGCTCGGTTTCGGCTTCCGCTGCGGCTTTCTGGGCCTGCTGCACCTGGAGATCATTCAGGAGCGGCTGTCGCGCGAGTTCAATCTCGACCTGATCGCGACGGCGCCGTCGGTCGTCTACCAAATCCTGCTGACCAATGGCGACGAGATCGAGCTGCACAATCCGGCGGACATGCCGGATGTGGTGAAGATCGAGGAGATCAAAGAGCCCTGGATTCGCGCCACGATCCTGACGCCCGACGATTATCTGGGCTCGGTGCTCAAGCTTTGTCAGGATCGGCGCGGCATACAGGTGGATTTGAACTATGTCGGCAAGCGCGCCATGGCGGTCTATGACCTGCCGCTCAACGAGGTGGTGTTCGATTTCTACGATCGCCTGAAGTCGATCTCCAAGGGCTACGCCTCATTCGACTATCAGCTCACCGACTATCGCGCCGGCGATCTGGTGAAGATGAGCATCCTCGTGAACGCCGAGCCGGTGGACGCTTTGTCGATGCTCGTGCACCGCACCCGGGCCGAGGGGCGCGGCCGGCAGATGTGCGAGAAGCTCAAGGAGCTGATCCCGCCGCATATGTTCCAGGTGCCGATCCAGGCCGCGCTCGGGGGCAAGATCATCGCCCGCGAAACCGTGCGCGCCTTCCGCAAGGACGTGACCGCCAAATGCTATGGCGGGGACGTGACCCGTAAGCGGAAGCTCTTGGAGAAGCAGAAGGAAGGCAAGAAGAAGATGCGCCAGTTCGGGCGGGTGGAAATCCCGCAGGAGGCGTTTATCGCGGCGCTGAAGATGGAGGACTAGGGGCCTTTGCGGGGGCTTGCGAACGTACGCAGTTACGTACATATTCCCTCCATGCGCACGACCTCCTACAGCGACCTCCGGAAGAACCTCGCGGCCACGCTCGATCGCGTGACCGAGGACCACGAGCCTGTCGTCATCACCCGTGACCGCGGAAAGCCGGCGGCCGTGCTGATCTCCCTCGAAGATTTCGCCTCCTATGAGGAGACGGCCTATCTGCTGAAAAGCCCGCGCAACGCCGAGCGCCTGCTTGCGTCGATCAAAGAACTCGAAGCTGGCGGCGGCGCAGAGCGTAAGCTTTCCGAATGAAGCTCATCTTCTCGGAAAGCGCCTGGGAGGATTATCTCCACTGGCAGGCGCAGGACGCGAAGATTCTCGAACGCATTAATTCACTCATCAAGGAATGCCAGCGCACGCCTTTTACAGGCACTGGAAAGCCCGAGCCTTTGCGGGGGGATTTACGGGGCTGGTGGTCTCGGCGGATTACGCTGGAGCATCGCCTGGTATATCGCGTCGAAGGCGAGAGCCTGCTGATTGCGCAGTGTCGCCATCATTATTGAGTGAGCTTGTTATGGCGGCGCCAACTCACTCCCCGCTCGCGGGGAGAGGTTGGGTGAGGGGCCGGGGGATTAATTGAGAGATTTGCCATGCGCGGCCTGCGTTTCATCGAAACCCGTCGGTCTCGTGAGCTGAGACGGGACGCCACTTCGGCGCGTCCAGAGCCACAAGAGCGCTGGTTTTGTTCAGAGCCGTCATTGCGAGCGAAGCGAAGCAATCCAGGGCAGCGATGCGGCCCTGGATTGCTTCGTCGGCTCCGCCTCCTCGCAATGACGGTGGTGATTTCCTGTGTGTCCAAACTGCGCGCGTCGGGAATGGCGCCGAATAATCGAGCGGATCTCGTATGAGGCCCAAGGCTACCGGGTGATCCGCTTCACGAACCAGCAGGTTTATGAGAATGCCGAGGCTGTTGCGGAGGCAATATTGGCGGCTCTCTTGCAAGAGTAGGGATAATCACCCGGGCCCCTCACCCAGCCTCTCCCCGCTTGCGGGGAGAGGGGCTTAAGTCCTAGCCAGCGCGATCATTACCGCTCCCGCCAGCATCACCGCCGCGCCGAGGAGGCGCCCGCCAGTCTCCTCCTTCAGCACATGGGAGCTTGCGAGCACGGTGAAGAGCGCCGAGAGGCGTTTGATGGCGATGACATAGGGCGTGAACAGGATCGTCAGCGCCCACATCTGCACCGTATTGCCGAAGGCCATGGCCGATCCCGCGAGCAGCGCGTAGCGTAGCGAGGAGAGGCGCGGCGTCTTGCGTGGACCGAGCGCCCAATAGACATTCGCGCAAAGCGCGATGACGATGGTCACCGCCGCAATCCAGATGAGCGGCGTCGAGGCCTTCACGCCGAGCTTGTCGATATTGGCGGTGACGCTCCAGATCGTGGCGGTGACGAGCATGTAGCGCGCGCCGGCGTCCCGGACGAAGACGGCGAAATTGAACCTTTTGCCGTTCGCCCGGTTGGCGTCGAGAAGGCCGACGCCGAGCACGGTGAACAGCACGCCGAACATCCCCATCGGCGGCGCCTGCTCGCCGGTCATGATCGGCGAGGTGACCAGCATCAGCACCGGCGTCAGCAGCACCAGCGGCGCGACGAGCGAGGCGTCGGAGAGGCGGAAACCCCTTATGTACAGGAAATAGGCGACGACGTTGAGAACGCCGGACCAGGCGAGGAGCTTCGTAAAGCCCGGCTGCGTCAGCGCGTCGAGCGTCGTGATCGGCGCGGCGGCGAGCCCCGGATAGACGATGAGGCAGGCGATGACGAGCAGCAGCGCGCCGGCGTTCCATTGGGCGGCGAGGATCGCGCGGTCGTCGGCATAGCGCGTCGCGGCCTTGGTGCCGAGATCGGTGGCGGATTGGCAGAGCGCGGTGACGAGCGCCGCGAGGAGAGCAAGCAGGGCGAGGTCCATGCCGTTAGGACGCGACCGCCGGGTTTCGTGCTGCTCGTTGGCTGCGCGCCTGAAGGCGCGCGGTCCAGCGCCGGTCCGGACCGCGCGCCTTCAGGCGCGCTTGTCCAAACGTATCGATCACGCTTTCACCGCCCGCACCAGCGTATCGACGCCCTCGCGATAATCGACCGTCACCGCAAAGCCGAGCGTTTCGAGCAGCCGCATCGACGGCGTGAAATACATGAGGTGTTCGGGCGATTCGTCGCTGTAGAAATGCACCACCCAATCCTCGAGGAGGTCGAGCCGGTTGATTTCCCGGAAGAGCTTGAACCAGCGGCGCACCGTCTCCTGCGTGTCCTGCAGATGCGCGGCGCGGTCGTCCATCGCATAGCGGTCGCCATTGACGAAGAGGCCGCCGGGTTTCAGCACGCGATGCACTTCGGCGAGAACCTTGGAACGGTAATCGTCGAGGAAATTGTGAATGGCGTAATTGGAGGCGACGAGGTCGAGGCTATTGTCGGGCAGCGCCTTCAGCGCGTCGAGCGCGTCGGCTTCCTGGAAGGTCACGCGGCCCGCCTTCACGTCATCCGCCAGATTTTCGCGCGCCTGATCGAGCATCGCCGCCGCGCTGTCGACGGCGGTCAGCGTGAGGGCGTCGCGCGCGGCGAGCATCAAAGTGGTGCTGATGCCGGTGCCGCAGCCGATTTCGAAACCTTTCAGCGTCTCGTCGGGCTTCCAGGCGGCGACCGTCGCGCTGAGGCGCTTGGCGAGCAGGACGTGGTTGGGGCACATCAGCCGCAGAATGTCGTATTCCGCGCCGATCTTTCCCGTGAAAAGATTGTCCTGCAGCAAGTCTTGTGAGCGTGACGACATGGCCTTCTCCGCATTCAGGCGCGCACCTTAAGGCGGTTGCGCGAGCGAGGCAATCAGCTCTGGCGCTGCCGGCCGTAGAGCCGGGCGCTCCAGTTTTCGGTCTTGCCGGTGTCGAGACGCCGCTGCGCCAGCGCGCGCCAACCCTCCGCCAGTTGCGGGAGCGCGGCCATGGCGGCGAGACCTTCGCGGTCGCGCGTGTCGCGGTAAAGCAGCCGGGAGAGGCGCGCGAGCGGCCAATCGGGGCAGGGGCGCTCGATCAGCGCGAGGGCGTCGCCCTCTTGCGCGACGCCTTCTTGCAGCACGCGATAATACCAGCCCGTGCGGCCGCTGCGCTGGACGCGCGCCGCCATGTCGCGCAGGCCGAAACGCAGATTGAGCTTGAAGCAGGGCTGGCGTCCCTGGCTCACCTGCAAGAGCGCGGAGCCAAAGCGGATGACGTCGCCGAGGCGGACGGTCTCCTCCGTCCAGCCGGACGTCGACAAGTTCTCGCCGAAGGCGCCGGGCGCGGCGAGGGCAGCGGCGTCGCCGATCTCCGCGCGCCAGGGCGCGTAATGATCGAATGCGTAGTGGTGCAGCGCTTTTTCTGGCCCGCCATGATGTTTGAGATCGGCCTGGGCGTCGCCTTCTAACCCCGTCTGGCCAATTCGCCATGGGCCGGGGGTGGGCGCTTTGACGATCGCGCTCGTCCGCCCGGCGTCGCCGAGCGGCGCGATTGCCCCGATCAAAACGAGAGGATGAGCAGGAGCGAGAGTCATGTTGGTTGGCTGCAAGGATATTTCAGGAACTCTCGGGCATAAAGGCGCATTGCCCGCGCGCCGGCAAGCGCGATTTGGGTCGTGGTTCGGGGAGGATCACATGCGAAGATCGCTCGGCCTGATTTTGCTCTTGCTGGCCGCCGCCGCGCCGGCGCGGGCCGATGTCGCCTGCCCGGTCCAGGCCTCCGGCGTTTCCGGCGTCATTGCCGATCAGAAGGATGTGATCGGCGCCGTCAATTGCCTCGGTCAGCAATTGGCGCGGCTGCGCAATGACGCGACTGTCTCCGACAGGGCGACTGCCGCCCGCATCGACGATCTTGCACGGCAGATCGCCGCGCTGCAGAGCGCCGTCAATGTTCTCGCCAAGCGGGTGGGCGCGTTGGAGGCCAATATCGTCGATAGCGAGACGCCGCTCGCCAAACGCCCGTGGTGACGGCGAGGTAAGGTAAGGGCGCCGCAAAGCAGCCATTTTTCGGCTGGACTTTTGAGCGAATCTCAATCGGGCCAACGAGGGTCTAGAGATGCGGATTTCTAGTTTATTTGCCGTCCTGGCTTTGGGCGCGGCGCTCGGCGCCTGCGAGTCGACGACGCCGGCCGAGCAGCGGGCGATGGATGACGCGCGCTGCAAATCCTACGGTTTCAAGCGCGGGACGGATGGTTTCTCCAAATGTCTTCTGGACGTCGACCTCGACCGCTCGGCCGACCGCCGGGAACGGCGGATGGAGCTCTCGACCTATCCGCGTTTCTATGGCGGATTCGGCGGCCCCTATTGGCGTTATTGGTGAGGCGCTCGTTTTACCGTCATTGCGAGCATTTTTTCGAAGTCGGGTATACCCGACTTCGCAGAAGTGCGAAGCAATCCAGAGCAGCGGTCGCGACTCTGGATTGCTTCGTCGCTTTCGCTCCTCGCAATGACGGGAATGACAGCGTCACATGCTGCCGCGGATATGTTCGCGCAGCACGGGGTAGATATGATTGTCCCAACGCCTGCCGTTGAACACCCCATAATGGCCGACGCCGGCCTGCATGTGATGTGACTTCATATAAGGGCGCAGGCCGCTGCACAGGTCTTGCGCGGCGAGCGTCTGGCCGATGGCGCAAATGTCGTCCTTCTCGCCCTCGACCGTGAGCAGGAAGGTTTTCTTGATGGCGCGGGGTTCGACCTTGCGCCCTTTGAAGGTCAGATTGCCTTCGGGCAGGGCGTATTTCTGGAAAACGGTCTCGATCGTGTGCAGATAAAAATCCGCATCGAGATCCATGATCGCGAAATATTCCTCGTAAAATGTTCGGATCTGGTCGGCCTTGGCGTGATCGCCGTCGACACGGTGCTTGAAGAGGTCGGCGAAGGCGTTCCGGTGCCGATCCATATTCATGCTCATGAAGGCCGAAAGCTGCATGAAGCCCGGATAGACGCGCCGCCCTGCGCCCGGCAGGCCATGCGGCACCTTGCTGATCATCTTCTCGCGGAACCACTCGATCGGCTTGGAGGTGGCGAACTCATTGACCTTGGTGGGCGAGATGCGGGTGTCGATCGGCCCCGCCATCAGCGTCAGGCTGGCCGGCGTATCGGGGTCCTGGTCCTGCGCCATCAGCGCCACGGCGGCGAGCGCCGGGACGGTGGGCTGGCAGACGGCCACGAGATGCGACTGTGGTCCCATAAATTTCAGGAAGTCGATGATATGCTGGACGAAATCCTCGAAGCCGAAGGTCCCCTCATGAAGCGGAACGTCGCGCGGGTTGCGCCAGTCGCTGACATAGACCTCGTGGTCGCGCAGCATGGTGCGGATCGTGCCGCGCAGGAGCGTCGCGAAATGGCCCGACATGGGCGCGAGCAGCAGCACGCGCGGCTCGCCGCTCGCGCCCTGGCGGGAAAAGCGCAGCAGGTCGCAGAAAGGGGTTGTCGCGACGACCTCCTCGACCACGGGCACCGTCTCGCCCGCGTCGGTCGTCACCTCCGCAATGCCGTAGTCCGGCCGGCGATGCGTGAAGCCGCCAAGCGCCACGAGCTCGTGATAGGCCTGAAAGCAGCGCAGGGGCGCGGCGAATTGCATCGTCCCCCAGAGGCTCAGGATGCGTTCGCTGCTTGCCGCCGCCAGGCGAATCTGGTCGGAGAGGTCGGCATAGGCCTTATAGGCGTTATACATGCGCTGGAATGAGACCCCTGGGTTTCGGTAGCATGTGGCGAGCAAGGGCTGTGCCATTGCTCGAAAAATTGGCACATGGCTTGCTCTGGGCCATTGAGTCAATGAGGAAAATCGATGCCGACCGCGACGCTTACCATCAGCAGCAAGAACTATTCGTCCTGGTCGCTTCGCGGCTGGCTGTTGATGAAGCTTTCCGGCCTTCCCTTCGAGGAGATCACGGTCGACCCCGACGACGCGACGGCGCGCGAGGAGATTCTGCTGCTCTCGCCCTCGATCCGCGTGCCCTGTCTCACCTACGGCGATTTCAGGATTTGGGACACTTTGGCGATCGGCGAGTTCCTCAATGAGATCGCGCCGGACGCCAAGCTACTGCCGGCCGATCGCCTGAGCCGGGCGCGTTGCCGCTCGATCTGCGGCGAGCTGCACTCGGGCTTCAATGCGCTGCGCTCGGCGCTGCCGATGAACCTCAAGGGGCATTTCCCGAAATTCAAAGTGTGGTCGAAGGCGCAGGGCGACGTCGCGCGCGTCGCGGAAATCTGGCGCGAGAGCATCGAGCTGCACGGCGGGCCCTATCTCTTCGGCGATCGGATTTCCATGGCGGACGCCATGTATGCGCCGGTGGTGACCCGCTTCCGCACCTATGACGTCGCGCTCGATCCTCTCTGCGAGGACTATTGCGACCGCATTCTCGCCTGGCCGGCGATGCAGGAATGGCTCGAGGCGGCGAAGCTGGAGAAGGACGAGATCGAAGAGCTCGAGGTCGAGTTCTGAAAATCCAATTTTCGGAAATCTTCTTCTCTAGGAACGTCCTGCAATAAAGGCGGTTCTTCCGGAAGCGCGAATGCGCGCCGGAGGATGCGTTATGGCGGCGAATGAGGCTCCTTCAGCAAATCCTGCGGCAGTCGAGCGGGGCAGGGCGGCGGCGACGCCGTCTGAAATCCCGTCGCGCGGCTGGAAGGATGTGCTGGCGCGCGTCTATGACGATATCAACCAGCACCGCATTCTCGCCATCGCCGCGGGCGTCACTTTCTATGCGCTGCTGGCGATCTTTCCCGCCATCGCCGCCTTTGTGGCGATCTACGGGCTCGTCGCCGACCCTTCGACGATCAGCGGTCATCTTCAGGCCCTCTCGGGCTTTCTGCCCGCCGAAGGCCTGTCGATCATCGGCGATCAAATCCGCCGCGTCGCCGCGCAGGGCGCGACAAAGCTCGGGCTCGCCTCGGTCATCGGGCTGCTGTTTTCGCTCTGGAGCGCCAATGCCGGCATGAAGGCGATCTTCGACGCGCTCAATGTCGTTTATCAGGAAGAGGAGAAGCGCGGCTTCTTCAAGCTCAACGCCATATCGCTGGGCTTCACGCTCGCAGGCATGGCGCTGCTTGCCCTTTCCCTGGGCGCCATGGTGATCTTGCCGCGCGCGCTTGAAGCGGTTGGGCTCCCCGCGCTCGAAACCTGGACTTCGTGGCTGCGCTGGCCGGCTTTGGTCATCGTCATCGCGATCGCGACCTCGGTCATCTATCGCTATGGGCCGAGCCGCGACCGGGCGCAATGGCGCTGGGTGAGCTGGGGCGCCGCTTTCGCAGCGATCTTCTGGTTGATCGCCTCGCTGCTTTTCTCTTGGTATGCGGCCAATCTGGGCAAGTTCAACGAAACCTATGGGTCGCTCGGCGCGGCCATCGGCTTTATGCTGTGGCTGTGGGTGTCGGCGATTGTGCTGCTGGTCGGCGCCGAACTCGACGCCGAGATGGAGCATCAGACGGCGAAAGACACGACAACGGGCGCGCCGCAACCCTTGGGCGAGCGCGGCGCCGTGATGGCGGATACGATTGGCCAGCCGAAGTCGTAGCCGCCGTCATTGCGAGGAGCAGAGCGACGAAGCAATCCAGAGCCCCATCGCGGCCCTGGATTGCTTCGCTTCGCTCGCAATGACGGTCGGAATGATGGCGACCCGATCGATTTAGCCCCACCAGAAAATCGCGGCGATGATCGCGTAGAGGCCGATGAGCGCCGCGCCGTCGACCATGTCGGCCTGGCCGTCGACGGTCACCACCGTCACGACCAGGACGGAAAAAAACAGCGCGACCGCCAGGATCGGCGGGACGGCGAGCGTGAAGGCCGCGCCGCCCATGGTAAAGCTCGCCAGCACCAGGACCGGCACAATGACCACCGCGACCTGAAGCGCGCTCGTCAGCACGACGCTGACCGCAAGCTCCGATTTGCCCGCCGCAGCAAGGCGCACGCCCACGACATTCTCGATCGCATTGCCAGCGATGGCGACGACGACGAGCCCCGCGAAAGTCTGGCTCAACCCGAGCGTATCGATCGCGGGCTCCAGCGCCTCGACGAACCAATCGGAGACCAGCGCCGCGCCGCCGGCGCAGACGAGCAGCACGGCGATCGCGGTCGAGAGCGGCCAGGCGTGGGCGCGCGCATGGGCCTCCGCCGGCACGGCGCGCTGGCCTTGCTCGAGCATCGATTTCGTCAGGATCGCGAAGACCAGCAGCAACACGACGGCGCAGACAACGGCAAGCTCCTGCTCATGCGACGCGGCCGCCAGATGCAGCTCGTTTGCGAGCGTCGGCAGGACCAGCGCCGAGACGGCGAGCAGCAGGAGCGAAGCGATCATGCGGGGCGTCCGGGCGTTGAATTCCAGCACGCCATGGCGCCACCCGCCCACGACAAAGGCGAGGCCCAGCACCAGCAGGACATTGGCGAGGATCGAGCCAATCAACGAGGCCTGCACCACGGTGACTAGTCCCGCTTGCAGTGAGAAGATACACACGAAAAGTTCGGGAAGACTTCCCACTGCCGATTGGATGAGCCCTGTTGTCGAGGGGCTCAAGTGATTGCCGACTTGATCCGTCGCCTCGCCGATGACATGAGCGACGCCGGCGAGCGCGAGCGCGCAGGCCAGGAAGCTGACGATCGCGCCGGCATGTAAGACATGCGTGGCGCCAGCCACGCCGACGAGCGCGGCAGAGGCGCCCATGACAATCATTTCCTGGCGATCAATTGCGGCCACCTATGCATCCTTTCAAACTTTCGCCCGTCATTGCGAGCGAAGCAATCCAGGGCGGCGATGCGGCCCTGGATTGCTTCATCGGCTCCGCCTCCTCGCAATGACGGATTTATGGGACGCATCGTGACGGCTCGGCTCGCGCCAATCAAGGGCAGTCGCGCCGACGAGACGCCGCCTGCGGCGGCTCCTCATCAAGATGAGGAAGTCTGTTCGCGCGGGACCGGGCGAAGTTGCGCCGCCCCGGCTTTTGCGCTTCGATGCAGCGAGATTTGGAGGTTCGCGATATGATGAAGTCGACGCTTGCGCGCGTTCTCCTCGCGATGACTTTATGGGGCTGGAGCCATGCGGCGGCGCAGTCGTCTCCCTTCTCGTGCACGCTGCTCGAAACAGAAGCCTTCCTTCCCGAGCTTTCGACATTCAGCGGCTATCGTTGGATCGAGTGTCGCGCCGAGGAGACCGTCGATATCGACGGCGTCGCTATCAACAACGGCAAATGCGACGCCTTTGATTACGGCTACGCCGGTCGCCGCTTCGTCGCAGGCCAGCCGATCTACATCCCTTACGCCTGCATGAGTCCGGTTACGCTGGCCATCGAAGCGAATGGCGTGATAACCAAGCAGCGTTTGCGCCAGCGCGATTTCCGCACGCCTGGAGTCACGCGCGCTTTTTGATTCGAGAAAAGTGTCTCTCAACTTTTGTCGAAAACGGGCTCTTACGAGGACGATGATGCGTTGGCTGTTCCTTTTTGTGGCTGCGGCGGTTCTCGCGGGATGTAACAGCCCTGGGTCCAGAGACGTTGCGAACGCTCAATATGCCGCCGATTCCTACGAGCAATCTTCGGCGGCCTACCGGATGTGCGCTGCGCAGAACGCAAGCGACCCGCAAAAATGCGACGCTCTGGCCCATGTGATGGAAGCCGACAAAAAGCGTTACGAAGCCACAGCTCGAAACTGAATGCGGGGCGGCGTCCGCGCATTGTACAGTTCAAGAAAACATAAAGCCGTCTCATTTGATCGGCATCTCCATCTCATGTATTTCGTGGTTTTAATTTGGCGTGAGCGCAGATTGCATGGAGAATCTGACAGGCGATCACTTTTGGCTGACCAGTTGGGCAAGCGATCCTGAAGGACGCGCCAGCTACGTCGATCCAGCCTGGTCCGAATTCACCGGTCAAAGCCTGGAGCAGGCGCGCGCGGGCTGGATCGAAGCGGTTCACCCGGAGGACCGTGAGCGAGTCGGCGCGGCTTGGACGCGTGCATTCAACGCCCGCGCGCCCTATCGCGCCGAATATCGGGTCAGGCGTTTCGATGGCGTCTACCACCGAACCTTCTCCGCGGCGGCGCCACGCTTCGACGAAAGCGGCGTTTTCCAAGGTTACGTTGGTTCTGTCGTCGACATCGAGGCGCGCCGCGCGGCGGAAGATGCGCTGCGCGAAAGCGAGGAGCGATTTCGCGCCTTGACCGAGTCTTACGCTCAGGCCGTTTGGGAAGCCGACGCCCATGGCGCAATCGTCTCCGACAGCCCGAGCTGGCGCGCTTATACGGGCCAGACGCTCGAAAATTTTCTCGGCTATGGATGGCTCGACGCCGTTCATCCCGACGATCGCGCGCATGCGGAGGAGCGGTGGCGGGAAGCCGTCGCAATGCGCGCGCCATATGACGCGGAATACCGGCTCAAATGGAACGGCGGCGGCTGGCGCTGGACCAATGTCCGCGGCGCGCCTCTGTTCGATCGCGACGGATCGGTGCGCAAATGGGTGGGCGTCAATTTCGACATCCATGCGCGCAAATTGGCGCAGGAAGCGCTGCGCGAGAGTGAAAGTTTGATGCGTCTCGCGCAGGACGCGGCGCATGCCGGCTCCTGGGAATGGAGCTCGGAAAATAATCGCGCGGTCTGGTCGAAGAATCTCTGGGCGCTTTACGGTCTCGATATCGGCGCCTGCGAAGCGTCTTTCGAAAATTGGGCGAAATCTATTCATGAAGACGACCGCGAGCGCGTGACCGCGGCGGTCCTGGCGGCGGGGCGCGCGGGCGAGGAATTCGAGCTTCAGTGGCGCGTCAATCTTCCAAGCGATCAGGCGCCCAGATGGTTGCTGTCGAGAGGCCGGCCCGTTATGGGGCCGGACGGCGCGCCGGAGCGTTACTATGGCGTCGTCCTCGACGTGTCCGAACTCAAGAACGCCGAAGAGGCGCTGCGCGCCAGCGAGCGTCGTTACCGCCTGTTGTATGAATCGCAGCGCGATCCTTTCGTGCGCGTCGCCATGGACGGCCGCATTCTGGAGGTCAACGACCTTTATCGCGACATGCTCGGTTATTCGGAAGAAGAACTGCGTGGTCTGACGTATCAAGAGCTCACGCCCGAAAAATGGCATGCGATGGAGGCCGCGATCGTCCGGGAGCAGATCCTGCCGCGCGGCTATTCGGAGGTCTACGAGAAGGAATATCGCCGCAAGGACGGAGGTGTTTTTCCCGTCGAGTTACGCACTGTTCTCTCCAAAGATGGAAATGGCGCGCCGGACGCGATGTGGGGAATTGTCCGGGACATCTCCGACCGAAAACTCTCGGAGCAAATTTTGCGCGAACGCGAAGAGCGGCTGCGCATCGCTTTGGACGCCGCAAAATTCGGCTCCTTCGCTTATTATCCGCAAAGCGGCAAGGTCGTCTGGGACGCCCAGATGAAAAGGATTTGGGGCCTCGAGCCAGACGAGGACATCCGCTTTGAAGAGGCGTTCGAGCGCATTCATCCCGCCGACCGCGCGCGCGTTCGCCAAGCGGTCGAAGCTTGCTTGAGTCCGGAATGCGCTTGCGGCTTTCAGGCCGAGTTCCGCGTCATCCTGCCGGACGGGTCGGTGAATTGGCACGGCGTCAGCGGGCGGGCCTATTTCGAGGACGGTCCCGGAGGCGAGCGCAAGCCCGTGCGCATGACGGGCGTGGAAGCGGATATTACGGACCGCAAAAATGCGGAAGAGGCGCTGCGAGACGCCGACCGGCGGAAGGATGAGCTCATCGCCATGCTGGCGCATGAGCTGCGCAATCCGCTCGTCCCTATCCACAATGGCGTTCATCTGCTGAGAGCGCGCGCGCAGAGAGGCGTCGAATCCGACCCGCAGTTGCTCGATATGATGGAGCGTCAGGTGACGCATCTTGTGCGCCTCGTCGACGATCTCCTCGAAATTTCGCGCATCGCCAGGGGGAGAATAGAGCTGCGCCGCGAGCCGACGGACATCGCAACAGTTTTGCGCAACGCTTTGGAGACGAGCCGGCCGTCGATCGAGAAAGGGCGTCACGGCGCCGCGCTTTCCACGCCGCCGGAGACATTGCTCGTTTACGGCGATCCTGTGCGGCTCACGCAGGTTTTCGCCAATATTCTGAACAATGCGGCAAAATACACCCCGGAGGGCGGACGCATCGAAATCCTTGCCGAACGCAGGGGGCGGGAAGCGGTCGTGATCGTCAGAGACAACGGCCGCGGCATGGGGCCCGAGGCGTTGTCGCATGTTTTCGAGCCTTTCGCCCAGACGGGGAACCCGTCCAACGACAGCGGCCTCGGCATTGGCCTCACCCTCGTCCGCAAGCTGGTGGAGCTGCACGGCGGCTCGATCGAAGCGGCAAGCGAAGGGCTCGGCAGAGGGAGCGTCTTTATGGTGCGCCTCCCTGTGAGCGTTTCGGCGGCGGATGCGGCGGAGCCTGCCAAGCGCGTCGAGGCCAGGGCGGCGCCGGCCGGCCGGCGCGCGCTGGTGATCGACGACGAGCGCGACGTCGCGGATACTTTGGCGATGGTGCTCGATCTGCTCGGGGCTTCGGTGCGCGTGACCTATGGCGGGCGAGACGGGCTGCGCGAAGTGACGGTCTTCGAACCGGACATCGTGTTTCTCGATCTCGGCATGCCTTTGCAGGACGGCTTCGAAACCGCGCGGTTGATACGGCAGAGCGAGATTGGCCGCAGGCTGACGCTCGTCGCGCTCACCGGCTGGGGACAGGCGGAGGATCGCGCAAAAACGCGCGAGGCCGGCTTCGACGCGCATTTGACGAAGCCAGCGTCGCTCGAGGCGCTCCGCTCCTTGTTGCAGAATTAGAGAGCTGGCGGCCGCAGCACCGCCGTCATTGCGAGGAGGCGAAGCCGACGAAACAATCCAGGGCTGCGTCGCCGCCCTGGATTGTTTCGCTTCGCTCGCAATGACGGGCTACAAATCCAAACGCGAGTTCCTCACGCGGAATATTATCAATCGATCGAGGAAATCCGGATCGGCGCCGTTACGTCCGCATAAGCCACTTTGATGCCCGCCTTCGTGACAGCCGCTTCGTCGGGATACCAGGTCGACTCATGGTCGAGCCCGCCATATTTGTTGAAGACCATCACATATTTGGCTTTCAGGTCCACTTCGCAGCGCAGCCCTTTTCCCGGCTCGCTGACCGGCCGCATTTTCCCATCCCAATCAATGAAATAGCCTTTGGGCGCATCGGCCGCTTCGGACATGCTGCGTTCCTTTCCCGACATGATTTGCCGATCAGGGGCGCGGGAAGCACGATACGGGCCAGGAAAGCGCGCTGCGGAGGCGCTCGGGCCCCCGAGCGATCAATAGGCGTTCTTGGTCGTGATCAGGGCCCAAGGCGTCGACGCGAGGATGCGCAGATCGAGCAGCATGGACCAGTTTTCGATGTAATAGAGATCATGCGCAACGCGCTGCTCGATCTTTTCGACCGTGTCGGTTTCGCCCCGCCAGCCATTGACCTGCGCCCAGCCTGTGATGCCGGGCTTCACCTTGTGGCGGGCGAAATAACCGTCGACGACTTCGTCGTAGATGTGCTCGCCAACCTTCGCCTGCATGACGTGCGGCCGCGGGCCGACGAGCGAAAGCTCGCCCCTCAGCACGTTGAAAAGCTGCGGCAGCTCGTCGAGCGAGGTGCGGCGCAGGATCGCGCCCACGCGGGTGACGCGCGGATCGCCGCGCGTGACCTGCTTCTGGCCCGAGACGTCGCATTTATCGACATACATCGATCTGAACTTGAGCACGCCGATCGGCTCATTGTTGAAGCCGTGGCGCGTCTGCTTGAAAAACACCGGCCCGCGCGAATCGAGCTTCACGGCGAGGGCGATGAGCGCGAGCAGCGGCGCGAGCAGGAAAATGCCGATCGCCGCGAGCACGCGGTCCTCGATCGCCTTGAGAGCGACGCTCGAATCCGACATCGGCTTGTCGAAGACGGGGAGGAAAGGCGTGTCGCCGATGTAATTATAGGCGCGCGAGCGCAATTTCAGCTTGCTGTTGAACGCTGCGATGCGCACGTCGATCGGCAGAACCCACAGTTTCTTGAGGATGTAAAGGATGCGCTCCTCGGCGGTCGGGGGCAAAGCGATGATGAGAAGATCGACGCGCTGCTCGCGGCAGAAGGCCTCGAGGTCGTCGAAGCGGCCGAGCTTGCGATAGCGGCCCACGGTTTCGGGCGAGCGCATTTTATCGCGATCGTCGAAAAGGCCGAGAATCTGAATGGCTGTTCCCCCGGAGCGGTCGAGCCGGTCGATGAGCTCCGCGGCGGCGTCTCCGCCGCCGACGATCACGGCGCGGCGCGCCAGACGCCCCTCTCGCGACCAGCGCCCGAGGGCGCGCGCCGTGAAAAGACGCGCCGCAGAACCGGCGGCCCAACCAAAGGCGAGCCAATAGGGAACCCAGCGACGCATTTGCTCGAGATGTGTTCCGAACAGCGCCTCGGCGACGATCAGTCCGCCGAGCGCGAGTGAGAGCGCCAATCCGACATTCGCGACTTGCGCCAGTCCATGGGAAAGGGATGCGACCGTATAGGCCCACCGCATCTTCAAAATGGCCGCGGCGCCAACTGCCACCCCGGCCAGCGCCAGAAGAAGCGCGCTGGAGCCATAGGGATCGCCGTCGAAGACAGCGAAATGGGTCATAGCGCCAATTGCGGCGACGCTGAACAGATCAAAGAGTAGAACGCCTGCGATTACAGCGGGTTGCCTGATAAGCTGATCGGGAGGGACGACCGGAGCCCGTCCGCAGGAGAGTTCGCGCCGCCCGTTTGCCAATCCGGCCAAGGAATGCGCCGTTGCCTCGCCCATCGTCTTGTTCCTTCAAGCCAAATCTCTTGGCGTCGATCATGGCGCAAAGTCGTAAACAACCCGCCACTGGGGCCGGGCTGCGGCGGCCGTGGCGTTCCGTCCGGTTTGCGCCAGCTCGATAAGGACTTTTACGACGTTCGCTTGGGCTTGCGCGTCTTCGCCTGTCTCGCCATATCCCGGCGAGGGAGGAATTGCATGGCCGTGAATCTGCTCGAGAATGCGCCCGCGCTGCGGCTGCATGCGTTGGACAGCGAAGATCTGGCGCTTCTTTCGGCGCATCTGCAGGATGCGCTGGTGCGCGTCGGCGACATTGTCTACCTCCCCGCCAAGCGCCGCTTCGCGCTCGTCGGCTCGCGCTTCGATTGGTCGGCGGAGATGGAGGGGCGGCTCGAGCGCTGTCGCTCGGGCTTGCATTTCGAGGGCGTCGAGCGGGTGCGCTGCCAGCATGTTTCGCGCGACCAGCCGGATGCGATCCTCGATCTCCTGGCCGTCACTTTCGAGCCCGGACCCGAGCCGCCGGGAGGAACCATCCGCCTGACTTTCGCCGGAGGCGCAGTGATTTGCCTCGACGTGGAGTGCGTCGAGGCGCAGCTTTGCGACATTGGACCGCGGTGGAAAACGGCGGCGCGGCCGATGCATCAAGAGGCGGCGGCGGCCTCGTCCCGCTGAGGGCGCGGCGCTCTTCAGGCGTTTCCGTTGAGATATTCAGGCGTTGTCGTGCGCTCACGCCAACTGCTGTGGCGGCGCGCAGGCGCTCTCAGGGCAGCCAAGACGCGCTCAACCATATCGAGCTGCAATGTACTGGCTCGTGCTCGACCTTTTGAAGTATAAACATCGGGTCGTGCAATTCCGCGCGACGACTGGAGTCCGAAGATGAGCATAACGCTCAAAATCGAACTCCGGTGGCGGAGATGGAAACTGACCCTTTCCATCTCCTGCTAACCCGGAGGGGGGATGGCGGGGGAGGCCCCGCCATCCTTCCCGAAGGGGAATATGCCCCCGGCGCGCAGGAAAATCAATCAGCAATCACATCTTCTCGCTCGACGCGTCGCGCAAGCGGAAATGGGCGTTTTCAAGAGCTTGAAGCCTGGCCGCTTCCCCATTGGCGCCGCCTCCCGACACGCATCAAACTTGACGAAAGCGCCCCCACAAGGTCATGACAGCCGGAAACCCCGGTTGGAGATGGAAATGACCCTGCGCCTGGACGCCGCCGCCCCCGATTTCGAACAGCGTTTCGTCTCGCTGCTCGCCATGAAGCGGGAGTCCTCCCAGGACGTCGACGCCACCGTCCGCGCCATCATCGAGGATGTCGTCGCCCGCGGCGACGAGGCGTTGATCGACTATTCCAAGCGTTTCGACCGCATTGATCTTGCGGAGACGGGCATCGCCGTCTCGGCCGCCGAGGTCGCCGCGGCGGAAGGGAAATGCTCGAAAGAGCAGCTCGCCGCGCTTGATCTCGCTCTCGAGCGCATCACCGCCTATCACGAAAAGCAGAAGCCCGAGGACACGCGCTATCGCGACCCGGCGGGCGTCGAACTCGGCTGGCGCTGGTCGCCGCTCGATTCGGTCGGGCTCTATGTGCCGGGCGGCACGGCGGCCTATCCGTCATCCGTGCTGATGAATGTCGTGCCCGCCAAGGTCGCCGGCGTGAAGCGCATCGTGATGGTCGTGCCGACGCCGGGCGGCCATGTCGAGCCGCTGGTGCTCGCCGCCGCCAAGCGCTCGGGGATCAATGAAATCTACCGCGTCGGCGGCGCGCAGGCGGTCGCGGCGCTCGCCTATGGCACCAAGACCATTGCGCCGGTCGCCAAGATCGTCGGCCCCGGCAACGCCTGGGTGGCCGCCGCCAAGCGCCGCGTCTTCGGCCAGGTCGGCATCGACATGATTGCCGGCCCCTCGGAAGTGCTGGTGCTCGCCGACAAGACAGCCAATCCCGATTGGATCGCCGCCGATCTGCTGGCGCAGGCCGAGCATGACGAATCCGCCCAATCCATCCTCATAACCGACAGCGTCGAGATCGCCGACGCGACCGTCGCGGCGGTCGAGCGGCATCTTTCGACGCTTTCGCGCGTCGAGATCGCAGCTAAGTCCTGGCGCGACTATGGCGCGGTGATCCTGGTGAAGAAGCTCTCCGATTCGCTGCCGCTCGCCGACCGCATCGCCGCGGAACATCTGGAGATCATCTCCGAGGACGCCGAGGCGCTGGCCGCGCGCGTCTCCAACGCCGGCGCCATTTTCATCGGCGCCTATACGCCGGAGGCGGTGGGCGATTATGTCGGCGGCAGCAATCACGTCCTGCCGACGGCGCGCTCGGCGCGATTCTCGTCGGGCCTCAGCGTGCTCGATTTCGTGAAGCGCACCTCGATCCTGAAATGCGACGCCGAGTCGCTGCGCGCCATCGGCGGCGCGGCGGTGACGCTGGGTGACGCCGAAGGGCTCACGGCCCATGCCCGTTCGGTCTCGATCCGTTTGAATTCTCTAGGGGCTTAAACGGGTGGACGCGAGCGCGCAGAACCGGCTGATCTCAGTCACGCTCGATGAGAATTCGATCGGGCGCGGCTCCGCCGATCAGGAGCATGAGCGCGCCATCGCGGTTTACGATCTGATCGAGGACAACAGCTTCGCGCTCGTCGGCTATGCCGGCGGGCCCTATGCGCTCAATATCTCTTTGATGGACGCCAAGCTCGTCTTCGATATTCGAGACCAAAACGGAAACGTCGTGGTCACGCATATTCTGTCGCTGACGCCCTTCCGGCGCATCCTCAAAGATTATTTCTTCATTTGCGAAAGCTATTACGCCGCCATCCGCACGGCGACGCCGAGCCGGATCGAAGCGATCGACATGGGCCGGCGCGGCCTGCACAACGAAGGCGCGCAACTGCTTGCCGAGCGTTTGAAGGGAAAAATCGAAACCGACGCGGACACGTCGCGCCGCCTCTTCACGCTGATCACGGCCCTGCACTGGAAGGGCTGAGGCGGATGGCAGCATTTTCCGCCGAAGCACAGGCCGGTTCGGCGATGAAAATCGGGTAGCGACATGGCGCGCCCGCAATCCGTCCTTTTCGCCTGCACGTTGAATACGGTTCGCTCGCCCATGGCGGAAGCGATCGCGCGGCATTATTTCGGCCGCGAGATCTATTTCGCCTCCGCCGGGATCAAGCGCGGCGAGGCCGATCCCTTCGCCGTGGCGGCAATGGAGGAGATCGGCGTCGACATGAGCCGTCACAAGCCGCATACTTTCGAGGATCTGGAAGACTCGAACTTCGACCTCATCGTCACGCTGTCTCCGGAAGCGCATCACAGAGCGTTGGAGTTCACCCGCGCCATGGCGGTCGACGTCGTCTATTGGCCGACGCCGGACGCCACGGCGGCGCAGGGGTCGCGGGAGGCGATCCTGTCGGCCTATCGCGACGTGCGCGACCGGCTGACGGCGCGGATCAAGACGCTGCTCGGGCGGGGGCCGACGGGGGCTTAAGGGTTGGTTGTGTTCCCGGCGCAACCATTGTCGGCGTTGCTCTGGATCCCCGATCAGGCCTTCGGCCTGTCGGGGATGACAGGCTGCGTCAGCGTCGCTCTACTTGAATGGTCGAAGAGGGCGCTAAGGGGGCGTCTGTCATTCCCGGCGCGCGAAGCGCGACCGGGAATCCAGAGCCGAGATAGCTCGGCTGCATTCATTTGACCCAGCCGAAGAGGGCGGCGATGAGAACCCATTGGCAGGCCCAGCCGATCAGAAACATCGGCGCGCGCGCCCACGGCAGGCCGACAACGTAGATCAAATAATGGGCGATGCGGACGGCGAAATAGACCGCCGCAGCTAGCGCCGAGGCGGATGTCGTATGGCCGGTTATTTGAATGGCGGTCGCGAGCAGGCCGAAGACGGCGAGATTCTCGATGGCGTTGGCGTGGGCGCGGATCGAGCGCTGCGCCCAGGGCGCCTGTGTCGGCGCATCGTGCAGCGGATCGCGGAAGCCGCCGACGAGGCCCATTTCGAGCAGGCGCTGCGCCACATGCGGCGCCCAGAGCAGGGAAGTGAAAGCCGCCGTTAGAATGGCATAGTGAAATTCGGGAGTCATCGCGTCGGTCATGGTCTTCTCCTTCGAGACGTCAGGGCCGCGACGCTAACGACAGTATAGATCGCTGTGAAGAACGCAGTAATATCGCCAATAGGCAGGAATGCCGCCCATAGGGCAAAATAGGATACCATGCGCAAGCAACGTCACCCGCAATACGACCAATGCCCCATCGAGGCGGCGATGGACATCATCGGCGGCAAATGGAAGGGCTCGATCCTCTTCCTCCTGCTCGACGACAAGAAGCGCTTCAGCGATTTCCAAAAGCGCCTGACCAAGATCACCCAGCGCACGCTCACCCAGCAACTACGCGATCTCGAACGCGACGGCATGGTGTCGCGCGAGATTTTCCCGCAAGTGCCGCCGCGTGTGGAATACAGCCTCACGGAAAAAGGCCGCACGCTCGCGCCGCTGCTGATCGAGCTGAAGAAGTGGGGCGAAGCGAATGCGCTTCCTGCAGAAGGCGAGGAAGTCCAGGAGGGTTACGCGTCAACGCGTTGTTTGCCGTAACCAACGCTGGTTCGGCGCGCGCCTTACTTCTTCATCTTCGAGCAGAAGCGCTGCGCCAGCGCCAGCAGCTTGCGGTCGGTTCCGCGCCGCCCGACAAAGGAAAGCGCCACTGGCGCGTCAGTGGTGGGCAATGGCAGGCTGATCTGTGGCAGGCCGAAATAGCTCGCGATGAGGAAGAGCCGCATCATCTGGTAGCGCTTGGCGTCGAGCTGCTCCTCGCTTTCGGTGAGCAGCGGCGAACGGAAGGGCGTTGTCGGCATGACGAGAAAGCCTTTGTCGCCGAATAGCGCCTCGATGCGCTTCTTCGCCTCCTCGCGAAAGGCCAGCGCCGCATTTTTCTGTTCGAGCGTGACTTTGGACGCGATGGCGAAGCGCTCCTCGACGCCTTTGCTGAATGTCGGATGATGCGCCGCGATCCACGCCCCATGCGAGGCCCAGGCCTCATGCGCCTGCAGATTGCGGAAATGCGCAAGAGCCGTCTTGAAGAAATCCTCGTCCAGCCGACCTTCGCGCCACGGCCCGCTTTTCAACATATCGACGGCGGCCGCCGCGGCGGCGGCCAGTTCGGTTTCGACGCCATGAAAAGCGTCGCCGAGAAACACCGCCTCTTCCAACACGCCCTGATCCGTATCTTCGGGCAGCAGCACTTTGCCGACCTCCGCCATTCGAGCGAGGTCGCGCGCGAACCAGCCGATAACGTCGAGCGAGGGCGCCAGCGGCACGACGCCCGCCATGGGAATCGCGCCATGCGAGGGGCGAAAACCGAAGACGCCGCAGAAGGCCGCGGGCGCGCGGCAGGAGCCGGCCGTATCCGTGCCGATGGCGAAATTGACGAGAGCGGCCGCCACCGCGACGGCGGAGCCCGAGGAGGAGCCGCCCGGATGCCTGTCCGGCGCCGCGGGGTTTATCGGGGCGCCGAAATGCGGATTGGCGCCGAGCAGGCTATAGGCCATCTCGTCCATATGGGTCTTGCCCACGAGACATGCGCCGGCGGCGAGCAGCCTGTCCACCACCGCGGCGTTGGCCGGCGCCGGCGCATGAGTGGTCGCCCATTGCGGATGGCCATTGGTCGACACCTGGCCTTTGACGTCGATGTTCTCCTTGACGACGAAGGTCGCGCCCGATAGGGGACCAGCCCCCCCTGCGCCTTCGTTGAGGACGACCGACAACGCCCCGACATCGACTTTCATCCGGCGCCCTTTCCCGCTGAACCTTGGTTTCGCGTCATTCCGGTCGAAAGCGGGTCTTTGGACGTGACGCCTAGAGAGGAACGGCGCCGGCGAGAATCTTCTCGTAAAGCGCCAAATCCAAGGCGGCATATATAGATCGCTCGGAAGACGCGAAAAAGACAGGCGCGCCGATCTTGCGCGGATCGAACCCCTCGGCGGCAAGCGCGCCTTTGCGGTGCTTGAATGTCTCCGTGACCTGCAATCCATGCGACAGGCGCAGGAAGAGCGGACGCGCATAGGCGGGCAGTTGCGCCGACAGATGCGCATAGAGGCCCGCTATATCGAAGCTCTCGTTCGCCACGATCGCCGCCATGCCGGCGCGGCCATCGCGGCGGGGGACTTCCACCCCATAAACGGTGACGTCGATGACTCCGGGGTAGGCGGCGATCGCCTGCGCGACCTCGGCGGTCGCAACATTCTCGCCTTTCCAGCGGAAAGTGTCGCCGACGCGGTCGACGAAATAGAAGAAGCCACGCGCGTCGCGGCGCATGAGATCGCCGCTGCGCATCCACGCGTCTCCGGGCGCGAAGACGTCACGCAGGATTTTCTTTTCCGAAGCGGCGCGGTCGAGATAGCCCTCGAAATCATTGACGATGCGCGCAATGGCTTCGCCGGGTTCATCCGGGCCGCAGGCGATGCAGAAGCCTTCCGCATTGCGCAGCGGCGCGTCCGTCTCGGCGTCGTATCGCACGAGCTGGATCGTCCGGCTCGCGGCGAGGAAGGAGGGGATGCGGCCGATGGCGCCCGGTTCGCCTTCGACATTGTAGAGCGAGAAATTGCTTTCCGTCGCCGCATAGAATTCGAGAATGCGCGGAATGGCGAAGCGCTTCTGGAACACCGGCCAGACTTCCGGTCGCAGGCCATTGCCGACGACGAGGCGCAGCCGATGTTTCGTCTCCGCTTCGCAGGGCGCCGCATGGGCGAGGTAGCGGCAAAGCTCGCCAATATATTGGAAGAGCGTGCAGCCATGTTCGACGACGTCGGTCCAAAAGGCGCTGGCCGAGAAACGCTCGCGCAGCACGACGGAGCCGCCGCCCAGCAGCGTGGCCCAGATGGCGACGACGCCGCCGACCGAGTGATAGAGCGGCAGGCAAACATACATTCTGTCGTCAGGCGTCACGTCGAGCAGACCGCAAAACCATAACGCCCAATTCATGATGCGACGATGCGAGACGATCGCCGCCTTCGGCAGGCCGGTGGTGCCGGAGGTGTAGATGTAGAGCGCAGGGTCAGAAAGCGTGGGCAGCGCGGCCGCGTCGAGATCAAGGGCCGCGCGCGATTGCGCGGCGAGCGCGCTTTCGAGCGAGTCGTCGCAACGGACGAGCTCGCCTTCGTCGCCTACCGCTTCTGCGCATTTGGGGTAATTGGCGACCGAAGCCAGGATCAGGCGCGGCGAAGCGATCCGGATGCAATGCGCCAATGCGGTCCCGGCAAGATGATGATTGATGAGCGCGACCACGACGCCGATGCGCGTGAGCCCGAGCCAGATGGCGACGTAATCGGGCCGGCTCTCCATGACGAGCGCGACGGCGTCGCCCTTGCGCAGCCCACGCGCCTGCGCCCAGCGGGCGTAGCGGCCCGAACGCTCGGATAATTCGCGAAAGCTGAACCAGCCGCCGCCGAAAAGGATCGCCGGCGCGTCGCCGCGCATCTGCGCAATTTCATCGAAGGCGACCGCAAGCGTGCGGCCGGGATCGCGCTCGATTGATGCGGATAGTTTCAGCGCCCGCAGCCAATCCTTGCTCACCGAGCGTCCCGCGCCTTCGGTGTGCTCGCTTCTGGAAGGCCCTCGCTCCACACTATGCGCCGTCATCTCTCGTCGTCGCCTGGAAGAATGGTTAATGCGCGGTCGTCGCGCCGTCCTTTGTGAACCTATCGGAAATTCCCTGCCAAATCTCTACAAATGCGGATGAACCTTGTTAAGCCTACCAGCCGCTTTTCGTCGCTGCGCCCGCAAAAACCGCATAAATCTTTAGGCGTTTTCCCTGCAAAGACGGCTCAGCTTCGCCCTTTCAACGATGCGGGCGGGCGCGCTGCAGGAGGCAGATCCAATGCGGAACGAAACGATAGCGGTGCATGGCGGCTATGACGGCGATCCGACGACGCGCGCCGTCGCCGTGCCGATCTATCAGACCGTCGCCTATGAGTTCGACAGCGCCGATCACGCGGCGGCGCTCTTCGACCTCGAAGAGGAAGGCTTCCGCTACAGCCGCATCGCCAATCCGACCGTCGCCGTGCTCGAGAAGCGCGTTGCGCAGCTCGAGGGCGGGATTGGCGCCTTGGCGGTGTCGACGGGGCAGGCGGCGCTCTATTACGCCTTCGCCAATGTCGCCGATAGCGGCGGCAATATCGTCGCCGCGCCCACACTTTACGGCACGACGCATACGCTGCTTCAGCATGTGATGGCGCGCCAGGGCGTGAAGGTCCGCTTTGCCGCGAGCGACTCTGCGAGCGACATGGCGGCGGCGATCGACGCCGACACAAAAGCGGTCTTCTGCGAGACCGTCGGCAACCCCGCCGGCAATATTTGCGACATCGCGGCGATTGCAGAGGCCGCGCACGCCCATGGCGTTCCGCTCATCGTCGATAATACGGTGGCGACGCCGATCCTGTGGCGGCCCATCGAACATGGCGCCGACATCGTCGTTCACTCCATGACGAAATTCATGGGCGGCCACGGCGCGACGCTCGGCGGGATCATCGTCGACAGCGGGCGTTTTCCCTGGCGCAAATACCCCGAGCGGTTCCCGACCTTCAACGAGCCGGACGTTTCCTATCATGGCCTCGTCTATGTCGACCGCTTCGGCGACAGCGCCTTTATCGCCCGCGCGCGCAGCGTGTATCAGCGCACGACCGGGGCGGTGTTGGCGCCGCTGAACGCTTTCCTACTGTTGCAGGGATTGGAAACGGTGGCGTTGCGCGTCGAGCGCCATGTCGAGAACGCACAAAAGGTCGCGGCGTTTTTGCGTGACGATCCGCGCGTCGCCTGGGTGAATTACGCGGGGCTCCCGGAGAGTCCCTATTATCCGCTCGCGCAGAAATATTTGGGCGGCCGCGCCCCATCGCTCCTCACTTTCGGCGTGAAGGGCGGGCTCGAGGCCGGCAAGCGCGTCTATGACTCGCTGCGCATCATCAAGCGCCTCGTGAATATTGGCGACGCCAAGTCGCTCGCCTGCCATCCCGCGTCGACGACGCACCGCCAGATGACGCCGGCCGAGCAGGAAAAGGCGGGTGTCTTGCCGGAGATGCTGCGCATCAGCGTCGGCATCGAGCATGTTGACGACATCATCGCGGATCTCGGCAGCGCGCTTGCCGCAGCGAATGGCGCCTTCGCCGAGGCGGCGGAATGACGCTGCATCCTTTACGCGCGCGCGATGCGTTGGAAATCGCGTTCGTGAACAACATGCCCGACCAGGCGCTCGCGGCGACGCGGGCGCAATTCGAGCGCCTCGTGCGCGCGGGCGCCGAGGGACGCGAGATTCGCTGGCGCTGCTATACGCTGCCGGGCCTGGAGCGCAGCGAAACGGCGCGCCGCTATTTGGCGCGCGATCACGAAGGCATTGAGGCGTTGTATCGGCGCGGCGCCGATGCGCTGATCGTCTCGGGCAGCGAGCCCCGCGCCGCCCGTCTCGATCACGAGCCTTATTGGCCGCAGCTCCAGACGCTCGCCGATTGGGCGCGCACGCACACTTTTTCGACTCTCTGGTCCTGCCTCGCGGCCCATGCCGCGACGCTTCATCTTGCCGGGATCGAGCGCCGACGCATGGCCAAAAAGGTCAGCGGCGTTTATTCCTTTCGGCGTCTCGGCGAGGATTGGACCGGGGAAAGAACCGGCGGCGCGATGTTGACGCCGCATTCACGCTACAACGCGCTCGACGCCGAAGCGCTTGCGCGCCATGGGTTCAAGATCGCCGCATGGTCGCCGGACGTCGGCGTCGATATGTTCTGGCGTGAAGAGCCGAGCCTTTTCGTCTTCCTTCAGGGGCATCCGGAATATGAGGCGGAGACGCTGCTCAAGGAGTATCGCCGCGACGCGCTGCGCTATCTTTCAGGCGAACGCGTCGACTATCCGGATCAGCCCGAGAATTATTTCAGCGCCGAGACGTCGCAGAGGCTGAGGCAGTTACGTAGCCGCGTGCTCGAAAGGACGGAGCGCCATGCTGAACAGGCTCTGGCGGAAACTCTTTCCCCCGAGAAATGCGCTCGGCCCTGGGCCGATGATGCGGCGCGACTTTATCGCGCCTGGATCAGGAATGTATCGGACAGGATCGAAGCCTTGCGCCACAGCGCCTGACGGCGAGGCGGCGCCTTGGAAGAGCGCCGCCCTCGGTTTCAATGCGCGAGATCGCGCACCAAGGCGTCGATATTCTGTATTGTCCGGAAATTTGCTGGAACGAGTTTCGAGCTCGGAATCGTCAAGTCGAACTCCGCCTCGATCGACAGCATCAAGTTCACCATCTCCATTGAGGTCATGCCGAGCTCCTCCAAATCCTGTTGGGGGGGAATTTGGTGGGCGTTCTTTATGAATTGGGCGACGACGGCGTTGATGCGATCGATGGATTGAATCGTTGAGACGTCCACGCTGCAACCTCCAGAGCACAGAGCTTTATCGAACTGACAATCAGTGTTCTAGCCGCGATCTATAAAAAGAAGCTGCGGCGGATTGCTAAAATCCAATTCATTAAGGCTGACGTCGACAATTTGCGCGACAAAACTGAATATTCAGAACTGGAACCTAGCCTCGGCTCGATCAGGCGAGGATAGGTTGACGAGGCGAAGATGTTGGCTGCTGAAATTTCAAAGCCGCAAGTGAGAGCGCAAGAGGATTTTTCTGCGCGGATCGATTCGGCCGTCGCCGTTGCTGCGAAATTCGCCGAGGCGGTCGATGAAACGGCCCGCTTCCCGAAAGAGGCGTTCGACGAGCTGAAAGCGCAGCGTCTGCTCGGGATATTGCTGCCGGAAGGGTGTGGCGGAGAGGACCGCAATGTGGCGGACGCCGCGCAGCTTTGTTATGCGCTTGGCCGCGTCTGTTCCTCGACGGCCATGATTTACGCAATGCACGCGGCCAATGTCGCATGCGTCATGAACCATGCCGGGCGCAGCGAAAGGTTCCAGTCCTATCTGCGTCGCATCGGCGAAGAGCAGATGCTGCTTGCGTCGTCGACGACCGAAGGAACAAACGGCGCCAATGTGCGCTCCAGCGCCTCGGCGATCGTCGCTTTGGATGGCGGGATTTCGCTCGATCGAGACGCCTCGGTTGTCTCCTATGGGGCCGCGGCCGACGCTATCGTGACCACCGCGCGTCGGTCGCCGGAGTCACTTCCCAGCGATCAGGTGCTCGCGCTCTTTTTCAAGGAAGACTACACGCTCGAGCGCACGTCCAAATGGGACGTCATGGGCATGCGCGGCACGTGCAGCGAAGGCTTTCATCTCATTGCGAAGGGCGAAGCCGAACAGGTTCTCGCGGAGCCCTACGACAAAATTCATCGCCGCTCGATGGTGCCGGTGACCCATCTGCTTTGGGCTTCCTGCTGGGCGGGCGTCGCGGCTGGCGCGGTCGAGCGCGCGCAGAATTTCACGCGTAAAATCTCCCGCGCACAGAAGGGCGCTCTTCCGCCAGGCGCGCCATTTGCGACGCAGGCGTCACTGTCGCTGATGCAGCTCGTCAACCTCGTCGACTCGGCCACCGCGGATTATCTTGGCAGGGTGGGAAATCCTGAGTCGCTCGACGAGATGTCCTTCCAGACATCGCTCAACCTGCTGAAGGTCAGCGCCTCGGAAATGGCGATCACGACGGTGATGCATGCGTTCAACGCCTGCGGGATCGCCGGCTATCGCAACGACAGCGAATTCAGCGTCTCGCGCCCGCTGAGGGATATTCTCTCTTCCTCCGTCATGATCAACAACAACCGCATTCTTTCGAATGTGGCGACGTCCTGCCTCATTGGCGGCGTGCCGGAATCGATCGTGAAGCCACGATAATGGAGCAGCATGGGGATGAACGCGCAATGAGCGAGATGGCGTGCACAGAGACGGAGGCTCGCAGCGATGAGACGATCCTCGATCATCTCTTTCGCCCCATGGGCGTCGACGGCGTTTACGCGCGCACGCGGCGTTATGAGGACGTCGTCGATGCGCTTCAATGGCTGATTACAAGACATCGTCCGCAAGAAGCGTCCGTGTTCCGTTTTCCGCCGGTGATGAGTCTGAGACAGCTCGAGAAACAGGGATACCTCAACAGTTTTCCTCAACTGCTCGGCTGTGTCTGCGCCCTGCACGGGTCGGAGGCGGATGTCGCCGCCGCGGTGGACAGAGCCAAGCAAGGGGAAGATTGGACACGCGGCGCGACATCGGCCGGTCTCGTGTTGAGCCCGGCGGCCTGTTACCCGATCTATCCGATTGCCGCGGAAAATGGCCCGGTTCCCGAAGAGGGTTTGACCTTCGACGTTGCGGCGGACTGCTTCCGGCACGAGCCCTCGAAAGATTTGGACAGATTGCAGTCTTTCCGGATGCGCGAGTTCGTGCGCATTGGCGCGCCGGCGCAGATTGCCGTCTTCCGTGAGCGGTGGATGAAAACCGCGCAGGCGATCGCCGAGTCGTTGCAACTGCCCTTTGCCTTCGATCGCGCCAGCGATCCGTTCTTTGGCCGCGTCGGCGTGTTGATGGCCGCCAATCAGATCGAGCATGCGTTGAAGTTCGAGCTTCTGATTCCCGTGCGCGCGCAGGGCGCGCCGACCGCTTGCATGAGCTTCAACTATCATCGCGAGCATTTCGGCAAGACATGGGGGCTTGTGGATCAGAAGGGTGAAATGGCGCATTCGGGTTGCGTGGCCTTCGGCATCGACCGGCTGGCGCTCGCGCTTTTTGCGACGCACGGCCTTTACGTCGAGGATTGGCCGCGCGACGTCCGCGACGTTTTGCGTTTGGATTGATTGACGGGGAGGAAATCGCAATGAGCGGCGATGAAAAAATAGTTTTCTACGAGGGCAAGAATGTCGAGATGCAGCCGTGCCCAATCAATCCGGCTTGGGTGATCGACGGCGCTCCGGTTGCGCGGAATTTCATCTTGTCACGCAGCCTCGACAATTCGGCCACGACGCTTCTGTGGGATTGCACGAAGGGCGTGTTCAATTGGCATTATGACATCGACGAGACCGTTTATGTGCTGGAGGGATCGGTCGTCGTGCGCGAGGATAATGGCGTGGAACATCATCTCGGGCCGGGCGACCACATCCTGTTCCGCGCTGGCTCCCATGCGGTTTGGACCGTCGAGAAATACGTTCGCAAAGTGGCCTTCTGTCGCACGCCCCTGCCTGCGTCCGTGATGTTCCTGGTGCGAGTGATGCGCAAGCTGGCGCGCATGCTGAAGCTCGCGCCTGCATCGGACGCCCCGGCGATGTTCAGTGGCGCATAAGGAGCGAGGTTCGGCCATGGCTTCTCCAGTTCCACTGCGTCCTGTCTCGCAGACTTGGACGTTCTTTCAGGGCGAATGGCGCGACGGCAACGCGCTGATTTTGGGCCCGAGAACGCATGGGGCCTGGCTTGGCTCGATGGTGTTCGACGGGGCGCGCGCCTTCGAAGGCGTGACGCCCGATCTCGATCTGCATCTTGCGCGCGTCAATAATTCCGCGCGTGAGATGCTGCTGGAGCCTTTGCTGAGCGTCGAGGAATGGCGCACGCTTGTTGGCGAAGGCTTGAAAAGATTTGCGCCTGATGCGCAGCTCTATATTCGGCCGATGTATTGGGCCGAGGATGGCTTGGGCGGCGGCGTTCGCTTTGAGCCTTCTTCCACCAATTGGTGCCTGACGATCTATGAGGCGCCCATGCCGGCTCCCAAGGGCGGCGCCGTGACGCTTTCGCCTTTCCGCCGGCCCTCGGCGGAAACTGCGCCGGTTGGCGCGAAGGCCAGTTGCCATTACGCCAATGGCGCGCGCGCGTTGATCGAGGCAGCAAAGCGCGGCTTCGACAATTGCCTCATGCGCGACATGCTCGGCAATATCGCGGAGTTCGCCAATTCCAACGCCTTTCTCGCCAAGGATGGCTCGGTTTTTACGCCGGCGGCGAATGGGACGTTTTTGAACGGCATCACGCGCCAACGCGTCATCGGCCTGCTGCGCGCAGATGGCGTCGAGGTGATCGAGACTACGCTTAGCTATGACGACTTTCTTTGCGCTGACGAGATTTTCTCGACAGGCAACTTCCAGAAAGTCGCGCCGATGTCGCACATCGACGATCGTCCATTGGAGGCGGGCCCAATGTATAAGCGCGCGCGTGCGCTTTATTGGGACTTCGCGCATTCTAAGCCGCAGCTTCGAGTGGCTTCGTGAACGGAAGGCGCCGGTTTCGGCGCCTTTTCACGCGCCCGCCAGCGCTTCGGAGCGTATCACAGAGAGATTTACGCTCGGCGTAACGCGATCCGGGTCCATCATCACATGGATGATAGAGGGAAGGCGTGACGCGCGTGCCGCGTCGAAAGCTTCGGGGAAGTCCTTTGTCCGCTCGACGCGCGCGCCGTAACCGCCGAAGGCGCGGGCATAGGCGGCGAAGTCCGGATTGCGTAGATCCGTGCCGATGACTCGTGCGGGATAGCTGCGCTCCTGATGCATGCGGATCGTGCCATAGGAGGCGTTGTCGCAAACGACGACGATGATCGGCAGCTCATACTGCACGGCTGTCGCGAATTCCTGGCCATTCATCAGAAAATCGCCGTCCCCATTGATAGAGACGACGAGCCGCTCGGGATAGAGCCGTTTGATGGCGACGGCGGCTGGCACGCCATAGCCCATCGTTGCCGATGTCGGCGCAAAGTGTGAGCCATAGCGGCGGAAGCGGAAATAACGGTGAATCCACGACGCGTAATTTCCTGCGCCATTGCAGATGACGGCGTCGTCGGGAAGATGGTCCGAAAGCCAGATCATCATTTGAGCCAGATCGACGTCGGCGGAGGGCGTAAAGCTGCGCGAAAAGTCGAGATAATCCTGATGCGCCACGCGCGTATCGTCATGCCAGGGGCGGTGCGCCGGCGGATTTTGTTTTGCCAGCATCTCGACGAAAGGCATGGGCGACGCGTGAATGGCGAGCGTTGGCGCATAGACGCGGCCGAATTCCTCGGCCTGCGGATAAACATGCACGAAGTGCGTCTGCGGCTGCGGTATGTCGAAGAGCTTATAGCCCTGAGAGGGGATTTCCCCCAGCCGCCCGCCGATGAGGACGAAGAGATCGCTGGCCTTCGCGCGCGCGACGAGCTTCGGATTGGCGGCAAGGCCGAGGTCGCCGGCATAGCAGTCATGCAGCGGATCGAAGAGCGGCAACCGTCGGTAGCTCGTTGCGACAGGCATGTCGAAAGCGCGCGCCCAATCCATCATGCGACGGGACGCCGTCTCGTCCCAACGCGTGCCGCCCAGGACGAACAACGGGCGCTTCGCTTGCGCGATCATTGCGGCGAGGGCGTCCATGTCGTCTGGCCCCGGCGATGTCTCCACGACGGCGGCGGCGGGGCAGGGGCGCGGCAGGACGCGCTCGTCGAGCATGTCTTTCGGCAAAGCGAGGGCGACGGGGCCCGGCCGCCCGCCAAGCGCGACATGAAATGCCCGCGAGACATATTCCGCCATGCGGGCGCCATCGTCGATTTCGGCCGTCCATTTTGTCTGTCCGCCGAACATCGCGCGGTAATCGACTTCCTGAAACGCGCCGCGGTCACGATGCGATCGCTCGATCTGGCCGATGAACAAGATCATGGGCGTCGAGTCGTGCTGCGCGATATGAACGCCGGCAAAGGCGTTTGCTGCGCCCGGGCCGCGTGTCACGAAGCAAATGCCGGGGCGCCCGGTGGCCTTGCCATAGGCGTCCGCCATCATCGCCGCGCCGGCCTCGTTGCGGCAGACGGTGAGTTTGACGTTGCGCTCGTAGCAGGCGTCGAGCACGGCGAGATAGCTTTCGCCCGGCACGCAGAAAATATGGTCGACGCCATTGATGATAAGCTGATCGACCAATGCTTGCGCTGCGGTGATGTCGGCAAGTGTTGTCATGCGAGGCTCATGGTCCGAACAAGACGCTTTCGCTGAAGGCGAGGTCGCCCAGTCGCGGACGCTCGGGGCCCTTGAAATATTTGGGTCCGCGATCGTGGAGATAGATCCCGAAGAGCCCCGGGATTTTCTCTGTGGCGTCGAGAAGCAAAGTGGGATGGCCGCGGCGCAGCAGCTCGCGGCCCAAAGGGCCCGCAAAGCGTTGGAAATCGGCAAGGCTGCGACAATAGATCATCTGCTGCGTGGGCACGAGCCCCTTCAGCACGCGGCGCGGCAGAAACACGAAGGGATGGGCCTCGCGCTTTTCATGCACAATCAGCGACAGGCAGCCGCGCTCCGCGTGGGCCACGAGGAGCGCGCATTCCTGCGATGAGAGAGAGCCGCCATAGTCGCGATCCGCGTCGAAGATTTTCACGCGGGCGTTGGCGGTCCAAGGGGCGAGGGCGGGGATGGCGAGCATTTGGCCGTTGCAATAACGGCGAAATCCCTGCGCTTCGATCACGCGCCACGTATGCGGCGCCGGCGAAGTGTTGATATAGGTGACGTCCTTGAGCCGCACCGCCGCGGCGATGAGCAGCGAGGCGTAGCCACGATAGGCGTCTTCGACATACCAGCTCGAGATGTTGCAACGAATCTTGTCTGCGCCCACACGCGTGAAGATCATCAGGATCACGCCGACCGGCGCGCCGTCGTGCTCCAGCAGATAACCCATACGGGGATAGCCTTCGGGCGCATCGCGGTGCGCGAGCGTTTCGAGCGCGTGACTCCAATAGTCGGCGGTGCGCTCGGGAAATCCCTTGGCCAGCAATCGAACGAGCGCTGGCGCGTCGGCCTCTGCGATCATTCTGCATCGAATGCGCGGCGTCGCCGGCTCGGTCATCTGCGCTTAACCTTCGTCATGGATCTTGGCCACGTGTGCAGGGAATTGCTTAGGGAAGCACGATAGGAAGTTCTTCTTAGCCGGAGATGAAAAGGGCGCGTTTCGATGAGCATAAGGTTAACAGTGCTTTCCGTCGTGGAAAATGTGGCTGCGGAGCAGGAAAAAACACTCACGCCGCTCGCGAATGATACGGTCCTCGCCAACTCCGGTTTGGATTCTCTGTGCTTCGCGATCATCGTCGCGCGTCTCGAAGACACGCTCGGGGTCGATCCCTTCACGGCTTCGGAAGAGGTCTATTTTCCCGTAACCTTCGGCGATTTCGTCGCGCTCTATGAAAATGCCGCCGCCGCTTGATCTGCGCGGGCTCGCGGGCGACGCTGTTTCGGGCGGCGCCGCCGGCCTGCATGCGCCGAAGAGGCAGGCGCTTTGGCGCGACGCGGTTCAAGGGACGATCTTGGGCGGTCGTCGCGCTTCGCTTGCCGGAAAATCGGTCTTAATCGGCGTATCGTCGCAGTTCGACGCGGCGCTCGCCATGCTGGAGCTCGATGGGGTTGTGGCGCGCATGGTGATTACGCCGCCAGACTTCACGAGCGAGCGTCTCGCCTCGGCGATCGCGCAGGCGCAAGTCGAGGCGATCATTTGCGACGACGACGTTAAGGATTTCGGCGTCGACGTCACGCGCGTTCGTGTTTCGGCGCTCGCGCCCGAGACGGAGCCGCGCCCCGCTGCGACCGAAACGGAATGGGTTCTTCCCACCTCCGGCACGACCGGGGCGCCTAAGCTCGTCGCGCATCGTCTCGCGGGGCTGCTTGGTGCGGTTCGCCCGCGCGCCGCAGGCGAGGCGGCGCCCGTTTGGGCGACCTTCTACGATATTCGTCGCTATGGCGGGATGCAGATCTTCCTGCGCGCGGCGACGAGCGGCGCGACGCTGTTGCTGACCGAGGCGAGCGAGCCGCTCGCCGATCATGTAACGCGCATGGCGGCGGCCGGCGTCACGCATCTCTCCGGCACGCCGTCGCATTGGCGCCGTCTGCTGATGAGTCCCGAAGCTACGCGGATCGCGCCCAAATATGTGCGCCTTTCCGGCGAGATCGCAGACCGCGCCGTTCTCGCCAATTTGGCCGCCTTCTACCCCAACGCAAAGATAGTTCACGCCTATGCTTCCACGGAAGCGGGAGTAGGCTTCGAGGTGACGGACGGGAGGGAAGGGTTTCCCGCCGCTTATCTGGATGGCGTTGGCGGCGTCGAGATGCGCGTCGTCGACGGGTCGTTGCGTCTGCGCTCGCGCCGCACGGCGGATCGCTATGTCGGCCGCGATGATCTCGCGCTTGCGGATGCGGATGGCTTTGTCGATACGGATGATCTTGTCGAAAGAGTGGGAGAGCGCTTTTTCTTCAAGGGCAGGCGCGCCGGGACCATTAATGTCGGCGGGTTGAAAGTTCACCCGGAGGAGGTCGAGCAGATCATCAATCCGCATGACGCCGTGCGCATGTCGCTGGTGAAGGCGCGGCGCAATCCGATCATGGGCGATCTCATCGTGGCGGAAGTAGTGCTCAGGGAACACGACGTCTCTGCGGAGCAAAAGCGCGCGGTGAAGGATGAAATTCTTGCCGCATGCCGCGCGCGGCTCGAAAGGCACAAGGTTCCGGTTTCGATCGACTTCGTGCCGTCGCTCGCCATGTCGGCCGGGGGCAAGCTGCTGCGGGGAAAAGCATGAGGCGCAATGTCATCGTCACGGGCGGCAGTCGCGGTCTGGGCCTCGCGATCTCGCGACGCCTCGTCGCCGACGGCTTTCGCGTCATCGCTGTCGCGCGCAAGCCGAGCGACGCGCTCGACGAGGAGATCGCCCGGGCCTCCGGCGCGCTTGCCTTCGCTGCGCTCGATCTTTCCCAGATCGACGCGATCGCTGATTTCGTGCTGCGGCTCAAAAAGGAGTTCGGCGCGCCTTACGGGCTCGTCAACAATGCCGGGCTCGGCACGGAAGGGCTGCTCGCCACCATGCACAATTCGCAGATCGATCAGCTCACGCGCGTGAATGTGACCGCGCCGATCGTTCTGACAAAATATGTGGTGCGCAATATGATGTCTGCGGGCCAGGGCGGCCGCATCGTGAATATGTCGTCGATTATCGCCTCGACCGGATATAATGCGCTTTCCGTCTATGGCGCGACGAAAGCGGCGCTCATCGGCTTCACCAAGTCTCTGTCGCGCGAAGTCGGCCGGATGGGCGTCACCGTCAACGCGGTGGCGCCGGGTTTTATCGAGACGGAGATGACGGCGTCGCTCGGCGAGGAGGAGCGCGCCAAAATTGCTGCGCGCGCGGCTTTGCGGCGGTTGGCGGCGCCGGAGGATGTGGCGAACGCGGTTTCTTATCTCCTCGACGACAAGGCGCGCAATATTACCGGGACGGTGATGACAGTGGATGCGGGGGCGACGGCGTGACGTAATGCGTGCTTGCCGTCATTGCGAGGAGCTGTGCGACGAAGCAATCCAGGGCAGCTATAGCGGCTCTGGATTGCTTCGCTTCGCTCGCAATGACGGGAGGCTCTGGATTCCCGGTCGCGCTGTCAGACGCCGAGAATGGCATGCTCTAATGCAAGCTGTTTAATGGGAGTGTTAACGATCTGTTAACCATCCCGTTGCAACCTGGTTCAGTCAGCCGCTTCGATTGCTTTGAGCAGTTCCGGATACGCTGTCTTTCTTCGTGGCGGCCCGCGACCTCGGATGTAAAGGCGCGGGCCGCTCCTTTTCATCATCCTGTCGGCGTCGAGGGCTCTGCGCACAGACGCAGAACCTCGAGCCTGATCCGATCTCCGTGGCACGGCCGCTGCGGTCGCGTGGGCGGCTCAGCGCACCAGCAGCGCAGAGCAATTTTTTCGCCTCTGCGTAGCCGATCGGCGATCTTCTCGATTTCGCGCGTCTTCGGGCCGCGCTCGGCGAGATCGCGATCGAGATCGCGCTCATAGGCCGCGATCACGCGCAGCCGCTCCTGCATGTCCCGATGGTCGCGCAGAATGTGCGGATTGCCGAGAACCGGATTGCTGCGATCCACGTCGATGATTGCTTCGTCCGGCGCCGCCTGGAGCCCGCCCTTGCGTTTCGAGACAATGCGGATACGGGCCGCATAGTCTGTCGGAAGCGCGTTGGATTTGAAGAGATCGTCCAAAGATGCATTCTCCTGCGCCGCAAAAGGCTGATTGGCTCCCGCGAATTTGAGCCTACGTATTTTACGCAACTTGATAGGCCGGGGGGCGCAGGTCACCTTGATCAATTATCTCTCGCCGAAGAGCGCGCCATGATCGACTTGCTCTATATCGCCAGGCTGGACTTTCTCATCAAGATACGCGGCGCACAGGACATTGGCGCCGCGAGGCCGCGTGCGCGTTTCGTGCCCTTGGACAATAGGGACGCTCTGAAAATCCACGCTCCGCAGCGGCGCTCGCGGCAACAAAAGAAGGCTGCGCCGTTCCAAGACACATTCTGAAACGACGGCAAATTGCTCGGCCAACGGCCGTGCCCAAAACGGCTCAGCTTTGGTGCGGCCCAAGCATTTGATAGAGGGCGGCTTCGATTCGTCGCCAGTTCTTCGCCTGCTCAGCCTCGCCGCTTTGCTCCAACGAGGCAGCCTTTTGCGCCGCCTCGGCGACGGCCTTGTCGCCATGCGCATCGAACAGCCGTCGCGCATAGTCCTGGATGTCGAGTTCTTCCATTTCGACGGCTCCGCTTGGGTGGATCGACGCCAAAGTCGCGTCGACGCCCTATTGCAACGAACTTGAGCGGACTCTGTTCCGTCTGCCGGAAAAGCAGACGCGCGGCGTAGACCGGCGGGCTGAAAGCTCGACCGGGAATCCGCAAGAGCGCTGGTTCAGCGCCCGTCATTGCGAGCGACGCGACGCAATCCAGGCAGGCGATGCGGCCCTGGATTGCTTCGTCGGCTCCGCCTCCTCGCAATGACGGCGGTGAGTCCCTGTGCGTCCAAACGGCGCGAGCGTCGGGGATGGCGCCGAACCTCTCGTATCATGAGAAGGATCGGCCAGGCGGTGTGGCTGCGCCATGTCGGGAACCGCCCCGGATTATCTTCCAACGCGAAAAAGGCCCCAAAGGGGCCATTTCTGATGCTTCTATTTTGCGGGATTTAAACTGGTCGGAGTGAGAGGATTCGAACCTCCGACCCCCTCGTCCCGAACGAGGTGCGCTACCAGGCTGCGCTACACTCCGATCCAACGGCCGTGTCGGCCGCTTTCGAGGGCCTTATAGCCATAGTAGGCCGGGCCCGCAACTGGTTTCGCCGTTTATTTGTCGCTTATCCACCGTGGCGGCGGCGCAGCGTCACGAAGGAAAAATCTGCCTCGTCCCTGTCGCCGCGCGGCGGCGTCTCGCGGGCGATTTCCTCCCATTCCAGCGGCGAAAGCTCGGGGAAATGGGCGTCTCCCGGAATGTCGAGCCCGACTTCAGTGAGCTCGATCATTTGCGTCTCGTCGAGCAGCGCCCGATAGATTTCGGCGCCGCCGGCGACAATAATTTCTGGCGCCGCCATTTCGGCGGCGAGCCGCTGGGCGATGGCGAGCGATTCGGTCAGGCTCGTCGCGACATGGGCGCCGGGCGCGGCATAGCCGGGGCTTCGCGTGACGACGACGCTCTCGCGGCCGGGCAAAGGGCGGCCGATCGATTCCCAGGTGCGCCGGCCCATGATCATGGGCCGGCCCCAGGTGCGCGCCTTATAGCGCTTGAGATCGCTGGAGAGACGCCAGGGCAGGCCATTGCCGACCCCGATGACGCCGTTCTGGGCCCGGGCGACGACGGCGACGAGTTTGGGGGTCATGCTGCGGCGGCACCTACTCTCTCGATGTCTGCGACGAGGGCGTATTCGATGAGCATCCGATCGAGGATCACCGTCTCGATCTCGACAGGCAGCTCAGCAAAGCGCCGGGCATAGGCGATGATCCGCGAGGCCTCCGGATGCGTCGCCGGAACGGGGTCAACTCGCACTTTGCCTCCGAAATCGGGAATCCTGCCAGCTCGGCGAAGATCGAAGACCTTGAGCACGACTTCTCGGCTTTTTCGGCTTGTCACGATCCGAATGACCCAATCGACATCGTCCTCATCGGAAACGACCTTGATCAGGTAGACGCCCTCAACTCCGATGCCTTCCGCCCTAAGCGCTTCCGCGATCCTGCGGAGCCCCTCGGCGCCCCCTATGGTTGTGACCGGATCCATGCGAAAATCCCTTCTGTCGGGTCGCTTATGGCCTCGAGTAGCGCTCGAGCCTCTGTCTCTTCAATTCTCCTATAACGCGCCGACTCATTCCAGCCCATTACAGTGTTCCAGTTGGCCACGAACTGAGAAGAACGCCTGGACCGCTCCTGCAAAGCTGGCTTGAGCTGCGCCAAGCTCAAAAGGTCCTCGAGGTCGTGGGTGTAGATATTCTTTACCAAGTTCTTGTCCGGGATTTCGTTCGCCCTGAACTGACCGGCGATAACGGCTTTAAGCGCGAGCTCGATTGCATATCCGGAAAGGTAGAAAGCGCCGGACCACCTCTGAACGCCCAATAGCGCCAGCGCTTCTCGCAACCGTTCCTCGGCGAGCGCTTCCAGCTCCTCGAGCCGCATGTTCACCTCAAATAGCCAGAGTGAAAAACAATCAAACCGCAATGGGCGCGGCGATGGCCGGCCAGGGGTCGTAGCCTTCGACCGCAATGTCTTCATAGCGGAAATCGAGCAGCGAGGCTGCATCGGGGTTCAGCGCGAGGCGAGGCAGGGGCCGGGGCGCGCGCGAGAGCTGGAGGCGGGCCTGCTCGATGTGGTTCAGATAGAGATGCGCGTCGCCGAGACTGTGGATGAAATCGCCGGCGACGCAGCCGGTGGCCTGCGCCACCATGTGAGTCAGCAGAGCATAGCTCGCAATATTGAAGGGCACGCCGAGGAACACGTCCCCCGAGCGCTGATAGAGCTGGCAGGACAGGCGCTTTCGTCCGTCCACCTCCGCCACATGGAATTGGAAAAGGCAGTGGCAGGGCGCGAGCGCCATTTTGTCGATCTCGGCTGGGTTCCAGGCCGTGACGACGAGGCGGCGCGAGAAGGGGTTTCGCTTTATTTCCTCGATCAGCCAGCCGATCTGGTCGATCGTTTCCCCGCCGGGCGCGGGCCAGGCGCGCCACTGCGCGCCATAGACGGGCCCGAGATCGCCCTTCTCATCGGCCCATTCGTCCCAGATGGTGACGCCGTTTTCCTTGAGATAGCGGATATTGGTCTCGCCCGCGAGGAACCAGAGCAGCTCGTGGATCACGGATTTCAGATGCACCCGCTTGGTGGTGACGAGCGGGAAGCCCTCCGAGAGATCGAAGCGCATCTGATGGCCGAAGATGGAGAGCGTGCCCGTCCCCGTGCGGTCCTCCTTGCGGACGCCCTCGCGCAGGATTTTGTCGAGAAGGTCGAGATATTGGCGCATGGGGCTCTCGGGGCGGGAGTCATGGAGTTGCGGGCGATTTGCGCCGCGCCCTCATCCGACCCTCGCTTACGCGAGGGCCACCTTCTCCCGCAAGTGCGATCGCGCGCGGGAGAAGGAAAGAGCCCCTTGGTTGCCGATTAATCCAGAAATTCGCCGCAGCGACTCCTTCTCCCGCTTGCGGGAGAAGGTGGCCGTCGAAGGCGGTCGGATGAGGGCGGTCCCCCGATTCCCTCGCCCCTGCCTTTGCAGCCCCGTCATCCTCTCCCTATATTCTCTCCCCGAGGGGAGCGACGCTCTCCGCGAAAGAGGGAAAACTCATATGCTGCGGTTTCTTGCGCAAAAGCGCGGATCGCTGATTTCATTGGCTCTCGCGGCGCTGTTGGCGCTCGCGCCGGCGATCGCCGAGGCGCGCATGGGCGGCGGCGGGAGCTTCGGCTCGCGCGGCTCCAGGACCTGGTCGGCGCCGCCGTCGACCCGCACGGCGCCCGGAACGGCCTCGCCATTCGAGCGCAGCGAGACGGCGCGTCCAAGCTTTAATCCGAGCCAGCCGGGCTTCAATCGGCCTGCCTTCGGCGGCTCTTCCTTTGGCCGCGGCCTGCTCGGCGGTCTCGCCGGCGGCCTGCTCGGCGCGGGGCTTTTCGGGCTGCTGACCGGCAACGGCTTCTTCGGCGGCATTGGCGGCTTCATGTCGATCATCGGCTTCCTGCTGCAGATCGCGCTGGTCGTTTTCCTGGCCCGCATGGCCTTCGTCTGGTGGCAGCGTCGCAATGCGCCGGCCGGCGTCGGCCCTCAGGGCTCGACCTTCGGCTTCACGGGCGGCGCGCCCTTCGGCGGGCGTCCGACAGGCGGCTTCGGGGCCGGGCCCATGGGCTTCGGCGGCGAGGCGCCGCAGCGTCCGCGCGCGACGCCGATCCAGATCGCAGCCGGGGACTTCAACGCCTTCGAGCGCCTGCTCGGCCAGTCGCAGGCCGCCTATAGCCGCGAGGACGTCAGCGCGCTGGGTCAGGTGGCCACGCCGGAAATGGTCCGCCATTTCGACGAGGAGCTGGAGACGAACCGCCGCAAGGGCGTCGTCAACCGCGTGACCGACGTCAAGCTTCTGCAGGGCGACCTTTCGGAAGCCTGGCGCGAGGGCTCGGACGAATATGCGAGCGTCGCCATGCGCTTCTCGCTGAACGACGTCCTGGAGGACCGCGCCACCGGCAAGCCGGCGCCCGGCTCCGCTGGGGCAAGCGAGGCGACCGAGGTCTGGACGTTCCGCCGCCCGGCGGGAGCTGGCCCCGACGCCTGGAAGCTTTCGGCGATTCAGCAGGCGGCGTAACGCGAAGCCTGCTATTGAGAGGCGCTCCCTCCGTGAGGAGGGGGCGCCTTTTTTGCGATCTGAGATCGGGCGAGTAGCAGTTCGGCGGCGTGAGCCACTGATATACCTCCCCTTTACGGGGAGGTCGGCGGTCGAAGACCGACGGGTGGGGCTCTCGCCGCTATGACTCGGGTTGGGACGGACCCCACCCGTCGCGCCGCGCGCGCCACCCTCCCCGTAAAGGGGAGGGATGGGCTCGCGCCCGGCGTCCGCCCGGCTGCTTCGGTTTGAGCAAAGTTGACACGCCCACAGGACGCCCTCCCCATCGACGCCGTGCTGCCCGACATCCAGGCGGCGCTCTCGGCTTCTCCCAATCTCGTGATCGTCGCGCCGCCCGGCGCCGGCAAGACGACGCGCGTACCGCTCGCGCTGCTGGATGCACCGTGGGCGAGGGGCGGCAAGCTCATCCTGCTGGAGCCGCGCCGCCTTGCCGCCCGCGCCGCCGCGAGCCGCATGGCGACAACGCTTGGCGAGCAGATCGGCGAGACGGTGGGTCTGCGCATGCGGCTCGAGTCCAGGGTCTCGGCCAGGACCCGCATCGAGGTCGTCACCGAGGGCGTCTTCGCGCGCATGATCCTCGACGATCCGGCGCTCGATGGCGTCGCGGGCGTGCTCTTCGACGAATATCACGAGCGTTCGCTCGACGCGGACCTCGGCCTCGCTCTGGCGCTCGACGCCCAATCGGGGCTGCGCGACGATCTGCGCCTTATCGCCATGTCGGCGACGCTCGACGGCGCGCGCGTCTCGGCTTTGATGGGCGACGCGCGGACGGTCGTCTCCGAGGGCCGCGCCTTCGATGTCGAAACCCGCTATCTCGGCCGCGACCCCAATGAGCGCATAGAGGACGCCGTCGCCCGCGCCGTGCTGCGCGCCCTGCGCGAGGAGAAAGGCTCGGTGCTGGCCTTTCTGCCGGGGCAGGGCGAAATCCTGCGGACCGCCTCCCGCCTTGCAGAGGCGCGATTGGAGGGCGTCGATATTGCGCCGCTCTATGGCGCGCTCGATCGCGGCGAGCAGGACCGCGCTATTTCGCCCGCGCCACAGGGGCGCCGCAAGGTGGTGCTCGCGACCTCCATCGCCGAGACGTCGCTGACCATCGAAGGCGTGCGCGTCGTGGTCGATAGCGGCCTGTCGCGCGTGCAGCTTTACGAGCCGGATCTGGGCCTCTCGCGCCTCGAGACGGTGCGCGCCGCGCGGGCGAGCGTCGACCAGCGGCGCGGCCGCGCCGGGCGCACGGAGCCCGGCGTCTGTTACCGCCTTTGGGACGAGCCGCAGACGGCGTCGCTCCCCGCTTTCGCGGCGCCGGAGATATTGGCGGCGGACTTGTCGAGCCTTGCGCTCGATCTTGCCGCCTGGGGCGTAACCGATCCTGGCCAGCTCGCCTGGCTCGACCCGCCGCCGGCGCCGGCCTGGAAGGAGGCCGTGGCGCTGGACCAGGAACTCGGGGCGCTGGGCGCCGATGGGCGGCTCACGGAAGAAGGCAGAGCGTTGCGCGCGCTTCCGCTGCCGCCGCGTCTCGCCCGCATGGTGCTGGAGGCCGCGCGCTGCGGGGAAGCGGAGCGGGCGGCGGAGCTTGCCATGCTGCTTTCCGAGCGCGGACTTGGGGGGAATGACGCGGATCTGTCGCATCGGCTGGACCGGCTGCAGTCGGATGGGTCGAAGCGGGCGAAGGATGCGAGGAGGCTGGCGGGGAATTGGGCGAGGATGGCGATGGCGGCGTTGCCCCCTCCCTGTCCCTCCCCCGCTAAAGCGGGAGAGGGGACGCTCGCGATCAGCATTGCCGATGAAGGCCACGCTCTGCCCCCTCTCCCGCGCAGCGGGGGAGGGCTGGGGAGGGGGCTCTCCGACGGCGCCCTCATCGCGCTCGCTTATCCCGACCGCATCGCCAAATCGCGCGGGGCCAATGGCGACTTCCTCATGGCCAATGGCCGCGCCGCGAGCCTTCCTGTGGAAGACCCGCTGTCGCGCGCCCCCTTTCTCGCCGTCGCGGAGCTGACGGGCCGCGCGGCGCAGGCGCGCATTCTAGCGGCCTGCGCCCTCGCCGCCGAGGAAGTGGAGAGAATCGCCGGCGCGCGGATCGAGGCGCGCGATGAGACTGTTTTCGACCCCGCGACCGTCAGCCTGCGGCGCCGGCGCTTTCGGCGCCTCGGCGCGATCCGCCTGAGCGAGCAAAACCTCTCCGTCGAGGCCGACGCGGAGAGCGCGCAGGCGCTGGCGCGGGGGATCGCCGCGCTCGGCGTCGCGCGCCTGCCCTGGACCAAGGGCCAGGCGCAGCTTCGCGACCGCGCGGCTTTCCTGCGCCGGGCGGAGGGCGATGAATGGCCCGATCTCTCCGACGCGGCGCTGGCCGAAAGCGTCGAGGAGTGGCTCGCGCCTTATATTGTCGGCCGCGCCAGGCTGGGCGACATCGCCCCGGGCGATCTCGACGCGGCGCTCGCCCATCTCTTGCCCTACGACCTCATGCGCCGCCTCGACGCCGAGGCGCCCACGCATTTCGAAACGCCGGCCGGCTCCCGCCATGCGCTCGATTACGCCGCGCCCAACGGGCCGCTGCTCTCCGTGCGGGTGCAGGAGCTTTACGGCCTTTCGCAGCATCCGGCGCTGGCGCGCGGCAAGGTTCCGCTGACGTTGGAGCTGCTCTCGCCGGCGCATCGGCCGATCCAGACCACCCGCGACCTGCCGAGCTTTTGGTCAGGCTCCTGGAACGACGTCAAAAAAGAGATGAAGGGTCGCTATCCACGCCACCTCTGGCCGGACGAGCCGGCCAAAGCCTTGCCAACCACGCGAGCGAAGCCGCGAGGGTGAGTTAGCTGGTTTTCCGAGTGTGCCTTAAGATCCCCGCAAACTTTTCTCGCGAGGATCGCGCCGGGGCCGCATGCCAGGAAGCGTCATGCTCGGAAAGCAAATCTCATTTGCAGTGATCGCCGTGGTCGTCAGCGTGATCGCCGCGAAAGAGCTCATGCGCCTTGCGCCGCGTCCCGACGCTGCGCCACAGACCGCGCAGATCCGGCCCGCCGCGCAGCCTGTTGCGCCTGTGCGCGCGGCGCTCCCTGCGCGCATGGGGGAGACGCGTATTTCCGCCGATCAGAGGGGACAATTCTCGACCGACGCTGAAATCAACGGCGCCCGCATCTCGGGCATGCTGGTCGATACGGGCGCGACGCTTGTGGCGCTTTCTTATGAGGACGCCTCGGCTGCCGGTCTCTTTCCGGCGCCGGCGGACTATAAGTATCAGGTCAACACCGCCAATGGCGTCGCCCATGTCGCGCGCGCGACGCTCAACGACGTGCGGATCGGCAATATTGTCGTTCACAATGTCGAGGCGGTGGTCGGCGAGCGCGGCGCGCTGTCGGGGAGCCTCTTGGGCATGGCTTTCCTCTCGAAGCTGTCGCGCTTCTCGGTGGAATCGGGAGCCCTCGTGCTGAAACAATAGGATAGCTTGCGTGGTTTAGCGGTCGAGGCAAATTTGGCCGGCGCGGCGGGACGGTGTAAAGGGAGCCCGTCGTTTAGCTCGCAAGGACCGCCCATGCTGCCCAAGCCCGTTTCAATATTGACTCCCAATACTTTCGAGTATGAACAAAAGCCGCTCGTGAAGCCGACGGGCTTTCGCGAATATGACGCGCGTTGGCTCTTTGGGCCGGAACTCAATCTGATGGGCGTGCAGGCGCTCGGCATGGGTCTGGGCACGCTGATCCATGAAATGGGCGTCGCGCCGGACATTGTCACCGGCCATGATTATCGCGCCTATTCTTCCTCCATCAAGCTCGCTCTGGTCGCCGGCCTCATGGCCTCTGGCGTGCGCGTGCGCGACATCGGCCTCGCCCTGTCGCCCATGGCCTATTTCGCGCAATTCGAGCTCGACGCCCCCGCCGTCGCCATGGTCACGGCGTCGCATAACGACAATGGCTGGACCGGCGTGAAGATGGGCGCGCAGCGGCCCGTGACCTTCGGGCCCGACGAAATGAGCCGCCTGAAAGAGATCGTGCTGTCCGGCAAATACCGCCAGGCCGGCGGCGGCGCGTATCACTTCATCGAGAATTTCGGCGCGCGCTATCTCGACGATCTGACCCGCCGCCCGGCCTTTGGGCGCAAGATGAAGGTCGTCGCGGCTTGCGGAAACGGCACGGCCGGCGCCTTCGCGCCGCAGATGCTCGAGCGTCTCAGCTGCGAGGTGATCCCGCTCGACGTCGAGCCCGACTATAATTTCCCGCGCTACAACCCGAATCCCGAAGATCTGGAGATGCTGCACGCCATCGCGCATAAGGTGCGCGAGACGGGCGCCGACGTCGGGCTTGGCTTCGACGGCGATGGCGACCGCTGCGGCGTCGTCGACAACAATGGCGAGGAGATTTTCGCCGACAAGATCGGCGTGATGCTCGCGCGCGATCTCTCCAAGGTCTATCCGGGCGCGAAATTCGTCGTGGACGTGAAGTCGACGGGTCTCTTCGCAACCGACCCCGAGCTGGTCTCGCGCGGCGTTCATACGGATTATTGGAAGACCGGCCACTCTTATATCAAGCGCCGCGTGAACGACCTCAACGCGCTCGCAGGATTCGAGAAGTCGGGTCACTTCTTCTTCAACGCGCCGATCGGGCGCGGCTATGACGACGGCCTGCTGACGGCGGTGCATGTTCTGGAAATGCTGGATCGCAATCCCCAGAAGAGCATGGCCGATCTCTACAATGATCTGCCGAAGACATGGGGCTCGCCGACCATGTCGCCGCATTGCGACGACGAAAAGAAATATGAGGTCGTGAAGAAGGTGATCGCGCGCATCGAGGGCATGAAAACGCGCGGCGAAACACTCATCGGTCAGCCGATCCGCGACGTCGTGACGGTCAATGGCGTGCGCGTGACCGTCGCCGACGGCACATGGGGGCTGGTGCGCGCCTCGTCCAACAAGCCCGAGCTGGTCGTCGTCGTCGAGAGTCCGGTGTCAGAAGCGCGCCTGCGCGAGATGTTCGGCGCAGTGGACGCGATCCTGCGCGAAAATCCTGAAGTCGGCGCCTATAATCAGACGATCTGATGAACGCATAGGAAATCACCGCCGTCCTTGCGAGGAGGCGGAGCCGACGAAGCAATCCAGCGCCGCATCGCCGCCCTGGATTGCTTCGCTTTGCTCGCAATGACGGCGGTGAATAAAATCAGCGCTTTTGTGGCTCTGCATTCAGGGTCGGGCTTTCAGCCCGCCGGGAATGACACGCGCCGCGAGGATGATCAGAACACGATAGTCGCAAAGGCGCGCAGATTGGCGCCGGGCAGCAGCACCTCATCCTTTCGGAAAGAGACGCTGTTACGGATGTCGTCGTTCAGAAGATTATTGCCGACGAGGCCAAGGGTCATCTCGCTTCCCCAAGGATTGCTCGGCGCAAATTTCATGCGGTAGCTCAGCTCGGCGCGCAGCAGATTGTAGCCCTTGGTCGGCGTTTCGCCGGTCTGCGCAATATCGTTCTGGGCGAAGGCATGGAGCAGATTGGCGCGCGCGAGCCAATTGGCGTCGCGCCAGTAGAGACCGCCGCCGAGCCGGACAGGTGGGATGCGGGGCACATTGCCGCCGCTCGTAAAGCTCGCGCGCACGACGTCGAACTGGTTTTCGACGCCGATCGTTCCGCCCATCAGCGGGGCGACGTCGAGCTGGCTCTGGAACTCCGCGCCACGGAAGACGGCGTTGCGTTGCGAATAAAGCGCAAGCGCCAGATCGCCCGCGCCACCGATGGCGCAACTTGCGAAATCCCTCTGACAGACCGGGCCGGTGAGATTGCGGAAGATGAAGCCGTCGAAGCGCGTGATGTAAAGCGCAGCCTCGAAGCGCAACGGACCCTCCGCACGACGTAGGCCCAGCTCGAGCGTCTTCGCTTTCTCGATCCGCAAATTCGGGTTGCCGACATCGAAGGTGCCGGTGGCTTCGTGGATGCCGCGCGAGAGCAGTTCCGGCGCGCGCGGCGCGCGCTCGACATATTGCGCGGAGAGGCTGGCGACGAGTCCATATGGCAGATCGTGGAGCAGGCCGAAAGCGCCGCTGACCGGCGTGAAGTTCCTGTAGCGGCCGATTGGCGTTGTCGGATCGAGGAAGAGATCGGGCAAGGAGCCTGTCACCTGCACATTCTCGATCCGCTCGGCAAGCTGCGCCTTGAGAGCGTCCGTCAGTTTGAGTTCGTTGAAGAGATAGCCCGCAACGGCTTGGGTCCGGTTCGGATCGTAGAGCCCGCCTTCCAGCCCCGGGGAGGTGAGGAATTGATGATTGCCCTGCACGCCGGCGGCGCTCGTCAACACGCCGAACGGAAGCGCGATCGGCATGAACTGCATCTCGACCCGCACCTCGAGATCCTTGTTGGTGAAGGACTGCTGCACGCCGTTGAAACCACCCTCGTCGGCGCGTTCGTGGTGCTTGTAGTCGGTGAGCCCCGCCCAGAAGCGTATGGCGTCGACATAGGCCGAGCCGATGTGGAGCTCGCCCTTACCGGTGACCCGGGTCTGACGCATCTCGATGCGGGTGTCGGTCGCCGTCGGCTCGACGCCCGGAACGCGGTAGCGACTGTTGTATTGCGTCACCGCGAAGCCGACGAAGCCGCCGGTGGGGATCAGATAGCTCGCGCCGAGCGAGGCGCCGCCGGAGCGGTTCGACGAATTGGGCTGGCGGCCGGCAAAATAGGGCGGCGGCTCCGCGGCGAAGGGATCGACGTCGAGATAGGGGTAGCCGGGAATACGATAGTCGCTCGCGCGACGGCCATGCGCGTCGGCATGCACGACAACATTGCCGCGCCCCGCGTCGAGCAGCGTCGCGTTTTCGAGCAGATTGTCGACAGTCGCGACAGCGGCGCGCGTCTCGACCCGCGCGCAGCCGGTTTCGCGGAATGCGGCGTCGAGCGCGCAGGGCGGCGCCTCGGGAATGCGGTTGTTGGCGACGTTCACCACGCCGCCGATCGCCTGCGAGCCCCAGCGGAGCGTGGCGGGGCCGCGCACGACCTCCATCTGGCTCGCGCCGATCGGGTCGAGCGGCACGGCGTGATCCTCGCCCATTTCCGAGACGCCGCTCGCGCCGACGCCGTTCTCTTGTATGCGCACGCGGTAGTTGTTGAGGCCGCGCACGATCGGCCGGCTGGCCGCGCCGGGTGCAAAGCTCGAGCTCGTGAGGCCCGGACGGGAAAAGACGACGTCTCCCAGAGTTGTCCCGGTGGTGGACCGCAGTTCCTCATTCGTGACGACCGTGACGGCGGCGAATTGATCCGGCGCGATTGCCAATACGCCGCGCGGAGCCGTCTGCGCGGCCGCAGCCGAGGCAGGCTCGTCCGGCGTGGGCGCGCTCCGCCGGATAGGCGGGGCGCCTGGAGCGCGGGCTTGCGCCACCGGCGCGCTCGGACGCCGCTTGATGGGGCTTGTAGCGCCGACCTCGATCGTCGGGAGCGTCTGTTGCGCGGCGGCTGGCGCGGACATTGCGCAAATGCCGACAACCAGCGCGGAAGCGCCCATCGATTCGCCCAAGCCCTTTGATCTCACCGAAGCCTCCGCGCCGGATTTGCGCCTATGTTATAACATTACAGTCTTCGGTTGGATCAATACGGGATGTCGCGGCCGAACGAACTTTCCGACCGCTGTTGCGCTACAGCCACACATGGGCCGCAGCAGAGGCGTTGGAGGCGAATGATACGAGATCCGCTGGATTGGTTCCCCGACGCTCGCGCAGCGAGTGATTGGGAATCCAGAGCAAAACCTGCGCTTTTGTGACTCTGGATCCCCGATCGGGCCTTTGGCCCGTCGGGAATGACAAGCGCCAATGCGAGCTATTCAAACGGAAACGGTATGAATATTCCCGAACGATCAGACAGGCGCTGCGGCGTCTGCCTCCAGTTTATGCGGGAGACCGATAAGGTGAGGCATATTTTAGAAGTCGTCGCCGTCGGGCTTAGCCCCTGTCGCAGCAGCGATTTGCTTGAGACGTATCGGATTACTCGAACGCTCGATGATCACGGCGTAGAGCCGTTACAATTCGCTCCAGAGGTCATGTAATATTGAATATGGGGAGGCGAATATGTGTTGCGGACCGGGGCATAGCTCGTCCGCTGCATGCTCCAGGTCGGCGACGAGCTCCATTTGAACATTTCGAAATGGAAGCCCGGCGTGTAGTTGTAGACGACGTCGGCGATGATCATCGGCCCCGTGGGCGGATTGACGCCATTCGTGATGTTGACATAGCTCATGGGGATCGTTGTGACCGACACCGGCGTCGCATCCGAGGGCGTGAGAACTTGGCAGGGGCGCGCCGATGCGCCGTTGCGGGTGACCGACCAGCTTGTTTTCGCCTGCCACGAAGTTGCCGTCACCGCTGTGATGTTCACCTCGGAAATGGTCATTTTCATCGACGTGTCTGTGGTCGGCAGCCCCATCAGCACATTCGCCGCTGAAAAGATGGACGTGATCTCCGCTTCGCTCAACCCCGCTTGCCCGGTTGCGCATTTGGTAGAGGAGACGCCCGCTGGAGGATTGGGGCAGTCGATCTTTTGCGCCGTCAGATCGGCGAGCGTGTGCGCGACGAGATCGAGCCTCTGCGACGTCCGCATGCCGCGAGACAATTCGACGAGCCCCATATAAATCACGAGCATCAGAGGCAAGATCAACGCAAATTCGACGGCCGCCATGCCTCTGTCGTCGAGATACGGCCGGCCGCTGTGTCCGACAAAGCGCATCGTCGTTCTCATGGCTCCACACGAAAGGCGGCAATGCCCATGATCATATAGCTCCAGGCGCCGTTATTCTGGGTCTGCCCACTGCGGACTTGCGAGAAGCCGCTGCCGCCCGCGAGCGTGCTGCCGCCCAGGAAGCCCATGATCACGGAAGTCGGGTAGGCGACACGGACGATCGCAATTTTACCCGCCGCCGGCATGGCGATGTTGGTCGCGCGAGGGGCCGCCGTAAAGGAGTTGCCAGTGCTCGCCGACGTCCAATCCGAGGGGCTGCTGATGTCGACCAAAAGTTGCGAGCAGTCGAACATGGTCGATAAAGTGCCCCGCTGGACCGCGCCACTGGCCTGCCACGTACAAAGATACTTATCGACGAATTGCTGATAGGTCAGATTGGCGTCGGTGCTGTGTGTCAGCACAGCGCGGCTCGCCATTTCCGTCGCCATCTGCAGTTGAGCCGAGCGAAAATATACCGTGCCGGTTTCGAAGATGGCGCCGATGAGCCCGATGAAGGGCACGCTGATCATCGCAAATTCGACGGCGGTCACGCCGTTGCGATCCGCGAGGAAGCGTCTTGGCGTCAGTTGCTTTACGAATCGTCGCAGTCTGTTCGTCACGCGAGCCGCCATGTTCGATTCGAGCTGTATTCTTACTGTTCGCGAAACAAGCTGGCCGGAGACCCCGGGAGCTAGCGTCGCGCCGACGAGGCGGCCGAGTCGTAGGCCTTGGCAGCGTCGATGGTGGTGTTCATATATTGCACGTCGTCCGCCAGATCGACGGCTTTCGCGCATTTGGGATTGCAGGAAAGCGATTCGCGATGAAAGCCGCGCTGAACGACGACCTTGCTTTCTGACGGGACGACGGTGACGATCGACTCGCCAACTTGCGCGCCGCTTCGATCCAGAACGATCAAATTCGTCGACCCGAAGCTCTTCCCCGTGATGACCATGAGCTGGCTGTTCTTGAGCATCGTCACGTCGGCGACGAGCGGATTGCCGATCACGAGCGTCTGCGCGCCCTGCGGAATCTTCACGATACGCGCATAGTCGATATCCACGCGGATTGCGCGGTCGTCGGCGGGCGCGGCCGATGCCGCCGCCGCGTGAAATCCAGCGACGCTGGCAATTACAAGCAAAGCCTCGCGGAAAAGAGGCAGAGACAGATTCATTCGGTTCACCATGCAGCGCGCCTGATGCGGCGAGTTCCCGCGGGCTGGAGGCTTGCCGAGCGTTTCGGGTGGACGAAAAAAGCGTGGCTGCTCCGCTGACCGACTAAAGCAGCCAATGGTGAAGGGATCGCTAAAAATGTCTCGAATCTCTGGCGTATGATTTGGGGTTCAGAGAGGATGGGCCAGAGGAGCGGCAACGGGAAAAGGTAGAATTTTCTCGAACATACAAGCGAATGGATCGGCCGCCTTCGCGGCGGATGACGCGAATAAAAACATCAAGCTACGCTGCGAAAACGGTCAACGAACTTGAAAGGTTTGGGCGTTAGTTTGCGGACATTCGCTTGAGCCAAGACACACGGAGCGGCTCGACGGATCGTGAACTCAATTCGGAGCAGGAATATGAACCAGATCTTCGCGCGTTTCGTGAGAGACGAATCCGGCGCCACCGCGATCGAATACGGCCTGATTGCGTCGCTCATCGGCATCGCCATCATCGCGGCGATAACGGCCCTCGGCACCAAGCTCTCGGGAACTTTTTCAAAGGTTGCCGGCAACCTGATCTGACCGACCTCCTTCTTATGGAAGCCTGGAGACGGCCCCTCGATGGGGCCGTCCTCGTTTCCAAGCGGATATTTCAGCGCGCCTGCTTAACGGCGGGTTAATCGTTTCATTTTAATTAGCCAACTAGCGCCTTTATGCGCCCTCCCATGCTTTTCCAGGCAGCATCTTAAATGATCGAGTCAGCCGCGCTCATCGTCTTCCCGGCCGCCATGGTTTTTGCGGCCTTCTCCGATCTTTTCACGATGACGATACCCAACCGCGTCTCGCTCATTCTCATTGTCGTCTTTTTCGCGCTCGCGGCCTATATCCCGCTTTCCTGGAACGTGATTGTAACGCATGTCTCCTGCGGGCTCGCCGTTCTTGCGCTGACTTTCGTGCTTTTCCAACGCGGCTGGGTCGGCGGCGGCGACGCCAAGCTCGCCTCTGCGACAGCGCTTTGGCTCGGCTGGGAGAATCTCCTCGATTACGGCCTGGTCGCGTCCATCGCCGGCGGCGCGCTCACCCTCGTGATCCTGATGATGCGTTGGAACGAGTTGCCCAGCCGCTTGCTCTCCGTAAAATTCATCGCGCGTCTCGCCGAGAAGACGAATGGCGTGCCTTATGGAATTGCGTTGGCGATCGCCGGTCTGCTCATCTACCCGCAGACGGGCCTCTGGAGCCGCCTCGGCGGGCTCTGACCGACCGCGACCCGCGCGGGAACGATAATGAAAAGCAACCTCGCACAATCTGCCGAAGGTAGGGGCAGATCGTTGCGGGCGCGGCTGCACCTTATGAAAATACATTACTTGTAAGAACTAATTAACCCTAATTTGACTTTTCTGCGCTTGAATTTCGATCGACCGCCGTGTGGCGGGCCTTGGATTCGGGCACGATGAATAAAGCACAAATGGCAGTTCTGGGCGTTGCGGTCGCCGCTGGCGGCGCTGCGTTCTTGATGATGAACACATCCAGTCCGCCGCCCTCGCCCGTAGAGGTCGCAGCGCCTCAGCCGCCGGTCAATGTCGATCAGGTGCTCGTCGCCGCCCGTGATCTTCCTTACGGCACGGAGATCGCCGACGCCGACACGAATTGGGTCGATTGGCCGTCCGCAGCGCTTCCGCCGGGGGCGCTGACGAAGAGCACGGCGCCAAACGCCAAAGAGGACGTGAAGTCCTCATATGTGCGCATCCCGATTTCCGCGAATGAGCCAGTGCGTAAGGAACGCTTGGTCAAGGGCGTTACCGCCGGCCTGATGTCGACCATGGTGTCGCCGGGCAAACGCGCTGTCGCCATCGATGTGACGCTCAACAACACGGCGGGCGGATTCATCCTTCCCAACGATCGCGTCGACGTCATTCGCACGTACCGCGATCCGGAGGCCACGAAAGATCTCGGGCATGAGGTCTATGGCTCCGAGGTCGTTCTTTCGAATGTGCGCGTCCTCGCGATGGGGCAGACGATCGAGAAAAAAGGCGCGGAGCCCGTTGTGACCGGTTCGACCGCCACTCTCGAGCTCGATCCCCGTCAAGCCGAACTCATCGTTCTCGCCCAGCGCACCGGACAGCTCGTCCTTTCCCTGCGACCCATCACCGACGCGATCGCAAAGGATGCCTCCGCCGAGGCGCCCAATGACGGTTCCGGCGAGGACACGCTGACCGTCGTCAAGCATGGCGTGCCCGCAAATCTTCGAACGAAGTGAGCGCCTCGATGCGATCCGCGACCCTGTTTCCCCCGTTTTTCCGAAGGCCGCCCATGAGCCGTTTGACCCATAATCTGATCGGCGCGGCCGTGGCGGCGCTTGCGATCGCCGCCGCGGTGACCGCGCCGGCCAAGGCGCAGGGGCCATTCCCCGGCGGAATCGAAGCGGACGCCAGCGCGACGCTTGCTCGACGCATCATGATGGGCGTCGGCAAATCCATGATCGTCGATTTGCCGCGCGACGTCTCCGAAGTGATCATCGGCAATCCGAAGGTCGCCGACGCTGTCGTTCGCACGCCGCGCAAGCTTTATTTGATCGGCGGCGAGAACGGCCAGACAACTGTTATCGGGCTCGATGCGAATGGGCGGCAGGTCGCCAATCTCGAAATCAGCGTCGGCCGCGACGTCGGCGAATTGATGCCGCTTCTGAGAGCCGCGCTGCCGAAATCGAACATCATCGCCCGCACGGTCAATGACGTCATTATCCTCACCGGCAATGTCAGCTCCGCTGGCGAGGCTCAGCGCGCCGTGGACATCGCCAAGGGCTTCGCCTCGCGAGTCATGAATTCCGCGGGCGCGGGGGGCGCAGCTTCGACCAGCGCGCAGGGCGGCGCCGCGGGCGCCGATGGATATGTCGTCAACGCGATGACGATCCGCGGCGAAGAACAGGTGATGCTGAAGGTCACGGTCGCGGAAGTCGACCGAAACATCATCAAGCAGCTCGGTTTCTCTCCGCAGTCTGGCGGCGATCTGCTGTTGAACGGCGGCTGGGGTAAATTCGTCCAGGAAAATCCCTTCGCCGTGAACGGGGGATTGAGCGCCACTGCGCTCACGATCAACGGTCCCAACAACACCGCCGCGACGCTGAAGGCTTTCGAACGGTACGGCGTTTCGCGCGTGCTCGCTGAACCAACGGTCACGGCCATTTCGGGCGAGCAGGCGAAGATGCTTGTCGGCGGCGAAATCCCCGTGCCAGGTTCCTGCGGCGCGACGTCGAGCGGCTTTTGCGTGAACCCGGGCATCGTGTTCAAGCCATATGGCGTCTCGTTGAACTTCATTCCGGTCGTTCTATCCGAGGGCCGCATCTCGTTGCGCCTGTCGACCGAAGTCACCGAGGTCGACAAGCAGAATTCCTACACTTACGCCAATGTGACCGTTCCCGGCTTCAAGAGCCGCAAGAACGAAACGACGGTCGAGCTTCCCTCGGGAGGCTCGATCGCCACGGCGGGATTGCTCACGCATACGACCCAGCAAGCAATCAACGGCGTTCCGGGTCTGCTCAATCTGCCGATTCTCGGCTCCTTGTTCAGATCGCGGGACTATCAGCGCAACGAGTCGGAGCTGCTCATCATCGTCACGCCTTATGCGGCGCGAGCGCTCACGCAACAGGAGATTTCGCGGCCTGATGACGGCTTCGCGGACGCTTCGGACCCGCAGGCCTGGTTGCTGGGGCGCGTGAACCGCATTTATTCGACCCGCAGCAATCCGCAAATGATGCAGAACTTCAAAGGTCGTATCGGATTCATTCACGACTGACGCGCGCGACGGCCGCGAAGGATGAGAAATATGCCCACGCAAATGCAGATAGCGGAGCCGCTCGGCGTCTTCGCAAAGAAAACCAGGCCCCGAACGCGACGTCTCGCCAGAGTTTTGGCCGCAGCTCTCCTGGCGCCGCTCGGAGCATGCGGCGTCCAGAGAACTCTGCCGCCGCCCGCGACGCCTCACGACTATCATGATCGCCACCCGGTCGTGCTGAGCGACGCGCCGCAGGTGCTCGATGTGTTCCCGTCGTCTTTTCGCGGGCGCATCGACAACGACACGCAGGGACGCATCAACGAGTTTGTGGCGCGTTACAGGGAATTTGGCCACGGCCAGATCACCATGTTGACCCCGGTTGGAAGCCCGGCTGCTGCGGCGAGCGCCGCGGAGGCGAATGCCGTGCGCCGTGCGCTTGCCTATGCCGGAATTGGCGGAAACATCATCGGCGGAACGTATCCGGTAACCGATCCCAAGCTCGCCGCGCCCATTCGTCTGTCTTTCCAATCCTTGAAGGCGAAAGTGGCTGGTCGCTGCGGCGAATGGCCGAGGGACCTTGCCTCCGGCTCGTCCGTCGATGGCTGGGAGAATCAGACCTATTGGAATTTTGGCTGCGCCTCGCAGGCGACGCTGTCCGCGCAGGTCGCCGATCCGCGTGACCTTGCGAATCCGCGCGGCGAAACGCCGTCCGACATCGAGCTGCGCATGCGCAATATCAACAAAATGCGTCGCGGCGAAGAACCGAGCACGATGTGGCGGCTCAAGGCGAGCGACATCAGCCAGGTCGGGGGAAGCTGATCATGTCCGACAAGCACGGCGAACGCGATGCTGCGGTTCAGATCGCGCCGGTTCCACGGATTTCGGTGCAGGGCTTCTGCGAGTCTCAGGACGTCGCGCAGGTGATCGAAAACGCGGCAACAGACCGGCGCATGAGCAAGGCGCATGTGAAGGTTCACATGGGCGGGATTGCCGCGGCCGTCGAAGCCTATCGTACCGCGCCGACGCCTAATCTCATCGTCCTCGAGACCTATGCGGATCGGACGGTGCTGATGGAGCAGCTCGATAGTCTGGCCGAGTTTTGCGACTCGGGGACCAAGGTGATGGTCATCGGCCATGAAAACGACATCGCGCTCTATCGCGAGTTGACGGCGCGCGGCGTCAGCGATTATGTCGTCGCGCCGCTCGACGTTCTCACTTTCATCGGGCAGGTGTCTCACCTTTATAATGGTCCGCACGCCGAGGTGATCGGCAAATTGATCGCGGTGGTCGGCGCCAAGGGCGGCGTCGGCGCTTCGACGATCTGCCACAACCTTGCCTGGTCGATCTCGCGCCAGCTCGAGTGCCAGACGGTGATCGTCGATCTCGATCTGCCGTTCGGCACAGCGGGTCTCGATTTCAACCAGGACCCGCCGCAGGGCGTCGCGGACGCAGTCTTCTCGCCCGAGCGATTGGACACGGCTTTCGTCGATCGCCTTCTGTCGAAATGCAGCGACACCCTCAGCATTCTTGCCGCGCCGGCGACGGTGGAGCGGCTTTACGATCTTCAGGAGCAGGCTTTCGACGCAACGCTCGACATTCTACGCTCCACGACGCCGTGCTCCATTTTGGATGTCCCCCATCAATGGACGGCCTGGACGAAGCGCGTCCTGGTCGCGGCCGACGAGGTGGTTTTGGTCGCTTCGCCTGATCTCGCCAATTTGCGAAACGCGAAGACGCTGATGGATGCGCTTCGCGCCCAGCGCGTCAATGATCCGGCGCCTCGGCTCGTGCTCAACATGGTCGGCGTGCCGCGCCGCCCGGAAATCGCCCTTCCAGAATTTGCGAAGGCGATCGAGGTGGAGCCTGTCGGAGTCGTGCCATTCGAGCCGAAGCTGTTCGGGACCGCGGCGAATAACGGTCAGATGCTCGCGGAGGTGGAGGCGGGCTCCAAGATCGTCGAAGCGCTCGACGACATCGCGCGGCAATTGATGGGGCGCGTCGTGGTGCGGCGCGCCAAGAAGACTCTGCTTTCGCCGCTCCTCGATCATTTCGTGCGTAAGAAGGCGAGCTGAAGACCGTCGCAGCATCTACCGCATCGGCCAGGGATAATCGGCAATGTTCGGAAAGCGTACGAGTGTCGGCGATATGGCGCAGCGGCCCCGGGGACCGGCTGCAGCGACCATGGTCAAGCCGCAACTGCCTTTGCCTGTGGCGCCGAGTTACGAGCCAGCGGTCCCGGCGCCGGCGCCAGCGCCCGAGCAAAAGAAGTCCGAAGAATATTATCTGACGAAGAGCGTCATCTTCGGCGCGCTGATCGAGGCGATCGACCTCGCGCAGCTCTCGAAGCTCGACCCCGAAAACGCCCGCGAAGAAATTCGCGACATCGTCAACGAAATCGTCGCCATCAAAAATGTCGTGATGTCGATCGCCGAGCAGGAGGAGCTGCTCGACGATATCTGTAACGACGTTCTCGGATATGGCCCGCTCGAGCCTTTGCTCGCGCGCGACGATATTGCGGACATCATGGTCAATGGCGCGTTCAAGACCTATATCGAAGTCGGCGGCAAGATTCAGCTTACGAACATTCGCTTCCGGGACAATGCGCAACTGATGAACATCTGTCAGCGTATCGTGTCCCAGGTCGGCCGTCGCGTCGACGAGGCGTCGCCGATCTGTGATGCGCGTCTGCTCGACGGCTCGCGCGTCAATGTGATTGCGCCGCCGCTTGCGATCGACGGTCCGGCGCTCACCATTCGTAAGTTCAAGAAGGACAAGCTGACCCTCGACCAGCTAATGCGCTTTGGCGCGATTTCGCCAGAGGGCGGCGAGGTGCTCAAGATTATCGGCCGCGTTCGCTGCAACGTGCTCATCTCTGGCGGCACCGGCTCGGGTAAAACGACTCTGCTGAACTGCCTTACCAATTACATCGACGTCGACGAGCGGGTCATTACCTGTGAGGACGCGGCGGAGCTGCAACTCCAACAACCGCACGTCGTGCGTCTTGAAACGCGACCGCCGAACCTCGAGGGGCAGGGCGCGGTGACGATGCGCGATTTGGTCAAGAACTGCCTGCGTATGCGTCCGGAACGCATCATCGTGGGCGAGGTGCGCGGACCGGAGGCTTTCGATCTGTTGCAGGCGATGAACACCGGCCACGACGGCTCGATGGGGACGCTCCACGCCAACTCGCCGCGCGAAGCGCTCGGCCGCCTCGAGTCGATGATCACCATGGGCGGTTTCGCGCTGCCGGGGAAAACCATCCGCGACATGATCGTGTCGTCGATCGACGTAATCATTCAGGCCGCCCGCCTGCGCGACGGCTCTCGCCGGATCACGCACATTAGTGAAGTTCTCGGACTCGAAGGCGATGTCGTGACCATGCAGGATCTCTTTGTTTACGAGATCCTCGGCGAGGATGCGAATGGGAAGATCGTCGGCCGGCACCGTTCGACCGGCATCGGCCGTCCAAGATTCTGGGAGCGTGCGCGCTACTATGGCGAAGACGAGCGTCTCGCTGCAGCGCTCGACGCCGCGGATGTGGGCGATCTGGAAAAATAAGAGGTCGAGGGCCAGGGTATGGATCGGCAGATTATTGTCGTGGCGTTGATCGTGCTCGCTGTTGCGGCGCTGATGTACGTCTTCGTCTATCCCTATCTCTCGGGCGACATCAAAGCCCAGAAGCGCCAAGCGGCGCTGATGACTGGTCCCGCCGAACGGTCGAGCAATGCGAGAGGCGGCGATCCGGCGAAGCGTCGCAAAGCCATCGCGGACAGCCTGAAGGAAGTCGAGGAAAAGAACAAAAAGCAGCGGGTCACGCTCGAGCAGAGCATCGCTCAAGCCGGATTGACCTGGTCCAAGGAGGCCTTTCTCGGGGCCTCGGTGGGGTTCGGGCTGTTTATTGGATTTCTCGTCTTCGTCGTCAACGGCGACATGCTGGTGGCGTTAGGCGCCGCTGCTGTCGGCATGTTCGGATTGCCGAACTGGATTTTGTCTTTCTTACGCAAGCGTCGTATCGCAAAGTTCATCGACGAATTTCCGGGCGCCATCGAAGTGATCATCCGCGGCGTCAAGGCTGGCTTGCCGGTCGGAGATTGCTTTCGCGTGATCGCTGCGGAAGGGCAGGAGCCTGTGCGCGGCGAATTCAAACGTATCGTCGAATCGCAGGCGATCGGCCTTTCGATCGGCGAAGCGTCCGAGCGCTTCGCCGAGCGCGTGCCGGTGCCCGAGGTTTCGTTCTTTTCCATCGTGATCAACATTCAGCAGAAATCCGGCGGCAATCTTTCCGAAGCTTTGTCCAATCTTTCGGCGGTTCTTCGTGACCGCAAAAAGATGAAGGGAAAGGTGCAGGCGATGTCCTCCGAAGCAAAGGCGTCCGCCGGCATCATCGGCAGTCTGCCTTTCCTCGTCGGCGGCGCAGTGTTTTTCACCACCCCCTCCTACATGATGATCCTGTTCACCTCGACGCTCGGCAAGATCATTATCGCCGGATGCCTTTTGTGGATGGCGATCGGCGTGTTCATCATGCGTAAGATGATCAACTTCGACATATAGAAATACTGAGCGGTAAAGGCGGGGTTGGCGAGGCCGGCGAAATGGACGAGCTAGTAGAGAAGATCACAAACACGCATTTCGTCGTCAGCGCATTGACCGCGATTGCCGTGATCGCGACGATCATAACGCTGGCTATGCCGCTGTTGAGCGACGACTCCCTCGCCAAGCGAATGAAAAGCGTCTCCAGCGAGCGCGAGAGAATTCGTCAGCGTGAACGCGCGCTCGCAAAAAGCCAGCAGCAGGTCAAGGGGCTTCGCCACGAGTCGAAGACCTATATGAAGAATATCGTCGAGAAATTTTCGTTGTCGACGTGGCTGAACACGGAGGACGCGAAAATGAAGCTCGCGTCGGCGGGCTTCCGTGGGCCGCAGGCGGAAATTGCTTTTCTGTTCTTCCGATTGGTGACGCCGATCGGATTTTTCCTTGCTGCGCTTCTCTGGGTTGTTGTTTTCAGCGACCCTGAGACGGGCATGCTGTTCAAGGCCGGCGCCGTGATCGCCGCGACCTATCTCGGCATCAAGGCGCCCGAAGTGTTCATCAGCAATACGATCGCCAACCGTCAGCAGTCGATGCAAAGGGCCTTTCCGGACGCCCTCGATTTGATGCTGATCTGCGTCGAATCGGGCATGTCGATCGAGCATGCATTTCGCAAGGTCGGCCAGGAGATCGGCGTTCAGTCGCTTCCGCTCGCCGAGGAGTTCGCGCTGGCGACGGCCGAGCTTTCTTATCTTCCCGACCGGCGCACCGCCTATATCAATCTTGCGGCGCGCACGGGCCTCGACGGCGTGAAGCAGATCTCGACCGTTCTGATCCAAGCCGAGAAATATGGCACGCCGCTCGGTCAGGCGCTGCGCATCACGGCGCAGGAAAGCCGCGACAATCGCCTGATGGAGGCCGAGAAGAAAGCCGCAGCCTTGCCGCCCAAGCTGACCGTGCCGATGATCATCTTCTTTCTGCCGGTGCTGATGGTTGTCGTTCTGGCGCCCGCCGCCATTCAGGTGATGCAGACCACCGGTTGACGTTCGACAACGTGAGGCGCTCGACAAAGCGCGGCGCCTCGTCCATGAAGCCCTCATGGTCTCGACCTTTGCCCGCGATATTCGCGCTTGTCTGCGGTTCTATTCCCGTCTTCCGGTTCCGCCGGGAGACGACGGCCATGCGATGCCTGATTTCGCGCGTGTGAGCTGGGCGGCGCCTCTGGCGGGCGGCGTCATCGGCGCGATCGGCGCCGGCGTCGTCTTGATCGGGGGCTTTTTGCATCTGCCGAGCTTCGTCGTTGCGGCCTGTGCAGTGGGCGCGCTGACTCTGGCGACGGGCGGGTTGCATGAGGACGGTCTCGCGGATCTCGCCGATGGTTTCGGCGGCGGCGCAACGCGTGAACAGAAACTCGCCATCATGCGCGACAGTCGCCTCGGCGCCTATGGCGCGCTCGCGCTCTGCCTCACGGCGTTGCTGCGCGTCGCGGCGGTGGCGGCGACGTTCGAGAGAAGCGTTCTGCTGGCGGCTCTCGCCATCGTCTCGGCGTCGGCGCTCTCGCGGGCCGTGGGGCTCATTCCGATGATGATGCTTCTGCCCGCACGCGGCGACGGCGCCGGCGCATCGGCTCCGACGCCGTCGCCCTCGGCCATGCGTCTGGCGCTTATCATCGGGGGCGTGATCGCGCTTGCGCCATGGCTTTGCGGCGCCTCTTTGGCGCAGACGGTCGTCGCGCAAACGGCCGCGATGGCGGGGGCGCTCGGCGTGTCGAATCTGGCCCGGCGGCAGATTGGCGGCTATACGGGCGACGTGCTGGGCGCATCGCAACAGGTTGCAGAAATCGCGCTGCTCATCGCTGTTTCGGCGGCTTGAAAATCAGGCCGCGGCGTCGCGCAGTCGCGCCATGGCGCTTCGGACTTCAGAAATCGCGCCGGTCAGAACTTCGACGCCGGCTCCCGGCCGCACGGCTTCCAGCGCCAGGCGTCGGCGGAAGGCGCGGGCGCCGGGAAGACCGGTGAAAAGACCGAGCATGTGGCGGGTCATATTCGACAGCTTTTCTCCTTTGCCGAGCTCGCGCTCGATGTAGGGGATATAGGCGTCGACGGCCGCGAACATATCCGGATAGGGCGCGTCCTCCTGGAAGAACTCGGGATCGACTCGCAGGAGGAGGCCAGGGTCGTGATAAGCGGCGCGGCCGATCATCACGCCATCCATTCTCTCGAGCTGCGCGTGCATCTGGGGAAGCGTGGTCAATCCGCCATTGATCGCCATGGGCGTCTGGGGGAATGCGCGCTTGAGCTTGTGCACGAGGGCGTAATCGAGCGGCGGAACGTCGCGGTTCTCTTTGGGTGAGAGCCCCTTGAGCCAGGCTTTGCGCGCATGGACGACAAGCGCGTCGACGCCTGCCTCGATGCAGTGTCGCGCCATCGCGAAGAGCGCGGGCTCTGGTTCCTGGTCGTCGACGCCAATGCGGCATTTCACGGTCACTGGCGCGGCGATGACGTCTTTCATCGCCTTCACGCAATCGGCGACGAGGGCAGGGCGCAGCATGAGGCAGGCGCCGAAGGCTCCGTTCTGCACGCGATCGGATGGGCACCCGACGTTGAGATTGACCTCGCAGTAGCCGAAGTCTTCGACAATCTTCGCCGCGCGCGCCAGCTCCGCCGGATCGGAGCCGCCGAGCTGAAAGGCGACCGGCTGCTCGAAGGGGTCGAAACGCATGAGACGCGCGCGATCGCCGTGGATGACGGCGCCGGTCGTCAGCATTTCGGTGTAAAGGCGCGCGCGGCGCGTCAGCAGCCGATGGAAGAAGCGGCAATGGCGATCCGTCCAATCCATCATCGGCGCGACAGAGAAGCGGATGTCGCTGTTTTTAATTTTTTTTTGTTTTGCTTCAGTCACTTGTCTCTCTCGGAAATCATCCAATTTGTTCCGGTTTTATTCCGATTCTGCATCATTTTGAGCCCCAGGCTACAGCATTGCTGTAACTTTGGTGCTCATGCTGTAAATGGGAACCATCATTCCGCGAAGGCGCAAGGACGGCTCGACTGGCTATATGGCCCAAATCTCGATGCGACGCGACGGCCATGTGCATCCTGAGACAAAGACCTTCGATCGCAATCAGGCCGCATCAGCGTGGCTCGAAAAGCGCGAGCGCGAGCTTGAAAGGCCGGGCGCCATAAATTTTGACCGCAAAATTCACATTTTGCCCGAGGTCATCCGTGGTGGAGCGGCCACGAGCTGCTCATCTGAGAAGCCGAAAATGGATCTTTAATGGTGGTGTCCCCCGCCACCGCTCAGACCGGGGCCGTTAGTCGCGTCTTCGTCGGTAGGCAATTGCCCGACGCGCTTGAGGAACGCCGCATGTTGTTCCGGCGTGTGATGAGCGTGAACGCCGCCGAGCTTGGTGTAGACGGCGGGATCCAGCGAATTGGCGGGGTTGGCCGAGCTGGTGGAATTGCAGCCCGACATAGCAGGCAGACTAGCGAGCGAGAAGATGAGCATTCGTATTTTCACTGCGTTTTCTCCTCAAAAGATGGCGCGTCGGAGCCGCGGCAGGTCCGGCTTAAAACGTAATCGACGAGGTGACGCCGAAAGTTCGCGGTCCCTGAGTCGAGATGCCCACTGTTGTCGGGGCCGTAGAGCTTCCTTGAGCCCACGTCGTCCAGGGACGATTGTTGAAAAGGTTCTTGCCCCATAGGGTCAAACTGTATTTGCGATCATCCGTGCGCACGCCAAGGCCGGCGTCGAACATCACATAGGCGCTCTGCCAATATTGGATCAAGGAAAGCGGGTTCGTATATTGCGCCTTGCTGAACCAGGCCGCGTTTGCATAAATAAATCCGTTCAGCGGCTTGCCTTTCCAATCGGTCGAACTCGCGAAAGCGCCGCCAAGCGGGCGCTCGTAGTTGAACCCGCCATTGATTTGCCACCAGGGCAAGCCGGTGATGCGCGTATTGCTGAGGGACATCGTCGAAGGCCCCCCTTTGTAGCTCCAATCCGGCGGCGCGGGCGCGTCCTTGTAGTTGACGTAGCGCGCTTCCGTATATGCCCCCGAGAGGTTTAGAGCGAGGCCCTCGAAGGGAACCCAGCGCTGCACGAACTCGATGCCTCGAAGGCGCACATGCGGCGCATTGCCAAGATAGGTCACATTCGATGTGACGCCATTGCTGTCAGCATAGGTTTTCTGCTGGCTGATCTGGAAGTCATAGAGGTCGTTCCAATACAAGTTGACGTTAGATATCAGCGAGCCATCGAACCAGTTCGTTTTTGCCCCGATCTCATAGTCCCATGAGGTTTCGGGCTTATTGAACGGGGGTTTGAAGCCCTGCGCAACGCCGCCGATGTAAATTGGCGTGTTCTGCGTGTTTACAGCCGGCTGCTTGTCCCCGCGCCCAAGCAGGCCGTAAAGCAAAATGTTCTCGTTGAGCTGATACTGCGGATTGATAATTCCGATGACGCCATTGTGATGGTTCGTTGCGCCGCCTGTGTCGGACCAACCATATCCACCCGACGCCGAGACGAGAGCGGCGTCCTGCTGAAGGACGCTGTAGGGCACGCCATAGAAATAATTCGGGCGAAATTTATTCGAGCCATAACGGATATCGTAACTGTCGCGCAGGCCGAACGTGATCGACGCCTGCTCGTCGATGTGCCAGGTTCCTTGTCCATATGCCGCGATTTGGAAATCCCCGGCATTGTTGAGCCACCAAGTGGTGAGACCGGGCAACGCCGCCGGCCTCCCGAGCCAAGCCGCCGAGTCGACGCCGAAGGTTTCGTGGTGCATGCGATCCTGCGCGATCTCATAATAACCGTAAAGGCCAGTCGTCCATTCGAAATCCTGTTCCTTGGGCGACGACAGCCGCAGCTCTTGCGAACTCTGCAACACATAAGTGTCCATGCCGCCGGAGCCGAACCCGAGCTGCAGCAATTGGTTATCGGAGAACCCGTTGTTGCGGAACGAACCGTAGCCGATCGCAGAGATCGAGGTCAGCATATTGTCGCCGAACTGGTAGTTCAGCTCGTTCGAGAGCATCAGCACATGCGTGGGGTCGCGACCGTTTCGGGCGATGTACGGCGTATTCGGGTCGATGGTCCAGATGGGCTTTTTGAGTTTCGACCATACCTGCTGAAAGAATGTCGGCGTGAGTCGTGCGCCATTGGCATATATCAGGCTCGTATCGCCGATCGTTCCGGTGAGATAATCATTGTGCTCATTCGACGCATTGTAGATGAAACTGACACGGTCGCTCCATCCGTCGCCGACGCCGAGAAGCTGAAAGTGCAGTCCGAGACGATTCGTGTCGAGATAGGTCGATCCGGTTTTCGCGTCCTTGATCCAGCCGTCGCCACGATCGAGATAAACAGAGGCGCGATAGGCGAGCTGATCTTCAATGAGCGTGCCCGTAGAGTTGAATGTCTGCTTGAAGTGATTGTAGTTCCCGTAAGTCGTCCGCACCGTGGTCTTCGGCTCGAATGAGGGCGGCTGAGTATGAAATATTATAGAACCGACGTTCGTGTTTTTGCCGCCGGCAGTGCCGGTCGGACCGAGAAGAAGTTCGACCGAGCTCAGATCCACGAGGTCGCCCCATTGGAAGCCAGCGAAGCTCCAATAGACGTTATCGACAATATACCCGGTGTCGGACGGCGAGCCGGTTCCTGCTGACCCTGCCGCGACGCCGACGCCTCTGATCGCCATACGCGACTGGCGGGGCTGCGCGATGTTCGGACGATAATTTGGCACCCGCCTCGAGAGGTCGGTCACATTGTCGACCTGCTGCTCTTCGATCGTCGTCCCCGTGACGACGCTGCCGGAGCGCGGGGTTCGCGTCAGCACTTTCTCCTGTAGTTTTTCACCGGCGCCATTGGGGCCGCTCACCTGGATATCATTCACATGCAATGTTTCATTCGGCGCCTCGCTCGGATTTTGAGCGCCTGAGTGTTGGGATGGCGTCGATTTTGGGGATTGAGCAAGCGCTTCATTACGCGGGATGCTTATCGACAAGCTGACCAGGATTGACGCCAGAGACGCTCCAGAGAACAGGCGCGATCTAATAGAAACTTGCCCCACCATGTCGGACCCTCTCGTTAACACCCGGATGCGCATCGAGCGCGGGTTCAGCATCGTCCATATAAATATATAAAATAGGTAGAGTTTATAGGTCAATCGAATTTGAAGAGGTTGGCGTTCAGCCACGGGTGGTGGGGATGAGCCGAGTGGCGGCTGACGGTGTCGGTGCAATTCATCTATATGATTGTAAAACGATTTGGTACGTTGTGTTGTTAGTCATGGCGGCCTTCGGGTAGATTCGCGCCGAACAGCCTGACCAGCTCAAGCGGCTGTCTGATTCTGTTATTAAGCTATTTGTATGGTATGGTTATGCCTTACCAGGCGCCATCGGTTCTTCGCGCCAGCCACTCAATGAGCTTCAAAGAAAGCGCGCGCCGCCATTCTCGGATGCCGACGCGCACTCAATGAGCTCAAAGAAAGCGCGGCGCGTGCGACATCTTTTGGAAGGGGATAACGCGACCGCTTTCAATCAACGTGGCATGACGGTTACGAACCCCGAGCGCCAGATTCTGAAATGCGCCAAGGGCCATCGCTTATCCTCACGGGCGGAATGCTCTGTGCTGCAGCAACGCCTCCGGATCGATCCGGCTAATAATCCACTTGTTCGGTAGGATATATGGAGTAGTATGCCTGTGCGGGCTCTTCCTAAACCCGCGGAGATCCCGACGAATAGGAAAGACACATGGCGAAGATCACAAAGCTTCTGGTCGGCGAGTCGCTGGTGGGCGAAGGCAATGAAGTCGCGCATATCGATCTGATCATCGGGCCGCGCGGCTCGGCGGCGGAACTGGCTTTCGCCAATGCGCTTGTCAACAATAAGGATGGCTTCACGACCCTGCTCGCGGTTATCGCGCCGAATCTTCTGGCGAAACCGAATACCATCCTCTTCAACAAGGTGACGATCAAGGGCGCAAAGCAAGCTGTCCAGCTCTTTGGTCCCGCCCAGCATGGCGTCGCAAAAGCTGTCGCGGACTCTGTCGCCGAGGGCGTCATTCCGATCGAGGAGGCCGACGATCTCTTCATTTCGGTCGGCGTTTTTATCCATTGGGAAGCCAACGACGACAAGAAGATTCAAGACTACAACTATCAGGCTACGAAAGAGGCCATCGCGCGCGCCGTGGCAGGCGAACCCAAAGCGTCCGACGTCGTCGCCAGCCGCAACGAGGTAAAGCATCCTTTCGCCGCGAACTGACCACCCCGCGGCGGCGGGCGACTGCTGGTGTTCTCCAAGCTGGCAGTCGCCCAACATCCGAGACAATAATGCCACGACGCGCGCGGCGCTGCTCGCCCGGCGGGGCGCGCGCGCTTTATCATTTCAACCATCACGAATTGGAAAGTCGGCGATAGAGGCGAGGTGACGCATGTCTACGCCTAGGCGTCTCTTCTTCGCCGCATCATCATTCTTAGCCGCTGCCCCGGTCGCCGCCGAGAGCCCTGGGCTGGCTGTCGCCTATGTTCGAAGTGATCGCGCCCTATCAGCGTCATGCTAGAGGGTGTTATGCACTCTGTATTACGAAGTCGGCTGCGCGTTTGAGCATGAGGCAGGCAAAAGCGACGACGTGGAGGCCAGCGAGTGTGTCGGCGTAGCGTTCGTAGTCTTTGACCAGCCGCCTGCATCGGGTCGCCCAAGCGAAGGATCGTTCGACAACCCAGCGTTTGGGCAACAGCACGAAGCCTTTTTTCGCTTCGGAGAGTTTGACCACGCAGAGTTCGACGCCCTGCGCTTTGGCCGCCTCCGTGGCTTTCTCGCCGGTATAACCTTGATCGACATAAATAAGCTCGACGTTCTCGCCTGTGGCGTCCTGCACAGCGGCGGCGAGCTTGCCGACCTCGGCGCGGTCGTCGACATTCGCTGGCGTAACGTGCAGCGCCAGCAAGTGCCCCAGCGTGTCGACCGCCATGTGCAGCTTGGAGCCGCGCTTGCGCTTGGCGCCGTCATAGCCGGCCCGTGGACCGCTTTCCGGCGTCGAACGCAGCGTGCGGCTGTCGATGATCGCCGCGGTTGGCTCCTCGGCGCGACCGGAGGCGACGCGCAACAAGGCGCGCAGGTCCTGCGCAAGCTCTTCGAACACGCCCGCCGCCAGCCAGCGCTGCGATTGCTGATACACTGCGGACCAGGGCGGCAGATCGTTGGGCATGGCGCGCCATGCTATGCCGTAACGCAGAACGTAGCGCAGGCCGTTGAATAGCTCACGAAGCAAATGCTGACGTTGCGGAGCGCCCTCGTCCATCAGCGTCAGATACGGCGCAACCAGCGACCATTCCTCGTCGCTGACATCAGACGGATACGGTTTGCGAATCGGAGACATCCGATTCCATTAAGATAATCAACTACCAAAGTACATAACACCCTCTAGACGGCTCAGGCCTTCCGCTAGGTAGCGCAACGGCATTGCTTGGGCAAATCCATCTATGAAGCCAAATGCCTTGCTGCTATGGCGAGAAGGGCGCCGGAAAGCCAAATGACCAAGCTCGTCGGTGGCTTCGGCACGCTCAAAAGAGACCAGCCTGCGGTCGAACCACTTGGCAGCTATTGGCCGTACCTCGACGACGTTTTTCGACTACGTGCGCCGCGCCATGCCGTCGAGCGCGCTCGCTACCGAAGATCGAAATACCAAACAGAAACGGTTTCGTCCCCTTCGTCGCGAAACGCTGTCGTCTGGGTCTGGCGCAGCTTCGCAGGGCCGAGCCCGCCTATCGCGGTTGCGAAGATCAAAGCGACACGAGAAAGGCCAAAGCGATGCCACGATCATTGCCCACCCAAGCGACAATGGCTTCGGTAAGCATATAGACAAGAAGGACTGCTGAAGCCGCAAATCCCGCCGTCGCCATTATTTGCAGAGTTAAAGATGGCGGCTCGGGGCAGTGTCGGTGGGCGGCCGCCATCCAAATCACAGTGCCTCGGGAATGGCTTGAACGATCGTTTGGTCTCATGCCCGGCATCCCCGTCGGCGGCCTCATCAGCATAACTATACCAAAATAGTAGGAAATAGAAAGCCTTTTATTCGGCAGGAACTGAAGCTTCGGACCGTTCCGGAGCCCCATCCAGATCGAGAGCCGGCTCAGGATCATCGACGAGTTCTTCGGGGATCGAAAACAATCCAGTTCGGACAAAGAAAGCGCCAAGGCTTGTGGAGGCCGTGACCATCGCAAAAGGCACAGCCGCCACATAGCCAAGCGTGACTGGCAAAGACCAAAGCAGGAGCGTCGGCGCTAGATGCGCCCCAACGGCAAATAATACGACGCCGAACAGCGTATGCGGCCAAAATGCCCGCGTTGCATCGCTGAATGATAGACCGTAGGCGTCTCGCCGTTGTCCGCTCCAGTCGTATGAATGCCCGAAAGGCAAGGCAATCAGGAGCAAGCTAACATTCAATGACGTTACAGCACCGATGACGAAGGAGCTGAAAGTCTCGACGACGGCCGCCAGAAGGAATCGAAACGCCCCGCCATAGCGCCTCAGACCTCCGCTTCCGCGCGTCATGGCGACATCCAGGAAACCGGCAAGTTTCGGGGCAAAATGCAACGTCAGAAACAAGGCGTAAAACGCTTTCAAAGACCCGCTCGGGAATCCATCGGCTGCTCCGGCCGCTGCGACTGGCGCAAGCGATATAATTGCTGTCCAGGCGGGAGCTCCGATGAACATGCTGACCGCCCAAAAGAGCTGGAAACGACTCACCGGCAGAAGGCCGCGCAGTCCCCAGAGACGGACATATTGCATATTGCCTCTGCACCACCGCAATTCGCGCGCGACGAAATCAGAAAGGGTCGGTGGGTTTTCCTCGAAGCTGCCGCCTTCGATCGGCAGCACGCGCACTTCAAATCCTGCGCGGCGCATGAAGGCGGCCTCGATCTGATCGTGGGACAGAATATTGCCGCCGTTATTCAGCTTCGGCAGCTCGCAGTAACGGGTAAAGGGCGCGACCCGCACTACAGCGTTGTGCCCCCAATAGGGCCCGCAATCGGCGCCCCACCAGCTCGCGCCCATCGTGTAGCTTCGCATGCCGTGACGCATGCCGAACTGGAAAATTCGCGCGAAAGCCGAGCGTGACGGCGCGCCGACGACGAGGCTTTGAAGAATGCCGATAGCAGGATAGGCCTCGCAGATTCGCAACATCAGCAGGATTGTCTCGCCATCCATGAGGCTGTCAGCATCGAGGGGGATCATGAACTCGAAGGCGGCGCCAAAGCGCTCGCAGAAATCGCGGATGTTTCCCGCCTTGTAACCGAGGTTTTGAAGGCGACGTCGATAATGCAACCGATCGGCGTCGACGCCGGAATCGGCGCGCCATGCCGCAAACGCTTCCTCTTCCCGCGAGATAATTGACGGCTCACAGCTATCGCTGAGTATGAACCAATCGAACAGATCTCCGCTTCCCGTGCGGTCGACGCTCGCCTTCACAGCGCGCAAACGCACGATCGCTCTGTTGGCGTCCTCATTGCGGATCGTCATCAGTACGGCGACGCGATTCTTCAAAGGCTGTCCATTCCGTGAAGCCGCGACAAACGGTGCAGCCTGTTCTAACCCGTCACGACGCAGGTGGAGGAGCCAATAACCGAGCGCGGCGTTGCAAGCGCCAAGAACAGTCCACGGCGCCGCAACTGCGAATGCTATCAGAATGGCCAGTTTGGGGGCGTCCCATCCGCCGTGGGACAGGATCCATCCAAGCCAGAGCAGAAGCCCCACATAGACGATCAAATTAAGCACAGCGACAAATAGACGGCGCCGAAAGAGTTCTACGGGGCTTTGGAGCCTGGCGGGAGTGTCCTGTACAACCATGCGATTTCCTACTGGATGAAGCGGATACGTGCTGGCAAGACTGGCAGGGATCGGCTAGATTTAGCTGTACAGTAACGATTGAGTGCGCGATGGTCGAGGGAATTCCCTACTCACAAAGTCGGAAAAGTGCGAGAGCCTTGTGGGCTGAAGAAGCGCGGGTCGCGCGGATTCGCGCCGCGCCGATACGCGCCCCCCGCGCAGATGAGGCCCTCGTCGCGACGCTATGGAGCGGCATCAGCCGAGGCACGGAGCGTCTGGTTTTCGAAGGCCGCGTCCCGCCTTCCGAATATGACCGCATGCGTGCGCCGATGCAGGAAGGCAATTTCCCTTTTCCGGTGAAATACGGCTATTGCGCCGTCGGCCAGGTGGAAGAGGGCCCGGCGGATTGGCTCGGCAAGATCGTGTTCTGCCTGCATCCGCACCAAGACCGCTTCGTCGCGCCGACTGCAATGCTGCGATCCGTGCCGGCTTCAACGCCGGCGCGACGCGCAACGCTTGCTGCGAACATGGAAACGGCGCTGAACGCCATCTGGGACTCGGGCGCAGGGCCGGGCGATCGCATCATTGTCATTGGCGCCGGCGTTCTCGGCCTGTTGATTTCGGCCGTCGCCGCGCGGCTTCCAGGCGCGGAGGTTAGCGTTGTGGATGTCGAGCCGTCGCGCGAAGGCATTGCGAGCCGCCTTGGCGCCACGTTTATCTCGCCGAGCCAGCTACGCGACTCGAAAATACAGGCGGATGTCGTTTTTCACACGAGTGCGAGCGCGCAAGGCTTGGCGCTCGCGCTCGAAAGCGCGGGGCTCGAGGCGGCGGTCGTGGAGGTGAGCTGGTTTGGCGCCGCCGCGCCTGCGATTCCGCTTGGCGCGGCCTTTCACGCGAACCGGCTGCGCCTCCTTTCTTCACAAGTCGGTCAGGTCTCGCCCTCACGTCGCCCGCGCTGGTCTTACGCGCGCCGGCTCGATAAGGCGCTGGAGCTGCTCGCCGACCCCCGCTTCGACGATCTCCTCAGCAGGGAAATCGCATTCGAGGATCTACCCCAAGAGCTGCCGTCAATCCTGGCGCCCGACGCGAAGGGTCTTGGCGCCGTCGTGCGCTACTGAAAATTCAACCACCTTTGGAGATGCAAATGTACGCCGTCGAAGTTCGCGACCACATCATGATTGCTCACAGTTTCCGTGGCGAACTGTTCGGCCCCGCGCAGCGGCTACATGGCGCGACTTTCGTCGTCGACGTCGCCTTTTTCCGGGAAACGCTGACTACTGACGCCGTTGTCGTCGATATCGGCCGCGCGCACGATGCGCTGAAGGCGACGCTCGCCCCGCTCAACTATCAGAATCTGGACGCGCTGGAGATCTTCAATGGGCGGCAGACAACAACGGAGTTTCTGTCACGGCATATTTTCGACGCCATGGCGGCGGCGGCGCGCTCGGGCGAGCTGGGCCCCGGAGGAGAGGGGATAACGAAGATTCGAGTGACCCTGCATGAGTCGCATGTCGCCCGCGCCTGGTTCGAAGGACCCGTGGCCTCGTGAGGCGTATCCTGTTCGCCATCCCGGGCGATCTCGGCGCGCGTACGGGCGGCTATGAATATGACCGACGCATTCTGCAAGCGGTTCCCGCTTTGGGCGTCGATATCGTTCATCTGGCGATGCCGGGTTCCTTCCCAGAGCCATCCGCGCAGGACGTCGCCGACGCGGTCGAAAGCCTCGATCGGGCGGTCGAGCCCGGCGACGTCGTTCTCATGGATGGGCTGGCGTGTGGCGCATTGCCGGAAAGCGCCCTGCGGCGCATTCGCATGCCGTTGATCGAGCTTTGCCATCACCCACTGTGTCTCGAAGCCGGATTGGCGCCCGCGCGCGCTGCGACCTTGCGCGAAAACGAAACGCGCAATCTCGCCCTCGTCGCGCATATCCTCGTGACAAGCCCGCACACGGCGGGAACGCTCGTGGAGGATTTCAGCGCGCCGCCAGCGAAAATTTCAGTCGCGCTCCCAGGGACCGATCCTGCCGCGCGGGCGCAGGGATCAGGAACTCCTTTGGCGCTTCTCGCGGTCGGGTCGATCATTCCGCGTAAAGGCTTCGACATTCTCGTCGAAGCGCTTGCGGGCCTCGATGATCTCGATTGGCGCCTGAACATCGTGGGGAGTCACGAGCATGCCCCGGCGACGGCGCTCGCGCTCCGGGAGAGAGTTGCGTCGCTCGGTCTGGCGCCGCGCGTCGAGTTCGCTGGAGAGCGCTCGAGTAACGCGCTTTCCTCCTTATATGATGGCGCCGAACTTTTCGTTTCATCTTCGCATTATGAGGGCTATGGAATGGCGCTCGCCGAGGCGCTGGCCCGAGGCTTACCGATCGTGATGACCAAAGGGGGCGCCGCCGGTGAGACCGTTCCGGAGGGTGCGGCGCTGAAGGTCCCACCCGGCGACATCCCGGCGCTACGGTCAGCCCTGCGGCTTGCGATGACGGATCGCGGTTTGCGCCTACGCCTGTCGGACGAGGCCTGGCGCGCCGGCCAGCAATTACCACGCTGGGAGGACGCCGCGCGGATCGTCGTCGAAGCCGCGAGACGCGTCGGAGCGCCTGCGATATGAGCGGTTTTTCCAAAGAATGGCTGTCCCTCCGTGAATCTGCCGACCATCGCGCTCGCGATCCGGTTTTGCGCGACGCTGTCGTGGCCCATCTCGCGGGTCGCGAACATGTGCGGATCGTCGACCTTGCCAGCGGCTCCGGCTCGAACTTACGAGGCTTGTCGCCTTTCATCGCTGCGCGCCAAAGCTGGCGGCTCATCGATAATGATCCTTTTTTGCTGGCCGTGGTGCAGGAGACGCTCGCCCAATTCCGCCAGCGCGAAGCCGAAATCGACGTCGCCTTACAGCTTCTCGATCTTGCGGCGGCGCCCCACGCCGCGCTGGAAGGGGAGATCGATCTTGTCACGGCATCGGCATTTTTTGACTTGGTTTCGGAAGACTGGATCGCGCGTTTCTGCACAGAACTGGCGCGGCGTCGGCTGCCGCTCTATGCCGTGCTTACCTATTCAGGCGAAGAAATTTGGAAGCGCGCACATCCGACCGACGCAGCGGCGCACGCCGCATTTCATGCCCATCAAGCGCGAGACAAAGGCTTTGGCCCCGCCGCGGGTCCAAGAGCGGCGGCATTGCTGGAAGGACAACTGAAATCTTTTGGCTATCGCGTTTCGACCGCCTATTCGCCCTGGCGACTGGGAGATAACGACGCCGATCTCATTGCAGCGCTCGCTGACGGAGCAGCGCGAGCAATCGAAGAGACGGGCTGTGTGGCGGCCGAAATCGTCGAGGATTGGCGGTGCGCGCGCCGGCATGCGATTTCCTGCGAAATAGGCCACATCGACCTATTCGCACGAATGCCTGCTTAGTTCGAGCGCTTACGGCATGCGGTGAGATCGCAATCGAAAAGTACGTCGCCGCCGCCGAGGACATGAACTTCAGCGCGTGGCCGTAGCGCCATATCAAGCCGTTCGATGGGCGAGAGGTCGAGCCCGGTCCGTCCCGAGCCGATGATGACAGGCGCGACCAGCACATGCAGACGATCGACGCAGCCGCTATCGATGAAGTTCGAAATCGTCCGCGCGCCGCCTTCGACGAGGATGCGACGCAGGCCTCTCGCAAAGAGCGCCTCTATGATTGCGGCGGGGGGAATAAGGCCCTGATGCGCGTCGATCCGGACGATTTCGGCGCCTTCTCCCCTCGCAACCGCGGAGGCGGTAATAAGAATGCGTTGCGATCCATCGCGGGCCAGCCATTTGCCCCGCGCGCCAATTCTCCCACATGGATCGATCACGACACGCGCGGGGTTTTTTCCAGCAATGCGTCGCACGGTGAGCTGCGGATCGTCGGCGAGGATCGTGCCCGCGCCCACGACAACGGCGTCGACATGCGAGCGAATCCGATGCAGGTGGTCCAGCGCCGCCCCGCCGCTGATGTCTCGGGATTCCCCGCTCACGGTCGCAATACGGCCGTCGAGCGATTGCCCGAGTTGGGCCACGACGAAGGAACGCTCCGGCGATGCCGCGCGGAAGGGCGCGAAAATGGCTCTGGCCTGGGGCCCCGACTCGAACGGGACAGGGAAACGAATGACAGATCCCGTCTGCTCCAAGCGTCCCTCCGAGACTTGAGCTTGACCCTATTTATCCGACCATTTTTATAGTATATGACCCCGATAAAATCGCAACGGCTGGCGGCAACAAATGATCGAAAAATTCTCAGGCGAAGCAACTGCGAACGTCGAGGTCGAGCGCGCGATCGCCGAGGTTCGGGCCGGAAGGCCTGTCCTCTTGAGCGAGGACTCGCGTTGCGCGCTTGTCCTTTCCGTCGAAGCGCTCGACGCTGGAGAGATAGAGCCCTTTAAACAAGTTTCGAGCGGCGCCGCGCACCTCGCGCTTACGCCGACGCGCCTGCGACGCCTCGGGGCGGACCGTCAAAGCGCCGGGTTCATTACGCTGCCGTCGATCGACGTCAAACGGATCATGACCCTGGCCGCCGACGCCCAGGCCCGTCTCGATGCGCCGGTCGCGGTCGCGCCGTCTCTTTATGAAAGCGCCTTGCAGCTTCTCCGTCTGGCCCATGTCCTGCCGGCGGCGCTCATCGTTCCAATCGAGGACCAGACGCCACCGGGGTTGCTGACAGCGCGGGCAGCAAATGTGAATGCTTTCCGAGGCGAACGGAATGGGCGTTTACGTATCGTCAACCGGGCGCCCGTTCCGTTGGAAGGCGCGCCGGACTCAGAGTTTGTGGTTTTTCGTGGCGGCGAGGGCCTGCGGGATCAAGTGGCGATCGTCATCGGCCAGCCAAATATCAGAGAACCGGTCACTGTCAGGCTGCATTCGGCATGCCTTACGGGCGATCTTTTCGGCAGCTTGAAATGCGACTGCGGCGACCAGTTGCGCCGCGCCGCGCGCCATATGGCGGAAAATGGGGGCGGCGTGCTGCTTTACCTCGACCAGGAGGGCCGCGGAAACGGGCTGGCAAACAAGATCCACGCCTATAGCCTTCAATCGCGTGGGTTCGACACATTCGACGCCGACGAAATCCTGGGTTTCGAGGAGGACGGACGCACTTTCGGCTTCGCAGGAGAAATGCTGAAGCTTCTCGGCGTGACGCAGATCCGCGTGATGACCAACAATCCCACTAAGCTGAGCGCTCTGGAGGCGGCGGGGCTGGTTCTCGTTTCGGACCATCGGATCGTCGGCCGCAAAAACAATCACAACATTCGCTACCTCGCCACAAAACGAGACCGGGCGGGGCATCTGCTCGATTAAGCCCCGGGCGGCTTCGGCTTTTCAACTGGGCGCGCGTCGGTACTCCATTGCTATTTATCTACCCTCTTTGTAGATTGAATTTCAATCCCGGCCAATGCGGCAGACGAGGTCTTAAAGAGTCATGAGTTCGGACATCACCGCGCCTCGGCCGCGCCAGGACTTGCTTCGCCCGCCCTTGCGCCGATACCTCGCTGGCGCCGCGCTCGCCCTTTTTCTGGGGGTCGGGTTTATCTATGGCTACTCCGCTGTTTTTCGGAACGGAGCTGCGCCCTCTGCGGCCGGGAAAGGACCGGGGCGAGGCCAAGCGACACGGGTCGCCGCAGCGGAGATATCGCAAGGTAGCTTCCCGGTGGTTCTGAGTGGCCTCGGCACGGTGACGCCATCGGCGACAGCCGTCGTGAAGACGCGCATTTCCGGCCATCTCGTCGAGGTCAATTTTAAAGAATCGCAATATGTGAAGGCGGGCGACGAGCTCGCGAGCGTCGATCCCAGGCCGTACCAACTCGCCCTGGCCCAGGCGGAAGGCCAGTTGCAAAAGGACCAGGCGCTGCTACAGAACGCCGAGCGCGACCTTGCCCGCTACGAGGCGCTCATCCGCAAGATGAAGGACGTCATTTCTGGGCAACAGGTTGATACGCAGCGCGCCCTTATCAACCAATACAAGGGAACGGTCGCAATCGACCGCGCGCTCGTGGATCAGGCGCGACTCAATCTTGCCTACTGCAAGATCGTGTCCCCTATCGATGGCCGCGTGGGGTTGCGCCAAGTCGATCAGGGCAATTATGTCCAGCCGGGCGACGCCAGCGGCGTCGCTGTCGTCACGCGGCTCTCGCCCATCACGGTCGTCTTCACGCTTCCGGAAAGCCGGCTTCCCGCAGTATTGAAAAAGGCGCGCGCCGGCGAAAAGCTGACCGTCGTCGCCTACGACCACGAGCGCGTGACGGAACTCGCGCGCGGCCACCTTATTGCAGTCGATAATCAGATTGACGCCTCCTCGGGGACGGTGAAGCTTCGGGCCGAATTCCCCAATGAAGACGAAAGATTGTTTCCCAACCAGTTCGTCAACGCCGATCTCCTTGTCGAGACCTTGCATGATGTGGCTCTCGCGCCTTCTGCAGCGGTGCAGCAGGGCGCAAAGGGCCCCTTCGTCTATGCAATCAAGGACGACGCCACCGTCCAGACGCGCGCCGTGAAGCTCGGGCCCTCGGGTGGAGAGCAGGTCGTCGTGCTGGAAGGCTTGAACCCGGGCGAGAAAGTCGTCGTCGAGGGCGCTGACCGACTTCGGGAAGGCGCGGCAATTAGCCTTCCGGGCGCGGAGCGGGCGCCAGTTGGGCCAGGGCGCGGGCCTGTGGCGAAGAACGACGCGTCGTGAGCGCGATCGACCTTTCCCGCCCTTTCATCCTTCGGCCGGTGGCGACCTCGCTGCTGATGGCGGCAATACTCCTCGCGGGGGCTATCGCCTATCGCCTCCTGCCAATTTCGGCATTGCCGCAAATCGACTTCCCAACGATCGAAGTCCGAACCTTCTACCCCGGCGCCAGTCCGGAGGTGATGGCGTCCGCCATCACCGCGCCGCTCGAACGCCAACTCGGCCAGATGCCCGGCCTTGCGCAGATTGCTTCGACAAGCTCCGGCGGCGCATCGGTTATAACGCTGCAGTTCAGCCTGAAGCTGACGCTCGACGTCGCCGAACAGGAGGTGCAGGCGGCGATCAACGCCGCGGCAAGCTTCCTTCCCACCGACCTTCCCGCGCCGCCTGTTTACGCAAAAATCAATCCGGCCGACGCCCCAGTTCTGACGCTCGCCCTGGTTTCCAAAACGCTTCCGCTCACCGAGGTTCAGCAATTCGCCGACACGCGAATAGCGCAGAAAATTTCCCAGCTCTCGGGCGTCGGCCTTGTCAGCGTCAGCGGCGGCAACCGCCCGGCGGTGGTTGTGCGCGCCAATGTGGCGGCGCTCGCCTCCTATGGCATGTCGCTTGAAGACCTGCGGACGGCGATCTCGAGCGCCAATGTCAATTTGCCTAAGGGCAACATCGACAGCCGATCGCAAGAATTCGCGATCGACTCCAACGATCAGCTTAAAAGCCCTAAGGATTACGACCAGCTTATCGTGGCGAATCGAAACGGCGGGCCGGTGCGTCTGCGCGATGTCGCCAAAGTCCTCAACGGCGCGGAAAACAGCGAGCTGGGAGCGTGGAGCAATCTAACTCCCGCGATCATCGTCAATATCCAACGGCAACCCGGCGCCAATGTCATCGCCGTCGTCGATCGGATCAAGGCCCTGTTGCCGACCTTGCAGGCGTCGCTGCCGGGTTCCATCGAGGTGGCGATTTTATCCGACCGCACGACGACCATTCGCGCATCGATCGAAGATGTGCAATTCGAGCTTTTCTTCGCCGTGCTCCTCGTCGTCGGCGTGATTTATCTTTTTCTCGGCAATCTGCGCGCGACGCTCGTGCCCAGCGTCGCCGTGCCGCTCTCGCTCGTCGGCGGCTTCGCCGTCATGTATCTCTTGGGCTACAGCCTCAACAATCTGACGCTGATGGCGTTGACCATTGCGACAGGCTTCGTCGTCGACGACGCCATTGTCATGGTCGAAAATATTGCACGCTATTTGGAAAAGGGCCGCACGCCCATCGACGCCGCCCTGGAAGGCGCGCGAGAGATCGGCTTCACGATCGTCTCGCTGACGATTTCGCTCATCGCCGTGTTAATTCCCTTGCTTTTCATGGGAGAAATCGTTGGCCGGCTGTTCCGGGAGTTCGCCGTCACCCTTGCAGCGACGATCATTTTGTCAGCCGTCGTGTCTCTTACATTGGCCCCCATGCTTTGCAGCAAGCTGCTCGCGCAGGGCGACATGCATAGCCATGTCGACAGCCACGCCAAGGGGGCGACCTGGTTCGACGCGATCATCGACTCTTATGGTCGCCTGCTGACGCTGGCTCTCGATCACGCCAGAACGACTCTCGCCGTGTTTCTCGGCGCGCTTTGCCTGACCGGCGTCTTGTACGTGGTCATTCCAAAAGGCTTCTTCCCCGTTCAAGATACGGGGCTGATCCAGGGCGCGACAATCGGAGAACAGAGCGCCTCTTACTCGACGATGTCAAAGCGGCAACTCGCGCTCGTGAAGCGCCTGCTGGACAACGACGCGGTCGAGTCAGTTACCTCCACGCTCGGCGTCGATGGCGAGAACAAGACGCTCAACAGCGGCCGCGTCCTGATCAAATTGAAAGACAGAGCGGAGCGCAAGGCGACGGCGACGGAAGTTGTTCGCCGGTTGCAAGCGGCGGCAAAAGACGTCGGCGGCATTTCGCTCTTCTTGGAGCCCGTACAGGATCTCACCATCGATTCAGGCGGAGGCCGCGGCGCCTATCATTTCGCTTTGCAGGACGCCAATCCGGATGAGCTTGCGCATTATGCGCCGCAACTCGTCGAGCGGCTCGCCAGCCTGCCGCCTTTCGAGGATGTTTCCAGTAGCGCCCAAACCTCGGGGCGGGCCCTTTACGTGGAGATCGATCGCGACGCGGCCGCGCGCTATGGGGTCACGGTCTCGACAATCGATAACACGCTGTATGACGCCTTCGGTCAACGGATCGTGTCCACGATTTTCACGCAGACGAGCCAATATCGCGTCATACTCGTAGCCGACGGCCGCAGCGTTCCGAGCCTCGATGCGCTCGGTTCTCTCCGAGTGCCTGGCGCGGGCGGCTCTGAAGTTCCGCTCGCTTCGCTCGTCACAATCCGCGAAACGAAAGCGCCGCTCTCATTCGACCATCTCTCGCAATTCCCGGCGGTGACAATTTCTTTCAATCTCGCGCCCGGTTTCGCGCTCAGCGACGCCATTGCCGCCTTGAAACAGGCGCAGAGCGACCTTGGCGCGCCGCAGAGCGTCATCACGGTTTTCCAGGGCGCGACGCAGGCGTTCGCCTCGTCGACGACAAGCACGCTGCTGCTCATTCTCGCCGCGATCGTCACCGTCTACATCGTGCTCGGCATCCTGTACGAAAGCTACATCCATCCGATCACCATCCTCTCCACATTGCCGTCCGCCGGCATAGGCGCCCTTTTCGCGCTCATGATCACGGGGAACGATTTCGGGATCATCGGCGTGATCGCCATCATCCTTCTGATCGGCATCGTGAAGAAGAACGCCATCATGATGATCGATTTCGCCTTGCAGGCGGAACGCGACGAAGGTCTCTCTCCGCGTGAGGCGATCTATCAGGCGTGTCTCCTGCGGTTTCGTCCGATCCTCATGACGACGCTCGCAGCCTTGCTCGGCGCAGTCCCGATGATCGTCGGCGGGGGCGAAGGTTCGGAGCTTCGGCTTCCGCTTGGCGTCAGCATCGCCGGCGGCCTGATCCTGAGCCAGATTCTGACGCTCTTTACGACGCCGGTCATTTACCTTGCGTTCGACAAGCTGGCGAAACGGTTGCCGATCGGGCAGGGGCGCGACGCGACAGCCTCCTCGGCGGCGGAGGAAAAATGCGCCTGATCGACCGCGCGATCGACCGCCCGGTCGCAACCAGCCTTCTAATGCTGGGCCTCTGCCTCGCGGGTCTTGTGTCTTTCTTTGTGCTGCCGGCGGCCCCGGTTCCACAAATCGACTATCCGGTCATCAGCATCGGGGCCAATATGCCCGGCGCAAGCCCCGAGATTATGGCTTCCTCCGTCGCTACGCCGCTCGAGCGACGCCTCGGTCAGATCGCCGGCGTCACGGAAATGACGTCGGCGAGCTACCTCGGCTCGACCCGCATCAATCTTCAATTCGATCTGGATCGCAACGTCGATGGCGCGCAAAGAGACATTCAGGCGGCGATAGCCGCCGCGCGTGCGGACATGCCCGCCAATCTGCGCAGCAACCCGACGTTCAGGAGCGCCAATCCCGCCGAGGTCCCGGTGGTCATCATCGCGCTCACCTCTGATCGGCTGTCGCAAGGGGCGCTTTTCGAGGTCGCGTCAAACATCCTGCAGCAGAAGTTTTCGCAAGTGGAAGGCGTCGGGCAGGTCACCGTCGGCGGCGGCGCCCTCCCGGCCGTCCGCGTCGAAGTCAATCCGCGCACGCTTTTCCAATATGGACTGTCGCTCGAAAGCGTGCGCACAGCGCTCGGCGCGACGAATTACAATGGCCCCAAGGGCGCGTTCGACTCCGGCGACCAGCGCTACCAGATCTACGCCAACGATCAGTCCCGCAAGGCGCGGGACTATGACGGCGTCATTGTCGGCTATCGGAACGGCGCGGCGGTCAAGCTCCACGATGTCGCAGAGGTGATCGACTCTGTGGAAGATGATCGAAATTTCGGCGTCAGCAATGGACGCCCTGGCGTTCAGGTTCAAATTTACCGCCAGCCCGGCGCCAATTTCATCGAGCTCGTCGATCGCATCAAGGCGCTCATGGGGCCGCTTTCCGCAGCGCTTCCTGCCGAAGCCGAGATGCGCATCGTGCAAGACAGAACTTTGACGATCAGAACCTCGCTGCGTGAGATCGAGACGACGCTGGCGTTGAGCGTCATGCTCGTCATCGCCGTCGTCTTCGTCTTTCTGCGCGATCCGCGTGCGACCGTCGTCCCCGGCGTCTGTGTCGTCGTCTCCTTGCTCGGCGCGCTCGTCGGCATGTATCTACTCGACTATAGTCTCAACAATCTCTCCTTGATGGCGCTGACGATCGCGACGGGATTCATCGTCGATGACGCCATCGTCGTCGTGGAAAATGTCACGCGGCTGATAGAAAGCGGCATGCCATCGAGGCGGGCCGCGCTTCTCGGCGCGCGGCAGGTCGCCTTTACAGTCCTCTCGATGACGCTTTCGCTGATCGCGGTTTTTCTCCCGATCATGTTCATGGGCGGGATCGTGGGCCGCATGATGCGAGAATTCGCCGCAACGCTTTCGATCGCTGTCCTCGTCTCGCTGCTCTTGTCCCTCACGACCGCGCCGATGCTTTGCGCGCATCTTCTCGAGGATGTGACGCACGCCGCAAGAGCGCGCCTTTTCGAGGCGACCGAAGTTGGTCTCGCCGTCCTTCATCGCCTCTATTTGGCGAGCCTAGGCTATGTTCTCGATCATCGCCGTCTCGTCCTTTTCGCGCTCCTGGCGCTCGTCGGAGTGAATCAGCACCTCTTCACGATCATACCGAAGGGCTTCTTTCCGGTGCAGGATACGGGGCGCATGCGCGGCGCGATGATTGCCGACCAGAGCGCGTCTTTTACCGTCACGAAGAAGAAGCTCGAGCAAGTTGTCGCAATCCTGCAAAACGATCCCGGAATTGAGTCTGCGACGGGTTGGATCACAAGCTCCGCGAATTTCGCTGACTTGCTCGTGACATTGAAGCCGCTCAAAGAGCGTGGGATTTCAGCCGAAAAAATCTTGGCGCGACTGCGGCCGAAATTCGCTCAAGTCCCCGGCGTCCAGCTTTTCCTGCAATCCACGCAGGATATTCGCATTGGCGGCCGATCGAGCAATGCCCTTTTTCAATACACGCTCCTGGCCGATTCCCTCGAAGAGCTGCGGCTCTGGGGACCGCGTATTACCGAGGCGCTAAAGCGCCATCCGACGCTGGCCGACGTGAATTCCGATCAGATGGAGAAAGGCTTGCGCTCGGATGTCGTCGTCGATCGCGAAACGGCCGCGCGCCTGAATGTCTCCTCAAGCCAGATAGACAACACGCTTTATGACGCCTTCGGCCAGCGTCAGGTGTCGACGATCTTCGAACCGTTGAATCAGTACCATGTGGTGCTCGAGCTGGCGCCGAAATTCAGGGAGTCGCCTAACGCGCTGGCTGAACTCTATATTGGCGCGCGCGGCGGCCAGCCTCCCGTCATCACGACAAGCCGAACGCCGATCAACGGTCTTCGCGCTCTGTCGCTCCCCGCAAACGCATCGGAACGCATGATTCCCTTCGCGTCCTTCAGCTCGCTGAACGCCGGCCCGACTCCGATGCAGGTGAATCATCAGGGACATTTCGCGGCGGTCACCGTCTCCTTCAATCTCTCAGAGGGGAAAGCTCTGAGCGACGCGGCCACGGCCATCTCGGAGACAATCGCGAAAATCGGCGCTCCCGCCACGATCCAAGGGGCTTTCGCCGGGACCGCCGCGAGCTATCAGGAGACGCTCGCGAACCAGCCCTTCATGGTCGCCGCGGCTCTCGCAGCCGTCTATATCGTTCTTGGAATCCTTTACGAGAGTTTCTTTCACCCGCTTACCATTCTATCGACTCTGCCTTCCGCGGGACTCGGCGCGCTCGCCGCGCTGCTTTTGTGCGGGACGGATTTCAGCATCGTTGCGATGATCGGGGTCTTGCTCCTCATCGGCGTGGTGATGAAGAACGCCATCATCCTTGTCGATTTCGCCATCGACGCCGAGCGCACGCGGGCCGCCCCGGCGCGCGACGCGATCATCGAGGCCTGTGCGATGCGTTTTCGCCCGATTCTGATGACGACGTTCGTTTCGATCATGGGCGCCGCGCCGCTTGCAATCGCGTCCGGCGAGGGCGCCGAAACGCGGCAACCCCTTGGCGTCGCAATTATCGGCGGGCTGGTCGTCAGCCAGCTACTGACGCTCTACACGACGCCCGTCGTGTTCCTCTACGTCGACAAAGCCGAACGGCTGATAAAAAGCTGGCGTATCGGGCTCTCGCGGCCCTCCGAGCTGAAGACGCTCTTTCGGGGTTAAATACTATCGTTGGAGTAGGTAAGTAATCGCGATTGCGTGAAATGTGGCTTGACTAGCAGGCTCAATGGAGCAATAAATCTACTTATCCACTATGGATAAGGAATATCGCCCACATGCGGATCCCATCGGTTGCCCTCTGCGGTTTCACCGCCGCCTTCGTTTTCCTCCCTATCGCTGCTGACGCCGCCTCTCTTCAGGAAGCGGCTGCGGCGCTCGGCGCCGTCGACGCCAAATCCCTTGAATTCTCTGGCGCCGGCCACTGGTATCAATTCGGCCAGGCGCCTGTGCCCGGCGGCCCATGGCCACAATTCGAAGTCAGCAGCTATTCTGCGAGCGTGAATTTCAACGCGCCCGCCCAACGCGTATTACTCACCCGCATCCAAACGGTCGAGCCCGGCCGCCAGCGCCCAACGCCGACCGAGCAGAAGCTCTCCTGGCTCGTGAGCGGCGACAAGGCATGGAATGTCGCCCCGCCCGCCAACGCGTCCCCTGACGCCGCGCCGGTCGCGACCCCGCAACCCGCCTTGGTCGAGGAGAGGACGGCGGAAATCTGGACGACGCCACAGGGCTTTCTGAAGGCGGCTCTCGCCAATGGCGCAAAGTCGAGCGCTTCGGGCGCCGGCGTGCAAATCTCCTTCACGAGCGCCGGCCATAAATATGAGGGCTATATCAACGCCGCCAACCAGCTCGAATGGGTGCGGAGCTGGATCGATAGCCCGGTGCTCGGCGATACGCTCGTCGAGACAAAGTTCTCCGGTTACAAAGATTTCGGCGGCATTCAATTCCCGGCCGAACTGACCCGTAGCCAGGGCGGCTTTCCCGTTCTGCATGTGAAGGTCGCCTCGGCGAAGCTCAACCAGGCCGTCGACATCCCCGTCCCGGAAAATATCGCAAGCTCCAAGGCGGCGGCGCCGACTGTGACCGCGAACAAGCTGGCCGAGGGCGTCTATTGGCTCACGGGCGGCACGCATCACAGCGTCGCGATCGAGCAGAAGGACCACGTGGTGCTCGTCGAAGCGCCGCTCAACGAAGAGCGCTCACTCGCGCTCATCGCCAAGATTGCCGAGATCGCGCCCAACAAGCCGATCAAATATGTCTTGAACAGCCATGTTCACTTCGACCACTCCGGCGGGTTGCGCACTTTCGTGGATGCTGGCGCGACGCTCGTGACTCACGAACTCGACAAGCCTTATTACGAGCAGGCGTGGTCGGCCCCGCATACGCTTCGCCCGGACCGCCTCGCGCAGTCGAAGAAGGCTGCGAAGTTCGAGACCTATGCGGACAAACATGTTCTTTCGGACGGCGCGCGGCAGATCGAAGTGCATCGCATCGCCGGCAATGGGCACAGTGACGAACTAGCGCTCGTCTATTTGCCGGCGGAGAAAATTCTCATCGAGGCCGACGCTTTCACGCCGCAGGCAAAGGATGCGCCGCCCCCGAAGAGCCCCAATCCCTACTCGGTGAATCTCTATGAGAATATCCAGAAGCTGAAACTGGATGTCGCGCAGATCGCCGGCCTCCACGGTCCGCGCGTCGGGGCTCTGGCGGACCTGCGCGCTGCGATCGGGCAACCTCCGCTCGCGCAATAGGCCACGACGCGCGAACTTCCCCTTGCTTTCATTCCTCTCCCTCAACTTGAAGCCGCCCCCTGGGCGGCTTTTTTTTGCGAAGCGCGGGTTGAGTGTTTCGAGTGCGGGCGCGCGGCGGAATTGCCTCCAGGGAATTTTGCGTCGGGGAGCGGCCGCTCAACTGGCCGCGCATTGGTCGAGCCAGACATCCGAAAGCCCACGTCTCTCGCATTTCCCGGCGAGGTACTTTTTGATCCGCGCGACTCTTTCACCGTTCTCTTTTGAGCCCGGCGCAATCTTCGGGGTGTTGTTGGTGGCGATCAGCGAGAGAAATTCCTCGTCGCTCAGTGACTGGAGCGGCTTACCGAACCACTTCGCCGACAAGGCCTCGAAACCATTTACGTCCAGGAACGCCGCCAACTGCGCGTTTTTGGATGAGAGAGGCGCAACCGCGAAATAGGCGATCAAAGTCTGTTTGATTTTCCCGAAGCCCGGACGGAAATCCTCGAAATAGAGCTTCTTGACGACCGACTGCGTCACGGTTGTCGAAAGCGGATAGCTCCAGTCGACGCCGCTATGCGACCAGAAACGCGGATCCTGCACCTTGACAAGAATGTCCTGTCTCTCTTGCGACAGAACCGATGGCCCCTTCGTCCCATTTGCGGTCTCCGCCTCATATTTTGCGAACTTCTCTTTCGTGACGTTGCGAGCGGCTGCAACCTCGTAGGTTTCGTAGGCGAGAACCGCCAGAACCGCAGTAGCCAATGCCAAAACAAGAAATTTGCTCATGCGCTGCATCGCATCCTCTATATTCATACAAAGTCAGTGTGCTTTTTAATTGGTCCCGCAGCGTGGCGGGATCCCGCCGATTTATTGACGCGGTCGACAACCTGCGCTGTACACAGGAGTTGCAGAGTGCATCGTCGGCGGATTGGCGAAGGCGATGCTTGTCATGCGAAAACGGAGATCTTCAGCCAAGCGCGCCCGCGGCGCCGCGTTGCGGCTTCGACAGGCTCGCGCTTCGCTCGGCTACAGCTACAACAACAATCCGATCAACTCGCGAGACGTCACGCTGAATATCCTTGCGCCGGCCGTCGCCAAGCATCACATCAGCGGCGGCCTCAGCTATATGTGACGCCGTCGTCGTCTATCGATCTTGCGAAGGTGGTTTCGCCGCAGGGGACAGTTTCTGGAATCGAGCGCACACCCCTCAGACCCAACCCGCTCCGGACGATCAACCTCTATCTCTCGACCTTCGAAATTACGGCGGCTGGACGCATCGCTTCGAGGCTGAGCCGCTCCGGTGGTCGCAAAATATTGGTATACGGGCTTCGGGTCGGCATTCTTGCCGACCCGGCCCGACGCGCTCATTAAACCGCAAATCGCCAGCCGCGCGTGTGCTTCTCGACGTTTAGTGATGATGTCCGCCGCCGCCGCCCAGGCCTGACGGATCGGCCGATTCATCCGTTTCCAATTGCTTGACCCGCTTCAAAAACGCCGCGTGTTGTTCGGGCGTGTGGCGGGCATGGCAACTCGCATCACAGCTTTCGCTCAATTTCGTCGTCCTTGTAGAGTTACAGGATTCGAGTGCGGGCGCAAAGCACAGCACGGCGATTAGAAACGACGCCTTCATTAGGTTCTCTCTTTCTTCACGACTGGAACTGGCTTTGGCGACGATCGCGTCCGATCTTGGCGCGTGTCGTTCAGAAGAGCTTTACGCGGAGTGCGCCGCCCCAGGTGGCGTCCCAGCGCGCAAGGCCGACGCGCGCCGGCGTTCCGGGGGTTCCTTGATCCCAGGAGTTAAAGGGTCTCTCGTTTCCGATATTCTTGGCCCAAAAGCTGAGACTGTAGCGATCGTCTTCTGTGCGTAAGCCGACGCCGGCGTTCACATAAGCGAAACTTCCCTGCCAATACTGAGCAACGGACCAAGGGTTGGTCAGCCGTGTCTTGTCCTGCCAGCTTACGTTGACGTAGCCAAAAGCTTTGATCGGCTGCCCAGTCCAGGCGCCGAAACCTCCCAGGCTCGAGAAATCGCCGAGATTGGAAAACACGCGCCCGACCGGATGCTCGTAGTTTGCGCCAATATTGAAGGTCCACAGCGGAACGCCTTGCCAGCGCGTATTGGATAGCGACAATTGCCGAGGCGCGGGCACGGGCCCGCTGGGCCAACTCCAGTCCGGCGGCGGGCCGGCATCCGGCCAGCTCACCCAACGCGCGTCCGAGAAGGCGCCATTGAAAGTGATCCACAATCTGTCGATTGGGCTCCATCGCCCGTCGAATTCAATGCCGCGGATGCGCGCATGAGCGGCGTTCCCGAGCGTCGTCAGGCCGAGAGGCGCGCCATTGCTGTCGACCGAAACGCCGTCGATGACGTTCGTCTGGAAATTGAAAAAATCGTTCCAGTAGAGGTTCACATTGAACAAGAGGTGGTTGTCGAACCAGTTGGACTTAAATCCGAGCTCATAATCCCATGAGTATTCCGGCTTGGTGATGACCGTCGGGAATGAGTCGAATTTGTAGACTCCCGACGCATTCTTGACATAGCGCGGGTTCGCGCTCGTGTTCACGGCCCCGGCTTTTTCCGCACGGCCAACCAGTGCGTATATTTGGACGTTATCGTTGTACTTGTACTGTGGATTGAATATCCCAGTAAGAAAATTGTGAGGCTTTTCCTTGCCGCCCGTATCCGAGAGGCCGCGGCTCCCGGCGGCGATGACCGCCTGATCCTGAGCAAAAACTGAAACGGTCGGATAATAGCGGTTGAGCTGGCTAACCGAACCTTGGCGAATTTCGTAGCTCTCGCGCAGACCGAGCGTAGCCGACAACTTCTCATCGAGGTGATATGTCGCCTGGCCGTAGGCGGCAGCCTGAAAGTCGCGCGCATGGGTGTAATCCCATACCGCTACGCCGGGAAGGGCGCCTGCACCGTAACGAGGTCCTAGCCATTTCGCAGCGTCGACCCCGAAAACGGTATGATGCATTTGGTTCGCTGCGTCGTCGTAAAAGAGATAGACGCCGGTCGTCCACTCGAGGTCGCGATCTTCTTTGGGTGAGCTGAAACGGAATTCCTGCGACGCCTGACCCACGTAGGTGTCCATGCCTCCCCGCCATAGCTGGAGCAATTGCGTGTCTTCGAAATAACGCTGCTCATTTCGCGTGAAGCCATAGGCCGAGATGGATGTAAAAAGATTTTCCCCAACGCCGATGTTGAGTTCGTTCGAGACGGTGACGGTTCTTACCGGATCGACGCCCTCGTTTGCGATGGACGGCTTGTATGGGTCCCAGGACAATATCGGCTTGCCGAGCTTGGTCGCCACATTCTGCGCAAAGGTCGCCGCCGGACGCGTGCCGTTGGCGTAGGTCAAGAAGGAGTCCGAGTATGGCCCGAGCGTGTAGCCGTTGTATTCGGTTGACTTGCTGAAATTGACGATGAGGCGGTCGGTGACCTCGTCGCCGACGTAGAGCAACTGCCCACGCACGCCCCAGCGGTCAGTGTTCTTGTAACCGGCGCCGGTCACTTGGTCGTGAATCCAGCCGCTGCCCTTATCCAGGAAAACGCTGACGCGATAGGCGAGCTTCTCATCGATGATCGGACCCGTGACGTACGCTTTCTCGATGACGCGGCTGTGATTGGCGAAATGGGTCTCGAAACTCGCCTGCCGCGCGAAGGACGGCAGTCGGTTGTTGATGATGAGACTGCCAACCGCGGTATTCTTCCCTCCCGCCGTTCCTTGCGGGCCATAGGCGACCTCGAAGGATCTCACATCGAATTGGTCCATCCACTGGAAGCCCCAGTATTTCCAGAACACGTTGTCGACCACGTAACCTGTGGGGGACTCCGTGCCGACGCCGGTGCCGGCCGCGCCGACGCCGACCCAGCGAATGGTCTGGCGGGAGGCCTGGCTCGCGCCGCTGTTGTTGGCGCGATAATTAGGGATCAACTGCTGCAATTCGTCGAGCCGATTGATGTTTTGATCTTCCATGGTCTTTTCGTCGACGACGACAATCGACCTCGGCTTTTCCTGGGCTTGTTGAACGGGGCGATCGATGCCGCCGTTTCCTTTGCCGCTCACGACGATGTTATCGACCTCTATCGGCCCTTGTGCGGACGCAGTGTCCTCAGCCTGGGCGGACGGCGCCGAGAAAAGCGCGGTGGCCGCCGCCAAAATCGAAACGCTGCTCATAAGCGCAGACCCAAATTGCCGGTTGGCGGCACGCATTCATTCCCCTCCACCCTAAAAGCTGACTGAAATATACTAAATAGGTAGAAATAATAGAGTCAAGGCGGCGCATGTTTATTGTCTGCGGCGCCGATTTACGCGTTACGTCGACGTCGACGGGATAGTTGACATAGGGCGGTCGCATTCAAAGATTGATTTGAAGAAATAACGTCAATACATGATGATAAGCGCGTCATGAGCGGGGCGTAGCAGGGTTCGCTTGACGTCTGTATCGGCGGGATGCGTCGACGTCACGGCGCATTGGTTCGGAGGCGAGAAAAGGCTGTCAAAGGAGTGTTAATCACACTCAAAAGGTATGATACATTGCAATTCTGGCTGGAGAAGCTTGAGGGCAACGGCCCGGCAGTTGGAGGAGGGCCGATCAAAGCGAAGGCCGTTGTCGCGGGCGGTCATCCGCGGCGACAAGGAGCAAGGGTTGGCTAAGTTGGCCGGAGGCCCGTTCGACACTCGCGCCGAGGATCCACGAATCGCTCCGGCATTAAAAGCACGCCCCGGGCCAGGGCCGGGGCGCGAAGTCTGTAGGTGGGAGTAGAAACAAAATTACGACCGTGCGCGACCTCCTTTCAAAATCGGCAGCTCAGGGCCGGGCGACGCCCCGCGGCGCCTACGCGAGGACGTCATTCACGACTTTCCCGTAGACCACCGTCGGACGCTCGGCGCGGCCAGCGCGTTTGTAGATCGTCTTCAGATGATCGAGCCCGAGAAGTTGCAGCACCGTGGCGTGCAGATCATAGGTGTCGACAGGATTTTCGACTGTCTTCAGGCCAATCTCATCTGTCTGACCATAGGTGAAGCCGTGCTTCAGGCCCCCGCCGGCAAGCCATTGTGTATAGCCCCAAGGGTTATGGTCGCGTCCGTCGCCGCTTTGGCCGTATGAGGTGCGCCCGAATTCCGACGTCCACACCACGAGCGTTTCGTCGAGCAGCCCGCGTGCTGCGAGATCCGCCAGCAAACCCGCGATCGGCTTATCCACCGCGCGCGCATTCGCGCCATGGTTCTCTTCAAGCTTGCGATGCGCGTCCCAGTTCTTGTTGTCTTCGTTGATCGAGTCAACCGGGCCGGAGACCACCTGAACGAAGCGAACGCCGCGCTCGACGAGGCGGCGGGCGCGCAGCAGCACGGTGCCGTAGTCCTTGGTCGCCTCGTTGTCGAGGCCATAGAGGGACTTGGTCGCTGCGGTTTCCTTCGCAAGATCGACGGCTTCGGGGGCCGACGACTCCATACGATAGGCGAGCTCATAGGAGCGCGTGCGCGCCTGAAGCTCAGTATCCGCCGAGAAGTCCTCGGACTTGTGCGCGTTGAGCTTGGCGAGCAGATCGAGATTGTCGCGCTGTTGGGCGGCGGCGATCAGCTCCGGCCGGTCGAGATTGAGAATGGGGGACGCCCCGGGACGGAACGCGGTTCCCTGAAAGACGGCCGGGAGGAATCCCGAATTCCAGTTCACGGAGCCGCCGCGCGGTTCACGCTTGCCCCCGTAGAGAACGACATAAGGCGGCAAGTCCGGATTGGCCGAGCCGAGCGCATAGGTGATCCATGCGCCGAGCGAGGGGCGACCGGGCGTTACGTCGCCCGTGTTGAGTTTCAGGATCGAAATGTCGTGAGTCGCGCCCACGGTCACGCTCGATTTGATAAAGGTGATCTTGTCCGCATGCTCTCCGAGATTCGGAAGAAGGTCGGAGAACCAGGCGCCGCTCTGGCCATACTGCTTCCATGTCCGGTTCGAGGCGAAGAGCTTGCCGGCGCCGCCCGAGGTAGTGACCTGAAGGCCTTTGCGGAACGATTCCGGAACCTCCTGCCCCGCGAGACGCACGAGTTCTGGCTTGTAGTCGAAAAGATCGAGCGTGCTCGGCGCCCCGTCCATATGTAGCCAAATGACCGATTTCACTTTTGCGGCAAAATGCGGCTCCTTTTTCGCGAGCGGATCGATATAGCTCGGCGCCGCCTGCGCGAGCGGAACGGATAAAACTCCGCCGCCCGGCATGAGGCCATTCAGCGCCAGTCCGCTAACGCCATAGCCGGCGGAAAACAGCCAGTCGCGCCTCGATTTATTGCTCATGTCATGTTCCTTCTTTTTCAGTATGGCGATGTGTCAGAAGCGGTAGATGAACTCGTTCGAATTCGCGACCGTATGAACGAGATCGACGAAAGCCGACGTACGGATTGGGTCGGAAATTTTCACATCCTTGCCGGTCGGCTCGGCGATCGTGAATCTCCCCTCCGAGGCTTTGCTCGCGATCACTTTTTCGTGTTGGTCCAGAAAAACCTTCAGCACGCCCTTTTCGTAATCGTCCGGATGGCGGGCGAAGAGGATTTGATACAGACGGTCGATCCGCGCCGACTCGTCGTCACCTCCCTCACGGATCACACGACCCGCCAGCGCTTGGGACCACTGAAAAACGAGATCATTGTTGACGAGCGTCAGCGCCTGCAACGGGGTCGTTGTGACGTCGCGCTTGCTATGCGCTTGCTGCGTATTGTTGAGGTCGAAAGTTTCGAGCAGCGGATAGGGCACGCTGCGGCGCGCGAAGATATAGATACTGCGTCTATTGGTCTGACGGGGATCGTTGGACGCCTCCCAAGCAGGGCCGACGTTCAAATTGGCAGGCAACGGCGGAAACACGGCGGGCCCCCCGAGGGAGTCTTCGAGCTTGCCGGCTGCGACGAGGAGGGAATCCCTGATCTGCTCGGCGTCCAGACGCTTTCTCGGGAAGGAGGCGAGCAACTTGTTTTCTGGATCGGCGGCGGCAACTTCGTCACGCTGCGTCGATGATTGGCGGTAGACGCTGGAGAGCAAGATCTGGCGATGCAGCTTCTTGATGCTCCAGCCTTCCTTCACGAAGTTGTCGGCGAGATAATCCAGCAACTCGGGATGGGTGGGCTTATCGCCGGCTTTGCCGAAATCGCTTACTGTCCCGACGATCCCTTTGCCGAAATATTCATTCCAGACACGGTTGACCAGAACGCGCGCAGTCAACGGATTGCTCGGGCTCGCCAGCCAGTTGGCGAGTGCGGTGCGGCGGCCGGAGGATGTCGCGCTTGGCCTGATCTCGGGCTTCTCTTTGCTGATTGCCTCCGGGAAGGCCGGCTGAACTTCGTCCAGCGGGCGCTCATGGTTGCCGCCGAAGAAAACATAGGTCGCAGGCGCGTCCGGATGGCCAAGTTCAGTCGCCGCCGTGAAAGTGTCCGACCCGCGCGTCGGCTTTAGTTTTTCGTATTTCTTCAACTCTTCATTGAGTTTTGAATATTCCCGCCACTTCGCGACGATCTCGGGCGTGCGGTCTGGATTCTTCTCGTCGTTCGCGATATCGCGCATATAATTGGAGAGCGCCGTCTGGTCGGTCACGGTCTCGGCGCGATAATTCACCCACCTGTCGAGGGCGTTCCACTCGGATTTTGCCTTTACGATCGACGCGCGGGCGTCCGGATTGAAGCGCTCTTTGTAGAACTGTGTGGCCTTGTCCCGGACCGACTCGATGATCGCCTTCTGACGCTCGAGGATGTCTTTCGCGGCTGCCTCGTAGATCGCCTGCGCCTTGAGAAACTCTTCCTCTTGTGCGCCCTTGGCGGCAGGGAATTTCGCATTGAAGGACGTGTTGGCGAAGAAGGCCTGGAGCGAAAAATAATCCTTCTGCGTCAGCTTGTCCGATTTGTGATCATGGCAGCGAGCGCATCCTATCGTCGTGCCGAGAACCGCAGTCCCGATGGTGTCGACGATGTCCGTCGTGATCTGATATTTTCGATTGATAAGATCACGCGCGTTCGGATTGTCGGCGTAACTTGCGAGGAATCCCGTCGCGACGAGTGCGTCCTGATCGCCGGGCGCAAGTTCATCGCCGGCGATCTGTTCTTGGATAAACCGCGAGTATGGCTTGTCGTTATTAAATGACTGGACGACCCAATCGCGATAGCGGAAAAAATTTGGACGTGTGATGTCGTTCTGAAACCCGCCGCTGTCCGCGTAGCGCGCGAGATCGAGCCAACGGCGCGCCTGACGCTCACCGTAATGCGGCGAGGCCAAGAGACGGTCGACTAGCTTTTCATAAGCGTCGGGCGACTCGTCGTTGACGAAAGCGGCGACTTCCTCGGGCTGGGGAATAAGGCCCCAAATGTCGAGCGTCGCTCGGCGAATGAAGGTCGCGCGGTCAGCATCCTGCGAGGGAGTCAGCTTTGCCGCTTCAATTTTTGATAAAATGAAAGCGTCGATTGGCGTGCGGACCCATTGCGCATTAGCGACCGCCGGCGCGCCGGCAATACGGATTGGCTGATAAGCCCAGTGCGGCGCGCGCGTGGGCGCGTTGGCGACGGGCGCGGCGTCGGGAAGGGGTTTCGAGTCGGCGCCTATCGCGAGCGCGGCGGTCGAGACGCTCAGCAGAAGAGCCAGTCCTACCTTTGTTGCCGGATGTTTCATCTCTTCGATTTCCTTGATGATATTGGAAAGAACGGGCGGCCGAGGGCGTGCGTGTTTCGTTTCTCGGGAGAGCGATGGTGGGCAACGGCGCGATCAGCATCGTTTACTGCCAGACGGAGATACTTGAGCGCGTCCGCCTCTTTTGGTGCTTGCGACAGAAAGATCGTCTCTTCCCGACGAAACAGGAGCTGAGCGCTGCGGATGTAAATCATACTAAAAAGGTACAGTTTACGAGTCAATTCCCCTTGCGGTGCAGGCTCTGCTGCCTCAATGTTATATTTAAATGTTTGAATCTAAAAATTTAATTCACTTTTCCGCGGCTGCGCTGACGAGGTCATGCATGTTGAATCCTACTTTAAAAATAGACAATGGCCCGGCATTCAAACAGGGGTCTCCTGCTCCATCTCGAATCTCCTACCCGACGTAAGCTCGCAGTCGACGCTGCACTCTCGGTACCTGAGCGCTGGTCACTGCGACGTCCGACAACATGCTTTCGACCGCGTTCGGTATCCCAATGATGTTTTCGATGGGGGCATCGGTGGTTCAACATTTCCCTCTAAGGGAGGTCGGCGTCTATTCGGCCACTGATGAGCGATGAGGGGGTCACTTGAGCCCTTCGTGACCGAAGCGGGGTGCGCACCGCGGTCGACGGCCCCAGAGGATCATCACCGCGTCCTCGACGGCGTTTTCTGGATCGCTGCAGCGGCGCCCTATACAGTGATCTATTGGCGGCTGGTCATCGGCCTGCGGCAGTTCCGCCGCCGGCGCGGGCGAGACGCTCAGCGTCTCGCTCAAGCGCTATCAAGAGGGTGCGGTGAGGTGACAACGCAGTCGGACGCCTTCGCCGCCCAGCGTCAAGCAATCGGACGGGGCGGCCTCTGGCGGCGTTATCGCTTATGGCGGCGATCGGCGGCGGCTGGACTGCCCGAGTCTTTACGCCGCCCGTGTCGGGCGACTGTGCGCTTTGTGCGAATTAGCGACGCAGGAAGCGCGGAAGTCTGGCGCGTCCTTCTTGTTTCTTGCCGGCTTCGCTCGGCCTGATCAACATTCGGAATTGGCGTTGACGGCGACGCCTGGACTCCTGTCCTAGAGCGCTACAGCGGGTATCCCGTGAGGGCGGAAGCGAATTGAAGCCATAGGGGCGCCGCATCCAAGCTGAAGAAAAGCACAAGGAGCGTCAAGAACTGAACGCCGAGGGTGACCAGAGCCGCGCGCGATACTCTGCCCGAACGAACATCTTTGAGACCGCTGGCGCCGGCATAGAGCAGGATGGAAATCAGCAACGAACCATAGGTCACTCCGGGCCCAGCAGGAATGACGAAACGCAACGCGCGCGCGGTCGCGGGCGCGATGAAGGAAAAGAAACTGGCCAGTTGAAAGTGACGATGCCAATCCGGACGGCGGATCGAGACGAGAGCCCCGACACCAAAAAACGTGACCTCTACGAGCACCCAAAAAGGATAAGCGAGACCGGTCAAAGGCGCGAGCCCCGATATTTTCGGGTCCGCAGAAGAGACCCGAGCCACGGCAGTGACGAGCGACAATGCGACGACCAGTCCGAAAAGGACTGCGCCGATGACGCCAACGGTCTTGTGTCTTTCCCGTGATCCGGCGCTTGCCGTGTAATATTGAAAAGCGAAAACGGCGATCCAGGCCGTCGTCGCCGCACCGTGAGCGATTACGAGTAGCGTCAGCGGCTTCCCAGCCTCGAAAACGGGTTTCAGATAGAACGTCGGCGCAAAGCCAACGACCAAGAGAAGAAGAGCAAGACCGACGAGCCAATCCCCAACGCGTCGACCGCCTTCGGGAATAACCGCAGCAGCACTTGTCATGAGTGTTCTCCTAAATTGAAAGGGTATAGGCTCTTATCGGATCGAGCATGAGACAACATGCGATCCGTCGAAACATAAAAGCGAGGTTCTTGGCGCAAGGGGAAAACGAAGTCGATATAACCCCGATGCTACAGCCGCGTGCGCGTTGCGCTCATATCAAATGCGCCGGCGGCTGCGGATTGTTGGCCGGGTTCGTGTCGTGCTTCGTTAATGCGAGAAGAAGTCCCGCCTCGACTAAGGGGCGCAAATCTCGCTCGAGCGCATTGGCCCGAGCCTCGTCATAGACTTCATCGCCGCCGACATAGACAGCGAAAGCCGTGGAGTGCTTAGCTTTCTTTTCGGGATTTTCGATCGTCGCCTTGGTCCATTGGTAAAGCGGATATTCATCGACGCCATGCTTTTCGGCTTGGGCGACATAATTCGCGAAGGCGTCGAACTGGCTGATCGCAGAGGCGTTGTGCCGCGCCAATACTTCGGCGATCGGCTTGAACCGTGCGTCATTAACGTCCCCGCGAGCGACTTCCGCCAACTCCGGCGATAGCTTGAAGCGCAACTGGTATTCCCATTTCTCAGGCATGGTGAACCCTCGGTATGGAGCAGATGGTGGCGAGAGAACGTGGCCTCCTCGCCTTCCAAGTCTCGGCTGATCGCACCCCTCACGATCGTGGGAGGGGGGTTGGACTCGGCGCCAAAACCGAGCCGCTGAATCTAAAGCCTACAATAATGGTAGGAAAAACTGGAAGACGAGTCAATCGCGACGATTGCGGTGAGGCTCGCGAGTTATCGGCCGATATAAACCGCGTCTGGCGCCGTTCAATCAATCATGGATTTGATAGCGCTTCGTTCGTTGGTGACGCATTAGCTTCGCCTCGCGGCCCTTGTCGCGCCATGCGTTCTTTCGAGAACGCCGGGCCGGAACAAAACGCAAACTACCGGCTTTGGAAAGAACCGGCCCATCCATTTAGCCAAGGGAGACGGTGTTGGAAACAGCGTTGCGACAAGTTCTCAAACTGGCGGCGGCCTTGGGGCTGGCGCTTGCCGGCGTCTCATCGGTCGCGGCGCAGAGCCCGGGCCGCACGCAAATCGCGGAGGCGGTAGAGAAGGCGACCGGACAAGGGGTCGTCGAGGCGGTGAACGAGGAGGAGCGTCAGCTTCGGATTACGCATGATGCGATCCCCGCGCTAAAATGGCCGCCAATGACCATGGCGTTCAAAGTCGCGCCCGGGGTGAGGCTCGAAGGGCTTGGGCCCGGCGCCAAGGTTACCTTTACTCTCTCCAAATCCTCACAGGGCTATGTGATCGACCAGATTCAACGTGTGCAATAAACCCGGCGGCGCCCAAGTTATAAGTGCGTCAATATTCATGGTTGAAGGCTGGTTCGCAAGCACCCATTATTCCCGCGAGCAGCAACGCTCGGATTGAAGGGGGATGAAATGCGCAAGTTCATATTCTCTATCATAGCGTCCCTATTCGCCTTCACCGCTCCGGCGATGGCGCAGAGTGAGGAGCATCGAGAACATAGCGCGATGCAGCATATCGGCGGCCACTGGCGGCATGGGCACCGCGATTGGAGCCAGCAAACGGGCCACCATGTTCACAACGTCTGTTGGGACTGGGACGCAATTCAGGGCTGGGTCTGGAACTGCCGCTAACGCGCTTTCGCGAAAGTCCATCACTTTGCGGAATGCGCTCTAGTGGCGCTTTCGAGAGAGCCTGCCAGCCAAGCTGGCAAGCTCTCAATACTGGGAATTGAGGACAGCAAAACGCCGCCCGACTGAGTTCTAAATTTTAGCAGCGACGGGCGCCGGAGCCACGTCGAAACGCTGCGTCCAGCCAGCGGTTATTTCGAACGTGGAAAGATAGATATTGATCGTCCGCAGCGGATTGGGCCCCAGCGGCGTTCGCTCAATTCCCGAAGCCGTCCCCTGGGGCGACACCACCGCTGCAAGATCGATGGATGACGACGGCGTCACGTAATAGCTGAGGCCGCCGCTGATGTGATGCTTGGTGACAGCCGGCGCGAGAATATTCAGCGTGACGTCTCGCGAGTTGATCGGGCTGTTGTTGTAGCTGTAGCCGACGCGAAGCGCGAGTTTTTCAAAGCCGCGATACTCCGCCCCGACTTTGACGACGTCGATGTCGCTCCAACCGAAGCCGGGCCCGTTCATCACGCCCATCGGCGCTTGCAACGTCGACCAATTTCCAACCGACGGAACCTGCGAATAGAAAATATGCTTCCAGTCGGCGAGCAAGGTAAGCATCGGCAGGGCGTCATAGGCGACGCCAGCCGTCACATTCGCCGGAATGTCGAAGTCGCCCTCGTTTGCAAATAAACCCTTGTAGTTTTCGAAAGGCGACATCCAGATCGGCGAGGAACCTGCGACGCCGATGCGCAGCTTGTCGGTCAGCCGATATTGCAGGCCGGCGCGGACGCCTGCGCCGACAGACCAATTATAACTATGGTCGCTGAGTTCGTTTGGAGCCGAGGAGAACGGCCCAAATACCGCCAGCCCTCGCGCCTTGAAGATTTGTACCGCGAGCACGGGCGCGAAACCGATAGAGAGATTGCCGAAACGCTGCGCGTAGCCGGCGGTGAGGAACGCCTGGTTCAAATCGACTCCGGCGTTGCGGCCGCAATAGACGCCCGTCTGCCGGCACATCGGACTTCCATAGAAGAGGCTTGCGTAATTCGCGGAGTAGGTGGTGTTCATGCCGCCATTGCCATAGACGGCGACACCCCACGCGGATTTTTCGTCGATGGGTCTGCTGTAGCCGCCGTTCGGGATCGGGAAGAGGCCGCGTCCGCTCTGCACACGCCCAGGCGCGACGAAGCCTGGCCCTGAGGTCCGGTAACCGCGATCGGGCGAAAAAGCGGTGAGGCCGAGGGTATATTGATGCCCGACATCCACGAGCCCCGCCGGATTGATGGAGAGGGCGAGCGGATCGCGGGAGTCGGCTGCGCCCGCGCCGCCGACTCCCTTTTCGCGCGTCCCATAACCTTCGAGGAAATAGCCTTCCGTCGCGCCGACCTCGTGTGGCGTCATGGTTGCCGCCATGAGGGCAAATAGCAGAGGCCAGCCGAACCGTTTCATCTCAACAGCCTTTCATTCGTGATTTGGTCTATAAATATTATAGACTAAAAGCGCGATGTATGTAACATTTGGGCAACACCCGCACACTGACGCTCACGGTCGGTCCTTCAGAGGTTAGACAGACGGATGCAAATTGACTGGGCGCATTTTTCACCGGCAAGCGGAGTTGCGGGCGGCGCGATGATTGGTCTTTCCGCGGGGCTGACGATTCTTTTGATCGGGCGGGTCGCAGGGATCAGCGGCGTGCTCGGGGGGCTTGTTCAGCCCAGGCGTGGAGACTGGGACTGGCGCGTCGCTTTCCTGCTCGGCCTCGTTGCGGCGCCGCTCATTATCGGCCTCGCCAAGGCGCCGACGCCCCCAGACTTTGATGCGGGTTACGGAACAATCGCAGCCGCCGGGCTTCTTGTGGGTTTTGGATCGCGTCTCGGCGCCGGCTGCACGAGCGGCCATGGCGTCTGCGGATTATCCAGACTGTCTCTGCGCTCGCTGGCGGCCACAATAATGTTCATGGCTTCCGCCATGGCCACGGTGTTCCTCATCCGCCATGTTTTCAACTGAAAGGGAAACGATGCGCCTTGCGATCACCTTTGCGCTTGGTCTGATCTTCGGTTGCGGCCTCTATTTGGCCGGCATGACAGACCCTGGAAAAGTGCTCGGCTTCCTGGACCTTGCTGGTCTTTGGGATCCATCCCTGGCTTTCGTCATGGGCGGAGCGATCTTGATCGCGCTGCCGGCTTTCCGGCTGGCGGCAAAACGCCGGCAGTCCTATCTGGGATGCGCAATCAGCGGGCCATCCTCTCGAAAAATCGATCCCGCGCTCCTCGCCGGGGCGGGTGTTTTCGGGGTCGGATGGGGGCTTGCGGGCGTCTGCCCGGGGCCGGCCGTGTTCAATCTTGGCTTTCTCGATCCAAAGGCGATCGTGTTCTTCGCCGCCATGGTTGCTGGCTTCGGGGTGGAGCGCATTCTGCTATTCTTGTCGCCGCCTGCTCGCCCTGCCGCCATTGTACAAGACGGCTGAGCGGGATTAGTTAAAGACTTCGAACGATCGCTTCACGCGCTTCCCGGGAAAGGCGGCATTTCCAACAGGCGCTGAGGTTCGATCTGCGTCTGGCGCAGGCGCAGCGAATTGGCGACGACGCTGACCGACGAAAGCGCCATGGCGGCGGCGGCGATTGTCGGCGAGAGCAGCAAGCCAAATGCAGGATAAAGCGCGCCGGCTGCCAGCGGCACGCCGGCCGCGTTGTAAATGAAGGCGAAGAAGAGGTTCTGGCGGATATTCCGCATGGTGGCGCGCGACAGCCGGCGGCCGCGCACGATCCCGCCCAGGTCGCCTTTGAGCAGGGTCACGCCGGCGCTCTCGATGGCCACGTCGGTCCCGGTTCCCATGGCGATGCCGACATCCGCCGCAGCAAGGGCGGGCGCATCGTTCACCCCATCGCCCGCCATGGCGACGACGCGACCGGCCTGACGCAGGCGGGCGACCACCTTGCTTTTATCCTCGGGGAGAATTTCGGCCTCGACGTCCTTGATGCCGAGCCGCTTGGCGACAGCCCGCGCCGACGTCCAATTGTCGCCGGTGAGCATCACGACCGAGACGCCCTGGCGATAGAGCGCCTTCACCGCCTCGGGCGTCGTTTCCTTGATGGGGTCGGCAATGGCGAGGATGCCTGACGTCTGGCCGTCGATCGCCACAAAAATCGCCGTGGCCCCGTCCTCGCGCAGACGCTCGGCGTCACGATCGAGCGCGCTCGTATCCACGCCGAGCTCGGCGAGGAAGCGCCGGTTGCCGATGATGACGAATTGCGCCCCGATGCGACCGGTGACGCCTTTACCGACCGGCGAATTGAACTCAGTGGCCTCGCTCAGCGGCAGGCCGCGCGAGAGGGCGGCTTCCACGATGGCCTGCGCCAGCGGATGCTCACTCGCCCGTTCGAGGCTCGCCGCGACGGTCAAGAGTGCGTTCTCGCTCACGCCGGCGGCGGGACGAATGGCCGTGACCTTGGGTTTGCCTTCGGTCAGCGTGCCGGTCTTGTCGACGACAAGCGTATCGATCTTCTCGAAACGCTCCAAAGCCTCGGCGTTCTTGATGAGCACGCCATATTGCGCGCCGCGTCCGACGCCGACCATCACCGACATCGGCGTTGCCAGGCCAAGTGCGCAGGGGCAGGCGATGATCAACACCGAGACGGCGGCGACGAGGCCATAGCTCATGCGTGGCTCCGGCCCCCAAACCGCCCACGCGGCGAAAGCGAGAATTGCGATGAGGATCACAAGCGGCACGAACCAGCCGGAAATCTGATCCGCGAGCCGCTGAATGGGGGCGCGGCTCCGCTGGGCGGCGGCGACCATGTCGACGATGCGCGACAGCATCGTATCGGCGCCGACCCTCTCGGCCCGCATGATGAAGCTCCCCGTCCGGTTGAGCGTCCCGCCGATAACCTTGTCGCCGACGCTCTTCGTCACCGGCATGGACTCGCCAGTGACCATGGATTCGTCGACCGAGCTGCGGCCTTCGAGCAGCGCGCCGTCGACCGGCGCCTTCTCGCCGGGGCGCACGCGCAACCTGTCGCCGACGTGAACCTGGTCCAGCGTGATCTCCTCATCGGACCCATCCTCCTTGATCCGCTTCGCCGTAACGGGCGCGAGGTTGAGCAGCGCGCGGATGGCGCCCCCGGTCTGCTCGCGGGCGCGCAATTCGAGGACTTGGCCGAGCAACACCAGAACTGTGATGACGGCCGCCGCCTCGAAATAGATCGGCGCCGAACCGTCCGGATTCCGAAAGGCGGGCGGGAATAGCGACGGCGCAAAAGTGGCGACGACGCTGTAAACCCAGGCGACGCCCGTGCCCATGGCGATCAGGGTGAACATGTTGAGACTGCGCGTGACGAGCGATCTCGCGCCCCGCAGGAAGAACGGCCAACCGGCCCAGAGGACGACGGGCGTGGCGAGGACGAATTGGGCCCAGGTCGATATTTGTAGCGCGAGGTAGTGATGGAGATTTGAGAAATGGCCGCCCATTTCGAGAGCGACCACCGGGACGGTGAGGACGAGGCCAATCCAGAACCGCCGCGTCATATCGGTAAGCTCGGCGCTCGGGACGTCATCGGCCGTCGTCACAAGAGGCTCGAGCGTCATCCCGCAGATCGGGCAATTGCCGGGACCAGCCTGGCGAATTTGCGGGTGCATCGGGCAGGTGTAGATGACGCCCGCTTCGGCCGCGGCGGGCGGCTCTAAACGCTCGCGGCTGGGCCCCTCGACGCCCGGCGGATGTTGGCGCCCCTGATGTCCGTGATGATTTCCATGCCCGGAATGATCGACAGGATGTTGGGGAGTCATCGCCATGCCTTCCTGACAAAGGGGCTCGTCGCTCAATTAGACGTCATCATTTGGCCGCCTCTCGTGGTGGCTTCCATGGTTGTGATGCATGAAGAGATGCATGAGCGGGCAGGCCAGCACCACGAGGAACGGTAAGGCGTCGAGGACATGCCGCCAATGCCAATAAAGAAGAAAGGCCGCAGCCAAGGCGTAGATGGCGAGCAGGGGCGCTTTTGTCATCGTTGGTCTCCACGATCGGTCGTTTCGATGAAAGAGGGCCTATTGTCGCGCCAAATCGGCTCGATTATCAAATAGCTGAGGTTGCGGAGCAAATCGGGCTGTTGCCGCTCGCCTTGCAACCTAGAGCCACGAAAGCGCTGGTTTTGCCCAGAGCCCGTCATTGCGAGCGAAGCGAAGCAATCCAGGGCGGCGGTGCGGCTCCGGATTGCTTCGTCGCTTCGCTCCTCGCAATGACGGCGGTGATTTCCTATGTGTCCAAACGGCGCGAGGTCGGGGATAGCGCCGAACAAATCGAGCGGATTTCGTATGACATGCTGCGCGCTCAACACTCTTAACGGACCCCATGCGCGGTTCCCTACGATCCGCGCCGGCGCAAATTTATCACTTCGATTTGTTCTCGCTGATAGCGGGGCGCAGAGACGCATATCCCTTGGCAAAAAAGCGGAGCGGATTTCAATGAAAGCGCGCCATGCGCGTCAAAGTGTTGGGGAACTCTATGTTTGCGACCTTTGCTGAAAGGCCTTCAAAAAGGTCGAAACGCCTGCCTCCATCACTTTCTGCGCTTCCGCTTCATTGGGGAGGTCGAGGCCCAGGGCGACGCGCATCGGCAGATCGCACAATACGAGATTGAGAAATTGGTTTGCCGCGACATGGGCGTCGTCGAAGGCCAGCGCGCCCGTCGCCTTGGCTTCTTCGAGAAAAGCGGCGACGAAATCCACAGCCCTCTCTCGCCCAGTGTTGAAATAGAGACGGCACAGTTCGGGAAAACGCGCGCGTTCGCTGGACACAGCCTGGAAAAAGGCCGTCTCGTCCTTGATGAGAAAATGGATCACAAATTTCATGCCCATGGTGCGTAGCGCCCCCTCGATGCCGTCTTCGAAGGACGGCGCTGTGAAGAGGATGCGTTTCGCTTCGCATTCGTGCCCGATCAGATAGCTGAATAGAGCCTCTTTACTGGGGAAATAGGCGTAGAGCGTCGCCTTCGACACATTTGCGGCGCGCGCGATCGCCTCCATGCTGGTTTCCGAGAAGCCCTGCTGGAGAAACGCATTACGCGCCGCATTCACGATCTGCGCCTCTTTAGGGCTCGAGCAATGCTCGGGCGCATGCATTGGATCTGGCGTCGATGCGTTCATGCCGAAAGATCCGAGCCTAAATGTCGCTTGTTCGCCATCGGCGACGTTCCCCTCCGTCTCGCGGCGACCTTCGCCCTTCCCGGGGCGCGCGCCGGCCTTTTCTTTATCCTGTTCAACAGGATGAGTGCGATCAAATTTCATTTTCTCATTCCTGCTTACGGGAATTTTTCCTAAACTGCACCGTTCAGTTTAGCATTGACTTGGCCGCCGCGCAGCAGCATATTTGCACGAACTAAACGGTTCAGTTTAATCTTGAGCAGGTTCAATGGCGCGCGCAACCATTTATTTTTCAGCGGCTTCGCGGCTGCGTGCCGGTGGCGGTCGGCGAGAGCTGGACCGTTACGAGTCGCGGCGGGGGAGGGCTGCGGCGATCAGGCGCGCCGTTCCTTTCGTCGCCTGCGCCGTGGCGGCAGCCCTCGGCGGATGCGCGGTCGGGCCTGATTTCGTTGAGCCAGCCGCGCCCGAGGGCGCCGGATACGCCCGAAAACTATCGAAAAGCGTTGCAGATTCGCAGACGCCAGGGGGCGCCGGGCAGCGGTTCGAACTGGGTCGCGACGTGCCGGGCGAATGGTGGAAGCTGTTCCGCTCCAAGCAGATCTCGGCGCTCGTCGAGGAGGCGGTCCAGAATCACCCCAATATCGCGTCGGCCGAGGCCGCGCTGCGTCAGGCGCGCGAGACGCTGGAGGCCGATGCGGCGTCGTTTTTGCCCTCCGCGACAGGGACCAGCGGCGTTACCCGCCAGCAGCTTTCTCCGGCGCAATATGGTTCGTCGGGCTCGAGCTCTTCCTTCTCGACGCTCTATACGCTGTTCAACTCCAATGTCGCCGTCTCCTTCACGCCAGACGTTTTCGGCAAGACAATCCGCACGGTCGAGGGCGACGCGGCCGCGGCCGAATATCAGCGTTACCAACTGGAGGCCACCTATCTCGCTTTGACGGCCAATGTGATCTCGGCGGCCATCTCCGACGCGTCCTATGCCAAGCAAATCAAGGTCACCGAGGGTCTCGTCTCCGACTATCGCGCCCAGCTCGACATTCTCCAGAAGCGGTTCGATCTCGGCGCCGTCAGTCTCGCCGACGTCACCTCCGAGCGCACATTGCTTGCGCAGGCGGAGGCGACATTGCCGCCCTTGCAGAAGGCGCGGGCGCAAACGCGCAATCAGTTGATGGCTTATCTCGGCCGCTTCCCCAATGAGGACAAAGGCGAGGCGATCGATCTCGAGAATTTGCATTTGCCCAAGGAGTTGCCGCTCAGCCTTCCCTCGAAGCTGGTGCGGCAGCGCCCGGATATTCTCGCCGCCGAAAGTCAGCTTCATCAGGCCAGCGCCAATATCGGCGTCGCCACCGCGAATATGTTGCCCCAGCTCACGCTCTCCGCTTCCGGCGGCAGTCAGGCGCTGACGGCGGCGCAGCTCTTCACGCCGCAAACCATGGCCTATAGTCTCGGCGCTTCCGTTTCCGGCCAGCTCTTCGACGGCGGCGGCTTGTTCCATAAGCGCGAGGCGAAGGTCGCCGCTTTCGAGCAGGCGACGGCGCAGTATCAGGGGACGGTTCTCACCGCCTTCCAGAATGTCGCCGACGCGCTGCAGGCCATCAAGCATGACGCGGCGACGCTGCGGGCGCAGGTTGCGGCCGAGAAGGCGGCCGCCGAAAGCTTCCAGATTGCGCAGGTCCAATATCGCGCCGGTTCGACGACCTATCCGACCGTCATCAATTCCGAGCAGAGCCTGCTCAACGCCCGCCTCAACCGCGTGAAGGCCCAGGCGGCGCGTTTCTCCGACACGGTGGCGCTGCTGCAAGCCTTGGGCGGCGGCTGGTGGAATCGAAACGACGAAACGCCCGCCGCTCGCGCCAAGCCCACCGATCCCATTTCCATGTCGCCGATAGCCGCCGCGTTGCGCGCGCAGGCGGAGGAGTCAACCAATGCTCACTAGCGCTCGGACAATCGCAAAAGACCGTTTCGGATCGTCGCTCAAGCCCATGCTCATCATGCTGGCGAGCGTCGGCCTCGTCTTCGCCGGCCTATACGGTTTCAACGCTTTTCGGTCGATCATGATCGGGCGGTTTCTCGCCTCGATGGCCAATCCGCCGCAAACCGTTTCGGTCACGACCGCGAAGCTGGAGGAGTGGCGGCCGACGCTCGCGGCGATCGGCACCTTCAGAGCCGTCAGCGGCGCCGACCTGGCGCTCGAAGCCTCCGGCGTCGTCGAGAAAATATTGTTCAAGTCGGGCGAGGACGTCGCCGCCGGCCAGATTCTTCTGGAGCTGCGCAAAGACACCGACAATGCGCGGCTCGAATCGCTCAAAGCGACGGCGGAGCTCAACGAGATCAATCTGCGCCGCGACCAGGCGCAATTGAAGCTCAAGGCCGTCAGCCAGGCGACGGTCGACTCCGACCTTGCCAATTTGAGGAGCGCCAAAGCCGAGGTGGCGCAGCAGGAAGCCGTGATCGCGCAGAAGACTTTGCGCGCGCCCTTCGCGGGACGGCTCGGCATTCGCTCGGTCGACATCGGGCAATATCTGAGCGCAGGCGCGACGGTCGTCACCCTGCAAGCGATCGACGCGCTTTATCTGGACTTCGTGCTGCCACAGCAGAATCTGAACGGCCTCGACGTCGGGCAGGGCGTGACAGCCTCGGTCGACGCCTATTCTGGCCAGACATTTGCCGGAAAAATCACGGCCATCAACTCGAAGGTCGATCAGGGCAGCCGAAACGTCCAGATACGCGCCACCTTTCCCAATCCCGATCGCAAGCTGAGGCCGGGCATGTTCGCCTCTGTTTCGATCGCCGTCGGCAAGCCCGAGCAGCTTGTCACCGTCCCGCAGACGGCGATCGTTCATGCCCCCTATGGCGCCTCGGTCTTTCTTGCGCAGAAGAACGCTTCGGCAGGGGAGGCGGGGAATGGCGAGAGCGGCGGCCTCGTCGCGCGGCAGAGCTTCGTGCAGCTTGGCGCGACGCGCGGCGACGAGATTGCGGTGGTCGAGGGTCTCAAAGCCGGCGAGGTCGTCGTCACCGCCGGTCAAATGAAGCTGCGCAACGACGTGCCGCTCAAGATCAGCAATACGCCCCAGCCGCCCGTCAATCCCGATCCGAAGCCCATCGACCGCTAGAGCGCATTTCGCAAAAGTGGACAGGCTTTTGCGAAAAGAATGCGCTCCAGCTTTTTGCATCAGCGCGCTTTCTCATCGCTCGCATGATTCCATGCGAGCGGAAAGCGGGCTAAGGGGGAGAACAACCCGTGTCCTTTACCGACATTTTCGTTCGCCGCCCCGTCCTCGCGACAGTGGTGAGCCTGCTCATTCTGGTGCTCGGTCTGCGATCTCTGAGCGTTTTGCCAGTGCTGGAATATCCACGCACGCAAAACGCCGTCGTCACCATCTCCACGCAATATTTCGGCGCCGATCCCGCGACGGTCGCGGGTTTCGTCACCACCCCGCTCGAGAACGTCATCGCGCAGGCTGACGGCATCGACTATATGACGTCGACGAGCCAGATCGGCACGAGCACCATCACCGCCTATCTGCGGTTGAACTTCGACTCCGGCAAGGCGCTGACGCAGATCAGCACCAAGGTCGACTCGGTGCTCAATCAATTGCCGGCCAATGTTCAGCGTCCCGTCATCACAGTGAAGATCGGGCAGTCGACCGACGCCATGTATATCGGCTTTCGAAGCGACATCCTCTCGCCGAGTCAGGTCACCGATTATCTGATCCGCGTCGTGCAGCCGCGGCTGCAGTCCGTGACCGGGGTGCAGACCGCCGAGCTCATCGGCGCCAAGACCTTCGCGCTCCGGGCCTGGCTCGATCCCGAGAAGCTCGCCGCCTATGGGCTCACCGCGACAGAAATCTCGGCCGCGATTTCCGGCAACGACTATATCGCTGGTCTCGGCATGACCAAGGGAGAAATGGTGCAGGTGAATTTGGCGGCGTCGACGTCGCTGCATTCGCTCGAGGAGTTTCGCAATCTCGTCGTCAAGCAGGTCAATGGCGCGAATGTGAAGCTGAGGGACGTCGCCAATGTGACTCTCGGATCGGATGACTACGACTCTTCCGTGTCCTTCAATGGAAAACAGGCCATCTACATCGGCATCCAAATCGCGCCGACGGCCAATCTTCTCGATGTCATCAAAGGCGTGAAGGACATCTATCCGGGGATCGAGAAGGCGCTGCCTGCGGGGCTCACGAGCGAAATCGTCTATGACTCGACCGACTTCGTGAACAGCTCCATCGACGAAGTCGTCCACACGCTTGTCGAGGCGGTCCTGATCGTGACCGGCGTGGTTTTTCTGTTTCTTGGCTCGTGGCGGTCGGTGCTGATTCCGATCGTGGCGATTCCACTCTCGCTGGTCGGCGCCTTTACGATCCTGCTCGCCTTCGGCTTCTCGATCAATCTTTTGACTCTGCTGGCGCTGGTGCTGGCGATCGGGCTCGTGGTCGACGACGCGATCATTGTCGTCGAGAACGTCAACCGCCATTTGGCCGATGGCATGACGCCATTCAACGCCGCGCTGCAATCCGCGCGTGAGCTGACCGGTCCGATCATCGCCATGACGATCGTGCTCATCGCGGTCTATGTCCCGATTGGATTCCAGAGCGGTCTCACAGGGGCCCTTTTCGTCGAATTCGCCTTCACGCTCGCCGGCGCGGTCGCCGTCTCCGCGATCATCGCTTTGACGCTCTCGCCGGTGAGTTGCTCGGCGATCCTCAGGGTTCCCCAGCCTGGAACCTTGGAAGCGCGGATCGTGGCGGCGATCGACCAGACGATGGACCGCCTGCGCGAGCGTTATATCCATCTCCTCGACGCCTCGCTGCGGCATATGCCGGTGACGCTGACCTTCGGCGCGCTGGTGCTGCTGAGCACCTATTGGCTTTACGCGAACTCCAAAAGCGAGCTTGCTCCGGAGGAGGACAAGGGGCTTATTCTCGCGCAATCGACCTCGGCGCCGAATGCGACTCTGAAGCAAAAGCTGTTCTATGGCGATCAGCTCTACAAGGTTCTGGCGAAACATCCGGAGACGGCCAGCGTCTTCCAGATCAATTCGGCTGCGATGAATCTTTCTGGCATGGTGCTGAAGCCGGCCGACAAGCGCGACACCGTCGCAGGCGAGCTCCAGCGCATCATCCAGGGCGAGCTTGCGGAGATTCCGGGATCGCGCATTGTCGCCTTCCAGGAGCCGCCCTTGCCGGGAGCGATGGGCCTGCCGATCCAATTTATCATTCAGAGCCCGGACACCTTCGACAAGATGGACGGCGTGGCGCGCGATCTGCTGTCACAGGCGATGGCGACCGGCAAGTTCATGTTTCTCGACACGGACCTCAAGATCGACCAGCCGCAGGAAAAGCTCGTCATCGACCGCGAGAAGGCGGCGCAGCTCGGCCTCAGAATGAATGATGTCGGCGGCGCACTGACCATGGCGCTGAGCGGCGGTTATACTCAATATTTCGATCTCGCCGGCCGTTCCTATAAAGTTGTGCCGCAGGTCGCCCAACGCTTCCGGCTCAACGCCGATCAGGTCTTGAATTATTACATCAAGACCGGCGACGGGTCGTCGGTGCCTCTGTCGACCGTCGCCAAGCTGCGCTCGACGACCGAGCCCGAGTCTCTCAACCACTTTCAGCAGGCGAACGCCGTCACCATCTCGGGGGTCGCCGCGCCGGGCGTCATCGCCGGCGAAGCGCTCGATACGTTGAAGGAGATCGCCGATCGCGTCTTGCCGCCCGGCTATATCGTCGACTACGCCGGGCCGTCGCGTCAGTTCGTTCAGGAGTCGGGCGGCTTCGCGACAACTTTCGGATTTGCGCTCATCATCATCTTCCTCGCCCTCGCTGCGCAGTTCGAAAGCTTCCGCGATCCGTTGATTATCCTCGTCTCGGTCCCGATGTCGATCGCCGGGGCGCTCGTCTTCATCATGCTGGGTTTCGGGGGCGCCAGCATCAATATCTACACGCAGGTGGGCTTGGTGACGCTGATGGGCCTGATCAGCAAGCACGGCATATTGATCGTGGAGTTCGCCAATGAGCTGCAGGCTTCCGGCATGGGGCGGCGGGAGGCGATCATAGAGTCGGCCTCCATCCGCCTGCGACCCATTCTGATGACGACGGCGGCGATGGTGCTCGGCGTTCTGCCGCTCATTACGGCGAGCGGCGCGGGCGCCGCCTCTCGCTACAATATCGGGCTCGTGATCGCGTCCGGACTATCGCTCGGCACGCTGTTCACCTTGTTCGTGCTGCCGGCGGTCTATCTGGCGCTCGCCGCAAAGCATGCGCGTGCGGCTTCGGCCGCGCAACCGGAAGCATCGCATCTCGCGGGCGCATGAAACGGCGGCGAGGGCTCGGCGGAGCCCTCGCCAGCCTGAAGACAGCGCGAGCGCAGATGGTCTGGAGCGAAAACGCAGCGAGAAGGGAAGCGTCGTGACCAGGTTTGTCGGTGGGCTCGAAAGTGAACCCGAATGTGCTGCGCCGATCCTGGGACTGGCGACGATCGCGCGAATGGTCGCCAATGGGCGCGATCTCGAGCCGCTCAAGACGGAGCTCCTGCAGAAGACGGCGCGAAGCGACGCGGGCGCCTTGTTCGATTTATCGATCATCGAGAGGCTGAGCGGCAATTTCGAGTCGGCGAACCGCTTTCAGGCCGCCGCGCTACAGCGAGGTCGGCGATTTCAGCCGCCATTGGCGCCGAAGGCAATCGATCCGCTGCGCGTGCTCGCCCTGGCGGCGCCGGGCGACTTCATGTCGAATACGCCGATCGAGTTTCTCGTCGAAGGCCGCGAGGTGGCGCTCGAAACGCTTTATTTGAGCCCCGACGACGATTTCCCGCCCGCGCTACCCGAGCATGACGTCACCTTTGTCGCCGTGGCGGAGATGGACGCCAATCAGACCATCCTGGAGAAGATCGACGGGGCGATGCGGGCGTCGGCGCACAAGCTCGTCAATCAACCGAGCCTGATCGCGCGACTGACGCGCGACGGCGCGTGGAGCCTTCTCCACGACGCGCCCGGCGTATCCTTTCCGGCCAATGCGCGCGTCGATCGCGAGCGCCTCGTCGCCATGGCGAAGGGGGAGGCTCCGGTCCATTATCCGATCATCGCACGGCCGGTGGGCTCCCATGCGGGCGACGGTCTGCGCAAGATCGAGAGCGCGGAAGCGATACTGGCGTTCCTCGACGAGCAATCCGCCTCGCAGTTCTATGTCGCGCCCTTTGTGGATTACCGCAGCGGCGACGGCTTGTTCCGCAAATATCGGATCGTGATGATCGAGGGCGTCCCCTACGCCGTTCATATGGCGATCTCGAAAAATTGGATGGTCCATTATCTCAACGCGGACATGTTCGACAGCGAAGCGAACCGTGCGGAAGAAGCGCGTTTCATGGCGAGCTTCGACGCGGAATTTGCGCAACGGCACGCCGTGGCCCTGGCGGAGGCGCACCGCCGGACGGGGTTGGATTACCTGCTTCTGGATTGTTCCGAGACGCGCGACGGCAAGCTGCTGATCTTCGAAGCGGGGACGGCGATGGTCATCCATACGCTCGATTCCGAAGTGGTCTTTCCCTATAAGCGGCCCCAGATGGAGAAGATATTCGACGCTTTCGAAAAAATGCTTCGGGGCAAAGCGCAGGGGCGCTGAGGGCTGGTTCTGAAGTGGCGTTGACGCCCCTCTCGCTTCGAGACGGCTGCCATTTCAGTTTGAACAGCTCGCATCGGGAGCGCGTCATTCCCGGCGGGCTGAAAGCCCGAGCGGGAATCCAGAGCGACAAATACGCTGGTTTTACCCAGCGCCCGTCATTGCGAGCGAAGCGACGCAATCCAGGGCGGCGATGCGGCCCTGGATTGCTTCGTCGGCTCCGCCTCCTCGCAATGACGGCGGTGATTCCCCGTGTGTCCAAACGGTGCGAGCGTCGGAATGGCGCCGAACCAATCGCGCGGATCTCGTATTACGCAGCCTCCTCAGCACGAGGGTTTTTTGCATTTGCGCAAAACACTTGGGCCTCGACGCCTACTCAAGCGGCCGCCTTGTCCGCCTCCTTGGGCGCGCGGTCGACGATATTGACGAAAGCGTCGATGAGAGCCGGTCTTCCGATCAGATAGCCTTGCGCTTTGTCGCAGTGTTCGCCAGCAAGGAAGCGAAGCTCCTCCTGCGTTTCGACGCCCTCGGCGACGACGGGCAGGCCGAGGCTGCGCCCGAGACCGAGCACGGCGCGGACGATGGTGGCCGACTGATCGCAGTTCGTGACCGAGCCGATGAAGGTGCGGTCGATCTTCAATCTGTCGAAGGGAAAGGCGCGCAGATAAGTCAGCGACGAATAGCCGGTGCCAAAATCATCCATCGCAATCCTGACGCCCATGGCTTTGACGCTCAGCATGGTTTCGAGCGCCCGCTCGAAATCGACGATCAGGGTCGTTTCCGTGACCTCCAATTCGAGGCGGGCGGGGTCGAGACCGGACGCCGTGAGGATGTTGCGCAGGATCGCCGGGAAATGACGGTTGCGCAGGCTGGCGGCCGAAATATTGACGGAGATCGACAGCGGGTTGCGCCATTTGGCGGCTTCGCGGCAGGCGGCGGCCAGCACCCATTCGTCGAGGCGGAGCATGATCCTGCTCTCCTCCGCGATGGGGATGAAATCCGTTGGCGGAATGTTGCCGCGCGCAGGATGCGTCCAGCGCAGCAGGGCTTCGAAGCCGACGATTTCATTCGTCGAAATGTCGGTCTGGGGCTGATAGACGAGATGCAGCTCGTCGCCGTCGATCGCGCTGCGCAGATCCTGCTCGATGGCGCGGCGGTCGCGAATACGCGCCGCCATGACCGGGTCGAAGTGGCGATAGCCGCCGCGTTTTTCCGCCTTCGTCTGATAGAGCGCCATATCCGCGTGGGCGAGCAGCGTTTCGCGGTCGCCGCCGTCGGCGGGATGAAGGGCGATGCCGATGCTGGCCGACATGACGGCGCGCGATCGGTTCTTGTCATTCTCCATTTTGATCGCGTCGAGGATCGCCCGGGCGACGCGGCCGGCGGCGTCACGATCGGCGATGCCGGGCAGGATCGCGGCGAATTCGTCGCCGCCGAGCCGGGCGAGCGTCGCGCCGCCGCCCAACGCCGAGGAAACGACGCGCGCGAATGATTTGAGCATCGCGTCGCCCTCCGCGTGGCCGAAGAGGTCGTTCACTTCCTTGAAATGATCGAGGTCGATGAGCATCACCGCGAGGCGGCGTTCGGAATGAACAGACGCGGCGATCTCGGAATCGAGCATGTCGTAACAACTGCTCCGGTTCGGCAGGCCCGTCAGGACGTCGTGATGTGCGAGGAAGCGGATGCGGTCCTCGGCTTTTTGTCGGGCGCGAATATCCCGGACGGCGACGGCGATATGGGGGCTACCCTCGAAGTCGATCGTGCGGCAGAGTAGCTCGACGCGGATCAGCCCGCCACTCTCGCAAATGAGATCGGTTTCAAACGGCGTTTTCTGCGCCGCTTGGGCGGCTTCGCAAACATTATCCTTGGGAAAGAAGGCGGAAAGATCAGCTCCGAGGACGGATGTGCGATCCCTGCCGACAAGGGCGAGGAAACTGTCGTTGGCGGTGACGACGACGCCGTTGCAGCAAATCAGGAGCCCTTCGACGGCGGCGTTCGCGAGCCCGCGCATGCGCTCGGCTTCCGCGAGGCGGCGCCGGCGCTCGTTCTCGTTCAGAAGGCCGAACAGCGAAAACGTCACGATCAATATGCTCGACGCGGCGCTGACGATCGCCATCGCCGATGGCGAAATCGCGTTGGGAGGAATGGCGATCGTCGGATCGGGAATGACGGACATGGCGGCCATGCCGGTGAAATGGAGACCGCCGATCGCGGCGACCAGGAAGACCGCCGCCGCTGACCGCGCCGCCATCGAGGACGCGCGAAGGGCGCGGCTCAGGCCAAGCGCCGAGAAGGCCGCGCCGGCGATCACAGAGGCGGCCACGAGCGCGCCATCCCATGACATGCGGCCGGCGACCCTGAAAGCCGTCGCGCCGAGATAATGCGTCGCCGCCAGGCCGATCCCGAAAAGCAGGCCCGCGAGAGGCGCGGCGAATCTGAAATGCGCGGAAAGCGCCAGGCGGAACGCGAGGAAGCTCGACGCAATCGAGCCGAGGAGCGCGGCCAAGGCCAAGGCGGCGTCGTAGCCGTGGTCGACGCCAGGGGAATAGGCCAGCATGGCGACGAAATGCGTGGACCAGACGCCGAGGCCGATGGCCGTGGCGCAGACGGACAGCCAGGACAGGCGTTTTCCTGCCTCTGTCTCGGCCGCATGCGCGAGTAATGCGATGGCGGCGAACGCGGTCAGCGCGCAAACGCACGCGGCCAGGAAGACAAGCGATGGATCGTGCTGTTCAACCATACCAGCGTAGATGACAGGCATGAGTGGGTTTCGCCTCCGGCTGTCGCGGGCCGGGGCGGGGAACCGCGCCGTTCATGTCCGTCAACTGCGCGGCGTCATGCCGAGGGGCGGAACGCCCCTGTCCAGTCCCATGCGAGCATCATCGGAGGAGCCTTCAGCGACGTTAAAAGAATTAGGAAAAACCTCGGTGTAGCCAGAATCGCCAAGCGCGGCCATGGCGCTGGAGCACGTTAACCCGAATGCGGAACCCTGCGCTATTGGGCCGCGATTGCAAATGGCGGCCGATGCGCTTATGCGGGGCCGATCCTTCGGAAGGTTGGCGCATGACGGATTTCGACGCTCAGAATCGTATCGACGATTATCTTCGGCGCCAGGTCTTCGAGGAAGAATGCTTTCTGCGCGCCTATGAGATGGACCCCTATACACGTATCGTCTATCGGCGCTTTCGCGAATTGTACTGGACCGTCTCGAGACTGCTGAAGCGCGATAATGTGGCGAATGCGTCCAGCGCATTTCGCGCGCCGATCTTTCCGGCCGCCGTGCAGCTCCAGCCGGGGCCGCGTATTCTCATCGACGCGACCGATCTCGTGGCGAGCGGCAAGGCGACCGGCATCCAGCGCGTCGTCAAGGAGATTTCCGTCAACGCCGCAGCGCTCGGCCTCGGTCTTCCCGTCGTTGTGAAGGACGGAAAGCTCGTGGCGGCTTGCGGGGAGGGGGGCGAAACGATCGAGTGCCGAGAGGGCGACATATTGCTGCTTCTCGACGCCGGCTGGAACCGGCTCGACGATTACGCGCAGCTCCTGCAGGATTTTCGGGCGCGGGGCGGAAAGATCGTCGCTTGCCTCTACGATCTCTTCCCGCTGCTTTATCCGACGCTTTACACGCACACGCTGATCGCGAATTTCGAAGCCTGGACGCATCGCGTTCTGCTGGATTGCGACGCCATTGTCGCCATTTCGAAGAGCGTCGCGGATCGTTTCGCCACCTATGTGAAAGGGCTAGAGCGCAAGCCGCGGGACGGGATGAAGCTGGGATGGTGGCGCCTCGGCGCTGATTTCAAGCAAGAGGACAAAAAAGCGCCCGCGCCGTCGATCGAGGCGCTCGCGCGGCGCGCGCCGTTTTTTCTCAGCGTCGGGACAGTGGAAACCCGGAAAGGCTATCCGGTGGCTTTGGAGGCTTTCGAAAGACTCTGGGCGGAGGGGCTCGAGGCGAATTACATCATCGTCGGCCGACCGGGATGGAACGCCGCGGCTTTCGAAGACAGGTTGCGGAGGCATCGCGAGAAGGGGCGCCGGCTCTTCTGGCTCGACAACGCCAGCGACGCCGATTTGGCTTTTCTCTACCGCGAGGCCCGCGCGGTGGTTCTGCCGACCATGGCCGAAGGCTTCGGCCTGCCGCTCGTCGAAGCGGCGCATTTCGGCGCGCCCGTGATCGCCAGCGACATTGCCGTGTTTCGGGAGATCGGCGGCGACGCTGCGTGTTATTTCGATCTTCTGGACGCGGGGAGCCTCGTCGGGCGGATTCGCCAAATGCTTGCTGCGGAAAAACACGCGCCGGTTATCCCCCCATCGAGTTGGAGCGACTCGGCTGCCGAGCTGATGAGGATGCTGCGCGAGGATTGCTATCAGCGCAGCCTCGGTTGATCGCGTCTCATATAATGAATCCAGAGCCACAAGAGCGCTGGCTTTACTCAGAGCCCGTCATTGCGAGCGAAGCGAAGCAATCCAGGGCGGCGATGCGGCCCTGGATTGCTTCGTCGGCTCCGCCTCCTCGCAATGACGGCGGTGATTTCCTGTGTGTCCGAACGGCGGGAGCGTCGGGAATGACGCTGAAACGATTAAGCGGACCTCGTATCAGAAGCGGAAAGCCCCGAGAATGTAATCAGGCTTGTCCGGCGAGCAGGGGGCGTCCAGGGGCGTCGGAAAGGTCTCCTGGCTCGGCTCGAAACGATAGCGCGCGCGGCTGGCGAAGGAGATTTCCAGAACATCGGGAAGCGGAATATTCGCGATGAGATTATAGGGGACGCAATTATTGGCGTGCACATGCGTCACGGCAAAGAGGCGATGCAGCTTTTCGAGGACGCGCTTGGCGCGAAAATAGAATTGCGGCGAAGCGAGCTGCGAGAGGTCGTGAAACTCGCACACGATCTGCGCGTGCTTGACCAGAAGCTCGTCGGGAGTTGCGTCGAAGACCTCCCATTCCCACCCTTCGATGTCCATTTTCAAGAACAGGTCGGGCGTGTCACTCTTGGAGAATTCCGCGACGAGCGCCGCAAGCGACTCGCTGTCCGGGCCAGGCTGGGCCGCGATCATTTTGCGGTGGAAGCGCAGAAGCGGGTGCGAGGAAGGCGCGTTTTCGACCGAGTGGTCGAACTGCTCGACTGGAACGCCAGCCTGCGCCATTGCGAGATCCCAGGCGTCGTCGTCACAGACGCCAAAGGAAAAAGCGTGGATCACGCCGGTAAGATCGTCGAGCTGGACATAGCCGCCGTCGCCAGCCGAGCCGACCCGCGCCTTGGCGACGCCGATCGCTTTTTGTGGCTCCAGTAGCCGAAGCGTTGCGCGCAATTCATCCTGCAGCGCTCGCGTGCCGCTCGCAGAGCTCTGCGGGAAACGAGGGAGCAGCAAATCCTTTATCTCGATGAGGCGCGCTCGGGTCTCCTCGTGACGCCAGTCTGCGTCATTGACGGATTGCGGCAAAGCCTTGCGCCGCCATTCATCGTATTTCTTTCCGAGCTCCCCCAGCGTCGTCATTTCCGCCCCTCCGCCCGTCAGAACGGGTGATATTGATACAGCCAGTTCTCCGAGATCACCTTATCGCCGTTCTTCAGGAAGAGGCGCATCTCCACCGGATCGGTTCCGTCGACGGTGAGGTCGAACTGGGCGCGCCAGTGGCCGGGCACGCCGTCGAAAACCGCTTCAGTATAAATGTAGGAGAAGGTCCCGCGCGAGGCCCAGAGAATGGGCTCGGGCTTCACGCCATAAGGGAGCTTGGCGAGCGGATCGCCCAGAAACTCGACCATGAATTTACGCACGCCCTTGGGCCGGGGCTTGCCCGGCTGGCCGCCATTGCCGAGCCGCGTCGCGACGCAGCGCGCCAGGCCGGCGGGGTAGGGCTCGTCGGCCAGCCAGTGCAGGCGGTAGGAAAATTCGAAGGCGGCGCCGGGGACAGCAGGCTTATCGGGAACCCACATGGCGACGATATTGTCGTGGATTTCGTCGTCGGTCGGGATCTCGATGAGTTGCACCGCGCCCTTGCCCCAGTCGCCTTTCGGCTCGACCCAGACGCTCGGACGGCGGTCGTAGAAGACATTGTCCTGGTAATGGTCGTAGCTGCGGTCGCGCTGCATCAGGCCGAACCCCTTCGGATTTTCGTCGCCGAAGGCCGAGGCGACGACGCGCGAGGGGTTGTTGAGCGGTCGCCACAGGCGCTCGCCGGCGCCGGTCCACATGCTGAGGCCGTCGGAGTCGTGCACCTCCGGACGCCAGTCGACGGCAGTCGGCTTCACAGTCTCGGAGAACCAATACATGGAGGTGAGCGGCGCAATGCCGAAGCGGGTGAATTTACCGCGAAGATAAAGCGCGCAGTCGATGTCCATCACGACGCCCTTGCCGCGCGTCATCAGGAACTTATAGGCGCCGACGATCGAGGGGCCTTCGAGCAGCGCGTGGAGCACCACGCCATCCTCGGTCTCCGGCCCGACATAGATATGCGTAAAGTCGGGGAATTCCTCGCTGGCGCCGGCCTGCCAGGTGTCGAGCGCAACGCCGCGCGCCGAAAGTCCGTATTGCCGCAACTCGCCGATGGCGCGGAAATAGGAGGCGCCGAGAAAAGCGACCCAGTCGTTCTTCTTCCAGTCGAGCGGGCCTTCCTTGGATTCCTGGATTCGGAAGCCTGCGAAGCCCGCCCCCGGCGGCAGTTGCCGCGCGATGGAATCGTCGGGCATGTTGAAATAGCTCGTGTCGTAAAGCACCTCGCGCGCCACGCCGTTTTCGACGGCGTGGATACGCACAGCCTTTTTGAAGAACATGCCGAGATGGAAAAACTCGATCGGAAATCGCTCCTTCGTGTCGGCGAAGAGCGCGTGATCGGTATTGTAGGTGATGTGGCCCCACTTCTCGTAGTCGATCTGCGAGGTGATTTCCGGGGCCGGGATATTGGGCTTGCGATAGGGCTCCTTCACGAGCCGCTGCGCTTCCTGCTTCAGCGCCTCGTAGGAGAAGGGCGTGGGCTCGCCGAGCTTGACATTGGAGATGCGCGACGCCGCGGCTTCGGCCGGCCGGGCGCCGACGGCGCCGAGCGCGCTCGTCGCGGCCGCGACTTTGAGGAAGGAACGGCGGTCCTGCTTCTCGATCATCTCAAGTTCCCTATCGACGAAAACCAAGGAGCCTATGGCGTCGCAATGCGGCGCTCTCTGGGCGGAACGCTCGACGCTTCAACGAGGGCTTGGGCGCGCTCAGCCGCGGATCGGCTCGTTGCGGATCGCGGTCTTCATAAAGAAATAGAGGCCGATGAGGCCAAAAGCCGCGAAGACGATCTCAATGCCGCGGCTGATCATCGGGTCGAGCTGGAACAGGCCGCCGAGCGCCCAGCCAGCCGCCCAGGATGCGCCGACAAGCTCCGTCCCGACGAGGATCGCGACGGCGACCAGCGTGGAAAGGTGCAGGTAGTTGATCGGCTTCTGGCTCATGTCCGGCTCTCGATGGCGGCGCGGCGCCGCGTAAGCCCTGCTATATCAAAGGAAGGCGCGAGGCAATACCGCGCCCTTTCTCCGCATCGCTCCCAGCGGCTCAGAACGGAATATCGTCGTCGAGCTGATCGGAAAGGCGACCGCCGCCCGCGGGCGGAGCCGGTCGGCGCTCGGCGGGCGCGCGCTCCATGGGCGAGGAGCGGCCGAAGGAGCCGCCGCCACTGCTCTGGCCATAGCCGCCGCCTTCGTAATCGCCCTCGCCGCGGCCGCCGCCCTTGCTGTCGAGCAGCGTCATCTCGCCCCGGAAACGCGGCACGACGACTTCGGTCACGCGACGCTGATTGCCGTCCTTATCCGTATATTCGCGGGTCTGGAGCTGGCCTTCGAGATAGATCTTGGCGCCCTTGCGGCAATATTGCTCGGCGATCTTGCCCAGAGCCTCGTTGAAGATCTGGACATTGTGCCACTCGGTGCGGTCCTTGCGCTCGCCCGTGCTCTTGTCGCGCCAGGACTCGGTGGTCGCGAGCGAGAAGGAAACGACGCGGTCGCCTGACGGGAAGGTCCGCACTTCCGGATCGCGGCCCAGATTGCCGACCAGAATGACCTTGTTCACGCTACCCGCCATGTCTCTCTCCACTTGCTTTCTGCGGAGCACTCTAGTGCAACGGTTTGCCTATCTCGCGCGCGGGAATCATTTGTCCACAGATGATGCGTCGGCGCCGCCGGGCTCATGTTCTTTTTTTGTTCTAGCATCCGACAGGCGTCGGCGCAAGCGCCCTCATCCGACCCTCGCTTACGCGAGGGCCACCTTCTCCCGCAAGTGCGATCGCGCGCGGGAGAAGGAGACGTGTTGAAAGATCTGTGATCCAAAACTTGGGCGGCTCTCCCTTCTCCCGTTTACGGGAGAAGGTGGCCCCTGCGTCAGCAGGGGTCGGATGAGGGCGCCAGCTCCGCCGCCAGCTTCTCCCGATCGAGTTCATCCTCCCAGGCCGAGACCACGATCGTCGCCACGCCATTGCCGATGAAATTGGTCAGCGCGCGGCATTCGCTCATGAATTTGTCGATCCCCAGCACGAAGGACATGCCCGGCGCCAGCGAGGGATCGACGGCGGTGAGCGTCGCGGCCAGCGTCACGAAGCCCGCGCCGGAGACCCCGCTCGCGCCCTTGGAGGTCAGCATGGCGACGACAAGGATCGTCGCCTGATGGGTGAAATCCAGCTCGACGCCCATGGCCCGCGCGATGAACAGGCTCGTCAGCGTCATATAGATATTCGTGCCGTCGAGATTGAAGCTGTAGCCCATCGGCACGACGAGGCCGACGACGGATTGGGAGCAGCCGAGGCGCCGGAGCTTCTCCATCAAGGCGGGCAGGGCGCTTTCGGAAGAAGACGTGCCCAGCACGATCAACAGCTCGTCTTTGAGAAAGGCCAGGAAACGGAAGATGTTGAAGCCCACCGCCGCCGCGATCACGCCGAGCACGATGGCGACGAAAAGCGCCGACGTCAGGTAGAAGGCGCCGATCAGGCCGCCCAGCGACAGAAGCGCCGCCGAGCCGTATTTTCCGACCGTATAGGCCATGGCGCCGAAGGCGCCGATGGGCGCGGCCTTCATCACGATGCCGATGAGCGCGAACATGGCGTGGCCGGCGTCGTCGACCCAATGGCGCATCGGCCGCCCTTTCTCGCCGAGCGACAGTAGCGCAAAGCCGAAAAGCAGGGAGAAAAGCAGCACCTGAAGAATATCGCCCTTGGCGAAGGCGCCGATGGCGCTCTCCGGGATGATGTCGAGAAGGAAATCGACGCCGCTGTGCTTGGCGGCGGCTTCGGTATATTTCGCGACCGCCGCCGCGTCGGGCTTGCCGGCGAAACCCGTGCCGGGCTGCAGCAGATTGCCGACCAGAAGCCCGATCGCCAGCGCAAAGGTGGAGACAATCTCGAAATAGAGGAGCGCCTTGACGCCGACGCGGCCGACTTTCTTGGCGTCTTCGATGTGCGAGACGCCTGAAACCACTGTGCAGAAGATGATCGGCGCGATCGCCATTTTGATGAGCTTCACGAAACCGTCGCCGAGCGCCTTCACCCAATCGGCGGCGGCGATCTCCGGCGCGAGCCAGCCGAATAGCGCCCCGAGGGCAATCGCGACGAGGACCTGGACGTAGAGCAGGTGGTGAAGGGGTTTCTTCATGCCGGTCTCTGGCGCAGCCTCTATAGGCCGCGCTTATGGCGGCAAAATCCGAGCGCGTCCACGTTGGAAGATTGTTCGCAGGCGGGAGCGTCGCTAAGATTCAGCCAGATTCCAACGGGAGGAGCGCATGAGCGCGGGCGATAATGAGACCTCATTTCTCGGGCAGGGTATCCAGGGCGGCGGCTCCTTTCTCGGGGGCGGCGGTCTGACGCAATGGAGCGCCGCCGAGCCCGCGCTGCAGGCGGGCGAGGGGCTCGCCTTCGAGATCAAGGGCCATGAGCTGCAGTTCCTCGAAGCCGAGCTGCGTCCCGGCGAGGCGATGATCGCCGAGGCCGGCCAGATGATGTTCAAGGATGCGGCGGTCTCGATGGAGACCATCTTCGGCGACGGCAGCGAGCAGAATACCGGCTTTTTCGGCAAGCTCCTTGGCGGCGCCAAGCGGGTGCTCTCGGGCGCGACTTTGTTCATGACGCGTTTCGCCAATGTGAGCGGGGGCCCGGCGCGCGTCGCCTTCTCGGCGCCCTATCCGGGCAAGATCCTGGCGCTGCGTCCCGACCGCTATGGCGGCGAGTTGTTTTGCCAGCGCGAGACCTTCCTCGCGGCGGCGCAGGGCGTGAAGATCGACGTGGCCTTTCAGAAGAAGATCATGACCGGGCTTTTCGGCGGCGAAGGCTTCATCATGCAGCGCCTCGCCGGGCAGGATTGGGTGTTTGTCCACGCCGGCGGCATGGTGGTGGAGCGTGAGCTCGCGCCGGGGGAGGAGATTCACGTCGACGCCGGCTGCCTCGTCGCGCAGACCGCGACGGTCAGTTTCGACGTTGTGCCCGTCGGCGGGATCAAATCCATGATCTTCGGCGGCGAGGGCTTCTTTTTTGCGCGGCTGATCGGGCCGGGCCACGTCTGGCTGCAATCCATGCCAGTTTCTCGGCTTGCCGGCCAAATCCTGTCGCGCGCGCCGGCCCATGCCGAGGTGGGCGTGGGCCATAGCTGGGGCGGGGGCTCCGGCGGATCGTCGGGGGACTCGTCGTCGTTCGGCTCCTGGGGCGACTCGTCGGGTTCCGGCGGCGACGACGCCTGACGTCTCTAACTGTCCTCCCAGGGCTAGGGGAGCCACAGATTTCGGGAGCGTCATGGCCGGGCTTGTCCCGGCCACCCACGCCGAGGGGCACAGTCCTAACTGGACGCGTGGTCGTGAATGATAAGTTTAGGCAGGGCGTCGATGTACGCCCAGCGGTCGCCGTGGTTTGCGCGGCGTGGGTGGCCGGGACAAGCCCGGCCATGACGTGGTGTGCATTTGGTGGCCCTCTAGGGGAAGTTTGGCTGGGCGAGCCTGATCGACGAAGCAAATTATGAACGGCATTTTTTACTCACCCGTTTGAGGCCCAAATGAAACCTATCGAGCTGATATTTGCGTTGGGCGCCGGCGTTTTCTTCTCCGGCGTGGCTCATGGTGCCGGCTGTCAGCCCGGCAATGAAAAATGCCCGCTTATTTTGAAAATGAAGCGGGGTTCGGATACGATCTCGTTCTCCTGCATGTTGTCATCCGCCAAGCCGGGCTGCGCCGCGGCGTTCGAAGCCCGCGCCGGTCAGGTTGCGACCCTGCGGGGCGACCCCATCGCGCATGAAAATTTGGTCTTTCCCAGCGGCGACGGCACGGACGAGCTCGAATTGGGTCCCTACCCCCTGCCGGAAACAGGGACGTACACGCTCAAATTGTCCTATGGCGCATCCATGATGTCCCGAGACGCGAACGACCGCCCGGCGAAATACCGCTGGACGCTTCGCGTCCATTGACCCTTTTCTGCCGGGCGCAGCTCAGGGGGCCCTGCGCATCGTCTGCGATTTCCGCAACGCAACAAGTGGCGTTTGTCCCCGGCAGCGCTTAGATTAACGTTTCCCGCGTTTCTACCAGCCTTCGGCAAATGGCGAGCACCAGCAAGAAATCCGCGCAGACGCTAGAGAAGACCTTCGACGCCGCCAGACGTGCGGCCGACGAAAAGACCATCTCCATCCGAGGCGCCCGCGAGCACAATCTCAAAAACGTCGACTTGACGATCCCCCGCGACAAATTCGTGGTGTTCACGGGCTTGTCGGGCTCCGGCAAATCGTCGCTCGCCTTCGACACCATCTACGCCGAGGGCCAGCGACGCTACGTCGAGTCGCTCTCGGCCTACGCCCGCCAGTTTCTGGAAATGATGCAGAAGCCCGACGTCGATCAGATCGACGGGCTGTCGCCGGCCATTTCCATCGAGCAGAAGACGACCTCCAAAAATCCGCGCTCGACCGTGGGCACGGTCACGGAGATCCACGACTATATGCGCCTGCTCTGGGCGCGCGTGGGCGTGCCTTATTCGCCGGCCACCGGCCTGCCGATCGAGAGCCAGACGGTCTCGCAGATGGTCGACCGCGTGCTCGCTTTGCCGGAAAGCTCGCGGCTCTATCTGCTCGCGCCCGTCGTGCGCGGCCGCAAGGGTGAATATAAGAAAGAGATCGCCGAATTCACCCGGCGCGGCTTTCAGCGTTTGAAGATCGACGGCGCCTATTACGACATCGCCGACGCGCCGCCGCTCGATAAGAAGTTGAAGCACGATATCGACGTGGTCGTGGACCGCATCGTGGTCCGCAAGGATATGTCGTCGCGCCTCGCCGACAGTTTCGAAACGGCGCTGGATCTCGCCGGCGGGCTGGCGGTGATCGAATTCGCCGACAGCAAAGCCAGCGCGGAACTCGCGCAGGCGGCGGCCAATGTCTCGACCCATTATGCGCCGGGCCATATCGTCTTCTCGTCGAAATTCGCCTGCCCGGTATCGGGCTTCACCATTCCTGAGATCGAGCCGCGGCTTTTCTCCTTCAACAATCCGTTCGGCGCCTGTCCGACCTGCGGCGGCATCGGCTGCGAGCAGAAGGTCGACGCCGATCTCGTCGTGCCCAATCCGAAGCTGACCTTGCGCAAAGGGGCCGTCGCGCCTTGGGCGAAGTCCTCTTCGCCCTATTACATGCAGACGCTCGAAGCGCTGGGAAAGCACTACAAATTCCGCCTCGACAGCGCTTGGGAGGACCTGCCCGAGAAAGCGCGGAACGTCATTCTCTTCGGCTCCGGCAAGGAGGAGATCAAGTTTTCGTATGAGGACGGCTTCCGCGCCTATGACGTGAAGAAGCCCTTTGAGGGCGTCGTCATCAATCTGGAGCGGCGGTTTCTCGAAACCGATAGCGAATGGGCGCGTGAGGAGATCGGGCGCTTCATGTCGGCGACGCCGTGTCTTGCCTGCGAAGGCTTCCGCCTGAAGCCGGAAGCGCTCGCGGTGAAGATCGCCGGCAAGCATATCGGCGAGGTGTCCGAACTCTCGGTGCGCATGGCGCTCGAGTGGTTCACTAAACTTCCGGGCGAACTCGACAAGAAGAAGAACGAGATCGCCTTCCGCATCCTGAAGGAAATTCGCGAGCGGCTGACCTTCCTTGTCGACGTGGGCCTCGATTATCTGACGCTCTCGCGCAATTCCGGCACGCTGTCGGGCGGCGAGAGCCAGCGCATTCGTCTCGCCTCGCAGATCGGCTCGGGACTGACAGGCGTGCTTTACGTTCTCGATGAGCCGTCGATCGGCCTGCATCAGCGCGATAACGACCGCCTGCTCGATACGCTGCGCCGGCTGCGCAATCTCGGCAACAGCGTCATCGTCGTGGAGCATGACGAGGACGCGATACTTGCCGCTGATTATGTGGTGGACGTCGGCCCCGGCGCCGGCATTCATGGCGGGCGGATCGTGGCGCAGGGAACGCCGCAGGAGATCATGGACAATCCTGTCTCGCTGACCGGCCAATATCTCACCGGCGAGAAGCAGGTGCGGCTCGTTCACAAGCTGAGAAAGCCGACGCCGGGGCGTTGGCTCAAGCTCTCCGGCGCGCGCGGCAATAATCTCAAGGATGTCGACGCGCAAATTCCGCTGGGGCTTTTCACTGCGGTGACGGGCGTCTCCGGCGGCGGCAAGTCGACGCTCGTGATCGAAACGCTCTACAAGGCAATCGCGCGTCGCCTCAACAACGCCCATGAGGTTCCCGCGCCTTTCGATCAGCTCGAAGGGCTGGAGCATATCGACAAGATCATCGACATCGACCAATCGCCGATCGGCCGCACGCCGCGCTCCAATCCCGCGACCTATACGGGCGCCTTCACGCCGATCCGCGAATGGTTCGCCGGCCTGCCGGAGGCAAAGGCGCGCGGCTATGCGCCGGGGCGCTTCTCCTTCAATGTGAAGGGCGGGCGCTGCGAGGCCTGTCAGGGCGACGGCGTCATCAAGATCGAGATGCACTTTCTGCCGGATGTCTACGTCACCTGCGACGTCTGCAAGGGCAAGCGCTACGATCGCGAAACGCTGGAAGTGAAATATCGCGAAAAATCGATCGCGGATGTGCTCGACATGACGGTCGAGGAAGCGGCGACGCTGTTCAAGGCCGTGCCGTCGATCCGCGACAAGATGGAGACCTTGAAGCGCGTCGGCCTCGACTATGTCCACGTCGGGCAGCAGGCGACGACGCTTTCGGGCGGCGAGGCGCAGCGCGTCAAGCTGTCGAAGGAGCTGTCGCGCCGCTCAACGGGTCGGACGCTCTATATTCTCGACGAGCCGACGACGGGCCTGCATTTCCACGATGTGGCGAAACTGCTCGAAGTGCTGCATGAGCTTGTGGAGCAGGGCAATACGGTCGTCGTGATCGAGCATAATCTGGAGGTGATCAAGACCGCCGACTGGATCATCGATATGGGGCCGGAGGGCGGCGACGGCGGCGGAGAGATTGTCGCGGCGGGCCCGCCCGCCGACATCATCAAGGAAAAGCGCAGCCACACCGGCCGCTATCTGGCGGAAGTGATGACGCGGCGGCCGCTCGTCAGCGAGAAGAAGCCGGCGCGGCGGGGCGCGAAGGTGGGGTGAGGGGCTCCTGGCCTCGGTAGACCCACCTCTGCCGCTGCGCTTCGAGGCCCCAGACGGCGCCGAGCATGAAGAAGACGAAGCGCCAGTGGTCGACATCGATCTGGAAGCCTTGCAGGAACAGGCCGATCGCCGCGGGCACGACGGCTTGCGCCTGACGCTGCGCGGGCGAGAGCGTAAACATCAGCCGCAAGCCGATGAAGACTGTCACGCCGACGAGCAGAAAGAAGAGAAAGCCGCCGAGCCAGCCATTGTTGGCGAAGGCGCCGACATAGGAATTATGCGGCTCGAGATCAAAAATGAGACGGAAACGCAGCGGCCCGAACCCCATGAAACGGTCGAGCAACATCGGGATCGAGCGGAGCTGATTGCCGAAACGGCCGGTGGAGCCTTCGTCATAGTCTTGCGTGGCGGCGGTGCGCTGGGAGAAGAATTCCCGTGTCTCGGGGACTGAGAGAACCACGGCGATCACGACGCCGATCATCGCCACCGCGCCGAATGCCGCCATGACGATCCGGCGTTTCATCTTCCTGTTTGTCGAGCTGACGAAGACGGAGGCGAGCATCAGAACGAAAGCGACGACCGTCGCGCCATAGGAGCCGCGCGAGAAAGACAGAAACATGCCGAGGAAAACGACGAGCAGCATCGCGCCTGTGAGAATGACGCTGCGCGTTGGTCCGACAATCAGCCGGTGCGCCAGAGCGACGATCGGCAGCACGAGAAAGGAGCCGAGAACATTGGGGTCTTTGAACGTGCCGGAGGCGCGGCCCGCATGCAGGAAAACGCCTTCGCCAAACCCGGGGATGCCGGAATAGCCAAGAATGCCGGCGATCGACGCGATCAGCGCGCCAGCGATATAAGCATTAAGACATAAACCCACGCGGCGGTTCGTTTCATTGCCCATGAAGAGCGCATAGAACAGGCCGGTGAGAACGAGATAGGCCGACTGATACTGGTAGAGTGATGAATCGGCGCTGTCCCAATAGGGAATGAGCGCCAGAAAGCCCATAATCGTATAGGCGATGATCAGAAAGGCGAAGACGAGAAAGCTGCGGTTGATCGAAAAGCCGCCGAGAAACCAGAGCGGCATGGCGACGAGCGAGGCGAAGTCATAGGGCGAGGGCTCGATGATCGCGATGGCGCCGCAAGCCACGAATATAAAGACGGCGACGTCGACGAGGCGCTGGTAGTTGACGACCAAGCCGGTCTTTTGCGCGGCGGCGTCTATCATCCGTTGCGACTCTCAGCGGTCTGCGGCCCGCGCCGCAATGGCGTCGCGATAGCCTTGCAGAACATCGTCGACCATGCGCGAGACCGAAAACCGCGAGGCGACATAAGTCGAGAGCGCCCGCGCTTCCTCATGGAGCGTCTCCGCCGGTTGGGAGAGGAGACGCGCGAGAGCGTCCGCCAGGATTTCCGGGTTGTCGGGTTGAATGAGGCGATCTGCATAGGGCCCGAAGATTTCCGGCACGCCGCCTACATTGGTGGCGACGAGCGGAACGCCCGCCGCCGCCGCTTCCAGCACGATATAGGGTAGGGATTCGAAGCGGCTCGGCACGACCATCGCGCGCCCCAAAGCGAAAGCCTCGCGCGCGGGCCGCGGGCTCCCGAAAACGATCCTGTCCGCCAGACCGGCCTCTTGCGCCTGGCGTTCGAGCGCAGCTCTATTTGGCCCGCCGCCGATCAGCAGAAGGCGTGGCGTCAGGCCGCGTCGACCCAGCAACACCATGGCGTCGATCAGCGTGTCGATGCCTTTGGCGTCGCGCAGCTCGCCGACATAAAGCAGATCCACGGCGTCCGCCCGCGGTTGCACGGGCGCGAATTCGTCCTCGGAAACGCCATTGGGAATGATGCGCGCGAGGCCCTTCGGCTTGCCGACGAACGCCTCGAAGCGGGAGGCGATAAAGGCGCTCTCGAACAACAGCGCGTCGGTGCGCGTGGCAAGCAAGGCTTCCATCGCCATGAAGATGCGATGGCTGAGAGAGCCGGGCTCGTAATTGAGGCTTCCGCCATGCGGCGTGTAGATGCGGACGGGGCTATTATCCCCGGAGAACAAGCCGTTCGCGCGCGCATAAACGCCGCCCTTCGAGCCATGGCCATGGACGACATCGGGTTTCAACGCCGCGATGCGCTTGTTGATCGCGATGGCGGCCCCAAGGTCGGAGGGATGCGGCAAACGGTGGATCGGCAGGCGCATGACGCCGAGAGAAAGCTTGGGGAGCAGTTCGGCGAATTGTTTTTCAGCCGCCGCGCCGCCGGTGGTCGAGTCCGCGATCAGGCCGACCGCATGGCCGCGCGCGATTTGCGCTCGCGTCAGATCGAGCACATGGCGAAACAGGCCGCCCACGGGGGCGCGAAACACATGCACAATGCGTAGCGGCGCTGCCGAATGTTCCGCGGACTGCTGCACCAGGGATGTCCTTTTCCCTCTGCTTTATCGCGCCGCTCAGCAGAGTCGCCCATTTTCGCCCCAAGCGACTATTTTGCTTCTTGCTTAAGAATAAGTTAGCGGCGCCCGAGGATCGGGCGCCGCTGCAGGAATTTTTGCTCTTCATAGCCACTGTCATTCCTCACCTTATTGAGGATTTCGATCACCATTTGCTCTATGGGTTCGCGTGGGCGCGTAGTGGCCCAGCATTCGGGCAGCGAAGCGCTTGCCGAGGCTGCTTTGCAAAAGCGGGCCGCGCGTGAAGGCGGAACGATAATTGCCTTGACTGAACACCATTATGGTGTAACGCCGTATGAATGAAAAGCGGAAGCCGACCTACGATTTGGCAGCTTTTAAGTTGGCTTGCGGGGACGCCGATAAGCTCAATGCTACGGGCACGGCTGTGCGGAGCGCTGCGGCCTTGGGTTTCGGCCGAGTGGACATCGCCGCAACGATTCAGACCATGCAGCGCGACCATTTCTACAAATCCATGACCTCTTACGCAGATCATCGGATTTGGCAGGACGTCTATCACGTGCCCTCGCCGGTCGGCGCGCTTTACATCAAGTTCACGGCCGACGCCGTGACGGAATTTTTGTTGCTGTCGTTCAAGGAGAAAGACAATGACTAATCCAGTCTGTCCGACGACGGGAGCGCCGATGCAGCGCGGGGTGCGTCCCATGACCCTCGACTACAAAGGCGCGAGCATCACCTTCGACATGCCCGGCTGGTATTGTGAGGAGTCCGGCGAAAGCATCCACACGGGCGAGGACATGAAGGTGTCCGACCGCGCCCTTAATCGGCTCAAAGCCGAGAGAGAGGGCTTGCCTTCGCCGGAGGAGATCAAGCGCATTCGTACCAAGCTGGGGTTGACCCAAGAGCAAGCCGGCGAGCTAATCGGCGGCGGGCCGCGCGCCTTCCAAAAATACGAGGCGGGCGATCTTCTGCCCAGTCGTGCGATTGGCAGTGCGCTCGCATTGCTCGATCATGACCCTTCGGGCTTGGCCGTGCTGTCTGCACGGCCGCGTCCGGCCTCCCCGCCTTCGTTCGGCGAACTCCGCGCGGGCGATTAATGGGGCAGTTTTGACTGAGGCAATTTCGTAGCTTTGCTGCAGCAAATGGCAAGGACGGGCGAACAGTCCGACCGCCCGTAAATGCTTTCGCAAGACTCTCGACCGGAAACCAGAGCCAAGCTGCGCTGCTCTGGATCCCCGACGCTTCGCTTACGCGAAGCGTCGGGGACGACGCTCAAGCTAGCCTCAGTTGCGCACCGAAGCCGGCTTCTGATCGGGCTCCGACGACTCGGGGCCACCGGCCGTCGCTTCCGGCTCGTCGGCGCTCGCGCGCTTCTTGCCGGCTTCGATAATGTCGCGCTCGGGACGCGGCAGCACCGGGCCTTCCGGGAAGACGAAGCCGAGCTTCTTCTCGCCCTTGTCGTCGCCGACGACCACCACGCGCACGGCGCCGCCATTCTTGAGGCGGCCGAACAGCACCTCGTCGGCCAGCGGCGTCTTGATCGACTGATGGATGACGCGGGACATCGGCCGCGCGCCCATCGCCTCGTCATAGCCGTGCTCGACGAGCCAGCCGCGCGCTTCATCGGTGAGCTCGATAGTGACGTTGCGGTCGGCGAGCTGCGCCTCGAGCTGCATGATGAATTTGTCGACGACACGCTTGATGACATCCACCGGCAGATGGCCGAAGGGCACGATCGCGTCGAGACGGTTGCGGAATTCCGGCGCGAACAGCCGGTTGATCGCCTCGCTGTCGTCGAGATGGGCGCGGGTGCGGGTAAAGCCGATCGGCGTGCGGGCGAGATCGGCCGCGCCCGCATTGGTCGTCATGATGAGAATGACATTGCGGAAGTCGATCGTCTTGCCGTTGTGGTCGGTGAGCTTCCCGTGGTCCATGACCTGCAGCAGAATATTGTAGAGGTCGGGATGCGCCTTCTCGATCTCGTCGAGTAGCAGAACGCAATGCGGATGCTGGTCGATTGCGTCGGTCAGCAGGCCGCCCTGGTCGAAGCCGACATAGCCGGGAGGCGCGCCGATAAGCCGGCTCACCGTGTGGCGCTCCATATATTCCGACATGTCGAAGCGCACGAGCTCGATGCCGAGCGAAGTGGCAAGTTGGCGCGCGGCCTCTGTCTTGCCGACGCCCGTGGGGCCCGAGAAGAGATAGCAGCCGATCGGCTTCTCTTGGTCGCGCAAGCCGGCGCGCGCGAGCTTGATCGCCGAGGTGAGGGCGCCGATCGCCTTCTCCTGACCGTAGACCACGCGCCGCAGCGTCTCGTCGAGATGGGCGAGCACTTCGGCGTCGTCCTTGGAGACGGTCTTGGGCGGGATGCGCGCCATGGTGGCGATTGTCGCCTCGATCTCTTTGAGGCCGATCGTCTTCTTGCGCTTGTTCTCGGCGAGCAGCATCTGCGCCGCGCCGGTCTCGTCGATCACGTCGATGGCTTTGTCGGGAAGCTTACGGTCGTGAATGTAACGGGCCGAAAGCTCCACCGCCGCCTTCAAAGCGTCATTGGTGTAGCGGATCTTGTGGAACTCTTCGAAATAGGGCTTCAGACCCTTGATGATTTCGATGGCGTCCGGGATCGACGGCTCATTGACGTCGATCTTCTGGAAGCGACGCACGAGCGCGCGATCCTTTTCGAAATACTGGCGGTATTCCTTATAGGTCGTCGAGCCGATGCAGCGCAGCACGCCCTGGGCGAGCGCGGGCTTCAACAGATTGGAGGCGTCCATGGCGCCGCCCGAGGTGGCGCCGGCGCCGATGACGGTGTGAATTTCGTCGATGAAGAGGATCGCGTCCTTGTGGTTCTCGATCTCTTTGACGACCTGCTTCAAGCGCTCCTCGAAATCGCCGCGGTAGCGCGTGCCGGCGAGCAGGGCGCCCATATCAAGCGCGAAGACCGTGGCGTTGCCCAGCACATCCGGAACCTCGCCCTGGATGATCTTGCGCGCCAGGCCTTCGGCGATCGCCGTCTTGCCGACGCCGGGGTCGCCGACGAGGAGCGGATTGTTCTTGTGGCGGCGGCAGAGGACCTGAATCGTGCGCAAAACCTCGGCCTCACGGCCGATCAGCGGGTCGATGCGGCCGTCGCGCGCCTTTTTGTTCAGATTGACGCAATAGGCCTCGAGCGCGCCCTCTTTCTTACGGCTCTCGCCGTCGCGGGTCTCGCGCCCTTCCGCGCGTTCGCCATCCTCCTCGACGCCGCGCGGGGCGCGGGTCTGGTCGGAAAGGCCGGGGCGCTTGGCGATGCCGTGGCTGATGTAGTTCACGGCGTCATAGCGCGTCATATCCTGCTCCTGCAGGAAGTAGACGGCATGGCTCTCGCGCTCGGCGAAGAGCGCCACGAGCACATTTGCGCCGCTCACATCCTCGCGCCCGGAGGATTGCACGCTGATGATGGCGCGCTGAACTACGCGCTGGAAGCCGGCGGTCGGCTTGCACTCATCGGCGTCCTCATTGACCAGATTGTCGAGTTCTCGGTCGATGTAGTCGCGCAAATTCTTGGCGAGTAGCTCGAGATCGACGGAGCAGGCCCGCAGCACGGCGGAGGCGTCGGCGTCCTCTATCAGGCTTAGCAGCAGATGTTCGAGGGTGGCGTATTCGTGATGACGCTCGCGCGCGGAGGCGAGGGCGCGGTCCAGGGTCTGTTTCAGATTGCGCGAGAACGTCGGCATATGCTGCGAGCCTCTCTATTTTTTCTCCATGATGCACTGCAAAGGATGCTGATGCTTCCTTGCGAAATCCATCACTTGGGTGACCTTCGTTTCGGCGACTTCATAGGTGTAGACACCGCATTCGCCGACGCCATGGTTGTGGACGTGCAGCATGATGCGCGTAGCTTCCTCGACAGATTTGTTGAAGTATTTACGCAGAACGATCACAACGAACTCTTGTGTCGTATAATCGTCATTGAGCAACAATACCCGGTACATATTCGGACGGCGCGTCTGCTGGCGGGTGCGCGTGATGAGCGCCGTGCCAGCGGAGCCGCCGTCGCCTGATTTCTTTGGCTCTTTGCCGGCCCTCAGAGGCAAGCCCAGCGGCTTGCCGCCCCAAAAAGGGGCCGGGCCCGGCCGGGAAATCGCCTGTTGGGTTTGGATAGATGTCAACGCCGCCACGTCCGTCTCGTCCCCGGTCCTTTCCATGTAGGTCCCATGAAATGGTCTTTCAGGGGCGCATGGAGCAATTTCTTTGCCGCGGCCGCTCGAACAAAAATCGAAGGCGGGGGCGCGATCCCTCACAGCATTCTGCTTCGTGAGGGCCTTGGCAAGAGGCAAGGAGCCGCCCGGCTGGCCAAAGGCTGTCGTGAACGGGATATTTACCATATCGCGGCAAAGAAGGGCGCGATCCTAAACAGGCGCTTCCATGTCCAGATTCGACAAAAATGATACCGCCCGGTCATTCTCCTGGAGCGGATCTTTCCGGAACTTCGCCGCTGTCGCCGCCGTTGCTTTTTTTTGCAGCGTCGTGGGAGCCAAGCTCATGTCGAAACTCGTAGATAGTGACGAGTTTTCAAGGCTTGCCTATGAGCGATCCATGCGCAATGTGGCGCGCAATCTCGAGCCGCCGCCGGCGCAGGCCTATTCGATCGTGCGGAGCGTGGGCGTCGATGGCGTGACCACGGCGACGATTCCCTTGCCCGGGCCGGCGCCGGTCTCGCCTTGCGGCGGCGCCGAGCAGCCAAAAAGATAATTCTTGGGCGGTTTTTTTACGAAATTGCACGGTTTGTCGTGGCCATGACCGAGAAAATTCGTTCGAGGGCTCGCAAATTCATTGACATCTGCCCATTTGTTCTCCAAGCATGCGGCTGAGGCTCTCGCCCCCGCTCCTTTGCGGCGATGGTATGCGAGCTCTTCCGTCCTCGCGGCGATGACGGCGCCCTCTCTCAGGACATCTTGCGCGCTTTTCGATCGGCTGGCGCGCAGCGGCCTCCCGCTCTCGTAAGCCGTAACCAGGATAATTGATGACATTCAACGAATTGGGCCTTTCGGAAAAGGTTCTCGCGGCCGTGCAAGCGGCAGGCTACGCCAATCCGACGCCCATCCAGGCGCAGGCCATACCGCCGGCGCTTCAAGGCCGTGACATCCTCGGCATCGCCCAGACCGGCACCGGCAAAACTGCCGCCTTCACCCTGCCGATGCTCAGCCGCCTCGAGCAGGGCCGCGCCCGGGCCCGAATGCCCCGGACGCTGATTCTCGAACCCACGCGCGAACTCGCGGCGCAGGTCGAGGAAAGCTTCAATAAATACGGCTCCCAACACAAGCTCAACGTCGCGCTGCTCATCGGCGGCGTCGCCTTCGGCGATCAGGAAGCCAAGATCATGCGCGGCGCAGACGTGCTGATCGCGACGCCGGGCCGCCTTCTCGACTTCTTCGACCGCGGCAAGCTGCTGCTGACAGGCATCGAGATTCTCGTCATCGACGAAGCCGACCGCATGCTCGATATGGGCTTCATCCCCGACATCGAGCGCGTCTGCAAGCTCGTTCCCTTTACCCGCCAGACGCTCTTCTTCTCGGCGACCATGCCGCCTGAGATCACCCGCCTCACCGAGGCCTTCCTGCATAATCCGGTCAGGATCGAGGTCGCCCGCGCTTCCACCACGGCCTCGACGATCCGCCAGGCGCTCGTCGCCTCGCATGGCCACGCCGACAAGCGCGAAACGCTCCGCAATCTCATCCGCGGCGCCGAAAACCTCAAGAACGCGATCATCTTCTGCAACCGCAAGCGCGACGTGGCGATCCTGCATCGCTCCCTCGCGAAGCATGGCTTCTCGGTCGGCGCGTTGCATGGCGACATGGACCAGCTCGCCCGCATGGCCTCGCTCGACGCCTTCAAGACCGGCGACGTGTCGCTGCTCGTCTGCTCGGATGTCGCGGCGCGCGGCCTCGATATTCCGGACGTCAGCCATGTCTTCAATTTCGACGTGCCGACGCACAGCGAAGACTATGTGCATCGAATCGGCCGCACAGGCCGCGCGGGCCGCTCGGGCGTTGCGATCACGATCGCCACCGAGGACGACGCCAAATATGTCGATCAGATCCAGAGCCTGATCGGCAAGGCGATCGACTGGGAAGGGCCGGGCTTCAACGAGCTGCCGCCGCCCATGGAGACATCGCACGGGCATGAGCATCGCCGCGGTGGTAGAAGCGAACGCGGCGGGCGCCGCGAGCGTGGGGCGGAGCGCGGCCGCAGCAGGGCCGAGCGCGGCGAGCGTGCGGAGCGGACCGAGCGTCCGGCGCGCGTTGAACGGGTCGAACGGGTCGAAGCCGAAGGTCCGGTGGCCATGGGCCGCCCGGCGCATGCGCCCCGGCGCCCGGACGCCGAACCGACGCGCCCGCGCCCGCAAATGGACGATCGCCGCGACCGGCGCCCGCGCCGCCATCATGAGGACGACGGCCCGCCCGTCATTGGCTTGGGCGACCATGTGCCATCCTTCCTGCTGCGGCCGGTGACGCTGCGGCCGGCGAAGGTGGTGGAGGAGTAAGGCCCTCATCCGACCCTCGCTAACGCGAGGGCCACCTTCTCCCGTAAACGGGAGAAGGAAGAGCCCTAGGTTACTGGATCACCAATTAACGGGTGTGACCCCTTCTCCCGCTTGCGGGAGAAGGTGGCCCCTGCGTGAGCAGGGGTCGGATGAGGGCTGACCCTCAACCCACAAACGGCGTCAGCGCCGCTTTGATCTTTTCAGCCTGCTCCGCAAGCTTGTCGTTATCCCCCATCGTTCCCGGCGGGCGAAGGGAGACGCCATCCCAGCGCGGCAGCAGATGGAAGTGCAGGTGGTAGATCACCTGTCCGCCAGCGCTCTCGTTGAATTGATGCAGGGTCAGGCCGTCGCATTGGAAGGCGGCCTGCAGCCCCTTGGCGACATGTTGCACGCGCTTGATCAGTTCCGCGAGCGTCGCCGGCGACACATCGACGAGCGTGCGCGCGCCCTCTTTGGGGATCACCAGCGTATGGCCCTCGGTGCGCGGCATGATGTCCATGAAGGCAAGAGCGACGTCGTCTTCATAGATCTTGTGCGCGGGGATCTCGCCGCGCAGAATCTTGCCGAAGATATTGTTCGGATCATATGCGGCGGCCATGTCTCTTCCCCCTGGTCAGTCCCCATATTCGAAGGCGCGGATATTGGTGACGCGGAACGCCGCCGCCGGGTAAACGCCGAGTATCTCCACTTCCTTCGAGAAGAAGCGCAGCTCCTCCAGCGCGCGGGCGAGGGCCGGCTGCTCGGGATGGCCGTCGACATCGGCGAGAAACTGCGTCGCCGCGAATTCGCCGCCGACCATATAGCTTTCCAGCTTGGTCATGTTGACGCCATTCGTCGCGAAGCCGCCGAGCGCCTTGTAAAGGGCGGCGGGCACGTTGCGCACGCGGAAGATGAAAGTCGTCATCGTCGCGCCGCCATTGACGGGCGCCCATTGGCTCGTCTTCGACAGCACGACGAAGCGCGTCGTGTTATGCGCTTCGTCCTCGACATTCTCGCCGAGCACGTCGAGACCGTAGATGTCGGCCGCAAGCCGCGGCGCCAGCGCCGCTTTCGTGGGATCGTTCCATTCCGCCACCTCGCGCGCGGCGCCGGCGGTGTCGCCCGCCGTATGGGCGACGAGCCCGAGATCGCGAATCACGCGGCGGCATTGACCGAGCGCATGGACATGGCTGTAGACGGCGCGCAATCCCTCGCGCGTCGCGCCTTTGGGCGCCATCAGATGAAAATGGATCGGCAGAAAATGCTCGCCGACGATATGCAGGCCCGAATGCGGCAGGAAATGATGAATGTCCGCGACACGGCCGGCGATCGAATTTTCGATCGGAATCATCCCGAGCGCGGCGCGGCCTTCGGTCACGGCCGCGAAGGCGTCTTCGAAGCTCGCGCAGGGGAGGGGGGTGAGGTCGGGATAGGCTTCGCGGCAGACGATGTCGGAGTTCGCGCCGGGCTCTCCCTGATAAGCGATGAACTGGTTCACTTGCGGAACTTTCACGATTCGCTCATCCCTCGGGACGAGGAAACTCGGCGCACGGCTTCGAGGTCGCGCCCGGTATCTACCGATGGGCTCGTTTTGTCCAGCACAGTCGCGTCGATCCGCATTCCCGCCTCGAGCGCCCGCAATTGTTCGAGGCGCTCGCTCAGCTCGAGCGGAGACGGCGCAAGCGACGCGAAGCGCTCCAGCGCGGCGCGGCGGAAAGCGTAGACGCCAATATGCTTGTAATGCGGCCCTTCGCCCCAGGGCGCGCGGGCGCGGGTGAAATAGAGCGCGCGCAGGCGGCGCGGCGTGACATGCGTTCCAACAAGCTTGACCGCATTCGGATCGTCGGCCTCTTGCGGCGCGGCGGGCGCGGCGACCGTTCCGATGTCGACGACCGGGTCATCGAGCAGGGCCAAAGCCCCCGCAAGCGCGTCCTCCGGAAGGAAGGGGTTGTCGCCCTGGAGGTTGACGACAGAGTCGTATCGGCCCTCCGGGTCGATTGCGCGCAGCGCCTCGGCGGCGCGGTCGCTGCCGCACAGATGCGCGCCCGTCGTAAGCAGAGTCTCGCCGCCGGCGGCCCGAACGACTGTCGCGATTTCCTGCGAATCCGTCGCAACGACGACGGGGCCCAGCGCCGCTTCGATGGCGCGCGACAAGACGTGAACCACCATCGGCCGCCCGCCGATGTCGGCGAGCGCCTTTCCCGGCAGCCGGGTCGAGCCCAGCCGCGCGGGGATCACGACAAGCGCACGCGGTTCCAAGAGACTCAGTAGACGTTGTTGTCTTCGGCCATCCAGCCTTTGTCGGTTTTCACGAAATGCAGCGTGCCTTCGCTCGTATGCACTTCGGCTTTTGCAAAGGTGCGATCCTCATCGAGGCCGAGGAAGGCGCATTTTCCGCGCTCGTGCTCTTCGCGGCACTTGGCCTCGAAGCCTTCGGGGAACTGGATTTCCGCCTCGTACATCAGCTCGAAGGCGTCGACCTTGTCGTGATTGACCTCGCGCGCGTTGACCTTCTTGAAGGAGACGATCTTGGCGCCGACGCCATTCTTCTCGAGAATGTTGCGCAACACTTTCGCGCCGGTGGCGTCGCCGGGCTGGTGATCGCCGCAACCAGCGAGCGCCAAAGCGGTCACGAGCCCGATGGACAGGCGCAAACCATGAGCAGTCATCTATTTCCTCCGAAGCGGGCGCGTCTGGGGCGCGCGTTTTTTGGTCTCTTTAGCGGAAAAGCGCCGGTTCGTCGCGGTCTTTCATTTTTCAAATTGCCCCATTGTGAAAAACCATATCAGGCGGTTGCAATTTTGTGCAGCCGGGGTAACTTGATGCCCGCCAACTGGATTACGTGGCCGGGCGGCGGCGCAAGGGCTAGCAATAAAGCCCACGCCGTAAGTTAAGCGTTCGATGCGTAACGGCAGAACTCGAATACCCTGCGGAGTGCTCAGGTCCGCCGCATCTCCTGGGTCCGTGGGGTTGGCCGGCTGACGATGGTTGGAGTGGCCTCCTTGAAGCCATTGTCAGTCGGCCGCCTTCATCCTGTTGGATGAAGGCGGTCGCATCAGGCGTTCTTCTTTCGACAACTCGTCTCAGCCGATTCGTCTCTTCGCATCCGGAAGGCGATCGTTGGGCGTTGTCGATTCGTGCCTATGGCCAAAAAAATTGGCCCCGCTGTCGGCGAGGCCATTTCGCGACGATAAAGAGCGGCGGCGTGGCCGCCGACGCTTTACTTGATCTTGGTTTCCTTGAACTCGACATGCTTGCGCACGACGGGGTCGTATTTCTTGAAGGCGAGCTTCTCGGTCTTGGTGCGCGCGTTCTTCTTGGTGACGTAGAAATAGCCCGTATCCGCCGTGGACAGGAGCTTGATCTTGATCATGGCGGACTTGGCCATAGCGCTCGTTCCGATTCGAGTGAGAATAGAAAATCGTCCCCGCCGCAGCGAGCGGCGGGCGACGAATTGGCGCGCAACATACGTGCGGCGCGTGGGATGTCAAGCTATATAGGCGGGGGCCGAAAGGCGATCGCGTGACAGACGGGTTCTTCCGTCGCCGCCGCCACCGCCAAAATCTCTCCTGCTACAACACGCCCCTATGGTGGTGCGTGAGCGAAAAGTGTATCCATCGCCGCCCAAGGAGTTACAGGCAATGGCAGGTTTTGCACCCGGCGACATCGCCGCGGCGCCCGTCCCGGGCGCGCGGATTCTCGTCGTCGCGGCCAGATTCAACGCCGACGTCGTCGGCTTGCTGCGCGAGGGCGCGTTGGCGGCGATCGAGCGGCTCGGCGCTGACGCGACGGTCATCGACGTGCCCGGCGCGTTGGAAATCGCAACCGCGGCCGCGATCGCGCTCGACGCGGCCGAGCGAGCCGGCGCGCCCTATGATGGTCTTGTGGCGCTCGGCTGCGTCATTCGCGGCGAGACCTATCACTTCGAAATCGTGGCGAATGAAAGCTCGCGCGCCTTGACCGACCTTTCGGTCGCGCGGCGGCTCCCCTTCGGGAATGGAATTCTCACAGTGGAAAATGACGAACAGGCGATTGTGCGCGCCGATCCGAAACAGGGCGACAAGGGCGCCGACGCGGCGCTCGCGGCATTGTCCCTCATCCGCCTGAAGCGGAGCCTCGCATGAGCCTCGATCAACGCTCCGCCGCGCGTCTCGCTATCGTGCAGGCGCTTTATCAGATGGAGGTCGCGGGTAAGGGCCTCAACGAGATTTACGCGGAATTCGAAGCCCATTGGATCGGCCGCGAGATCGAGGGCGTGCAATATAAGCCCGCCGAGCTGACGTTCTTTCGCGACGTGCTGCAGGGCGTGCTGACGGATCAGGTGGCGATCGACCGGCAGATCGACCGCGTGCTTTCCGGCGGCTGGCCGCTGGCGCGCATCGAGGCCGTGATGCGCGCCGCCTTGCGCGCCGGCGCCTATGAGCTGCGGTCCCGGAAGGATGTGCCGGCCCGCGCCGTGATCAAGGAATATGTCGACGTCGCCGGCGCCTTTTTCGGGCCGACGGAATCGGGCATGGTCAACGCCGTGCTCGATAAGGTCGCGCGGGAAGAGCGGGCTGGGGAGATGGGGTAGCCCCCCCTTCTGCCGTCTAAGGCCGCTAGGCGCGGGCCATCTCCCCACGAAGGAGAGGGCGCGCCGGCGGTCATTTTCGGAAAAACGCCTCGGCCGCGGACGTCGCTGCGCGTTTGGCCTGCGCGGCCGCCTCGAGGCGGGCGATCTCTTCTTGCAGCATCAGAATTCGCGACTCGATTTCCGCAATCGACAAAAGTTCGAGGGGCTGGCCGACGTCATAGGCGGGGCGGGGGCGGGGCGCGTCGTCTTCCGTCATGAGCTTTCCTCTCGAGGGTCAATCGACAAAATAGCTCTGATGCGCGCGCATGGAAATGTGACGCGCGCCGGGGCGCCTATTATAGCCCAAGCGGATGTATTTCCTGGAGTAATGCGCATGCGCCGCGTTTCGTTGGCTCGTTCCCCCGCGCTCGCGCGCTTTCCGCTCGCATTGGGTCATGCGAGCGATAAGCAATCGCGGTAAGTAAAAATCGGAGACCGGCGCCCCAGCGGGGCTGGTTGGGGCGCGGGCCGAAAAATCAGCCCTCGTCGCGACAATTGTTTAGGCCTATCTGCTATTGTGCGCCCGCGAAGCCGAACGGGGTTCGTCCGGCCGCGGCCAAGACCAGCATTCGACCGTCATTGGCGGAAAGACGAGAGCGATGACGAAGTGGGTTTACAGTTTCGGCGGCGGCGCGTCCGAGGGCTCGGCGGCCATGCGAGACCTTCTGGGCGGCAAGGGCGCCAATCTCGCCGAAATGGCGGCCCTTGGGCTGCCTGTTCCGCCGGGCTTCACCATCACCACTGAGGTCTGCGCCCATTTTTACGCCAAAGGCCGCAGCTTTCCGGCCGATCTCGAGGCGCAGGTCGAGGCCGCGCTCGCGGAGATCGGGCGCGTCGCCGGCCACGCTTTCGACGACCCCAATTGGCCGCTGCTCGTCTCCGTGCGCTCGGGCGCCCGCGCCTCCATGCCGGGCATGATGGATACGGTGCTCAATCTCGGCCTCAACGACGAGACCGTCGAGGCGCTCGCCAATTACTCGGGCGACGCGCGCTTCGCCTGGGACTGCTACCGGCGCTTCGTCGAGATGTATTCCTCGGTCGTGCTCGGCGTCGAGCATCATATTTTCGAGGATGCGCTGGAGGAGCTGAAAGAATCCAAGGGGCTGACGCTCGACACGCAGTTGACGGCCGATGATTGGCGCGCGGCGGTGAAGCAGTTCAAGGCCATCATCGAAGCCAATGCCGGCGTCGCCTTCCCGCAGGACCCGCGCGCGCAGCTCTGGGGCGCGATCAAGGCGGTCTTTTCCTCCTGGATGAACCACCGCGCCATCGTCTATCGCCATTTGCATAATATCCCGGAAAACTGGGGCACGGCCGTCAATGTGCAGGCCATGGTGTTTGGCAATCTCGACGCCAATTCCGCGACCGGCGTCGCCTTCACGCGCAATCCGTCGACCGGCGTGAAGGAGCTCTACGGCGAATATCTGCTGAACGCTCAAGGCGAAGACGTCGTCGCCGGCCTGCGCACGCCGCAGCCGCTGACCGAAGTCGCGAGCCGCGCCTCGCCGGGCGAGAAGATTTCGCTCGAGGCGACCATGCCCAAGGTCTTCGCGGAATTCGTTGAGGTCGCCGTTCGTCTCGAACGCCATTATCGCGACATGCAGGACATGGAGTTCACCATCGAGCGCGGCAAATTGTGGATGCTGCAAACGCGCGCCGGCAAGCGCACGGCGCGCGCCGCCTTGAAGCTCGCGGTCGATATGGCGAAAGAGGGCCTCATCACGCGGGAAGAAGCGCTGCTGCGCGTCGAGCCGACCTCGCTCGATCAACTATTGCATCCGACGATCGACCCTGCCGCCCGGCGCGACATTCTGGCGACCGGCCTGCCGGCCTCACCGGGCGCGGCCTTCGGCGAGATCGTCTTCAATCCGGAAGAAGCGGCGGCCTTCGCGGCCTCGGGGCGCAAGGTCATTCTGGTGCGCACCGAGACGAGCCCGGAAGACATTCATGGGATGCACGCCGCCGAGGGCATTCTGACGGCGCGCGGCGGCATGACCTCACATGCGGCGGTCGTGGCGCGCGGCATGGGCAAGCCCTGCGTGACGGGCGTCGGCGCCTTGCGCATCGATTACGAGGAGCAATGCTTCACCATCGCCGGCAAGCGTTTCGTGAAGGGCGACAAGCTGACGATCGACGGCTCCGCCGGCCATGTCATCGCCGGCGAAGTGAAGATGCAGCGGCCCGAACTTACCGGCGAATTCGCCGTGCTGATGGGCTGGGCCGATCAGGTGCGCCGCCTCAAGGTGCGGGCCAACGCCGAGACGCCGTCGGACGCGCGCGCGGCGCGCCGCTTCGGCGCCGAGGGCATCGGCCTCGCGCGCACCGAGCATATGTTCTTCGAGGGCGAGCGTATCGTCGCCGTGCGCGAGATGATCCTGGCCGATGACGCGGAGGGGCGGCGCGCGGCGCTCGCCAAGCTGCTGCCGATCCAGCGCGAGGACTTCAAGCATCTCTTCGAGATCATGGCCGGGCTGCCGGTGACGATCCGCCTGCTCGATCCGCCCTTGCACGAGTTCTTGCCGCACACCGACGGCGAGCTTGCGCAGGTGGCGCGCGCCATGGGCGCAGACCCCGTGAAGCTGCGCCGCCGCGCGCTGCAGCTTTCCGAATTCAATCCGATGCTGGGTTTTCGCGGCGTGCGTCTCGCGGTGGTGTTCCCCGAGATCGTCGATATGCAGGCGCGCGCCATCTTCGAGGCGGCGATCGAGGCGAGCCTCTCGACTGGCGCGCCCGCGCAGATCGAGATCATGGCGCCGCTCGTGTTTTCGCGGGCCGAGCTCGATCTCGTCAACGCCCGCGTCGACGCCATGGCGAAGCTCGTCGAGGACGAGACGGGCCTTCGCCCGCGCTACCACATCGGCACAATGATCGAGCTGCCGCGCGCCGCGCTGCGGGCCGGGGAGATCGCGCCATCGGCCGATTTCTTCTCCTTCGGCACCAACGACCTCACACAGACGACGCTTGGCATTTCCCGCGACGATTCGGGCTCGTTCCTCGGCGCCTATATCGAGAAGGGCGTGCTGCCGCACGATCCCTTCGTGTCGATCGACCAGGAGGGCGTCGGCGAGCTTGTCGCGCTCGGCTGCCAGCGGGCGCGCGCCGCGCGCCCCGACATTGCGCTCGGCGTCTGCGGCGAGCATGGCGGCGATCCGGCGTCGGTCGCCTTCTTCGGGAAGATCGGCATCGATTACGTGTCGTGCTCGCCCTTCCGCGTGCCGATCGCGCGGCTCGCCGCGGCGCAGGCGGCCTTGGGAAAGACGGCGGAAGGCACGGCGTAGCGCCGGTCCGGCCGTTCGTCAGACCTGCTCGGGGGCGGCGGCGGGTTGGAGAGGGGCTCCCGCCATATCGTCTTCGACGTGGTTTTCCTCGAACCGGCGCACGATCAGCCGCACGAGATAAAGTCCGAATTCCGGGTTCTGAAAATAGAGCTGCTCGAACTGCTCATAGGTGATCGCCAGCAGGCGGACGTCCGTGACGCAACGCGCGCTCGCCGTGCGCTTGCCGGTCTTGGTGAAAAGCGCCATCTCGCCGAAGAGCGCGCCGGGTCCGATCGTCACGCCGCGCTCGATGATCTCGACCTGGCCTTCGACCACGACATAGGCTTCGCCGCCGACGTCGCCCTTCTTGAAGATGAAGTCCGTCGCGGGCAGGCTCTCCGGGTGCATGAAGGGCTTCAGCCATTCGATGTTGAGATCGTTGGCGTTGGCTTCGCGCACGCTGTCGATCAGGCGGCGCATCTCCCGCAGGCGTGAGAAGTTGAGCGGCAGATTGATCGCATGCTTGGCGATGGTCGGGAAGGTTCCGGTCAGCAGCCCGTAGGTCAAGCCGAGGCAATTGCAGACCATGGCGGTGATCCGCAACGGAATCATGCGCTTCATATAGGCGCTGCCGACAACGGTCGCGGCTTCCGCCCAGGCCAGGGCGGCTAAGGCGACGCCTCCGGCGGCCTTGCCGGCGTCGGAGGTCGCCCAGGTCGTGACGGCGTCGATCAGGTCGGACATTCTCGCTCCTTGCGGTTGCGTCCGCGCTTACCTGTTGCGTGGGCCGCAGACAAGCGTTCATACGCCTTCGGCTGCTGGACTTTCCCGCGCGCTTACGCACATCTCTCGTCATGCGACAGGCGACGAGACTCCTCAAAATTGAGACAGGCGGGCGCGGCTTTCACGAGTTCACGCCGGCGCTTGCGGATTTCTTGCGCAGCGCACGCATGGGCGAGGGGCTGCTGACGGTCTTTTGCCGGCACACCTCGGCGTCGCTTCTCATTCAGGAAAACGCCGATCCGAGCGTTTTGCGAGATCTGGAGAATGTCTTCGCGCGGCTCGCGCCCGAGGGCGCGGATTACGCGCATGACACTGAGGGCCCCGACGACATGCCCGCGCATATTCGCGCGGCGCTGACGCAGACGCAGTTGTCGATCCCGATTATCGGCGGCGCGCTGGCCCTCGGCACGTGGCAGGGCGCCTTCCTCTTCGAGCACCGGCGGCGGCCGCACCGGCGCGAGATCGCCTTGCATGCGATCGGGGAATGACACTATTTCCGAATGGCGCGCATGGGGACGTGTCATTCCCGGCGGGCTGAAAGCCCGACCGGGAATCCAGAGCCGCAAAAGCGCTGGTTTTGCTCTGGATTCCCCATCGCTCGCGTTGCGAGCGTCGGGAATGACATTGCTCCAAGTCGGCGCTTAACCTGCGTGTGCGCGCACGGGGTGGCGCATCATCCGGGGCAGCACGAGATGCGGCAGCACGCCCTCGCGGATCACCGCGCGGCGCAACGGTCCGAGCGCCGCGACGGCGATGAAGCTTGCGCCGCGGAAGAGATCGACGGGCAGGTAGGGAATGATGAGCGAGCGGTTCAGCACGTCGACGCCATTGGTGCGGAAGCCGATGTCGGCGCGGCGGTGCCTGTCGTAGCGGACAAGCGCGCGCGACAGCTCGCGCTCGTTGCGCAGATCGACGCTCGCAAGGCAGTCTTCGAGATCGGCGACGTCGCGCAGGCTGAGGTTCAACCCCTGCGCACCGATCGGCGGGAAGATGTGGCAGGTCTCGCCGACGAGCGCCAGGCGCCCTTTGGCGTGCTGCGACACCTGCATCCCGCCCATGCGGAACTGGCCGATGTCGCTTTCGATCTTCATCGCGCCGAACTCGGACTTGGCGTAGTCCTCGATCTCATATTCCAGCTCCTCGCGCGGCTTGGCGAGGCGGCGGCGCGCGTCGTCGACGCTCATCAGCCAGACGAGGCTCGAGCGATGCGGCGCGTCGTCGCGCGGGGGCAGCGGCACCAGCGTGAAGGGGCCCGAGCGCGTATGCCACTCGGTCGAAATATTGTCGTGCGGGAATTCGTGCCGCAGCATCATGGTGAGCGCGACCTGCGGATAGGTCCACTCTTTCACGTCGATGCCGGCGACGGCGCGCGCGCGGCTGTTGCGGCCGTCGGCGGCGACGATGAAATCCGCCTCCAGCCGCCGTCCGTCGGCGAGAAGGGCGGCGGCGCAAGCGCCATTGACCTCATAATCGGCGATGTCGGCGTCGATGAACTGGATCTCCGGAGACGCGCGCACGAGGTCGAGCAGCACGCCGACCAGCTCATCGTTGGAGATATTGACGCCCAGCGCCGGCAGGTCGATCTCGCTCGCGCGCAGCGTCAGCTCCGGCACGGGGAAGAGCTGATCCGTGTCGTCGATCATGCGGATGCCCTCGATCGGGCAGGCAAGCGCCTTCACCCGCTCCAACGCGCCGAGCGCGTCGAGGAAGCGGACGGAGGCCTCGAAGAGCGCGATGGTGCGGCCGGGCAGGGGCGGCGGAATGCGGCCGACCAGCGCCGTCTTGAGCCCCGAGCGCGCAAAGGCCAGCGCCGCCGCGAGCCCGGTCGAGCCGGCGCCGGCCACGAGAATATCGGTCTTCGTCGTCTCGCCGGTCGGCGCGGAAGGCTGGGTCATCGCTCATGATCTCCTTGATCTTCGCGCTCTCTATATAGGGGGAGGCGCGCAAGGGCGAGGGCGGTTGCGCGCGCCTAAGGTTGCGGCTTTGAGCTTTGCGAGTTTGGGCGGTAAATGGGGCGACAGGCGGGACGGTCTCCCCGGTTTTTCCCGCCGTTTGCATTGGCGAGTGGAGGTTTCGATGGTCAAGGCGATTCGCGTGCACCACCCGGGCGGCCCCGAGGCGCTGCAGCTCGAAGAGGTGGACCTGCCGGCCCCGGGGCCGGGCGAGGTGCAGATTCGCCATCGCGCCATCGGCGTGAACTTTATCGACATCTATCGCCGGACGGGAGCGTATCCGGCGCAATATCCTTTCATTCCCGGCCATGAAGGGGCGGGGCAGATTGTCGCGGTCGGCGAGGGCGTGACGGATTTCGAGGAAGGCGACCGCGTCGCCTATGTGGGCGCGCTCGGCGGCTACAGCGAGGCGCGCAACATCGCCGCCGATTCGGTGATCCATCTGCCGAAGTCGGTGAGCTATGAGCAGGGCGCCGTGGTGATGCTCAAGGGCCTCACCGCGCAATATCTCCTGCGCCGCACCTTCCGGGTGAAGAAGGGCCATCGCGTGCTGGTGCATGCCGGGGCGGGCGGCGTCGGCCAGCTTCTGTGCCAATGGGCGGACGCGCTCGGGGCCAAGGTCATCGCCACTGTGGGCTCGCCCGACAAGGCGGAGATCGCTCTCAAAGCCGGCGCGCGGGACGCCATTCTTTACCGCACCGAGAAATTCGAGGAGCGCGTGAAGGAGATCACCAAGGGCAAATTATGCGACGTCGTCTATGACGGCGTCGGACGCGCGACCTTCCCGGCTTCGCTCGACTGTCTCGCGCCCTTCGGCTTGTTCGTGAGCTTCGGCTCGGCCTCCGGGCCGATCGAGAGCTTCGACATCGGGCTGTTGACGCAGAAAGGCTCGCTCTTTGCGACCCGGCCCTCGCTGTTCGACCATATCGCCAAGCGCCGCGACTATGAGGATATGGCCGAGGACATGTTCCACGCCATCAAGCGGGGCCATCTGACGATCGAGCCGCCGCAAAGCTTTCCGCTGGCGGAGGCGGCGCAGGTCCATGCGGCGCTCGAATCGCGCCAGACGGCGGGATCGATGGTGCTGATTCCCTGACGCCATTCCTGTTTGAATGGCGCGCCGTGGGAAATCCGGAGCTGCCGGTCCAATCGAGTGATTCGGGGGTTCCTAGCCCGATCGGATGACTTCCGAATTACAATTCATGCTTGTGTTGCCGATTGGCCACGCGCGAAACGGAGTCGGTTGTAAATTGCTCACAACATTTTGAAATCATGCTCGTTTCTAGTGGGCATCGGGTCGTTGGGCGTTGAAAAATCCAGTGGAAAACCGGGGTTTTTGGCGCTCCAGCTCGAGCCTGCGACGAAAAAGGCGCGAGCATTTTCCCCAAAATGGGCTATCTTGAATATGTTCCGGCTTTGAGGTTCCTCCCACCTCTCGATTAGCCCGAACCGCCTCAAAGACCCGGCCGTCGACGCCGGGTTTTTTTCGGCTCCCGCGCGGCAGCCGGGCCGCTTTCATGTTGCAATCCGGGACAAAGAGTCCCATCCTCTTGGCGCGGCCGGAAATTGGCCGTGAAGCATGAGGGTTGCAACGCTGTCGACAAGTGTTCATCCGGGAGCGGGCGTCACCGTCTCCCAGCCGAAGATCGGCGCGCGAGCGCCGCTTGGCGGCTCGATCGTGCAAAATGTCCTCAACGCCCTGGACGAGACAAAGGCCGAGGACATCATCTCCATCGATCTGCGCGGAAAGACGGCGCTCGCCGATGAAATGATCATCGCGACGGGCCGCTCGACCGTGCATGTCGGCGCCATCGCCGACAAGGCGATCAAGGCCTTCAAGGCGGCGGGCGTTTCGGCGCGCGTCGAGGGCCTGCCCCAGTGCGACTGGGTGCTGATCGACGCCGGCGACATCATCGTCCACATTTTCCGTCCCGAGGTGCGCCAGTTCTACAACCTCGAGAAAATGTGGGGCGGCGATCGCCCGGTGGAGATGCGGCTGGTCTGACACGATAGACCGGCGACCGTGCGATTGGGCATTATTTGCGTGGGCCGGTTGAAAGCCGGCCCCGAGCGCGAGATTTACGCGCGTTACGCCGAGCGCATCGCTGCGCTGCGGCGCATCGGGCTCGACGGCCTCGACCTCAAGGAAATCGACGAAAGCAAAGCCAAGAGCCCGGCCGAGCGCATGGCGCGCGAGGGCGAGGAGATGCTCGCGCTGCTGCCTGAGGATTCGGCGCTCATCGTCTTCGACGAGCGCGGCAAGGCGGCGGATAGCGCGGCTTTCGCCGCCTTCATCGGCCGCGAGCGCGACGCCGGGCGCAAGGCCATGTGGTTCGCGATCGGCGGCTCGGAGGGGCTCGATGCTCGCGTACGGGCGCGGGCGACGGCGGTGTTTTCCTTTGGCGCGATGACGCTGCCGCATCAGATTGTTCGCATACTGGCGGCTGAGCAGATTTACCGGGCGACGACGATTTTATCGGGCCACCCCTATCATCGGGCGTGAGGCGGGCTTGCCGTTCGTCATGCAAGCGAGAGGCGCTTAATTATTAGCCAACGCGCGCAGTGTGTTGCGATAGCGCCGCATAATCTCGTCCGCCTTCTCGATCTTCTTTGGGTCGTAGGGCGTCAGTAGATAGCCGCCGTCCGCAGCCTCGATGGCGTAAAGTGTATTGCCCTTTCCGACGTTCATCCGCGTAAGCATCTCCTTAGGCAGGACGACGCCGGTAGACGTTCCGATTGGGATGAGTTTCAGCTTCGTCATCGCGCTCTCAACAATAAGAATGTTTTGTAATACCGGGTGGCCGTCATTGCGAGGAGCAAAGCGACGAAGCAATCCAGAGCCACATTGCTGCCCTGGATTGCTTCGCTTCGCTCGCAATGACGGATGGTAGCCCCCTACACCCGCTGCTCATGCATCGTCTTCTGCAGCCGGCCCATGGCCTGCTCTACTTTCTGGAAATCGCCGCGCAAGGCTTTCAGCGCATAGCGTTCCTGGTCGATCTCATGCTGGGTGCGGAAGCCCAGCCGGCGCAGCAGCGGCAGCGGCGGACACCAGCCCTGGACGGCGTGCTGGAACAGGAAGCCGGCGACGAAGACCGGCAGGGCGAGCCAGCGGCGGTCGGCGACGATCCCCGCCGCGAGACCCGCGAGGGCCAGCGTCGAGGCGTTGGCTTCGAGCGCGCGCTCGACGTCCCATTCGCGATCGAGCTCGTCGATGCGCTCGTCGATCTTGCCGGGATGCAGCGCGAAATAGACGAGCCGCTCCGTCATCGCCTCGTGGATCATGCGGTTGACGGCTTCGCTCGTGTGGTTCTGGACGCGATCGACGGCTGCGGCTGTGGCCATGGCGAGGACCTCTCCTGACCAAGCGCCAACCGGCGAGCCGCCGCGAAGTTCCCTCGGGCGGACCGTCGGCGGCGCGGGGATTACGGTCTTTACCGCCCCGCCGTCCTGCGCTAAACCTCACCCGTAACGAGCCCTTCGCGTTACCGCGTGGGGCTTTTGCCGTTTTAAGAAGCGTGAAGACAAGATCATGGCGAATGTGGCGGTGGTCGGCGCCCAATGGGGCGACGAGGGCAAGGGCAAGATCGTCGACTGGCTGTCGCTGGAGGCGGATGTCGTCGTGCGCTTCCAGGGCGGCCACAACGCCGGCCATACGCTTGTCATCGACAGCACGACCTATAAGCTCGCGCTGCTGCCCTCCGGCATCGTCCGGCCGGGCAAGCTCTCGGTCATCGGCAATGGCGTCGTGGTCGATCCACACTTCCTCGTGGGCGAGATCGAGCGGCTGCGGGCGCAGGGCGTCGCGATCACGCCGGAGAATTTCAAGGTCGCCGAAAACGCGCCGCTCATCCTGTCGCTGCATCGCGAACTCGACGCTCACCGCGAGGAAGCCTCCGGCGGCGGCGCCAAGATCGGCACCACCAAGCGCGGCATCGGCCCCGCCTATGAGGACAAGGTCGGCCGCCGCGCCATCCGCCTGATGGACCTCGCCGAGCCGGATACGCTCGACGACAAGATCGAGCGCGTTCTCGCCCATCACAATCCGCTGCGCCGGGGCCTCGGCCTACCGGAAGTCGCGCCGCAGACGCTGCGCGAGGAGCTGCTCTCGGTCGCGCCGAAAATCCTGCCCTTCATGGACGCGGTGTGGGACCTGCTCGACGATCAGCGCCGCGCCGGCAAGCGCATCCTGTTCGAGGGCGCGCAGGGCGTGCTGCTCGACGTCGACCACGGCACCTATCCCTATGTCACCTCCTCCAACACCGTCGCGGCTTCGGCGGCGAGCGGCTCGGGGCTGGGGCCGGGGTCGATCGGCTATGTGCTCGGCATCGCCAAGGCGTATACGACGCGCGTCGGCGGCGGGCCGTTCCCGACCGAACTGACCGACAGCATTGGCGAGCTGATCGGCGACCGCGGCCATGAATTCGGCACCAATACGGGCCGGCGCCGGCGCTGCGGCTGGTTCGACGCCGTGCTGACGCGGCAGGCGGTGAAGACCTCCGGCATCAACGGCATCGCGCTCACCAAGCTCGATATTCTCGACGGCTTCGACGAGATCAAGATCTGCACGCATTATATGCTCGACGGCAAGCGCATCGACCGCCTGCCGGCCTCGCAGTCGGCGCAGGCGCGGGTGACGCCCGTCTATGAAAGCTTCCCCGGCTGGAAGGAGACGACGAGCGGCGCGCGTAGCTGGGCGGAGCTTCCGGCGCAGGCGATCAAATATGTCCGCCGCATCGAGGAGCTGATCGGCGCGCCCGTGGCGTTGCTCTCGACCAGCCCCGAGCGCGACGACACCATACTGGTGCATAATCCTTTCCAGGATTGACGACATCGGCTTGAGCGGCTCGCATTGGGGAGTGTCATTTCCGGCCGACGCTCGCGCCGTTTGGACAGGCAAGAAATCACCGCCGTCATTGCGAGGAGCGCAGCGACGAAGCAATCCAGAGCCGTATCGCCGCCTTGGCTTGCTTCGCTTCGCTCGCAAGGACGGGCTCTGGGCAAAACCGCGCTCATGTGCCCTCGATTCCCGATCGCTCGCTTCGCGAGCGTGGGGCATGACATGCGCGAGCGGAAGGCGCGTTAAGCCCGGCGCCGGTGGCGCCCGCCGGGCTTTTCACCGGCCGGGCCGGTGCGCGGCAGGAGCTGGGTCAGCGGGGCAGGCGCGCCATGTTGCGTGAGCAGCGCTTCCATGCCCGCGGCGTCGAGCGGGCGGCTGAACAGAAAGCCCTGCGCTTCCTCGCAGCCTAAACCCTTCAAAAACTCGGCTTGAGCCGCAGTTTCGATTCCCTCCGCCAGGACTTTCAGATGCAGGCTGTGGCCCAGCGCGACGATCGCGCGGGTGATCGCCGCTTCATTCTCGCCGCTGGGAAGATCGGAGACGAAGGAGCGGTCGATCTTCAGCTTATTGACGGGCAGGCGTTTCAGATAGGCCAGGGAGGATTGCCCCGTTCCGAAATCGTCGATCGCCAGCGATACGCCGCAAGAGCGAAGCCCGTCGAGAACTTTCACGTTCTTCTGGGCTTGCCGCATGACATAGGTCTCGGTGATCTCTAGCTCGAGAAATTTGGACGGCAATCCCGTCTCGACCAGGACATCCGCCACGAGGCCGACGAGATCCGAGCGCTCGATCTGCACGCCGGAAATATTCACGGCGATGCGATGCAGCCCCAATCCCTTGCGCATCCATTCCATTGCCTGGCGGCAGGCGGCGCGCAGCGCCCATTCGCCGAGCTGCGTTATCAGGCTCGTCTCTTCGGCGATGGGAATGAATTTATCGGGCGGAATGATCCCGCGCTCGGGGTGGCGCCAGCGCAAGAGCGCCTCGGAGCCGACGAGTCTTCCGTCGGCCAGATCGACTTGCGGCTGATAGTTCAGGAACAGCTCGCCCTGTTCCAGCGCCTTGCGCAGCTCGCCTTCCAGGAATTGCCGCTCCTGCGCCTGATCGGTCAGATGCGATCTGTAGAACAGATATTTGCCGCGCCCTTCCTCCTTGGCTTGATACATCGCGAGATCGGCGTTCTTGATCAGCGTCGCAGAGTCTTCGCCGTCGCCAGGATAGCAGCTCAGGCCGATCGACGCGCCGACCTCCAGCCGATGGCCTTGCACGATGAAGGGGCTGGATAAAACCGCGATGATCTTGTGGGCGACCTCCTGGCCGTCCTCCGGACCTTGGGTGTTTTGCAGCAGCACGACGAATTCGTCGCCGCCCAAACGGGCGATCATGGCGCCCTGCCGCAGGTTCTGCATCAACCGCCGCGCGACGGCGCGCAAAAGCTCGTCGCCGATGGGGTGGCCCAGGCTGTCATTGATATATTTGAACCGATCGAGGTCGAGAAAGAGCAGACACATTTTTCTCCCGGTCCGATGAGCCAATTTCGTGGCCTGCTCGCAGCGTTCGTTGAAGAGCTGGCGGTTGGGAAGATCGGTGAGGGAGTCGTAATAGGCCAAATGGTGGATATGCGCCGCCGAACGCTTCTGCTCGGTCAGATCGTAGAAGACGCTGATGTAGTTCTTCACGCTGCCGTCGCCGCCGCGCACCGCCGAAATATTCTGCCAAAGCGGGATGCTGTCGCCGTCCTTGCGGCGATCCCAGATTTCGCCGTGCCATTCGCCCTCGCTCTTCAGCTTGCTCCAAAGCTGCTTGAAGAAGGCGGCGCTATGCCGTTTCGATCTGAAGATATTCGTTCTCTTGCCGATGACGTCGTCGGGGGCGTAACCGAGAATACGGCTGAACGCGGGATTGACCTTGATGATCCGCGCCTCTGCGTCGGTGATCACCACGCCGTTCAGGCTGGTTTCGAAAACGCTGGCCGCCAGGCTCAACTGCTCGTCGGTCTGCCGCTGGGCGGTGACGTCCTGCAGGGTTCCGTTCGCCCGTACTGGTCTTCCGTTTTCGTCGCAGAGCGTCACGCCCCGGAGCTGCGCCCATTTTATCCTGCCGCCCGAGAGACGGAGGCGGCAGCTTGCGTTGAAAAGGCGACGGTCGCGGATCGACGCCTGGAAGGCTTCGTCCACCGCCTGGCGGTCCTCGGGATGGATGATTGCGAGACAATCGTCGTATCGTCGTGGCAGCGCGCTCGTCTCGCAGATATGGGCCATTTCCTCGGAACGATAGATCACCTCATTCGTGGTCAGATCGACTTCCCAGCGGCCGATTTGGGCGATGCGCTGCGCTTCCCTTAGCTCCCGCTCGCTGTCGAGCAGCGCGTCATGTTGCTTCTTGATTGCGGTGATGTCGGTGGCGCAGACGACAGCCCCTTCCTCCTTGCCCTTGGGGTCGTGCTGGAGGGTCGCCTCCAGCCAGTAGAAGCGATACTGGCCGTCTTTCGCGAGGAGCCGATGTTCGGCCGCATAGGAGCCTGAGCCGCGCACGCGCTCGAACAATGGCGAATGCGCCGGCCAGGGCAGGCGGGGGAGCGATTGCTCGAGCCGGCGCCTTTCCTCCGGCGGCAGCCATTCGTCGAGGACGCGCTCCGCGATCTCTCCCTCCGGCGCGCATAGATCGACGGAGAAGCGACGATTGACCTGGCCGATCCGTCCCTCGGGTCCGAGAACGATCAGCAGGGCGCTGGACGTGTCCATCACGCGCTGGGTGAAGGTCGCCAGATTGGCCTGCCGCTGATTGGCCTCCTGCAGGGCCTCCGCCTGCAGCTCCATCGTGCGCAGCATCTCGTCCGTCTGCGCGGCGTCGAGGCTCATCTGCTCCTGAATGGCGGCGTTGGCGAGGCGGAGCGACTCGACCTCGGCGCGCAGGCGTTCCACTTCTTGTGTGAGCGCGTCTTCACTCATGGCGGTCATTCTCGAAATAGGCGCCGAGCAGCATGGCGACCTCGTCCACGGCGCGCGCTACCGGCTCTGAAAGCCCAATGTGAAATGGCGTAATAGTCTCGACTTCCGCCCCGATGATCTTAATGGCCGGGGAGGTTTCGGGAAATGCGGCGAGCGCGCGCAGGACATAGCCGAGGCCAAGCCCGTGGGCTGCGGGCGTCGCTTCTTCCATGATCATGGCGAGGGAGGGCCGATGCACGCGGCCGGGCTTTCCTGCGGGCGCCAGGGCGTCGACGATGACGACTTCGTCGCAGTCCTCGAAGAGCGCCAGCGCCGCCGGGCCGGGCGCGCCAGCTTCCGTCAGGCGCAGATCGGGCGGGCGCTCGCGCGCCGCCAGCCGTTCATAGACCGCCGGGCCGAAGCCGTCGTCGCCATGCAGCGGATTGCCGAAGCAGACGATATGGCGCCGGATGATGGAAGGACTCTGGTTCATGCGTTGAAATGAACCTTCCTCCCAGTGTCCAGCATATGGACCGTGCAGACCAGGCAGGGATCGTGGGAGCGGATGATGTGGCCGATCTCGACCGGATCGTCCGGGTCGCGCACCTCGACGCCGACCAGGCTCTGCTCCCAATGGCCGGGCTGGCCGGCGCTGTCGCGGGGCGAGGCGTTCCAGGCGGTGGGCGTGACGATCTGATATTTTTCGATGACGCCGTCTTTGATCTTGATCCAGTGGCCGAGCGCGCCACGCGCCGCCATGATCAGGCCGTAGCCGTCGCCATCTGCTTCATTGGCGGGCGGAATGAAGTGCTCGCCGGAGAGATCGGCGGCAAGTTGGTCGAGCATGCGCCGCGCATGCAAGAATTCATGGGCGATGCGCCGCGCCCGCGCGAATTGCCGCAACCAGGCGCCGCCGCCCTCCAAAGCGTTGAGCGAGGCGATCAAAGGATCGCCGCCGATAAGCAATTCCGCGAGCGGGCCGGTCTGGACGACCTTGTCGCCATAGCGCGGCGCCTTGGACCATGTGTAGCGGTCGCCGCCGGGCTCGTAATTGGGGATGGTTTCGCCGTTCCACGGATGCCTGCCGCCCTCATAGTGCCGGAACCAGGAATGGCGCACATGCTCATTGATCTGGGTCTGATCGAGAGGCGCAATGGCCCCCGTCTCGCCGTCGTAAAAGCCCGACGCCAACAGAGTTGCATCGGCGTCGGTCGTCGCAGGATCGCGCCAGGCGCCGTAGCTCAACATATGTTTGGCGCCCGCCGCCGAGCGATGAAGCCCCAGCGCGCGCACGCAACGGCTGAGCATGCCAAGCGCGCTCGCCGCATGGGCGGGCGCGTCGAGCCAGGCGAAATAGTCCTCCGCTTTGTCGAGCGCCAGCCAGCGCTCGAGCGGCGCGCCGATGATGCGCTGCTCATACCAGCGTTGCGCGTCGTCCAGCACGGCGCGGCAGGCGGAAATCCGGCGCAGATCGGCGGGAAGCGTCACGCCGCCGGGCGCCATATAGGAGGAATGCGGCCACTGTCCGCCGAAATGCGCCACGATCTGCACGACCTTCCGCGTCACCGCGAGAGTTTCGAGATAGATCGCGCCGCGAAACGGCTCGAAGGCCGCCATCATTTCGTCGAACCAGGGTTCGGCGGCGTAGCGCGGATTGCAGAAGTCCGGCGTAAAGAACAGAAAGGTCTGGCGCAGATCGTTCTGAATGCCTTCCGCCATCAGGCAGAGATTGCGGATGCGCGTGGCGTTGGGAGGCGGGACGGCGCCCCAGGCGCGCTCCAAAGCGAGCGCCGACGAATAAAGATGCGCGGTTCCGCAAATGCCGCAGACTCGCGGCGTGATCACAAGGGCGTCGCGCGGCGCCCGGCCGATGAGAATCTGCTCGAAGCCGCGATACATCGTGCCGATGGTGCGGGCTTCCGCCACCACGCCGTCGTCCAGCGTCACGGCGAGCTCGAGATCGCCCTCGACGCGGTTGAGGCTGACATTGAGCTCGACGCGCGCCATGTCAAACGTCCATCTTCTTGTTTCGGACGCGCGCGGGCGCGGCGGCGCGGGCGAGATTCTTATAGGCCATGTAGCGGGCGCGCTCGACGCCGACCGGCAGGCGCAGCGGAATGTCGCCGATCTTCGCCGTTGCGAAGAGGTCCGTTTCGCGCGGGAAATTGGGCGCCGTGCAGCCGAAGCAGGGGACGCCCGCCCGCGTCTTGCTGTTGACGCCGTTCCAAAGATCGCTGTTGCAGACCGCCTGGGTCAGCGGGCCCTGGCAGCCCAGATTATAGAACAGGCAGGCGCGACCGCCGAGCTCCAAGTCCTCGATGTCATATTCGTGGTATTCGTTCCGGGTGCAGCCCTGATGCGCCAGCGTGCTGAAAAAGGCGCTCGGCCGGTTCAGCGGATCGAGGGCGAGCGGCAGGTCCTGGGCGATCGCCTCCAGCGTCTGGGTCATGGCGTGGGGATGGGCCGGGCAGCCGGCGATATTGATGACCGGCAGGCCCGAACCGGCGCGCCAGTCCGCCGGCAAAAGGCCGCCCGGCGTCTCCCGGTCGAATTGCAGGCCGATGCAATCGGCGGGGTTGGGGCTCGCCGCGTGAACGCCGCCAAAACTGGCGCACGTGCCCATGGCGACGACGATGTTTGCGCGCCGGGCGAGCGCGCGCGTGATCTCCATACGCGCCCGGCCCCGGTAACTGTCGTAAAGGCCGGTGCCGCGCGGCGCGGTGACGACGCTGCCCTCGACGCAGAGGATGTCGAGCTTTTGGGCGCCCGACGCGATGTTTTCGATCAGCGCGTCGAAACGCTTCATCGGCGCATGCGAGAGGGAGGGGTGCCAGAGCAGCTCGATCCCGCAGGAGGCGAATAATTGCTCGAAGCTCGGCGCTTCAGCGCTCAGAATTGCAAGCGAGTCGCCGCCGCAGGCCCCGGTCTGCAACCAGAACAAGGTTTTCACGAGCGCCTCTCTCCATCACGCGCACGCCGCGATTAGGCGCTCAAAAGCTTGAGACTTCTTGAATGGTTTAGCTAGCCCTAAAATTCGCGGCTTGGTTGAGTAAGGCCGTTCGGTTGCTGTCCGGCGCCAGCGAACGCCGTTTTTTAAATCACGCGATCCCGTCAAAAAGCGCGGCGGCCTCGCCGAGATCGAATTCGGCGATGAGCGCGGGAGACAAAGGGTCTTCGCCGCCGAGCCAGGACTCGATCGCCGCGGGAGCCCGCAAGGCGATCTCCAGCGCTTTGGTGATCTCGTATAGACCCCAGGCGAGGCCCGACTGGCGCATGGCGTTCATCATGGCGTTTTGCACGAGACTGCGCACGACCAGATGCGGCGTCGATACGGTCGCCTCGTCTCCATCTCCGTCGGCCGCCGAAATGCAGGCGAGCTTATCCAACGCCGCATGACCGCGGCACGCAAGCGGGCGGAGCCGATAGGCGAGGCAGAGGTCTTTCTCGATCAGCGGGCAATAATGCTTGGCCGCCAAGCGCGAGGCTTCATCCAGGCTTCCAACCGTATTCGCCGCCTCGCCGATGCGGCGCGGAAGGTCGATCCCCCGCGCCTCGAACGCCGGGGCGTTGACGTCCACGAAACGGGCCAGCAGGAAAACCTCGGGCGCCGTCGCCACGACGCGAAGACGGCAGCACGCCGCGCATTCGCCATGACAGGCGATCGCCGGCGCGCCTTCGGCCTGGATGACGACATTTTTCTCGAAAAGGTCGAAAGCCTGCGCGCAAAGGGCGCCGACGAGATCAGCCTGGTTGCGTCGCGCGGCGACCGTATCGCCGAACGCCCGGCTTGTCGCCCGGAAGAAGGAAGCGGGCCCGTCCTTGCGCATGTTTTCGAGTCCCTGTCGTTAGAGCGCATTTCGCAAAACTCGATAGACTTTTGCGGAATGCGCTCCAGCTTTCTCGTCCATCCGCAAAACCTATATCCCAGTTTGGCGACGACCTGCGCGGCGCGCCAGGGAAGTGGATTCCGGTGCTGGACGCTTGCTGATAATAGCTGGCGCCGAGCCGCGCAACGCTCGACGGCGCGGTCAAGGGCAGGACTCTAGGCGCGGCGACGCCGTTGCGAGCGGCGCGGCGTCAATGCGCTTTGTCGTGCGCGTTGTCGGGATCGTTACGCATCCAATCGGCGAGCTTGGCGAGCGCCTGCGCGATCGACCCTCGCGCCGCCGGATCGGTTATGCACGCGTCCAGCGCCGCGTCCATGCAGATGAGCCAGGCGTCGCGCTCCGCGGGGCCGATGTGGAAACGCGCGTGACGCATTCTGAGCCGCGGATGGCCGCGTTTCGCCGAATAATTCGCGGGGCCGCCCAGCCATTCGGTCAGATAGAGCTTCAGGATCGCCTTGGTCGGACCGAGGTCTGTCGTATGCATGGCGCGTATCCCCCGCGCCGCCTCCATCGTGTCCATGTTGCGGTAGAACGCTTCCACCAATTGGTCGACAGTGGAGGCGCCGCCGATATGGTCGTACAAGGTCGCATTCTGAGCGTTATTCGTCGTCATCTCCGACTTCCAGCAACATGGGCGCCAGGGCGAGGCCCTCATAGCATCTGCGGTTGAACAGCGCGCATCGGGTTGTCATTCCCGACAAGCCGAAGGCCCGACCAGAGCCCGTCATCGCGCGCGACGCGAAGCAATCCAGAGCGGCGATGCGGCCCTGGATTGCGTCGTCGGCCTCGCCTCCTCGCAATGACGGCGGCAATCCAATCGAGCGGAACGCATATTATTCGTTGGCCCTCCCGACGATCATGCGGCGGCGAAGGCGATGGAGACGAGGGCAATTTGCTTTCCTAAAACAAAACGGATCGAGAGCGTCGTCTCGATCCGTGTCTCTTGTGCGCTTTCCGCGCGCATGAGGTCATGCGCGCGAGTGCAGCGTTCGATTACCAATGGCCGTGATGACCGCCGCCGTGATGGCCGCCGTGATGACCCCACCCGCCGTGATGTCCCCACCCGCCATGATGACCCCAGCCGCCGTGGTGGCCCCAGCCGTAACCGCCGCCCCAGCCATAGCCGCCGTGGTAATGGCCGGAATGGCTCCACCAGCAGCGGCCGTAGCGGCAGACCCAGACTGCATGAGCCTGCTGCAGCCCCGCAGAGTCGTTCGACTGCGCGAGCGCGTCCTTCGAGGCCGCGGGCATGGCCGAGGCGGTGAGCGGATTGGCGGCGAGCGCCGCGATCGCGACAAGCGACGCAGCCATCGTTTTGGCGTAAGCGTTCATGTAAATCCTCTCGGTTACGGGGTTGAAAAAAGCAGAGTCGCCGGCGCGCTTTCTGATCGCGCGCACGATTTTCATGCGAGCGGAAAGCGCGCTAGTTGCAGCCATTGCGGCTTTCCCACATCTGGATTTCATTCACCCTGCGACGCTCCCATCCGCGCAGGTCGCCATAGGGCGGGAAACAGCCGGGGCCGAATTCGGCGCGGGCCCGCGCTGTCTTGAAGCAATATCCGTTGCGCGCATAAATTTTGTTGCGCTCGTACCAGAGCTGGCCGCAAGACATTTCAGACGGATGCTGCGCTTTCGCCGGCGCTGCGACGAGCGCCGTCCCGGCGACAACGGCCGCAAAGCTCACGCGCGCGCAAGAGAACCAAAATTGTTTCATTCTTGCTCCTTCATGCGCCCCCGAAGAGAAGCTAAAGGATCTGCTTAACCTTATATTTTCAAAGCATTTTATTCGCCGCAGCCCTGTGGGGGCATGACTGGGCGGCGCAACAGTATATTACGCGAGCCTAACGAATGGTTCGAAAATCTCGCCCGTTTTGAGCATTGCCCACAGGAGATCGCGGCCCTGCGCGAAGCCGGGCGCACACGCGGCGCGGAGATGTAGAAGGTAATTGGCGCTCCCTAGGGAAGGCGCGGAAATAAGTAATTTCGTCTGCTTGACAGGAGGTTTGGGCAATCTTGCTGCTACTGATTCCAAAGGTCTTTCCCGACGGGTCCCCAAACCATTTGGACCGCGTCTCCAACGAGGCTCTTTCGTTCGGGATGCGGGATTCGGAGCCCCTCCTAAACGTCTCCCTGCCCCAGCTTTAAATTCTTCGATGAACTACCGTGGTGTTGAAACCTTCGAGGCGGGTGTCTGCCTATTTGCGAACTGCCAACGATTACTTTTGCGTGATCCTCCACCGATCGTAATGGAACGCGGAAGGCGTCCAGCTGCCAGGGGCGATTTTAAAGCCAGCTTGCTGGAATTCCAGACAAAAAAGCGTATTCTCTTAATCAGCATTGCAGGAGGAGGGGAGTTCCGAATGCCCATTGCGAACAAATTTTGGATTGCAGTCCTCGCGCTCTTATCCACTTTTTTCACGACCGCGGCGATTGCGAGTTGTCCCGATTGTCATGACGAGCAATGTGTCCCTGGGACAACGATTTGCTGGTGTGTGCCTCGGATTGGTTGCAAGATCCCTATTCCGACAGGCGGCACGCCGCCGGGGTCATTGGTTCCCACTTCGCCTATTCCACTACCGGCACCGATTCAGGCGGAGATAGACAAGTTAGGCCAAGCTGCCTCTCGCAAGGTAGAAAAGCTTGGCGGCGACACGCTTACCACCGTCAAAGAGTCTAGTGGTGACACTATACGTGCCCTGCAGAAAGCAGGCGGGGATACGATTGCCACCGTCCAGAAGGCTGGCGATGACAGTATAAAGACAATCTACAAGGCCGCAGGTGACGCCACTGCCACGTATGTCAAGGCGTGGCGCGACATAGGTGAACAAGGCAAGCGGAGCTTCAAAGACATAGTTGATGCCGGGCAAGCAGTTGTTCACTTCGTCGAGAATGAAAACAACGCGCATGCGATGACGTTTAGCAACGCCGAAAAACGAATGCGCGAAGGAAAAGTCATCGATTCCATGTGGGGGTTAGCTACCGAGCCAGCTAAATCAGGCGAAGAAAACTTCGCAAAGGCAACTCAGGAGAGTGAAGTCGTCAACGCGGCGGCCGCTACAGCAGCGGCTGCTTATGGCGGCCCCGCCGGCGCAGCGGCCTACGCAGCTTGGTCGACGTACCGAAGGACAGGCAACGCGGATATGGCTATCCGTGCTGGCATACTTGCTGCCGTAACAGCACAGACTGGTAGTTCAATCGCAAAAATGCCTTCGGGCACAACAGACGAAATTATCAAGAAAGCCGCACTGTCTGGCGCTGCGGGAGGTATCTCGGTGGCCGCTGCCGGAGGCGACGAGCAGGCAATAAAGGACGGCTTCCTAAAATCTGCGGGAGCCGTGCTAATACAAGGCGGTTCTGATAAGCTTAAGGCGTACTCGCCGGAGGCGAAGGAGGTGTATGAGACCGCACGCTGTATCTCTGCCCGCGACCTGGCGTGTATGTCAGGCACGCTCTGGGCGCGAGACGTGGAAGGCAAAATTCTGTACGATGAAAATGGAAAACCCAGGATCGATCCTGACAAGCTCAAGGAGTATACAGCGAAAGCCAAGGATGCTTATGACGCGGTTCAGTGTATCTCCGCCCGAGACGTGGACTGCATTTCAAATACAACGTGGGCCCGGGACGTCAAAGGCAAAATTCTCTATGATGAAAACGGAAAACCCAGGATTGATACGGGTGATATCGATCCAAAGCAGTATGTCGGAAAATGGAGCGGACTCGATCCGAAGTCAGCTGAAGGTGTCGAGAACGCGTTGATAACGCAGGGATCCAAATTGCCAAAGATGGAGGCGATTCCCGTTCTGAAAAACAAGTGGGTGCTAACCTGGGCTTTGGGCCAGGACGCTGAAATTGAATATAAGAAACCAACTGTGGTTCTCTCCTATATTGGCGATACTCAGCCTTACGTATCAGCGGCGCAATACAGCTTGCCGACGAGTCCTGCGCCTGTCGACAATACATCCCTAGAAGGGGCTAGTGTTTTTTCAGGCGTTACCGTTGCATATTACGTAAAGCGTAGAGATGGAACTAAGATTTCAGATGTGCTGCAGCAGCGATCTATCCCCTACACCCCGATATATTATGTAGCGCCTGGCCACGAGGGGACGCTTTCAAATGCACTGAGGTGTGGCCCTGATACGCCGGTCAAAGCCTTAAAAGAGGTTGCGTTCGCGCTTATGGATGAAGGCGTAGAGCTTAAGTATATCGAAACGCAGAACGACATACGTCCTCGGCAAATATTGATTGTAAATAGCTTGAACCCAGACTTCTCGCCGATGACATCTCCAAGTCTCACTCGGAATCAAATCGCGGCGCTGTCTGAATGCCCATCTTGGCTGCAGAACTAACGGTGCGACGGGTGCTGGGAAGCGATGGCTTGAACATGTGTTGAGTCTAAGCCTGCTTCGCCATTCAATTCTGTTGGTGAAAATCGGTGGAATTCGTTCCACCCCAGTTCCTCCTCATCGCCGCGCTTCGCCCCACTGCGGCGGAGATCCTCAAAGAACAAGAGTAGCTCCTCCCTTTGACCTGCCCCCGAACTTTCATCCAGCAGCAATTAGAGTCCCTGCGTTTGATACGCCCGAGGGCGCAGATGTAGCAACGGGCGATCGGCGGAGCTGGTCCGGGTTGCGCAGCCGATCGCCTGTTGCGGTGAGACTGGCCGCATTCTCTGCTGGCGTCGCGTAGCCGAGTGAAGAATGCGGGCACCGATGACCCACGCGCCGATCTTCGCCCGCGCGTGGTCGAGGCCGAAAGAGCAGCGTTTCATTCAGAAGCTCGTCGCGCATGCGGCCGGCGGCGGCGCGGCGTCGCCGCACCGAAGCCGATTCGCGGAAAATGCCCAAGAGTGTGTTGTGGTCTCTTAAGTCACTGACCAATAAACCCGAGCCCTCTCAGGCTCGCGTTACCGTGGCAGCCGACGATCAGGTGGTCGTGCACACCTATCCCGAAAAGTTTCGCGGCGGCTACTAGCTCGTTGGTCCTACATATGTCTGCCATCGAGGGTGTCGGATCGCCAGACGGGTGGTTATGCGCGAGGATCAGCCCGCTCGCGCCAAGCTCCAGCGCACGGCGCAAAACCTCGCGTGGATAGACTGGCGTTTGGTCGACCGTGCCGACGCTTAGCACTTCATCGGCGATAAGGCCATTCTGGTTATCGAGAAACAAAGCGCGAAATTGCTCGCGGTCTTCATGCGCCATCACGGTATTGCAGTATTCCATGACTGTATAAAGGGAATCCATCTTTTTGCGCGAAAACAATGTAGCGCGCGCTAAGAGTTTGGCGCTCTTTTCTACGGCCTTCAGCGCTGAAATCGACCTGTCGTCTACCCCCTCGACTTCGCGGAGCCGATCGACATGCGCGCAAACCACATCACCATAGCTTCCAAAGCGATCCAACAACCTCTTGACGACCTCCTTTCTCCTTTTCTTTGATTTGATGCCAGAAAGGACACTTTCGAGCATTTCGGAATCGCTCATTCCTTCGGCCAATGCCGCCGAATCGACTCTAAACATGATCACTCCACCCAATTAAATAAAAAACGACGTTTCAGCGTCGCCTTCGCCGTGCTCGCCTGTCAACTCCCAAAAATGGGAGGGAACGTATAGAAAACGAAAAAGCCCCTCCAACAAAGGCGAGAGGGGCTGAAAGTCGTGGCTCTATAAGTTGGTGCTGTAGTTTAACTATTTGCGTCAGTTAGTCCGTTGGACGCGGGCTTCCTTCCAAATCTGGACCCAGGTCAGAATGATTTTCGAAATGACGAAGAGGCCGGCAAGGATTGGCCCTACGAGGGCTGCAAGCTCGGAGATTTCCCGAGCCTGCTCTTTCCAAAGCGGCGCCGACCCGGCGACGCCTGCGACAGCAAAAGCCACGCGATCACTCGTCGTGCTCAGCATGCCGCCGAGCAGGTTTTGCAGATGATATTGCGGCGTCGGCATGGGTCAAATTCGTCCAGCGCTGGCCATGGCGTTGCGCTCCTGGTCGAGACGTGCGGCCTCCGCTGCGTGCATCGCGCACCAGACGCGCCACGCGAAATAGGCGGCGACCATTGTAGCCAGCACAACGAGCAAGAGAGGCCAATAGCTCTTAGCCAGCTCTAGCCAGCCCGCGCCGGCCCTCAACCCCTCTGCCAAATCCTGCGTTTGCGAGACGACGTCGCCGGCCTGCGTCATGGCGGCGCTCGCCGTCGCGCCGGCGGCCGTCACCGCTTGCACGGCCGCCTTTGCTTCGCCCGTCGCGGCGATCGTGCGCGAGCCGGCGGCGTGCAGGTCGGCCGCCGTCAGTTGCGCTCGGGGCTTCGCCAGGATAGCGAACCATTTCTCATAGGCGCGGGCGAGGCGCTCGTCATAACGGTTTTTGGCATAGCCGGGCCCATTGTAGCGCCGTGCGAAACCTGCCCAATCCTTGCGGCGTAGATTGTCCGACAAGCGCTGCGTGAGGATAAAGCTCGCCATCTGGCGCAACTGCTCGCCCTCGCTCTCCTTCGCGGCCTCGAACATCGCGCGCGCGCTTTCATGGCCGGCAGCCTTGTAATTCTCGCCCATGATCTGCCCAAGGCCAATCGACACAGAGCGGAACGCCGCCTCTTCGTCGATTTCGATCGCGGCCGCCAGGCGTGCATAATTGCCGTCGCTCGATTTCGGATAGGGCTTTTCGCCCCAATTCTGATAGGCGAGGCCCGCCTTGGCGGCGCGGTGGAGCTTCGAGCCGGGGCCATTCAACTCGCCATCTCTGCGCATCGCGGCGAGCAAATTGCTCCAGAATTTATGCGGCTCGAAAAGAATGATCGGCCGCCCCTTGGCGTCATAGCCGCTGTTGCGCGCCTCGACGTCATTGACCGCGCGAATGCACGCGACGCTCACGCGCGCGAGCGCCGCTGCCGCTTCGAAATCCGCCGCCGTCGCGCGGCGCGCCGAGCCTTTGAAATATTCCATCGTCTATCCTTTCAGCCATGCGTTATCGCCGCGCGCCTTTTCGGCGCGCGGCGCTCACCACGATTGCGGTTTGGGGAGTGGGGAGAGGTTAGGCGTCCGCCCAGGTCGGCATCAGATAATGGATCGTCATGCGCACTTGGCCGCCGGTGAAATTGCCGCCCGCCGCCGTGTAGAGAACGGGCGTGTCAGAATAGAAAGGGTTGGGCCCTATGAGCCCGCGATTGGTTGCGCCGGCGCCAACGCCGAGCGACGAACCGAACCAACTGGCGTTGCCGGCGACGCCGCAACTGTAAGAGGCCGCCCCGGCGATCGGCGTGACGACGCGGTTGGAAACCGCGAACAGCAACGCGCCGTTGGGAATCAGAACAGATGAATTGGTCGTAGCGCCCGCGAGCGTGATCAGCTCTTCGGCGCAATAGGCGTCGATCTTCCCGCCATGCGCGGCCTTGGCGAGCAGCATGGGCGAACCGATGTCGACGAGCGGCGCCCATGCGGCTCCCTTCCAGACAAAGACGGCGGAGATGCTCGCGACCCAGGCAAGCCAGCCGGGTTTCGGCGCATAGAACATCCATGCGCCGCTCTGCCAGGCCGCGATATAACCGGCCTTGCCGGACCAGGCGCCCGAGGGCGCGGCGGCGACGATATAGCGGTCGCCATCCGCGGGAGACGGCGGCGGCGCGGCGAGCGCATTGTCGATAACGGAAAGCTGCACGACCGCGTCGAGGGCGGTCAGCGCCTCATTGTGCGTGACGTGCTTTTGGCTTTGGTTCTGGTCGATAAAGGGAAGGATGAGATTGGGCGTCGTCGCCATATCGAAGCCTTACAAATTGACGTTGGCTTTGGCCGGCTGGCCGCGGCCGATCTGTCCGGAAATCTGATAGACGCGGATGGGGTAGACGTTCTGAGGCCCGCCCCAATCGGTCGTTTGCTCGGCGAGCGCATAGGTCCATGTGGGCGACGCGAGCCCCGAAACCGTGCGCAGCACATTGCCGGCCCAGTCGAGAACTTCGAGATCGTAGCTCTCGCTTTGCTCGCTGAGCGGAACATCGGGCGGGTCCCATGCGTCGCCGCCGTAGCGCGTGCGCCGCGACCAGGTGATGAGCGCATCGCCAAAGCCGAGCGGCCGGCGGCCTTTGATCTGTGAGACGCTGAAGGGCCTCAGGCCGACACCCTTGGGCGTTACGGAATAATCGAAGTAACTCGATGCGCCCGGATCGTCTTTCGCGGGGCCGGCGCGTAGCGTGAGCGCCTGGCCGAGCTGGTCGACAGTTATGCCGAGCGTCGCCAGCGTCGCCGGCGTGAGCACCACGACGCGCGCGCCGATCGGAACCGGATCGGCCATGCCGGCTTCCGTGCCCTGCTGCGCGCGCAGAAGCTTCGAGAGCTTGTATTTATTGGTCGCGAGCAACTCGGCCTGCGCGAATTGCACGATCTCCCAATCGCCCGAGGGCGCTTTAACCGCCACGACATTGGCGCCGTCGAAAACCTGTTGCTCGGTTTGCGAGAGAAGCTGCGCGTCGCCGTAGAATTGGACGTAGAGGCTGTTTCCGTAATCCCAGATGGAGCGCGGTCCCGAATAGAAAGCGCCGTCGACGATCTCGCCCATCATGGTCGGCGCGGTGACAGTCGCAATCAACGTGTTCGAGCCATTGACCGTTCGATAGACGGCGACGGGCGTCCAGGGCGAGGCGAAGGCGGCCACGCGCGGGGCCCAGGGCTGGGGCTCGGTCCCGGTCGCAAGCGGCAGATCGAGGAATTCGACGATCGGCGGGCCGAAGGCGCGCTTGGTCGGCTTGGAGAGCGCGTCCGCTCCAGCCGAGGCGGAGCCGAAGCGCGCCGAGGCGGGATCGAAGCCCATCAGTTCGAGCGAGAGGAAGTCGCCGCGATCGATGCGATCGACGCGGAACTTGAGCGGGCTCGCCTCGCCGATATCGAAGGCGATGCAGTCCCCCGGCTCCACGGCCGAGAAAGAGGGCGGGACTTTCAGCGTCCCCGTATCGCGCGCGAGCCAGTGCTGTTGCAGCAGAGCGCGGGTGAGCGCCTTTGCGTAGCCGGGATCGAGAACAAGCGGCGCATTGACCGAGGCGAGGTTTTGCGAAGAGCCGACGTTCTTCAGCTCGCGCACCGAGCCGGCGTCGTAATCCTTGTAGAGATCGACGAAGGTGAGCGTGAGGCCGTAGGGAAGGTCGGTTTCCTGGGCGCGGGTGAGCGAATAGCCGACGTCGTCGGCGCTTTCCATGACGAGATCGTCGAGCGAAACGGCGATGGTCTTGGCTTGCGCGCGGGACGCGAAGACGACGCAGCCGCCACTCTCGAAAGCGTCGATTTGCAGGGGGGCGGAAATTTGCTCCAGAAGATCGCGCGGCGAGGTCGGGCCGTCGGCGACGACGCCGATCGCCAGTGACGACGGGCCGATGATGCGCGACGCGTCATAACAGGCGGTCCCTGCTGCTGCGCAAATGTCGCCCAAGATCCATGTGAGCGGCGGCTCGTCGAGGCGGCCGTTGAGCCAGTGGCCGAGATGATAGTTCGGCGCGTCGCGCCAGGTTCCGCCCTGGGCTGGGAAGTCGGGGAAGGGCCGCGCATCCCAGGCCCAGGCGAACATATTGCGCGTGTCGAGCATCTTCACGCCGGCGGCCGACACGGGCGCGTTGTCGCGCCAATAGGCCAGCAAGGATTCGAGAAAGGCGCGCTGGATCGCGTCGTCCCGATTGCCGTTGGAAAAGTAGGGATAGGCGCTTTCGCTCGACTTCGAATCGACGAAGACATTGGGCTGGTTCGCGCCCTTGTCGACCGCAGGGCAGCCGAATTCGGTGAACCAGATCGGCTTCGATCCGGGCAGGAATGACGTCGCGGCTGCATTGCGCACGCCGCCTGGCCGTGAGTGATGCGCGTTGCCCCACCAATTGCGCATGTCCTTTTGGCGAAATGCCCAATGCTCGCCATAGGCCGTGTCGGCGATCGGCGTGCGCGTCTGGGCTGTTCGATCGGCGGCGCTGGCGTAATGCCAATCGTAATACTCGCCGCCCTCGACGTTCCGCGCGAGATAGGACTTGTCATAGATGGAGGCGGCGGCATTGGCGCCCGCCGCGTCGGCGTTCGGTCCGGAGTCGCGCCAGTCGGCGAGCGGCATGTAATTATCGATGCCGATGAAATCGATGTTCGGGTCGGACCACAGCGGGTCCATGTTGAAGATCACATCATGCGTGCCGTCGCTCGGGCGATGCGAGTGATATTCGCTCCAATCCGCAGCGTAGCCGATCTTGCAATCGGGCCCGACGATCGCGCGCACGTTCGCCGCGAGGGTCTTAAGCGCGTCGACAGCGGGATAGGTTCCATCGCCGGGCGACGAGCGCACTTGCGTGAGCCCGACAAGCTCCGAGCCGATGATAAAGGCGTCGACGCCGCCGGCAGAGACGCAGAGGCTCGCGTAATGCGTCACCATGGCGCTGTATTGCGCAAAGAAGGCGGCGATCTGCGTTGCGGCGGCGGCAGTCTTGTCGACCGTGCCGGGCTGGCCCGGCGCGGGATGGCAGGTGATGCGCCCGCGCCAGGGGAAGGCGGCTTGCTCGGCGCCGCCCCACGGGTCCGGCTTGCCATTGCCGGGCGGGACATCCATGGCGATGAAGGGATAGAAGACGCAGCGCAACCCGCGCCTTTTGATCTCCTTGATCGCCTCGACGACGCTTCCGTCCGAGGGCGTGCCGCCATAGGCCGGCACAGCCGCGCCCGTGAAGGCGACCGAGCCGCCGGCGCCGTTTGGATTCATGAGGTCGGGAGAAACCTGTGAGACGACGCTTGCCGCGACGCCCCAGGGCAAAGGAAAAGCGTTCGGCGCGGCGTAATGAGCGCGCATGACCACGCCGTTGATCGCGACGAACCAGGCGTAGCCGGCGCGCGTATAGCCCGCCACCTCCCAATCGGCAGGATCGGTGTTTTTCTGCGCGACTTCGACTTTCGGCCGGATCGTGCAATCGCCCGCGCGCAGATCGTCGCCGAACCAGGCGACGACGAGCGAGACCGCGTCGGCGGCGTCGAGCGCGCCTTTCGCCGAGCGCCAATTGCCGCCCGTCGCGCTCACCCCCGCAGGAAGCGTCGCCGTCGCATTTATGCCGACGAGCGCGTCGAGCGATACGGTGAAATCGGAGATCGAGTCCTCGGCGTTCGAGTTGACCGTGCTCCAACTGCCCGCGTTGGCGCTGGCCTTGTAGACGGTCGTCGCATATCCGAATTCGGTCGTCGCCGGGATCATGCAGACAGAGCGCAGATTGCGCGTGAGATCGTCGGGCGCAGCGCTTTTCGGTCGGCGGACAATTTCGGCGGTGATCTGCGGAATACGGTTGCCGAATTTGTCGAGAAGCATGTTCTCGAAAACGAGATAGCAAATGCCGCGATAGGCCGGGGCGGCGCCCTCCGCCGCGACAATGAGCGGGTCGGGGGCTTGCGTCTCAGAGCCGTTGTAGAAGCGCCAAGTGTATTTCGTGAGATCGAGCAGCTTACCGTCCGCCCAGACGCAGCCGAGCGAGGTTCCGCCGTCGCCCTCGCAAAAGGCGACCGCGAAGGAAATCTGCGCATGCCAGATCTCGGTCCAATCGAGCTGTTGCGATTGGGCGGGCGCGCCTTTGCCCGAGGCGGCGGATTGGGTGAAGCTCGGCACCCATTGGGCGTATTCGGAGAAATTGGTGGCCCAGATGACCTGGCCGCCGATACGGGCGCGGCCCCAAAGGCGGCGGACCGGCGCGCCTTCCTGCGCGCCGGTGACATGGACTTCATAGACATGTTGGCCGAAGGTGACCTTCGGCGCGCTGCTCTTCTTACGGCCGAGCAGGCCGGCCGCGTAATTGAGGCCGACGCCGGCGGCTGTGCCAAGCACGCTGCTGACGAGCGAAGACCCGCCGACGGCGCTGAAGAGCATGGTGGCCATTAGTCTTCGACTCTAGGAAAGGCGAAGCCGGCGACGGCGCGGCGTATCCAGCCGGCGTCGAGCGGGACGCAGCGCACGCCGTCTCGCGCGACGGCGTGGATCATTGTGCGATCATAGGCGACGATCGCTATGTGCTTGGCGATGCGGCCTTCAACCATGCGGAAGACGAGCACGTCTCCCGGTTGCGCCGCGCCGGGCGAGAGCTCGCTCATGTTACGCCGCGCGGCGTCGAGAATGTGCTCCGCCTTGCCGGCCTCACCCCAATCCGGAGAGTAGGGCGGCGGGGCCTCGGGCTCGGCGCCATAGACCTCGCGCCAGACGCCGCGCACGAGCCCTAAGCAATCGCAACCCGCGCCGCGCACGGCGGCCTGGTGATGGTAAGGCGTGCCGATCCAGCGCAGGGCGGCCGCGACGATATCAGCGCGCGTCGGCACTTTCGGGCTCTGCAGCTTCGCCCTCATGGGGCCATTCCATCAGCACGGAGTAAATCCCATGCGGCAGGCCGAGATCGGCCGCGAAAATCCAACCCGCCGCCTCATAGGCGGCGCGTCGCGAATGCAGCACGTAGCGAAAGACGCGCTCTCTCACAGAAAGCTTTCTTGCTTCGGGGGCTTCGGCGGCTCGACGAAAAGGTCGGGGCGGGCCAGGGCGTCTGAGATGCGACGGCAGGCAATGTCGAAATATTTGGGCTGGATTTCGATGCCGGTGAACAACCGCCCGAGTTTCACTGCGGCCACCCCGGTTGTGCCCGAGCCCATGAACGGGTCGAGGATCGACCGAGCCAAGGGAATGAATCCGAGAGTCCACTCAATCAGAGGCAGGGGCTTTTGCGTAGGATGACCAAACTCAACCCTACCGACAGGAGCGTCATACCGCTTGGATGGGCGGTCGAGGTTTGTCCATGCCGTTTCAAAATCGGCCATCGTCGGAACTGCGTTCGTCTTGTTCCATATCAGCCAGCAACGCGAGGGCGGCAGCACAAAATATTGGCCTCCCCAAAAGATCGCCGCATTCGACATCGCGATTATCTCTTCGAGCAACACGCTCGGTGGCGGCGCGCGATCCCATTGCAGCATCTCTTTGAAGCCATCTTTAGCGGCCCAAGTGCCGCCCTGCATTTTATTGCCGAGTCCATATGGCGGGTCTGTCACGGTTGCGTCGAAACGCCCGAGCCCTGGCAGTATCTCTCGACAATCGCCGAGATAGAGCGTTACGCCCTCGGCGAGATGTTCAACTCGTTGCACGCTAATTAATTCCCTAGCAGCGAGCCGCCGTTGTTGCGCGGGTCGCCGCGGTTGGCGATCGTCCCGATCGTGTCGGTCGGCGGGATATGCGGGAAGCCGCGGAAGTTGGCAGCGTTCGCGAATTTGTTTTTGCAGGTCGGGAAATTCTTGGCGCAGCCCGCTTTCAGGGTTACCACGTCGCCAGCCGCCACGAAGGCCGCCAGATCGGCCCAGAATTCGAGCATCACAGAGCCGTCCGGCTCGATAATGTGCGCCTTGATCTCGTAAGCATCGACGCTCTTTTGCAGCAGGCCGCCGGTGAACCAGTCACGCTTGAATGACGAAAGCCCGGACAAGACGAGATACGGCCCATCTACCGACACGATCGTCGCGGCGCTCGAATAGGCGGGCAAGGCGAGATTGACGCCGCAACTCGCGTCGCCGAGGTGCGCGTTGCAGGAGCGCTCGAAAGATTGCCCGATACGCTGATTGAGCCGCGCAGCGAGGGAGCGAAACTCCGCCGTGAAGGCCGCGCCCTTGCGGTCGAGATTGCCAAGATTGCCGCGGGCCTCGACATAGAATTGCGTTGGGTCCGCCCAATTGACGTGGAGCAGCTCCATGGTCGCGTCGTCATAGCGGCCGGCGAGAATGTCTTTCTCGGTGAGCCGCGCCGAAGAAAGCGCGCCGTCGGCCGTGAAATTATCGACGGCGAGGCCGAGGGAGGATTGGATTTGCGAGGCCGTGAAGCCCGCCGCCGCTTCGAAGAGCGTGCCGTCGACGATGAGATCACGGTCGTGGTCGGTGAAGCCGAGCGTGACGCCGTCGCGGCGCGTCACGCGCCAGCAGCGGCACATGGTTGTCGCGCCGCTGGCAAGATGCGCGGAAAGGGCGGGGGGAAAAGATTTCATTGTCTAGATGCTTTTTGATAGAACCGCCAAAGAGGGTTCCATTGGATGCCAGGAGTGTAAGCATTCAAATGAAATAAAGCCTTTTGCGTTTTGCCAATCGAAGACCCCCTTCACAAATTCTGGGCGGGCATTTAATTAGCTCTGTTAAATTCTGGACCGACAAGTGCCTATGAGACGATATCTAATCTTCCCACTTCAGTTCGACACTCGCGCCCACGCCTTGGAACAGGTCCCGCAGGACCCGCAGCTTGCAGAGCAATTAGATCGCGGGAGGGAGAGCCTAATTGCGAATCTGAAGGTCGAGCTCGGCGAAAATAATTTCGAGGAGAAGCTCCAGAATTTCAGGGAGCTTGGCTCTTCTCCGTTTTCAGTCATTGCCCACCACAATGTCTTATTCCATCAGGCACGTTACGCTTTCATTCATGGTTTCTATTATCCAGCCCTGACGGCATCATGTGCTCTTGGTGAGCGTATCCTCAATCATCTCTTTCTAGATCTGCGAGAGCATTTTCCGCAGTCGACCTTTGACCGAAAATCTCACACTCGGCGTTCCATCGATGATTGGACCAAAGCCATCGAGACCTTGCATGAATGGCGAATATTTCAGGCTGAAGAGGTAAAGGCGACCTTCGAGGAGCTTAGGAATTTAAGACACCGCTCTCTCCACTTTAACGCGTCAACCGTTGAAACTCTCAAAGAAGATGCGCGGTTAGCACTCGCTTACCTCGCAACAATTATTGAAAAGCAATTTGGGTTTCAGTTCCCTCGTACGATCCCAGGCTCCAAAGGCGCTTTCTTTTTTAAAAAGGACGCAGAATCCGATCCTTTCATACGCCGTTATTATCTACCCCAATGTCCACGTGTCTCGCCCTTTTATACAATGTTGCCATTCAAGGAAGGTTGGCTCGTCTTTGACCGGAAGGCCGACCCAAATGTTGAGTTTAGCGATGAAAAATTCGTGTCAATTTTTGGGGCGCGGACCCCAGATCAACTTGCACCGAGCACTGTACCGTGGAGCGGAGAAATATCCGTCGTAGCCTTAACTCAAGCCGGCGTAATGAGCGTAGATTACACGAAGACCGGTTAGTGTTGACAGCAATGGGTCGAGCCGTGCTTGAAATATTCTCGGATATTGTAGCCCTATCCTAGCAGCTCAACGACGGGAATGTTTGGCACGATCCCGGCCAGAATGGCGCTCTCTTCCATCTCAAGATAGTCGAGATCGAAGCGCACGGGCACGTCGAATTGGTAGCCAGCGGACACAATTGCGCCGGCCGCGGGCGCGGCCGCGAAGGTGACGATTCCCGTCGTAGCGTCGACACTCCAGCCGCTCGCCTGCGCTACGCCGTTGAGCGCGACAACAGCTGTTCCCGCGACCGGCTTGAGGATCTTGCGCGCGAAAGGGTTATAGGCGGCGCCATAGGTCTTGATGAGCTGAAAGCTCTTGGTCGCGCCGTCGCCGACGCCGATCGTCTGGTCTGTCGGCGTGACCGCTATCTTGGGCGAGGGGCCGCTCGTCATGTCGAAGCGGTCTTGCCAGCGGAAGCCATAGAAGCGGCCCGCGCGCTCTTCGAAGAAGGCGACGACCTGCGCAAGCTTGTCGACCGTATTGAGCCCATAGCCGGCGTTCCATTTGCGCCGCGAACCGGCCCAGAGCTGGTTGCGCTCTTCGCGGCCCGAGCGCAGATCGACGATTTGCGTGCGCCGCTCGGGGCCGCCACGCGCGCCGAGTGTGAGGCCGCAAGGGAAGCGGACTTCGTGGAAGGCGGCGATCATAGATTGCGCGAGCCCGTGGCGACGGCGCGCGCGAGGACGGCGGCGACCTGGCCTTGATTGCGCATGAAGCTTTGGGCGTCCGGCGTATGGAGCGCGACGCTGACATTGTTGTGCGTCACGCGCGAATTGGAGACGCTCGACGGCGCGCGCATCAGGGCTGTGGCGGCCGAGGGCGCGATATTGACGCCCATGGCGCCGCCAAAGGCCAGCTCCGGCCCTTGCTCGCCGACAATGCCCCATTGACCGGAGGGAATCTGGCCGCCATTGGCGAACATGCCCGCGAATGGGTTGCTGATCCCGCTCAGGGCGTTGCTCAGAAGGCCGCCCAGCCCGCCGCTTTGACCGCTCGTCAGAGAATTGGTCAGGCCGCCGAGCAAGCCGCCGACGCCGCCGTTCTCGCTCTTCGTCCCGAAGACGCTCGCGAGCGGCCCCTCGCCGAGCAGCCCGGCCTTCAGGGCTGCCTGCGCGAGCGATTGCGCCAGCGAGCGCACGACGTCGTTGAGCTTCGCCGTGCCGGTCGTGAGGCGGTCGATCGCCGAAAAGGCCGTGTCGGCGAAGAAGCGGCTTTGCTCATTGGCCGCCTGTTGCGCCTTGGTGGTTTCGTCGATCTTGGCGCGCAACGCTGCGTGGCGATCGGCAAGCTCGGTGACCTGGTCGATTTCGGCTTGGGTGAGGGGGCGGCCGCGTTGCTTGGCAATTTCCTCCGCCTTGGCGAGATCGACGGCGCGCTGTTTCTCGGCGTTGGACTTGCCTTGCGCATTGGCCTCGGCGTCGAGCATGTCGACGGTTTTTTGCAAGTCGCCGAGATAGGACTTCAGATCGTCGCGCTCGGTTTTGGCGCGTCTGGCGCGGTCGTCGGAATGCGCTTTCGGCGCCGACTTCCCGAGGCCTTCCGGGCGCGAGGGCGGCAAAGGGGTCTCTTCGCCCGTCAGATCGCGCAGCGAATGCCCGTCGCTCGACTCCTCGCCGAGCGGAACCAGGCGGCCAAAGCCGCTTCCCGCCTTGCCGATCAGCTTTCCGACCGACGCGCCGTCGCGCACGGCTTGCGTTCCCTCCGCCGCTTTGCGCAGCTCGGTAACCAATTTCGTCGCCCTGCTCACGGCGTCGGCGATCAGATCGACTGTCTTCGCCCACGACGACATGATCTGAAGGGACAGCCTCGCAAAGTCTTCCGACGCCGGGGTGAGCGATTTGGAGAGATGATCCTTTGCGGCCGCAAGCTCGTCATTCACCTGCTTTTGCGCTGTGAGGATTTCGTCGTTCCACACATGGCCGATCTCGCCGCTGGCGGTCTGCAACTCATCGGCGGTCATTTTGCCGTCGCGCAGCGCCTCCGCGATCTTGCGCCCTGCATCGCCCCAGACTTCCGTCGCGGCGTTGATCGCTTCCGTGCGCGCCTGATTGGCGTCGAGCAGCCTGCCATGCGCTTCCAGCTCATTGGCGGCGGCGAGATAGTCGCTGACGAGCTGCAGGGCGGCCCGATGCATCTCATCGAGGGTTGTCGCTTCGGCCGCGAGATTTTTCGAGGCGACATCGCGGCCCAGCACGTCCGAAAGATTGTTCGCGCGCTGCGCGACGCGTGATTGGCTGTTGTCGAGGCTGAGCGCCGAGAAATTGTCGATTTGGCCCGAGAGCGCCTGTCCGGCGTGCAGAATCGCCTTTTCGGCGTCCTCGACCGTGAGGCGGAGTTTCGTCGCGTAATTGATCCAGATTTGGAAAAGCTGCGTCGAAACGCCCGCGCTCCCGGCGCTCTCGTTGATCTTCTGCAGCTCGTCATATGCGCCGATGACTTCCTTGAAGGCGAACGCCGCAACGCCGGCGCCGGCCGCGATCGGCGCGAAGCGTAGGAGGACCGGCAAGAGTTTTTCGAAGGTCTGGCGGACGCCGCCGAAGGCCTGCGTCACCTGGCCGCCTTGCTGCATGAGGATCGTCATGGGCGAAGCGCCAGAGGCAAGCGAGGCGACGACGTCGTTGAACGTATAGGTGAGCGTCAGCGCTTCATTCTTCGTGAGCGCGAGCGCGCCGGCGGCGCCGGTCGATTGGGTTTGCAGTTGCTGGAAGCGCTCGCGCGCGGTCTCGACGGCGCGCTCCATAGAGTCGAGGCTGGTGAGGCCTTTCGAGCGCGCGGCGCCGAGCAGGGCCTCGCCTTGTTCGAGCTTCTTGAGCGCCTTTTCGGCCGGATCGATCGAATTGACATAGGCGGTCATGCGCGTCTGCACGCGCATCAGCGATTTTTCGACCGTCGTTTGCGCGCGGGCGAGCAGCTCGGCTTGCGTCGCCGCGTCCTTTTCCGCTTTGCCGAGCGAAGAGACGTCCGCGTCGACCTTGTCGAGGCCCTCGCTGCGCGCCTGGAGCGTGATCTGGTCTTTGATTTCGGTCATCGGCTTACTTCAAGAACACCGCAATGGCGGGCTGGCGCAAATTTTTGATCGTTTGCACGCGCTGCTTAGAGAGATCGGCGGCGAGCTGCGTCACGCCCCGCCTTTTCCATCCCGCGGGCCCGACGCCATGCGCGTGGCCCATGGCCCAGGGACGCAGCTCGGGCGCCGCGCCTTCCGGGACGGCGTAGGTAAATTTGATCAGCGCCGCATTGCCGAAGCGCGCCTGCGCGGCCTGCGCGACCGATTGATAGAGAGCCGGCCTCACGAATTCGGACAGTAGCTTGAGTGGATTTTCTGCCTGACAGCGGCGAGGATTCTCGCTGCGAATCAGGAGCATTCGATGACGAAGCGAAGCCGCCGGACGCATTCTCCGGCCTTCAAGGCGAAAGTGGCTTTGGCCGCGATCAAGGGCGAGAAGACGCTGGCCGAGCTGGCGCAGCAGTTTGACGTCCACCCGAACCAGATCACGACGTGGCGAAGCCAGTTGCTGGAAGGCGCGGCCGGCGTTTTCGGGCAGGATAAGACGGAGCCGAAAGAGGCCGCCGTCGACCTGAAGGGTCTTCACGCGAAGATCGGCGAACTCACGTTGGAGAACGATTTTTTGTCCGGCGCGCTCACAAAAGCGGGATTGCTGAGCGCAAAAAGATGATCGACCGCGATCACGATCTTTCGATCGCCCGGCAGGCGAAGGCGCTGGGCGTCGCCCGCAGCTCCGTCTACTACAGGCCGCGGCCGGTTTCGGCCGAGGACCTCGAGCTGATGCGCCGTCTCGACGCGCTGCATCTCGAACACCCCTTCGCGGGCGCGCGGATGCTGCGCGATCTTCTGCGGCGCGAGGGCGTCGCCGTGGGCCGCCGGCATGTCGCGACATTGATGAAGCGGATGGGGATCGAGGCGCTCTATCGGCGGCCGAACACGAGCAAGCCTGCGCCGGGACACAAGGTGTACCCGTATCTGCTGCGCGGGGTGAAGATCGAACGGCCGAACCAGGTCTGGGCGACGGACATCAGCTACATCCCGATGCGGCGCGGCTTCGTCTATCTCGCAGCGGTCGTCGACGTCTTCACGCGGCGCGTCCTGTCGCATCGCGTGTCGATCACTATGGAGGCGGAGTTCTGCGTCGAAGCCTTGAAGGAGGCCCTGGCGAAATACGGCAAGCCAGAGATTTTCAACACGGACCAAGGCAGCCAGTTCACCAGTCTCGACTTCACCGGCGTGCTGCTCGATGCGAAAATATCGATCAGCATGGACGGCAAGGGCGCGTGGCGGGACAATGTCTTCGTCGAGCGGCTGTGGCGCAGCGTGAAATACGAGGAGGTCTATCTCAAGGCCTATGACAGCATGTCCGAGGCGCGCGCCTCGATCGGCCGCTATCTGGCCTTCTACAACGAGGGGCGCCCGCATACGGCGCTTGACGGGCGCACGCCCGACGAGGCCTACTTCGGCATCAAGGAAACGGCGATGGCCGCATGACCATCGCCGTCGATTTTGTCGCAGCTCTGGTCGGGCCTAGGCCCTCCCGCCGCCGCGACAAAATCGAAACGCCCCGCGTTCGGCAAACCCCGGCAGAGATCCACTCAAAATCCGCGGGGAGCTGTCCAGACAAGCGAGGCCAGCTCTATAGACATGGCCGGGCGCATAGCCCTTCTTCCCGCGTTCGATCTTGCGCGCATAGGGGACGATCGAGACGAAGAGCACCTCGCGCGCGCCGACCGCGTCGCGCGGATCGCGGGACTCGACGCCGTCGATATACATGCGCGCGGATGCTCGATAATGACCGGCCAGTTTCGGACCGGCGATCCGCAGCGTCTCCCAAATCCAATCGACGGCGGCGACGCCGACACTCCAGCGCGCGACGATGATGGAGGTCGATTTCGTCCGCGCGAGCGACGTGGCCTCCGCATTGTCGACGAAAAGCTGGCGCGGAATGACGCGCCCGGCGGCGCGGGCGTTTTCATCGTCGATTTCCGCGATGCGCTTCGCCGCGAGGCATTGAAACGCCGTGGCGCGCGCTTCTTCCGAGAAAGCCGGAAGATCGTAGACCGTGCGCTCACTCGCGATCTTGAATTTAGCGATGAGAGGCATTTTGGCGACAGAAATCCAACGCGTGGTTTCGGCGGCATGAAACGGCGGGACCGGGGCTAGGTGGACCGCCGGTCATTCCAGAGAATGGGTCTTCTCTCAAAAACCGGCGTTAGGGGCAGGCGAAAGCGACGCTGACGTGCACGGCGTACGGGGTTGATAGCCGCACCATCTCTTCGCCGTAGCGCCGATTCCTTTCATGGCGTTCCACAGCAAGCCGATCCCAACTCGCAATTTCTGCGTTCGCCGCCTCATGATCGAGATGCATATTCACAGGAACATAGGGGTCTTTTCGAGCGATAAGTGCGCCGGTTTCTGCATTATAAATGTGAAGCTGCCCGTTACCAAAATATTCTTTTGAGAAGCGGCGTGATTCCGCGATGGCTTTTGCTGCTTGGGGTGTGCCGGTATCCACAACCGCCAAATCACTGAAAATATCGAAATGCAACCGCTCGTCCGCAAAATCTAATTTGAAGCGTATACGCACTCCTCCGTCTTCAGATTCGAAGCGCATGTAACATTCGGTGCGTTTTTGTAATATCTCCTTCACGACGAGGTTTGATAGCGGTGGATAGGGCTCGTGTCGGCGAAGCTGAACGTTGATCTTCGGAACATCGACCACTCGCTCGTCTGTGATTTGCTCGCCCCGGATCAGATGATCGACGATGTCGGGACCAAGGATTTCCTTGAATCCCGAGAGTTCGTATAAGTGCTTCTTCCAAACGGTGTAGCTCGTTTCGACGTGAAGCAGTTCCTCAATCGCCAACTGAGCGAGCGCCGTCATAATGGGCAATTCGGACCACAAGCGTCTGCTGTCCGAGGGATCGTCAGGGTCGATGATGGGTTTTTCCCGCGCGTGCGCGATGGCACGTCTGCCAGAATCCCGTAAATGCACCCCCACGTCTGCTATTCCTTGAGCTAGAAGCTTCGCAAGCGCCTCCTTTGCTCGATGATTTGTGATGGCATCCACACGATCGCTGATCCACTGGCCACGTTTTTTCCCGTCAGGAAGTGCAACCTCAAGTACCCGATAAAAAGAAAGGAAGGCATACCCCGGGTGGTTTAGCCCTCGTCCTTCGCGCATCAAGGCCAAGGCCAAGAGCGCTTTGTCATCAGTCGGCTCAGGGAAATAGGAAAGGTCGAATTCCTCACAGATCGAAAATCCGTCAATTTTGTCCCGCCACATAGGCGCCGGCAGACTGCCACCGCTGAATCCATCGACCAGGAATCCCTTCTCTTGGACCCAAGCCAGATTGCTAAGGAAATGCATCAATAGCCGCTCGCATTCTTCGCGATTTTTTCCCGGCGGCACCCTCATGGCGACCGCCGGGAAGTAGTTTTTCATGATTGGCAAAATCCAAATTGATTCGCCTCGATACGGTGCCTTCTGAGCTGTCACCGGCCAAAAGCTATTTGTCGTGATATTTGCTACGATCCACTCGCCACGCTCCGCGAGTTCGCCGACGATCACATCCTCCGCTTCAGGGATTTTAGGAAATCCTAATGTGTCGTCTTTCTTTTCCATCGCCGATCTCAAATTTGCCTACGGCCGTCATTCAAGTCGTTGCTGAGCGATACCGCGCGCTCAGAGATAGTAAAATGTATCGAGAGCGCAAGCTACGCATGAGAACTCACTAGCCAGAGATCCGCTGCTGTGCATGACCCGAATGCCAGCTCGGCGCGGTGCTGACTTCAAGACACTCCTGCTAAGAGCCGAGAAATTGGTTCCAAGCGTCAGATATTGATCGCTATAGTAGCCCAAGTCTTTCGGCTTCCGCCAGCGCCGCGAAATATTCATCATAGTCCTGCGCGCTCGCCTCTTCCTTGCCCCCATTGGCGCGAATGTAGCCGCGCAGGCAGGCGTCGAATTCGCGCAAGCTCATTGCGTCGATTGTTCGGGGGCAAAATCCGATTGCGCCGCCGGCTTCGTAGAAGGGGGAGAGGTCGCCGGGGGTGCGCTCTTTTCCGCCCTCTCCCCCGCGCCTTTTGGGGGGTCGACGCCTTCGATCAGAGCGTTGAGGATTTTGGCGGCGACCGCCAAATGCTCGCGCTTGGGCCCGACGTCGATATAGCGTTCGACGAACATGTGCGCCGTCGCCTGGCTCTCGCCGCCGCCCATGAGGCCGAGGCGGATCGTCTCGCGGATGTCGTCATAGCGCCACTGTTCCGAGACGAGGCGGAAATAGATCGCGCCGATCCCGGCATTGCACAGGCGCTCCAGCTCGCCGATCTCGCCAATTCTCAGCTCGAATTTGCGCTTTCGGCCCGCGAAGGGGAGATGGATGCAAGTCTGCTTTTGAATCATAGCCCTCTCTTGATTTGCGCTCGCTCTGGGCCAGCCCAACCGCTCGCTAAGCGTTGGGCGTGACGATCGGCGCGCCCGTGCCGTGGAGATCGAAGCTGACCTTCACAAGGCCGTTGTCGGCTTTGTTTTCCTGCCAGCTCTTGACCAGGAAGGCGCCCTGTTCAGTTTCGCCGCCGCTCGCGCCGGCGAGATCATGCTTGAGCTGAATGTTGATGGACGCGCCGGAGCGATAGGCGGTCCGCAGCCGCTGATAGGGCAGCTTGCTCGGATCGGCGAGGCCGGAGCAGGTGATGTCCCAGGTCAGCATTTTCACGGCCGAGACGCGTTGCGCCATGGCGGTCGGATCGCTGCAATCGAGCACGGCGCCGTCTTCGATTTCGGAGTCGTGTTTGGAGTCGAGGGTTGTTCCGATGCAGAAGAAATTGAAGGTCTCCGGCGAGCCGCCGTCGCCGACGAGCGTGTAGAATTTCTGGCCGGGCAGCGCATTGACGAAATTGGGCGTCGGCATGAAAGCGACCTTTCCTTAGGGGAGGGGATAGCCGTTGGCGTCGGCAAGCTCTGTGCGCAGCTCGACGAAGCACTCCTTGACGGTCGACACGGCGGGAACGTCGCCGCCGGCGACGGCCTTGAAGATCGTCATGGCGTGGCCGCCGGCGAGCTGAAGCGTCTTGCGGTTGAAGGCGACCGCGATCGCCTCGGCGAGATCGCGCGATTGCTTGCGACCAAATTCCGTTGCGACGGCGTTGAGGCGCAGCGTGACGGCATAGAGCGGGCCGCAGCCGGCCTCGATGTCGCGCCAGACGAAATGATCGAGATAGACGAAGGGCGCCTGGGCGTCGCTCGCATCGCCGCGCGCGTCGCGGGGCACTTCCTCATAGACGCGCGCGCCGCAGATGGCCGAGATGGTTGGATCGGCTTTGGTGGCTTCGATGACAGCGGTTTTGAGCGCGTTGAAGGGCGAGGTCACTGGCCGAGCTTTCCAAGCGCTGGCGCTTGCACAGGCGCATCATTTTCAGCTCGCTCCGGGCCAGCCCGACCGCTCGCGGCGTCGTCTTTCTCAGGAAGCCGCGCGCCTTTGCCCTGCGCCTCGATTTGCTCGATATGCGCGCGCGGTGCGAGATGCTCGCCGGGCGGATAGACGACATTGCAGCTCGGCGTCGCCTGGACGATCGCCCGTTCGGTGATCTTCACGCGCATGGATCAGCCTCCGATGCGTTGGATGACGGTGATTTCGATGTGGCGGCGCGCGGCGTCGGGGAGGCTCACATTGTCGACCGCCCAGTCTCCCGCCGGCAGGTTTGGCCCTTCGATCCGCAGGCGGTCTGCAATGGTGATGGTGCGGCTTTGCGCGCTGGAATAGACGCGCAGCACGGCGACATTCATATTTTCGAGGAGGCCGGCCTCGACGCGCGAGAAGCCGTTTTTTTGCTTCAGCGCGGCGCGCGCGACGAAGGCGTCGGCGAAATCGCCGCGCGCATCGCCGCCGGGATTGCCCGCGATGACGGCGCGGCGACGCACCGTCACTTTGTAGGCCATGCGGCCGGCGTGCATCTCTTCTTAGAACCCCGGCGCACAATGCGCCGCGATGAGCATGCGGAAGCCGAGCGGCGTTTCGGCGAGGGCGGAGCCCCAGCCGGAGACGGCTTCGCGGTTCTGGTACAGATGGCCCAGCAGCATCAGCGCGGCTTGGATTAGGGCGGGCGGGAGATTGGCGGGCGCGTCGCCGTAGCCCAGCCTTAGAGTGATGCGCCAGGCGGCTTCGTCCTGGTCGACGATTGGCCAGGCGGCTCCGGATGCAAGGCGCAGCCAGGTTTCGAAACGCGAGAGCGGCCGCGCGACGACGTTGGCGATAGGAAGCTCGACATAGGCGCCCTTTTGGAGCGCCTCGACCTTCGTCACGGCCTGCAATGGTCCGCGATCGAGCATGAAGCCGCGCGAAGGCGGATAGCCTTTCATGCGCGGATCGTTTTGACTGTTCCAAGCGGCGGCGTCGGGCGCAGTGAGCTGCCATGTTTGCGTGAGCAGGGCGCGGCCGGTGACGCCGTCTTGTAGATCGAGATAGCCGGTGACGACGCCGCAGAGCGTTTGCAGAAGCGCGTCATCATCGGCGAAATCGACGGTGTTGGTCTGTTGCTTCGCTTGGCCGAGCGTGACGATCGGCGTCGGATTGGGCGTCACAAGAGTCCAGACGCCGGGCGTCGCGCTCATCACGTCGCTTTTTTACGCCTTCGCGGCGGCGGTCGTCGGCGCCGGGTTGGGCGACGGGGGCGCGCCCGGTCCGGCGGCATCGGCCGTCGCGGCTTGAAGGCTGGCGAGATGCTGCGCGAAGCCGGTCTTCAGGTCGCCGATGAAATCGGCGAGCTGGCCGAGTTCGGTTTCATGCCGCGCCTCGGCAGTCGCCAGCGCATCTTCGGCTGTCTTGGCGCGCGCTGTGAGGGAAGCGATTTGCTCGGCGACAGGCGCGGCGCCTTTGCCGAAATCGAGGATCTTCTGGAAGGCGGCGGAAGCCTCGTCACATACGGCGGCGAGGCGGTCTTTGTTGGACATGAGAGTTTCCTCTTTGGTTAAAGGGACGCGGGGCGTCACAGTTTCGGGGGCTTGGGGGCTTCGGTTGGCTTCTTCTCGACGAGCTGGGCGCGTAGCGCGTCGCGCTCGGCTGTCAATGCTTCGTTGGCCTTGCGATGCACATCCGCTTCGGCGATCGCGCCTTGCTTTTCCTTTTGCGCGGCCGCGAGCTTCCCGCGCGTTTCGATCAGCTCTTTTTCGAGACCGCCGCTCTTGGCTTTGAGCGCGTCGTGGGCTTGCTGCAGCTCGGCGAGCGAATTGGCGGCGTCGGCCTCCGCCGGCGCTTCGATCGCATATTCTGCCTTGATCCATTCCGCGCCGATCTCCTCCGCGCGGTCGCCATAGATCCTGGCGAGGTCGACGACTTCGCCGATACGAAGCGAGAAATTGTCACCGGCGATCGGCGTTTTCATCATGATTTTCATCGAGAGGATTCCTCAAAGAGGCTGATCGGCCGGCGGCTGTGCGCTCTGGCCAGCGAGAATACTTTCCGCTCGGGCGAATGCGCCCGAGCGAAAGCGCGCTCAAGTCGCGGAGTTCTTAAAATATTTGATCGAGGTATTGGTGGCGTCGATCATATTGCCGTCGGCGCGCGCCCAGGCCAGGAAGCCGATCTGGCCTTTCTTCACATAGACCGAATCGGTGAAGCGGAAGACCTGCATCGCCATGACGTCGCGGATCAGATATTTGCCGAAAGCGCCGAAGGCGATCGACTTGGCGTCCGCCGCCATGTCCGCCATGTGCTGATTGATGATGTAGGGCTTGCCCAGCAGCGTCGCTGGCCCTTCAGCTCCGTCGAAGGCGCCGGACAGAGCAGGCAGCCAGAGCGGACGCCCCGCGCCGTCCACAAGCGTCTTGAGCTTTTTGAGCGTGTTGTCGTTGAACATCCAACGGCAGGAAGGATCGCTACGATAGGCGGGGTCGACCGAATGATAGAGGTTGAGGAGCGAGACATAGGGCACGCTTGTCGTGTTGCCGGTCGCCGCCGTCTCGCCGAGGGCGCAGGCAGTGATGACGCCCTTGGGCTCATTCGCCCCGGTGCCGGTCGTGAATTTGCGATTCTGGCCGCGTGCGAGGCGCTTCAGGATCGCATTGGTGACGAGCTGTTCGACGTTCACATTCGCGTCTTGAAGGATCTCGATCGAAACCGGAATGGTCTTTGACGAAAACTTAGTGGCGCCGATCGTGACCGATCCGAAGTTGATATCGTCATCGCTTGCCGTCGCATTCTCGGCGACAACCTCGCCCTCGGCCCCCGTATCGTCATAGGTCGCCCATGAGAGCGGATTTCCCTGCGACGTTGCGATTTGCGTCGCAGCCTCACGCATGCCGCCGAACGCCTTCAGCGCCTCCAGCGCCGTCGGCATGACCGTCGTGGGCACCATGACGCCCCCGGTCGCGCCCGAGCCCTCGGCGATGTTCCAGGCGTCTCGGCCCCGCGCGCCAATATCCGCCATGTCGGTCGGGCGCAGCATGTCGCGCTGCTCTTCCGTCATGCCGGATGCGCCAAATTTGAAATAAGCGTTCATGGCGCCGCGCTGGGCGGCGATCTTCGCGGTGTTTTGGTCGACGCTCTTGCCGTTCTGATTGGCGAGGATAATCGCGTCGCGCTCGTTGCGGTCGCCGATCTTGATGAGCTTCTCGGCGTTGGAAATCTGCTGATTGAAATTGGCTATTTCCTTGTCGAGCGCGTCGAATTTTTCCTGATGCTCGGACGTCCAGCCATCCTTGCCGCTTTCATGCAGCGCCTGGATGTCCTTCACTTTCGCTTCGCGGGCTTCGCGAAGCTCCTGCAGCCTGCCCATGGGTCTCTCCTTTGTTGGGCTGACGAACCGGGAAACCCCGGGATTTTCGTTACGCGCCGAGCGCCAGGAGGCGCAGCCGGCGTTCGTTGTGCGCCTGGAGCGCTCGCGCTTTGGCGAGCGCCTCGGATTCGCCCGGCGGCTTCAGGAGGGCCGCGGGCGGATTGCGATAGGCGGTGAGATCGAAGCGCGAGATGAGATTGCTGGCGCGGTTGCTAGCGCGCGAGGGCGCCGCGATGCGGTCGACGAGTTTCTTGTCGACGGCGTCTTGCGCCGAGAGCCATGTCTCCGCCGCCATCATGGCGGCGACGTCTTCCAGCGCGAGGCCGGTTCGCGCGCCATATTGCGCGGCGATCGAGCCGTCGATCGCTTCCAGCATGGCGATCGCCTGCGCCATGATCTCCTTATTGCCCCAGGCGAACGTCTCGGCATTGTGGATCATGACGAAGCCGCCGGGAGCGATCTCGATTTCATCGGCGGCGAGCATGAGCGTCGAGGCGGCGGAAGCTGCGAGCCCATCCACATGGGCGATGACCTGCGCCGGGTGCTGTTCGAGCGCCGTCTTGATGGCCACGGATTCGAAGACGAGGCCGCCCGGCGAGTTGATCCGCAGATGGATCGTCGAGGCCTTCAGCGCGCGAATGCCGCGCACGATGTCTTCGGTCGCGGGCTGATCCCAGCCGCCGATGATATCGTAGAAAAACATGGTGGCTTGATCGCCATCCATGTCCGGATCGAAGGCAGGCGAAGAGTCGTCGTCGCCATCCCAATCGGGATCGTAGTTTGTGACGATCCTCGGCAAACGGCCGGGACCGTTCGCGGCGAGCAGGCGCTGGATGGCGGTTTTCATGCTCAAGCCTTTTCCTTGATCGGAGCGGCCGGGTCGGGGAGGGGCTTTTCGCCGGGCGCGGGCGGCTCGGCGGCGCCTGCCGGCTTTTGCGGCGCGCCCCAGCCGAGGATTTGGTTGTATGCGTCGCCGCGCTTGCCAGGCATGCCGAGGCGGATGCGGGCTTCGTTCTGCGAGATGACGCCGGGGCCCTGGGCGCCGCCGAGCATGGTCTGGATCGCCTCGGCGCGGGACTTGAGATCGCCGCGCACGAAACTGTCGCGATCGAAGCGGGCGCGACGCTGGCGGTTGCCGTAGAGCTTGTAATTGACCTCGTCTTCGATCGTCTTGAGATGCGGGCCAAGAGTGAAATCGATGAAAGCTTGCGTAAGCTCTTCGATTCCCTTGCCGAAGGCGGTCGATTTGCTCGTCTGGTTGAGCAAATGATCCGGCACGCCAAAGATCATGCCGACGTCAGAACGCGAGAATTCGCGGGAGCCCAAGAGCTGCGCATCCTGGGCGTTGATGCGCAGCGGCTCGTATTTGGCGTTGCCGTCGAGGACAAGTGGGCCGGAGAAGCGATTGTCGCCGCCGAAGCGCTCTTTCAGATAGTCCCGGATTTCTTTCGCCTGCGCCGGCGTCTTCTTATCTGCATAGGAGATGACTGCGTCGCTCGACATGCCGTTGTCGAAATAGGCCTTGGCGTATTTGTCGGCGGCGAGGGCGATCCCAACGGAGAGCGCATAGGCTTTGATGGGTGTCTCGTAGTAGAAAAGGTTCCACTGCGGCGTGCCGCCGAAGTGCATCACATCGTCTTGATGGGCGACAACCCATTCGCCGCTATCGAGGGTCAGCGTGTAGACGAGGTCGACGTCTCCCCAGGGCATTTTCTGGAAGTGAATGCCGACGCGACCCCAGGGTATCCACCATAGCGCCAGCGGGACGCCTGAGACGGCGCGCTCGATCCAAGCAACGCCATTGCCGTTGAGCAGCATGTCTGAAACGACGCTGCGCCAGAAGCCGGTGAGGCTGTAACGCGGATTGGGCCGTTCGCCGATGAGGCGCGCCTGGGGGCTGTCCGTCTCCCATTCTTCGTCGGGCGTGCCGGCGTTGCGATAGCTGCGAAAATCCAGCATCGAAATGCAGCCGGCGATGAGAAAGACGCAGCGATAGACGGCGCCATGCGTCATCGCCGTCTGCGGCGAGATCGCGTTGAGCTGCGGCCCGAAAAGCTTGTCCCAGGCGTTTGGGTCCGATAGCGGATAGGTCGCCGTCGGGCTCTGCTGGTTGGCGACTTGCGCGCTCGCGGCCTCCCGCTCGGCGCGCTTCCTCGCCTTGGATTTTTTGCTCAAGAGCTTTTCTTGGTTTTAGAGAATGACGCCGACGCCCGGCGGCTCTTCGCCCGCGATGCGCGCCGCGTCGGCGATGACGGCAGCGACGACGCCGTCGATTTTCTCGCGGGACTTTTCCTTGTCCGGCGCAAAATTCATGTTGCGGTCGAAGCGCACCAAAGCATTTTGCGCCATCCAACGCAGAACGGGATGGCCGCCATGATCGAGCAGGCCGGCGAAGACGAGGCGCTCGAAATCCTTGGTCGCCTCGCCGAGCGAGGGAATGCCCTGCCGCACCTTGAGGAAGAGATCGGCGGGCAGCCCGTCGTCATTCTGCAAATCGCCAATGAGCTTTGCCGCGTTCCAAGGGTCGTAGCCGATCTTTTGCACGTCGAACATTTCGACGCCTTCGGCGATCGCGCGCTGGACATAGCTTTGGTCGACATAGTCGCCAGGCGTCGCTTCCAAGGCGCCGATCCTCAGCCAGCGGTCATAGGGCGCGCGATCACGGCGGGCGCGCAGCTCGATATTGTCCTCAGGAACCCAGAAGCGGCAGACAAGCTCGATGCGCTCCGCATCGTTCTCGGGGAGAAACCACCAGACGAGCGCCGTGATGTCTTGCGTCGACGAAACGTCGAAGCCGCCGAAACAGCGCCGGCCCTTGAGCCGCTCGGCGCGCTCGCGCCAGACGTTCTTATCGCTCGCGCAGGCGTCCCATTTTTTGATCGGGAGCCAACGGGTGACGCTTTCCACCCATTGGTTGAGGTGGTAGCGGCGAAAGTGAGACTCGGCGCGCGGATTGTCCTTGGCGAGCGCGGCCTCGCGCCGCAGAAAATCGATCGTGGGCGAGAGGCCGAGATTGGGGTTGGCCTTGCGCCAGACTTCCTCGTCTCGCCAATCGTCGTCTTCGTCAGCGCCGAAGATGACGACGAGCGTCGAGGGCTCATATATGCCGGCCGAGGCGTCATTGTCGTTTTGCGGCGGGCCGATCGGGCCGTCGAGTATCTTGCCGCTTTCTTCCCAAAGGCCGTAGCCGACCAGGGCCGATTTGAGGCCGGCGGTCGATGCGAAGAGTTCGATCGGCTGCAGGCGGGCGCCCATGCCCTGCCGCAGCGTCGTCGCCAGTTCGAGCGATTTCCATTCGTGCATTTCGTCGCCGACGGAAACCGTTGGTGAGCGGCCGTGCTTTCCTTCCGCTTTGCCTGAGAGGAGATAGAAACCGCTGCGCGTGACCGCAATGAATAGGCTCTTGCCGAAAGGGGTGATGCTTTTCGCCAGTCGCGCGTCCTGCGCGATGACGGCTTTCATTTTGTCGAGGACAATCTTCGCCTGCTTTTCGTCGCGAGCGAAGACGAAACCCTGGCCGCCGACAACGCCGTCGAGCGCCCAGAAGAGGAGCGCCAGGCAAGCGAGGAATTCGGATTTTCCATTCTTGCGCGGAACCCAGAGCATAAGGCGGCGAAACAGCCGCACATGCTCGAATGTTGTTCGCTGCGTCGCCGGGTCGACGACTTCGACCGGGACTTTCCAGCCGACAAGCAGCCGCGTCGTGATTTCCTGCCAGAGCGACAGGTAAAACGGCTGGCCGGCGAAACGGTCTTCCGTGAGGCGAAAGACTTTGGGCCAGAGATCGACGATCGCGTCGGCCTTGGCGTAGTCGAACCATGCGCCGGGGACGCAAGCGGCGCGGCGCCAGGCGATCGACGGCCATTTCCAGCCGAGCGCGGAAGCGCGGGTTATCCACTCTGGCTCCGGCCAAAGATCGGCGCCGACCGAAGCCTGTATTGCGGCCGGCGCTGCGCTCGACGCCGCTGTAGCCGCGGCGGATTGCTCCATGCGTCACTGCAAGCGGGTCGGCGGCGCCGAGTTGAGGCGGGCGGCGGTGTTGATAATGTCGTCGGGCTTCACAGGCGTGTCGGTCTCCGGCGCATCCGGTTGCGGCGGCGGGCGGTTGAAGAGGTCGCCGAAGCCGACCCCACCCAGCGCCGCCTGGTTGCGGAGCATCTCGAAACGCTTGTCTGGGCGCATGCCGAAGGAGGCCTCGATCGCGGACAGGGTTTTTTCGAGCGCCTCGCGGGCGTGGAAGGCTGGGTGGCGCTTCTTCGTGGCGTTGCCGTTGGTGTCGATCGCGTCGAAGAAGACGCCCTCGGCCTGGACGGCGGCGTCGGCCGCGAGCCAGTCGACGACATAGCGGCAGTAGCGGGCGAAGGGATTGCGATCGAGATCGGTGAGGGCGTTGATCCGGATCAGGAGCGGCGCTGTCTCGTTCCAGACCTTCATGGCCTCGCGGCTCTTTTTCAGCCATGGCGGCGGCCGCAAGCCCCCCGAACCCCCGCCAGCCGCCGCTGTTTTGCGAGGGCGACGCTTGCCGGGGTTGCCCTTCGCCTCGGCAAGGGCAGGATGGTCCGCTTTCCGTCCTTTCATGGTCTCAAAAAAAATATTTCGCCAATTTCGCGGGATTTCTCAGGCTATTCAGCTACCGGTCGCGGGGGAGGGGGTGGCGGGGTTGACCCGCCCCCCCTGTCGGCTGACTCGATTTTCGGCTTGCTGCTTGGCGCTGTCGTGGTGCGGTTTGCAGAGCGATTGGAACGGGCCGTTCCAGAAGCGCTCGGGATTGCCGCGATGCGGATCGATATGGTCGCAGACCGTCGCCGTTGTCACGATGTCCTCGCGCAAGCACATGGCGCAGAGCGGTTCGGTTGCGAGTTGGTTCGCGCGGATGCGACGCCATCTCGCCGTGCCATACCAAGCGCGCCAGGGCGCGCGCTTGCGGCGGCGCTGCTCATAGTCGTTATCGGGCGCGTCGCATCGGAAGGAAGGACGCGCCGTCTTTGGCGATGATGGCAAGGATTATAGCTTCGCACTTACGCTCGCTTACGCGGACGTTGCTGAACGTGGCGCTCGATCGGAGGCCGGCGGCCTTGCTCCACAAGCGCGACGTGACCGACTGGGAAGATGACAGGCGTCGGTCTGCCGAAGATGCACAATTCCGCGCACACAACGCCACGCAAGTCAACCCTACTGATCTTACCTTCGAGACCCGCGAACGGACCATGGAGCGCTCGAACCGTGTCGCCGATAGTCATAGCAACTTTCATATCAACGCGTTCATGCGGGAAGTTGCGATAATGTTCGATCAACTCATCGGGGATGATGGCGGGATCGTTCGAGCCCGCATAACACAACCAGGAACGCACGCCCCGTTGTTCCTTGACCGCCGAACGCACTGAATCGCTCATCTCGACGCGGAGAAACAGATATCGTCCGAAGAGTGGCGCATAGATGGTGATCCGCGCGCCATTCAGAGCGGGCTTGCCCGCCCAACGCCGCGTTGAGCGAACCGCTATCGTTGGACGCCATACGTTGAAGCCCATCGCCGCCAGGCGGCCGTAAGCTTCCTTATCCTTACCCTCGTAGCACTCGATTACATGCCAGCACTCGCTCATCGCCGCTCGCCTCGCTCGTTGCCTCACCAAACGCCTTCCACGCCACACCAACTCAAAGTGTCCCACCTGTCCCACCTTGATTGAATAAAAAACAAAGGTGGGACGCACATAACCATCTGATCTCACGCTGTTTGTCCCACCTGTCCCACCTGTCCCACCTATTTTGCCATTCGGGCCACGCCGGCCCTTTTGTCCGAACCGCCGAAAAAGGTGGGACAGGTGGGACAGGTGGGACAACGCCCCTGAGTTCAGTTGCTTACAGCGTCCCACCTCTGCGAGAAGGTGGGACAAGGTGGGACACTTTCAGTTCGCGTCTAGCTCCGCTTCTTCCTCGGGCACGGCTTCGCCCCAAGGAAACGCCTGCTTCAGCGCCGCATCGAAACTGCGCTTGCATTGCCCGAGTGAAGGGAAACGCAGACACCAAACGCGCCGCATGACCTGGACGGTCTTCAGTGTCTCTTCGTCCCACACTTCGATTTCCTCGACGGAGCGCACGCGCTCAACGCCCGGCACGAGGCGGCGCAAAGCGATCCCGAACTCGGTCTCGCTTGCCTTGCGCCGCACGCCGATCTTCTCATTGGTGCGCAGGTAATCGTTGAAGAGTGTCGCCGCCGGCACTTTCTCACGCCAGGCGCCCGCGCGATGCGTCTGCGCGCCATCTTCGAGGCGCTGAAGCCACCAAGCCGCGATCGGATCGAGCGACCGTATTTTCTGTTCGAGTAACGCGCCCGTCTTCGGGATCACGCGCAGATTGGGCGCATCTGGCGCGTCGAGATCGAGCTCCAGCAAATCCGCCAACAGCGCCTCTCTCCCGCCATCGTTGAGCTCGGCGTAAAGCTTCGCGAAGCGGCCGTGATCTTCCTTCCAGTGGTCCGCCACGTCGAAACAGGCGAAGCGACGCTCATCCATGCCGGCCGGCACAACCCAGCTTTCATTCGACGAGAAGAGCAGCCGCACATAATTGTCGAGGCGTATTGGATCGACGCCCTTGGCTTCGATCATCTGCTTCGGCGCGGTGACGAGGCCTTTCAGGCGCCCCTCCGCCGCCTTGTCGCCGGCCCAAATGCCCTCATCCACCTGCAGCAGAATGCAAGAGCCCATATGGGCGTTGAACTGGCCGACGAGGTAACGCGGATCGTCAACGAGAAAGTAATGCGAGGCGAAGAGCGAGCCGATGACGTCGCCGACGACGGTCTTGCCCGTGCCCATCTTGCCGCGCAGCACGATCGCCGTGCCGATGCGCTCGCGCGGCCGTTGAACGAGATGCGCGAACCAGTGCCAGACCCAGCGATAGATTTGATAGTCGCTATCGCAGATGTTCGCCTTCACATGGTCCTGGAAGGTGAAATACTTCTTCCAGCGCTCCTTGGCGGGCGTCTCCCTGTCCGGCGAGACAGAGAAACCTCGCCACAAATTGAAATAGCCCTTCGTGCCCGGCGCATTGTTCGGATCGGGGAAAAACTCGATTCCGTCATAGGTGCGCCGGCGCGCATGCTTGAGCCAATAGGGCGCGACGGACACATAGCGGCGCACGGTCTGATAAGAGCCGTCTTCCTGCCGCTCGCGCTTCAGCACAGCGCGAAACTGGTTCTGGAAATAGGCCTTGAAGGCGTCGACCGAGAGAACGCGCGTCCGGTCTTCAATGGGCGCATCGGGCATTTCGCGCATGACGACAGCGCGCGAGCCCATGAGAACGAAGCTCCATTCGCGATTGAACTCGTCTATGAAATCGCGTGGCCCATCGTCCCCATCATCCGGCGGCGGCGCGTCATTCTCCGGCGGCTCGGAGTCGCCGCCTGCCTGAGCATCGTCCGGCGCAGCGGCCGAACTGCCATCCGCCAGCGCCGCTTTTCGCGCGCCGGGGAAGGCCAGGATCTCTGCGCCCTCGACGACCTGGACGATTTCGTCTTTCCCCATCACGCCGCCTCGCCCTCGAACGCCCGCATGCGCATATCGTTGAAATCCGCGCCCTCGCGGCTCATCGCGAGCTTGATGGTGAGAGAGGGATATTCGCGCGAAAATCGCTTGGCCCCGCGAAGCAGCGCGAGCCGCGTCGTGAAAGGATCGCTGTCGCCGTCGCCGAGCAGGACCAGCTCTTCAACTGAGGGCGGCACATAGATCACGCGCCAATCGTCTTGCGGCGCGACAAGCGTGTCGTCCCGCGCCATCACCGCCCGCCTGCGGCCGCGCGCGTCGACGAAGGTCTTCGTCGGATGCTTCACGCGCCCCTTTGCCTTGCCGCCGAGATTGTCGAGATCGACGCTCGTACGAAATTCCGCCCCATTGACGAGCGGCGAGCCCGCTTCCATCAAAGACCAATAGACGGAGAGCACCGTCTCTATGCCTTCACCGAGAAACCAGCGCTTCGGTTCGTCGCCGCCTGAGACCATGCGGATCGAGCCGCCCTTGAGCGAGCCGCGCACCTTCTTCGCCGGCAGCATCATGCCGGTTTCCGGATCGACCGTTTCCGCCTTGCCCTTGGGCGCGTCGAGATCGATCCAGGTGACATGCACGCCGGTAAAGCGCCCGTCGACGCCTTCGATCGCTGCGATCATCGCCGGGCCCTTGCGCGCGATGCAGCGCTTCGTTTCGTTCCACAGCTCCATTTCCGGCGCAAAGCGCAGGCGTGAAGAGGGGTGAGGGCAAATCCGCCGCTTTTCGAGATAGGCCTCGACGGGCGTGTGCGAGAGCGGGAGAGATCGTCGCCAAAATCCCCAGGCGCGGCGACGCTCGGCTTCGCGGAAGACGTTGCGTTCATGCGCGCGTCGCTCTTCCTCGGCGATACGCTCTTCCTCGCGCCTGGCGAGCTGTGCCTCACGCTCGCGCCGCTCTTCCAGCGTTTCGCTAGCCTCCCGCCCCGGCGGCGGTCGTCCTGTCACAGCCTCGCAAGCGCCGACGAAATCGAGCCCGTCGATATGCTGCGCGAGCGCGATCGCATCGCCGGAAAAGCCCGACACGCGGCAGTTCCATACATTCTTGCGCGTGTTCACGGAGAAGCGGTCTTGCCCGCCACAACCGGGGCAGGGTTGCCCGGCGTCCCCCGGCCTGATCTTGACGCCACGCAGCGTGCAATAGCTCGCGACGCTCACGCGGCGCGCTTCTTCTATCCAATCCCGCCAGGCGAGATCATGTGCGATGGTCATAAAACCTCGCTTTCTTGGTTTCGGCGCGCGCCGCTGCATAGGTCGGCTCGACGCCGCGCTTTTTCGCCTTGCTGAGCAGTTGATCGATCAAATTCCCACTGGAGAGGTCGAGCGCGTCGGCGCATTGCGTCGCCGTCAGCCCGAGCCGCCGCAGCGCCACGGCGACGCGCTGCTTTTCGGTCAGGCCGTCATATTCCGCGTCGCTCAATTGCTCGGCGATAATCGTCGCGATGGCGGCGCGATCGAGCGGCCCGCGCTGGAGTCGGCGCCGTACTTCGTCGAGCGGCAAGACCTTGCGTGCGAGATCGTTCATTGTCACTCCCCATCGATCGCATCGAGCACATGGCCGGCGAGCCCTTGCGGGCGGCCTTCGCTGTCGCGCGAGACCGCGCTCGCCAGTTGCACGGCCGTCGCGCCATGCTGCAGCGCCAGCGAGAGCAACAGCCCCGTGTCGCGCGCCAAATGGTCGAAAAGCGTCGTCGTCTTGACGGCGTTGATGAAAACTTCCGCAAGGCGCCCGTCTTCGAAACGGCCATAGGTGACGCGGAAGCTCTGGCCTTCGAAAAACGTCTCGAAGGTCTCGCCCGCGCGGCGGCAGGGGAGGGGCTCGCGACGCCCCTGCGTGTGAGTCTCGTCAGCCAAGACGCCTCCGATGTTCCCTGCATGCCCAAATGATGCTTTCCGGGCGCCGCACGTCGCCCTTACCAAAAGGCCCAAAGGCGCCGCAGATGACGCAGCGATGCGGCGCCGGCGCGAGCGTTCGTGTTGCCGTTGGCGGCGCAACGCGCGGCGTTCTCGGCGCGCGGCGAGGGGCGGCGAAGAGATCGAGATCATGTTGCATATCCGCCTCTCCCGAACGCGGGCGCTGCGGCCCGGCTACGCCGTGCGCCTCACCTTCTTGCGCCGCTCAACGAGCGTGCGGAGCGCCGCAAGGTGCGTTTCAATCTCGCAAGCATCGATGAAATCAGCGTCGCTATGTCCCGCGCGCGCAACAGCCAGTTCATTTTCGAGCTTTCCGATTTCGCGTTCGACGGCGCGGATGTATTCGCGGCGGGCTTTTTCATAGAGCGTTGCGGGAAGGCCCTTCAGGCGGCCGCGGAACAGATTTTCCAGCGTTCCCGGCGCTTCCTGCATGCGCGCAGCGAGCAGCGGGCGCGCTTCCTCGCGCCGCACGCCGAGCAGCCTGGCTTCGCTCGCCTCGGCGAAGGCGAGCCAATCGCGCGCGCATGTTTCGAGCCTTTCCGCAACCGACATTTTATCCATTCCCTCTGGACGCATCGACGCTCACTCCCATGCGATTAAGAAACGCATGGGGGAGATCACGAACACTCACTCACTGGACTTCGGCGTTGGCAGCGCCGCGGATAAACTTTGGAGCGCGCGGGAAGGCAATCCCGCGCGCTTCTCGTTCAAACCGGCGAGATGCTGTGCGAATTCTTCGAATTCGCCCGCGATCTCGCCGACGAAATCCGCTTCTTCCAAGCCGGCGCAATCGAGAATGCGTCGCAGCTCGGAGAGATCGCGCGTGACCCGGCGAGCAAGATCGGACGCAGAGGTGAACAAAGCACCGACTTCGCACGGGGTCGGGTTATTCATGCCGTCAAGAGAAGGTTGCGCGCTACCGCAAGCTGGGGTTTCGACATGGCTCTTTATTGAGCTCATCGAAAAGTCTCTTGCGCAAAGCATGCCGGGACCGGCGGCGCGATATCGTCGACCGGGTAGAGATCTGGACGCAGCTCAAATCGCGTGACAGCGCTTCTCGTCGCTCGCTCAATCGGCAGGACATATTCAGCCGGCACGCCGCACTTCGGCTTCTTCAGCCAGAGAGAAACGCGCTGCTGCGTCGCGCCGATCTTCGTCGCCAATGCGGCCTGCGATCCGCAAATCTGGATGGCTTTCGCCAGTGCAGATGAGGTTTCCATGGGGTGACTAATACAAGCCGGCTTGTCGCTTGTCAACAAGTACTCTTGTCGAGACGTTTAACAAACAACCTTGTAAATCCGACAGACATGAAAACCATGGGCGATCGCCTCAGATTTCGCAGAAAGCAGCTTGGCATTAGTCAAGCTGAGGTAGCGAGGCGTGTTGCCGGCATTAGAAAAACGTCCTTTTCTCAACAGGCGTATGCCCAATTGGAAAAAGGGGATTCTCGCAGGAGCAGCGAGCTTCCTGCGATCTGTGAAGTTCTAGGCGTGAGTCTGAAATGGATAAGAGACAATGAAGGCTCCCCGCCATTACCGCCGGGGGCGCCGGTTGCAAAGAGCCTCGTCACAAGTTTTGATCCAGATGCGCTGGAGCAAGAGACCCCGCCGCGGGACACTAGGGCGGCAGGAGCTATTCCCGAATTTGATCTTCGCGGGGGTGCTTCCTACGGCGGAGGCTACGTGGTTCGCCGCATAGATGGGGACGAGGCCGTAAAGGCGGAATGGTTTTTCCCCGAATCTTGGCTGCGCGGCGAAATGCGGCTCAGCCGACAATCCACCGACATAATCGCCGTTGACGGTCCGTCGATGTTGCCTGATCTCGCGCCAGGCGATCGGGTCCTTATCGATCGGTCGAACCGTGATCCCAAGCAGGACGCAATTTTTGCGATCCGCGACGGGGACTCTGTCATTATCAAGCATGTCCAGCTTATCCGGGACACGGAGCCTCCGAGGATTATTTGTACATCCTCCAATCCGACCTACAAACCCTTCGAGTTGATCCTTGATGGAGAAGACGTGGCTATCATTGGCCGTGTCGCGGGTCGCATCTCAAAGATGTGAGTGTATTTTGCGCTTTTCGGACTGGGTTAAACTGGGCGATAACTTGAGCGAAGTCGATCTAATGGGCTGGCAGGGACAACATAATCGAGACGAAGCGGAAGACGCTGAATGGCGCAAGCTACCACTGCGCAAGCGGTATGATTGGCCGAGCATCGCTCTGTTTGTGATCTTCCTGGGCGCATTCCTCTATGCGCTTTGGAAGCGGTAGCCACTGACCGAGGTGGAGAGATGGCGGCGCTGCGGATTAAGCGACGAGGCTGGAAAGGCTTCGAAGCGCTTGGAGGAACGTAGTATGGATTGGGCTCAATTACTTTCGGAAGCACGTTTTAAAGCGCCTCGGCAAGCGGAAGGGCAACGCTCACCTTTCCAGCGGGACGCTGACCGGATTATCTTCTCTGCCGCATTTAGACGGCTGCAAGACAAAACCCAAGTTCACCCGTTCCCCGATTCTGATTATGTGCGCCGTCGCTTGACTCACTCTTTAGAAGTTTCGTCCGTGGGCCGGTCACTCGGTACCCATCTTGGCTATTTCTTACTGAGAAGCGATAGAACGCTTAGTCCGACGCTGCCCTTCGACCTAGGCCAGATAGTAGCCAATGCGTGTTTGGCGCACGATATCGGTAACCCCCCGTTCGGCCACGCTGGAGAGAAGGCAATTGGATCATGGTTCAAAGACGAGCTTCCTAGCGGCCTTAAGAAGGATCTTTCGGAGCAGCAGAGAAACGATCTCGAAAAGTTCGAGGGTAATGCTCAGGGTTTTCGGCTGCTAACGCGTCTACAGGATTTCCGCGACGAAGGCGGCATTCGGCTGACTTATGCCACCTTAGCCACTTTTACAAAGTACCCAACAACCTCTATTGAGACCGAGACAAACGGATATATCGGAGCAAAGAAACACGGTTTCTTCTCAGATGATGTTCCCTACTTCGCAGACATCGCCGACACAGTCGGGTTGCCTATGTATGCCCGTGGCTGGAGGCGACATCCGCTCGTTTTCTTAATGGAAGCGGCCGATGATATCTGTTACCGGGTCATTGATGTCGAGGACGCATTTAAACTCGGCAGGCTGTCCTTTAGGGAAGCGGAAGAGTTACTCGGAGCCATAGTCCCCTCCTATGCTAGGAGTGATCAATGGGGCGAAGACGATACAATTAGCTGGCTACGTGCTAAGGCAATCGGGGCTCTCATTGAGCAGGTAAGAGAAAGCGTTGAGTCAAATCTTCCGGCCCTCATGAGCGGAGATTTTTCCGAGCCTCTGATCGACTGCATCTCCGCGGCTTCCGCGGTCGAGACGGCATACGCTGCCGTTAAAAAACATGTTTTTGGGTGGGACAGAATCGTTTCGGCCGAGATAGCTGGAGCCCAGATGATTACCGACGTTCTTCAAAAGTTGGTCTTTGCCATAGAAGCTCCGGGATCCTACCGGAATGCTATGCTTTTAAAAATTGTGCCTCATTACGACGATGCCGCGCCGACCTATACCAAAATTCTGGCTGTCACCGATTTTCTTGCAGGCATGACAGACACTTATTTGCGAAGGATACATGGGCGGGTGACAGGTCATGCGATTTTATGACTCTGAAATTGGCGGAGCCGGTGCAGGCCAGCTATGGCCTAGGCCGCTTCCTTTTGTAGGATATGTTCCCCGATCTCTTCGATCGTATTTAGCGGGCGAAGACTAAGTTCCTCCTGGTCTGCTTGCTTTTCGAGGGCATGCAGAACTTCTTCCATGCGTTCGGCCTGGCTCCTAGTGAGCTGCGGATCGTTTCGCTTTGGATGTTGCACAATCATTTCGTGCTCGCGCTTCACCAGGGCTTCCCGCTCGCTGTCTCGATCAACCTTTAGCTCCCAAAGCCGTGTCTTGATTCGTCCGATAGACGCGGTGAAGTTGCCCGTCGCCAGGGTGCCGAAATTGGCAACAAGACGAGACCCCGCGAAGTCAATTATGACAGCGTGCGCATCACGCCGTCGCCGGCGGCTTTCCTGAATCTCTTCACTAAAAAAGCGCTCAAGTCCCGGACGCTTTTCCTTGACGTACTCCAATACGAGCGCGGGAAGTCGGTCGGCGGTCTCCCGGATGGCGGCTGCCTCCTGAGCGAATTCCTGCTCCAGTAGTTGAACGGTAGAGTTGCTATCGTACAAGGAGGACATGGAGGCCATCCAAGAAGCACCGATCTGCTGCAGCGATTGTCCTTCAGCTTCCCTGACGTCCCCCAGTATGACGCCAGAAAAGAGCGGCTTAAAGTCTGTCATCGCAGCAGTCGACCTTTGTAGCAGATCACTTTCGATAGCGTTCAACGCTGCCTCAGCTGCCAGAATTACCATGACCGAAAGGTCTGAGAATATGCAGCGCAAGCGGTCAAGTTGATTTGCCCGCTCAAGGTGGATACTGTCCGCTCCTGCGACAGCAACTCCTATAACGAATTGCTCTGGTGATCCAAGAATGGGTCGAAAGAGCACAGGACACCATATAGCCCTTTGGAGGCCTTCGGCGCTCGGGAACTGGTTTGCGTTCAGCGAGATCATGTCACGCCAGCCTGGGCTCGTTTAGTGCGTTCCCGGCGGCGCGCGGGACGTGAGCAATCCTTTCCAGCAGGAATGCGACGAGCGCATTGAAAGCAGCTTCGTCGAGAAGTCCGTTCACCCGATTTTGTATCCCAACATCCGAGACGTCAATGCGCTGCAATCGGGTGACTAAGGCACTTGCTTCAACGGCGAGGCTCTTGCGCTGACGCTCCTCAAGAAAAGGCGTCAACCATTCCTTCAGCCGATGCCGGAAGTTACCTGCGGGGACGAGATCGGCGGGGACCCAGGCTGGCCCTGTGAAACATCGCCCATGATCAATGATCCAAACATTCGGTCCTGAGCCGAAGAGAATATTGCCGACGTGCCGATCAACGTTCGCAGCCCAAGCGTCGAACCCGTAGAGGTCTCCTAGCCAAGCCTGCTGCATCAGGACGTCAACAATTGGCTTGAGGAGAGCCCATTTTTCCCGGTCCGAAGGCGCTACAATGAGTTGCGCGACAGATGGCGAGGCAACATCAACACTCGCGAACATGAGCCCTGTGCCGTCGGGAAGACGTGACCGAGAAGCGTAACTACTGTGCGGTGCCGTGATCCCGATGAAAGCTGAGGGGACAGGCAACCCAATCATTGCGGCAAGGCCGGCGGCCAAGACTTCGTTTGCAAGCTCCCTCGGAGGAAGGTCCTTTAATATTGCAGTCTTGAACGCTCCGCCCTCGGTTAAAATCTGACCACGGTACGTATCGCTCAAATTGGCAATGCCCGAGTCTTTAAAGCTCGTGGCGCCTGCCATGACGCGGGCCAGTCCGACAACGCCCGCAGTGACCTGTAGTTCGGCCACCGCTTCGGAACTGTCGTTCATTCGGTCTCCCTCCCTAAAGGCCATGGCTTCGCGATTATTTTTACACATTCAAATTTCGGCATACCTACCGTACCGCTACTTGAGCATACCTTACTAGGTCAAGCCGACCGCTGCTAAGGAGCATATGGTAAGCTTTTGCTGGAACCCAGGAATGTGCGACGAGGGCCAAAAAGCACCAGCCGAAGCCGATTTCGCTGTCTGGCGGTCGTTAGCCTCCATGCATAGGTGGTCTGGGTTCTTAGGGCCGCGGGGCAGGCTTGGAACTTCCTAGTCGGGCGACCGAGTCGTGTGAAACATTTAGCGACAACAAGTGCGCTTGTTGATGCTTGTTGACGATATACAAGTATACTTGTATTATCTCCATCGCCGCGCATCTCAATGCGGCGATGGAGACCCAAGATGCAAATTCTCTCCGACAATCAGCTCGTGACGCTTCTTGTCGCTTCACCCTGCCTCCTCCTCACCGCCGGCTTCGCCGCGGGGCAGTGGCTATTCCGCGATCTGCTCACTCACGCCGAATAGGGCGGCACTCGTCGTCCGAGTGCACCAAGCCCTTTTCGGTCGCTCATCCAAAAAAGCGCGAAAGCGAAAGATCATTTCCCAAATCGGAATTTGCAATGACCACAACGCTTCCCCTTTCGAGCATCACGCGCATTTCACCGCTCAATCCACGACGCGGAATAGACGATGTCGCACAGCTCGCCGCGACATTCGCCGTGATCGGCCTCAAGCAGGATTTGATCGTCTGGCCGACGCCGGGGCAGCCCGGCGAATATGAAGTGCTCGACGGCGGCCGCCGTTGGCGGGCGCTGACGCAGCTCGCCGCCGAGGGCGGCCCGGCGCCGCGTAACCTGCGCGATTTCGACGCCATTCCGGTCGAGATACATGAGGGCGACGAAGTCTCGGCGCGCCTTGTCGCGCTCGCCGTTTCCACAACCTCGCGCCCCCTGCATCCCGTCGACGACTATGAGGCCTTCTCCGAGCTTGTCGACGCGGGCATGCGCCTCGCCGATGTGGCGAAGGTTTTTCACGTAACCGAGAAGATCGTCCGCCAGCGCCTGGCGCTCGCATCGCTCGCACCGCGCGTGCGGGAAATGTGGCGCAAGGGCGTGATGTCGCGCGAGGCGGCGGAGGCCTATACGATCGCGCCGTTGGAGGCGCAGGAGGCGCTACTCGACGATTGGGCCGCGCGTGCGCCCCACAAGCTCGATGACGCCATCGCCATCCGCGCCGCGCTGCGCGGCGATGCGATGGTCGCAAGCGAGCCGGTCGCGAAATTCCTCACCGCCGACGCCGAGCGGCTGGAGGCCTATCTCGCCGGCGGCGGTCGCGTGCTCGACGATCTCTTCGCCGAGCGTCCCGGCCTGCGCGATCCGCGCATCGCTATTCGCGTCGCGAATGATTTGCTGCGCAAAGAGGCGGAGCGCGTCGCGGCGGCCGAGGGCTGGGGATTTGGCCTCGCGAAGGGCGACCGCGCCACCTTCGGCGGCATGGCCGATCCGCCGTTCAACGACGACGAAGACGAGCGGCTGAACAAAATCGACGATGCGCTCGAAATTGAAGGGGCGGATTATGTCGCGCTTAACGAAGAGCGCGAGAGCATTTTCGCGGCCGCGACGTTGCGCGCTTTCTCTCCGGAAGAGCGCTCGTGCGCCGGCGTCGAGGCGTGGCTGAATAGTGAGGGACTGATCTGCTTTTCTCGCGGCGTCGCGCTCCCCGACGAAGCCGCGAGTGCGTCCGGCGGCGATGAGCCAGAATCGCCGCCGGGCGACAGTGGTGAGAAGCTTGCGCTGGCGGATGAACACGCTGAGGCCGACGATGTTCCAAAGCCTCTTGGCGAGCCAGGCAAGCAGCTTCGCGCCATCATCGACATTGGCGCGACGGCGGCGTTGCGCGACGCCGTGCGCCAGCGGCCCGACATCGCCATGATGCTCGCCGTGGCGGCGCTCGGCTGCCAGTATGGGGTTTACGGCGCCAGCCTGCGCCCCGTGCAATCGCATGAGCCGGAAGACAATGAACTGCTGAAGCGCATTCGGCCGCTCAATTTTCCCGACGCGCTCGCCGCATGCGCCGAGGCCTCGACCTGCGATCTCACGGTTGCCTTGGCGCGCATCGTGGCCGCGGGGATCGAGACGCAGGGCGTCGGCTTCGACGCAATCGGCGTTCTGTTCCGCAACGTGGCCGCGCGCGGCGGAGACGTGACAGGCGCGCTCTCCCGCGCCGTGGATCGCAGGGCATTTTTCGAAGCGTCGGAAAAAGAGCGCACGCTGCGCGTTGTTGCCGCGTTGGTGGGCCCGGCCGAGGCCGACCGCGTGAGGGGCCGGAAGAAAAACAAGCTCGCCGAATATGCCGCGACGCTCTCGAAAGAGCAGGGCCATTTACCGCCGCCCTTCTCGAATTGGATGGCCTTCCCCACGCGGCCGGGAGCGCTGGAAGAGGCGATCTTTTCCGACCGAGAGGCGCCGCTTGCGCAGGCGATGCGCGATGCGATCCACGCCGACGAGAGCAAATCGGCGCGGCCGGCGCGAGGCGCGAAGAAACAGGCCGACCCATTCGACACGAAGATCGCGGAAGCATGTTCGGCCTATCCGGCCCTGGGCCAGTTCCTGCGCAGCCAGGTTCACTTCGGAAACGAGGCGCTCGACGCCGGTCGCCTGAAGGCCAGCGAGCTTTACGAGGCTTATTCGTCTTTCGCCCAGGCGACCAAATCGAAACAGGCCGCCCTTCGCGAATTCGGGGAAGTCATCGCCGCGATCGGCGTGGAAAAGAAGCGGTTCAAGACAGGCGTGCATTACCTCAACATAGCGCTGCGAGATCCGCAGCCGGCGGCCAAAGGGGCGCAATGATGGAACGGCTCGCCCTGCAGCATTCCGACGGCTCATTCGGCGTCCTGTCCGAAGGAACGACGCTCGAACAGGCCCAAAAGGAACGCCTCTTTGCCGATTTCGACGCGCGCATCGTTCGCGTGTCGCTCACGATCATAGAGACGGTCTTCGATCCGACGCCCGCGCGCGCCATCAGCGAGCCCGAGCGATGCCCGCAATGCGGTCGCAAGTTTGCGGAGTAGGCTATGGCTGGAAGCGTCAACAAAGTGATCCTCGTTGGGCGCTTGGGCCGCGATCCGGACGTGCGCACGACGCAAAGCGGCCAGCTCGTCATCAGTTTCTCCCTCGCGACAGACGAGACATGGCGCGACAAGAATTCCGGCGATCGCAAGCAGCGAACGGAATGGCACAATATCGTGATCTTCAACGAAGGCCTCGCGAAGATCGCTGAGAGCTACCTACGGAAGGGCTCGCGTGTCTATGTCGAGGGCATGCAATGCACGCGCGATTATACCGATCGAGAGGGGAACGCTCGCAAGATAACCGAGGTCGTGCTGAAGCAGTTCCACGGCGAGCTTTGCCTGCTCGACGGCGGCTCCCGCTCCGCGCCTGACGAGGGGAGCTACGGAACCCAGTCGACGCGCGGGGCGACGCAGCAGCAGAAGAGCTACGACGATCCGCGCATGGCTATGGGCGAGAAAGCGCCTCAGCGCTTGGCGGATAGGATCGACGACGACATTCCATTTTGACGGCGATAACTTCTAGGCGCAATCGATGAAAGCCTCGCTCCCTCGCTGCATCCACTGCGGCGCTTCCATTCACGCAATCGACTTGCGCGCTGGTCGGTGTCGCGACCGTCCGCGTGCGGAATCGTGCTTCTGGCCCCGCGCGCTGAGCAAGTGGCGGCTGTCCCGAGCGCGTCTGGTGGCGGCGCGGATCGCGAGATGCGATCGGGCGGCGGGCGCCGAGAAGGGGGCTTAGACCATGCCCGCGACAGCGCTTCGCCAACCCCCGAGAGTTATCCCGCGCTTGCTACGGCGCGAAAGAGCGGCTGCTTATCTAGATATGTCGCCGGCTTCTTTCGACAGATTGGTCAAAACCGGCATTTTGCCGCCGCCTAAGAAGCTTCATTCCTTCCGGGTTTGGGATGCGCGCGACCTCGACGCGCTCGCTGATCGGCTCGAATATGATGGGCCCGCCGGTCAACCGGATGAAACATGGGATTGAGCACGTGCCGCGTAAGCTCCCCAAGTATGTCGAGCTCTGGGAAGATCGCCACGGGAAACGGCGTATCTATTTCCGGCGCGGGAAGGGTCCGCGAATTCCTTTGCCCGACGACGTCCGTTCGGACGCATTCCAGGAAGCTTACGCCGCCGCGCTCGCTGGCGACGTCGCCGCTCGAAAGAAGAAGGAAGAGACCGCCGCGCCGGGGACGGTCGGCGCGCTGATCCTGAGCTACCAACAGAGCGCCGGGTATATTGAACTTCGCGAGACGACGCGGAAGGGCTACGCCTCCAGGATCGAGGCCCTTCGAAAAGGCCACGCCAACCGAACTATCTCGGGGATGACCCGGGAAGGGATCGTGACGAAGATCCTCGCGCCCTACGCCGGACGCCCCGGCGCAGCGCTTTCGATTTTGAAGATGCTCCGCATCCTGATCCGCCACGCAATCGATATCGGGTGGCTGAACCACGATCCCTCGATTGGCATCAAACGCCCGAAAATCGGCGAGGTGCGATCGTGGACGGATGAGGAAATCGCGCAGTTCGAGGCCCACTGGCCAGCCGGAACAAGAGAGCGGCTGGCCTTCGCCCTGATGCTTTACACGGGCCAGCGCCGCTCGGACGTTCACCGAATGACCTGGGCCGCGACCACGAACGCCACGGTGACGGTGACGCAGCAGAAGACCGGCGCGCGCCTGGTCATTCCGCTTCACGCCAATCTGCGCCAAATCCTCGCGGCGGCGCCCCGCGACCATGTGACGATCCTGAACACGGCTTTCGGGAAGCCCTTTACCGTCGACGGCTTCTCTCAATTCCTGCGCGACGCCATCTCGGCCGCCGACCTCCCGCTCGAATGTCAGCCTCACGGCCTGCGAAAGGCGGCCGGCCGCCGCCTCGCCGAGGCGGGATGCTCCGCCCGCGAGATCATGGCCATCCTCGGTCACAAGACGCTGAGCGAGGCGGAGCGCTACACGCGCGACGCCGACCAGAGGCGTCTCGCTGAAGCGGCGATCGTGAGATTGGAGGGGCAGAGGGCGAACAAAATTCCCAAACCACCCCCGGCAAGGTTGGGAAATCGCCGAAAAAAGACAGATAAATCAATTTGATGGAAAAGTGATTGGCGCTCCCTAGGGGACTCGAACCCCTGTTTTCGCCGTGAGAGGGCGACGTCCTAGACCGCTAGACGAAGGGAGCGGGGAGCCGCTCTATAGACCGGCCGGAGCGGCTCGGCAAGGGCCTCGCCGAGACTTTCGCGCTTTCTTTTGCCGTGATAGCCATCGGGCCTGATTTTGGGACGATGACGATGACGCAGATCCTGACCAAAGAAACGCCCGCGGCGCAAAGCCTCGAGGCCGCGCTTGCCGCCCTCGGGCGCGCCGCCCGCAAGGCGGCGCGGGCCGTGGCGCTCGCGCCAGCGCAGGTCAAGGATCAGGCGTTGCGCGTCGCGGCCTCCGAAATCCGCCGCCAGAGCGGCGCGATTCTCGCCGCCAACGCCCTCGATGTCGCTGACGCGCGGGCGCGCGGAACGGCGGGCTCCTTCATCGACCGGTTGACGCTCGACCCCGGCCGCGTCGAGGCCATCGCCCGGGGCGTCGAGGAGATTGCGGATTTGCCGGACCCGGTCGGACGGCTGCTGGCGCGATTCGAGCGGCCGAACGGCCTTGTCATCGAACGGGTCGCGACGCCGCTCGGCGTCATTGGCGTGATCTATGAGAGCCGGCCCAATGTGACCGCCGACGCCGGCGCTCTATGCCTCAAGGCCGGCAACGCCGCGATTCTGCGCGGCGGCTCGGAGAGCCTGCGCTCGTCGCGGGCGATCCATGCCTGTCTTGTCGTGGGCCTTGCCGCCGCCGGGCTGCCGGAGGCGTCGATCTCGCTGATCGAGACCAGCGACCGCGCCGCCGTCGGCGCCATGCTCGCGGGGCTCGACGGCAATATCGACGTGATTGTGCCGCGCGGCGGCAAGAGCCTCGTTGCGCGCGTCCAGCATGAGGCGCGCGTGCCGGTCTTCGCGCATCTCGAAGGCATTGTGCATGTCTTCGTCCATAAGGACGCCGATCTCGACATGGCCAAGCGCGTGCTGCTCAACGCCAAGATGCGCCGCACCGGCGTTTGCGGCGCGGCGGAGACGCTCCTCGTCGATAAGGCCTGCGCCGGGACGCATCTCGCGCCGCTTATTGCCATGTTGATCGACGCCGGCTGCGACGTGCGCGGCGACGCGGCGGCGCAGGCCGCGGATGCGCGCGTGAAGCCAGCGACGGAGGAGGACTGGCGCGCCGAATATCTCGACGCGATCATCGCCGCGAAAGTGGTGGACGGCGTCGAGGCGGCGATTGAACACATCGAGACCTATGGCTCGCATCACACCGACTGCATCATCACGCGCGACGACGCTGTGGCGCAGCGGTTTATGCAGGAAGTCGACTCCGCGATCGTGCTGCACAACGCTTCGACGCAATTTGCGGATGGCGGCGAGTTCGGCTTCGGGGCGGAAATCGGCATCGCGACGGGCCGCATGCATGCGCGCGGGCCGGTGGGCGTCGAGCAACTGACGTCGTTCAAATATCGCGTGCATGGCGCGGGGCAGGTGCGGGGGTAGGGCAGGCGATTTCGCAGGTGTGTCGCCGCCGCTCTGGATTCCCGCTTTCGCGGGAATGACACGGGTCGCTGTGGGCCGCTGTCATTCCCGGCGGGCCGAAGGCCTGACCGGGAATCCAGGGCCGCGGCAGCCGTCTTGGAGGTTGATCTAGTCCGAACATTGGGCGCGTGAGCAGCGCGATGGAACGAAGCTATTTTGTCTATATGCTTGCCAGTCAGCGGAACGGGACGCTCTATATCGGCGTAACAAACGATCTTTCCCGCAGGGTTCACCAACACAAGACGAAGCAGCTTCCCGGTTTTACGTCCAGGTATAACGTGCAGATGCTTGTCTGGTACGAGACCTATGCCGATGTCACTGAAGCGATCACCCGAGAGAAGCAGTTGAAGAAATGGGAGCGCCGCTGGAAGTTGGAGCTGATCGAGAGCGTGAATCCGATGTGGCGGGATCTTTATCTGGATCTCAATTGCTGAGCGTGGCGTTGCTGCTCTGGATTCCCGCTTTCGCGGGAATGACAGTGGGCGTCTTTCGCGGTCCACGACCTGGGGGTGGTTGTCATTCCCGGCGGGCCGGAGGCCCGACCGGGAATCCAGGGCCGCCACGACGATCTCATAGTGTGCTCTGGGGTCCCCAGCGCGCGTTGAAGCCTGATAGTGTGAAGGGATTTCGATTTCTGAGCGCTGCGTTGCTGCCCTGGATTCCCGCTTTCGCGGGAATGACAGTGGGCGTCTTTCGCGGTCCACGACCTGGGGGCGGTTGTCATTCCCGGCGGGCCGGAGGCCCGACCGGGAATCCAGGGCCACCACGACGATCTCAGAGATTGCTCTGGAGTTTCCGGGCGTCAGGCGCGGGGCTCAAATTTTGAGCCCGCCGCCTCGCCTCCCGCCCCACGCGCCCGGCATGCGCATCGGCCTTTTCGGCGGCTCCTTTGATCCACCGCATGAAGGCCATGCGCTCGTCTCGCGCCTCGCTTTGACGCGGCTGCGGCTCGATCGGCTGTGGTGGCTCGTCACGCCCGGCAATCCGCTGAAAGACACGCAGAGGCTGGCGTCGCTCGAGGCGCGCATCGCCGCGGCGCGCAAGACGGCGCGCGATCCGCGCATCGTGGTCACGGGGCTCGAGGCGGAGATCGGCGCGCGCTACACCGCCGATACGCTGCGCTTTCTGCACAGGCGCTGCCCCGGCGTGCAGTTCGTCTGGATCATGGGGGCCGATAATCTCCTGCAATTCCATCGCTGGCGGCGCTGGGAGGAGATCATGCGCACGACGCCGATCGCCGTGATCGACCGGCCGGGCGCAACGCTGAAGGCCGCCAGCGCCATGGCGGCGCTGCGTTTTCCCGGCGCTCGCGTGAAAGAGCGGGAGGCGCCGCTGCTCGCGACGGCGACGCCGCCGGCGCTGATCTATCTGCATGGGCCGCGCAGCCCGTCGTCATCAACGGCGCTGCGGCGGAAGGCCGGGCGCTGATTACTTCTTATCGAAGAGCGGCAGAATCCAGCGTTTATAGGCCCAGAAGCTGGCCGGGATGCCGACGAAGATCGCGACCCACATCATGGCCGAGTTGTCGACGCCGTTCTCGTAGAAGCTGCTGCCTTCCTGCACAGCTTGCGAGTAGGGATTTCGGACGAAGAGCGTTAGCACGAAGGAGCCGATGATGATCGCGCCGGTGACATAGAAAAAGCTCTTCGGAATGAGGAGCGTCGGCGGCGGATTTCGTCCGGGCTTCTGGTTCTGCTGCGGGCGGCTGTCCTTGGGGTCTTCCGACATCTTCTTTTGCTCCCTGAGCGTTTTCCTCAGCTCTCAATATGGGCCAGGGCGCAGGCTTACGCCATAGGCCCGCGCGAGGCTCAACCGGCGGCGCCATACACATCGTAAGCGTCGGCGCGGTCCACCTTGATCGTCACAAGGTCGCCGGGACGCAGCGGGCGGCGCGAGGCGACGAATGCCGTTCCGTCGATCTCCGGCGCGTCGGCCTTGGTGCGGCCCTTGGCGAGCGTGCCCGTGGGACCGCCCCCCGCCTCGTCGATGATGACCTGGAGGCGTTTGCCGACCTTGCGCTTCATCAGCCGGGCGGAGACCGCCTGCTGCTTCTCCATGAAGCGCTTCCAGCGGCTTTCCTTCACCTCGTCGGGCACGGGCGCGAGGCCGAGGTCGTTGGCCGGGGCGCCGGCGACGGGCTCATATTTGAAGGCGCCGGCGCGGTCGATTTCGGCTTCGTCCAGCCACTGAAGCAAGGTTTCGAAGTCTTGCTCCGTCTCGCCGGGGAAGCCGACGATGAAGGTCGAGCGAAGGGCGAGGTCGGGGCAGGCGGCGCGCCAGCTTTTGATGCGGGCGAGCGTCTTCTCTTCATTCGCCGGCCGCTTCATGGCCTTCAAAACATTCGGCGCGGCGTGCTGGAGGGGGATGTCGAGATAGGGAAGGACCTTTCCTTCCGTCATGAGGTCGATGACCTCGTCGACGTGAGGGTAGGGGTAGACATAGTGCAACCGCACCCACATCCCGAGCTCGCCGAGCTCCTTGGCGAGGTCGAGGAAACGCGCACGCACGGCGCGGTCGCCGAACAGGCTCTCCGCGTAGCGCAGATCGCGGCCATAGGCGCTGGTGTCCTGCGAAATAACGAGCAGTTCCTTCACGCCGGCGCGCGCGAGCTTTTCCGCCTCGCGCAGCACGTCGGCGGCCGGGCGCGAGACGAGCGGCCCGCGCAAATGCGGGATGATGCAGAAGGAGCAACTGTTGTCGCAGCCTTCGGAGATTTTCAGATAGGCGTAATGGCGCGGCGTGAGCTTGACGCCCTGCTCGGGCACGAGATCGACGAAAGGATCATGCGCGGGCGCGGCGGCGCGGTGCACGGCCTCGACGACGCTCTCATATTGCTGCGGGCCGGTGACGGCGAGAACGCCGGGAAAGCGCCCGGTGATGGCCTCGGGCTCGGCGCCCATGCAGCCGGTGACGATGACCTTGCCATTTTCGGCGAGCGCCGCGCCGATGGCTTCGAGCGACTCGGCCTTGGCGCTGTCGAGAAAGCCGCAGGTATTGACGACGACGACATCCGCGCCGGCGTGATGGCGTGCGAGCTCATAGCCTTCGGCGCGCAATCTCGTGACGATGCGCTCGCTGTCGACAAGCGCCTTGGGGCAGCCCAGCGAGACGAAAGAAACGCGCGGGGCGGCGGCCGATTTTGGGTTTTCCTGCATCGCGCCCGATTGCCATGGCGCGCGGCGAATAGCAATGGACCGCGAGCCTTCAGGCTCGCTCGAAAAACGCGATTGCCGGGGGAACGTCTCGACGCCCCTCGTGCTTCGAGACGCCTGCTGCGCAGGCTCCTCGGCATGAGGGGCTTCTGCCTCTACGCCAAATACTTAGGCCTCATCCTGAGGAGCGAGCGAAGCTCGCGTCTCGAAGGGCGAAGCCGTCTTGGAGATTATCTACAAAATGATGCGAGCCTGAAGGCTCGCGGTCCGAGGGATCAGACCGTCAGGGCGCCGACGAGGGCGTAGATGGCGACGAGCGCGAGAACAAGGGCATGGATCATGGACGCAAACTCCAACTGGCGCGCGGAATGAAGCGCGGCAAGGCGATCGAAATTTTCTATTATTGGAACCGGACGGCGGCCCGCCGCTTTGGTTTCTCGTTAATAGTTTCGAGAGCTTAAGAAAAAGTTTCGACCGGGCGGATTTCGCAGGTCGAAAGTTTGGGCGACCGCACCCGCCGCACCGCGGCAGAAGCTTTTTTATGTCTTTGAAACAATATCTTAATAAGAGACGGCAAAAATCCTTTGCGCTTCCGGCGCGCGCCACTATGAATAGCCGCGCCGGAGCCTTCCGGGCGCGATGGGCGCCTCGGCTCGTTAACGCTTGGCGCGCCGCCCGAGCCTTTCAGAAAGACCCTGACCTTGCCGAATTCCATTGTTCTCGGGACCGGTTCCTATGCGCCCGAGCGCGTCCTCTCCAACGCCGATCTGGAGAAGATGGTCGCCACCAACAGCGAGTGGATCGTCAGCCGCACCGGCATAAAGGAGCGGCATATCGCCGCCGATCACGAGGCGACCTCCGACCTCGCTGCGGCGGCCGCACGCAAGGCGCTGGATTTTGCGGGCGTCAGCGCGGCGGAAGTGGATATGATCGTCGTCGGCACGGTGACCGGCGATACGCCGACGCCCTCCTGCGCCGCCTATGTTCAGGAGCTGCTCGGCGCGCGCAATGCCTTCTGTTTCGACGTCGCCGCCGCTTGCGCCGGCTCGCTCTACGGCCTCACCATCGCCGATCAGTTCATCCGCACCGGCATGGTCAAGCGGGCCCTCGTCATCGGCGCCGAGACCTTGAGCCGCTACGTGGACTGGACCAACCGCGAGACCTGCGTGCTCTTTGGCGACGCGGCGGGCGCGATCCTGCTCGGCGCAACGGAGGAGGAGGGGCACGGCCTGTTGGCGGCGACGCTCCGAACGGACGGCTCTTTGACGAAAATCCTCGGCATCCCCGGCGGCGGCAGCCGTCTTCCGTTATCGGAAGAGATGCTCGCGACCAAAGACAGCAAGATCAAGATGCGCGGCCGCGAGGTCTATCGGGTCGCGACAAGGCTGCTGCCGGAGGTGGTGGCGGAGACCCTGGCCAAGGCGGGGCTCTCGGCCGATGACGTGACCCATGTCATCGCGCATCAGGCCAATCAGCGCATCATCGAGTCCGCGCTCGACAATCTCGGCGTGCCTCGCGACAAATGCTGGATCAACATCGACCGCTTCGGCAATACGTCGAGCGCCTCCATGCCGATCACGCTGGACGAGGCCAATCGCGCCGGCAAGCTGAAGAAGGGCGACGTCATCGCCATGATGGCCATCGGCGCCGGCATGACCTGGGGCGGCGCCGTCCTGCGGTGGTGAGGCTGCGGTGATGTGAAGCTCAGGCAGGCGGACTTTGCGTCCGCCCGCCCTCGAAGGGCCATACGGCGATACGCCGCCGCAACGCGGCCCCCGTAACATCTAGGCGCGCGCCTGCCTGAGAAAAGCGTGGCGCGACAATAATTTGATAGCGAAGTTTTTCGTAACGGCGCATTCCGTGCGCGTCCTGCTGGCCCTTTATGCCCGACTGGTGTAGGCATTTCGTCAATCGAGGGACGCATGAGCACGGACGCAGACGGGTCTAAAAAGCGTGGCATGTTCGCCCGCCTCTTCGGCAGGGGCGGCGCGGAGCCGGCGGCGGAGGCGCCCGAGGCGCCGGTCGAGGAGGCGCCGGAGGAAGCGCCGAAGCGCTCCTGGTGGCAGCGGCTCACCGGCGGCCTTTCGCGAACCTCGCAGGCGATCAGCCAGGGCGTCACGGACATCTTCACCAAGCGCAAGCTCGACGCGCTGAAGCTCGAGGAGCTGGAGGATGTGCTGCTGCGGGCCGACCTTGGCGTCGGCGCCACCTCGCGCATCATCGACGCCGTCGGCAAGGCCCGCTACGAGAAGGACATCGCCCCCGAAGAGGTGCGCGCGATCCTCGCGCGCGAGGTGGAAGCGGTTCTCACGCCCGTCGCCCAGCCCCTGGAAATCGACGAGACGAAGAAGCCTTTCGTTTTCCTGGTCGTGGGCGTCAATGGCTCGGGCAAGACGACGACCATCGCCAAGCTCGCCGCGAAATGGCGGAGCGAGGGCAAGAAGGTGGTGCTTGCGGCGGGCGACACGTTCCGCGCCGCCGCCGTCGACCAGCTCAAGATCTGGGGCGACCGGCTCGGGGCCGAGGTCGTCGCGGGCAAGGAGGGGGCGGACGCCGCCGGCCTCGCCTTCGACGCGATCAAGCGCGCCCGCGAGACGGACGCCGACATTCTGCTGATGGACACGGCCGGGCGCCTGCAAAACCGCGCGGAGCTGATGGCCGAGCTTGAAAAAATCGTCCGGGTCATGAAAAAAGCCGACCCGGAGACCCCACATTCGGTGTTGCTGGTGCTCGACGCCACCGTGGGTCAGAACGCGCTCCAGCAGGTTGAGATTTTCGGCCGTGTGGCGGGCGTCACGGGTCTCGTGATGACCAAGCTCGACGGCACGGCGCGCGGCGGCATATTGGTGGCGATCGCCGAGGCTCATGGCCTGCCGATCCACTTCATCGGCGTCGGCGAAGGCCAGGACGATCTCGAGCCCTTCACCGCCCGCGATTTCGCCCGCGCGATCGCCGGCCTGAATGAGGAAGACGCGCCGGAGGCGGCGCCGGAAAGTTGATAGGGATGACGCAGGAAACGACGACCGCGCCCGGCCTCGAACGGCCGGCGGCTCCAAAGAAGAAGCTCGACCCGAGATTGAAAGTCGCCCTCGAGCTTGGGCCTCTCATCATCTTCTTCATCGTCAACAGCAAGTTCGGCATCTTCTACGCCACCGGCGTGCTGATGGTCGGCGTGCTGGTGACGCTCGCCGTCTCCTGGTCGGTGACGCGCCATCTGCCGGCCATGCCGGTGGTAACGGCGCTATTGGTCTTGGTCTTCGGCGGGCTGACGGTCTTCCTGCAGAACGAAACCTTCATCAAGCTGAAGGTGACCATCCTCTATTCGATGTTCGGCGCGACGCTGATCGGCGCGCTCTACTTCGGCAAGCTCTTGCTGCCGATCGTCTTCGACATGGCGATCCATATCGACGACGCAGGATGGCGCAAGCTCACCTGGCGCTGGGGCTTCTTCTTCTTCTTCCTGGCCGGCCTCAACGAGGTGGTGCGGCGCGTCGTCACCACGGACGAGTGGGTGAATTTCAAGGTCTTCGGCATTCTCCCGCTGACGATCCTCTTCGCGATCTCCCAGGCGCCGCTGATCATGAAGCACCAGATACCGGAGGAAGAGGATACCCCGGAATCGGAGTCGCATTTCTAGACCTGCGCCAATGGCGGACGCACGCCTCTATGTTCCGATAAACGCTCATAATTTCGCTTGAACGGCTAGCGTGGGGCCGTGTCATACTGTTTCCGGTTGAATAGCTCGCATTGGGACTTGTCCTTCCCGGCGGGCTGGAAGCCCGACCGGGAATCCAGAGCCACAAATACGTTAGTTTTGCTCTGGATTCCCGATCGCTCGCTGCGCGAGCGTCGGGAATGACAGCCTCAACCAATCCGGCAGCCTGTGGTAACTCATTCTTTATCATTAATATTCACCCCCGCCTAACCAAGTAATGGTTGACATTTTCTCATTGATAACCACGAATAATGCTTAGTATTTACCGTAAAATTTGACGCTATATCATCATGACCATCGCCAATCGCGCCATCTGACAAGCAAATGGCGCGCTCGCAATGGTTTTTGTCATGCGTAAACGGACCGTCCTTTTCTGTTGCACGGCTTCTGCCGCGCTCCTCGTCGCCCCGGCTCGGGCCAATCCGGTCGTCACGGCCGCGCCGCCCGCTCCCGGTTATTATTACCAACAGCAGAGCCCGCTCGGCGGTGGGCTCATCGAGGCGCTCGTCGGCGACGCGCCCAGCCCTGTGCGCTACGCCGCGCCGCCGGCGGCCTATCCGAACCCGCGCACGCAAACGGCGGCTTACGCGCCGCAATCTGTCGAGATGGAGCGCGCCGTCGATCCGAGATATATGCGGGCCGATGTCGAGTACAACGGCGCCGAGGCGCCCGGCACCATTGTCGTCGATACGCCGAACAAATTCCTCTATCTCGTTCACGGCCGCGGCCACGCCACCCGCTATGGCATCGGCGTGGGCCGGCCGGGCTTCGAATGGTCGGGCGTGAAGACCATCAGCCGCAAGGCGGAATGGCCCGATTGGACGCCGCCGGCCGAGATGCTCGCCCGCCGCCCCGATCTGCCGCGTCATATGGCGGGCGGTCCGGCCAATCCGCTCGGCGCCCGCGCGCTCTACCTTGGCTCGTCGCTCTACCGCATTCACGGCACCAATGAGCCGCATACGATCGGTCAGAATGTCTCATCCGGCTGCATCCGCATGATGAACGACGATGTGGTCGATCTTTATAATCGCGTGGGCGTAGGCGCGCGGGTGGTCGTCCGCTGAGCGCTCACGGTTGCAATCGCAGGCGCTTCGGGCGATAGCTCGGAGCGTCATTGACCAAGAGTCGCCGCCTTGCCGAGCCTCATCCGCTTTCTCGTGATCGTCGCCGCCCTCGTCGCGCTGGTCTATGGCGCGATGATTGCGGTCGTTTCCTTTGTCACGCCGCAGCCGCGCGAGATGACTTATACGATCCCGGCGCAGCGCCTGAACAAATAGGCTTTCGCCGATGAGCGCTCCCGCGCTTCTGCTCGACGCCTTCCTCGATATGCAGGCGGCCGAACGCGGCGCGGCGCACAACACGCTGGACGCCTATCGGCGCGACCTGACGGACTATATCGATTTCCTGCGCGGGCAAGGCCGCGGTCCCGGCGGCGCGACGATCGAGGATTTGCGCGCCTATCTCGTTGAACTCGATGCACGTGGCATGGCGCGCGCGACGGTGGCGCGGCGGCGCTCGGCGCTCCGGCAGTTTCACAAATTCCTCTACGTCGACCGCCATCGTAGCGACGATCCGGCCGCCGCACTGGAAGGTCCCCGGCTGGTGCGCAATGCGCCGGGGGTGATGTCGGTCGATGAGGTCGACCGCCTGCTCGCCACGGCGCGCGAGGGGTTGGACGATGAAAAGCGTCCGCTGCGCGAGCGATTGCGCGCCGCGCGGCTCTACGCGCTTCTGGAGACGCTTTACGCCACGGGGCTGCGCGTCTCTGAGCTGGTGTCGCTGCCTAAAAGCGCGGCGCGGGCGCGCGATCCCTTCGTCACGATCAAGGGCAAGGGCGGGCGCGAACGGCTGGCGCCCCTGACGGAGCGCGCCAAGCGCGCGCTCGTCGACTACCGCAAGCTCATCGAGGCTGCCTCGCCGGAGCTTGCGCAAGGGCCTTTCCTGTTTCCTGCCGATAGCGACAGCGGCCATCTGACACGGCAGGCTTTCGCGCGCGAGCTCAAGACGCTCGGCGTCGCGGCCGGATTATCAGCGGCGCAGGTCCATCCGCATGCGCTGCGCCATGCTTTCGCCAGTCACCTGCTGCAGAACGGCGCGGATCTGCGCGTGGTGCAGGAACTGCTCGGCCACGCTGATATTGCGACGACGCAAATTTATACGCATGTGCTCGACGAAAGAATGCGAGCCATGGTTCGCGACCTGCATCCGCTCACGGATGAGTCTCGTTCGGAGCAAGGGTAGATTCGTCAGCTTTGTTGGAAAGACGAACGGCCGACAAGCATAGTCACGCTTGGCGCCGCTTCTCGGTCCAATTGTCGTCAGCCCATTTTTTATTGTGGTAAGGCTTCTGTTAACGTAAGGTCGCCGCAAGCTAATATTATGGCTCAGCTTCAGAGGGACGGAAATGGCTGCCAACGCGATCGCCGGTTTCAGGCCGGAGCAGGAGAACGTCGTCTATATCGGCGCTGGCGTGACGGTGAAGGGCGCGTTCTCCGTTCCTGATCTGCTCGTCGTCGACGGCGTGGTCGAGGGCGACGTCACGGCGCGCGGCGTTGTCGTCGGACGATCGGGCGTGATCCGCGGCCATGTCGTGGCCGAAGAGGCTGACGTCAGCGGCTCGATCAGCGATCACGTGGAAATCTCCGAGCTTCTCACCGTCCGGTCCACCGGCCGCGTTGAGGGGCGGGTGATCTATCGGGAGATGGAGCTGGAGAAGGGCGCCGTTGTCACCGGCGATCTTTCCGCCACCAGCGAGGAGCGCGCCGGCGCAAGGCCCGCGCCCGCCGCCAAGATCGTTCCGCAGCTTCGCGAAGAGCGCGCCGAGCCGGCGCCGGTTGCGCCCAAGATCGGGAGAACGAGCGCTTCCCTCGATCGGCTGAGCGAGGCCGCGCGCGCAGCCCGAAAGAGCGCCGCGAAAACCGTCGCGAGCGAGATCATCGCGGAGCGCCGCAATGTGCTGCGCACGCCAATGTCGAGCCGCAAGGGCCGCGCGTGATTTTTTGACGCGAAACAACCTCCGAGGCGGCCTCGTCCTTCGAGACGCGAGCTTCGTTCGCTCCTCAGGATGAGGCCTAAGTGTTTGGCGCAGGTTCAGAAGCCCCTCATGCTGAGGAGCCTGCGCAGCAGGCGTCTCGAAGCACGAGGGGCGTCAACGCCGCTTCGTCAGTGATGTGCGCCCGCCTCCAGTGCGGGCGTTTTCATTTGGCGTCTGCGAAGCCTCTGCGCATTGCGCCGCGGCGCCTTATCTAATGGCCATCCCAAACTGCGCGTGCAGGAGCGAGTGATGGCCGAGTCGGCGCGCACATTCTGGAAGGGCTATTTGCGTCTGGCCCTTGTCTCCATTCCCGTCCGGCTGGTGGCGGCGGAAAAGGCCGAGTCGGAAATCCGCTTCCACCAGGTCGACCGCAACTCCAAGCAACGCATCCGCTACCTCAAGGTCGCGCCGGGCAAAGGCGAGGTCAAGAAGGAGGACATCGTCCTCGGTTACGAGGTCGAGCCGGGAAATTACGTCTTCATGGAAGATGAGGAGCTCGACTCGCTGAAGCTGTCAACGCGGCATACGATCGACCTGCTGCAATTCGTCGACGCCGAGGAGATCGAGCCGCTCTATTTCAACCGGCCTTACTATGTGCTGCCCGACGGTGAAGTCGCCGAGGAGGGCTATCGCGTCCTGCGCGACGCGCTCTGGGCCAAGCATAAGGTCGGCATCGGCCAGCTCACTTTGCGTGGACGGGAGCATCTCGTCGCTTTGTTCCCGATGGGCGAAGGGCAGGGGCTCGTGCTCGATACGCTGCGCTACGACAGCGAGCTGAAGAATGCCGACGACATCTTCTCCGCGATCGGCCGCGAGAAGCCGCGCGAAGACATGGTGCAGATGGCCGAGGATTTGATCGAACGGCGCAGCGAGCCTTTCGATCCGGCGAAATTCCGCAACCACTATGCCGAAGCCTTGCGCGAGCTGGTGAAGGCGAAGCTCGGGCGCGGCGAGACCGTGCCGGTCGAGGAGCAGGTCGAGCCCGGCGCCAAGGTGCTCGATTTCATGGAGGCGTTGAAACGCTCGGTCGCCGCCAGCGGGGGCGGGGAAGCGCCGCCTGAGCCGCCGAAGAAGGGCAAGCGGGCGGCTGCCCCACCGGCGAAGAAACCCCCAGCCGCGAAATCCTCCAAGGCTGCGAAGGCGCCGGCGCGGCGCCGGGCCGGATAAATGCCGACGCGCGCCAGGAAAGACGATAGCGCGCTCGGCGCCTATCGCGCCAGGCGCGATTTCTCGGTCACGCCGGAGCCGCAGGGAGGGGTTTCGCATGGCGGCGCGCCCCGTCTCGTGGTGCAACGGCATTTCGCGCGGCGCGAGCATTTCGACCTTCGGCTCGAAATGGATGGCGTGTTGAAGAGCTGGGCCGTCGCGCGCGGCCCGTCGTCTGACCCGGCCGACAAGCGTCTGGCTGTCCGCACCGAGGATCATCCGCTCGATTACGGCGATTTCGAAGGCTTGATCCCCAAGGGCGAATATGGCGGCGGGACGGTGATGCTGTGGGAGGACGCGACTTTTATACCGCAGAATGGCGATCCGCTCGAGGCGTTGGAGAAGGGGGAAATCAAGTTCCTGGCCCAGGGCGCGCGCATGAAGGGCGGCTGGGTTCTGGTGCGTATGAAGACGCGCGACAAAGGGGAAAACTGGCTCCTGATAAAGGAGCGGGACGAATACGCCGACAAGGAGGAGGACCTCGCCGGGCGATATGTGACGAGCGTCACGACCGGCCGCACGCGCGAGGAGATCGAGCGGGGGGCGAAAGCGAAAGCTGCGTCGTTAGCCACCCATACCTCCCCTTTACGGGGAGGTCGGCGGCCGAAGGCCGCCGGGTGGGGCCCGCGCAGCCACGACGATGTTGGGGCCGGACCCCACCCGACCCCGCTTCGCGGGGCCACCCTCCCCGTAAAGGGGAGGGATAAGAGCCCCGAGATTGCTCGATCACGGGCGAAGTCTGCCTATTGGTCGGATAAGCCCATCGCCTCCGCGCCGACGCCGAAATTCATCGCGCCGCAACTCTGTGAAACGGCCGAACAGCCCCCCTCCACAGGCGACTGGATTTTCGAACTGAAATACGACGGGTACCGCCTGGAGCTTGCGACCGGTGCCGACGGCGCGCGCGTTTATACGCGCACGGGGCTCGACTGGACGGAGCGCTTTTCCGGTCTCGCGCGCGCGGCTTTCGCGCTCCCCTGCCGCAATGCGCTTCTCGACGGCGAGGCGGTTGTCTTCGACGAGAAGGGGCTCTCTGATTTCGCCATGCTGGTCTCGGCGCTGGAAGCCGGGCGCAGTGAGCGCGTGGAGTTCGTCGCTTTCGATCTGCTGATGCTTGATGAGAAGGATCTGCGCCGCGAGTCGCTGCGCAAGCGCAAGGAGCAGCTCAAAGAGCTTCTTTCCAAAAGCGACGGCGCCATTCGCTATGGCGATTATATCGAAGGCGACGGGCGGACGGTCTTTGCGCAGGCCACACGCGCGGGCGCAGAAGGGATCATCGCCAAGCGCGCCGATGCGCCCTATCGCAGCGGGCGCTTTTCGGATTGGCTGAAGATCAAGGGCGACTTTCGCGAAGACGTGCTGATTGTGGGCTACCGCCCTTCCGAGAAGGGCGAGACATTCGCCTCGCTCGTCGCCGCGAAAGAAACGCCGGAGGGCCTGCGTTATGTGGGACGCATCGGGACGGGCTATGACGCGGCCACAAGGCGCACGCTCGCGCCTTTATTGGCAAAGCGCGCGAAAAAGGGGAGCGGGCCGAAGCTCCTTGCGGCGGACAAGATTCCAAAGGGCGTCGTCCTCATCGAAACGCCCTTTCCGGCGGAAGTGCGCTTCGGCGGCTGGACCATGGATGGGCAATTGCGGCAGGCGCGCTTTCTCGGCGTGCGCGAAGACATGACGCCGAAAGCGCCCGCGCAACAGGAGCCGCCGAAGCTCTCGCGCATCACCCATGCGAGCCGCGTCGTCTTTCCCGCCGATGGGATCACCAAGGGCGAGATCGCCGCCTATTACGACGCCGTTGCGCCGCGCATGGCGCCCCATCTCGCCGATCGGCCGATCAGCCTGTTGCGCGCGCCGGAGACGGTCGAGGAGCTGTTCTTCCAGCGCCATCCGTTGAAAGGGATGAGCAAGGGCATTCTGACCGTCGAGAATGAAGACGAGCCCTATATCGCGCTCGATGGCGCGCTTGGCTTGCACACGGCGGCGCAATTCGGCGCCATTGAAATTCACGGCTGGATGTCGCTTGCAAGCGATCTCGACCGCCCGGACCGGATGGTTTTCGATCTCGATCCGGACGAGGATTTGCCGTTCCGCGGCACCTGCAAGGCCGCCGCCGATATTCGCGATTATCTGAAGGCGATCGGCCTCTCATCCTGGCCGCTGCTGACAGGCGGCAAGGGGATTCATATCGTGCTGCCGCTCGACCGTTCGCTCACTTACGCGGATACGGAAGTGTTCGCGGCGGGCTTCGCGCGCGGGCTGGCGCGACAGGAGCCGCAACGCTTCGTCGCGACGATGAGCAAGCGGCGCCGGGCCGGGCGCATCTTCATCGATTGGCTGCGCAACAAAAAAACGGCGACGGCGATCCTGCCATGGTCACTGCGCGCCCGACCCGGCGCGACGGTGGCGGCGCCTTTGTCATGGAAGACGCTGGCCGCCGCCGATAGCGCCAGCGATTACGACATCAAAAGCGCGCTTGGCTTGAAGGATGAGTGGCGCGGGTTCTTTGAGACGCGCCAGACCATTGCGCCTGGGGCGTTGAGTTTTATGAAGACGAATGGCGGCTGACTCCACTCGAGCTTGCAGGGGGTGTCAGACGAGATCCGCTCGATTGGTTCGGCGCCATTCCCGACGCTCGCGCCATTTGGACACAGAGGAAATCACCGCCGTCATTGCGAGGAGGCGGAGCTGACGAAGCAATCCAGGGCCGCATTGCTGCCCTGGATTGCTTCGCTTCGCTCGCAATGACGGGCTGCGGGCAAAACCAGCGCTCTTGTGGCTCTGGATTCCCGATCGCTCGCTGCGCGAGCGTCGGGCATGACAACGAGCTTACTAGTCGTCACACGTCGGCTGGCACCGGTTCCAATCCGAACAGCATCCGCTGCAGGTGCAATCGGCGTTGCTGTTGCAGGCGATTGGCAACTGGACGCAGGCCACCTTGTTCTTTTGCAGCCGTATCGAGCTGCTCGATTTCGCGCAGCACTTTACGCATTCGCCCGTGCCGCCGATGTCATGCCGGCAGCACCATTGGTCGGAGCCGCATGTGATGGCGTAAGCGGCATTGGCCGCGCCCATGAATGCAAGCGCCATCGATAAACGCATCCATCTCATGAAATTGCTCCCTCGCGATCCCACGCCTTGTCAACGCAAAGATCTCGGCGGGAGTTCCCTTCCGGCTGGATAGCTTTCCTTTGCGCTGGCCTTTTTCACACGCGTTGTTCTTGAAACATTTTAATAGAAGACTTGAACGATGCGACGAGATGCCGCGAGTTTCCTGCTGGTCCGCTTGCCGGCAAGGAACCTAAATTAACGCCAAGCGCTCATGCATTGCGGCGCACGCCTGACCAGAAGGAAGGGCAAAATGAAAGCCAACAGCGTCGACATTGAACGGTTGTTGAACGCGCGTTCTGCAGAGATCGTTATGGCGATAATTGCCGCCGCAATGTTCTTGGGCGGGGGCAAGGCGGATGCATCCCAGGCTTGTTTCATGCGCTGCGAGGCAATCCGCGCAGAAACATGCGCGGGGCTCGACGAAGTTTCCGTCAATTTTTGTCGTATGAGCAAAGAGCCAAGATACGCCGATTGCCGGGCGCGTTGCCAGATTGAAGAAGGAAGCCGAAAGACCGAACGGCTTCGTCGGTCGGATCGACGCGGCGGCAGCCGATAGTTGGTTTCTGGCTTCCTATGGCTCGGTTTCGTTTGTCTAGGAGGGTCTGATGCTTTCTATGAAAACGATCAGCGCAATCTCGCTCTGCTTCGCCATGGCGATAGTCGTGACAGGCGCCGCTGCGGTAGTCCCTTCGGCAGGTCCGCTAGAGGCCGCAAACGGGCTATTCCAGAGAACAGATTATTGGACGTGCTACGATAACTGCAACAACCAGCGCCTTCGGTGCGACGCCGGTTGTCCCTATGACGATCCAAACACCAGTTGGGATGAAAACCAGATTTGCGTGGATAGATGCGAGTCGGGCGGCGAGGCCTGCGAGGCGCGGTGCCAATAGCAGCCGCGCTTTGAGCAAATGCGGGGTGTTCCGTGTCATTCCCGACGCTCGCTTGAGCGAGCGATCGGGAATCCAGAGCAGAACCAGCGTTCTTGTGGCTCTGGATTCCCGGTCGGGCTTTCAGCCCGCCGGGAATGACAAATCCCAATGCGAGCTGTTCAAATAGAAACGGCAGTCAAGCAAGAAGCGCGAGAGTGACGTTTACGCCGCCAAATCCGCCACCACTGCGTCGAGCACCGGAAAGCCTTCCGAGCTCACGCGGAGCCTGTTCTCGCGCGTGACCTCCACGAGGCCGTCGCCGATCAGCTCGGAAATGCGCGACTGCGAGAGCTTCTTTCCCGTCAGCAGGAAATAGCGCTGCGGGTCGATACCCTCGCGCAGGCGCAGACCCATCAGCAGGAACTCGTCGCCCTCCTGCTCCGGATTGAGTAATTCGTCCTCGACGAGGCCGTGGCCTTCGGTCTCCACGCAAGTGAGCCACATCTCGGGGTGGCGCTCGCAGGCCTGGGCGCGGCGGCCGCGCGTTGTCACGATGCGGCCATGCGCGCCGGGGCCGACGCCGATATATTCGCCGTAGCGCCAATAGACGAGATTGTGCCGGCATTCCGCGCCGGGCCGCGCGTGGTTGGAGACCTCATAGGCCGGCATTCCGTGGCGCGCGGTGACTTCCTGCGTCACGTCCCACAAAGCGCGCTGCGTGTCGGGGTCGGGGAGCGTCATCTTGCCCGTGTTCACCAGGCGCTCGAACATGGTCTCAGGCTCGATGGTGAGCTGATAGAGCGAAATATGCTCGGGCGCGCGGGCCAAAGCGAGGTCCAGCTCCTTGCGCCAGGCGGCGGGCGTCTGGCCGGTGCGGCCGTAGATGAGATCGAAAGAGGCGCGCTCGAAGGTGGAGGTCGCGACGTCCAGCGCCATCAGCGCCTCGGCCACCGAATGCTGGCGGCCGAGCGCCTTCAGGTCGATGTCGTTCAAGGCCTGCAGGCCGAGCGAGACGCGGTTGACCCCCGCCGCCTTGAAACCCTTGAAGCGCGACGCCTCGACGCTCGTCGGATTGGCCTCGAGCGTGATCTCGACGTCCTTGGCCATGGTCCAATGCTTGGCGATCTCGCCGAGGATTGCGCCCGCCGTCGAGGGCGACATCAGCGAGGGCGTGCCGCCGCCGAAGAAAACCGAGCGGACCTCGCGGCCCGGGACGAGCTTCGCGCGATGCTTGAGCTCCACCGCGAAGGCCTCGACAAAGCGATCCTCGTCCACGTCGCCGCGCCGGACGTGGCTGTTGAAGTCGCAATAGGGGCATTTCGACAGGCAGAACGGCCAATGGATGTAAACGCCGAAGCCGGGGTCGAATGCGTTTCGAATCGTCGCCATACCCCCCTTATCGCATGAATTGGCTCAAAACGCAGGGCGTGCCCCCGCTACGTTCCTATATGCTTGGCGTCGGATTGCTTGTTTGTTCGAAAAAAGGGGGCGCATTTGGCCCGTGTTTTGGTGATCGGCGGGACCGGCTTCATTGGCCGGCACATCGTCGGGCGGCTCATCGCTGAAGCGCATGCGGTGTCGGCCGCTGGCCGCGCCGAGGTGGACATCGCCCGCGACGACGTCGAGAAGCTGGAGATCAAGCTGGCGGGCTTCGAGGTCGTCGTCAATTGCGCCGGCCTCGTCCGCAACCAAGGCGCCAACACCATGGACGCCGTGCACGCCGAAGGCCCCGTGCGGCTGTTCACGGCCTGCGCCGCCGCGGGGGTAAAGCGCTTCATTCATATCTCGGCGCTGGGCGCCGCGCCGCAGGGCGAGACCGACTATCAGCGCAGCAAAGGGACGGCGGAGGCCTTCTTTGCCGACGCCGATCCTTACGGGCGGCGGCTCGACTGGCGCGTGCTGCGTCCCTCGGTGGTGGTCGGCCGGGGAGGGGCGAGCACGACCTGGCTGCTGGCCTCGGCGACGCTGCCCATATTGCCGCGTATCGGCGCCGATGATTGGCGGTTTCAGCCGATCCATGTCGACGATCTCGCCGAGCTTATGGCGCGGCTTGTCGAGGGCGTCGAGTCGCCGCGCATGATCGACGTCGTGGGTCCGGAGCCGATGACGGCCTATGAGCTGACCCGCATCCTGCGAAGCTGGCTTGGCCTGCAGCCGACGGGCGCCATCCGCATCCCCGACCGCCTGTTGGCGCTCGCCACGCAGATCGGCGGACGGTTCACCAGCGGGCCGCTCAATCCGGATGTGATGAAGATGCTCGCGCGCGGCAATGTCTCCGATCCCGGCCCCTTGACCATGGCGCTCGGCCGCCCGCCGCGCGATCTGCGCAGCGCGCTGGCGCGGGAGCCGGGGTCGTATGCGGACCGTGTGGCGGCGCGGCTCTTCTTCGTGCGGCCGATGTTGCGCTGGAGCCTCGCGCTGCTGTGGATCGCCACCGGCCTCCTGTCCTTCGGGCTTTACCCGATCGACAAAAGCTATGAGATGCTCGCCGCCATCGGCCTTTACGGGCCGCTCGCCGCCGCCGCGCTCTATGGCGGCGCGGCCATCGATCTTGCGCTCGGCGCGGCGCTTTTGCGCGGCTTTCGGCCGGTCCTCGTCGGTTGGCTGCAGCTCGCGAGCATGGCGGCCTTCACGCTTCTCGCGCTCGGCCTTCCCACCGAGTACTGGCTACATCCCTTTGCGCCGATCCTGAAGAATCTGCCGATCGCCGCCGCCATTCTCGTGATGATCGCCTTGGAGGCCGGATGAATGTTCGACACGATTACTTTTCTGAAATGGCTCCATATCATCAGCTCGACCGTTTTATTCGGCACAGGGCTCGGCACGGCGTTTCACGGCCTTGCGAGCAATATGCGCGGCGATCTGCGCGCCATTGTCGCCGGCAACAAAAACGTCGTGCTCGCCGATTGGATCTTCACGGCCCCGGCGGTGATCATTCAGCCGGCGACGGGCGTCGCGCTCATGCTCGAAGAGGGTTGGCCGTTCGACACGCATTGGATATTGGCGTCGGTCGCGCTTTACATTTTCGTCGGCGCCTGCTGGCTTCCGGTCGTGTGGCTGCAGATGCAAATGGCGCGCATCGCCGAAGACTGCCTTACGACCGGCGCGCTGCTGCCGCCGCAATATAAGCGCTATTTCTGGTGGTGGTTCGCGCTCGGCTGGCCGGCTTTTATCTCCATGCTCGTGATCTTCTGGCTGATGGTGGCGAAGCCGGATTTCTGAAGCTTCTCTCCTGAACAGCTCTTCATGGGGATGTCATTCCCGGCGGGCTGAAAGCCCGACCGGGAATCCAGAGCCATAGTAGCTAGTGTGGCTCTGGATTCCCGATCGCTCGCTGCGCGACAGCGAACCAATCAAGCCGATCTCCTATCACCTGCGGCGCGTCGGCGATCGCGCGCCCTTGTCGAGGTTATAGATGTCGTGGCGGAAAAAGGCGGGGCCGTCTTCCTCCGCCCAGCCTGTCATATAGACCCAAGCGACGGGGACGCTCTGGCTCAGCCTGATCTTTTCGCTGCGGCCGCTGTCGATGGCGTCGCGGAGAGCGTCGGGAGTCCAATCACGCGAGGTTTCGTCGAGAAGCCAGGACGCGAGGTCATAGACGCCCTCGACGCGCACACAGCCATGCGAAAGGAAGCGATAGTCCCTGTCGAAAAGCTTCTTGTTCGGCGTGTCGTGCATATAGACGTCGTGGCTATTCGGCATGGAGATGCGCAGGGAACCCAATGCGTTTTTAGGTCCCGGCTCCTGACGAAAACTGAAATGCGCCGCGCGCTTATTCGAGACGCGCCGCAGTTTGAGCGGATCGACCTCGCGGCCGCGCGCGTCGAGAATGCGGATGTTTTCGCGCTCGAAATAATGGGGGTTGCGTCTGAGCTTCGGGGCAAGCTCCTTTTTGATAATGGAGGCCGGCACTGTCCATGTCGGATTGATGTCGATCGAGACGATATGTGTGGCCACTTGCGGCGAGCGGTGGCGGCGTCCGCCGACGACGGCCGTGAAGCGCGCGATCGCATCGCCGTCTTCCACGGCTTCGACGGAGGCCGCAGGAATATTGACGTCGACGTAGCGATCGCTGAAGCGAAAATGCATCTTCGCAAGACGCGCCGCCGTCATTTCCAGTTCACGCGCACGGGTTGCTGCAGGGATGTTCAACTCCCGCAATGTCTCGCGCGAGAAATTGCCTGTTTGCTCGAGGCCCATATGCGCCTGGAAACGGCGCAAGGCGTCGCCGAGCGCGTCATCCCATGCGCTGTCGCCGCTGTCCTGCGCATTGGGGAGATAGCCTTCGATGGCGAGCCTGCGTCGTAGCAGCGCGACCGGTCTGCCGCTGGCGTTGGCGCCGAGCGGCTTGTCGACGCGGGGCTTGGCGATGCGCGGCCAGCCGCCGGACGCCGCGATTGTCGCATAACGCCGCGCGGCGTCGGCGGTGGCGTTGGCGGTTTCGGGACCATAAGCGGGTGAGGCGCGCCGGGGGTGTTCGACCCGTGGCTGCGCCTCTTGGGGCTGTTCGTCTAGAGGCTGCTCGTCTCGGCGCGGCGGCGCGACGGGGGCGTTATCCGGTTGCTCATATCCCGGCCGCGGCGCGTCTGGTTCCTGCTGCGCGCCCGCCGGCGCGAGGGCGAAGAAAATGGCGGCGGACGCCAGCAGCTTGAGGGCGCCGGCGCAAGGCACTTTGAGCATCGGAATGGCTCGCTGCGCCGGGATAACGGCGCGCCCCTGTAACTAGAGCGCATTTCGCAAAAGTTGATAGACCTTCGCGATAAGAATGCGCTCCAGCTTTTTGAATTAGGCGCGCAGACGGCGGGGATTGGCTGCTAACGCAGCGCCGCCGAAATGTCGCGGATCAGCTCATCCACATCCGGGTCGGAGAAGGCGTCGCCCGAAGGCTCCAGCCGCACGACGGGATCGCGCGTGCAGAGCCGCAGGCACTGGCGCGTCGCGATTTTAAGCCGGCCGTCGGCGAGCGCGTCGGGAAAGGCGACGGAAAGCGTCGCCTGAACCTCGGCCAGCAAGGCGCGCCCGCGGCCATGAGCATCGCAGTTCGGGCCGACGCAGACGATGAGGCGGGCGGGCGGTTTGTTTTCTGGGCGCGCCGTTGATTCCGTCATAGCGAGGAGCGCAGCGACGAAGCAATCCAGCGGCCGCTACCGCTGCTCTGGATTGCTTCGCTGCGCTCGCAATGACGAAGAAATGGAGGGCGATCACACATCCAAATTCGCCACGCTCAACGCATTCTCCTGAATGAACTCGCGGCGCGGCTCCACCACGTCGCCCATCAGCTTCACGAAGATGTCGTCGGCCTCCACGGCTTCCTTCACCTTCACCTGCAGGAGCGAGCGCGCGTCGCGGTCGAGCGTCGTCTCCCAGAGCTGCTCGGCGTTCATCTCGCCCAAGCCTTTGTAGCGCTGGATGGTGAGGCCCTTGCGGCCGATCTGGTTCATGGCGTCGTAGAGCGCCACAGGCCCGGAGAGCTGCGCCTCGTCGCCGCGGCGGATCAAGGTCGCGGGCGCCGAGAAGACGTCGCGCAGCGAGTCCGCGCGCTCCTGCAGCTTGCGCGCTTCGGATGAATTCAACATGGCGGCGTCGAGAACCACCGCCTGTGTCACGCCGCGCAGCGTGCGCTTGAAGACATAGCCGTCCTCACGCGGTTCGCCCGTCCAGCCGCGTTCGGTTTCCTCGGCGATGGCGTCGAGACGCCGCGCGACTTCCTGCGCCAGGCGCTCGCTCTCGCCATTTTCGCCGTGCGGCTTCAGCGCGCCGGCCATGGCGGCCTGCTCGACGACGCTGCGGTCGTAGCGCGAATGCAGGCTTCCCATCACCGTGCGGAAGGCGCGCGCGTCCTCCAGCACCTTGCGCAGATCGGCGCCGGCGCGATCTTCCGTTCCCGTGCGCAGCACGGCGCCGTCGAGCAGCGCGTCGATGAGATAATCTTCGAGCGCGCGTTCGTCCTTGAGATATTGCGTCGACTTGCCGCGCGTCACCTTATAGAGCGGCGCCTGCGCGATGAAGACATGGCCGCGATCGATCAGCTCCGGCATCTGCCGGTAGAAGAAGGTCAGGATCAGCGTGCGGATATGGGCGCCGTCGACGTCGGCGTCGGTCATGATGATGATCTTGTGATAGCGCAGCTTGTCGGCGTTGAATTCGTCGCGCCCGACGCCCGTGCCGAGCGCCGTGATCAGCGTGCCGATCTGCTCGGAGGAGAGCATTTTGTCGAAGCGCGCGCGCTCGACATTGAGGATCTTGCCGCGCAGGGGAAGCACCGCCTGGAAGGCGCGATCGCGCCCCTGCTTGGCGGTGCCGCCGGCGGAGTCGCCCTCGACGATGAAGAGTTCGGCCTTGGCCGGATCGCGCTCCTGGCAGTCCGCGAGCTTGCCGGGCAAGTTCGCGACATCGAGCGCGCCCTTGCGGCGCGTCAGCTCGCGGGCCTTGCGCGCCGCCTCGCGCGCGGCCGCCGCCTCGACGACCTTGGAGACGACGTTCTTCGCGTCTGCCGGATGCTCCTCGAGCCATTGGCCGAGGATTTCATTCATGACGTTCTCGACCGCCGGACGCACCTCCGACGAGACGAGCTTGTCTTTTGTCTGCGACGAGAACTTCGGGTCCGGCACTTTCACCGACAGCACGCAGGTGAGGCCCTCGCGGCAATCGTCGCCGGAGAGATCGACCTTCTCGCGTTTGGTGAGGCCCGACGAGTCGGCATAGCCGGTGATCTGACGCGTCAGCGCCGCGCGGAAGCCGGCGAGATGGGTGCCGCCGTCGCGCTGCGGAATGTTGTTGGTGAAGGCCAGCACATTCTCGTGATAGCTGTCGTTCCACCACAGCGCGACTTCGACGTTGATGTGCTCGCGCTGGCCCTTGATGAGGATCGGCGCCGAGACGAGCGGCTGCTTGGTGCGGTCGAGCCAGCGCACGAAGGCTTCCAGACCGCCTTCGTAATAAAGCTCCTCCTGCTTCACCTCGGCGTGGCGCGCGTCGGTGAGGAGGATGCGCACGCCGGAGTTCAGAAAGGCGAGCTCGCGCAGCCGATGCTCGATCGTCGCATAGTCGAAATCGATCATGGTGAAGGTCGCGGGGGAGGGCAGGAAGGTGACTTCCGTGCCGCGCTTGGGCGCGCCGTCCTCGATCGGCGCCGCGCCGACGACCTTGAGGTCCTCGAGCGCGTCGCCATGCGCGAACTCCATGAAATACTCTTTGCCGCCCCGCCAGATGCGCAGCTTGAGCCAGACGGAGAGCGCGTTGACGACCGAGACGCCGACGCCGTGCAGGCCGCCGGAGACCTTGTAGGAGTTCTGGTCGAACTTACCGCCGGCGTGGAGCTGGGTCATAATGACATTCGCCGCCGACACGCCTTCCTCATGGTGGATGTCGGTGGGAATGCCACGGCCGTTGTCGGTGACGGTGCAGGAGCCGTCGGCGTTGAGCGTGACCGTGACGCGCGTCGCATGGCCGGCGAGGGCCTCGTCGATGGCGTTGTCGACGACCTCATAGACCATGTGATGCAGGCCGGTGCCGTCGTCCGTGTCGCCGATATACATTCCCGGACGTTTACGGACGGCGTCCAGGCCACGCAGCACCTTGATGGAGTCGGCGCCATATTCGGCGGGGTCGTTCGGCTTCTCGTTCTCGCTCATTTCGCTCGGCTTTTTGGGGGATTGAGGCCCCTGATTCGTAAAGCCCATTCTACTCCGGAAGGGCTTGCGAATGCGAGCGAAGAAAAGGCTTTTCCCTGTGTTGCAAGGTGTTGAATTAGCGCTGTTTTCTGAAACTCCTCACGGCGCCGCCGCCTAGCCGCGCGGGCAGGGGCTTTGGCCCCGTCAGCGGTAGCCCTCCTCGGCGAGCACCTGGCGCACGGCGGGCCGGGTCTTCATGCGGGCGTAATGGGCGGCGCAATTGGCGGGCAGGTCCATGCCGATCTTATCGGCCCAGAACTCGACATAGAACAGCGCCGCGTCGGCGATGGAGAAGGCCCCCGCCGCGTAATCCCGCCCCGCGATCTCACGGTCGATCGCCTCGAATGCCGAGGCGGCGATGGCGCGCCCCTCGGCGATGGTGGTTTCCCGGTTCGGGCCGTAGCGCTCGGGCGTGAAGACGCGGCGGAAGCCTTCGCCGTGAATATGGCGCGTGCAGAAATCGAGCATGGCGCGCGCTTCGTCGGCCAGCGCCGGGTCGTCGGGCAGAAGCCGGCGGCGCGGATATTGTTGCGCCAGCCATGTCGCGATGCTGACGAAATCCGTCAGAGCGGTTCCGTCGTCGCGCAGCAGCGTCGGGATCGTGCCATTGGGGTTGATCGCCAGATATTCAGGCTTCAAATGATCGCCGCGCGGGAGATTGAGCACATAGGCCTCGAAAACAAGGCCGATTTCCTCGAGCAGAATATGGATGCCGGTCGAGCAGGAGCCCGGCGTCATGTAAAATTTCATCTGGGCGCGCCTTTCGGTTGAGGCCGTTGTGCAACCAAGGCGCCAGCCGCCGTCATTGCGAGGAGGCGAAGCCGACGAAGCAACCCAGAGCGCCAAGGTGGCCTGCTGACAAAGTGGCTGACGCCCCTCGCGCTTCGAGACGCCTGCTGCGCAGGCTCCTCAGCATGAGGGGATTCTGCAACAATCACTTAGGCCTCATCCTGAGGAGCGAGCGAAGCTCGCGTCTCGAAGGACGAGGCCCCTTGGAGATTTGTCAACAAACTGAGCCGATGGGCTGCCCTGGATTGCTTCGCTTCGCTCGCAATGACGGGGTGTCTCTACCGCAACGCCTGCTCCAGCGCCTCCAAGAAGGCGTCGCCGTAGCGGGCGACTTTTCTTTCGCCGACGCCATGCACCGTCAGCAGTTCATCGAGCGTCGCAGGCCGCTTTTCGGCCATGTCGATCAGCGTGCGGTCGGCAAAGATCACATAAGCGGGCACGCCTTCCTCCTGGGCGAGCTCGCGCCGCTTGCGTTTCAGCGCGGAGAGAATGCGGTCCGTCGCCTCGTCGAGATTGGCCGCCGCTTTCTCGCGCCGCTCGCGGCGCCTCAAGGGGTCGCTGCGCAGCAGGATCGTCTCGCGGCCGAAGAGAATATCCTCGCCTTTGGGCGTCATTGCGAAGCCGCCATGTTCCGCGCTTGCCGTCCGCAAGGCGCCCGCGGCGAAGAGCTGGCGCAGGATCGAGGCCCATTCGGTTTTCGAATGTTCCTTGCCGACGCCGAAGGTTTTGATCGCGTCATGACCGTGGCGGCGCACGGTCTCGGTGGCCTCGCCCGTCAGCACGTCGGCGATATGGGTCGCGCCGAAGCGCTGGCCGGTGCGATAGACGGCCGAAAGCGCCTTTTGCGCGGGGATGACGCCGTCGAAAACGGCGACCTTGCCCTGGCAGACGTCGCAGCTCCCGCAGGGGCCCGCTTCCTCGGCAAAATAAGCGAGGAGCGTCTGGCGGCGGCAGCGCGGCGTCTCGCAGAGCATGGCGAGCGCCGAGAAGCGGTCGTGCTCGATGCGGCGGCGCTCCTCGTCGATATCCTTCGCGTCGATCTGCCGACGGCGAAAGGCCATGTCGTCGAGGCCGTAGAGCGTCAAAGTATCGGCGGGCAGGCCGTCGCGCCCGGCGCGGCCGATCTCCTGATAATAGCTTTCGACCGATGACGGGATGTCGGCATGCGCCACGAAACGCACGTCCGGCTTGTTGACGCCCATGCCGAAGGCGATGGTCGCGACGGCGATGACGCCGTCCTCGCGCAGGAAGCGGTCGCCATTGCGATTGCGCGTCTCCTGGGCGAGCCCTGCGTGATAGGGCAGCGCATCATAGCCCTGCCCGGCGAAATAGGCCGCGAGGTCTTCCGTGCGCTGGCGCGAGGAGCAATAGACGATGCCGCTCTCGCCCTTGTGGCGTTCGAGAAAACGCGACAATTGCCGGCGCGGCTGATCCTTCAGCGCGAAGTTGAGCGCAATGTTTGGCCGGTCGAAACTATGCAGGAAAAGGCGCGGCGGCGCGGGGAAGAGGCGGCGCGCAATGTCGTCGCGGGTCGCGGCGTCGGCGGTGGCGGTGAGGCCGACGACCTGGATATTGCCCAGCGCTTCCGCGGCGCGGCCGATCTCGCGATATTCGGGGCGAAAGTCGTGCCCCCATTCCGAGACGCAATGGGCTTCGTCTATGGCGAGGCGGCGGGGCTTGGCGCGCTTCAGCTCTGCGAGGAGGCCATCCATCATCAGCCGCTCGGGCGAGACGAAGAGAAGCCGCAGCCCGCCCTCGCGCATGGCGCGGCGGGCCTCCTCGTTTTCCTCCGGGCCGTTCATGGAATTGAGCGTCGCGACCCCCACGCCGAGCGCGCGCATCTGGCGCACCTGGTCGCGCATCAGCGCGATAAGCGGCGAGACGACGACGGTGAGCGCCTCCTCCATGATCGCCGGCAGCTGATAGCACATGGATTTGCCGCTGCCGGTCGGCATGACCGCAAGCACCGGGGCTCCGTCGAGCACAGCCGCAATGATCTCCGCCTGACCGGGGCGGAAATCATCATAGCCAAAGACGGATTTGAGCAGCGCGCGGGCTTGCGGGGGGAGGGAAGGCATGCGGAGGGCATAGCATGGGCGGGGCGGCCGGGGCCAATGGGGCAGGCTCGACTTGTCGAGCGCGATTTCGAAGCGGGAGGTTTTCGATGACGCAGCGGCGCCGCCGGATGCGATCTCTGGCGTTTACTCCCGGTCAAGCTATCATACGAGATCCGCTTGATTGGGTCGGCGTCATTCCCGACGCTCGCGCCGTTTGGACACACTGGAAGCACCGCCGTCATTGCGAGGAGGCGAAGCCGACGAAGCAATCCAGGGCCGCATCGCCGCCCTGGATTGCTTCGCTTCGCTCGCAATGACGGGCGCTGGGTAAAACCAGCGCTTTTGTGGCTCTGGATTCCCGGTCGGGCTTTCAGCCCGCCGGGAATGACAAGGCCCAACGCGAGCTGTTCAAACCGAAATGCAATCAAACGGCTGAGCGAAATCAGCGCATCATGTGCCGTAGCGCTTCATAGAAAGCGACGTCCGCGGCAACCAGCATGAGACCGATCACCGCCGCCTGTGCGATATATTTGAAGTCGCGCCCGATCCGCATATCGCGCTCCCGCCGGTTGCGGCCGGAGGTAGCGGACGAATGGATGACGGCAAGCCGGTTTGGGCTCGCGTGCGCGATTTATGCTTACAACTCTTTATGTGTTCCGTCGCGAAGCGGCTCCTTCTTCGTCGCCTTGCAGCCGCAGAAGAAAGCCTTGCCGGTCGCTTCGGCCTTGTAGGCGACGGGCTCGATCCCCGTGCCCTGATGGGCGCCGTCGCAGAAAGGCTGCTTGGCGCTTCGCCCGCAGGCGCACCAGTAGTAGGTCTTGCCGGCCTCGACCTCGACCGGCATGGCTTTCTTCTGGAAGACGACGCGTTCGGTCATGTCTCTCTCTTGAGCTCTAAACGGCTTCGGTCGTGAGGGCGGGGGCGTCGAGCAGGAATTTCTCCGTCTCCAGCGCCGCCATGCAGCCGAGCCCCGCGGCGGTCACCGCCTGCCGATAGACTTCATCGGCCACGTCGCCAGCCGCGAAGACCCCCGGGATATTCGTGCGGGTCGAGCCCGGCTCGACGGCGATATAGCCCGAGGACTTCAATTCGAGCTGACCCTTGAAGAGCTCCGAGGCGGGCGCATGGCCGATGGCGATGAAGACGCCGTCGGCGTCGATTAGCTGCGTCTCGCCGGTTTTGGAGTGTTTCACGCGCGCGCCGGTGACGGAAAGCGGGCCTTCCGTGCCGACCACCTCGTCGATCACATGATCGAAGAGCACGGTGACATTCGCCTGCCTGTGGAGCCGCTCCTGCAGCACGCGCTCGGAGCGCAGCGTGTCGCGCCGATGCACGAGGGTCACATGCGAGGCGAGGTTGGAGAGGTAAAGCGCCTCTTCGACGGCCGTATTGCCGCCGCCGACGACGATCACCTTCTTGCCGCGGAAGAAAAAGCCATCGCAGGTCGCGCAGGCCGAGACGCCGAAGCCCTTGAATTTCTCTTCGCTCGGAATGCCGAGCCATTTCGCTTTCGCGCCCGTCGAAATGATCAGCGCGTCGCAAGTGTAGGTCGCGCCGCTGTCGCCGATGAGCGTGAAGGGCCGTTTGTCGAGGCGGGCTTCGACAATATGGTCGGAGACGAGCTTCGTGCCGACATGCTCGGCCTGCAGCCGCATCTGCTCCATCAGCCAGGGGCCCTGGATGGGCTCGGCGAAGCCGGGGTAGTTCTCGACCTCCGTCGTGATCATGAGCTGGCCGCCCTGCTCGAAGCCGGCGATGAGCATGGGCTCCAACATGGCGCGCGCCGTGTAGATCGCCGCCGTATAGCCGGCCGGCCCTGAGCCGATGATGATGACGCGCGCATGGTTGGGGGCGGACATGGGAGACTCTTGGGTTGCGATGCAATTCACTCTTTCCGCCAGCGGAAAGAGGGGAGGGCGGCAATCTAGCGATTATGCGCCGCGCCGCAACTGCGCTGCTTCGCGAGGAAAGCGACGTAGTCTTTCTCGATCCGCCGCGCGACTATCGGCGTCGAATTGATTGGCTTATATGTCCAGTCCTCGAAAGGCCCTCGCAAGATACGGATGGCGCCCGCGCCTTCGAGCGCCGCGAGATAGGCCTTGATTTTACGCCGGATCACGAAGGGTTCGAGGACATGAACCGGAACGCCGGTCGCCGCCGCCTCTCCAACCATATTGACGCTGTCGCCCGTCACGACGATGCGGTCGGCGTTCGCCAGCATGGAAAAATAGGGATTGGCGCCTTCGCCGTCCCAGAACCAGCCCCCGGGCGCAGAGAGAGCTTGCCGTAGCGCGGCGGCGATTTCCGGCGGCGTGCGCCGGGAGGCGGTCGCCATCACGCCATAACCGGCGTCGAGAAGCGTGCTCGCGATGAAATCGAGATCGTAAAGAAGCCCCTCGGCGCTGCCGATGAGCATGGCGACGCGCGGGCGGGGCAAAGCGGCGAAGCGCGGGTCGGGCGCCGCGCGGGCCGCGGCGAGCCGCTCGGGGGTGATACGGTTCGGCGGCGTGATCGGCGCAATGACATTCGGACCTGTGAGCCTATCGTGGCGCGGGGCGACGATGAGGTCCGCGGTCTTCAGGCCTGTGGCCGGGGCGTTGAGATAGACGGTGAAAGTCCGCCCGCCCGAGCAGCGCTTGAGGCGCCGCAGCGCCGGGATGGTCCGCCGGCCGGCGGCGATGGCGATGTCGGGGTAGGGCGGCGCGTAGGCTTGCGCGTCCAAAGTATCGGGCGGCCCAAAAGGCGCAACAAGCTCATAGAGCCGGCGGGGCGCGATCCGGCGGATGTCGGGCGTCAGGCCGAGCGCCTCGGCGACGCCGAGCGTCTGCGCTTCATGACCGGCGCGGCCGTCCGAGAGGATGCGGAGCGTCGGCTGCGCCGGCGCTGCTTCGACTTTTCCGGTTGCGGCGAGAGGGGGTGGGCGAGAGCCGGAGCCGGCCACGAATTCTCCTGGTCCCGCCGCATACCCCAAACGGACGAAGTTTACGAAACGAAGGCGACCTTCAAAATCTCATAGCTCTTGCCGCCGCCGGGGGTCTTCACTTCCACGGTGTCGCCGACGGTCTTGCCGATCAGCGCGCGGGCAATCGGGCTCGAGATGGAGACGCGGCCGCTCTTCACATCGGCTTCGGTTTCGCCGACGATCTGATAGGCTTTCTCCTCTTCAGTGTCCTCGTCGACCACCGTGACGGTCGCGCCGAATTTGATCGTCGTGGAGCCCGTGAGCTTGGAGATGTCGATGACCTCGGCGCGGGAAAGCTTGTCTTCGAGCTCTGCGATGCGGCCTTCGTTCAGCGATTGTGACTCTTTGGCCGCATGATATTCCGCGTTCTCCGACAAATCACCGTGGGCGCGGGCCTCGGCGATCTGCTGGATGATGCGCGGGCGGTCTTCCTGCTGACGACGGCGCAATTCCTCTCCGAGCGCCGCATAGCCAGCGGCTGTCATGGGCACCTTCTCCATTGGTCTCGCTCTTCGCCTTTCCGATCAATTGTCGGGGAATGTCTTCCTCGCCCCCGCGGGCCAAATGCGCCGGCGCGGGAAACCCCGAATCATATGTCCGATAGTCTTGCCGCGAAAGCGGCGCAGCGCCATGCCTTCCGAGCGCTTTTGGCGCGATATTCCGCCGCGCCAACGCCCGAAGGCGGCTTGGGAAGCGCGCCTTCTATCTTCCTTATCTTCAACCGGCTGCGGGCCGGAAATAATCCTGCAGCGCCCGCGCCTCTAGATCCCCCGACACATAAGCCTTCACGCCCTGCGCCGCCGCGATCGCGCCGGCGAGAGTCGTATAATAGGGAACCTTATGCAGAAGCGCCGCGCGGCGCAAGGAACGCGAGTCGGCGAGCGCCTGCGCGCCTTCCGTCGTGTTGAAGACAAGCTGGATCGCGCCGTTTTTGATGGCGTCGACGATATGCGGCCGGCCTTCCGAGACCTTGTTGATCTTCTGCGCGGCGATGCCCTGCTCCTGCAGGTAGCGGGCGGTGCCCCCCGTCGCGACCACGCTGAAGCCAATGTCCGTCAGCAGGCGGATCGCCGGCAGGATGCGCGGCTTGTCGGCGTCGCGCACCGAGACGAACAGCACGCCGCCGCGCGGCGCCTTGGTGCCGCCGCCAAGCTGGCTCTTCACGAAGGCTGCGTCGAAGGAGACGTCGAGGCCGATGACTTCGCCGGTCGAGCGCATCTCCGGGCCGAGCACAGTGTCGACGCCGGGGAAGCGCGCGAAGGGGAAGACCGCTTCCTTCACGCCGATATGGTTCGGCGGGGTGGAGGGCAGGGTGAAGCTTGAGAGCTTCTCGCCCGCCATCACGCGTGCGGCGATCTTGGCGAAAGGCGCGCCGACGACCTTGGCGACGAAGGGCACGGTGCGCGAGGCGCGCGGGTTCACTTCGAGAACATAGATCTCGCCGTCCTTGAGCGCATATTGCACATTCATCAGCCCCACGACGCCGAGCGCCATGGCGAGGCTCTTGGTCTGCTCCTCCAGCGCGGCGATGGTCTCCGGCGTGAGCGAGCGCGGCGGCAGCGAGCAGGCCGAGTCGCCCGAGTGAATGCCGGCTTCCTCGATATGCTCCATGACGCCCGCGATAGCCGCTTGCGCGCCGTCGGCAATGCAATCCACGTCGACTTCGATCGCGTCGGTCAGATAGCGGTCGAAGAGCAGCGGGTTTTTGCCGAGCACCATATTGATCTGCCCGGTCTTGTCATTGGGGTAACGCGTCTTGATCTCGGAGGGCACGAGGCTCGGCAGAGTCCCGAGCAGATAATCATCCAGCGCGCCGCTGTCGCGGATGATGGCCATGGCGCGGCCGCCGAGCACATAGGAAGGACGCACGACGAGCGGCAGGCCGAGCTCGCCCGCGACGATGCGCGACTGCTCGACCGAATAGGCGATGCCGTTCTTGGGCTGCTTGAGGCCGAGCTTGTCGAGCAGGCGCTTGAAGCGGTCGCGGTCCTCGGCGAGATCAATCGAATCGACGGGCGTGCCAAGGATGGGCGCGCCGGTTTTTTCGAGCCCATGCGCGAGCTTCAACGGCGTCTGGCCGCCATATTGGACGATGATGCCGGTCAGGGTTCCGTTCGACTTCTCGACGTCGAGAATCTCCGACACGTCCTCATTGGTCAGCGGCTCGAAATAGAGGCGGTCCGAGGTGTCGTAGTCGGTGGAGACCGTCTCGGGATTGCAGTTGATCATGATCGTTTCGAAGCCGGCGTCGGCCAGCGCGAAACAGGCGTGACAGCAGCAATAGTCGAATTCGATGCCCTGGCCGATGCGGTTCGGCCCGCCGCCGAGAATGACGATCTTCTTGCGATCGGAGGGATTGGCCTCATTCGCTGGGACGCCGGCGAAGGGCGTCTCATAGGTCGAATACATATAGGCGGTGGGGGAGGCGAATTCGGCTGCGCAAGTGTCGATGCGCTTATAGACCGGCCGCACGCCGAGCGCATGGCGCGCCGCGCGCACGGCTGATTCTTCGAGCCCGGTGAGCGTCGCGAGGCGCGTGTCGGAGAAGCCGGCGAATTTCAGCTTGCGCAGATTCTCCGCGTCCGTCGGCAGGCCAAATTTCTTCACCTTCTCTTCGAGCGCCACAATCTCTGCAACGCGCGCGATGAACCAGGGATCGATCTTGCTGGCTTCATGCACTTCGGCCTGCCTCATGCCGAGACGCAGCGCCTGGCCGACGACGAGCAGGCGATCCGGCGTCGGCGTGCCCAGCGCGCCGCGCAGGACGTTCATATCGTCGCCCTTGCCGAGCCCCTCGACCTCGATCTCGTCGAGACCCGAGAGGCCCGTCTCCAGCGAGCGCAGCGCCTTTTGCAGCGACTCGGCGAAATTGCGGCCGATCGCCATGGCTTCGCCGACCGACTTCATGGCGGTCGTCAGAACGGGCTCGGAGCCGGGGAATTTCTCGAAGGCGAAACGGGGAATCTTGGTGACAACGTAGTCGATCGTCGGCTCGAAGGAGGCCGGCGTCGCGCCGCCGGTGATGTCATTGGCGATTTCGTCGAGCGTGTAGCCGACGGCGAGCCGCGCGGCGACCTTGGCGATGGGAAAGCCCGTCGCCTTCGAGGCCAGCGCCGAGGAGCGCGACACGCGCGGATTCATCTCGATGACGATCATGCGGCCGGTGCGCGGATCGACCGCGAATTGCACGTTCGAGCCGCCCGTCTCGACGCCGATCTCGCGCAGCACGGCGAGCGAGGCGTCGCGCATGATCTGATATTCTTTGTCGGTGAGCGTCAGCGCCGGGGCGACGGTGATGGAGTCGCCGGTATGCACGCCCATCGGATCGATGTTCTCGATCGAGCAGACGATGATGCAATTGTCCGCTTTGTCGCGGACGACCTCCATCTCATATTCTTTCCAGCCGAGGACGCTTTCCTCGATCAGCACTTCATTGGTGGGCGAGGCGTCGATGCCGCGTTCGACGATCTCGATGAACTCGGCCTTGTTATAGGCGATCCCGCCGCCGGTGCCGCCGAGCGTGAAGGACGGGCGGATGATGGCGGGCAGGCCGATGTCGTCCAGCGCCTCGAGCGCCGCGGCGAGCGTCTTGATGTGGTGCGAGCGCGGCGTGTCGAGGCCGATCTTGGTCATGGCCTCGCGGAAGAGCTCGCGGTCCTCGGCCTTGTCGATGGCGTGCGCCGTGGCGCCGATCATCTCCACGTCGAATTTTTCGAGCACGCCCATCTTCTCGAGGGAGAGGGCGCAGTTGAGGGCCGTCTGGCCGCCCATTGTGGGGAGCAGCGCAAAGCCGCCCGGAATGGCGTAGCGCTCCTTCTCGATGATCTTGGCGACAAATTCCGGCGTGATCGGCTCGACATAGGTGCGATCGGCCAGATCCGGGTCGGTCATGATCGTCGCCGGATTGGAATTGACCAGGACGATCCGATAGCCTTCCGCCTTCAGCGCCTTGCAAGCCTGCGTGCCGGAATAGTCGAATTCGCAGGCCTGGCCGATAACGATGGGCCCGGCGCCGATGATCAGGATAGTCGATATGTCGGTTCTTTTCGGCATGTCGCTTCTTTGTTTCGCGCGGATAACGCGCTCGAGCCCCGCCCTCATCTCCGAGGAGCCTGCGAGGCAGGCGTCTCGAAACATGTGGACGGGGAGGGAATCGTCCTTGCGGCTTCCTCCGCTTCGGGACGGCCCCTGAAGGGGCCTCCTTGAGGCTGAGGGAGCCTTCGCCCGTCGGCGCGCCATGAGATGGGCGCGCATAAAAAAAGGCCGCGTTCCCGGCCTTTTGGACCAGCACGCGTCCCGAATGCCTGTCTTGCAGGCGGCGAGCGGGCGCGCCCGGCTCGAAAGTCGAGGTCTGTCTAGACGAGAATGACGCGAGTGTGAAGGGGCAGGCAAGACCAGGCGCCGGAAGGTCGGCCGTCATTGCGAGCGAAGCGACGCAACCCAGAGCGTCATCTCGGCTCTGGATTGCTTCGTCGCTTCGCTCCTCGCAATGACGGGTCTTTCAGCGCGAAGCCTGTGGAAAACCCCCTGGTCTTCAGGCGCAAGTCCACCAGACGCCGCGACTCTGCCGGTCTTGCGCGGGCGCGCGCCTCCGGCTCATAAGCGGCGCAGAGCCCTTCGGAGAAAATTTTCATGAGGTCCATCGCCGCCTGCGCCGCGCTTCTCTGTCTTCTCGCCGCTCCTGCGCGCGCCGAGCCGAAATACGACCTCGCCAAGGTCGTCGCCGAATGCGCCGCCTGCCATGGCCCCGACGGCATCGGCAATGACGTCGAGATCCCCAATCTCGCAGGGCAGCACGATCGCTACCTCTACCTGCAGCTTCAGCACTTCAAGTCGGGCCGCCGCCCGCACAAGGAGATGCGCTACGAAAGCCGCCATCTCTCCGACGAGGAAATGCAGGACCTCGCCCGCTACTATTCCCAGCTTCCGCGCTGATGCTCCGCCAGCTCGCAACCTATGCGTCGGTCGGCGTCGGCGCGACGCTCGTCCATTACGCAATCCTGATCGCGCTGGTGGAGGCGGGCGGCTGGGCGCCGGTGCCGGCGGCGCTGTGCGGCTATGTCGCCGGCGGCGGCGTGGCCTATGTCCTCAACCGCCGTCACACTTTCGCGAGCGACCGCCCCCATGCCGAGGCCGGCTGGCGCTTTGGGCTGGTCGCCTTTGTCGGCTTTTGCGTGACTTACCTGCTCATGAGCCTCTTCGTGGAGCGGCTCGGCGCGCCCTATCTGCCGGCGCAGGCCGTGACGACGGTGCTGGCCATGTTCGTGACCTATGCGCTCAACCGGGCGTGGACGTTTCGGGCAGGGTGAGGCAGGCGTAACGCCGTCATGCCCGGCCTTGTGCCGGGCATCCACGCCGGGCAGCGATGGCAATGTCTGAAGGAGGCCGGCGCGTTTGCCGCGTGGATGGCCGGGACAAGCCCGGCCATGACGGGGTGAGGGCTGGGCAGGTTAAGGCCACTTCACGCTCGGCGGCATGGACGACAGGATCGACTCCACATTGCCCCCCGTCTTCAGCCCGAAAATCGTGCCCCGGTCATAGAGCAGATTGTATTCCACATAGCGGCCGCGCCGGATGAGCTGCTCTTCGCGCTGCTCGGGCGTCCAGGGCAGGGCGAAGTTGCGCCGCACCAGCTCGGGATAGATCGCCAGGAAACTCTCGCCGACGTCCCGGGTGAAGGCGAAGTCCTTGTCCCAGCCGCTATTGGCCGGATCGCCCGCGCTATTGAGATAATCGTAGAAAATGCCGCCGATCCCGCGCGGCTCCTTGCGATGGGCGAGATAGAAATACTCGTCGCACCATTCCTTGAAGCGCTTGTAGTTGGCGATGGGGTGGCGCTCGCAGGCGCCGCGCATGGCCGCGTGGAAGTCGACCGAATCCGGGTCCGCCTGCGTGCGGCGGGCGTCGAGGACGGGCGTGAGGTCCGCTCCGCCGCCGAACCAGGCTTTGCTCGTTACGACAAAGCGCGTGTTCATATGCACGGCGGGGACGTTCGGGTTCCAGGGATGGGCGATGAGCGAAATGCCGGTCGCATAGAAGCGCGGGTCTTCGGCGGCGCCTGGAATCTGCTTGGCGAATTCGGGCTGGAAAGTGCCGAAGACCGTCGAGCAATGGACGCCGGCCTTTTCGAACACCCGCCCATGGATCATGCCCATGCGCCCGCCGCCGCCCGGAGCCCCGTCGTGATTCTGCCGCTCCCAGGGAGTGAGCTGAAAGCGCCCCGGCGCAGTCGTTTCCGCGAAGGGGCCCGTCGCCTCTTCCTCCAGCGCCTCGAAAGCCGCGCAGATGCGCAATTGCAACGCCTCGAACCACTCGCGCGCGGCGTTTTTGCGGGCTTCGAGCTGGTCTTGAGCGGCGTTCATGAGCGTCTCCTTTTCGAGCGCTCAGAAACGCCGCGCGCCGCGCCTTGTCAAATCGGCGGTCAGTCGGTCGCGATCGTCAAATTCCTGCCTCTGCCGGGAGTTGGCGACGGCGAGGCGGCGGTCGTCAGCCCGATGGTCAGATATTCGACGATCGCGGTGCGAATGTTCCAGCCGCGGCCGGTCAACGTCGCCCGATAACAGGAGCGCGGCGCGCCGATCGTCCATTCCTTCTTTTCCGCCTTCGCCGTCGCCATATCGCGCAGGACGGCGGCCTTGTCCTCGGGAGAAGCGGAGAGCGTCACGAAAGCCATGCGCTCCAATTGCTTGTCGATGAAACGCGACTCCTGCATCTCGTCGGTCGCGCGCTCGAAATCGCAAAGCTTGGTTTGGGCGCCCACGTTGAGCAGGCGCGGAAACCATTCGGGCCGCAACTCGCGCAAATCCAGTTTCAGCGTCGCCGCCTTTTCCCGATCGTCTTTTTCGAGCGTCTTGTAGATCGCTAAAGAGCCCAGCACGTCCGGCGCGCCGAAGACGACCTTCAGATTGACGAATTCGACGGACTGTACCTGATTGATGCGCCCGAGAAGATCGTTGAAGCTCGACTTCAGCGTCGGGAATTCGACGATGAGGAACACGACGCCCGCGCCGAAAAGGAGCGTCACGAGGACGCCGTTGAGAAATTTCAGCAGGCGTTCGCAAATATCCAGGGTCGACTGAACTTTTGGAGTCTGCTCTTTTCCGGCTTCAATCACTCTTTCCTCCCTAATCGCTCACGACTTGAAATTGGCGGTCGACGACAATCCAGCACGGCAGGCCCCCGCCCGATATGCGGCGGCGCGCAGGGAGGTAACGCTTGTTCACTCGGTTTGGTTGCCGCCGATCTGCCGCAACGCCTCGCCGACGACCATGGCTGCGGAAACCGCCACATTGAGAGAGCGCGCCTGGGGTCTCATGGGGATCGTGACGGCAAGGTCCGCCGCCGCGAAGACGTCGTCTGGCACGCCAGCCGATTCGCGGCCGACCATGAGAATGTCGCCGGACTCATATTTGCTGGCCGTGTAGGGCGCCTCGGCGCGGGTCGAGAGCAGAATGAGCCGCCGGCGCCGGCCCGCGGCGGTTTGTGCAGCGCGCCAAGCCTGGAAGGCGTCGAAGGAGGCGTGCCGGAGAAGTGTCACGAGATCGAGATAATCCATGCCGGCCCGCCGGAAGGCGGCGTCGGTCACGGGAAACCCGGCGGGGCCGATGATCGCGGCCTCGACGCCGAGACAGGCGCACATGCGCAGCATGGTTCCGGCGTTTTGGGGGATATCCGGTTGATAAAGGGCGAGCGCGAGCGGCGGCATGAATCTCGATCCTGCGGAAAGTCAAAGCTTTGCGGCAAATCGCCGCGATTGTGCGCTGCGAAGGGAAAGAGCGAAAAATCCCGGCTTGCGCTTGTGGACATGATGGCGGAATGGCGCCACATAAGCCGCGCGCGGACGGGGTTCAACCGCTGCGCGCCGCATCGGCGCCGCCGCCACGGGCTAGCGCAAGTTGCGAAAAAGTGGAACGATTGCTTCGAGTGGAGCTTGCGCTTGTCAGCCGAGCGCTCTTTATTCGCAGCGATTGGGAAGAGGTCAGGGCGTGAGCAGCAAGAACGTCACAGAACATACGCCGGTCGAGCCGAGCCGTCGAGACATTCTCTATATCGCGACGGGCGCGGCCGCGACGGTCGCCGCCGGCGGCATGGTCTGGCCGCTGATCTCGCAGATGAACCCCGACGCTTCGACCCTGGCGCTGGCCTCCACGGAAGTGGATTTGTCCTCCGTCGCCGTCGGCCAGATCGTCACCGTCAAATGGCGCGGCAAGCCGGTCTTTGTGCGTCACCGCACCCCGGAGGAGATCAAGACCTCCGAGGACACGCCGCTCGCCGAGCTTCCCGATCCACAGCCCGATTCCGCGCGCGTCCAGAAGCCCGAATGGCTCGTGGTCATCGGCGTCTGCACCCATCTCGGCTGCATTCCGACCGGCAAGGCCGGCGAATATGACGGCTGGTTCTGCCCGTGCCACGGCTCGACCTATGACGTCTCCGGCCGTATCCGCAGCGGCCCGGCGCCCTCCAATCTCGAGGTGCCGCCCTACGCTTTCGTCAGCGACAAGAAAATCAAGATCGGATAGGCCACGCGCCTTTCCGCATTTCTCGCGTCCTTCGTCGCCATCGATCCATTCGAGAAAGTTCCAATGAGCGGACATTCCCAATACACGCCCAAAAGCGGCTTCGCCCGTTGGCTGGAGCGCCGGCTGCCGATCATCAGCTTCATGTACGACTCCTTCGTCGCCTATCCGACGCCGAAGAATCTGAACTACATGTGGACCTTTGGCGCCATCCTCTCCTTCATGCTGGTGGCGCAGATCGTCACGGGCGTGGTGCTCGCCATGCACTACACCGGCGAGACGACGCTCGCCTTCGACTCCGTCGAAAAGATCATGCGCGACGTGAATTGGGGCTGGGCGCTGCGTTATGCGCACGCCAATGGCGCCTCCATGTTCTTCCTCGCCGTCTATCTCCACATCTTCCGCGGCATGTATTACGGCTCCTACAAGGAGCCGCGCGAGGTGCTGTGGATCCTCGGCGTCCTCATCTTCATGGTGATGATGGCGACGGGCTTTCTCGGCTATGTCCTGCCCTGGGGCCAAATGTCCTTCTGGGCCGCGACGGTCATCACCAACCTCTTCTCGGCGATCCCGGTGGTCGGAACCTCGATCACCACCTGGCTGCTGGGCGGCTACTCGGTCGATAATCCGACGCTGAACCGCTTCTTCGCCCTGCATTATCTCTTGCCCTTCATTATCGTCGCGATCGTCGCGCTGCATGTCTGGGCGCTGCATGTGACGGGGCAGAACAATCCGACCGGCGTCGAGGTGAAGGACGTCGAGAAGGACACCGTGCCCTTCACGCCCTATGCGACGCTGAAGGATGGCTTCGCCATCGGCGCCTTCCTCGTGCTCTATGCCTGGATGATGTTCTTCGTGCCGAATTATCTCGGCCATCCGGACAATTACATCGAGGCCAATCCGCTGGTGACGCCGCCGCATATCGTGCCGGAGTGGTATTTCCTGCCCTTCTACGCGATCCTGCGCGCCATCCCGAACAAGCTGCTCGGCGTCATCGCGCTGTTCCTGTCGATCCTCATCACCATGGCGCTGCCCTGGCTCGACACGTCGAAGGTGAAATCGGGCAGCTTCCGGCCGCTGTTCCGCAAATTCTACTGGGTCTTCGTCGCGGTGTGCGTCGGGCTCGGCTATCTCGGCGCGCAGCCGGCGGAAGGCGTCTATCTGTGGCTCGCCCGCATCTTCTCCTTCTACTACTTCCTGCATTTCATCGTGATCCTGCCCTGGCTCGGCAAGGTCGAAAAGACCGAGCCCGTGCCGGAGTCGATCGACGCCGCCGTCGCCACGGGGAAGACCGCCCATGCGTGACGCGCGATCCTTCTTTGCCCTCAAGGACTCCTCGATGAAGCGCAGTTTCTTGTCACACCTTTCGGGCGCGGCCCTGCTCGCCGGCGCGCTGGCGGGTTCGCCGGCCTTGGCCGAGTCCGGGCATCACGAGAAGAAGCCGGAGGTCCATAGCTGGAGCTTCGCGGGCGCGCTGGGCAGCTACGACAAGGCGCAGCTCCGCCGCGGCTTCAAGGTCTATAAGGAAGTCTGCTCGACCTGCCATTCGATCAAAATGCTGGCCTTCCGCAATCTGAGCCAGCCGGGCGGGCCGGAGTTTTCCGAGAAGGAAGTCGCCGACCTCGCCGCGACCTACAAGGTCAAGGACGGTCCGAACGATACGGGCGATTATTTCGATCGCCCCGCGCGGCCGAGCGACCGTTTCCCGCCGCCCTTCGCCAATGAGCAGGCGGCGCGCGCGGCGATGTCGGGCGCCTATCCGCCGGATATGTCGGTGCTCGCCAAGGCGCGCGGCTATGGGCGCGGCTTCCCGACCTTCCTCTTCGACGCGCTGCCGGGCTTCTCCTATCAGGAGCATGGCGTCGACTATATCGCCTCGCTGCTCAAGGGCTATGGCGAGCCGCCGCATGGGATGCAAATTCCCGACGGCCAGTTCTACAACGCCTATATGCCCGGCAATCGCATCGGCATGCCGCCGCCTCTGTCGGACGGCGCCGTGACCTATGACGACGGCGCGCCGCAGACCGTCGACCAATACGCCAAGGACGTCACGGCCTTCATGATGTGGGTCGCCGAGCCGCATCTCGACGCCCGCAAGCGCATAGGACAGGCCGTGCTCGCCTTCCTGTTCGTCTTCGCCGTGCTGCTCTATTTCACCAAGCGCAAGATCTGGTCGAACGTGGCGCATTGAGCGCGTAAGGCTTAAGCCCCGCATCCGTCATTGCGAGGAGCGAAGCGACGAAGCAAAATCCAGGGCCGGGATGACGCTCTGGATTGCTTCGCTTCGCTCGCAATGACGGCGCGCGCCAGTCACGACAACAGGCTTCGCGCGCCGTCGACGACATATTGCACGGCAAGCGACGCGAGAAGCACGCCGATCAGCTTTTCCATCACGATGCTCACCGAGGCGCCGACCAGGCGCTCCACGCTCGTCGCCAGCCGGCAGACCGCCCAGCAGAGCGCCAGCACCGTAAAGATCGCGCCGATGAGCGCTGCGAGCGCGAGCGGATCGCCATGCGCTTCGCCGGCGATGAGCAGCGTCGCCGTAATCGCGCCGGGGCCGGCCATCAGCGGGATGGCGAGCGGGAAAGCGGCGATGTGGCGCGCGCGCTCGTCGATCGCCTGAGCGGCCGTCGCGGCGTCGCGCCCGATCCGGACGCCCAGCACCATTTCCGAGGCGATGGAAAAGAGCAGCAAGCCCCCGGCGATGCGGAAGGCAGGCAAAGTGACGCCCAGCGCGCGCAACAGCGCCTCGCCGCCAAAGGCCGCGCCCGTGAGGATCAGAAAGGCGTAGAGACAGGCCCGCAGAGCGATTTGCGCGCGCGCCGCTTTGGTTTCCCGGGCGGTCGCGGCGAGGAAGATCGGCGCGAGGCCGGCAGGCTCGACGACGACCGCAAGCGTCACTAAAGCCGCTAGAAAGTTGCTCCAATAGATGGCGGCCATCCATCCTCGTCCCGCTTGCTGGCTTCTCTTTAAGCTAGGGCGCTCGCGCGCCCTTTTTGCGGCGCTTCCTTGATCGCCTCTTCGGAATCGTGCACAACGCTTGGCTTCTAGCCCGGTCTTTCCGGGCGGCTCAGCTACTCCCGGAAGGGTCGAAATGTCGGAGATTTTGCGCGTCGGCATCGCGGGGCTCGGAACCGTCGGCGCGGCGGTTGCGCGGCTTCTCCAGCGGCAGGAGCAGGCGCTGATGGCCCGCACCGGCCGCCGCATCGTTGTCACGGGCGTCTCGGCGCGCGACGCTGGCAAGAAGCGCGACGCCGATTTCTCCGGGGCGGAATTTTTCCACGATCCCGTCAAGCTCGCAACTTCGGAGACGATCGACCTTTTCGTCGAGCTGATCGGCGGCTCGGAAGGCCCGGCGCGCGCCAGCGTCGAGAGCGCGCTCGCCCATGGCAAGCCGGTCGTCACCGCCAATAAGGCGCTGCTCGCCGCCCATGGCCTGCATCTGACCCAGCTCGCCGAGGAGAAACGCGTCGCGCTCTCCTTCGAGGCCTCGGTCGCCGGCGGCATTCCGATCGTCAAGACGCTGCGCGAGGGGCTCGCCGGCAATTCGATCGAGCGCGTCTATGGCATTCTCAACGGCACCTGCAATTACATATTATCGCGCATGGAGCGCGAGCAGCTTTCCTTCGAGGCGTGCCTGAGCGAGGCGCAAAGGCTTGGCTACGCCGAGGCGGACCCGACTTTCGACATCGGCGGCTTTGACACCGCGCATAAGCTCGCGATCCTCACTTCTCTCGCCTTTGGCACGCGCATCTCCGCGCAGTCGATCGACATCGAGGGTATCGAGCGCGTCACGCTCGCCGACATCGAGGCGGCGGACGAGCTCGGCTTCCGCATCAAGCTTCTCGGCGTCGCCCAGCGCACGGCGGAGGGCATCGAGCAGCGCGTCCATCCGACCATGGTGAGCAAGAACAGCGCGATCGCCCAGGTGATGGGCGTGCTCAACGCCGTCACCATCGACGCCGACGCCGTGCATGAACTCACCCTCGTCGGCCCCGGCGCCGGCGGCGACGCCACGGCCTCCGCGGTGGTGGCCGATATCGCCGATATCGCCAAGGGCGTCCGCTCGGCCCCCTTCGGCCTGCCGTCGAGCCAGCTCGCCGAGTTCAAGCGCACGCCGATGCGCCGGCACGAGGGCGGCTATTACATCCGCATGTCGGTGAAGGACGTCGCCGGCGCCTTCGCCAAGATCGCGACGCGCATGGCCGAGCGGCAGATTTCGCTCGACAGCATCATGCAGCGCGGCAGCCGCGGCGCGCCGGGCGCCTGCGTCGATGTTATCCTCATCACCCATGCGACGAGCGAGCATCTGGTGCGCGAGGCGCTGGACCTGATCTTCCAGGACGGGACCATCGTGTCGCGCGCTCAAGTCATCCGCATCGAGCGGGAATAGCTAAGGCGCGGAGAGCGCAAATGTCGCAATCCTCCAGATTGGACCCCGCGTCGGTGGAGCGTCTGCTGACCATCGAGCTGGCGCGCGCCACCGAACGCGCCGCCGTCGCTGCCGCGCGCTGGCGCGGCCGTGGCGATGAAATGGCCGCCGACCGCGCCGCCGCCGCGGCGATGCGCGAGGAGCTGGCCCGCCTGCCGGTGCGGGGCCGCATCGTCATCGGCGAGGAGGAAAGCGGCGATTCCGCCGGGCTTCCTGTCGGTCTGGAGATCGGCGCCGCCGCGGGCATGCGCGTGGAGCTGGCCGTGGCGCCGCTCGAGGGGGCGACGCTCTGCGCCAAGGACCAGGCGGGAGCGATTTCGATCGCCGCCGCTGCGTCGTCGGGGGCCCTGCTGCAGGCGCCCGACTGTTACATGGACAAGATCGCTATCGGCCCCGGCTATGCGGAAGGCGTCGTCGATCTCGACCGCGACCCTGCGGAGAATGTCCGCGCCTTGGCCGAGGCGAAGGGCGTGTCGACGGGGGAGATCACGGTCTGCGTGCTCGACCGTCCGCGCCATGCCCAGATCGTCTCCAAATGCCGCAAGGCCGGCGCCTGCGTGCGGCTGATCACCGACGGCGACGTGGCGGGGGTCATTTTCGTCACCAACCCGGAAGAGACGGGCGTCGATATGTATCTCGGCTCCGGCGGCGCCCCGCAGGGCGTGCTGGCGGCGGCGGCGCTGCGTTGCGCCGGCGGCCAGATGCAGGGGCGTCTGGTGCTGGAGACGGCCGAGCAACGCGCTTGTGCGCTGCGCCACGGGCTGGCGGATCTTCGCAAGAAATATGGCGTGGCTGATATGGTGACCGGCGACGTTGTGGTCTGCGTCACCGGCGTCACGGACGGCCGGCTGGTGGGCGGCGTCGTTTTGGACAAAAGCGGGATCGAGACCGAGACGCTGGTGTACCGCTCGGCGACTGGCACCGTCCGGCGGATCGGGGCCCGGCGGCGGCCGGGCGCCCTTTTGAACCTTTAATAGGTCCGGCCTGTTTCGAGCTGCGTCTTGGCGTCGAGCTTGCGCTTGGGCGGCGGCGGAATATCCGGCGGCGGGGGCGGCTGCGTGGCGCAGGCCGCGAGCGACAAAGCAAGAAGCGAAGCCAGAAGCGGCAAGGCGCGGTTCATTTGCGATTTCATGATTGCAAACCCGATGGCAGGCGCATGTTGCGCCGCAGCGAAGTCAACTTGGCCATAACGTCCGAATTGTGACGCTCGCGTCTTGCCGCATTGCAATCGGCCGTCGCGCATGGGAGGACGGGCGCCCATGGCGGGCAAGCCCTATCTCGAAAGCGCCGCCATTTTCTTCATCCCCGGGAAGCCGAACCTCCGCCATGACCCCAGCCGCCCATGTTTCCGCCGCGATCGAGATTCTCGATGATCTCGCGCAGCGCCGCCGCCCCGCCGCCGAGGCGTTGAAGGATTGGGGCGCGTCGCACCGCTTCGCCGGCTCGAAGGATCGCGCGGCGATCGCGAGCCTCGTCTTCGACGCGCTCCGCAAGGCCGCCTCGGCCGCCTGGATCATGGGCGCCGACACGCCCCGCGCGCGCATGCTCGGCGCGCTGCGTGAGGCGCGCGGCATGGACGCCGCGGCGATCGCCGCCCTCTGCACCGGCGAACGCCATGCGCCGCCCCCGCTTACCGACGATGAGCGCGTGCGGCTCGAAACGGCGACGCTGGACGGCGCGCCCGACCATGTGCGGGGGGATTACCCCGAATGGCTCGCCGAGCGCTTTGCCGCCGCCTTCGGCGACCGCGCGGCTGAAGAAGGCGCGGCGCTCGCCGCCCGAGCGCCGGTCGACCTGCGCGTCAATATTCTCAAAGGCTCGCGCGAGCAGGCGCTGGCGAAGCTCTCCCATTTGAACCCGCAGTCCACGCCGCTATCGCCCATCGGCCTGCGCATCGACGCGGGGCAGGGCAGGGGACCGGCGCTTTCCGCCGAGACCGCTTACGTAAAGGGTTTCGTCGAGCCGCAGGACGAAGCCTCGCAGCTCGCCTCGCTCCTCTGCGCGGCGGCGCCGGGCGAGCAGGTTCTCGACCTTTGCGCCGGCGGCGGCGGCAAGGCGCTGGCGCTCGCCGGGCAGATGCACAACAAGGGGCAGCTCTACGCCTATGACGCGGACGGCCGCCGGCTCATGCCGATTCACGAGCGGCTGGAGCGGGCGGGGGCGCGCAATATCCAGGTGCGCCAGCCGAAAGGGCAGGCCGATGTGCTCGCGGATATCGAGGGGCGCTGCGACCTAGTTCTGATCGACGCCCCCTGCACGGGCACGGGCACCTGGCGGCGCCACCCCGACGCCAAATGGCGCCTCGCCCCCGGCGCGCTGGAGCTGCGGCTGAAGGAGCAGGCGGCGTTGCTGGAGCAGGCTGTGCGCTTCGTGAAGATCGGGGGGCGGCTCGCTTATGTGACATGCTCGCTGTTGCGAGACGAGAATGAGGAGCAGGTAGCGGCGTTTTTGGCGGGGCATTCCGAGTTTGCGGCGATGTCGGGGGACGAGGCGGCCGTGAAGGCAGGGCTGCCGGAGCTTGCCCGCTTTGCGTCGCCTCACGGGGCGGGGTTGCGCTTCTCGCCGGCGACGAGCGGGACCGATGGGTTTTATGTTTGCGTGATGCGGCGCGGGTGTCGCGGCTGGGTATGAACCGGCGAGATAGCTGACAGATTGGACCGGGAGCATTCCTGACAGTCAAGTTCGTGTCTTCGAGAGGAGATGCGGGCGATGCCTATCAGGGAGCGCGCGGCGGTGGAAGAGCGGATCGCTTTGTTTCGGGATTTCGACACGGGGGTCTTCACCGTGTCGGAGTTGTGCCGGCTTTACGGCGTGAGCCGCGAGACATTCTACGTTTGGAAACGCCGGCGCGAGAGCGGCGAGGCGCGCTGGTTCGAGGAGCGGAGCCGGGCGCCGTTGCGTGCGCCGCAGGCGGCGACGGCCGAGACAATCGCCAGGATCCTGGATCTGCGCCGCCGCTTTCCGCACTTTGGGCCAAAGAAGATCAGGGCGCGCCTCTTGCTCGGCGCCCCCGAAACAGCGTGGCCCGCGGCGTCGACCATCGGCGATATCTTGAAGCGTGAGGGCCTGATCGCAGCAAAGCCGCGGTGTCGCCGCCCGGTCGGCCGAGGCGAGATCATCGCCGGCTCGGATGCGCCCAACGGCGAATGGGCGATGGACTTCAAGGGCTGGTTTCGCACGCGCGATGGCCGACGCATCGATCCGCTGACGGTTTCCGACACGGCGAGCCGCTACCTCGTCGACGTTCGGATCACGCCGCCGACGCATGATGGGGTCAAGGGCGCGCTATTGCGCATTTTCAGCGACATCGGCCTGCCGGCCGCTCCGACAATGGCGCGCCCTTCGGCGCGACGGGCGCCGGTGGACTTTCGCGGCTTTCGGTCTGGCTTTTGAAGCTCGGCGTGGAGCCGCGTTTCATCCCGCCGGCCGCGCCGCAGCACAACGGCCGGCACGAACGCATGCATCGCACCTTGAAGGATGAAACGGCGAAGTCCCCAGCGAGCGACAGGATGGAGCAGCAGGCGCGTTTCGATGCGTTCCGGCGCAGCTACAACGAGGAGCGTCCGCATGAGGCGCTCGAACAGACGACGCCGGCAAGTCATTGGTCGCGGCCGGGACGGCTCCTGCCGGAAAGGATCGACGAGCCCTGGTACGACGCGGACCATGAGGTCCGCCGGGTCCGCTCCGAGGGATCGATCAAATGGCGCGGCGATCTCGGTCCACCAGCGATAGTCGCAATAGCCTTTGTCGAAGACATAAGCGGCGCCCGGCTCGATATCGGTTTTCTTGCCGATCTCTATGTCGTTCACATTGGCGGGCGTGACTTCCGCGCGAAGGGGCCGATTGGCGCGCGGGTCATGGACCACGTGCATTTTGAGGCCGTGAGCGCGGCCGTTGGAGCGGGCGTAATCGAGGAATTTGCTCAAAGGGATGGGCGTCGAATCGATGAGGCGGATCATGTCCGCGCCCTCCCGGCGCGTATGACGGTCGAGCGCGCCGGAGAGCATGGCGAAGAGATCGGCGAAGACGGCGACGGGCCGGCGGGCGTTGGCGTCGGAAAGGGTCGTGCGCGCGAGCCGCCGCGTCCCGAGGTGATAATGCGCGCGCGCGTCGGCGTTGAAGGCGGGAACGAGGGCGCGCAGGCTGGAGACCCCGGCAAGCTGGGCGTAGATGAGCGCGACGAGGTGATCCCAGCTCTTGAAGGATTTGTCGTAGGCGTCGCCGCCATGCCGCTCGACGATCTGCTTGAAGGCGCGCCGATCGACCGGCTTGAGCAGTTGGGCGAATACAGTAGAGTGCACGGGCATGTCCGGTCCTTTTTTCCAGTCTCGACAACCGGAAAATACCCGACAACCGTCGGGAAAACCGGGCATGCGCCCGCGACCTTTCGACTCATTCCCCGGACAGCCCTGCGCGAAGCGGGGGAGGGACAGGGAGGGGGCCTTTTTAGTGATTAACTCTTTTGCAAGCAGGCGCGCGCGACCGTTTCTATTGTGAAGGCGAAGCGGGGAAGGGAAGACATATGGCCAGCGATCGCGCTCCGGAATCCAGCGAAGCGATGCGGCGCATGCGCGGCTTCGCGCATCCCCTCGGGCATTTTCTCTCGGAGAGCTTTCACTTCCTGGGGCTTTTCGCCATCGGCGGCGCGACCGTCTGGGCGGCGGCCAAAGCCTTTATCGAAATGACCGGGAAGGGCCACGCCTCGATCGAAGATCTCCTACTGCTCTTTATCTACCTAGAGATCGGCTCGATGGTGGGGATTTACTTCAAGACAAATCACATGCCGGTGCGTTTTCTGCTTTACGTCGGCATCACCGCGCTCACCCGCCACATGATCGGCTATGTTCAGAAGGACGCGCCGCCGGACTTCGGGATTCTGATCCTCGCCGGCGGCACACTGATCCTGGCGCTTGCGGTCTTCATCATCCGCTATGCGTCGTTCCACTATCCCTCGTCCGAGGCGAGCGACCCGGGACGCGAGACGACGTAGACGGGGGCCTTACGCCCCCTTCTCCGCCGGCAGATTCAGCCTGATGTGCAGCTCGCGGAGCTGCTTCATCGTCGCTTCGCCCGGCGCGCCCATCAGCAAATCCTCGGCGCGCTGGTTCAACGGGAAGAGCGTCACCTCGCGCAGATTCTCTTCCTCGGCGAGCAGCATCACAATGCGGTCGACGCCCGGCGCAATGCCCCCGTGGGGCGGGGCGCCATATTGGAAGGCGCGATACATGCCGCCGAATTTCTCGATCAGCACATCCTCGCCATAGCCGGCGATCTCGAAGGCCTTCTTCATGATCTCGGGGCGATGGTTACGGATGGCGCCCGAGGAGAGCTCCACGCCGTTGCAGACGATGTCATATTGATAGGCGAGGATGTCGAGCGGGTCCTTCGTCTCCAGCGCCTCCATGCCGCCCTGCGGCATGGAGAAGGGATTGTGCGAGAAGTCGATCTTCTTGTCCTCGTCGTTCCACTCGTACATCGGGAAATCGACGATCCAGCAGAATTCGAAGACGTCGGCCTTCGACAGGCCCAACTCATTGCCGATGCGCAGACGCGCCGCGCCGGCGAGCTTCGCCGCCGGGGTCTCTTCACCGGCCGAGAAGAAGACGGCGTCGCCCGCCTTCACGCCGGCCTTGGCGGCGATAACCGCCTGCACGTCGGCGGGGATGAACTTCGCGATCGGCCCCTTGCCGGTGAGCGCGCCGTTTTCTTCTTCAAAGATGATGTAGCCCAGGCCCGGCGCGCCTTCGCCGCGGGCCCAGTCGTTGAGCTTGTCGAAGAAGCTGCGCGGCTGCGACGCTGCGCCCGGCGCCGGAATGGCGCGCACGGTCTTGCCGCGGAACGCCTTGAAGCTGACGCTCTCGCCCTCGAATTCGGCCGAGAGATCGACGATGACGAGCGGGTTGCGCAGGTCCGGCTTGTCCGAGCCATATTTGAGCATGGCCTCGCGGAAGGGGATGCGCGGGAATTTCTGCGTGACCGGCTTGCCCTTCGAGAATTCCTCGAAGACGCCGCGCAGCACCGGCTCCATCGCCTCGAATACGTCTTCCTGCGTGACGAAGCTCATCTCGACGTCGAGCTGGTAGAACTCGCCGGGCGAGCGGTCGGCGCGGGCGTCCTCGTCGCGGAAGCAGGGCGCGATCTGGAAATAGCGGTCGAAGCCCGCGACCATGAGGAGCTGCTTGAACTGCTGCGGCGCCTGCGGCAGCGCGTAGAACTTGCCGGGATGCAGGCGCGAGGGCACCAGAAAGTCGCGCGCGCCCTCGGGCGAGGAGGCGGTCAGGATCGGCGTCTGGAACTCGAAGAAATTGCCGGCCTTCATGCGCGAGCGGATCGAGTCGATGATGCGGCCGCGCAGCATGATGTTGGCGTGCAGCTTCTCGCGGCGCAGGTCGAGGAAGCGATATTTGAGGCGGATGTCTTCCGGGTAATTCTGGTCGCCGAAGACCGGGAGCGGCAGCTCGCCCGCGGGGCCCAGCACCTCGATCTCGTTCACATAGATTTCGACGTGGCCCGTCGGCATGTCGGGGTTCTCGGTGCCGGCCGGGCGCTTGCGCACCTCGCCGTCGAGCCGCACGACCCACTCCGAGCGCAGCTTCTCGGCCTGCGCGAAGGCGGGCGAATCGGGGTCGACCACGCATTGGGTGAGGCCGTAATGGTCGCGCAGGTCGATGAACAGCACGCCGCCATGGTCGCGGATGCGGTGGCACCAGCCGGAGAGGCGGATTTTCTGACCCGCGAGCGCTTCGGTGGGCTCTCCGCAGGTATGCGAACGGTAGCGATGCATGGGCCGCTTTCGGTTGGAAATGTAAAGGATGCCGGAAAGGCCCGGCGATTGCGCGCCAAGAAGCGCAATGGGATTGTCCCTGTCAAGCCGGGGAGGGAGGGGTTCTGGCTCGGATGTCGGGCGCCGAACTGCCCCTCCCCAACCCTCCCCGGTTTTGCGTCGCAAAGCGGGAGAAGGAGGAACCATGATGCCCAGCCGCTACACCGAAGACGAACTCATCGCCCGCGTCTTCGCCCCCATCGCCGGGCCGGCGGCCTTGGGGTTGAAGGACGACGCCGCGCTCATTGAGCCTTCGCCCGAGGCCACCGTCGCCACCGTCGATATGCTCGTCGCGGGGGTGCATTTCTTTGCCGACGATCCGCCGGGCGCCATCGCCCGCAAGGCGCTGCGGGTCAATCTTTCAGATCTGGCCGCCAAGGGCGCCGCCCCGATCGGTTTTCTTCTCTCTCTTGCGCTGCCGGCCGATTGGACGAACGACTGGCTCAAGGCCTTCGCGGCGGGCCTTGCGGAAGACGCCGCAACCTTTGCCGCGCCGCTCATCGGCGGCGACACGACGGCGACCCCGGGTCCGTTGACGATTTCGATCACCGCGCTCGGCCGCACGTCGCGTTTCGCGCCGCGCACCGGGGCCAGGGCCGGCGACGCCATCTATGTGTCCGGGACGATCGGCGACGCCGCGCTCGCACTTGCGCTGCGCCGCGATGCAAAACTGGCGGCGCGGCTTTCGCCTCTCGCCCGCGCGCATCTCCTCGACCGCTATCTGCTTCCGCGTCCGCGTCTCGATCTCGTTTCGCTCCTGCGCCACCACGCCAGCGCTGCAATGGACGTCTCGGATGGGCTCGCCGGCGATCTCGCCAAGCTTTGCGCGGCCTCGGGCGTGGGCGCGGTGGTAGAGGCGCCGACGGTCCCGCTGTCGGACGCCGCGCGCGAGGCGATTGCGCTTGCGCCAAGCCTTTTCGAGACCGCGCTGACGGGGGGCGACGACTATGAGATTCTCTTCACGGCCGGCCCCGGTTTCGCTCCGCCAGACGCGGTGACGCGAATTGGAGAAATCCTCGCCGGCCCGGCCGCGCCACAGTTCCGCAGCGCAGCAAAAAAGCCGCTGATTTTCAAGAAATTATCCTTCAGCCACTTTTGAAGGCGCCCGGTGGCGCCATTGCCGGGAGCCCCGGAGTCTGGCACAAATCGCCCCCGGAAAACTTTCGCGCGCCCGGACGATTCCAGCGGCCGGGACGCGTTTCCTTTTTCCATTTGCGCGACAGCCCTTTGTGGCGCGAACCGCTCGACCGCTGGTCGAAGAAAGAAAAGGCGAACCCAAATGGTCCTTTTTCTCACCATCGTCTTCGGACTTATGTCCATCGCATATGGCGTAAAAACTTCCCAAGAGTTGATCGCGGCCGATCCCGGCTCGCAGCGCATGCAGGAAATTTCCGGCGCCGTGGCGGAGGGCGCGCAGGCCTATCTCAATCGCCAATATAAGACCATCGGTTATGTCGGCGCGGCGATCTTCGTTCTGCTGGTCATTCTTCTGGGCTGGTCCGTGGGCTTTGGTTTCGCCATTGGCGCGGCCTTGTCGGGCGCAGCCGGCTATATCGGCATGAATGTCTCGGTGCGCGCCAATGTCCGCACCGCGCAGGCGGCGACGCAGTCGCTCGCGGGCGGCCTCGACATCGCCTTCAAGGCGGGCGCCGTCACCGGCCTGCTGGTTGCGGGCCTCGCGCTGCTCGGCGTCGCGATCTATTTCGCCATCCTCACCTGGTTCGTCGGCTATTCGGTTTCCGACCGCGCGGTTGTCGACGCGCTTGTCGCGCTGGGCTTTGGCGCCTCGCTCATCTCGATCTTCGCGCGCCTTGGCGGCGGCATCTTCACCAAGGGCGCCGATGTGGGCGCCGATCTCGTCGGCAAGGTCGAGGCGGGCATTCCGGAGGATGACCCACGCAACCCGGCCACCATCGCCGACAATGTCGGCGACAATGTCGGCGACTGCGCCGGCATGGCGGCCGATCTCTTCGAGACCTATGCCGTCACCGTCGTCGCGACCATGGTTCTGGCCTCGATCTTCTTCGCGGGTCAGGAAGGCCTGTATGGCGCGGTGATCTATCCGCTCGCCATCGGCGGCCTCTCCATCCTCACCTCCATCGCCGGCACTTATTTCGTGAAACTCGGCCAGGACGACACGGAATGGGGCAAATTCGCCGCCCCTTACTTCGCGAAGATCGGCCTCAAAGACGACTCGATCATGGACGCCCTCTACAAGGGCCTCATCGCGACGGGCGTTCTTTCCATCGTGGGCCTGTTCATCGCGACGCTCTTCACCGTGGGCCTCGGCGAGGTCGGCAAGGTCAACGGCCAGTCGGTCTATGGCGTGGGCCTGTTCTTCTGCGGCATTGTCGGCCTGATCGTGACGGGCGCGATCGTCTATATCACCGAATATTACACCGGCACGGGCAAGCGCCCCGTCGTGTCGATCGCGCAAGCGTCGGTGACGGGCCATGGCACGAACGTCATCCAGGGTCTCGCCGTGTCGCTCGAGGCGACCGCCGGGCCGGCGCTGGTGATCGTGCTCGGCATCATCCTCACCTATAATTTCGGCGGCCTCTATGGCACGGCGATCGCGGTGACCACCATGCTCGGCCTCGCCGGCATGATCGTCGCGCTCGACGCCTTCGGTCCCGTGACCGACAACGCTGGCGGCATCGCCGAAATGTCGGGCCTGCCGAAGGAAGTGCGCCAGTCGACCGACGCGCTCGACGCCGTTGGCAACACCACCAAGGCCGTGACCAAGGGCTACGCCATCGGCTCCGCGGGCCTCGGCGCGCTGGTGCTGTTCGCCGCCTATACGAATGACATCAAGCATTTCGCGGCGACGGGCGTGTCCTTCTTCAAGGGGATGGAGAATATCGATTTCAGCCTCTCGAACCCCTTCGTGGTCGCGGGCCTGATCTTCGGCGGCCTGATCCCCTACCTCTTCGGCGGCATCGCCATGACGGCCGTGGGCCGCGCGGCGGGCTCGGTGGTCGAGGAAGTGCGCCGTCAGTTCAAGGAGAAGCCCGGCATCATGGACGGCTCGGCGCGCCCGGATTACGGCCGTGCGGTCGATATGCTGACCCAGGCGGCGATCCAGGAGATGATCGTGCCTTCGCTCCTGCCGGTTGCGGCGCCGGTGGTGATGTTCATCCTCGTGCTGATCCTCGGCGGCGGCAAGGCCAATGCGCTCGCGGCGGTCGGCGCGCTGCTTCTCGGCGTGATCGTCAATGGCGTCTTCGTCGCCATTTCGATGACCTCGGGCGGCGGCGCCTGGGACAACGCCAAGAAGTCTTTCGAGGACGGCTTCATCGACAAGGACGGCGTGAAGCACCTCAAGGGCTCCGAGGCGCATAAGGCCTCGGTCACGGGCGACACCGTCGGCGACCCCTATAAGGACACCGCCGGCCCCGCCGTGAACCCGGCGATCAAGATCACCAATATCGTCGCGCTGCTGCTGCTCGCCATATTGGCGCACTGGGGCTGAGCGGTCGCGATTCAGATGTGATAGGAAGGGCGGGGGAGACCTCGCCCTCAGTTTGTTGGCAAACCTCGGAGGCGGCCTCGTCCTTCGAGACGCGAGCGTGGCTCGCTCCTCAGGATGAGGCCTAAGTGTTTGACGAAGTTGCAGAAGCTCCTCATGCTGAGGAGCCTGCGCAGCAGGCGTCTCGAAGCACGAGGGGCGTCAACGTCACTTTGTCAGCAATCTGAGGGCGGGGGAGACCTCGCCCTTTTTCTTTTTGAGACTATGAAGGATCTATCCGTGCTGACGCTCGTCATCGGCAATAAGCGCTATTCGACCTGGTCGCTGCGGCCGTGGATTTTGCTCAAGGAATTCGGCGTCCCCTTCGAGGAGATTGTCATCCCGCTTTATCGGGAGGACTCCAAAAGCGCTCTGCTGACGCATTCTCCCGCCGGCAAGGTTCCGATCCTTCACGACGGCGAGGCAAGCGTTTGGGATTCGCTGGCGATCATCGAATATGTCGCCGACCTCTACCCCGATCTTGTGATCTGGCCGCGCAAACGGGAAACGCGCGCTCATGCGCGGGCGCTCGCCTGCGAAATGCACTCCGGTTTCGCCGCATTGCGCAGCGAATGCAGCATGAATTTCGGCCGCGCGCCGCGCCCGATATCGCTGACGGAGACGGCCCGCGCCGACGCCGCCCGTATCGATGCGGCGTGGCGCGACGCATTGGCGCGATATGGCGGGCCGTTTCTGTCCGGACAATTCAGCGCCGCCGACGCCATGTTCGCGCCGGTCGTCCAGCGGTTCGACGCCTATATGATCCCCGTGTCGGAGGAATCGCAGCGTTATATGGATGCGATCAAATCCCTGGCGTCCTGGAAGGAGTGGAGCCTGTCGGCGAAGAGCGAGAAATGGCGGCTGCCTCAATATGAGCGCGACTGACGGCCTCGCCGCCGCCAGTTTGTTGACAGATCTTCGAGGCGGCCTCGTCCTTCGAGACGCGAGCTTCGCTCGCTCCTCAGGATGAGGCCTAAGTGTTTGACGAAGTTGCAGAAGCTCCTCACGCTGAGGAGCCTGCCTAGCAGGCGTCTCGAAGCGCGAGGGGCGTTATCGGCCACTTTGTCAGCAGTCTGACGGCCACGCGGCTGCCTTGCTTTCAGGGCTCTGACCCACTCCAAAAAGGATAGGTTTCCAGTTCCAGTGCACGAGGAGATTTCACATCAGGTGGCGTTGAAGCGGCAAAGGAGCCTGCGCGCGGTCCTCTCCGGCGCGCTCCTTGCCGCCGCCGTTGCGCTCTCCGCCTGCCTCCCGACCAATATTTCCGCCCTGGGGCCGAATATGGTCCGGCTCGATTTCCAGGGCGCCGATACGCTCTCGGATGAGACGGCCCTCAAGGAAGCATTGGCGCTCGCGGCCAAGGAGACGCTCGCGCGCGGCTACACGCTGTTCCGCTTCACGGAGTGGGCGGCCGGACCGCCGCAGATCATCACGCCGGGCCAGCCCGCCACGGCTAATTTTGCGGTGACGGTTGTCATGTTCCGCGATGGCGAGCAGGGCGGGAACCCGTTTTTCGACGCGCGCCAGATCGTGAAGGTTCAGTAGCGTTAGCGGGGACTGCCAATCCACGCGGCTTTGAGGCATTATCCCGCCGTCTCTCCACTGCGCTTCGGTCGCTGACGCGGGCTGATATGACCCATCCTTTCTTCTCGTTGCATACGCATGGCTTCATCCGCGCCGCCGTCGCCTGTCCGTCCGTTCGCGTCGCCGATCCCGTCTTCAATGTGGCCCGCACGATCGAAATGGCGCGCGACGCCCATGAACGCGGGGCTTCGCTCGTGCTTTTTCCCGAGCTTGGGCTCTCCGCCTATGCGATCGACGATCTTTTGCAGCAGGAGGCGCTGCTCGCCGCCGTCGAGACTGCGCTTGGCGTGCTGATAGACGCCTCGCGCGCGCTGCAGCCCATCATCGTCGTCGGCGCGCCGCTGCGCTATCGTGGCCGCCTCTATAATTGCGCGGTGGCGATCTTGCGCGGGCGCGTGCTGGCCGTGACGCCCAAGATCTATCTGCCGAACTACCGCGAGTTTTACGAGAAGCGTCACTTCGCCTCGGGCGCCTTCGTCGCCGGCGAGGAGATAACGCTTGCCGGGCAGGTCGCGCCTTTTGGCTCCGACGTGCTGCTCGAAGCCTCCGATGTCGACGGCCTCGTGATCCATCTGGAAGTCTGCGAAGATGTCTGGGTTCCAATCCCGCCGTCGTCGCGCGCGGCGCTTGCAGGGGCGACGGTGCTGCTCAATCTCTCCGCCTCCAACGCCATAGTCGGCAAGTCGGACTACCGGCAGACGCTCTGCGCCGCGCATTCGGCGCGCTGCCTTGCCGCCTATCTTTATTCCGCGGCGGGGCAGGGGGAGTCGACGACCGATCTCGCCTGGGACGGCGAGGCGTTGATCTACGAGAAGGGCGATCTCCTCGCCAAGGCGCCGCGCTTTTCCGACGAACAGCAAATGGTCCTCGCCGACATCGATCTCGGACGGCTCCTCGCTGAGCGCGCGCGGCAGGGAACCTTCGGCGATTGCGCCGATGTGGAGGCGGGCGCGACGCAATACCGCCACGTCGAATTCGAGCTGGCGGCGCCGCGCGACGTGAACCTTGGCCTCCTACGCGACGTTCCACGTTTCCCCTTCGTACCGAACGACGAGGCGAGGCTGGCCGAGCTTTGCTTCGAGGCCTTCAACATTCAATCGCACGGGCTCGAGCAGCGCCTGCGCGCCGCGCGTATCGAGAAGGTCGTCATCGGCGTCTCGGGCGGTCTCGACTCGACGCAGGCGCTGCTCGTGGCGGTGACGGCGATCGAGCGTCTCGGACTGCCACGCGCCAATATCCTCGCCTATACGCTGCCCGCTTTCGCGACGACGGATCGCACCAGGAACAACGCCTGGCGTCTGATGCGCGCCTTGGGAGTCACGGCCCAGGAAATCGACGTCTCAGCGGCCTGCAAGCAGATGCTGGAAGACATCGGCCATCCGGCGGCGCGCGGCGCGCCCGTTTACGACGCGACCTATGAGAATGTGCAAGCGGGGGCGCGAACGTCGCTCCTCTTCCGGCTCGCCAATCTCCACGACGCCATTGTTATCGGCACGGGCGATCTGTCCGAGCTGGCGCTCGGCTGGTGCACCTATGGCGTGGGCGATCAGATGTCGCATTACAATGTCAACGCCTCGGTTCCCAAGACGCTGATCCAGCATCTCATCCGCTGGTGCGCGCGCGACGCGCGTTTCGGGATGGAGACGGTGTCGGTGCTGACCGACATTCTCGCAACCGAGATTTCACCGGAGCTGATTCCGGGCGCGGAGGCGCAGCGCACCGAGGCGTTTGTCGGGCCCTATGCGCTGCAGGATTTCAACCTCTATCACACGACGCGCTATGGCTTCGATCCGGCGAAGACGGCCTTTCTCTCCTGGCACGCATGGCGCGACGCGCGCGCCGGCCAATGGCCGTCAGTGATCGCGGATAAAGACCGCGTCGCCTACGACTTGGCCGAGATCAAGCACTGGCTCGCGGTCTTTTTGCGCCGCTTCTTCGCGACGAGCCAGTTCAAGCGCACGGCCGTGCCTAATGGGCCAAAGGTCAGCTCCGGCGGATCGCTCTCGCCGCGCGGCGACTGGCGGGCGCCGAGCGATTCCTCGCCCGACGCCTGGCTCGCCGCGCTTTCGTCGATTCCTTAAAAAAGGGCCGGCTAACGCCGGTCCAGTTGGGAGCACCGAAGAGAATAACGGGCGCGTCAGGCTCGTCGGACGAAGCTGATGACGGCGGAGATGACGAAGAGAACCAGCGCCACCCAGAACAGAATCCTTGCGCCTTCCATCGCCGTGCCCGCGACGCCGCCAAAACCGAAGAAGGCGGCGATGATGGCGACGACGAGAAACAAGATCGCATAGTGCAGCAGGCTGCCCATGTTGGCCTCCGTAGGAAATTTCACTCGGAGGCAGAACGCACGCTTGCGAGCGCTGTTCCAGCGCAAGCGCGGCAGGAGGCGTTTGGAGAGCGTCGTACAGGCGTAAAATTTATGAAGTGAGCTTGGGCGGTGAGGCGCTAGGACATTGGGTAACGCGCGGCGTGATCCCATCCCTCCCCTTTACGGGGAGGGTGGCCCCGCGCAAGCGGGGTCGGGTGGGGTAAAGCCCCACCACAATCGTTGCGGCGTGAACCCCACCCGGCGGCCTTCGGCCGCCGACCTCCCCGTAAAGGGGAGGTATGGGGGATCATCACGCCGAGTCGCTATACAACTATTGCCCGTCGCCCCGCGCCCCATCGTCGCTTTTCCCATCGCCGCGTCTACGTAATAGAGGGAGTGACGGAGGCGGCGTCGTGGGTCAGGAAATCAAGGCGGCAGGCTTTACGCGGGCGGACAAGGCGCGTTTCGCCGCCCGGGTCGCGCAAGAGACTGCGATCGCCCGCGCGCTTTATGACTCGGGGCGTTTTTCGATGGCCGGCCATATGCTCGGATTCGAGATCGAGATTTGGATACTCGATCACAATTACTTCCCTGCCTCGATCAATCAGCAGCTCCTCGAAGCGCTCGACAATCCGCTCGTCGTGCCGGAGCTGTCGCGCTTCAATCTCGAACTCAACTGCGATCCGCTTTCCCTCGAAGGCGACGCGCTGAGGCGCGCCTTTGATGCGCTGACCAGCGTCTGGGCGCAGTGCAACAGTGTGGCCCATCGGCTCGACGCCAATCTCGTCACGATTGGCACGCTTCCGACGATCCGCGACGAGGATTTGACGCTCGCCAATATGTCGCCGCTCAACCGCTTTTACGCCCTGAACAGCGAAGTGCTGCGATCACGCGGCGGCCGGCCCTTACGCGTCGATATATTGGGCCGCGAGCATCTCGTGTCGGAGCACAGCGACGTGATGCTGGAGGCGGCGACAACCTCTTTCCAGGTGCATCTCAAGGCGCCGGCCGATCTCGCGCATCTCTATTACAACGCCTCCATCGCCGCTTCGGGGCCGATCCTCGCCGCCTGCGGCAATGCGCCTTTCCTCTTCGGCAAGACGCTCTGGGAGGAGACGCGCATTCCGCTCTTCGAGCAGTCGGTGGTTGCGCCGGGCCCGGCGCGCGTCTGCATGGGATCGGGCTTCGCCGCGCGCTCGCTGATGGAGATTTTCGAAGAGAATGCGCGTGATTATGACTCGCTGCTCCCCGTCGCCTTCGAGGAAGCCCCGGAGGCGCTGCGTCACCTTCGCCTGCATAATGGCGTGATCTGGCGCTGGAACCGGCCGCTCATCGGCTTCGACGAAGACGGCGCGCCGCATTTGCGCGTCGAGAACCGCATTCTGCCGGCGGGACCGAGCTTCGTCGACATGATGGCGAACGCCGCGCTCTATCTCGGCCTTGCGCGCGCGCTTGCGCTCGCCGGCGAGACCGGAACAGGCGGGCTGTCCTTCGAGGAAGCGAAGCAGAATTTTTACACCGCCGCGCGTCTGGGGCTCGACGCCGTGCTTTACTGGCCGGGGCAGGGGGAGATCGGCGCGGACAGGCTGCTGCTCGAACGGCTTCTTCCTGCGGCGCGCGCGGGTCTTGCCGATCTCGGCGTCGATGATCCGCGCGGCTTCCTCGATGTGATAGAAGCCCGTGTGCGCTCACGCCAAACCGGCGCGGCGTGGCAGCGTCAGGCGCTCGAGGCCCGCGGCGGCGATCTCTTTGCGCTCATGGCCGCCTATTGCGAAGGGCAGCGTAGCGGCGCGCCCGTACATGAATGGGACTTGTGAGAATGGATGCAATCGACGCGCCCTGCGCCGTGATGGACAGACTGCCGGCGGGATTTCTCGACTGCCCGCCGGAAAAGCTCATCGACATATTGCCCGGGCCGACGCTCTTCGACTTCCCGGGCCACGACCCGCGTCCCTTGTTCGTCTCGACGCTGCTGCATGGCAATGAATATAGCGGCCTTGCCGCCATGCAGTGCGTGCTGCGCCGGCACATTGAACGGGGCCTGCCGCGTTCGCTTTTGTTTTTCGTCGGCAATATTCGCGCCGCTGCGGCCGATTTGCGGACGCTTCCCGACCAGCTCGACTTTAACCGCGTCTGGCCCGGCACGCTTTATCCGGACGATCCGCAGGCGCTTCAGGCGCGCTGGATTTACGACTATGCGGCGCGGCGCGGCATTTTCGCCAGCATAGACATTCACAACAACACGGGCTTCAATCCGCACTACGCCTGCATCAAAAAGCTCGATCCGCGATTCATCGCATTGGCGCGTCTTTTCTCGCGCATCGTCGTGCACTCGCAGCGACCGGTGGGGACGCATGCGGCGGCCTTCGCGGATCTCTGTCCGGCGATGACGGTCGAATGCGGTAAGGCTGGCGCGGGCTCGGCCACGCAACATGCGATCGAGCTTGTCGAGGCGGCGCTTTCCATATCGCATCTGCCAGACCACCCGCCCACGCCGCACGACGTCGATCTGCTGCGCACCTATGCGATCGTGAAGCCGCCGAAGGGAACGAGCTTCTCCTTCGACGGGACGCCGGCGGACTTCATGTTCCGCGCGGACATCGACCACTTAAATTTCAGCGAGCTGGCGCCCGGCGTTTCTTTCGGCAAGGCGCGCGCGGGGGTGAAGCTGGACATATTGCCGGGCGAAGGCGAGGAGACGGCGCCGGGTGAATATTTCGATTATGCGGATGGCGAGATCAGGCTGTCGCGTCCGGCGATCCCGGCGATGCTGACGGTCGATCCGCGCGCGGTGGAGTTGGATTGTCTGTGTTATTTGATGCATCGGATCGGGTTGGATGGGGAGCGGGCGTGAGCGCGCCCTCATCCGACCCCTGCTGACGCAGGGGCCACCTTCTCCCGCAGGCGGGAGAAGGGAGAGCCGTCCCGGTTTTGGATCACAAATTTTTCAGCGCGATTCCTTCTCCCGTTTACGGGAGAAGGTGGCCCTCGCGTCAGCGAGGGTCGGATGAGGGCCTACCCAACCGCAAACGCCGCAACAATCGGCGCATGCAACGATCCTAGGACCGGCTCCGGCGCAAACACCTCGTCCTGCAGCCCCTCATTGAGAATGCGCGTCTCCCGCCACGCAGCAGCTAGCGTCGGCGACGCAAGAATATGGTCGATCAGCTTCGGCCTTCCCGCGTGTAACACCGTAAAACGCCGAGCAGCCTCGACACGCTCCTCCAACGGCGCAAGCGCGCGCGCGCCTTGCTGCAGCTCATTGTCGCCGCCGCGCAATAACCGGGTCGGCGCGTCATATTCGTCGGCGTTGACATCGCCACAAATGGCGATGCGGGCCTCGGGCTCGGCGTCGAAGAGCGTCTCGACGAAGAGCCGCGCCTCCAGCGCCTGGCCCTCGCGCTTCTGCGCCGCAATAAATTGCCCTTCGATTTGCGATTTGCTCGAACCTTCGCCGCGCGCGGTCGCGACCGGCGCGGGCCGCGGCGCGCGCAAATGCAAATCGATCACATGCAGAACGGCGCCGGTCGGCAAATCGATCGCGGCGTAAAGCAGCGGCCGGTCCCATTCGATGACGATCGGCGCCGGCTCGACGTCGCCCTCGCGCGGCGGCGGCCATGACCAGCGCGCGACGATGTTGTGGTGAATCTGGCGCGTCGCCCGGATGGGCCAGCGGCTGAGAATCGCCAGATTATGCACATCCGCCGGCGCGCTTGTTCCCGGCCGCACGCTCGTCGCGCGGAAATAGTCCCGGTAAGGCGTGTCCGCCAGCAGCCGGTCCAGCGCAAGATATTCGCGAACGCTATGCTTATGCGGCTTTTGCGCGCCGACTTCCTGTAGGCAAAGAACATCGGCGTCGAGCGCCGCCAACGCGGGCAGCAGCGCCGCGCGGCGCCGCGCGAAAGCGGCCTCGTGGGCCGCCGACCACTCGAGATTCTCCAGATTGAAGGTCGCGAGCCGCAAATCCATTATCGAATTCTCGCTTGTCTCGCCGTTTCATGCCCGCCCGGTTCGGCCAAGTTGACGCTCGCCCGAATTCTCTCCAGCGCAAGCCAAGATAGCGCGCGTTGCCCCTCGACGGCGGGCTATTTCGGCGTCTACTATTCAAACATTCCTTGTCACAACGGAGCTTAAATCCTTGTCGGTTTTTGATGGAATCCCTTTTTTCGCCGGTCTCGATCCCTCACGCGGCGAGACCTTCGGGCGGCAATGCATACGTAAGCGCTTTTCCGAGGGTGAGCTGGTTCTCGACTTCGACGACCCCTCGACGGACGTCTACTTCATCGTGAGCGGCGACGTGCGCGTCCTCATCCGCACGGCCGCGGGCAAGGAGATGATCCTCGGTGACTTCGGCCCCGGCAACTTCTTCGGGGAGATGGCGGCCATCGACGGCGCCAAGCGCTCCGCCAATGTCACCGCGCTGACCAACGCCGAGCTTTTGCTCGTGCCGCCGACGGCCTTTCGCGAGATCGTCCTGCATTCGCCCGAGATTGCGGAGCGGCTTATGCGGCTTCTCACCTCGCGCGTGCGCGAGCTCAATGTGCGCCTCTTCGAGCGCTCGGTGCTCGATCTGCGCCATCGCCTCTATGCGGAGCTGCTGCGCATGGCGTCGCCACGCAAGGGGCACGACGGCCAATCCATCGTCTCGCCGCCGCCCTTCCAGCACGATCTCGCCGCCCGCATCGGCTGCCGCCGCGAGCAGGTCAGCCGCGAGCTCGGCGCCATGACGGAGGAGGGGCTCGCCGAGAAAGTCCGCGGCGGCCTCGTCCTGCTGCGTCCGAACGTGCTCGAAAAGCGCGTGCGCGACGCAATGAACGCCGCCGAATGAGCCATGTGCGGCGGCGCACAGCGTTAAATCCGGGTCTCTCTCACATTCGGGGAGCGGTAGAGAGGACGAGGAAACGCCGATGACTCCCCGGTTGACGCCGATCGAACGCTGCGTGGACGTCGCGGGCCTGGCGCCGCATGAGATTGTGCTCGGCGTCAGCCCCAGCAAAAAGCATGAGCAGATGCTCGCGCATTATCGCCGCTCCAGGCGTTCGAGCGCCGTCGCGCGGGTGAAGATCGTCGCCGACCTGCGCGCCGCGGTCAGCCGGGGCGCGGCGGCGGATGCAGCGGATTTGTTGCTCGTGCTGCGACGGCTCCTCGCCGTGAAACCCGTGCGCCGGGCCGTTCGGCGCCCGGCGCCGGCCACGCGCCGGCGAGGCAATCCGCCCAGGAATCGAGCGAGCTGGGCCGCGCCGAGCGCGTGTATGGCAGGCGGCGCGTCCGAGATGGCTGCGCTACCCGCTGTGCTTCATCTGCAACACTGCCAGACAGTTTCTCTTCTCTTTTCGGAGAAAACGCGGGGCGAAACGAGCCGAACGAGCTGAAAATAACCTTTTAACAAAATGTTACTTCGAGTCGGGGCGGATAATCTCAATGTTTTCGGGCGCTTGCCGCAAGGCGGCGTTTGAGTCAGCTTCGACGCCGCTGGAAAAGGCTCGTCCATCCGGGGGGTAGGCGTTTGTTTTTTAAAAGTAGATACGTATCCGAGAAGCTTTTGGGCGGCCTTTGCGCCCTCGTTGCGCTTTGCGCATCCGCTTCGGCTCAGGAGGTTCGAGCCGAGCGCGACCGTCTCGCAAGCCACATCCAGGCGCGTCCCGAGGATTACGAAGCGACCTATCGCTTCGTGATTTTGGCGACGGAGCTGCGCGATTACGAGGCCGCCATCGGCGCGCTCGAGCGGGTTCTCATGTTCAATCCGAACCTGACGCGCGCCCGCAAGGAGCTGGGTTTCCTCTACGCGCGCCTCGGCGCGTGGGAGGTGGCGGCCGGGCATTTGCGCGCCGCCAAGGCCGCCGGGGACCTCGATGCGGTTCAGAGCGCGCAGATCGACGCGCAGCTTCCCGACATCGAGAAGCATATGCAGTCGAGCCGCCTGTCGGTGCGCATCCATACGGGTTTGCGCGCCCAGTCGAACGCCAATTATTTCCCGGCGGGCAATCTCTTCCAGATCGGCGGAATCGGGCTCGCGTCGGCGGGGCCGCGCAAGGGCGACATGAACGCCTTCCAGCTCGTGCTCGCCGCGCATGACTGGGAATTTGGCGGCCAGCGCGGCGACCAGCTCGAGACGCGCGTCACGGCCTATGCGACCGAGCAGTTCAGCCTGCCGCAATATAGCGTGGCGCTTTTCGCCGCCACGATCGGGCCGCGCTTCTTCGTGCCGCAGACCCTGGTCAGCAATTTGTCGGTGCGGCCCTATTTGACCGGCGCCGTCTCCATGCTCGGCTCCAACAATTACCTCAACGCCGGCGGGGCGGGCGCGAGCGTCCGGGCGGACCTCGGCCCGGATTTTTGGTTGGAGCCCGGCGCCGAATGGCGCGGCCTATGGGTCGATCCCGTCCGAGGCGTCTTCGGGCCGTCGCCCTATCGGACGCTGTCGACGCTGGCCACGGGCGACGTCGTTACCGGTTATCTGAGCGGCTCCTATCGCCTGCTCGATACCGTGCGGCTCGACGGCCGCGTCGCTTATTCGCGCGCCACGGCGGGCTATGCCGCGCAAAGCTCGGATCAGGTTGACGTGCAAGCGATGTTGCGGCTCGAAGTGGAGCCGCCCCATCCGATGATCGCGCGCCGCTGGACGATCGCCCCCTATGCGCGCTTCACCAATCTGGCGTTCGACACAGCGAATCTTCTCGTGAACCCTTTCGTCGCCCGCCACGACTCCGCCTGGAACTATGGGCTGATGCTGGACGCGCCGATCACCGAGACCTTCGGTTTTGCCGGCAATCTCGAATTCATGCGCAATGATTCCAATTTGCCGAATTTCAAGACGCAGAATGTCTCCGTCTCCTTCGGTCCGACGGCGAAATTCTAAGGGAGCCGCGCTATGAGGAATGTTTCTGTTCTTGCGCTTGCGACCATCGGCCTCTTCGCCTGCTTCCCCGCCAACGCGGAAAAAGTGGGCAATATCGGCGCTGTCAATGTCGCCGCGCATGGCACGCCGCCCGGCGCGGCGAAACATCCGCTCTCCGTCGGCCTCGGCGTCGAGAAGCGCGAGCGGATAGAGACTGCCAGCGAGGGCAGCGCGCAGATCGTTTTCAACGACACCTCGACGATGACGGTCGGCCGCAGCAGCTCGGTCGTCATCGATGATTTCGTTTACAACGGCGCGAGTGGCAGCCAGGGCGTCAGTCTCGCCAAGGGCGTGATGCGTTTTGTGGGCGGAGGCGTCAGTCATGAATCCGGCGCCACATTCAAAACGCCGACAGCGTCGATCGGCCTTCGCGGCGGGTCGATCATGGTGCGCCTCGGCGGCGAATGCGAGGCGCTCGTCTATCACCAGAATGGCGTGACCGAGGTTGTGGGGGCTCAGGGGAGTTCTCAAATACTGAACCGGCCGGGCTTCGGCGTATGCGCCCGCAGCAGCGGCGTCTCGGAGCCTTTCCGCGTGCCGCCGGAAATCATCGCCGCCATGAACGCGCAGCTCGCGAGCCTGAAGGGCCAGTCCGGCGGCGCCAGGAAGAAGCCGCGCGAGGAGGAGGCCGAGCTTCTGCTCGGGCACGATCGCGCGCCTTCCGTCGAACCGCCGCCCGGCCTCGATGCATTGGGGCCTGTTTGGGCCGGAAACGCCCTGGTTCAGAGCAGCGCCAACGTCGAAAACCAGCCGTTCCCGCCGCCGGCCCCGCCGCCGCCTGAGCACTGCCGAGGCGAGCTCTGCGGCCGTCCGCGCCTTTGATGGTTGTGACGGCTGGGCCAGGCGTCGATCGATCTGGCCCGGCCGTTTAAAGAGATGCTCACACGCAAGCAGGCATTTCTCGTCGCATCGTTCGTCGCCGCCGCGCTTTTCCTGCCATGGGGCGCGCTGCAGCCGCGGGCGCTCGACGACATGCGTAATGTCGTCTTCGACAATTTTCAGCGCGCCGCGCCGCGCGTCTATGATCCCGAGACTCCCGTGCGGGTGGTCGGCGTCGACGAGGAGAGCCTGAAAGCTTACGGCCAGTGGCCCTGGCCGCGAACGCGGCTCGCCGAATTGGTCGAGCGACTGCGCGCGCTGGGGGCCGGCGCCATCGCCTTCGACTTCATCTTTTCCGAGCCCGACCGCGCCAGCCCGCATATGCTCGTCGATGCGCTCGAGGACGCCAGGCTGCGCGCGGACGTCTCGAAGCTCCTCGCCAAGGCGCCCGACGGCGACATCGCCTTCGCAAATGCGCTGAAGGGCGCGCCAGTCGTGCTTGGCGCGACGCTCGCACCGACGGGAGCGAACGATTTTTCCGCCAAAGCCGGTTTCGTGACGGCGGGCGACGATCCGGCGCCTTTCCTTTACGCCTTCCCGGCGATCGTTGCGCCGCTGCCGGGCCTCGCCGCCAATGCGCAGGGTCTCGGCGCAACGAACTGGCTGCCGGACCGCGATCTGGTCGTGCGCCGGGTGCCCTTGCTGTCTCGCCTCGGCGCGGCGCTCGCGCCGTCTCTCGCGCTCGAAGCCTTGCGCGTTGCGCAGGGCGAGCCGAGCATCGTCATCCGATCCTCCAACGCCAGCGGCCAGACGGCTTTTGGCGCGCAGACGGGCGTCAATGCGGTGAAGGTCGGCGCCTTTCAGATTGCGACCGGCCCCAACGCCGAGGTGCGTCCGCGTTACAGCCACAGAGCGCGGGCCCGCGACATCTCGGCCAAGGCGGTGCTGCAATATCAGGTTGCGCGCAGCGAGATCGAGGGGCGCATCATTTTCGTCGGAGCCCTCGCCGTGGGGCTCGGCGACGTGCGGGCGACGCCGCTGGACCCTGTGACGCCCGGCGTCGACGTGCATGCGCAGATCGTCGAGTCGCTCGCGAACGGCGCGCTTCTGTCGCGACCCGACTGGGCGCCGGGGCTGGAGTATGTCGTCGCCATCGTCGCCTTTGCGCTGACCATGCCGCTGCTCTTCGCCGCGCCGCAGCTTTTGTCGGCGGCTTTCGCTTTTGCTGCGATCGGCGCGTTCTTCGGCGGCTCTTTCTATCTTTTCGAAAAGCAGGGCCTTCTGCTCGATCCAGCCTATCCGAGCCTCGTTGTCGTCGGCGCTTATGTCGTCGGCGCGCTGACGCTGTGGCGCACGGAAATTCTCGCGCGGCGTCAGGTGCGGCGCGCCTTCGGCAAATTCGTCGCGCCCGCAGTCGTCGACCGCATCGCCGAACATCCGGAGCGTCTCGTTCTCGGCGGCGAGACGCGTGAATTGACCGTGCTTTTCTCGGACCTGCGCGACTTTTCCGGAATTTCGGAAGGCATGAGCGCGCGCGAGCTCACGCAATTCATGAACGACTATCTGACGCCCATGACCGACGCCATTCTCGAATGCGAAGGCACGGTCGATAAATATATGGGCGACGCCATCCTCGCCTTCTGGAATGCGCCGCTCGACGTCACGGATCATCCGCGCAAAGCCGTCGAGGCGGCGCTGCGCATGCGGGCCGAAATGGCGCGGTTCAACGCGCAACGGGCGCAAGCGGCGCAGGCGGCCGGGCGTTTGCATGTCGAGGCGGCGATGGGCCTGGGGCTCAACATCGGCCCTTGCAGCGTCGGGAATATGGGCTCGATACGGCGCTTCGATTATTCGATCCTGGGCGACAATGTGAATCTAGCTTCGCGGTTAGAGGGCGCGAGCAAGGCTTTCTCGACCGACATCATCGCCTCTGGCGCCGTCCGGGAGGCGGTTCCCGATATGGCCTGGCTCGATCTCGGGCGCATCGTCGTCGCCGGGCGGAGCGAGCCGACGCAGGTCTTCGCGCTGGCGGGGGACGCTGATGTCGCGAAAACGGATGCGTATGTGCGCTGGCGCACAACGCATGACGCCATGCGCGCCCATTATGAAGCGGGCCGATTCGACGCCGCCGCCGAGTGCGCGGCCGAGCTGGCCCTGAAGGCTCCCGGCGCCTGGCCTGCGCTCTATCTGGCGATGGGAAAACGATATTCAGCGCTCGCTCAGCAGGGCTTGCATGAAGGTTGGTCTTCGGTATGGAATCTCCTGAGCAAGTGATCGCCGCCTCTCCTGCGCCACGCGCATCTCAACCCTCCGCACCGAAAGATCGCCGCCAGCGCATGACAGAAACAATCGTCGAAAAATACTGGTCGCTTATCGCGGCGCGGCATGATGCGCAGGCTTTCTCGACGATCGACCTCGCCTATAACGAGCCGCAGCGCGCCTATCACGCATGGGGACATATCGTCGATCTGCTCACCAAGCTCGATGCGCTGGCGCATCTGGCGACGCGCGTCGACCTCGTGGCGGCGGCGATCTTCTGGCACGATTCCGTCTATCTCACGCGCGACGGCGATGGACGCCCGCGCACCGACCCGGAGAATGTGCGCGCGAGCGCGGTGCTGTTCGAATTTCATTCTCGCTTCGACGAGGTCGAAGGGCAGGCGATCCACGACCTCATCATGGCGACGGCGCAGCATATGAAGGCAAAGGCGGCGACCGAGCATTACCCGGGATTTTCGCGCGACCTCGATTTTTTCCTCGATCTCGACCTCTCGTCGCTCGCCGCGCCCTGGCCGTTGTTCGAGAGCAATCTCGACGATATTCACTTCGAATATGGCTGGGTGCCCGAACGCGCCTTTTATCTCGGCCGCATGCAGATGCTCGAAAGCTTTCTTGCTTCTGGCGAGGGGCTGTACCGCCTGCCGGAGACGCGCGCTTTGTGGCTCGCGCAGGCGCGCGCAAATCTGCTGCGCGCGGAAGTGGCGCTACGAGACAGGCTGGCGGGGCCCGCCTCTGCGTGAGGGGCTGGGACGAGGGGTATTAGTCCCTTTCGAGGCTGTAACGATCTGACGTTGTGAGCCCTGATGCCTCCCCTTTACGGCTAGGTCGGCGGCCAAAGGCCATCGGGTGGGGCTCACGCAGCGCCGTCATTGCGAGGAGGCGGAGCCGACGAAGCAATCCAGGGCCGCATCGCTGCCCTGGATTGCTTCGCTTCGCTCGCAATGACGGTCTGAGTAAAACCAGCGCTTTTGTGGCTCTGGATTGCCGGTCGGGCTTGCAGCCCGCCGGGAATGACAAGCCCCCATGCGAGCGGTTCAAACGGCAATAATATTACTTGATGATCAGTCGCCCATCCACTACAGGCGCAATCGTCCCCGCCTTCTCGATCGCCTCCATCACCACCGTCGACAGCAGCGGCGCCTCGTCTTCGGTGACGAGCGGCTTGCCGCGCGTAAAGGCCTCATAGCCGTCCTTGCCGGCGGCGAGATAGTCGTTGGTCGCGACCTTATAGAGGCGCGCGTCGTCGAGCGGCGCGCCGCCGATGTCGATCGTGGCAATGCGCGATCCGGGGACAGCGTCGCGCCGCGCGACGATGCGGGCGCCCGACAGTTGCGGGAAGCGGCCCGCGTCCTTGCCGAGCTTCCAGAGGCCGCTTTCGAGGGCCGCGCGCAGATCGGCGCCGCGCAGTTCCAGCGTGATGAGCTTATTGTTGAAGGGAAGCGCCGCCACGACCATTTTGCGCGCGAGCTTCGTTCCGGGCGAAAGGACCGTATCGCTGCGAATGCCGCCGCCATTGATCAGTGCGACGTCCGCGCCGGTCCTGGCGCGCATGGCGTCGGCGATGAAATCGCCGATCGCCGTCTCCTGGCTGCGCACGGACGATTTGCGCGCATCGAGCTCGGTCTGCGTGGCGCCGATGATCTGATCGAGATCTTTGTCCATGCTCGCGCGATATTCCGCGACGCGGGCTGCGACAGCGGAGTCAGGCGTGGCGTCGGCGGTGTCGATGATGCGGAACTTCGGCGTCCAGCGCACCTTGCGAGCGCCGGCGTCGGACGCCGAGATTGTCAGATCGACCGCGACGATTTGCGCGCCGTCGGCCTGCGTTTCGGCAATCGCCGCGCGGCCGTCATAAGCGACGAACAGATTATGGTCGTGGCCGGAGAGCACAATGTCGATCGCGCCCGTCTTGGCGAGGCGCAAATCGTCCCGCCACTCCGAATGAGTCACGACAACGATAAGATCGGCGCCGTCGTCACGCAGCCGCTGCGCCTGCTGCTGCGCGGCGTCTATGGCCGGCGAGATTTGCAGCGACCCGGTGTTGGAGCGCTTGGCGGATTCATCCTCCGTGAGGCCGAAGACGCCGATTTTCACGCCATCGACGTCGAAAATCTTGCTATCCGAAAAGCCGGGCAGGGGCTTGCCGGCGCCGTCGCGCAGATTGGCGGCGAGGCGTAAAGCCTGCAACTCCGACATGCGCTTGCGAAACACGTCCTCGCCGAAATCGAATTCGTGATTGCCCGGGGTGAAGACGTCGATCTTTGTGCGATTGATGAGATCGATGATATGCGCGCCCTTGTCGAGGCTGGACATGAGCGAGGGCGAGATGGTGTCGCCCGCAAGCGCGACGAGGACATTCTTGGTCTTCGCACGCTCGGCGCTAAGGACGCCGGCGACGCGCGCAAAGCCGCCGCGCCCGTTCGTCTCCGCCATTTCGTAAATGTCGCTGAAAACGAGGAGCGTGGCGTCGACCGTGCGTTCGGCGGCTTGCGCGGGCAAGGCGGCGAGGAAAAGGGCAAAGGGGAGAGCGTGACGAATCTTCATGCCCCGCATGTTTGCGCGCTTCAAATGACACGGGCAATACGCGCCTGATACCATTTCCGTTTGATAGCTCCCGAAAGGCTCGATCGGGAATCCAGAGCCGCAAGAGCGCTGGTTTCGCTCAGGGCCGTCATTGCGAGCGAAGCGAAGCAATCCAGGGCGGCGATGCGACGCTGGATTGCTTCGTCGGCTCCACCTCCTCGCAATGACGGCGTTAAATCCGATCGCACGATCGTCAGGATCAACACCGAACCAATCAAGCGGAACCCGTGTGAGAACGATAAAAAGAAACGGCGCCCGTGGGCGCCGCTCCAACTTTTGCTTGGGGACAGATCAGCAATCGTCAGTAATTGTAAGCGCGTTCGCCGTGATCCGTGATGTCCAGGCCCTCGCGCTCCTGATCGGGCGCCGGACGCAGGCCGACCACGAGGTCGACGACCTTGTAGAGGATCGCAGAGCCAATGCCCGAGAAGAGCAGCGTCGCGACGACCGCCGTGCCCTGCGCCTTCATCTGGGCCACCATATCATACGTGCCGGCGTAGCTCTCGAGATTGGTGTAGTCGGTGATGCCGACGCCGCCGAAGTCGGGGTTGACCAGCAGGCCGGTCGCCAGAGCGCCGGTGATGCCGCCGATGCAGTGGACGCCGAAGACGTCGAGCGCGTCGTCATAGCCGACCTTCTTCTTGATCACATCGACGAAGAAGAGGCAGATCGGGGAGACGGCGAGGCCGAGGACGATCGAGCCCATCGGGCCAGCGAAGCCGGAGGCCGGCGTCACCGCGACGAGGCCGGCGACCGCGCCGGTGATGAGGCCGAGCAGCGAGGGCTTGCCCTTGATCAGCCACTCCACGATCATCCACGACAGCGCCGCGGCGGCGGTCGCAACCATGGTGTTGACGAAAGCGAGCGCCGTCGTGCCATTGGCTTCGAGGTTGGAGCCGGCGTTGAAGCCGAACCAGCCGACCCACAGCAGCGAGGCGCCGACCATCGAGAGCGTCAGCGAATGCGGCGCGAGCGCTTCCTTGCCATAGCCGATGCGCTTGCCCACGATGATGGCGCCGACGAGGCCCGCGATGCCCGCGTTGATATGGACGACCGTGCCGCCCGCGAAGTCCAGCGCGCCCTTGCCGGCGAGCCAGCCGACATTGCCGGCGATCTCGTCGATCTTCGCCTGAGCGGCCGCCTTGGCGGCTTCGTCGGGCGCGGCGGCGAGCTGCGTCGCGGCGTCGACCAGCGCGTTCGGATCGGCGACGCCCCACACCCAATGCGCGACCGGGAAGTAGATGAAGGTGACCCACAGCGCCGTGAAGAGCAGCACCGCCGAGAACTTCATGCGCTCGGCGAAGGCGCCGATGATGAGGGCCGGGGTGATCATGGCGAAGGTCATCTGGAAGACGAAGAAGGCGAATTCCGGAATGACATGGCCGGGGGTGAAGGTCGGCGCGTTGGCGGCGCCGGTCACGCCCTTCAGGAAGAGCTTGTTGAAGCCGCCGACATAATGGTTGAGCGAGCCGCCGTCGCCGAAGGCGAAGGAATAGCCATAGACTGCCCAGATCACGCCGACGAGCGACACGATCGCGAAGGTCTGCGAGAGCACGGCCGCCATGTTCTTCGTGCGCACGAGGCCGCCGTAGAACAAAGCGAGGCCCGGGATCGACATCATCAGCACGAGCAGCGAGGAGGTCAGCATCCAGGCGGTGTCGCCGGGGTTGGGCGTGGGATCATTGCCAGCGAAGGCCGATCCCGCCGTCGCAACGAGCGCCGCTCCCGCGAGGGTCGAAGCCGCGAACGCGCTCCGAGACGAAGGAAGTTTCATGTAGAAAAGCTCCTGGTTTTCGGGAGGATGGCGATCAGAGCGCGTCGGCGTCGGACTCGCCGGTGCGGATGCGGATGGCGCGTTCGAGCGGGCTGACGAAGATTTTGCCGTCGCCGATCTGGCCGGTGCGCGCCGTGGAGGTGATCGCGTCGACGACCTTTTCGACGAGGTTTGCGGGGACGGCGACCTCGACCTTGAGCTTCGGCAAGAAACTGATGGCGTATTCGGCCCCGCGATAGATTTCCGTGTGCCCCTTCTGCCGTCCATAGCCCTTGACTTCCGTCACGGTGAGGCCGTGCACGCCGATATTCGTCAGCGCGTCCCGGACCTCATCGAGCTTGAACGGCTTGATGATCGCTGTCACGATTTTCATCTGCCAATCCTGTTTGTTATCGACCCCTTGGACGGGCGCCGCTCACTCTAAGCGGAACGCCGCAGCGGCGCGGTCGTTTGGAGAGAGCGCTGGCGCGCCCGCCGCCATTGCTATCAAAAGCCGTGCCAGCGAGCGCCATCCTTGAAATCACGGGGTTTTGTATGAAATAGGCGCGACTCTCGCCTGGGCCGCGACGTCGGCCTCGATCGCTTGCGCCAACGGAAAAGCTTGGAGTTTGCGGGAACTGCGGGCGAAGAGCCGGATAGAAGGGCAAATGCGACAGGCGCCCGAGAAATAAGCAGGCGCCTAAATATTGGTGCGCAGGCGGATGAGGCCTTCCTGTGCCGCGGATGCGAGCAGCCGGCCGTCGCGCGCATAAATGCGGCCGAAGGTCAGGCCGCGCGCATGCGAGGCCGCAGGGCTCTCCTGGACATAGAGCAGCCAGTCGTCGACGCGCGGCGGCTCGTGAAACCACAGCGCATGATCGAGGCTCGCGACCTGGATCTTCGGATCGAAAATATTGCGGCCGTGCACGACGAGCGCCGTATTGAGCAGCGTCATATCGGAGAGATAGGCGAGGACCGCCGTGTGGATCGCCTCGTCGTCGGGAAGCGGGCTTTGCACCCGGAACCAGATCTTTTGGCCGGCGGCGTTGGGCGCGACGAGCGTTTCCGGGGCGACGATGCGCATGTCGAGCGCACAGGCGCGCGCCATCCAATTCGCGGCCGGTTGCGGCAGAAAGGCGCGGAATCGGTCGACGAGATCGTGAATGGGCTCCAGGCACTCGGGGGCCGGCGTCTGCGGCATGGCGAGCGCGTGCGAAAACCCTTCCTCGCGGCGCTGATAGGAGGCGGCGAGCGAAAAAATCGGCCGCCCGCGCTGCGTCGCGACGCAGCGGCGCGTGGCGAAGCTCTTGCCGTCGCGGATGCGCTCCACGAAAAAGTCGATGGGAATTTGCGGGTCGCCCGCCAGGATGAAATAGGCGTGCAGCGAATGCACCGGGCGGTCGGGCTCGACGGTTCGCGTCGCGGCGACGAGCGATTGCGCCACGACCTGTCCGCCATAGAGGTGTCTGCCCGCGGAGGCCGGACTATGCCCCCGAAAGCGGTCTTCTCCCAGCGTCTCCAGATCGAGGAGCGTGACGATTTCGCGGGCGGGCGCGTCATCCATTGCGGATGCGCCGCCTCAGTCGATTGGCCGCGCCTCCTCGGGCAGCATGATCGGTATGCCGTCGCGGATCGGATAGGCGAGTCGCGCCGAGCGGGAAATCAGCTCCTGGCGAGTGCGGTCATATTCGAGCGTCGTCTTCGTCAGCGGGCAGACGAGAATCTCCAAAAGGCGCGGATCGACTTTCGTCGCCTCGGGCGCGCTGGTTTCCTGGCTCTCGGCGCCGGCCTCGATGTTCTCGCTCATCTCGCGTTTTCCCGTGTTCGAGCGACTGCGCTCAGTGCCATTGTTGTCCTTCGCCGTCGCCAAGCGCCATGTCGAGCTTCGCGAGGGTGACGAGCGTTTCCGCCCGGGTCTTGAGGTCGATGGCCTCGATGAGCGCCTGTTTCTCATTGGCGCCGAACGGGGACATCATCGCCAGCGCGTTGACCAGCGTTTCGGTGGGCGCGGCGTCTATGCTCGCCCAGTCGATCTCGAGTTTCGAATAATCGGCGAAATTACGCAACATCCCCACCATGGCCTCGCGATCCACGGCGCTTTCGCCGGCCCCGGGCAGAAGATCGGCCTCGAAGCCGTCATAGCTCACGTGGAATTGGCGGTAGGGGGTCGTGGACGGCAGCTCGTCGCCGAGACGAAAGCGCGAGATGCCGGAGAGGGTGACGAGATAGCGCCCATCCCCCGTCTCGGAGAAACGGGTCAGACGTCCGGCGCAGCCGACCTGGAAAAGGCGCGGCGTCACGGTGGCGCCGTCGCCTCCCGGGAGAGGCTGGATCATGCCGATTAGACGATTGCTCGCGATCGCCGCGTCCACCATGGCCACATAACGCGGCTCGAAAATATTGAGCGGCAGCTCTCCACGCGGCAGCAACACAGCGCCCGTCAACGGAAAAACAGGAAGGCTTCCCGGTAGTTGGGCGATGTCCGAATAGGGGCTGTTGATGCTCATGGCGGATGCGCGGCGGATTTGGGTTACCGCCTCTCCTATTTAAGAATAAAGCAGGGTCGAGAGTCGGCGGCGCGCGGCGACGGCCGCTTTGTCCATCGGTCCCCAGGCTTCGAAGAACTGGACGAGCTGCTTCCTGGCCCCATCGTCGTTCCAACTACGGTCGCGCCGGATGATTTCAAGAAGCGCGTTGGCCGCTTCTTCACGCCGGTCTTTGGCGTTGAGCGCAAGAGCGAGATCGAAATAGGCCTGAAGGTCGTTCGGGTCGAAGTTGATGCGGTTCTTGAGATCTTCGGTTTCGCCCAGATCCTGCGCGGCGACCGCGTTTTCGATCGCGGCGGCGGCGGCGGCGACGTCCGAATCCTTACGGGCGGATTCTGGCAAACGGTCCAGCACCGCGCGCGCCTCGTCTAACTGCCCGGCCGCAACGTAAAGCCGCGACAGCAAAGCGAAGGCCTTCGGATTGACAGGCTCCTGGCTGGTGAGCTCGGAGAGCAGCGCGTGGGCCGAGGCGACGTCGCCCGCCTCGATCAGCTCCTGAACGGCTTCCATCGCGTCCGCCGCGTCCTCGATCGGCCCCACCAGCCGCTCGAGGAAACCTTTGATCTGGCTTTCAGGCAGGGCGCCGGCGAAGCCGTCCACCGGGCGGCCGCGCTGGAAGGCGACGACGGCGGGGATCGACTTGATGCCGAGCTGATCGGCGATTTCGGGTTCGGCGTCGATGTTCATTTTGACGAGCTGGACCTTGCCGCCCGTCGCGGCGACGAGCCGCTCGAGGACGGGCGCGAGCTGCTTGCAAGGGCCGCACCAGGGCGCCCAAAAGTCCACGAGAACGACCTTGCGCAAGGAAGCTTCGAGGACGTCCATGCGAAAACGCGCCACCGTCGTCTCGATCGGCCCCGTCGCTTCCGCCGCCTTGTTTGCGAACTCCACCATGCGCCGCTCCCCTCTCGCTCTTCTTATTCCGCCTGTCTGACGAAGGTCAGATAGACCGGACGGCGTCCCGCCGCCATCGCTTTCGCCTCATATTTGGTTTGCGTCCAGCCCTCCCAAGGCGCCCGCCAATCCTGCGCCGTTTCCGCCTGCCAGCGGAAAGCGTCGCAGACGCGCAGACGCGCCAGCGTCCAGGCCGCGTAATCGTCGATGTCGGTCGCAAAGCGCAGCTCGGCCCCCGGTTGCATGACGCGGGCCAGCCGGGCGAGATTCTCGGGCGAGACGAAGCGGCGCTTGCGATGGCGGCGCTTCGGCCAGGGGTCGGGGTAGAAGAGATAGACGCGGGAAAGGCTCGCGTCGGGCAGCCGGTCCAGCACCTCGGCGGCGTCGCCGCGATAGAGGCGGACATTGGTCAAGCCGCGCGCCTCGATGCCGGCAAGCAGCTTCGCCATGCCGTTGATGAAGGGCTCGCAGCCGAAGAAATCCACGTCGGGCTCGCGCGCGGCGGCCTCGATGAGATGCTCGCCGCCGCCGAAGCCGATCTCGAGCCGGGTGCCACGGCCGGGCCGCAGGGGCAGGGGGGCGGAAAGATCGAGCGCGAGCTTTGGCAGGAGATCGGCGATGAGCTCCGATTGATGCTGGCGCAGGGCCTTGCCTTTGGAGCGGCCGTAGAGGCGACGGTGTGGCGGGTTCTCGGTCATTGCGCCGAGATAGCCGTGGCGGGCGTGGAATGGAAGAGCCCGGAAGAAGGCGCGAGAGCTGGGGCCGCTAGGATCTATCGAAAAAGAGTGGCGGAGCCGCGTCTATTTTGCGAACTTCATCGCGGCGAAAAGGAACCCTGCGAGCGCGATCTGCGTTACGATGAGCCATCTGACGATGTCGACCTTGAGATCGGCGATCGCTTCTTTGAGATCGCTTTTTGTCACGAGCTGAGAAGCGTCTATCTCGCGTAACGCTTCAACCACGCCTGTGGCTTGCTCCTCGGTGAAGCCGCGTTTTCGCAAAAGCTGCGCGACAGCCAGAGTGTCGATCGTGAAGGCGCTCATAGACAAAGAATAGGTCCAAGGTTCAAAGCAAGCAATTCTTCTCCCATGGAGAAAGGGCCTCTCGCCAATGCGAAAGGCCCTCGTTTCCGGTCAGGCGAAATGCGACTTCAGCGCATCCACGAGGTCCGTCTTCTCCCAGGAGAAGCCGCCGTCGGTCTCCGGCGCGCGGCCGAAATGGCCGTAGGAGGAGGTGCGGGCGTAGATCGGACGGTTGAGCTGGAGATGCTCGCGAATGCCGCGCGGCGTCAGGCGCATGATCTGCGGCAGAACCGCCTCCAGCTTGTCCTCCGCGACATTGCCCGTGCCATGCAGGTCGACATAGATCGACAGCGGCTCGGCGACGCCGATGGCGTAGGCGAGCTGCAGCGTGCAGCGGTCGGCAAGGCCGGCTGCGACGATGTTCTTGGCGAGATAGCGCGCGGCGTAAGCGGCCGAACGGTCGACCTTGGTCGGATCCTTGCCCGAGAAAGCGCCGCCGCCATGCGGGGCCGCGCCGCCGTAAGTGTCCACGATGATCTTGCGGCCGGTGAGGCCGGCGTCGCCATCCGGGCCGCCGATGAAGAACTTGCCGGTCGGATTGACGTGCCAGACGGTGTTGTCGGTGATCCAGCCCTGAGGCAGCGCCTCGCGGATATAGGGCTCGGCCAAAGCGCGAACGTCGGCGGGCGAGAGGCTCTCGTCGACATGCTGATGCGAGAGCACGATCTGCGTCGCCTCGACCGGCTTGCCGTCGACATAGCGCACGGTCACCTGGCTCTTGGCGTCGGGGCCGAGGCCCTTCTCCTTGCCGCTGTGACGCGCATGCGCCAGCTTCTCGAGGATCTTGTGCGAATAATAGAGCGGCGCCGGCATCAGATCGGGCGTCTCGCGCACGGCGTAGCCGAACATGATGCCCTGGTCGCCCGCGCCTTCGTCCTTATTGCCGCTGGCGTCGACGCCCTGGGCGATGTCGACGGATTGCTCGTGCAGCAGGACTTCGACCTTCGCGGTGTTCCAATGAAAACCGTGCTGTTCGTAGCCGATCGTGCGGATGGCGTTGCGGGCGATTTCGATGATCCGATCGAAGGGAATATGCGGGCCGCGCACTTCGCCGGCAATCACGACGCGGTTCGTGGTGGCGAGCGTCTCGGCGGCGACGCGAATGGCGTAAGGGTCGATGCCCGCCTTGGGGCCTTCCCGAAAAAATTCATCGACGATTTCGTCGGAGATGCGGTCGCACACTTTGTCCGGGTGGCCTTCGGAAACGGACTCGCTGGTGAAAAGATAATTCTTCCGGGTCACTTCAGAATCTCCCAATGGCCGCCAGCGCCCGATCCCTCGACGCGAAATGATCCGACGGTCTGGCCTTGGTCTGCCAGTCCGCGTTCGTTAGGTCAAGCCAAGTAAGCGGAAATCGTTCGATATAGAGAACTCGCCGGGCGCTCAGCCTTCGTCCGCGCTATTGCTATCGGCGAGCGTCGCCACAAGATCGAGCACCCGCTTGCGGATTTTGGGATCCTTGATTCGGGCGAAAGCCCGATTGAGGTGCAGCCCCTCGGCGGTGGACAGGAAGTCGACGACATATTGGGAGGAGGATTCGGCGAAACCGCCATTCCCCTCGGCTGCCCCGAGTGTGGGCGCGCCTTCGAAAAAAAACGACGGGGGAACATTGAGGGTTTTGGAAATTTGTTGTAACCGGCTTGCGCCGATGCGATTTAATCCCTTCTCGTATTTTTGGACCTGCTGAAAGGTTAGGCCCAAGGCTTCGCCCAGCTTTTCCTGACTCATCTTCATCAGGATCCGTTGCATGCGCACCCGGCTGCCGACGTGACGGTCGATGGGATCTGGCGTCTTCTTCACTTCAACGACCTCCTGCCGCGTTTTAGCCGAACGGCGATCAATTGCAAACAGGCGATCGATTGGGTGCCGAATCCGAACAAATAATTCATTTTCTGACGCGTTTTCGTCAGTCCTTCCCGCGCGCCAAGTGCAACATCCGGGCGGACGAATATTTGTAAGCAAACTATTCTAAATGACAACAGGGGAGCAAAAACGCCTTTTTAACGCCGCCAGCGTCCGGTCATAGCGGCGGCCAGCACGAGCGCCCATAGTAACGGGAAGACGATCGTCCCATGCCGCGCAAACAACGGCTCGGCTATCGCCTTCGGCAGACCTCCGTCAATCAGCCCTTCTTCGCCCAGCGGGAGCGAATCGACTGTCCGGCCGTATGGGTCGACGATCGCCGAAATGCCGGTGTTGGCGACGCGAACCAGAGGAAGCCCTTCCTCTATGGCGCGCAGGCGGGCTTGGGCGAAATGTTGATAAGGCCCGGGCGTCTTGCCGAACCAGCCGTCATTGGTGACGTTGAGAAGCAATTGCGGGCGTTTGCCCTCCTTGTCTCTGGCCGTCGCCTCGCCGGGGAAGACCGCCTCGTAGCAGACAAGCGGCGCCATCGTCGGCAGGCCAGGCGCCGCGAGCGTGCGTGGGCCCTGTCCCTGGTCCCATGTGCCGGGAACCAGATGCGAGACGCCGAGCGGCCGCAGCAATGCTTCGAGCGGCAAATATTCGCCAAAGGGGACGAGATGCATCTTGTCGTAGAAAGCGAGTATCCGGCCGCCCTGCAAGACTTCAATGGAATTGAAAATCTTCCCGCGTTTGCCGCCGCCGTCGCTCTCGATGCGCGCCGCGCCCGTGATCAGCACCTTGCCCTGCAGGGCGTGGGCGATGGCCGAGAGCGCCTGCGGCTCGCGCGACAGAATGTAGGGGAAGGCCGACTCCGGCCAGATGAGATGGGTGACGTCGGAGACGCCCGTGCGCTCGGGGCCGGTCGCGCGGTCGGAAAGCGCGAGATAATGTCTCAGGATGTCCTGTCCGTTCTCGGGGCGGAATTTGGCGTCCTGCGGCAGATTGGGCTGCATGAGCCGCAGCTTGACGCCCTCGACATATTCCGTCTCGCCCCTTGCTAGTCTGAGGGCTCCATAGGCCGAGAGCGCGAACAGCAGGAGAGCGGCCGACCAGGCGGCGGCGTTGGAGAGAAAGCGTTCGCCGGGACGCCGGTCGACGATGGTGGCCGGCGCCGCGAAGATCACAATCGCGAAGAGGTCGAGGCCGTTGAGCCCGACGAGCGCGGCCGCCTGTCCGATCGGTCCGGCCTGCGCGAGCGCCATGCCGACGTCGTTCCAGGGAAAGCCCGTCAAAATATGCCCGCGCAGCCACTCGGATGCGCCCAGCCCTGCGGCGAGCGCGAAAATCCTCAGGCTTCCCGACGACCATAAGAGACGCGACAGCGCGAAGCCGAAAGCCGGGAAGAAGGCGAGCGCCGCCGGCAAGCCGATGACGGCAAGCGGGATCGCCCAGGCGAATTGGTCGGCCTCGACCAGCATGGCCGCGCCGAGCCACCAAAGGCTCGCGAGGAAATAGCCGAAGCCGAGCCACCATCCCGCCGCCGCGGCGGTCCGGATCGGCGCGAAGCCGAAGCGCCCGCCTTGCGCGGCGGCGCCGTCGATCAGCCACACCGCGGTCGTCAGCGGAATCGCCATGGCGGGCGCGAAATCGAAGGGCGGCAGAGCCAGCGCGCCGGCGGCGCCCGCGGCAAAGGCGATCGCCCGTCGGGTCCAGCCGTCGGCGAGAATGATCCGCTGCGGGAGAGACGACAACCCAGCCCGAGCGCTCGTTAAATCAGCAATTTGCGCCATCGGTTTGGAGTCTCCCGCGAATCGGCGGTTCGACTCTAGCGGCTTTCGAGGCAAGGCAAAGGCCGAGACGTCGGGCGACTGTTTTATTGGCTGTCGACAGATGCGGACCGCGAGCCTTCAGGCTCGCTCCGATGCTGCGCGCCTGAAGGCACGCGGTCCCTCGGCTTTCACGGATGCTTGCGCGCGCGCACCCGGAGCTTTCCGACTCTGCGCGGGTAAGCCTCCACAATCTCGAATTCGTGAGTCTCGACCGGGGTCGCGATGACCTCGCCGCGCATGGGCACGCGCCCCGCGAGCCAGGCGACAAGTCCGCCGATGGTCGTCACTTCCGCAGGCGTATCCTCCAGGCGGAAATCGACTCCGAGGCGATCGGTGACCTCGTCGAGATCGGCGCGGGCGTCGACGAGGAAATCGCCATTGTCGAGCTCCTCGATCTCCGGCGGCTCGGCGACGTCGTGCTCGTCCTCGATGTCGCCGACGATCATTTCCATAATGTCTTCGATGGTGACGAGACCGTCGGTTCCGCCATATTCGTCGATAACCAAAGCGAGATGGGTGTGCGAGGCCTGCATGCGAACGAGCAGATCGAGCGCCGGCATGGAGCGGGGCACGAACAGCACGGGCTTGAGCAGATTGGCCTGAGACAGCGGCGTGTCGAAGTCGACCTTGGGCGTCGCCGCGCTATCGGTGCTTGCGTGTTTCTCGGCGCAAATCGCAAAGTAATTCACGAAATCGCGGATGTGGATCATGCCGCGCGGATCGTCGAGCGTCTCGATATAAACCGGCAGGCGCGAATGGCCCGCGTCGCGGAAAATATGCAGCGCCTCGCGCAGCGTCGAATCCTGCGAGATGGCGACAATATCGGCGCGCGGGATCATGGCGTCCTCGACGCGCAGATCATGCAGGCCCAGCACATTTTTCAGCAGCGCGCGCTCGTGCGGCGTGACGTCGCCGGCGGTTTCCTCCAGCGCGTCCTCGATGTCCTCGCGCACGGAGGCGGGCGCGAGGCCCAGCAATCCGCGCAGGCGGTCCAGGAGCGTGAAGCGCGGCTCGTGCCGGCGACTTAAAGGCTCCTCGCCATTTTCAGATCGTGTCGACATGACCTTCGTTCAGTTCGCCCGCTTCATCCTCTTCGCCGGCCGCCTCGCCGGCGTAGGGGTCGCGCAAGCCCAACCGCGACGCGATCCGTCTTTCGAGGCTCTCCATTTCGTCGGCCTCGGCGGCAGTCTCGTGATCATAACCGATCAGATGCAGAAATCCATGGATGACCATATGGGCCGTATGTTCACGCAATGTTTTTTCCTGCTCCTCGGCCTCCCGCGCCACGGTTTCGAAGGCGATCACAATGTCGCCGAGGAGCGGACGTGCGGAGAGGGGCCCCGGCGTCGGGAAGGAGAGCACGTTGGTCGGCTTGTCCTTGCCGCGCCACTCGGCGTTGAGCTCATGGATCTCAGCATCGTCGCAAAATGTGACGCTGATTTCACAGCCCTCGACCAGCCGCGCGCCGCTTTCGGCGAGGCTCGCCTCGACGCAGTCGCGGGTGAGCGTCTCGATACCGTCGAAGCCCTCCCATGCGTCGGCGGAGACGTTGACGTCGATCTCTATATTCATAGGTCTCGCGGCTTGTTTTTGGCGCGGGCGGCGCGGTCATAGGCGCCCACGATCTGGCGCACGAGGTCGTGACGCACCACGTCGCCTTCGGAAAAGCGCACGCGGCCGACGCTGTCGATATCGGATAGCAGAGAAATCGCCTCCGACAATCCGGAGACCTGGCCGGGCGGCAGGTCGGTCTGCGACGGATCGCCCGTGACGATCATGCGCGAGCCCTCGCCGAGGCGGGTGAGGAACATTTTCATCTGCATGGAGGTCGCGTTCTGCGCCTCGTCGAGGAGGATGCAGGCGCGCGCCAGCGTGCGGCCGCGCATGAAGGCGAGCGGCGCCACCTCGATGATGCCGGTCTGCATGCCGCGCTCGACCATGCGCGAATCCATGAAGTCGTGCAGCGCGTCGTAGATCGGGCGCAGATAAGGATCGACCTTCTCGCGCATGTCGCCGGGGAGGAACCCCAGTCGCTCGCCGGCTTCGACCGCCGGCCGCGAGAGGATGAGCCGCTCGACCGCGCCTTGCTCCATGAGCTGCACGGCGTGGCCGACCGCGAGCCAGGTTTTGCCGGTGCCCGCCGGGCCTTCGCCGAAGACCAGCTCGTAGCGCTTCATGGCGCGCAAATATTGGTCCTGCGCCGCGTTGCGGGCGCGCACCAGACCGCGTTTGCGGGTTATGAGCTGCTCGAAAGCGCCGCGCGCCGGCTCCGCGTCAGGGAAGAGGTTGCGCTGGCGCGCCGTTTCTTCGATCGCGCCGTCGACGTCGCCGAGCGCAATGGTCTGTCCCTTGGCGATGCGCTCGTAGAGCGCCTCGAGGACGCGTCGCGCATGTTCGCAGGCTTCCGCCTTGCCCTTGAGCGTGACGTGATTGCCGTTGGCGAAGGAGGCGATTTTCAGCCGGCGCTCGATCTTGGCGAGATTCTGGTCGTAATGGCCGAAGACGAGAGAAGCATATTTATTGTTTTCGAAGGCCAGCGTGATTTCCGCATCGGGCTCGGCCGGTTCGTCCCGGCGAAGCCGCACATCGCCAATCGTTGTCAAGCCTTCGCCTCCTCGCCCGCGCTCACAAGTCTGCCCGCCAGCGAATTGGAGCCCGCCGCGACGATTGCGACTCGGCCCACTTCACCGATCATGTCAGCGGGGCCGCTGACATGCACAGCTTGCATATAGGGACTTTTGCCACCGATTTGACCCTCGTGGCGGCCAGGTTTTTCGAACAAGACGTCGATCGTTTTGCCGACCATCGCAGCGTTGAAAGCCTGACGCTGTTCTTCGAGCAGCGTCTGAAGCGCAGCGAGACGCGCGCGTTTGACCTCTTCATCGATTTGGTCCGCGCGCTCCGCGCCGGGCGTGCCAGGGCGGGGGGAGTATTTGAACGAGAAACTTGATGCGAAGCCGGCTTCGCGCACGAGCGCCATGGTGGCCTCGAAATCTTCGTCGGTCTCGCCCGGGAAGCCGACGATGAAATCGGACGACATTGCCACATCCGGCCGCGCCCTGCGCAGACGGGCGATGATGTCGAGATAGTCGGCAACCGTATGCTTGCGGTTCATGGCTTTGAGCACGCGGTCCGAGCCCGACTGCACGGGCAGATGGACAAAGGGCATGAGCTTTGGAATCGCCTCATGCGCGTCAATCAAATCCTGCGCCATGTCGACAGGATGACTGGTGGTGTAGCGCAGGCGCTTTATCCCCTGCATTTCTGCAAGGCGCCCCAGCAGGCTGGCGAGGCTCCACTCCGCGCCCTTTTCATCCACGCCGCAATAGGCGTTGACGTTCTGCCCGATGAGCGTGATCTCGCGCACCCCGGCGTCGACGAGGCGTCTGGTCTCGGCGACGATGTCCGTCACCGGCCGGGAGACTTCCGCGCCGCGCGTGTAGGGAACCACGCAGAAGGAACAGAATTTGTCGCAACCCTCTTGCACCGTGACGAAGGCGGAGACGCCGCGGGCGCGGATTTGCGCGCGGCTCGGTTGGGGCAGGGCGTCGAACTTGTCTTCGACCGCGAATTCGGTGTCGGTGAGGCGTTGGCCGCCCTTTGCCTGTTTCAACAGATCGGGCAGGCGGTGGTAGCTCTGCGGGCCGACGACAAGATCAACCGCGCGCTGGCGCCTCAAGACCTCTTCGCCTTCGGCCTGCGCCACGCAGCCAGCGACGACGATCTTCATCTCGCGTCCGGAGGCCTCGCGTTCGCGCTTTTCGAGGGCGAGCTTGCCGAGCTCGGAGTAGATTTTCTCGGCCGCTTTCTCGCGGATATGGCAGGTATTGAGGATGACGAGATCGGCTTCGGCTTCGTCCGCGGTCTCGGCATAGCCCTCGCGGCCGAGCAAATCCGCCATGCGCGTCGCGTCATAGACGTTCATCTGGCAGCCGTAGGACTTGACCAGAACCTTGCCGCCCTCCGAAGGCGCCGACTCGGGCGCGGGCGACGGCAGCTCGGACGCGTTCTGAACCCGGGTGGAAATCTTGTCTGCTCCTTTGAGAGAGATCGTGCGACTCTTCGTTTGGCCGCATTATAGGCGCTTTTCCAAAGCGCGCCGATTCGAATTATCACCGCTTGCCCGTCGTCATGGCCGGGCTTGTCCCGGCCATCCACGCCGAGGTCATCGGAACGTCTGAGTCTGCAAGAGGGGTGGGGCTTCGGAGCCTCTAAAGCCTCGCAAGAGCTTATATTGCGTCTTGCCGGGCTGTGCACCAGGGCGTGGGTGGCCGGGACAAGCCCGGCCATGACGGCCCCGAGATGTGTGGCTCCCTTAGCCGTAAAGGGGAGGGATAAGCTCACCCCCGGCGCCCTCTTACATCTCCAGTCTTAAATTCACCGCCGCGAGTTTCGTCCCGTCGGCGCGCTGGTAATAGTTCTGCCGCCGGCCGATCTCCTTGAAGCCAAAGCGATAATAGAGCTTCAATGCCGCCTCGTTGTCGTCGGCGACCTCGAGAAACACCAGCCGGGCCCCGCCGCGCTCCAGATTTTCGAGATGCCGATCGAGAATCATGCGGCCCAGCCCGACGCTGCGCCGCGCCGGGTCGACGGCGAAGGTCAGCACTTCGGCGTCCGGCGGCAGCAGGCGCGACAGGATGAAGCCGCCGAGCCTGCTTCTGAGGCCCTCGGTCACGGCGCCGTCGGCGATAATATTGGGGTCGGTGAGATAGCTCTCGAAGTCGATCTTGGACCAGCCGAAGGCGAAGGAGGCGCCATGGAGGGCCTCGCATTCTTCCGCGCGTTCGGCGCCGATGGGCCGAACGACAAAGGTCGGCTTGGCAAAAAAAGAAGCGATCAGGCTCATGGGTGGATTCTAGGCCTGCGCGGGCGCGGAGGCGAGCTTTTCGGAGGGAGTGATTGTTTGTGCGCTGCTTTCGGGCGCGGTCTCGGAGAGGGCGGTGGGCGGCGCGGCCTCGGCCGGCGCGGCGGGAGCCTCGGGCGCCGGCGCGGCCTCCGGCGGCTTGCCGGCGATCGTGACGTCCGGCTCCTTGAGGTAGAGCGGCTTGGCGGGCGCCGTCTCCGGCTTGGCGGCGAGGCCCAGCCGAGCGACGAATTCGATGTCGGGCGCCGCCTGTTCGCTCACGATCTTCACCGCCATGCCGCAGGAGCGGGCTTCCTTGGCGAGAAGCTCCGCCCCGGAGCCGATGAGAAGCAGGGGGCCGTCGCCCAGCGCCCGAAGCGCCTCATGCGCGCCGGCGCGGCGGGGCGTCAGCAAAGCGCGGCCGTCCGGGCCGAAGGCCGCGACAAAGACCTTGCCATGTCGCGCGTCGATCGCCGCCGCGACCACGCTGTCGGCGGCGTCGAGAATAAGCGGCGCCGCCAGCGCCGCCAGCGTCGAGACGCCGACCACCTCGGCCTTGCAGGCGAGCGCAATGGCCTGGCCGGCGGCAAGACCGATCCGAATGCCGGTGAAGGAGCCGGGCCCCACGGCGACGGCGACGCGGTCGATGGTTGAGAAGCCGCCGTCAACCTTGCTCATGACCCGCTCGATGAGCGGCATGATCGCCTCCGCGTGACCGCGCTCCATGGCGATGGTCTCGGAAGCGATGGGCTGCTCCGCGTCGTGGTCGAGCACGCAGGCCGATACGGCGGGCAGGGCGGTGTCGATCGCAAGGATTCGCATGCGGGGAGCATATGACCCTTTGGGGCGCTCGATCAACAAAGGGCGAAGCTCCAATGTCACAGATTTTGAGAGGCGGCGGCTCGCCAAGCTGGAGACGACATCATATGTGATATGATAGTCAGACGCCATGCGTCTTGTGCTGGACACCAATGTCGTGGTCGCTGCGCTGAGAAGCCCTCGCGGCGCCTCGGCGGAGCTGCTCCGGCTGGCGCGGGCGGGAGAGATTCGGTTGCTGGCGTCCGTTGCGCTGGTTGTCGAATATGAATCTGTCTGTCAGCGGAGCGAGCACCGAAAGGCGGCGCAGCTCTCCACACGGGAGGTCCGCCAGTTTTTGAACGCAGTCGTCGAGTTGGTCGAGCCCGTCGATATCTGGTTCTTATGGCGGCCGCAGTTACGGGATCCAGGCGACGAGCTGGTTCTCGAGGCCGCCGTCAACGGTCGCGCCGCGGGAATCGCGACATTCAATAAGAAGGACTTCTCGCCCGCGTCTGACCGCTTTTGCGTCGGCGTATTGACGCCGGGTGAATGGCTTGTGAGGCTAAGGCCATGAAGACGAAAGTGTCCGCCTATGCGCTCCGGCTTCCCGCTTCTTTGAAAGCGGAGGCCGAGAAGCTCGCAGCCGAAGACGGGGCGAGCCTCAACCAGTTCGTTTCCACAGCAGTGGCCGAAAAGGTTTCGGCCTTGCGGACCGCGCAATATTTCGCGGACCGCAAAGGCCGGGCGGATTGGGCCGCATTCGATAGACTCATGTCGCGCGATACGGGAGAACCGCCTCGCGCTGGAGATGAGATTCCCGAGGAATACGCGCGCTCGAAGAAGAAGACTTAAGCCGGCTCCACCGCCTTCACCTGCGGCACGAAATGGCGCAGCAGATTTTCGATGCCGTTTCGCAGCGTCGCGGTCGAGGAGGGGCAGCCTGAGCAGGCGCCTTTCATGCCGAGATAGACGACGCCGTCTCGAAAGCCGCGGAAGACGATGTCGCCGCCGTCGCCGGCCACCGCCGGGCGCACGCGGGTCTCGATCAGCTCCTTGATGGTCGCGACGGTCTCGGCGTCGGCCGGGTCGTAGAATTCGCCGCCATGGTCGGCCACAGTCGAACCGCCGTCGGTGAAGAGCGGCGCGCCAGAAGCGAAATGCTCCATGATCGTGCCGAGGATCGCGGGCTTGAGATGCGCCCAGTCCGTCTCGTTCTTGGTCACGGAGACGAAGTCGCCGCCGTACATCACCGCCTCGACGCCGTCGATGGCGAGCAGCGCATGGGCCAGCGGGGCGTTGGCGGCGGCCTCGCGCGAGCGAAACTCCATCGCGCCCTGGCCGAGGACATTCTGGCCGGGGAGGAACTTCAGCGTGGCGGGGTTGGGGGTGGCTTCGGTTTGGATGAACATTGAGGGCCTCCTGCGCCCGGTTCAAGGCCGGGGCTCTGGCGCGGGCTTTAGCACAGTTCGGGCTTTCGGCGATACGGTCGGCTTTTACGTGGGGTTTCAGTCCGCTGGCTGGGAGTCCCGATGCCGTGCGCGCCAGCGATTGAGGGCGACGACCGACCACACGCCCTCGACGAGACCGAACGGCCAGGCGCCCTGCAGGAAGCCATAAATCGAGCCGAGCGCGCAGGAGGCGGAAAAGCCCAGCACGAACCAGTGACTGCGCTCCTCCAGCGCGTAAGTGAGCAGCATGGCGCTCACCGCGAAAAGGCCGAACAGGCTCAGGGCGTCCATAGGCCTCCTTTGGTCATGCGCCGCTCGCGCTTTGGCCAAGCATATTGCTTCCGCCGCGTAAATCCACCACTCTGCGCGCATGGACGAAGACGCCCTTCTTGCCGCGAACGCCGCCTATTACCGCGCCTTCGCCGCCCGCGACCTTCCCGCCATGGAGGCGATCTGGGCGGAGGAGGGGGTGAGCTGCGTGCATCCCGGCTGGCCGGCGCTCATCGGCCGGACGCCGGTCATCGCCTCCTATCGCGATATTTTCAGGAATCCCGCGCAGGACGCCGTGGCCGCGCGCGAGGAGAAGGTGTTGATCGAGGGCGTCGACGGCAGAGTGTTCTGCATCGAGGAGGTCGGCGGCGGATTGTTGCTCGCGACCAACTGGTTTCGCGCCATCGAGAGAAAATGGCGGCTCCTGCATCATCAGGCGAGTCCGCTCGCCGTGGCGCCGACCGCGCCGTCGCGTGGCCCGAAGCCGTCGTTTCACTGATACCATTTCCGGTTGAACAGCTCACATCGGGGCCGCCTCGTCGTCATTGCGAGGAGCAAAGCGACGAAGCAATCCAGAGCCACGAGGCCGGGGGCGGATCAGCCCTTTTCCCCCTCCGCCTCTTCGAGCTTCTTCCGCCGCCACACCTTCTTGGGGTCGCGCCGCGGGCCTTCGACGAGCCGCACCACCAAGCCCCAGAGCGTGCGCACGTCCTGCTGTGTGAGGCCCATGCGGTGGAACATATTGCGCAGATTGCGCGACATCACCGGCTTTTTGTCCAGCGGCCGGAAGAAGCCGCGCTTGTCGAGCTCCTCTTCGAGGAAGTCGAAAAAAGCCAGGGTCATCTCGCGCGTCGCCGGCGGCGAGCGCTCCTCCTGCTCATAGGGCAAAGCGTCGCCATGGGCGGCGCGGAACCATTCGTAGCCGACGAGCAGCACCGATTGCGCGAGATTGAGCGAGGCGTAGGCGGGATTGACCGGGAAGGTCAGTATGGCGTCGGCAAGCGCCACATCGTCATTGTCGAGGCCGGTGCGCTCGGGGCCGAAGAGCACGCCATGTTTCTCTCCGGCCGCGACGCGCGCGGCCGTGTCGGCGAGCGCCTTGGCGGGAGGGAGCACCGGCTTCATCTGCCCGCGCCCGCGCGCGGTGGCGGCATAGACGAAATTGAGGTCGGCGATCGCCTCGCGCGTCGAGTCGTAGAGCTTGGCGCTTTCGAGCAGATGGGTGGCGCCGGCGGCGGCGGCGTAGGCGCCCTTGCGATAGGCGCCGGTGCGCGGCCAGCCCTCGCGGGGCGACACCAGGCGCAGATCCGAGAGGCCGAAATTGGCCATGGCGCGGGCGCACATGCCAATGTTCACGGCAAGCTGCGGGCGCACCAATATGATGGCTGGCCCGCCCGTGAGCGCCTGCTTGGTGTGATCCGTTCCCGCTCCGACCAACTTTTAGCTTCCTCTTGCAGAGAGATCGCTAATTAGGCTGAAGCGGCGCGCGGGGGAAGGGGGCCGCGGCTTTTCCGCAAACCAGGTCGCTTCCGCTAATGCGTCAGCCGCAGCTTGGACGCCGCCAGCGCCTTGTTGAAGAGCTGCTGCATGCCCTTCTGGATGTCGCCAGGAGTGGACGCCGTGAAGAAGTAGTCGGGCGTCGCGCATTCCTGGAGATTGGGCGCAATATCGCTCGCGAAGGGGCCGATGAGCTTGTCATATTGCTCGGTTCCGACGAAAGGCACATAGGTCGTATAGACCACGGCGACGATGGCGTTCTTCTGTTTCAGCGCCGTGCAAGCGCCGCGCGGAAAGGCGCCGGTGTTCGCCTTGGTCATGTATTTTGGCCACCAGGAGAGCGGCTTTCCATATGGCGCCGACATTCCCTGCCAACCGGTATAAATGCCGTCGTCCACGCCATCGGTCACGATGAAGATAATCTCCTGGGGCGTTGTCGCCTTTTGTCCGTTCCCATTTCCGGAAACTTTGGTGTTGATCCATTTGATGGCGTCGCTTGTCTGCGTGCCGTCGTCGGTCGTCGGCAAATCGAGCGCCTTGACGGCCGAGGCGACTTTGTTGAGGTCCGTCGTCAGATCGACGAGCGTTGTGACCTGATGGTTGAAGGCGTGGGCGGCCATCTGGATATGGGTGCGGGCGTTGGACGCGGTCACCGTCTTGGCCGTGGCGATCAGAGCCGTGGTCGCGTCCCGCAATTCGTCTATGCGGAAGCGAATGCCCTGCGCCTTGGGCTTGTCGTAATAGGTCGAAGACGAGCCATTTGTGTGACAGCCGAAAGCGCAGCCTGTCAGGTCCTCCATTCGGGAAATGTCGTCCGCAGTGGCGCCGATGCCCATCGACATGGAGCGGTCGAGCAGAAGGCGAATGTTGAGATAGATCTGGCTTCCCAGCGAAATATTCGAGGTGACGGTTCGGCCCACAGGGATCGACGAGAAGCCGATGAGCCCGGTCATGGCGGCGGGCGATTGCGCCGAATAGGTCACTGTCGCCGACCAGGAGCCGTCATTATTGGTCAGCGCGACGCTGCTGGACTGACTGGAGCGCGCGAAGGCTGTATCCGCGGCAAGGAAGTTGAGGCCGGCGCCCTCGCCGAGCTTCTTGATGTTGTCCGGCGTGCAAGGGCCGGTCGTGGAGCTCTTTGCGAGGCAATCGGCTTCCTGGAGCGCCGCCGCCCTCACGGCTGCGAGCGCGGCCGTATCCGCGAGCCGGGTAAAGCGCGTCCGCATCGTCGCGGCGCGGGTGTAGTCGATCGTCGCGCCGACGATCATGACGAGGGGAATCAGAGACAGGGCGAAGAGAATGGCGATCGAGCCGCGCTCGTCCGCCTGAAATCCGGCGCTCGTCCAAGGGAAACCTTTGTTTTTCACGCCTTCCAACTCCGCCGCATAAAAACTACGGGCAAAGTGAAAGGGAGACGTTGAGCTTTCCTTTACAGAATAGGCGTGTGGCGCAGTTGATGCTTGTTGGATGTCGTACAAAGTCGGCGAAAAGGGAAGGATTTTCAAGGTATTGGAGGCTGGAGACGCCTCGGCGCGTCTCTTTCGGCCATAGTTTACAGCCTATTCCTGAAAATCCACACATCCCAGGCGCCGCTTTCCCTGGCGTCGAGCCGGGGATATAAGGCGCGCGCAGCTTGAGGATCGATCAAACATGCAGAAGATCAAGGTGGCCAATCCTGTCGTCGAGCTCGACGGCGACGAAATGACTCGCATTATTTGGGCCTTTATCAAGGACAAGCTGATCCGGCCCTATCTCGACATCGACCTTCTCTATTACGATCTCTCGATCCAAAGTCGCGACGCCACCAACGATCAAATCACGATCGACGCCGCCAACGCCATCAAGCAGCATGGCGTCGGCGTGAAATGCGCGACAATCACGCCCGACGAAGCGCGCGTGAAAGAATTCGGCCTCAAGGAAATGTGGAAATCGCCGAACGGCACGATCCGCAATATCCTCGGCGGCGTCATTTTTCGCGAGCCCATCATCTGCAACAACGTGCCGCGCCTCGTGCCGCATTGGACGCAACCGATCGTCGTCGGTCGCCATGCCTTCGGCGATCAATATCGCGCTACGGATTTCAAAGTGCCGGGCAAGGGCCGCCTCACCATCAAATTCGAGGGCGAGGACGGGCAGGTCATCGAGAAGGAAGTCTTCAAATACCCGGGCGCCGGCGTCGCCTTGTCGATGTACAATCTCGACGAGTCGATCCTCGAATTCGCCCGCGCGACCTTCAACTACGGCCTCCAGCGCAAATTCCCGGTCTATCTCTCGACCAAGAATACGATCCTCAAGGCCTATGACGGCCGCTTCAAGGACATTTTCCAGGACGTCTATGAGAGCGAGTTCAAGTCGCAATTCGAGACGCTGGGGCTTTGGTACGAGCATCGCTTGATCGACGACATGGTGGCTTCGGCGCTCAAATGGGCGGGCGGCTATATTTGGGCCTGCAAGAACTACGATGGCGACGTGCAGTCCGACATTGTCGCGCAGGGTTTCGGCTCGCTCGGCCTCATGACCAGCGTGCTGATGTCGCCCGACGGCAAGACGGTCGAGGCCGAAGCCGCTCATGGCACGGTGACGCGCCATTACCGCGAGCATCAGAAGGGCCACGAGACCTCGACGAATTCCATCGCCTCGATTTTCGCCTGGACGCGCGGTCTCGCTCATCGCGCCAAGCTCGACGGCAATGAGGAGCTTGCGCGCTTTTCGCAAACGCTCGAGGAGGTTTGCGTGAAGACGGTCGAAGCCGGCTTCATGACGAAGGATCTGGCGCTCCTCGTCGGCCATCATCAAAGCTGGCTGTCGACGACGGGATTCCTCGACAAGGTGGACGAAAATCTCCGCAAGGCGATGGAATAACTTCTCATCGTCGCCGCGGCGCGTCTCGCGGCAATCCGGCGACGCATGAATATAAGTGAGATTGTAAGTGTCACGCGCCGCGTCTATATAGGCGCGCCAATGGTCCAACGAGGGGATTCTCGGCCATGTCGGTGGAGCTGGACGAAGCCTATAAACCTTCCGACGACGAGCCTTTCATGTGCGATCGGCAGCGCGAATATTTTCGTCGCAAGCTGCTGGCGTGGAAAGAAGACATTCTCCAGGAAAGCCGCGAGACATTGGCGGCGCTTCAAAACGAGAATGAAAACCATCCCGACCTCGCCGATCGCGCCTCCTCCGAGACCGATCGCGCGATCGAGCTGCGCGCCCGCGACCGGCAGAGAAAGCTGATCGCCAAGATCGACGCGGCGCTCGGGCGTCTCGACGACGGCACATATGGCTATTGCGAGGAGACGGGCGATCCGATCTCCTTGAAGCGGCTCGATGCGCGGCCGATCGCGACGCTCTCCATCGAGGCGCAGGAGCGCCACGAGAGGCGCGAGAAGGTCTATCGCGACGACTGATACCCAATTGCCGTTTGAACAGCTCGCATTGGGGCTGTCATTCCCGGCGGGCTGAAAAGCCCGACCGGGAATCCAGAGCCAAAACGGCGGTGGCGGCTCTGGATTCCCGATCACTCGCTGCGCGAGCGTCGGGAATGACACTGAACCAATCGAGCGAATCACCAACAATTAGAAAGGGCGTCGCCGGTTTGGCGACGCCCTTCTTTTTTATTCCTTCTCGGGCCGGCCGAGCAGGCGGGCCATTTCGGCTTCCAGCGACTCCAACGGATCGACCTCTGCGGGCGCCGGCGGGGCTGGCGGGGGCGCCGATGGTCGCGCCGGGCCGGGCGGCGGCGCTGGCGGAGGAGCCGGAGGCCGGGCCTGGGCCGGCGCCGGCGGGGCGGCTGGAGGCTCGGCGACTGGAGCCGGCGCAGCAGGGGGCTGCGGAGGCGCCGGCGGCGCGGCGGGTTTCGGGGCGGGCGGCGGAGCCTCGGTTTTCGGCTGGATCAGCCGCTGGGTGCGCGCCAGGAAGGGCGGCGTCGCAGGTCGCGACGGGGCGCCTGGGCGTGGCGGCGGCGCCGGCGGCGGCGCAGCAGGACGGGGCGGCGGCGGGGCGGCCGTCGGTCCGGCGGGCGGCGGCGCGGGAGCGGGCTCCGGCGCGGTCGGCTTCGAGGGCGCGGGCGCGAACAGGTCCGGCGGCAGGTTGAGCGGCCCTGGAACGGCAGGTTTGGGAACGGGCCCCGGCGCGGGCTCGGCGGGAGGGCCGGGCGGCCAGGCGGTCGCCGGCGCCGCGCCGCGCGCCTCGGCAGGCGCACGAACGGGCGCTTCGGCGCGTGCGAACGATCCCTCGACGAGGAGGTCGTTCGGCCCGCCGATCAGCAGCAAATGTTCGATGTTGTCGCGACGGACGATGACGAGCTGACGCTCACGATCGAGGTCGAAGACGTCGACAACATCCAGGCGACGCGGTCCTTTTTTCGCTGCATCCGAGCGAATCTTTCGTCCAAACAGTAGACGGAAGATATAAAGAACCAGAAGCGCGGCGATGAGGAACGCCACGATTGCTCCGAGAACCGGTAGCAGTTGTGAGAATCTGTCTTGCATGAACCGCAGGTCTCTCTTCGAACGCGCTGAACCTTGCCAAATTATCAGCTTTTCTGGCAAGCGGGCCCAAAAGGTTAATCAATGGTTAACGCTTATGGGGCGGAAACCGAAATTGCCCGGCGCGCGGTTGCTATCTTGCGCGTGCGCAGCCATTCTTGCACACGAATCTGAAAGAGTTCTCAAACTTAGCAATTTTGCCGGCGTCGCTTCGATGCGCGGCTCATTAACCATATTCTGGCATGCAGACCGAATCGTCCGCGAGCAGGCTTCGCGGGCGCGATGGGCGGGGCGTAGGGGATGAGCGAGAGGGCAGCGTCGTCTGCATTTGATCGAAGCGAGCGACCGGGAAGCGCCGGGCTCGTGCTGACGTTCGCCATCGCGATTCTGACGGTTTCGGTCGGCTATTTCCTGGCGCCGACCGCCATGGCGCCGCGGCTCGTCATGCTGGCCCTCGCGCTCTTCGGCGTCGCCGGCGTGTTTTCGCTTTTCGCCTATGCCGTCGGGCTCATACAATTTTCGTCCCGCATTCCGCGCAACGACGTCACCAAGCTCATCGCCGACACGACCACCGAAGGCCTGGTCGTCACCAAGGGCGATATGCAGATCGTCTACGCCAATGAAGCTTACATGGAGCTCTGCGGCGCCCGCGACCCCTCGGGCCTGCAAGCCGTCGAACGGCTCTTTTCGGGCCCTCCGGAAGTCTCCGAAGCAATCTATCGGCTGGCGCAGGCCGCGCGCTCGGGAAGAGCGCATGTCGAAGATCTGCGCTTGTCGCCGCCGCTCACCGGCGCCGGCGCGGTCGGCTGGTATCGCATCAAGGTGCGGCCCTTGCCGGAGGCCGGCCAGCGCGCGACGCTGTGGGGCGTCGCCGACGTCACGAGCGAGCGGCAGCGGCAGGAGGGCGTGTTTCAGGAGCTCCAGCACGCCATCGACTTTCTCGACCATGCGCCGGCAGGCTTTTTCTCGTCCACGCCCGACGGCGCCGTTTCTTATATGAATAAGACGCTCGCCGGCTGGCTCGGCTACGATCTCACCCAGGTGGGCTCGGGGGGCGCAAGTCTTTCCGCCATCGTCGCCAATAATGGCGCGGCGTTGCTGGCCGCCGTCTCCGGCTCGCCGGGAGAGGTCTGCACGGAGCAGATCGACCTCGATCTGCGCTGCAAGAACGGCCGCTCCTTGCCGGTGCGACTCCTTCATCAGGTGGCTTTCGGCCAGGACGGCGTCGCTGGCGCCTCGCGAACGCTCGTCCTCAACCGCACGGCCGGCGAAAAGCCGGAGGAAGGGCTGCGCGCCGCCGAGGTGCGTTTCGCGCGCTTCTTCAATTCGACGCCCATGGCCATAGCGACGCTCGACGCGCAGGGCCGCGTGCTCGACTCCAACGCCGCCTTCGCCAAGCTGCTCCCGAAGGCGGCGCTCCACGGCAAGGAAGGCTGGTCGCTACTCGCCGGCCTCTCTGAGAGCGACGCGCAGGCTTTGCGCAAGGCGATCGAGGAGGCGGTCGAAGGCAAGAGCGACGTCAAGCCGGTCAATGTGTCCTTTGAGGAAGGGGCGGGACCGCGCTCGGCCCGCTTCTTCGCGTCCGCAGCGGAGGATTCCGGCCAGAAAGGCGCGACCCTCTATGCGCTCGACACAACCGAGCAGCGCAAGCTGCAGGAGGAATTCGCCCAGTCGCAGAAGATGAACGCCGTCGGCCAGCTCGCCGGCGGCATCGCCCATGACTTCAACAATATGCTGACGGCGATTATCGGCTATTCCGATCTTCTGCTCTCGAACCACCGGCCGACCGACCCTGCTTTCCGCGACATCCGCCAGATCAAGGAGACCGCGAATCGCGCCGCCGGCCTGACCCGCCAGCTGCTCGCCTTCTCGCGTCGCCAGACGCTGCGGCCGCAAGTTCTTCAGCTCGGCGACGCCTTGTCCGAGCTGCAAAATCTGCTGCGCCGGATCGTCGGCGAGAAGAACGAGCTCGATCTGCGGCAGGGGCGCGATCTGTGGTTCGTGAAGGCCGATCTCACGCAATTCGAGCAGGTCATCATCAATCTCGTCGTCAACGCCCGCGACGCCATGGCGGACACGGGCGGCCGCGTGCAGATCCGCACGCGCAACGTCACCAAGGACGAATGCGCCGGCTTCAATGAGATTCATCTCGTCGCGGCGGACTATGTGCTGGTCGAGGTTGAGGACTCGGGCAGCGGCATTCCGCCCGAGGTGATGGAGAAAATTTTCGAGCCCTTCTTCACCACCAAGGAGGTCGGCAAGGGCACGGGCCTCGGCCTCTCGACCGTCTTCGGCATCGTCAAACAGTCGGGCGGCTTCATCTTCGCACAGAGCGAAGTGGGCAAGGGCACGGTCTTCCGCATCTTCATGCCGCGCTTCATCCCCGAAGAGAAGGAAGCGCCGAAGCCGGAGGCCGAGGCGCCGAAGGCCGCGGCCGATTACACGGGGCAGGGCGTAATCCTCCTCGTCGAGGACGAAGACGCGGTGCGCTCCATCGGCGCGCGCTCGCTCAAGTCACGCGGCTTCACCGTGCTGGAGGCTTCCACCGGCCTCGAAGCGCTGGAGGTTGTCGAGGAGGTCGGCGGCAAGATCGACCTCATCGTCTCGGACGTGGTCATGCCCGAGATGGACGGACCGGCCATGTTCGCCGAATTGCGCAAGCGCGGCGTCACGGCCAAGGTGATCTTCGTGTCGGGCTATGCCGAGGAGGCTTTCGCCAAGAATTTGCCAGAAGGCGATTTCGGTTTCCTGCCCAAGCCGTTCTCGATCAAACAGCTCATCGAGACGGTGAAATCGCATATGGCGGCGCAGGGCGGGTAGCCACCGCCGTCATTGCGAGGAGCGAAGCGACGAAGCAATCCAGAGCCACATCACGGCCCTGGATTGCTTCGCTTCGCTCGCAATGACGGCGCTGGTTTGTTCTGGATGCAATGTCCCCACGTTACGTTTTCGAGCATGACAAAGATCGATTTTAAAAAAGCTTCTCCAGCGCTTTATCGCGCCCCGACAAATCGCTTCGCGCTCGTCGACGTTCCAGCGATGCGTTTCGTGATGGTCGACGGCGCCGGCGATCCCAATACCGCACCGGCCTACAAGCAGGCGGTCGAATGGCTCTTCTCTGTGAGCTACGCGATGAAATTCGCCGCGAAGGCGTCGCTTGGCAAAGACTATGTCGTGCCGCCGCTGGAAGGCTTGTGGGAGGCGGACGATCCGGCTGATTTCGTTGCGCGTCGCAAGGACCGCTGGCGCTGGACGATGATGATCCTGGCGCCGGATTTCCTGGACGACGGCGTGTTTCTCGCGGCGATTGAAAAGTCGAAAAAGAAGCTCGGCGCGCCCCCTGATAGCCTGCGTATGGAAATCTACGACGAAGGTCCGTCGCTCCAAATATTGCACATCGGCGCCTATGACGACGAAGGACTGGCGCTCGCGCGGCTGCATCACGAGGAAATGCCGTCGCGGGGGTATGTCTTCGCTGGCAGGCATCACGAAATCTATCTGAGCGATCCGCGCAAGACCGAGCCCGCGAAATTGAGGACCATTCTCCGGCAGCCTGTCAGGCGCGGCGCATAGGGGGCGCCGGACCGCGAGCCTTCAGGCTCGCCTGAAGGAAGCGAGCCTGAAGGCTCGCGCAGGGTGCTGACAAAGTGGCGATGACGCCCCTCGTGCTTCGAGACGCCTGCTACGCAGGCTCCTCAGCATGAGGAGCTTCTGAAACCTCATCAAACACTTAGGCCTCACCCTGAGGAGCGAGCGAAGATCGCGTCTCGAAGGGCGAGGCCACCTCGGAGGTTTGTCAACAATCTGAGCGAGCCTGAAGGCTCGCGGTCCAAGGGGCTTGCTACAACGTCGGCGCCACCACGCGGACCCGGCGCTTCACGCCATCGGGACCGACGACGTCGCGGAAAACCTCCGGCCCGCCGGTCGTCACGCTTCCCTCTGCGCCGCGCAGGCCGGCGTTGGCCGCGGCGGGCGTGGGCGGCAGGGAAAGCGCCGGCTTCTTCGCGCGCGGATCGCCGGGCAGAATCGGGCGCGACAATTGCTCCGCCTGTTCGGCCGTGACCATCTGGTCCTTCTTGTTGCGCTCGGCGAGGATGCGTTCGGCCTCGGCCAGCGCCTCGGTCCAGCTCTGACCTTTGGGCTTGCAGCCGCAGGAGGCGTCGTAGGTCTTCTCGAATTTGTGCGCGTTCGGGAGATCCCCATAGGCCTCGCCGTCGATCGAAATCGCCGATTCGAGCCCCTTCGATTGCGATTGCGTGTAGAGCTTGGCCTCCGTTCCCGGACACATGGCCTTGCAGAGCGTGTTGAGATCGTCGAGCTGCCCGCTTCTGGCAGAGTAAGTGATCGGGAAGAAGCCGCCGTCGCAGGTCCGCACGCAGATCGCCATGGGGCCGCCCTGAGGGCGTCCATCGACGAATTGACCGTCTCCTTCGTAATCCGGGTCGAGCGTCTGATAGCCTGGATCGTCGGGGGCCTCCCGATAACCGGGCGCCGGCTCCGGCTGCCGGACCCCGAAAAGCTCCTCGAAGAAGCTCTTGGGCTCGGGCTCGCGCGCTGCCACGCGCTGGTTGCGGCAATCGACCTCATAGCGCGCCATGAGCGCCTGTCTTTGGCTGTCGTCGGCGGCGCCCTGCTCATAAGCGGCGATGCTGCCTTGCAAAGCGCTGAGCCGCGCGCTGATCTGCGCGCATTGCGGCGGCGGCGGATTGCCGAAGAACAGGAACTGCTCGCGATCGCAGCCCATCGCGCGGCCCTTGGCGGCGAGGCGGCCATATTCGCCCCGCTGCTTGGCTGCGGCGGCGCGATAGCGGGCGGCCATGCCCTCGGCGCCGGCCTTGGCGATCTGACCGCGTAGATCCGTGCAATAGGCGCTCTCGGCGCGCGCGCTTCCGCGAGGGAGGAAGACGAGGGCGACGAGCGCCAATGCAAAAAGGAAGCGGGTAGTCGTCGGCCCCAAGGTCGGCCTCATCTCGTGCTCCGGCTGCCGGCCCGGCGCGACATTCATCTAGCGCCCAAGCTCAAGAATCGCGGGCGGCCCGAGCATATCCGCTTTTTCGCGCCGCCGATCAATCTTACGGGGCGTTACCCCGTCGGTCGAAGGATCTTTCGTCCTTCGCGCCGCCGCCTGTGGCGGCTCTTTCAGGATGCGTGCGTCCGACATCCGATCGCCTTGGATTCTCTCCTGCATCATGTCGGCAACAAGGCGGTCGCGAGGCCCGCGCCGCGCCATTTTTTTGCAGGAGCGAAGCCTCCGGCACTTCCCATGCGCCAAGTCCTCGCCCATATCCCGCGCGACGGCATTGGAGACCGGCTTATGAAGACGAACCGTTTTGGCGCGATATTCTCGATTGCTTTCGCAGCCGCGCTCGGCGCGAGCGCGGCCTGCGCGCAGGAAGGGCCGGACCTGATCTTCCGCAAGTCGACCGACTTCAAGCTGCTGACGCCCAACGACAAGCTCGCGACCTATGTCGTCGACGATCCGCTCATCGACGGCGTCGCCTGCGCTTTTACGGCGCATGAAAAGGGCGGCGTCGCCGGCATGTTCGGCGTGGCTGAGCAGACCTCGGAGGTTTCGCTCGCCTGCAGCCAATTTGGGCCGATCAAGCTGCGCGCCGGCAAGGAGAACGAGAAGTTCACGCAAGGCGATCTCGCCATCAGCGAGCGACGGTCGCTCTTCTTCAAGCAGATGCACATTGCGCGCGGCTGCGACACGCGGCGCAACATGCTCGTCTACATGGTTTATTCGGACAAGCTGGTCGAGGGCTCGCCGGAGAATTCGACGTCGACCGTGGCGATCCAGCCCTGGGGCGGGGGCGAGCCCGCCAAATGCGCGAATTGGGTGAGATAGGGTTTATTCCGAGCAGGAGACCACCGCCGCGCCCGGCTTGACCGGCTCGCGCGGCGCGTCGGCTCCGATGGAGGCGGTGATGTCCTCGGCGCGGCCAAAGGCCTTCGCCGGACCGTGGCCGTGAGATTCACACCAGGCGTCGGCCACGATTTTTCCGCACTCGGATTTCTGGGTGAGGCAATCCAGCACGCCATAGCCGTCGTCATCGACGACAATATAGGAGGCCGGAGCCGCCTGGGCGCTAGAGAAATAAGCCGCCGAGACGAGAAGCCCCGCGACGAGGCGCGGCAGAAAAGACTTTTCGTATTTCGACGAGAGTTTGAACATGCCGGCGCCCGCTCCATGGCCGCCAAAGACATCGGGCGGCGTATGGTTAAAACTATCGGAACGCGGTTAATCATGCGTTAAGGCGCCACGATCCTGCCGTAAATGCGGCGGGAGCGTCGCAGGCGCTTTGCATGAGCCTGGAGCGGCGACGGCGCGCTCTTGCGCGCTGCGAAAGCGCGCTTGACGCGGCGGCGGTTTCGGGCGCATGGTCGCCGCCATGACGCTTCCCACGCCGCTCTCCTGCCGAATTTGTGGCCGGACCATTATCAGCTAGCAACCCAGGCTGGCCGGAGCCGTCACGTCCTCGAACTGACATGAAACGCGCCGGCTCAAGCTGGCGACAGAGGTTTTCATGTCGACGCCCGCGCTCAAAATCTACAATACGCTGACGCGAACGAAGGAGGCTTTCGAGCCCATCGATCGCAACAATGTGCGCATGTATGTCTGCGGGCCGACGGTCTATGATTATGCCCATATCGGCAATGCAAGGCCGCTGATCGTCTTCGACGTGCTCTACCGCCTGCTGCGGCATCTTTACGGCGAGAGCCATGTCAAATACGTCCGCAACATCACCGACGTCGACGACAAGATCAACGCGCGCGCGGCGCAGCGCGGCATTACGATCCGCGAGCTGACCGAAGAGACCAACAAGGTCTTTCAGGAAGACGTGCGGGCCTTGGGGTGCCTCGAGCCCGACGTGCAGCCGCGCGCGACGGAACATATCACGCAGATGATCGCGATCATCGAGCGGCTGATCGCGTCGGGCCACGCCTATGCGGCCGACGGCCATGTGCTGTTCGACGTGCCGTCGATGCCGGCCTATGGGCGCCTGTCACGCCGTTCGCTCGATGAAATGCTCGCCGGCGCGCGCGTGGACGTCGCGCCCTATAAGCGCGGCGACATGGATTTCGTGCTGTGGAAGCCCTCGAAAGAGGACGAGCCGGGCTGGGAGTCGCCGTGGGGCAGGGGGCGTCCGGGCTGGCATATCGAATGTTCCGCGATGTCGTGGAAACATCTCGGCGAAACCTTCGACATCCACGGCGGCGGCATCGATCTCGTCTTCCCGCATCACGAGAACGAGATCGCACAGTCATGCTGCGCTTTTGGGCGCGACGTGATGGCGAATTACTGGATGCATAATGGATTCCTGCAGGTCGAGGGCGAGAAGATGTCCAAGAGCCTGGGGAATTTCGTGACGATTCATGAGCTGCTGCATACGGAGAAATTTGGTGGGCGGAAGTGGCCGGGCGAAGTGCTGCGGCTTGCAATGTTGCGGACGCATTACCGGCAGCCGATCGATTGGACGGTGAAGGCGCTGGAGGAGGCGGAGAAGACTTTAATGAGGTGGAGAGCTTATGCGCTTCGCGCCGCAGAAGCCGTCCCCCACGCTGCATTTCTTGAAGCCTTGGCCGATGACGTGAATACCCCCGATGCTGTAGCGCAAATGCACAGCCTTACGCATGTAGGTGTAATCGCGGGCTACTCGCAGCTTGGCGAAGGGCGTTTAGCGCCCCCTTCAGAGATCGCCGCTTCCGCAGCAAAGCTGCGTTTTTGTATTGGATTGTTGGGGCTGGAGCGCATTCTGGACACAGAGTGGAACAAGCCGCCCGTCGATCCTGATCTTGAAAGGCAAATTGAAACCCTTATTGCCGACCGCCTCGCCGCTCGCGCCGCCAAGAACTGGGCGGAGTCCGACCGCATCCGCGACGAACTCGCGGCGATGGGCATTGCGCTCAAGGACAATAAGGACGGCACGACGAGTTGGGAGGTGAAGCAATGAGCGGACTCCCCCCCACCCGGCCCGCTGCGCGGGCCACCCTCCCCGTAAAGGGGAGGGATTGGAGCGGCGCGGTTTGGGCTCCTTTTGATGCGCTGATGCAGTCGCGAGCCTCTCGCATGATCTGCAATGCCGATGCAATCCCATCCCTCCCCTTTACGGGGAGGGTGGCCCGCGCAGCGGGCCGGGTGGGGCCCGACCCCGACGGCCGGGTTGGCTGAACCATGTCCGTCGCCCGCGCCCGCGCTCTGCGCAAGACCATGACGCCGCAGGAGGTGAAGCTCTGGGTGCAGCTACGCAAGCTGCGGCCCCAGGGCTTCCACTTCCGCCGTCAGGCGCCGCTCGACGGCTATGTGCTCGATTTCGTCTGCTTCAAATACAAAATGATCATCGAAGTGGATGGCTCTCAGCATGGCGAGGACGTGGGGTTGCGCAACGATACAAGGCGTGACGCACATTTTGCCTCGCAGGGCTTTCGCACGCTGCGATTTTGGAATCCGGAGGTGGATTCCAATCTGCATGGGGTCGTCGAGACGATTTTGGCGCGGGCGCGTGAGCATATGCCGGAGGCGTCGTGATCCTCCCCCCCACCCGGCCCGCTTCGCGCGCCACCCTCCCCGCAAGGGGGAGGGATTGGAGCCCTACGATTTGCGCTCTTTCTGAAGCGTCGGGCGGCATGAGCGGCGCTGCCGCCGCCATCCCTTCCCTCCCCTTTACGGGGAGGGTGGCCCGCGCAGCGGGCCGGGTGGGGTCCGAGGGCGCCCCTCCCACCGAAACGCCAACGCAATGTCTGGCGCGTAGCGTGATCCACGGCCGGGCTACAATGCGCCGTCCCGCGCGAGGCAACAGGAGCAACGCCATGTCCAACAACGACTGGAAAAACACGCTGCCGTTCAAGCGCCATTGGGCGGTTTACCTCCTCTTCAAAATTCTCGTCCTGGCCGGCGCCGCCTTCGCCGCCTGGCAGATCTTGCGCAGCTTCGAGGTCGTGTAATGGCGCAGCCCGGTCTTCGGCCATATCTTGCAAGTGACGCGGCGGCGCTCGCCGCGCTTTTTCGCGCGAGCATTGAGGCGCTCGCGGCCGAGGATTACGACGCGGATCAGCGCGAGGCCTGGGCCTCGGCGGCGGATGACGAAGCCGCTTTCGCCGCCCGACTCGCCGGGGCCCTCACCATTGTCGCGCTGGCCGACGGCGAGATCGCGGGCTTCGCTTCTCTTAAAGACAACAAGCTCTTCGACATGCTGTATGTGCGCCCGGACTATGCGGGGCAAGGCGTGGGCGCCGCGCTTGCTGACGCGATCGAGAAGCTCGCCGGCGCGCGCGGAACCAAGACGCTCACCGTCGAAGCCTCCGACACGGCGCGCGATTTCTTCGCTGCGCGCGGCTATGTCGCGCAGAGCCGCAATACGGTGACCATCGCCGGCGAATGGCTCGGAAACACCACCATGACCAAGCAACTGGCGGCCCCGCCGGCCGCTGGGGGAACGCATTGATGACCAGGGAACGCGTGACGCTTTACGACACCACGCTGCGCGACGGCGCGCAGACGACGGGGGTCGATTTCTCGCTCGACGACAAGCGGCAGATCGCCGCCATGCTCGACGATCTCGGGATCGACTATGTCGAAGGCGGCTATCCGGGAGCCAACCCGCTCGACACGGAATTCTTCGCGCAGCGGCCGAAGCTGCGGGCGCGCTTCTGCGCCTTCGGCATGACGCGCCGGCAAGGCCGTTCGGTGGAGAACGATCCCGGCGTCGCGGCGCTCTTGGGCAGCTCGGCGGATGCGGTGACCTTCGTCGCCAAAAGCTGGGACTATCAGGTCAAGGTCGCCTTACGCTCCACGGAAGAGGATAATCTCGCCGCGATTACGCAATCCGTAAGAGCGGCTGTCGCGCGGGAGAAGGAAGCGGCGGTCGATTGCGAGCATTTCTTCGACGGTTTCAAGGACAATCCGCAATATGCGCTCGCCTGCGCCGTTGCGGCTTACGAGGCCGGCGCGCGCTGGGTGGTGCTGTGCGACACCAATGGTGGCACGCTGCCGCATGAGGTCGAGCGCATCGTCGCGGAGGTCGCCAAGGTCATTCCGGGCGACCATATCGGCGTGCATTGCCACGACGACACGGGGCAAGCGGTGGCGAACTCATTGGCCGCCCTGCGCGCCGGCGCGCGGCAGATTCAGGGCACGCTCAACGGATTGGGAGAGCGCTGCGGCAACGCCAATCTCACGACTATCATCCCGACGCTGCTGCTCAAGGATGAATACGCTTCTCGGTTCGAGATAAGCGTCACGCGCGAGAAGCTGTCCCATCTCACGCGCATCAGCCATGCGCTCGACGAGCTGCTCAATCGCGCCCCGAATCGCCATGCGCCATATGTGGGCGCCAGCGCCTTTGCGACGAAGGCCGGCATTCACGCCTCCGCCGTGCTGACCGATCCGCGCACCTATGAGCATGTGGCGCCGGAAACCGTGGGCAATCAGCGCCGCGTGCTGGTCTCCGACCAGGCCGGGCGATCCAATATCATTTCCGAGCTGACGCGCCTCGGCGTGACGCTGGACAAGGATGATCCGCGCCTGACGCGTCTGCTCGACGAGGTGAAGGAAAAGGAATCGCAGGGCTATGCCTATGAGGGCGCCGACGCCTCCTTCTTCCTGCTCGCCAAGCGCGTGCTCGGCGAAGCCCCGCATTATTTCGACATCGAGCGCTATAGCGTGGCGGTGGATCGGCGCTTCGCGCGCAATGGCTTCGAGGACAAGGGCGCCGAGGCGATCGTCAAGATCAATGTTCACGGCGAGACGCGCATCTCGGCGGCTGAGGGCAACGGCCCGGTCAATGCGCTCGATGTCGCGCTGCGAAAGGATCTCGGCGCCTATCAGAAATTCGTCGACGACGTCCGGCTTGTCGATTACCGCGTGCGCGTCTTCCAGGGCGGCACGGACGCGGTGACGCGCGTGCTGGTGGAATGCGCGGACGGGGAGGGAAATCGTTGGTCGACGGTGGGCGTCTCGGCCAATGTGATAGACGCCTCTTTCGAAGCGATTGTCGACGCGATCAACTACAAGCTGCTGGTGTCGGGCGCGCGGTGACGCGCGGGCGCGCCATGGGCCGAGAGCGTTGAAAGGCGGACAGGGCGGAAAAAGCTTTCCGCCCCGTTCGAGCGTGCGTCAGTGGCGTGTTTCGCTGATCGCCAATTTGGCGAGTTCGTCCTTGATTTGCAGCTTCTTGCGTTTCAGCTCGATGATTTTGGCTTTGTCGGCATTGCGGTGAAGCTGCTCTCTCTCGATTTCCTTCTTGAGCGCCTCGTGGCGACGTTGGAGTTCGACGATATGGCCTTGTAAGGACATGCGAAACCTCCTTTGTGACTTTCCCCTCGCGAGGGGCGCACGGCCAAGCATGCCACATTGGGCGAGGCCCGCAAGATAAGAATTGTCGCGGCGTCATAAATCTTTCGTCCCCGCGACATCTGGCCTCAACAAATTGTTAACGGCCACTCCCGCCAAGCCGCCGCCGGGCGGAATTTGCGCTGTCGCGGGACTATGAAATTTTTCTGCACAAAGGCGCTTGCGCGCCGCCGCGTCCGCCACTATACACACGCCACCCGAGCCGCCGCCAAGGCGGAACCCCGGAAGGGGGCGCGTAGCTCAGCGGGAGAGCACTACGTTGACATCGTAGGGGTCACAGGTTCAATCCCTGTCGCGCCCACCATCAAAATCAAGAACTTACAAAGATATAGTGTCGAGGCCGCGAAGTCCGGTCACCATATAGTCACCGCTGGACCAAGAGGTCACCGTCGCGGTCGGTAGGGCAAAAAAATCTGAAAATGCCCCGAGCCAGCACCCTCAAAACCCTCGAAACCTCCTCAGGCTCGGAGCGGACCGAGCGCTCAATGCAGCCATTGCTGACGGCTCCCTGCGCGCGCATATTCGTGGCGTGATTCTTAGTCCTTGGGGGCCGATATGTCGGAAGTCGAAATCTTGAATTCCGTTCGAGCGAAGCTGGTCACTGAGCGCCGCCGAATTGCTCGTCTTGTTGGCGAGCCTCAAGAGGATAGCCCTGAGCGTTGGGCCAATACCTTTAAGAGCGTGCAGGAATTCATTGAGGCGGTTGACCGAGCCATCGCGGATGAGGTGTCGATTGAAAATGCGGAAGCCGGCCCCACGGCCTTTATGGTTTGAGTTTGGCCGGCGTCCCGTCATCGCCATAATGAGAGCGTCGATTCCGTCGATACTGGCCATAGGTTCAACTCCTGTCGCGCCCACCATTCGAATCAAGCACTACGGAATGCTGCCGACGGGTGGGAACTAGCAAGTTAGTGGGCGAATTCTGATCGATCCAATTGTGGGGCGACGTAGCCGAAAACTCTCAAGTCCCACGCCGGCGGGGGAGGGGCTATCTTCGGAGTGGTGCTTCCGGATTGCGGGCCTCGATAAGCCCCTCATGCCATTTCCGTTTGAATAGCTCGCATGGGGACTTGTCATTCCCGGCGGGCTGAAAGCCCGACCGGGGATCCAGAGCCACAAAAGCGCTGGTTTTGCTCTTCATTCCCGATCGCTCGCTGCGTGAGCGTCGGGAATGACAGTGACCCGATCAAGCGCATCTCATATCAGACGGCCGTCCACGACGATGCCCGGGGCGTGCTACAGCCGCCGTGTCTCCACATGAAACTCGATCTTCATCGCGCCGCCGCTTTCGAAGCGAAGCGAGCCGTCGATCGTCTGCCCGAGCTTCAATGACGATTTCAGATCGAGCAGCATGAGATGGTAACCGCGCGTTTGAAAGTCGATCGACGTTCCGGCGGGAATTTCCACGCCCTCAGAGACAGGGCGCATTTTCATGATCCCGTCTGCAACGCCCGTTTCATGCAGCTCGGTATGGTCCGATACGGCAATATCCACGCCGACAATTCTGACCGTCTCCGTCCCCCGATTGCGAACCGTCATATAGCAGGCGCCCGTGGTGACGCCCTTTGGAGACGCCGCACACCACGGATGCTCGATCTCGATGTCGAGAGGGACAGTCGCGCCCGCGGCGGCCCCGAGCGCGCCGAGACCGCAACAAAGAATGCCTCCTGCAACAGGCGCAACGATGGCGTAGCGGCGTCTCGTGGGGTCATAGCTCGTCGTGTTCATGGCCGACCGCTGGGCAACATCGGCGCCAAAACGCGCGCCAGCCGCGTCGCGGTCGGAACCGGCGATATTCGTTGGGATCGCGGGTCGTTCGCAGAGTGCATGCAGTAAAATGCGGGTCGCGGTTATGAATAGTGTTGATACATATGCGGCCGCCTCAGTCCAATTCACGAACAGTGAACTATTCATCGGGCGCGTCGGCATCTTTCTGCAGCGAAAGCGCCGACTCCAAAGCGGAGAGAAACTGTTCATTTATTGAACGCGACGTCCTGTCGCAGGATTATTTGCGCAACGACGATTGACGCAACAGCTCCACGATTCCTATCGTCAAGCTGGTTTTTCCGTTCGCGGTTCTCGGAATCGACGTAGGCGCTTCGACGCTTTGCCGTCGCGCCTTCTTTGTATGTTCCGAGCGCGGGCTTTCGCCCCATTTCAACGCATTGGTGAATGTTCGTGCTCATTCGACCGCGCTCGACCGTCCTGATCGATCCGGCAACCAACGCCAGCGAGATTCTCGCCGAAGCGTCGACAAGACGGCGTGAGATGAGAAGGACGGCCTGCAAGCGCGTTCTGGCGCTCGCGCTCGCTTACGCCGCGTTCGAGAGCATGTCCGCTATCCTTGCCATCAGGCCGGATGCGAAGATCATCGGCGTTTTTTCCATACTCGGCCTCTCCTGGGCCTGCTCGTCGCTGTTTGCGAAGCGGCGCTTCACGGAGCGGGTGACCATCGAGCGAAACATCGTCTGCGTCTCGCACTATGTCGACGATGAACTCGTCGGTCGGCGCAGAGTGAAGGCGATCGGAGTCGTTCGGCACATCGACGACGCCGGCGACTGCCGGCGCGTCGAGGTCGAAGGCGTCGCGCGACAACTCGAAATCGCGCGCGATGTCTTGCCGGGCGAACGCGAAGCGATCGTCGAGCGGCTGGCGGCTGCGCTGCGCGAGGCGGGCGTCGAGGCGCCGGTGCGAACCGTCTGCAAAACGCCGTCCTGCGCGGCGTCGGCGGCGCCCGCCGCGCCATCGGAGCGCGGAGCCGAAGATGCGCCGGCGAAACGAACACAGAGCCCCTGGATCGCCTGCGCCGCCGCATCGGCGTTGATGGTTCTTCCAATGCTGCAGGCGACGCCGCAGCCCCGCGACGCGATCGCGGCGCCGGGCAAGACCGCGCCGGCGTTTCGTCTGACGTCCTCCAAGGGCGAAACAGTCGATGATCGCACGATGCTCGGACGCCCCTACGCCATATTCTTCGGTTTCACGAAATGTCCTGAAGCCTGTCCAGCAACGCTGCTCGAGCTGACGACGGTCGTGAAAGAGGCGGGGGCGGATACGTCCGATTTCGAAATTCTCTTCGTCAGCCTCGACGCCGAACGAGACACGCCCGACGTCCTCTCGGATTTTGTCGGGTCCTTCGGCGGGCGCGTTACTGGATTGAGGGGATCGACGGACGAACTTGCGCGAGCGGCGCAGGCGTTTCGAGTCTACCACCGCAAGGTTCCTCTCAAAGGCGGCGGCTATACGATCGACCACACGACGCTCGTCTATCTTGTCGACCATCGCGGCCAGCTCGTCGATACGCTCTCCTTCATGGAGCAAGCCGATATCGCCTCCAAGAGGTTGAAAGCCTTCCTCGTCGAGGCGGCCGCGCATGGCGCGGGACGAAGCGGGCGACGCAGGTCGCGCATACACGCCCGGGCAGGCGCGGCGGTGAAGCCAGCGCGCCGCTCTCGCTGGACGTCAGCGCGACAACCTGCCGCATTGCATGCGACAAGCGGTCGCTGGACCCTGTATCGCTGCTATAGCGCGTCTCGATCCGACACGCGGGGTGAGTGATCTTGAAAGCGTCAGGCCGGTCATATCGGAGCGTCGAACGAACGGCCATGGCCCGTGCGGTCGTCGCCCGTGCGGCCGTGAGCGCGGCGGTCGCGATACTCTTGCTGTTGCAAGCGGCGTCGATCGGCTTCGCCGCTGGCGCGACCGCCAATGGCGCCGCCGGCCTGCTGTTCGGAACAATCTGCCAAAACGCCGACGCGGCGAATAGGGACTCCTCCGGGCCGATCGAGCAGCAGCATGTCGGTCCCTGCTGCGTTCTGCACTGCAGCTCTTTCATCGAGGCCGACGCGGGCCGCGCTCCCGTCGAAATCCTGCCTCTGGAAACCGTTTCCGCTTCTCCGGCGTGCGACGACCAGATCGACGCCGTCATCGTCGCGCCAGAGCTGCGCGCCCTCTGTCCTCGCGCGCCCCCGCCGCGCGGCGTCTGATCCCCTCAACAGTCATCTTCAACTGACGGGCGGCTTTGTTCGATTGAACAGGCAACCCAAGGGATTCATTCGCACGCGCCGATCGTCGATCGCGCGGGACAAGAGGAAATTTATCATGAGCATCTCGACATATCGCGCCGTGAGCGTTGGCGCGCTCGCCGGCGTGGCCGCCTTTCTCGCCGAGGGACCCGCCGCCCACTATGGCGCGCAGCTCTTTCCGATCCTGATCGGCTGGGCCGGCTACTACCACTTCCGCGGAAAGATCGAGGGCGTGAAGAAAGCGCTTCTTCATCTTCTGGCGGGCGTCGTTCTCGCTGGCGTCGCCCTGGCTCTTATCTCGCGCCTCCCCTATGGCGCGACGCTGGGCGGTCCGGCGTGGACGGCGATCGCCGTGGCGATCACGCTGGCCATCCTCGTCTTCGCGTCGCGACTGTCGGCGCTGAGCGACTTCGCCGTCGCGATCCTCGGCTATGCGACGCTTTTCGCGCTCGTGGGCGTCTCGGACCGCGGCGAGCGCATCATCGCGCTGTCGCAGGACAATCCGCTCGCCATCGCTGTTCTGTCGCTCCTGGCGGGCGTGATATTCGCGCTGTTGTCGGACTATCTGACGGAAGCGCTGCAAAGATATGTCCCGCTTCGCGGACGCCGGCCGCAATCGGCCACGAGCGCCTGATCCACGGACCGACGCCTCTCACTCGACCAGAAGCGCTCGCCATTTCTGAAAGAAATGGCGAGCGAAAGCCGTCACCGCGCGGCATGCCCCCGCGCGCCACGACGACATTCATCATCGGGAGGATCGCCGTTGAGCGACTTCATAGTGAGACAGCCCTGCCTCGAACGCGAGGGGGCTTTCGCCGGCGCGCTCTGTTCCGCCGAAGCGACAGGCCTCTATGGGGTGGACCGCCCGGGCGTCGCCTGGGATTGGATGAAGCAGACGGGACAAGCCCCTTGCGGCGTCGATTGGGTGCGGCCGCTGGTGGCGGACGCCTGGATGCGCTGCGTCGAAGACCACGCGCTGCCGACCGGCTTGGATTTTCCGCCGCGCCAACGCCAAAGCGACGGCTTCGTCCCCGAGATCGACGCGCCGTCCCGCGCCGCCAGCGGCGCCGTTGCGTCGCATCTCTCGGCGATGATCTACGACCTCGGCTCGTTGCTCGACGACGCGGACGTCACGCTCCTGCTGGCCGACGCGGCCGGCCGCGTGATCCATCTGCTCGACTCCGGTCGCCGGATATGGGCGGGCGGCATGCAGATGGCGCGCATCGGCGCGGATTGGCGCGAAGCGAGTCTCGGCGCCAATGGCGTGGGGACGGCGGCGCTGCTGCGCGAGCCTGTCGCTTTTGCTGGCAAGGAGCATTTCAACGCCGCGCTGCATCGCTGCGCGACGGCCGGCTGTCCCATTTCCGGGCCGGACGGCGGAATCGTCGCGATCGTCGGCGTGATCTGTGATCGCCCCGACGCCGCCAGATTGCTGCTCGGGTTCTTGAAGGTCGCGCGCCGCCTCCTCGAAGCTTCACTTTTCGAACGCATGTCTTGCGACGGCTTTTTGCTGCGGCTGCGTTGCGGCGACGAGGCCGGTGGCGGCCCGTTGAGCGCCGGGCGCTTGTTCATCGCCCAAAACGGCCGCGTGTGCGGCGCCGATCGAGACGCGCTGGACATTCTCGGCGCCGGCGACGCGGCGGCGATACTGGGAAAAGATGCGGCGGCGACGATCGGCGTCGATCTGGCGGCGCTGAACGCCGCCAGCGACGCTGCGGACATCGTTACGCTCGTCGCGCGCGGCGGCGGCGGACGCGCTGTCGCGGCGGAAGTCCATCGCACGGCGAAACGCAGGAGCGCCCCGACGGTTTCGTCGGGCGCCTCGCCCGCCGGCGAGGGCGCGCCCCGCCATCCTGCGAACGCCTTCGACGGCGCGTGGAGCGATAGCGTGCTCGACTCGGCGCTGCGCAAAGCGACAGGACTGCAGGAGCGCAATATTTCCATCCTGATCACGGGGGAATCTGGCGTCGGAAAGGATCACCTCGTACGTCGGCTGCACGCTTCCGGACCTCGCAAGGATCGCCCGCTCGTTGCGATCAACTGCGCGGCTATCCCCCGCGAGCTCATCGAAAGCGAGTTGTTCGGCTATGAGGGCGGCAGCTTCACCGGCGCGCGCGCGAAGGGCAAAGCGGGGAAATTCGTCGAAGCGGACAAGGGCATTCTGTTCCTCGACGAAATCGGCGACATGGCGCTCGATCTGCAAGCGACGCTGCTGCGCGTGCTCGATTCGAGCGAGGTCACGCCGATCGGCTCGAGCAAGCCCATTCGCGTCGATGTGCGCGTCGTCGCTGCGACCAATCGCAGCCTTCAGGAGATGGTGCAAAAAGGCGCGTTCCGCCGTGACCTCTATTACCGATTGAACGGCGTGCAGCTTCGATTGCCGTCGCTGCGCGAGCGTCCGGATCGACTGCGACTGCTCGCGCATCTGTTCCGGCTAGAGCAGGAGGCGCTCGGCGTCACCGAGACGATGTGCTTCGAAGACGATGTGTGGCGCGTTTTCGACCGGCACCCCTGGCCCGGAAACATCCGCGAGGCGCGCAACGTGTTGAGATCGTCGATCGCCGTCGCGAGAGGAAAGCTCATCGCGATCGATGATCTCCCCGTCGATTTCCTGCAGGAGCTGAACGCCGATTGCCCCGGCGCCGCCGAGGCGTGCCAGAGCGCCTCACGAGACGCGCAATGTGCGCAACAGGGCGATGAAACCTCCTTCGATCTCGCGGACTGGGAGGCGAGGGCGGTGCGCTTCGCGCTCGCGTCGAGCAACGGCAACATCGCCAAGGCGGCCCGCAACCTCGGCATCACCCGTGCGACGCTCTACCACAAAATGGCCCGCTTCGGCCTGCGCAGCGACAAGCGGATCATTTCGAAGAGGTGATGCGATGGACCCCGACGACCGCGCGTTTCTGGAAGAGATGGCGCGCACCCTCGACGCGTCGATGCGTGAACTCGAGCAAGAGGAAGAACGACTGACGGAGGTCATCGGCGAGGAGCGCGTCGTCGAGCTCGCGGCTTATCTGCGCAAGGAGTTCGAGCCCGTCGATCTGGAAGAAATGCGTCGCGGGCTCGATTACGACGACCGACGGCTGCTGTCGATCTGGATACGCCTGGAACGAAATCGCAGCCATCGCGTCGCGGCGGGACGTCGAACGATGATCCTCGACGCCGGACGCGACGACATCGACATCACATCTTTCGACAAGTCGAAAAAGAAGTGAGGAAACGTCGCATCGTCACTTTCGGCGCGCGACAATTGGAGAAAAAATCGTGGCGAGACATATTGGTTTTGGCGATCCCGTACGCATGAAATTGCTCGACGGCGTAAATACTCTTGCGGACGCAGTGGGCGTCACGCTCGGCCCGCGCGGCCGTAACGTCGTCATCGAGCATCGAGCCGCGGGCTTGCCGCCGGTCGCGACGAAGGACGGCGTGACGGTCGCGCAGGCGATCGAATTGTCGGGCAGGACGGAGAGCGTCGGCGTGTCGCTCGTGCGGCAGATGGCGACGACGGTGGCGAAAGAGGCCGGGGACGGCACGACCACCTCCGTTGTGCTGACGCGGCGCATCGCCATCGAGACGCGAAAGGCGCTCGCCGCCGGATTCAATCCGCGTGATCTCGCGATCGGCATGGAGCGCGCCGCGCGCGCCGTCGACTCAGAGCTCACGCGGCGCGCGCGGCCCTGCGCCGACGTGCGGTCGCTCGCACATGTCGCGACGCTCGCGGCGGCGGGCGACGAATCGATCGGCGCCATTGTCGCCGAAGCGCTCCGGCAGGCCGGCGAGGGCGGACTCGTGGACGTCGAGTTGGGGAGCGCGCTCCAAGACGAGATCGAGGCGGTCGAAGGCATGCGATGGGCGCAGGGTTATCGCTCGCCCTATTTCATGACCGACAGCACGCGCAAGCTCGCCGAGCTCGAAGACGCTTATGTCCTCGTCTATGATCGCGTGATAAATGATTTCGCCGAACTCCTGCCAGCGCTCGAGTTGGTGCGCCGGCGCAAGGGCGCCCTGCTCGTCGTCGCGGAAAACATTGCCGAAGAGGCGCTCCCGGGCCTGCTGCTCAATCATATTCGCAAGAACCTCTGCTCCATCGCGGTCAAAGGTCCGGGCTACGGCGACAATCGTTACGAATATCTGCTCGATCTTGCCGCTTTGACGGGCGGGCGAGCGATCATGGAGGCGTTCGGCGAAGAACTCTCCAGCGTCACGATGGAGCATCTGGGCCGCGCGCGGCGTGTCATTGTCAGCGAGGACGAAACAGTCGTGATCGGCGCCGGAGGAGACCCGGCTTTGATCGCCGACCGTCTCGCCTCCGCGCGACGGCAAGCGGAGCGGATTACCGGCGGCGACGCATCCAAAGGCTCGCCTAGCGGGAAGCGACACGACCTCGAGAATTTACACGCCAGAATCCAGGCGCTCACCGGCAAGGTCGTCACGATCAAAGCCGGCGGCTTCTCTGATATTCTCATCAAGGAGCGTATGCAGCGCATCGAGAATGCGTTGAACTCGGCGCGCGCGGCGCGCGACGAAGGCGTCGTCGCCGGGGGTGGCGTCGCGCTGTATCGCGCCCGCGCGGCGCTCGCCAATCTTCAAGGCGACACTCTCGATGAGAGCCACGGCATCGCCATCATACGCGAAGCGCTCGACGAGCCCATACGCCGTATCGCCGGCAACGCCGGCGTCGACGTCAATGAATTGCTGTTCGAACTCAAACGAACCGATGACGACTTCTGGGGAATGGACATGCGCAGCGGCGCCTATGGCGACCTTTATGCTGCGGGCGTGATCGATCCTGCGCGCGTCTCACGTCTCGCGCTCCGCAACGCCATCGCAACGGCGTCATCCTTAATGACAGTCGAATGCGCGGTCACGCATGTCTCCCCGAGTGATCCGACGTTCGGCTTCGATCCGCATCTCGCCGCGCAGACGAGAGAAGATCCGCGGTCCTGACATCCACAGTCGCAAAAGCGCAGGTTTTGCTTTTGGATCCGATCCAATCGAGCGGATCCTCGTGTCTCAGGTAAGCGGCGCGCCTGGCTACTCCGCAATGTTTGTTGCGGGGCTGCAGCCATGCGCGCCGCTTTTTTTCGCTTTCGTTTGACGACGATGGAGCCTCGACGAAATGCGTGCGCAGATCGTGCGTATGGTTCCTTTACACATGTATCGCTGATCATCTTTCTGCATCGACGCCGTCGCTCATGAAACATTTCGACCTCATCTCGAATCCTTTGCAATAGCGTCGATTCATAAATCTCGCGACGAGTGGCATGCGCCTTGCCAAACAAGTCAGGTCGCCGCTCGCAGAAGAAACGCAGCGGTGACGTCGAAAGGTTTCCTTATTCGAAATTTGTAAGCGAGGCGCCCGAGCCGAAACTGCGGGGCGTCACGAAAAGCAAAGCCCACGAAGTTGGAAACGATAAGTCAGGTAGGAGGAACAAGCATGGCGATCAGTCTCGCAACCAAGGCGGCGACCGACGCTCTGAAGGTCAACCGCGCTCCGGTCGGCGTCGAGCCGCAGGAGGTGCACAAGTGGCTGCAGAGCTTCAACTGGGACTTCAAAGAAAACCGCACCAAATACGCCACCAAATATCATATGGCGAACCAGACCAAGGAGCAGTTCAAGGTCATCGCCAAGGAATACGCCCGCATGGAGGCGGCCAAGGACGAGCGCCAGTTCGGCACTCTGCTTGACGGCCTTACGCGTCTCGGCGCCGGCAACAAAGTGCATCCGCGCTGGGGCGAGACCATGAAAGTGATCTCGAACTTCCTCGAGGTCGGCGAGTATAACGCCATCGCCGCTTCGGCCATGCTGTGGGACTCCGCCACCGCCGCCGAGCAGAAGAACGGCTATCTCGCTCAGGTGCTCGACGAAATTCGTCACACGCATCAGTGCGCTTTCATCAATCACTATTATTCCAAGCATTATCACGATCCGGCCGGCCACAATGACGCCCGTCGCACCCGTGCGATCGGCCCGTTGTGGAAGGGCATGAAGCGCGTCTTCGCCGACGGCTTCATCTCCGGCGACGCCGTGGAGTGCTCGGTCAATCTGCAGTTGGTCGGCGAAGCCTGTTTCACCAATCCGCTGATCGTCGCCGTCACCGAATGGGCCTCGGCCAATGGCGACGAGATCACGCCGACGGTGTTCCTGTCGGTGGAGACGGACGAGCTGCGCCATATGGCGAATGGCTATCAGACGGTGGTGTCGATCGCCAATGATCCGGCGGCGGCCAAATATCTCAATACCGACCTCAACAACGCCTTCTGGACGCAGCAGAAGTATTTCACGCCGGCCCTCGGCTATCTGTTCGAGTATGGCTCCAAGTTCAAGGTCGAGCCGTGGGTGAAGACCTGGAACCGCTGGGTCTACGAGGATTGGGGTGGAATCTGGATCGGTCGTCTCGGCAAATATGGCGTGGAGAGCCCCCGCTCGCTGCGCGACGCCAAGACGGACGCCTATTGGGCCCATCACGATCTCGCCCTCGCGGCCTATGCGCTGTGGCCGCTCGGCTTCGCGCGCCTGGCTCTGCCGGACGAGGAGGACCAGGAGTGGTTCGAGGCGAACTATCCGGGTTGGGCCGATCATTACGGCAAAATCTACAACGAGTGGAAGAAGCTCGGCTACGAGGATCCCAAGAGCGGATTCATCCCCTACGCCTGGCTGCTGCAGAACGGTCACGATGTTTACATCGACCGGGTCTCGCAGGTGCCGTTCATCCCGTCTCTCGCCAAGGGCTCCGGCTCGCTGCGCGTGCACGAGTTCAACGGCAAGAAGCATTCGCTCACGGATGAGTGGGGTGAGCGCATGTGGCTGTCGGAGCCGGAGCGCTACGAGTGCCACAATCTCTTCGAGCAATATGAGGGACGCGAATTGTCCGAGGTGATCGCCGAGGGCCATGGCGTTCGCTCCGACGGCAAGACGCTGATCGCCCAGCCTCACGTGCGCGGCGACAACCTCTGGACGCTCGAGGACATCAAGCGCGCGGGCTGCGTCTTCCCCGATCCGCTCGCGAAATTCAACTGATCTCCGGTCGGCGGCGTAGGCTGTCGAAAGAACAAGAATTCCCGGCGCGTCTCGCACGCGCCGGGATCTTGGCGGGTGATGTGCGCCCGCCCACTGTGAAGCACGAACAAATCCTTAGTGGAGGACATCTAAAATGTCACAGCCTCAAAGCTCTCAAGTTACGAAGCGAGGTCTCACTGATCCGGAACGCGCAGCGATTATCGCCGCCGCTGTTCCGGATCACGCGCTGGATACACAGCGCAAATACCATTATTTCATCCAGCCGCGCTGGAAGCGCCTGTCGGAATACGAGCAACTGTCCTGCTATGCGCAGCCCAACCCCGACTGGATCGCCGGCGGCCTCGATTGGGGCGATTGGACTCAGAAATTCCACGGCGGCCGTCCGTCCTGGGGCAATGAGAGCACCGAGCTGCGCACGACCGACTGGTATCGCCATCGCGATCCGGCCCGTCGCTGGCACGCGCCTTATGTGAAGGACAAATCGGAAGAGGCGCGCTACACGCAGCGCTTTCTCGCCGCCTATTCTTCCGAGGGCTCGATCCGCACCATCGACGCCTATTGGCGCGACGAAATCCTCAACAAATATTACGGCGCGCTGCTGTACAACGAATATGGCCTGTTCAACGCCCATTCGTCGGTCGGCCGCGACTGTCTGTCGGACACGATCCGTCAGTCGGCGACTTTCGCCGGTCTCGACAAGGTCGACAATGCGCAGATGATCCAGATGGAGCGTCTGTTCATCGCCAAGCTCGTGCCGGGCTTCGACGCGTCGACCGACGTTCCGAAGAAGATCTGGACGAGCGATCCGATCTACGCCGGCGCGCGCGGCGCGGTGGAAGAGATCTGGCAGGGCATTCAGGATTGGAACGAGATCCTCTGGGCGGGTCACGCCGTCTATGACGCGACCTTCGGCCAGTTCGCCCGCCGCGAGTTCTTCCAGCGTCTGGCGACGGTCTATGGCGACACGCTCACGCCCTTCTTCACGGCGCAATCGCAGACCTATTTCCAGACCACGCGCGGCGCGATCGAAGATCTCTTCGTCTACTGCCTCGCTAATGACCCCGAATTCGGCGCGCACAACCGCACCTTCCTCAACGCCTGGACCGAGCATTATCTCGCGCGTTCGGTCAATGCGCTGAAGGATTTCGTCGGCATCTACGCCAAGGTCGAGAAAGTCGCGGGCGCGACCGATCGCGCGGGCGTCTCGGAAGCGCTCCAGCGCGTTTTCGGCGATTGGAAGGTCGATTACGCCGACAAGATCGGGTTCAAGATCGACGTCGACCAGAAGGTCGACGCCGTTCTCTCCGGCTACAAGAATTGAGAAGGACGTTCATATGTCTAGCGCACATAACGCTTATAACGCCGGCATCATGCAGAAGACCGGCAAGGCCTTCGCGGATGAATTTTTCGCCGAGGAGAACCAAGTCGTCCACGAGTCCAACGCGGTCGTTCTCGTTCTGATGAAGAGCGACGAAATCGACGCGATTATCGAGGACATCGTGCTCAAGGGCGGCAAGGCGAAGAATCCGTCGATCGTCGTCGAGGACAAGGCGGGCTTCTGGTGGATCAAGGCCGATGGCGCGATCGAGATCGACGCCGCCGAAGCCTCCGACCTGCTCGGCAAGCCGTTCTCGGTCTACGACCTTCTCGTGAATGTGTCGTCGACCGTCGGCCGCGCCTATACGCTCGGCACGAAATTCACCATCACCTCGGAACTCATGGGCCTCGATCGCGCCCTGACCGACATCTGATCGGTCCGACGACAAGGAATGCCACAATGGCGAAAAGAGAACCGATCCACGACAATTCCACTCGCGCAGAGTGGGAAGGCAAGATCAAAAAGCTGAACAGCGTAGACCAGGCGACGAAGTTCATTCAGGACTTCCGCGTCAGTTACAGCTCACCGTTCCGCAAGAGCTACGACCTCGATGTCGATTATCAATATATCGAACGCAAGATCGAGGAGCGTTTGTCGGTGCTCAAGACCGAAAAGCTCCCTGTGGCGGATCTCATCACCAAGGCGACGACCGGAGAGGACGCCGCCGCGGTGGAGGCCGCCTGGATCGCCAAGATGCAATCCGCCAAGAGCAAATACGAAGCGGAGCGCATTCACATCGAGTTCCGCCAGCTCTACAAGCCGCCGGTTCTGCCGGTGAATGTGTTCCTGCGCACGGATGCGGCGCTCGGCACCATTCTGATGGAGCTGCGCAACACGGACTATTACGCAACGCCGCTCGAGGGCTTGCGCAAGGAGCGCGGCGTCAAGGTCCTGCATCTGCAGGCGTGACGGCTTTATCCGCTTCGTAAAGATCGAGCGTTCGGACGGCTTTCCGCCCGAACGCCGCCTCTAGAGAGGAGGAAGCGCCATGACGCTTTCGGCGGAACATGCGACGGCCGAGCAAGGGATCCTGATTCACGCGGATTCACGCTACGCCGCCTATACGATGGACCTCGATTATATGTGGCGCTGGGAAATCCTGCGCGATGGCGAGTTTATCCAGGAAGGATGCTCACTGTCGCAGGATTCGGCGCGCGAGGCGGTCGCTCATGTGTTGAGCTACTTCCGACGGCAGGACGATGCCGCCGCAACGCCCGGCGACAATAGCCTGGAGATCAAGCGGCTATTGCGCGCGATCGGCACGCCGGAGCCGATCAACGACAAGAACGACACGACGAAAAACGAACTGGCGCAGCCAGAGTAGCATAGGGCGGGAGACGTATGTATCAGATCGTCATTGAGACAGAGGATGGAGAAACCTGTTCATTCGAATGCGGACCGAGCGAGGACGTCATCTCTGCGGGCCTTCGTCAGAGCGTGATTCTTCTCGCGTCCTGCCGGGCCGGCGGCTGCGCGACCTGCAAGGCCGATTGCGCGGACGGCGATTATGAGCTCATCGACGTCAAGGTCCAGGCGCTGCCGCCGGACGAGGAGGAAGACGGGAAGGTTCTGCTGTGCCGCACCTTTCCGCGCAGCGATCTCCACATCGTCGTGCCTTACACCTATGATCGCATCTCCTTCCAGGCGATCCAGACGAATTGGCTTGCCGAGATCGCCGAGTGCGACAGGGTGTCGTCGAATGTCGTGCGGCTGGTTCTGCAGCCGTTGACGGCCGACGGCGCGGCGCCCATTTCGCTGAACTTCCTGCCGGGGCAATTCGTCGACATCGAAATTCCGGGCACACATACGCGCCGCTCTTATTCAATGGCCTCGGTCGCCGAGGACGGCCGCCTGGAGTTTTTCATCCGCCTGCTGCCGGATGGCGCCTTCTCCAACTATCTGCGCACGCAGGCGCACGTCGGCCAACGCGTCGCGCTCCGGGGGCCGGCGGGCTCCTTCTCGCTGCACAAGAGCGAGCGGCCGCGCTTTTTCGTCGCCGGCGGAACCGGATTATCGCCGGTCCTGTCGATGATCCGGCAGTTGCACAAGGAGAGCGATCCACAGCCCGCGACTTTGTTCTTCGGCGTCACCAATTATGAAGAGCTTTTCTATGTCGATGAGCTCAAGGCGCTGCAGCATTCGATGCCGAGCCTCGACGTGCAGATTGCTGTCGTGAATGTTTCCGAGGGCAATGGCGTCGCCAAGGGCACGGTAATCGATTTGCTGCAGGACGAGCTCGGCAGGCGCGCGGAGAAACCCGACATCTATCTCTGCGGGCCGCCGGGAATGATCGATGCGGCGTTCGCGGCCGCTTCTTCGGCCGGCGTTCCCAAGGAGCAAGTGTATCTCGAGAAATTCCTGGCGAGCGGCTGATCGGCTCTCTGGCAAAGAATTCCTGTCCGGCTGGCGCTTGCCGGGCAGGGCTCCCCAACTACTGCCCGGGCTACGTCCTGGGCAGGCTTTTTATTCTGAGCTTCCACGTTCCTTTCTCGCCGCCAACCCATTTATAACCGACGGACGGGCGTCACGTATGGACACAACGCCTTCGGCGGGCATCTTTAATTTCCCTTCCGGCCATATTCCCCGCTACAGCCTTGCACGTAAGCCGTGTCTTTGGCTGTGTCGCTATCTGCCTAGCTAGCCAATCCATCTCGTGCGGCGGCAGGCGAAGGCGTCATTTAGCTTCCCCGTTCATCGGCACGGCTTCAAGCTGAGCCACTTCGGCAGGCTTATCCGTTGACAACGCTAGAGGCTGACCTAGCTAGCCATCTCACCGCTATGGCGGCCTTTGTCGATGTCCGGATCGACCTCGAACATGCAGCTCGAAACGCAGACCCAGAATGACCGAGCCGTCCTCATCGTGAAGGAGGAGCGTCTGGACGCGCACAATTCGAGCGAGCTCAAGGAACGCATTTTAAGGACTCTCGAAGAAGGCGGGCGCCGTCTGGTGGTCGATCTGGCGGACGTGAAATTCATCGACAGCTCCGGACTTGGCGCATTGCTGTCCGGCTACAAAAACGCAAGTCAGCGCTCCGGGACATTCGTGCTCTCTGGCCTACAACCCCGCGTGCGCTCGATGTTCGAGCTGACGCGGCTCAACCGCGTCTTTGAAATCTACCCGCGCCTGCAGGAGGCGATCAGCAGCCAAGGCGTCAGCTAGCGATGCAGGCATGTCCAAGACAAGCATGAGCGTCGACATCGTCGTGCCGAACCAGACCCGCTATCTGCGTGTGATCGGCAATATCGCCGAGCAGATCGCAAAAGAGCTCGAGACGGATGCGGTCGACCAGGACATGCTCGCCTATCACCTCAATCTCGTGCTCACCGAAGCCGTCGCCAATGCGATGGAATATGCCGACGAGAGGCGCGCGGATCATACCGTGAAAATTTGTCTTTCGATCGAGGAGAACGATCTGCGTATCCGGGTTTACGACCATGGTCAGGGTTTCGACATCAGCGCCGTGCCGATGCCGGACATCGATGAACTCCAGGAACGGGGGCGGGGCATATTCCTCATTCGTAATCTGATGGACTCGGTCACCTATCAGAAGAGCGAAAGCGGCAATGTTCTCGAAATGCACAAGAGCTTGAAGTAACGCGCGCCGGCGGCAGCGAGAGAGAAAGAGAAAGCGCTCGCCATGGACGGGGACATTCACCTCCGCAATAATGTGGACGGAGCGGCGCAGACATCACGCCGCGCGGTGAACGGCGCCGCCGCGGAGTTTCCCGCAGATTATCGCGATCTCGTCGCCCCCCGGCAGCGCATGCGCGATCTGTTGAAGCTCGGCGAGGTCTTCGACCCGAGCCGCCACGCCATCGATCTCCGCCGGCTTCGCGACGGGCGTGAGTATGATCTGCGAATCTACGGCGCACAGCCGCGCCCGCTCGACGATCTCATTCCGATCTTGCACAATCTCGGCCTTTCCGCCGTCGATCAGATTCTCTTTCCCGTGACGCATTCGGGAGACAGGCGCTTCATTCGCAGTTTCCGCGTGAGGCCGGTGGACGCCAGGAAGGTTCAGCAATCACGGGCGCAGCTTCTTGCGGCGTTGAACGCATTGCTATCAGGGGAGGCGGAGGACGATCCCCTCAACAAGCTTGTCCTGCTCGCGGGGTTGAGCGCGAAGGAGATTGGCGTCCTTCGCGCCTACTGCTGCTATTATCTGCAACTTGGCGTGCGTGTGGACCGCTCGCGTTTGTATGAGGCGCTCATCGGCGGAGTCGAGGTCACGCGCCTGCTTTTCTCCTATTTCGAGACCAGGTTTTGTCCCGATCATGCAGGCCAAGGCTCGCTCGACGCGCTCGCCGAGGTCAGGCAACGTCTGATCGCCGCCTTCGACGAAATCTCCAATCTCACGGACGATCGCATTTTTCGCGATCTCTTCAACCTCATCGATGCGACGCTGCGCACGAATTTCTATCTGAACGACGAGGGCCAACCGAAAGCGCTGGCGCTCAAGATCAACAGCCTCGGCGTGATCGGCGCGCCGCCTCCCAAGCCGATGTTCGAAATCTTCGTCCACGCGCGCGCGATGACGGGCATACATCTGCGCGGCGCCAAGGTCGCGCGCGGCGGCATACGCTGGTCGGATCGCGCGCACGATTTGCGAACCGAGATTCTCGATCTCATGCAGACGCAGATGATCAAGAACGCCTTGATCGTCCCGCAGGGCGCCAAGGGCGGTTTCGTTTTGAAAACCCCGAGTTCCGACCCGTCCGGACGCGAAGCGGCGGGGAAGTCCGCCTATCGCGCATTTATCGGCGCGCTGCTCGAATTGACGGATAATCTCGATCCCGAGAAGCCTGGGCCAGCAGAGCGCATCTGCTACGACGAACCCGATCCCTATCTTGTCGTCGCGGCCGACAAGGGCACGGGCGCTTGGTCGGATATTGCCAATGAGATGTCACAGGCGCGCGGATTCTGGCTCGACGACGCCTTCGCCACCGGCGGATCGAACGGCTACAGCCACAAGCGCCTCGGCATAACCTCGCGGGGCGCCTGGGTCTGCGTGCGGCGTCATTTTCGCGAGATCGGTCGAAACATCGACGACCAGGGATTTTCCGTCGTCGGCGTCGGTTCGATGGATGGCGACGTCTTCGGGAACGGGATGTTGGAGACGCACACCATCAGGCTGTTGGGGGCGTTCAGCGGCGAACATATCTTCATCGACCCCAACCCCGATCCGCTGATCTCTTACGACGAACGCCGGCGGCTTTTCGAGAAGCCGCGATCCTCCTGGGCGGATTACGACCCGGCCAAGATTTCGCGCGGCGGCGGCGTCTATCGCCGCGATGCGAAGGACATCGAGCTGAGCCCCGAGGCGCGGTCGTGGCTGCAAGCCAGAAACCGCTTGGTCGACGGCGAGGGGCTGATCCGTCTGCTGCTGGCGGCGCCTGTGGATTTGCTTTGGATGGGCGGCGTCGGCTCCTATGTGAAGGCAAGCGCGGAGACGGACGAAAGCGTTGGCGATCGCGCCAATGACGGCGCGCGGATCGACGCCAATCAGCTCCGCGCCAAAGTCGTCGGCGAAGGCGCCAATCTCGGTTTCACCCAAAGAGCGCGCGTCGAATATGCTTTGAATGGCGGCCGGATCAATACGGACGCCGTCGACAACTCGGCGGGCGTCGATCTGTCGGATCACGAGGTAAATCTGAAGATTTTGTTGCGCGGCGCGCGTGGGGCGCAATTCGCTGCATCGAGCGAGATTCATCGTCTTTTGGAGAGCTTGACCGACGAAGTCTGCGCCGCGGTCCTGGATGACAATTATAATCAGAGCCTGTGCATCTCCCTCGAGCGGGAACGCGCCCTCGCCGATCTTGAACCATATATGGACGTCGCCGATCGGCTCGAGGCGGCGGCGCAGCTCGATCGCGAAAATAACGCTTTTCCAAATCGGCGGGAGCTTTTGGCGCGCGCGGAAGGGGGGCTGACGCGGCCGGAGCTGAGCATCCTCATGGCCGAGTCGAAATTGGCGTTGAAGCGGGCGCTTCTCGACGCGCCGGGCTTTCTCGATTCCAAATGGAGCGAGGCGTTTCTCGCCGCCTATTTCCCGTCGTCGCTGCGATCGGAAGACGCTTCCAGGATCGACGCGCATCCGCTTGCGCGCGAGATTGCCGCGACTGTCATCTGCAACAGGATCATCGATCAGGCCGGCGCGAGATTTCTTCTTTTCGGAGACCCGCTCGCGCCGACTCTGCTGACCGACGCCGTCGGCCTCTATCTTGCCTTCGACGAGATACTCGGAGGCGAGCGTTGGCGTAGCGCGGTGCGGAGCCTCGACGGCAGAATGAGTGCCGGGCGGCAATATGAATATCTGCTGCAACTCGAAGACGCTTTGGCCTATTTGTGCCGCTGGGCGCTGCAAGGCGGCCGCCGGCTCCAGCCGCAGACGCGCGAGGTCGTTGAATGGCGCGCCTATCTCGAAAAATATCTCGCCTATTTTTCGCAAAGCGCGGAAGCGTCGATCCTCGACGCCAATGCGCCGGAGGCGTCTCGCGAGATGTTCCTCAACAGGCTTCGGGACTTTCCGTTTCTCGTTGCTCTTGCGGAGCAGGGCGGCAAGGACATCGCGGTGGCGGCGCGGTTTTTCGACGAGGTTGGCGGAAGCCTCGGCGTGCGCCAGATCGCTGCATTGGCCGGCGAGCTTACTGCGCGGGACGCGTGGGAGGGGAAGCTGCAGACGGCGATCGAGGAACGGCTGCGCGCCGCGACCGCGCGCATTGCGGGGGTCGCCTTGAGGGCTGGCGTCGAGGAGCCCGCCGCCATTTTCCGGCTCGCCGACCTCGCGCCGAAGCTGACGGAACTGCGCAAGCTACGCGCCGAGATCGTCGAAAGCGCGCCGAAAACCGTTGCGCCCTTTGCGCTCTTTGCCTCCGAGCTCGACGCCCTGGTCGAAGCCTGTAACTCCGCCCGGCGCGCGGCGTGATGCGAGAAGGACGAGGCCGTGGAAGAAGAGCCGCTCACGCATCTGCTTCTTGAAGCCAGCAACGAGGCTGCGTGTTTGCTGGACCCGTCCGGTCTCGTGCTGGCGTTGAACAGCCGCGGCCAGCAACTCATCGGATACAAGGAAAGCGAGTTAATCGGACGCCCATTCCCGGGCAGGCCGAAGATTGCGATGGCGGGGGCCAAAGACGGGCCGCTTTCATGGTTGATGGCGCCCGCCCGCCAGTGGATCGACGTGCGGATCAAGCGGAAGGACGAAAAAGAGATCGACGCGAGTTGCGAGGTTTATCGGCTCGGAGCGAAAGGTCTCGCTGGGCTACTACTGAAACTGAAGGCCGAAGAAACCTCGACGGCGGCGCTCGAGGATATGAAAATCAAGCTCGATGCGATCTTCGGAGGAATGGCCGACGGCCTGGTCGTCATCGACGAGTTCGGAAAAATCCTGTTCTTCAGCGCGGGCGCGGAGAAACTCTTTGGCTATCGCGCCGAAGAAGTGATGGGCACAAATGTGAAATTGCTGATGCCGTCACCCTACAAGGAGGAGCACGACAGTTATCTTGCCGCCTATCGCGACACTGGAATACGCAAGATCATCGGAATCGGACGCGATGTTTCGGGACGGCGCAGGGACGGCGCGATTTTCCCGATGTATCTTTCCATCGGCGAAATATGGCTCGAGGGTCGTCGCTACTTCGTTGGCGTCACCCATGATCTGACGAAGACGAAACGCGCCGAAAGCCGCCTGTGGATGCTGACGGCGGCCATCGAGCAAAGTCCTGTCGCGGTGATGATCTCCGATAGAAACGGCCTCATCGAATATGTGAACGACTATTTCACGAAGCTCACAGGATACAGCGAAGCGGAGGTCATCGGACAAAACCCTCGAATCCTTCATTCCCCGCACACGCCGAGAGACCAGCATCTGCGCTTGTGGCGCACGATCGAAAGCGGCGCGGAGTGGCGCGGGGAAATCCAGGACCGGCGAAAAGACGGCGCGCTTTATTGGGCCTATGAGATCATCGCGCCCTTGCGCGACGAGGATGGGCAGGTCAGGCACTATCTCGCCATTCAGCAGGACGTCACCGAGCAAAGGCGCGACAAAGAGGCGCTGGCGGAAAGCGAGGAGCGCTTTCGCAAGGTCGCGGAGATGGTCGGCGAGTGGCTTTGGGAGCAGGACGCAGAGGGCCGCTACACTTATAGCAGCGACGCCGTAAGGGAAATTCTTGGGCTCGAGCCTTCCGATCTATTGGGTAAGAGTTATCTCAGCATTCTCCAGCCAGAAGGCGACGGTTCGCGGCTTGCTGGTAAACTGCCGACTCCCAAACCGTTCCGTCGCATCGTCAATTGCTACTTGCGCGGCGATGGGCGGCGGGTTTTCACCGAGTCCAGCGGCGCCCCGATATTCGACGAGAACGGACGTTTGGCGAAGTGGCGCGGCGTCGACCGCGATATTACCGAGCGAAAGGAATATGAGGACGCCTTGCGCGTGCGTAATCGCGCGATGGAGGCGGTGCATGTCGGCATTGTGATCTGCGACGCGCGCGCGCGCGGAAATCCGAATATCTACGTCAATCCCGCGCTCGCCCAAATGACCGGCTATTCGCAAGAGGAGCTGCTACGGGGCGGCATGCATATCCTGCAGGGGCCGGGGACCGATCCGGCGGCTGTCGCGAAGATTCGGCATGCCCTGCAAACGGGCGAGGGCTGCGAAGTCACCTTGCAAAACTACCGCAAGAATGGCGAAGCCTTCTGGAACGAATTGCTTATTTCTCCCGTCCCTGACGAAACGGGGACGATCACGCATTACATCGGCATTCAGACCGACGTCACCGAAAAGCGGCGCGCCGAGGAAAGCCGCCGCGACCTCGAGATCGCCAAGCAGATTCAATTGTCGCTGCTGCCCGACAAGCCGTTACGCTTGCCGCATGCCGAGATCGCTGGCGTGTGTTTGCCGGCGACCCATGTCGGCGGGGATTATTTCGATTATTTCGAGAATGGCGGGAATCTGGATTTCGTCGTCGCCGACGTGTCGGGTCATAGCGTCGGCGCGGCGCTGATCATGACGGAAGTCAGAAGCATGGTCCGCGCTCAATCCCGGCCGGCTTCCACCGGGCGCCCCGCTCATATGCTGCGCGAGCTCAACGAGCTGCTCTACGACGATCTCGATCGGTCCGAATTGTTCATCACCATGTTTTTCTGCCGATATGAATCCGCCACCGGTCGTTTGAAATACGCAAACGCCGGCCACAACCCTGGGCTGCTGTTGCGGGCGGGCCAGCAGGACTGCATGGAGCTGGATAGCGAGGGGCTCGTGCTGGGAGCCGAGCGCGTTGTCGATTTCGAAGAGCGGAGCCTGTTTCTCTCGCAGGGCGACAAGCTTCTCTTTTACACCGACGGCGTCGTCGAGGCCCAGGACGCCTCCGGCGCATTCTTCGGGCTGGAGCGCCTGTGCCGGCGCTTTGCCGCCAATCGAGAATTTGCGCCCGAGGTCATCGTGCGGAAACTTTTGCGCGAGGTGCGGGATTTTTGCGCGCCGGCGATGATGGGCGACGATGCGGCTTTGGTTGTTTTGGAAGTGAGCTAGCGCGGGGAAGGCGACGGGCCTCTCGCTCCATCTCTCTTTCTTGGAGAAAAGCCTGAATGGCCGCGGCGATCGGCAACCCCTTCGGGCGACGCAAGATCGGCCTTGCGCTGAGCAGCGGCGTCGCGAGGGGATGGGCGCATATCGGCGCAATCAACGCGCTGACGAAGCTCGGCGTTCCGTTCGACATCGTCGCTGGATCATCCGCAGGCGCATTGGTCGGGGCCTGCTATCTCGCCAAGGAATTAGATGAGCTGGAGCGGTGGGCTTTGTCGCTCACCAAGCGACGGATTCTCGGCTACATCGACTTGCATTTCGGGCGCGGAAGCCTGCTCAGCGGCAATCGGATCATCGACGAGGTAAGCCGGCTGCTGGGCGCGCGCAGGGTCGAAGATTTGCAAAACCCGTTCGTCGCTGTCGCGACGGATCTGACGACCGGCCACGAGATTTGGCTTCAACATGGGGGGCTCGTCGACGCCGTCCGGGCTTCCATAGCGCTTCCCGGCCTTCTGCCGCCGATCGAATCGGGCAATCGCATTCTGGCGGACGGCGCGCTCGTCGATCCCTTGCCGGTCGCGCCCTGCCGCGCCTTGGGAGCGGACCTTGTGATCGCGATCAATCTCAACACTGACGTCATCGGGAAGATGCGGCGTAGCGAAACGTCGCCGCGCACGTCTATCGGCTTCGATCCGCTGGTGCTCGGCGTCCATGACGTTGCGTCGGCGCGCCAGGCGAGCGCGACCCGCGCCTTCGTCCAGCAGGGAGGCGATCTCCCGAGCCTCTTCGGCGTGTTGACCACCTCGCTCGGCATTATGCAGGACCGGCTGACGCGCTCCCGCCTCGCCGGCGATCCGCCAGACGTGCACATCACGCCGCGCGTAGGACACATCGGATTGCTCGAGTTCGAGCGCGCCAAGGAGGCGATCTGGGAGGGCGAGCAATCGGTCGAGCGCAAGCGCGGGGAGGTGATAGATTTGCTGCGCGCAGCCGGAATCGATTTCCCCGTTTGAGGTTTTAGCGGCTCTGCCCCTCGCGCTTCATTTGTCCGACTCGCGTTGCAATATCCACAAACGAGAGGCTCGGCTCCTCGGACGTCGCATGAATGGCTTGCCTCAGGAAGCGCGCCGGGAAACAGATCGCTTCGACGTTGGAGCCGCGCATGTCTTCTGACCTGTTTGGATCCTCGCTCAACGCCGCCTCGACTTTGGCGAGCAGCCCGTCGATTTCCTCTCGCTTGAAAACGCCTTTCTCGCACAATGCGCCGAGAAGGGCGGCGAGGATGACATAAATGCCTTCGAGCTGGAGATTGGCGGTATTCATGGCGCACCTCTGCCTGGAAACATCGGCCCCTACGCCTGGTTGCGTCTGGCGCGCGTCATAAAGCCTGCGCGTTTCGAGCCCTCTGCGGCGTAGGCGCCGAAGGGTCATGTAGGGCGGCGCCGGGTCAGAACCGAGTGGGCTAAGGTAGCGCGGGAATCCTGAGCAAGAGGCCCGGCCGCCGATCGGGCGGCGGGGCGCTTCGTTGAGGTCTCTGCTCAGCACACCCATTTCCAAAGGAGCTCAGAGTCGCTCCACTGCCAACAGACGCCGGGATTGAGAGGACGCCCTGGCGCGCTCCAATCGCGGTGCTGGTAGCGCCAGTGGCCGCCGTAAGACTGAATGTTGCCGTCAGAAGGAAAGGGTCCGGCGCTCTGCGCATGGGCCGAGCCCGCAGCCGTCAGAAGCGCGGCGATCGTCAGAAGCGTGAGTTTCCGCATTGCTGCCTCCCGCAGTGAGGGAGGAACATTTAGGGCGCTTTGTCGGCGCCTCAACTTTTGGACGAAGCCGATCGAGGCAGGAAAAGCGGTCGCCGAAGCGGCAATTGAGCGCGCTCGTGAACCCTGTGATTCTTCGATTTTGGAATGGCTCCCCGAGTAGGACTCGAACCTACGACCTAGCGATTAACAGTCGCGTGCTCTACCAGCTGAGCTATCGGGGAACGACGTGGTGGAGGGCGTATACAAGGCCCCGGCGGCTTTGCCAAGCCCTTTCGCGCAGCCTGTTGATAACTCCCTCAGACCTGGGCTTCCGCAGCCGCGGTCTCGCTGAATTCTGCGAGCGCTCTCGCGACGTCCTCGCGGCCCGGCAGGCCGGCTTCATTGCCGAGATGCTGGACCTTATGCGCCGACGCTGCGCGCGCGAATTCGAAATGCTCGCGCCAGCCCGCCTCGGGGCGCTCCAGAAAAGAGGCGCAATAGGCGCCGTGGAAGACGTCGCCGGCGCCCGAGGTGTCGATGACCCGCTCGGAGGGCACGTGCAGGGAGGGCAAATGCTGCGGAACGCCGTCCTCGCCGCACCAGAAGGTGCCTTTCTCGCCCACCGTGACGGCGGCGATTCGGCAGCCCTTGGATTTCAGCCAGGCGAGCATCTCCGATTCGGAGAAGGACATCTGCTTGCAGAGCTGCTTCGAGACCACGGCGACGTCGACGAAGTCGATCAGTTCCTCGAGGCGGGGACGCATTGCGCCGCCGTCGAGCGAGACCAGCACGCCGCGCTCGCGCGCCGCCTTGGCGTAATGGATGGCGGCGTCGGCCATATGGCCGTCGAGATGCAGCACGCGCGCGCTCGAAATATCGAGGCGTAGGAAGGGCTGCAGATAGTGATCGTCGCGCGCGCGCAGAATGGCGCGCTTGCCGTCGTTGGGCAGCACGAAAGAGAGCGAAGAGCGCGCCACCTTGCGCGGATGCAGGCGGATTCCGTAGGCGTCGGCCATTTCGGAGAACATATGGCCGAGCCAGTCGCGCGCCTGCGTCGTGAGAAGATGCACGTCGTGACCGAGCTTGGCGCAGGCGAAGCCGGCGGTGACGGCGTTGCCGCCGAAGCTCACGGCATAGTCGCGGGCGACCATCTTCTCGTCGCCGGCCGGCATCTCGTCGGCGAGCATGGTGACGTCGATATAGGCGTGGCCGAGGAAAAGCGCTTCCAAGAATCAGGCTCCGCAATGGTGGGCGGTTTGTCACCGTCGCCGGTTTCGATGGCGCCCGAGTGTCACAGGACCGCGAGCCTTCAGGCTCGCACTTTTCTAAGCGAGCCTGAAGGCTCGCGGTCCAATATCGGTCCTAAAGCGCGAAGCTGGTGCCGCAGCCGCAGGATGAAACGGCGTTCGGGTTCTCGATTCGGAACGACTGTCCCATCAGATCGTCCACGAAGTCGACCTTCGCCCCCGTAAGGAAGCCCAGCGACGCTGGATCGATCGCCACGCGGGCGCCGTCCTGCTCCAAAAGCGCATCGTCGGCGGCGGGCGCGGGGTCCACGACGAATTTATATTGGAAGCCCGAGCAGCCGCCGCCCTCGACGGCGACGCGGAAGACCGCGCCCGGGGCTTCATTGGCGAGAATCGCCGCAATACGCCTCGCCGCCTGTTCTGTGAGCGCCACGTCGCTCGACAGGGTCGCTGTCATGCCTCTCCCCTTTGGATTCTTGCTTATGCCGTCGATTGCGGGCTATGGCGGCAACATAGGTCCGAACTTCCGGCCTTTCAATGACTGGAGCCCGACCGTGGCGCTGCGCCAGCCCCTCGCGCCCTATGCCTGCGACGCCACAAAGTCGCGCGGGCGCCTCTATGCCGTCGCGCCATCGCCGACGCGCAGCGAGTTTCAGCGCGACCGCGACCGCATCATCCATTCCACCGCCTTCCGGCGCCTCGCGCATAAGACTCAGGTTTTCGTGCCACTCGACGGCGACCATTTCCGCACGCGGCTGACCCATACGATCGAAGTGGGGCAGATCGCCCGCGCGATCGCCCGGGCGCTCGGGGTCGACGAGGACCTCGCCGAGGCGGTGGCGCTGGCGCATGATCTCGGCCACACGCCTTTCGGCCATGCCGGGGAGGAGGCGCTGGAAGCCTGCATGAAGCCCTATGGCGGCTTCGACCACAATTCCCAGGCGCTACGGGTCGTGACGTTGCTGGAGCGCCGTTACGCCGATTACGACGGGCTCGATCTCACCTGGGAGGCGCTCGAAGGCATTGTGAAGCACAATGGGCCGCTCGCCGGGCCCAAGGCGTTGAAGCCCCCGTCGCGCTATATTTGCGAATTCGACGCCGGCTATCCGCTGGAGCTCGCCTCCTTCGCGGGCGTTGAGGCGCAGGCGGCGGCGCTCGCCGACGACATCGCCTATATCGGCCACGACATGGACGACGGCCTGCGCGCCAATCTCTTCACGCTGGAGGACATTGCAGGAGCGGTGTCCTTCGTCGCCGGATTGCTGGAGGAAATCGCGCGCAAGCATCCCGGCCTCGAACGCGGCCGCGTCATCCATGAGCTGGTGCGCCGGGTGATCACGCGCTTCGTCGAGGATGCGATCAGGACGGCGCAGGCGCGTCTCGAGCAGCATTCTCCTCGCTCGGCCGAAGAGGTCCGCGGGGCAGGGGAGGCGATGGTCGCGCTTTCCGCCGCGATGCGCGCGACCGAGCGCGACATCAAGCGCTTCCTCTTCGCGAATATGTATCGGCACGAGCGGGTGATGGGCGTTTGGACCCGCGCGGAGGAGGCGATTTCCCGCCTTTTCCCGGCGTTTTTTGAGCAGCCGTCGCTCATGCCGGCCGAATGGGCGACGCTGGCCGCAGCGCGCGACGGCGCCGCGAGAGCGGTGGTGGTGGCGGATTACATCGCCGGGATGACCGACAGATATGCGCTGGGCGAGGTGAAACGGCTTTTCGGGTAAACTATTGCAGGGGAAATACGCTTGCGTTACGCAGGGTTAGGCGCTCGAAGGCAATTAGCCAAAGGGGGCGTGCGTCGCCGCACATTTTCTTCCCCCGGTGTCGGGGATGCTTTTCGAGGGCTGATTTTTCAGGAGGGACTTAATGATGGCTCTGAATTTCGAAAACCATTTGCCGCTGGGAGCGCTCGACATCGTTACGACGGGGCAGACGAGCGTATGGGGCTGCCTCACCTTCACCGTCGAAGCGCGAAATGTGAAGTTCATCGACGCGGTCGATCCCAAAAACCCGCCCGACCCGAAGAATGTCAACGCGTGGTGCTATATTCGGAGCGGCTCGCCGCAGGAGCGGGCGGCGACGCTGGAAAACTATCTCGGCCCCGTGATCAACGTCCAGCGCGGTCAGCCGCTGAAGACGGTCTGGATCAACAAGCTGCCCTCCATGGGCGCGGCGAAAGCAGGCGAAGCGCGCCCGCTCGCCATGCCGCCGATCAATCCTGCCGACATGGAGATCGGAAATTCTATTCCGCAATTCAAGTCGATGAACTACGCGCTCGGCGTCGTCACCCATCTGCATGGCGGCAAGGTATTGCCGACCTCGGACGGCTGGCCGCTGCATCCGGCGAGCTACGAAGGCAATCCCTTCCACATGCCCTCGCATCGGACCTATTTCTACCCGAATGATCAGCGGGCCACGATGCTGTGGTTCCACGACCATTCGATGGACAACACGGCGCAGCAGGTTCACGCCGGCCTGGCCGGCCTCTATTTCATCCGCGACCAGTCCGACGCAGAGATTTTCCATCTGATCGGCGGCGAAGCGCAGGAAATCCCGCTCGTCATCCAGGACCGCTGCTTCGCATCGAAGGGTCCCGATGGCCTCGAAGTGGATTCCACACGGATCGACTATAAGAAGGGCGTGCCCCTCCTTAAGACCTTGGACCGCACCGCCCGGCCGGAGTTTCTCGGCGACACTATTTTTGTGAATGGGCGGCCGTGGCCGCATGTTCACGCCGATCGGAAGATTTATCGGCTGCGCGTGCTCAACGGCTCGAACGCCCGCACTTATGCGCTCACATTGGCCGATCCCACTGGAACGGACAATGGCAAGGTTTGGTACGGGGATCGGCTGACGGCGATCGGCAATGAAGCGGGCTTGCTCGGCAAAAGCGTCTCGCTGCAGGACAAGCAATATCTGCTGCTGGCGCCGGGCGAACGTCTCGACCTTTTGGTCGATTTCACGGGGGTGAAGCCCGAGGTCAACGCGCTCATCCTCGTCAATTTGGCGCTTGCGGGGTACAAGCCCGGCGCCCCGGACGACGAACCGATTTTCCAGTTTGACGGAAATTCGGTGATGCCGCCGGACAGCAACAAGGCGCTCGCCGCCATTGGCGCCGCCAATCAACCTAATCCGGACCCCTATCTTCCGCTCGCCAATTTGCTCCAGTTCCGCTTCGCTGCGGCCGGGCACGTCCACGGCGGCGGGGGCCACAGCGAGCCCTCGGCGCTCGACGTCTGCACATTGGACAAAATTCTGCGCCGCCACGCTGATGACGAGAGCTTCCATTGGGTCCCGGGCGCATCGCCAGAGCTCGCGCCGAGCCCGGCAAATGCGCCGATTGCTCACAATCGTTTCGTCGTCTTGATGAACGATACGCGCAAGCTCGCGCAAAATGGCGAAAACTCGCCTTACACGGGCGACACGCCCTGGCGCGATACGCAAATCTGGGAGCTTCGTCCGGCGACCGCGCCGTCAGGCGATCCTACCGTTTTCCCTGTGCCTTTCGACGCGAAGCTCAACGACCCGACGCTACAAGGCGCGCCGGCGCCTGCCGTACCCTATCAGGTGGCGCGGGCCTTCTTCTTCGAGCCAGAGGAGCCAATGCCGCCGCACGCGGCCACCCATAAGGATCAGCTCTGGGGGCTTGCGACGCAGAACAGCAATCCGGCGGGATTTCCGCCGATCTACCGCTATCCCCATCTCTATCGGATCAATCCGGCGCAGGGCCGTCAGGTGATCCAGCCGGTGGAGGGGACCTATGAGCGGTGGTACGTCGCGAATATCGGCAATGACCCGACGAACCTCGCCGGCGGCGCGCCGGACATGCACCCTTTCCACCTGCATCTGGTGAGTTTCGTGGTCACCCGGCGTTGGGCGCTGAACAGCGCGAACCAATTCGTGGAGACGACGGGAAACCGCCCGCTCGATTTCGACAAGGTCGCGCGCCACGATACTGTGCGCATCCAGTCGAATGAGCTCGTCGAGCTGCTGGTGCATTTCCCGAAGGGTTACACTGGCCACTACCCCTACCATTGCCACCTCGTCGAGCACGAGGACATGGGGATGATGCTGCATTTCGACGTCCAGGCCCGGCAAGGGGCCTGAGAGGCCCGAGGGGCCCGGTCCGCCGGAGGATGCATTTGCGCGCGGGGTCTGCTAGACCCGCGCGCGAAATCCCTTGATCCGGACCGCCATGAACATTTTCGACATCTTCCACGCCCGCATCGCTTCGGTCCTCGACCGGCTCCAGGCAGACGGCCGCCTGCCGGCGCTCGACCCTGCGCGCTTCGTCGTCGAGCCGCCGAAGGAAGCGGCGCTGGGCGATCTCGCCTGCAACGCCGCCATGGTCTTCGCCAAGGAGGCGAAGCCCAGTTTCGCAAATCCGCGCGAGCTGGCCGTGGCGATCTGCTACGCTTTGGCCGAATCCGAGGGCGTGGCGACGGCCGAGGTGGCGGGGCCGGGCTTCATCAACATCCGCCTGAAGCCTGAAATCTTCTCGCAGGTGCTGCGCGCCGCCTTGAGCGATCCCGAAAATTTCGGCCGTGTCGAGAAGGGCCGGGCAGGGGCGCTGCAGGGCAAGGTCAACGTCGAATACGTCTCCGCTAATCCGACTGGCCCCATGCATGTCGGCCATGGCCGCGGCGCGGTTTTCGGCGACGCGCTCGCAAATCTCCTGGCCTTTTCCGGCTGCGAGGTGACGCGCGAATATTACATCAATGACGCCGGCGCCCAGGTCGACGTCCTCGCCCGCTCCGCCTTCATGCGCTACCGCGAGGCGCTGGGCGAAACCATCACGATCCCGGAGGGGCTTTACCCCGGCGACTATCTCGTGCCTGTGGGCCAGGCGCTGGCCAAGGCGCATGGCAAGGCGCTTTTGGACAAGTCCGAGCGCGAATGGCTGCCGATCGTCAAGAACGCGGCCATTGACGCCATGATGGACATGATCCGCGACGATCTCGCCGCGCTCAACATCCGCCATGAGGTGTTCTTCTCCGAGCGCACCCTGCACGACAGCTCCAACGGCCCGTCGAAGATCGACGCGGCGATCGAGTGGCTGCGTGAGAAGGGGTTGGTCTATGAGGGCCGCCTGCCGCCGCCCAAGGGCCAGCTGCCGGACGATTGGGAGGACCGGGAGCAGACCCTGTTCCGTTCGACCGATTTCGGCGACGACGTCGACCGCGCGCTGAAGAAGTCGGACGGCTCGCCGACCTATTTCGCCGCCGACATCGCCTATCACAAGGACAAGATCGACCGCGGCTTCGATACGCTGGTCGACGTTTGGGGCGCCGATCACGGCGGCTATGTGAAGCGCATGGGCGCCGCCGTCGCCGCGCTCTCCGACAGGAAGGTCACGCTCGACGTGAAGCTTTGCCAGCTCGTCAAGCTGATGCGCAACGGCGAGCCGGTGAAGATGTCGAAGCGCGCCGGCGATTTCGTCACGCTGCGCGAGGTGGTCGATGAAGTCGGCTTGGACGCCGTGCGCTTTATGATGCTCTATCGCAAGAATGACGCGCCGCTCGATTTCGACCTCGCCAAGGTCATCGAGCAATCGAAGGACAACGCCGTCTTCTATGTGCAATACGCCCATGCGCGGGCCAAATCGGCGGTGCGCCAGGCGCTCGCGGCCTTTCCCGACCTCGACGTTTCGTTGCCGGCGCTGGCGGGCGCAAAGCTCGAGCTGCTTACGGATGAAGGTGAATTGCAGCTTGCCCGCGTGATCGCCCAATATCCGCGCGCCATAGAGGCGGCCGCCGCCGCCCATGAGCCGCATCGGGTCGCGTTTTACCTCTATGAGATCGCGAGCGTGTTCCATGCGCATTGGAACCGCGGCAAAGATCAGCCACAATTACGCTTTGTTAATGCCAAGGAGAGAGATTTAACGAGCGCCCGGGTCGCGTTGGTTTTATCCTTAACAATCGTCCTGGGGTCGGGCTTGAGGCTTCTCGGCGTGAGCGCCCCCGACGAAATGCGTTGACGCGCGACCTTCGGCCTTAGCCCGCGCGACGCCTGACGATAAGCTCCGCGAGTGGGAAGAGGATCGAGGTAGATCATGCGTGAATCGTCCGTTAGAGGCCCAGCGATCGACCTCTCGGAATTCGAGCGGCGCATGCGGGCGGCGGAGACGCCGCAGGTCGCCCCGCCGAAGACCAACCCTCTGAGCGAGCTCGCCCGGCTGATGCAGGGCGAGACGGCGCCAGCCGATCCCCTCAACAAAATCCTGCCCGATCCTCGCGCGGCGCGCGCCGCTCCCCCGCCGCAGCCGCAACAGCCGCAGTGGGACGCGCCGCTGCGCGGCTCCCTGGACGCCGCGCCGGCGGTGCAGCCCGAGCCGCGCCATTACGAAGAGGCGCATCCGCATTACGCGCAGCAGCAGGGCCATGAACATCAGGGCCATGAACATCAGGGCCATGAACATCAGGGCCAAGAACATCAGGGCTATGAGCAGCATCAGGGCTATGACGCGCATGCCTACGCCCATGGCCAGCAGCCTGATCAGCATTATGACGCGGCCTATCACGGCGGGGCCGAGGGCGGCTGGCCGGATGACGCGGAATATCTCGACTATGGCGCCGAGGAGTCGCCCGAGACGGCGCGCGGCGGCGTCGGCAAATATCTGCGTCCCTGGCATGCGGTCGCGGCGATTTCCGTTATCGCCGTCGCCAGCATCGGCTGGGGCTTTCTGCATCGCGGCGGCGCAGGCGGCTCCAAGGAGATCGCCGTCATCAACGCGCCGGAAGGCCCGGTGAAGGTAAAGCCCTCGGCCGAGACGGAGCAGGAGACCGCGAGCGACAACGGGGCGGCTGTGCTCGACCGCAAGGATTCGACGCCCGTCAAGCAGGTCGTGACGCATCAGGAGCAGGCGATCGATCCAACGGTGGCGCCGAAAGCCGTGACGCTAGGCAACGGTCCCGTCGACGCGCCGCATGAGCCGGCGCTCGGCTCGCAGCCCCATAAGGTGAAGACCGTCACCGTGCGCCCCGATGGCAGCCGTGTCGATGAGGCCAGCGTGCCGCCGGCCGTCGCCAAGAGCGCCAATCCCGTCGTCGTGCCGTTGGATCCGTTCCAGACGAAGGGCGCGACGCCGAAGCCCGAGACCAAGACCGCGACGACGCCGGCTCCGAAGCCCAAGCCGGCCCCCAAGCCGGCCCCCAAGGTCGCCGCTGTGGAGCCCCCAGCCGACGCCGGGGAGACCGCCGCCGCCGCGCCCGCGACGACGAGCGGCGGCTACGCCGTGCAGTTCGGCGCCGCCAATACGGAGGAGGAGGCCCGCACGCTTCTCAAGACCGTTTCGGCCAAGTATGGCGTGCGGCCGACGTTCAAACCCGCCAAGGTCGGCGACAAGACGGTCTATCGCGTCCGCGTCGCCGGCGTGAGCAAGGAGTCCGCCAACGCCATCTGCAACAAGGTCAAGGCGTCGGGCGGCAACTGCTTCGTCGCGGGGAACTGACAAACCGTCATGGCCGGGCTTGTCCCGGCCATCCACGCCTTGCCGAATCGCGTGGATGCCCGCGACAAGCGCGGGCATGACGTGCGGTTGTGATTCCGGAACTTTCCCATGCGCGCTTTCATCTGCGGCCTCAAAGGCCTCTCCCTCGACGCCGATGAGCGCGCCTTTCTGCGTGACGCCAGCCCCTGGGGCGTCATCCTCTTTCGCCGCAACGTCGAGAGCCGCGAGCAGGTCGCGCGCCTGACGGCGGAACTGCGTGACGCGCTCGGCCGTCACGCGCCGGTGCTGGTCGATCAGGAAGGCGGCCGGGTGCAGCGGCTCAATACACCGAACTGGCGCGCCTATCCGAGCGCCGCACGTTTCGAACAGGCCGGGGGCGACGCCGCGAAGGCCGAGCGCCTCGCCTGGCTAGGGGCGCGGCTGATGGCGCATGATTTGCGCGAAGTCGGCATCGACGTCGACTGCTTGCCGGTGCTGGACGTTCCAGCCGAAAGCTCTCACGCCATCATCAGCGACCGCGCCTACAGCCGCGACCCTACGCGCGCCGCGAAGCTCGGCCGCGCCGCCGCCGAGGGGCTGATGGCGGGCGGCGTCGCGCCGGTGATGAAACATATCCCCGGCCACGGCCGCGCCAAGGCCGATAGTCATTTGGAGCTGCCGACGGTCGAGGCGAGCCGCGCCGAGCTTGAGGCGGTGGACTTCGAGCCCTTCAAGGCCAACGCCGACCTGCCCATGGCGATGAGCGCCCATGTGGTCTACGCGGCGATCGACCCAAGCGCGCCCGGCACGCAGTCGAAGACCGTGGTGAGCGACATCATTCGCGGCTTGATCGGCTTCGACGGCCTGCTGATGACCGACGATCTCTCCATGAAGGCGCTGACAGGAAATTTCCGCGAACGCGCCGAGCGCGCCATTGCCGCGGGGTGCGACATGGTTCTGCATTGCAATGGCGACCTCGCCGAGGCTCTCCCGGTGGCCGAAGGCGCGCCGGCGTTGGCGGGCAGGGCGCTGGAGCGGGCGGAAAAGGCGCTTGCGTGCGTGCGTGCGGTCGAGGCCTTCGACGTCGCCGCTGGCGTTGCGGCGTTCGAGGCGGCGATAGGGGCGGGGGCGCGAGTTTGAAGGTCGCTTCAGGCCCGCTGCCTATTCAGTCGCAGCCTACACAAACAAACGCCCCGACCGTCGATGTCACGGTCGGGGCGTTTTTGTCTCAGGCCTAATCTCGCAAGCTCAGTGACACTTGCCGGTCCAGTGGCGGATGCCTTTGGTGACTTCTGCCGGGGAATAGGAAACGAAGCAGTCGGGCCGAGCATTCGTCTGAGGCGCGCCGGCCATGAGATCGTCGGAGGTCTCCGCAGCGCGCGCATAGAAATCCTGAGGATGCGCGCGTTTGTGCTTCTCGGCCGCGAGCGCTCCCGAGGCCAGGCTGGCTCCCACTAACAGCAGGGTCAAAAAAAGCCGATTACGGATCATGGATATTTCCCCCTTAAGTCGATGCATTCTTGCATCTTGTGCCTATTAACAAGGCAAATAATCGTCCATAGATTAGGCATTATGACGATTGTCTAGTCATATGGACTACATTTCAATCATCCGTTCACAAAGAGCCACGCGGGACGATTTTCGTTGGTCCACTCCCGGTGGAAGGGAGGAAGGAAAGCAGGTGAAAGCGTGTTTTCTTTTGATAAGTTATTGAGTGTATTTATAATTATCTTTGTTCTGGATTGGCCTGCTCGAGAAGCTGCGCGCGTGGCTCAGGCCTTTAGAGCGTCACACAGGGAGCGATGGGCGGCAGCGCAGGCGTCTTCGCTCGCGCCTGATTCGCGGGGCTCACGCTCGTTCGGCGGGACGGCCTGGGCGTGGAGCCGATTCGACGAGTGGCGCGGGCGGCCCGGCCGCGCTATCCTCGCTTCATGTCCGCCGCCGCCGTTCCGAAAGAGCGCATGAGCGCCGAAGAATTCATCGCCTGGTCGCAGACTCAGGCGGGGCGCTACGAACTCGCCGGCGGCGAGGTTTTCGCCCAGGCGTCGGAGCGCGTCGCGCATGCGAAGATCAAAGGCCGGGTCTATATGGCTCTGCACAACGCCATCTGCGCCAAGGGCCTGCCTTGCCATTCTTTGCCCGACGGCATGGCCATCCGAATTGCCGCCGATACGGTCTTCGAGCCCGATGCGCAGGTCTATTGCGGGCCGGAGCTGCCGCCCGATACGATCGTCGTCGAAAACCCCATCATCGTGGTCGAGGTCCTGTCGCCGTCGACCGGGAAGAACGATTCTCTTGGCAAGCTCGCGGCCTATTTCCGGCTGCCGAGCGTCGCGCATTACTTGATTGTCTCGCCGGATGCGCGGCTCATCTTCCACCACGCGCGCGGGGAGGGGGAGACGATCCTGACGCGGATCATCCGCGAGGGCTCGGTCACGCTCGACCCGCCGGGGCTAGAGATCGCGTTTGCGGACATCTACGGGGAGTAGCGCCTCGTTGCGCCCCGTCTAGTCGTCACGGAACTTTGCTGGCGTCGCTGCGAAAGAGCCGGCGGCGCGTGCGCCGCCGGCGGCCGGGATCAGCGGCCGATCTTGTAGAACTCGTAGACCTGGTTCAAGCCGTGCTGCTGGGTAAAGAAGCCGCGAACGTGCTCGAGGCTGCCCTCCATGCCGACCATCTCGCCCTTGGTCGGGCTGCCATTGGAGATGATCACGCCGGTCGGCTCGTTGTCGGCAGCGCCGTTGGGCGCGGCCAGCGCGTCAGCGCCGAGAGCGACGAAGCGCGCCGCACGACCGTTGCGCACGTTATACGCCCAGATCGAGTCGTATTTCTGCAACTGGTCATGCAGCTTGTCGCCCCGGTCTTCGGCCGCGAGCAACTGTTCGCGGTTGGCGAAGAAGATATTGTCGAAGGCGGCATGATCCTGGTCGCCGAGAACGAAGACAGAGACGCTGCCATCTCCGCTGGCGCGCGCGCCGTGATGCTCTTCGTGCTCTTCGTGCTCCTCATGCTCTTCGTTCTCGCGGAGGTCGACACGGATGATGGCGCCCCAGGCGCCGCGGGCCGCAAGCTGCGGCACCTGGCCCGTCGGGGCGTCGGTGTCGCCGGTCGCGGTGAAGTAGAAGGTGCGGAAATGCGAGTCGGGCAGCCAGGTCATGTTTTCCGGACGCTTGAACGGCGTCGCGCCCGCGGCTTTCGCCGCTTCGGTGGCGCTGAACGGCGTGGCGTCGTCCTTGTGCGACTCGTGGATGGTCACCCACTTGAACGGCAAACGCAGGCCCGGCGTGTAGAGCTGCTTTTGCGCGGGCGAGATGATGTCGCCGATCACGTCGTTCGCATGGAAGGTGACCGGCGCGCCATCGACATAAACCTGGAGCGACTGCAGTTTGCCGCCGTCCTGCAGGCGCTTCGGGTTGTTCGGCACGAAGCGGTAGACGAAGGAGTTGGGCTGACGCGCCGACTTCAGCGGCACATTCGCCACCCCGTCGACAGTGGCGGTCGTGCCGGAAGGCGCGGTTTTTCCGCCGATGTCCTCGATCAGATAGATGTTGCCCTTGTCGTCGGGATGAACGCCCTCGAAGCCGCCCGTGCCGATGAACGCCTCGAGAGAGACGCGCTGCGCCGGCCAGCCGAGACTGACCTCGTGGACATTGCCAGTCCCGTTGAGAGTGGCGGAATTGTCGTCTTCTTCCGCGAACAGCAGCTTCTGGGTGAAGGGGTTGTAGCTCGAGCCGTCGATGCGGTTGAGGCCCGTTTTGCCGCTCGCCGAATCGACGGGCGTCAGCAGGGTGATGCGGTGCGCCGGGTCGGCGACGTCGAGATTGATGCGGGTGATATAGGCCATATCCCCGCCGTTCTCATGGCCCTGATAAAGGAAGTGGCGGCCATAATCATAGCCTTGCGTCGGGCCGCCGGGATTTCTGGGCAGCACGAGATAGGTGTGGATGTCCGGCACCGTATCGGCGCCCGTCGCCAGCTTGCCGAAGGTGGTGATGTCTCCGCTCGGATTTTCCACCAGGTCGGGCGTCGACGCGAGCAGGCGCAGGCTGAAATTGTCGCTCACCAGCGTCGCCTGCGGATTGCCGGTCGGAGACACGGCGTTGGGAACGCTGAAGGTGATCGGCCCGACGCCCTTCGGGGAATCGGCCAGCGCCGTTGTCGCCGCGGCGAGCGCCGCGAGGGCGACCGTGTATTTGAGCTTGAGATACATCGACTAATTTCCCCATCCGTTGAAACGCTTGCGCGGAACCAAGCTCGGCTGCGCAATCGGCGGGACATATCGCAGCGCCGCTTGAAACATTTGAGACAGGAATGTGTCGGGCCGCTCCCGCCGGGTGGGCGGTCATTTCATGTGGATGGCGTTCCCGGACCGCGCGCCGCGCTTGCGGGCGCGCCGTGAAGTTGCCAATCTCCGACCTGAAAGTCGCGTAATTGTCGCATAGCTGGAAAGTCGATTGGCCCAGGATCTCTCATTCGATCTGTCCGATGAACCGCGCGCGGAAGGCGAGGCCTTTCTCGTCGACGTCGACGGATTCGAGGGGCCGCTCGATCTGTTGCTGGAGCTTGCCCGGCGCCAGAAGGTGGACCTGTCCCGCATCTCCATTTTGGCGCTCGCCGAGCAATATCTCGCCTTCATCGAGGCGGCGCGGCGGGTGCGGCTGGAGCTGGCGGCCGATTATCTGGTCATGGCCGCCTGGCTCGCCTTTTTGAAATCGCGCCTACTGCTTCCCGAGCCGCCCAAGAACAGCGACGAACCCTCGGCGGCGGAGCTCGCCGCCGCGCTCGCCGAACGCCTCAAGCGGCTGGAGCTGATCCGGCTCGCCGCCGACAAGCTGACCCAGCGCGGGCGGCTCGGACGCGACATGTTCCTGCGCGGCGGGCCGGAGGGGCTGGAGACCATCTCGCAGCCGAATTATCAGGCGAGCCTCTTCGATCTCCTCTCCGCCTATTCCCGCCAGCGGCAGAAGACCGCCGCCGTCCATGTGGTGCTGAAACAGCGCACGGTCTGGTCGCTCGCCGAGGCGCGCGAGGCGCTGGAGCGGCTCGCCGGCGTCTCCGCGGAATGGACCGTGCTCGACGATTATCTGCTGCAATATTGCGCCGACCTGCAGACGGCGCGCACCGTCCGCGCCTCGTCCTTTTCGGCGTCGCTCGAAATGGTCCGCGAAGGTCTGTTCGACATCCGGCAGGACCGGCCCTTCGCGCCGCTCTGGCTGCGCCGCCGCGCGCCGCAGCCATTATTGGACCGCGAGCCTTCAGGCTCGCTCTAGTCCTGCGAGCCCGAAAGCTCGCTTTGATTCTGCGAGCCTGAAGGCTCGCGGTCCAGCATTTGGAGGAGCGCATTGGCGCAGCCCGCGGAAAAAATCGAACTCTTCGACGTCAACAGCGACGAGGCGCTGGCCCGCCACGAGGTCGCCTTGCGCGAGGCGGAGCGCATCGTCGAAGCGATGCTGTTCGCCTCTGCCGAGCCGCTCGATGAAGCCGAAATGGCCCGGCGCGTCGACGACAAGGTCGAGCTCGCCCAGGTGCTGGAGCGTCTGCGCAACCATTACGCCAATCGCGGCGTGAACCTCACCCGCGTCGGCAAGAGGTGGTTCTTCCGCACGGCGGGGGATTTGAACTGGATTCTCGCCCGCGAGCAGGTGGAGGAAAAGAAGCTCTCCCGCGCCGCGCTCGAGACGCTCGCCATCATCGCCTATCATCAGCCGGCGACCCGCGCCGAGATCGAGGAGATTCGGGGCGTCGCCATTTCCAAAGGCACGCTCGACACGCTGATGGAAACTGGCTGGGTCCGCCTGCGCGGCCGCCGCAAGGCCCCCGGGCGGCCGATCACCTATGGCACGACCGACGCCTTTCTGATGCATTTCGGCCTGGAGCAGATCAGCGATCTCCCCGGTCTCGACGAGCTCAAGGCGGCGGGCCTCTTCGACGGCCGCCTGCCAAAGGGCTTCGGCGTGCCGCAGCCGACCGACGACTCGGCGCTGCGCGATGACGAGGAGCCGCTGGAGGACGACGCCCCACAGGCGCTGGAGATGGACTTTCCGGAGGAGCCGGAGCCAATCGACGCGCCGGACGCGCTCAACGACGATTGACGCCGTTCTGCCCTCATTGCGAGCTAAGCGCCGTTAAAAACCTATCATTTCGCTAGCCTGTCGCCTTGTTTTTGAGACGCGGGCCGCATAGGTTCCCGTGAGTTTGGTCGGCGATCCCGGCCTGTTTCCCACTGGAGGTTTCCGCCATGGGCGGTTTCTCGATCTGGCACTGGATCATCGTCGGCGGCGTGGCGTTCATTTTGTTCGGCGGAAAGTTCAAGATTTCCGACGTGATGGGCGATGTCGCCAAGGGCATCAAAGCCTTCAAGAAGGGCATGGCCGAGGATGAGACCGCCGAGGCGGCGAAGCCGGTGGGAGAACGCGTCGAGCCACGGGCCATCGAGGCGAATAAGTCAGCGAGCGGCGATAAGGTTTGATGGCGTAGGGGCGGTAAGCCCCCTCCCCAACCCTCCCCCGCTTCGCGGGAGAGGGGGCAGACTGCGGCTTGAATCCGCGATGCTGATCGCGAGCGTCCCCTCTCCCGCGGAGCGGGGGAGGGACAGGGAGGGGGCGCCTCCCATCATCTTCTCGGACTGGAAATGTTCGATCTCGACCCCGGAAAGCTCCTCGTCATCGGCATTGTCGCGCTCATCGCGATTCCGTCGAAGGATTTGCCGCGCGTCCTGCGCACTTTGGGCCAGGCAACGGGCCGTATGCGGCGCATGGCCAATGAGTTCCAGGACCAGTTCATGGCGGCCATGCGCGAGGCCGAGCTCGACGATCTGAAAAAGCAGATCGAAGAGACGAACAGCGCCATCATGGCCGGCGCGAATCTCAACGGCGCCTTCGATCCGATGGCGGAGGCCCGCAAGCAGATCGTCAGCGCGATCGAGGACGGCGACAAAAAGCCCCCGCCGGAACGCGCGCTTGAGGAGCCGCAAAGCGGCGTCTCGACGGAGGGGCAGCCTGCCACGGACGCAGCTCCTCAGGACGCGCAAAAGGCGGATAAATGACCGAGGCCGACGAAGCCGAAATCGAAGCCTCCAAGGCGCCGCTGATCGAACATCTGATGGAATTGCGCGAGCGGCTCATCAAGGCGCTGCTCGCCTTTCTGGCGACGTTCATCCTGGCCTTCTTCTTCGCCAAGGACATCTACAACATTCTTGTCATCCCCTATACGCAAGTGGCGGGGCCCGAGGCGCGGCTGATCTACACCGCGCCGCAGGAATATTTCTTCACCCAGATCAAGGTCGCGCTCTTTATGGCGGCCTTCCTGTCCTGCCCGATCGTGCTCTCGCAGCTTTACGCCTTCGTTGCGCCCGGGCTCTACCGGAACGAGCGCGCGGCCTTCCGGCCGTATCTGTTCGCGACGCCGGTCTTCTTCGCCGTCGGCGCGCTGGTGGTCTATTTTCTGGTGATGCCCAATCTGCTGCGCTTCTTCATCGGCATGCAGCAGGCGAACGAGCCGGGGAAGGCGCAGATCGAACTGCTGCCACGCGTCTCGGAATATCTCTCGCTCATCATGACGCTGGTGCTCGCTTTCGGCGTCGTCTTCCAGATGCCGGTGATTCTCACGCTTCTGGGGCAGGTGGGCATCGTCTCTTCCGAATTCCTGAAAGAGAAGCGCCGCTACGCCATCGTCATCGTCTTCGTGATCGCGGCGGTTCTGACGCCGCCGGACGTCTTCTCCCAGCTCGCGCTCGCGCTGCCGGGGATGCTGCTTTACGAGGCGTCGATTTATTCCGTCCGCATGGTCGAGAAGAAGCGGGCGGAGCAGGAAGCGGCGGCGCAGGAATAGCGACAGCCCGCCGCTTGACCGCATCACGCGCCTGCGGGAGAAGGCCCCAAGTTTTTCCAGCGTCATGGCCGGGCTTGTCCCGGCCATCCACGCCGAGACGTCGCAACGGCGCGGCGTGGATGCCCGGCACAAGGCCGGGCATGACGCTGTTACATTCTCATCTGACGCCAAACGCCCGGTAGCCCGACATGTATGACATCAAATGGATTCGCGAGAACGCTGACGTTTTCGACAAAGGCCGCGAGCGGCGCGGGCTTGCGCCCATGTCGGCGGAGCTCTTCGCGCTCGACGACGCGCGCCGCGCGGCGATCGCCGAATTGCAGAAGGCCCAGGAGCGCCGCAACGCTGCCTCAAAGGAGATCGGCGCGGCGATGAAGGCGGGCGACAGCGCCAAGGCGGAAGCGCTGAAGGCGGAGGTCGCGCAGATCAAGGACAATTGGCCGGCGCTGGAGCAGGCGGAGCGCGACGCGATCGCGGCGCTCGATAATGCGCTGTCGAGCATCCCCAACACGCCGCTCGATTCCGTGCCGCAGGGCAAGGACGAGAACGACAATGTCGAGGTCTTCCGCTGGGGGACGCCGCGCGCATTCGACTTCACGCCCAAGGAGCATTTCGAGATCGGCGAGGGTCTCGGTTTCATGGATTTCGAGACGGCGGCCAAGCTCTCGGGCGCGCGTTTCGTTGTGAACAAAGGTCCGCTGGCGCGGCTGGAGCGCGCCCTCGCGCAATTCATGCTCGATCTGCACACGGGCGAGCATGGCTATATGGAAGTGAACCCGCCGCTGCTCGTGCGCGACGACGCCATGTTTGGCACCGCGCAATTGCCGAAGTTCCGCGAGGACCAGTTCTCCGTCACCGCCGGTCGGCAGTCGTCCGATGAGCCGACGTCCGAATATTGGCTCATCCCCACGGCCGAAGTCCCTCTCACAAACCTTGTCCGCGAATCCATTCTTGACGAGGCGCAGCTCCCGATCCGCATGACCGCCGGCACCTATTGCTTCCGCGCGGAAGCGGGCGCCGCCGGCAAAGATACGCGCGGCATGATCCGCCAGCACCAGTTCTACAAGGTGGAGCTCGTCTCGATCACCGCGCCCGAGCAGTCGCTCGAAGAACACGAGCGCATGACCGGCTGCGCCGAGAAAGTGCTGCAGGCGCTGGAACTGCCCTATCGCAAGGTTGTGCTTTGCACGGGCGACATGGGCTTTGCGTCGCAGAAGACCTACGATCTCGAAGTCTGGCTGCCGGGGCAGGGGAAATATCGCGAGATTTCGTCCTGCTCGGTCTGCGGCGACTTCCAGGCGCGGCGCATGAACGCGCGCTCGCGCGGGCCGGACGGCAAGCCGCGCTTCGTGCATACGCTCAACGGTTCGGGCGTCGCGGTCGGCCGCGCCATGGTGGCGGTGCTGGAGAATTATCAGGAGGCCGACGGCTCGGTGACGGTGCCGGCGGTGCTGCAACCCTATATGGGCGGCCTCACGCGTATCGCGCGAAGCGTGTAAGCGACAGCGACGGCGCCAATACCTCCCCTTTACGGGGAGGTCGGCGGCCAAAGGCCGCCGGGTGGGGCTCGCGCCGTTACGACTCGGGTTGGGGCGGACCCCACCCGACCCCGCTTGCGCGGGGCCACCCTCCCCGTAAAGGGGAGGGATTTGCTCACGATCAGCGCTTTGGTGTCAGCGCAAAACGCTGACGCCGGCGTCGACGATTTGCCCGGCGGCCATCACCGGCGCGGAGACGATGGCGACGCCCAGCTCCGCCGGGCCGCCATCCTGATAGCCGGCGATGCCGCCGCGCGGGCCGTATACCGTCCCGTCGAGGACGCGCGGCATGTAGATGAAGCCGGCGTGCGGGCCGTGACTCACGGCGCACCAGCTATGGTTGCACTGGTCGATGTTCACGACGTCGCCGGCGGCGAGCGTCATCAGATGGGGGCCATTGGGGTGCGCGTGAAGCATGAAGTTTCCGCCGAGCATGGCCTCGAAGGCGGAAGCTCTCGAAACCGAGCCGATGAGAGCGACAGCAGCGATCAGTGAATAGCAAAGCGTACGCATGATTGCCTCCCCACTTAAGATGCAGGCAAGCAAAAATATGGCGCGCCGAAGCGGGAGGGCTATGCCCGAGGCCGCGTTTTTCTCGGGCTTCGCTAAAAACGGGTCAAAAGTCTGCGAAGGATTCGACGAAGCCATCCGGGGGAGAAAAAGCTCCTCCGGATTGCTTCGCTCACTGCTTCAATAGCCCGCGACGACCGGCGGTTGCATCGGCGCCGCCTGCCCATATACGTCCGGCCCGCCCGCGCCGAAGATGTCGCCAGCGGCTTCGAACGGGGCGCCCAACAAGCCGAACGGGCCGGCGTCGGCATAGCCGGCCGAACCGTAATAGCCGGGCGCGCCCGCGCTGGCGGTCACCAGCGGCGATGGGACGAAGCCCACGGCCGGGCCATATTGAACGCGGCACCAGGCGCGGCAGGGGCCGGCCTCGACCGCGGCCCCGGCCGGTATGGTGGCGACGATGGCGCTGCGCATGCCGGGGCGGGCGCGTAAGGCGGTGTCCGCCGACACAATGGCGGGGACGGCGGCCGCCGAGGCCACCGAAGCGGCGAGCCCCATGGCGACAAACAGAGGCGTAAGTTTCGAACGCATGGCGCACTCCCTGCGCTTTACCCAGACCCCCGAACCATGTAGGGCGTGCGTGGGCGCGAGCCGTGAAATTTGCGCTCAAAACATCCCCACTTCCTCACGGTCACGCCCGAGCGATGCGAATTCTCATCACCAATGACGATGGCGTTCACGCGCCCGGCCTCGAAGTCGCCGAAAAGATCGCGCGGGCGATCTCCGACGACATTTTCATCGTTGCGCCGGAGACCGAGCAATCGGGCGTCGCCCATTCGCTTTCGCTCAATGATCCGTTGCGGCTACGCGAAATCTCGCCGCGTCATTTCGCGGTCAAAGGCACGCCAACCGATTGCGTGATCATGGCCGTGCGCAAGCTGATGCTCGATTGCCCGCCCGATCTCGTGATCTCCGGCGTCAACAGCGGGCAGAATCTGGCCGAGGACGTCACCTATTCCGGCACGATCGCGGGCGCGATGGAGGCGACGATTCTCGGGATTCCCGCGATCGCGCTTTCTCAGTGCTATGACTTCTTCGCCGGCCGGCGCAAGATCCATTGGGAATGCGCCGAGACGCATGGCGCGGCGATCGTGCGCAAGCTGCTGGCGACGGGCATACCGGGCAATGTGCTGATGAACGTCAACTTCCCGGCCTGCGCGCCCGGCGAGGTCAAGGGCGTCGCCGTCACCATGCAGGGGCGGCGCAGCAATGACCTCATGCGCATCGAGGACCGCCAGGACGGGCGCGGCAATCCCTATCATTGGATTTCCTTCCAGCGCGGCAGCTTCACGCCGGGGCAGGGAACCGATCTGCTGGCGGTCGACGAAAACAGGATTTCAGTGACGCCGCTTCAGCTCGATCTCACCGATCATCCGACAGTGACGCGACTCGCGCGCGCTTTCGAGGAAGGGCTGAAGGCGTCCATATGAGCGATCCCGCCGCCAAGGCTGCCGTCGAGGAGCGCGCGGCCTTGCTCCTCGCCGTGCGTCGGGCGGGGGTGCGGGATATTTCGGTCATGCGCGCCATCGAGACCGTGCCGCGCGAGGCCTTCGCTCCTTACAAGTTCCGCGATCTCGCCAATCGCAATCTCGCGCTGCCGCTCGGCTGCGGGCAGACCATGTCGCGCCCCGCCGATGTCGGCCGGCGCATCGAGGCGTTGCGCATCGGCAAGGGGCATCGGGTGCTGGAGATCGGGACCGGCTCCGGCTATGGGACGGCGATCCTCGCGCGTCTCGCCTGGGAAGTGGTTTCGCTGGAGCGTTTCGAGACGCTCGCCATCGAAGCCGCGCCGCGGCTCGCCGCCTTGGAGATCGCCAACGCTGCTGTGCTGCATGCGGACGGCCTCGCGCCGGAGGCGACGCTCGGCGAATTCGACCGCATCCTCGTCGAGGCCGCGCTCGACGCGCCGCCGGCCGCGCTGATCTCCATGCTGTCGCCGGGCGGGACGCTCGTGTACGCGCGCCGCGAGCCGCAAGCGGGCGAGAAACGCGCCCGTCAACGATTGATTAAGGTTGATCGCACGGAAAGCGGCGAGCCGCACGAGACCGATCTCGGGCCCCACAGCCTCGGCCCGGCGGCGAGCGGCCTTGCAAAAGCCTTGTGAATTGAGACTTTGCTTATGATGAAGATTTTCATGAACCCGCTCATCGGAGATTCATCTTAAACGCCTCCTTAACCGACATACGCATACAACTAACGCGTTGTTGGTGCGTGCGAGTGGGTCGGCGTCATGGCTATAGAGCGTCAAATTTCCAATTCGCGGGCCGCGCTGCGGCTCATGATGGCCGTCGGGGCGGCCGCTCTGATGTCGGGTTGCTCCGACGCCACACGTTTTTCCGACCCCTTCTCCGATCCTTTCGGCGGCTCCGGCGCCGCCGCTCAGCGTAGCGCGTCCGTTCGCGGCGTCGACCGGTCGCCGACCGGCGCGATCGCCAATCCGGCGCCCGCCCGGGTCGAAACGCGCCCGCTGGCGCCGCCGACCGCCGCGCCGGCTCCCAGCGCCGCCGCCACTGCTGCCCCCCGCACGCCTGTCGCCGCCGCTGCTCCCGCGCCGGCTGGCCCTGCCGCCGCCCATTGGACCGCCGACGGCGGCACGCCCGTCACTGTGGCGCCTGGCGAGACGGCGTCCATGCTCGCCACCCGTTACGGCGTCCCGCCGGACGCGCTGCTGCATGCCAATGGCTATAGCGCCGCCGCGCAGGTGCAGCCGGGCTCCCGTCTGATCATCCCGGTCTACCGCGCCGGCGCGGTCGCCCGTTCGACGGCGCCCGCCGCGGCGCCTGCGCCGGCCCCTGCGCCCGCAAAGGTCGCCGCCGCCGATCCGAAAGCCGAGGCCGCCGCGGCCCGCGCGGAGCAGCGCAAGGCGGAAGCCGCCGCCAAGGCCGCCCGCGAGGAGCAGGCGAAAGCCGAGCGCGCCGCCAAGGTCGCCCGCGAGGAAGAGGCCAAGGCCAGAAAGGCCGAAGCCGCCGCCCATGAGCAGGATGCCAAGCGTCTGAAGAAGGCCGAGGCCGATAAGGCTGCGGAGACGGCGCGCCTCGCCAAGATCGAGGCCCAGAAGGCGGCCGCCGATAAGGCGGCCGAGGCCAAGAAGCTCGCCGAGGCGAAGAAGCTCGAAGCCAAGAAGCTGGCGGAGGCCAAGGCCGCCGACGCCAAAGTCGCGGCCGAGAAGGCCAAGCTCGCCAAGGCCGAGGCTTTGAAGTCCAAGACCGACGCCTCGAAGTCCAAGGCCGACGCCCTGGCCAAGGCCGAGGCCGCGAAGGCGGCGGCGGAGGCGAAGCTCGCGAAGCTAGAGGCCGACAAAGCGGCCAAGGCCGAGCGTCTCGCCAAGGCGACCGCCGAGCCGGCGGCCGAAAAACAGGCCAAGGTCGCGAGCGCAGAGACCGCTCCCGCCGCCCGGCAGGTCGATCGGGGAACGCCGACCGCCTCCATCCCGGCGGCCGAGGAGACAACCAAGGTCTCAGCGACGGAAAGCGATCGTCCGGAGTTCCGCTGGCCGGCGCGCGGCCGCATCATTCAGGGCTTCTCGTCCGGCGGCAATGACGGGATCAACATTGCGGTGCCGGAGGGCACGCCGGTGAAGGCCGCCGAAGGCGGGCAGGTGGCCTATGCCGGCAGCGAGCTGAAGGGCTATGGCAATCTGGTGCTGATCCGTCACCCCAACGGCTTCGTGACCGCCTACGCCCACAATGGCGAGCTCGAGGTCAAGCGCGGCGACACGGTGAAGCGCGGCCAGACCATCGCCCGCTCCGGGCAGTCCGGTAATGTCGGCTCCCCGCAGCTTCACTTCGAGCTGCGCAAGGGCTCGACGCCGGTCGATCCGACGAATTACCTCGCGGGTCTCTGATAAGCGGGAAAGAATTCTCCGGCGTCCGCGAGACACTGGCGGCGGAGATAGCGAGGCGGCGGGTCCCAAGAAAGGCCCGCCGCCTGTATTCGTTTCTATATCTACAATTCAGCCAGCCCGTACGCCACCCGCGCCTGCAGGCATTTATCGTCCCCGGGCTCGACCGATCGGCAAGGGGAGGGGCGCGCGTCATAGACGGCGCAGCGCGTCTCCCGGCCGATCTCGCCGCTCAGCGCCGCGCATCGCGGATGTCGGCAATTCGTCCCGATCATATGGGCCATGGTCGCGTTGAGCGGCGCGTAGAGCGCCTCCGGCAATCCGCGCTCGGGCGCCTCCGCCCAATAGAAGGACACCCGAAAATTGGCGCAGCAGGCGCCGCAGGCTGTGCAGGGATTGGTTCGTTCCATGAGCGGTAAACCGAGCGGGCGGGCAATTCCTTTTGCGAACGAAATCCCAAGAACCGCAAGGCCCCCTCCCTGTCCCTCCCCCGCATAGGGCGTCTGCAAGACGCCCGTCTCTCGACGGGCTATGGCGGGAGAGGGGACGCTCACGAGCAGCACTCTCGATGAAGGCTACAATCTAACTCCCTCTCCCGCTTGCGGGGGAGGGTTGGGGAGGGGGTAAATGCTGGGCTTCGTCAGGCGGCGCTTGCGGCTTTCTCGGACCGAATCCCTTGCGATTTAAGCCCAACGTCCTCCCGCGCCGCGAGCCATTTTTCGAACTCATGCGCCGGCATCGGCCGCGCGAAGAGGAACCCCTGCATCATGTCGCAACCGGCGAGGCGCAGGAAGGCGGCCTGCTCGTCGGTCTCTATGCCTTCGGCGATCGTCGCGTGACCCAGCGCATGGGCCATATTGATCGTCGCGCGGACGATCGCCTGCGCCTTGGGATCGAAGCTCACCGCCTCGGTGAGCGAGCGGTCGATTTTCAGGAAATTGACCGGAAGTTTCGCGAGCTGCGAGAGGTTCGAAAAACCGACGCCGAAATCGTCGACGGAAATCCTCAAGCCGGCGTCGCGCAGGGCGGCGACACGCGCCGCGGCGGCGTCGAAGTCGGTCATCACCATGGTCTCGGTGATTTCGACCTCGATCAGGCTGGGATCGACGCCGTGCTGTGTCAGCAGCGCGATGAGATTTGGCGCGAAAAGCGGGTCGTCGAATTGCGCCGGAGAGACATTGACCGCGATCGGAATTTGCTTCCCTTGATCCACCCATGCCCGGCATTGCCGCAGCGCCAGAGTCAGAACGGCGGCGCCGAGCTCCGGCATCAGTCCGGCGTGCTCGGCGATGGGGATGAATTTGCCGGGCGGCACCATGCCACGAATTGGATGGCTCCAGCGCAGCAGGGCTTCGACGCCCGAAAGCGAGAGGCCCGCCGACTCGACTTTCGGCTGGAAATGCAGGGACAAGGCGTCCGAGTGAATGGCTTTGCGAAGCTCGTATTCGAGCTCGTTTCGCTCGACCGCGGTCGCGCGCAGCCCCGGCTCGAAAAGAACGAAATTATTCTTGCCCCTTTGCTTTGCGGCGTACATCGCAATATCGGCGAGGCGGAGCAGCTCATGCGGGTTCGTCGCATCCTGCGGCGCCCGGGCGACGCCCACGCTGGCCCCGACCTGAATCCTCTGTCCCTTGATCTCGAAAGGCTCCTCGAGCGAGGCCACGATCGCCCGCGCGATCTCCTCGACCTGAGACGGGTCGTTCACCTCTGGAACGAGCGCCACAAATTCGTCTCCGGCGAAACGCGCAAAAACGATGTCCTCGGGGCAGGCGTCGCAAAGCTCTCCAAAGGCCGTCGTGCAGGTGGCGAGCTCCTCGAAGCGCCGTTGGAACGCCTCGGCGGCGACGCGCCGGCTGACCGCCTTCAAAAGCGCGTCTCCGATCTGATGGCCGAAGGCGTCATTTATCGACTTGAAGCCGTCGAGGTCGATGAAGAACAGGGCGCCAAAGCAGTCGCCCGGCGCGTCGCTCCGCTTCGCCCCGAGGGACAAGACGTGGTTGATGGCGGCGCGGTTGGGCAAGCCGGTGACGGCGTCGCTATGCGCCAGCGCATTCATCCGCCGGATATTGGCGTTGAGGCGCTCGACCATCTTGTGGAAGCTCTTGGCCAGGCCCCCCACCTCGCAGGCGCATTCGACGTCTATCGGGCTGTTGACGTCGCCGGCCGCGATAGCGTCGGCGCTCTTGCGAAGCGCGACAATGGATCCGGCCAGCCGATGCGCCGCCGCATAGGTGACCATCGCCGGCAAAGCGGCGGTGAAAAGAACGGCCAAGCCTATGATCCGCCAATCCGGCCCCCCCTCCATGGCGTAGAGCAGGAGATAGGTCAGCCCCAAGGCGCAGGCGCCCGAGAGGGTCATGCTCATCAGACAGAAACGGACCGGAATGCTGTTCAACCCCCGTCCGAAGGCGGCGTCTCTGTCCTGGTCGATCATGCGGCTTTCGGTTGTTACGCGCCCGGCTGAGGGCGCTCGAGGTTGCGTTTGCAGCTTCGACGCCTTGCGTATCACCTAAGTTAAACTGGGAGTTGTGTTTTTAGAAAAGCTCTGTGGAGGGTATGCGCTTTATTGAGCGCGGCCTCGGGCGTTAACCTTCGCTGAAGCACGTTTCGGTTTTGCGCGAAGCGCGCTAAGGCAGAAGACTGGAACGCCGTGGCGGGAAGCGCCCGCCGGAACAGCAACTCGTAAAGGAGCCTCGATCTGTGAAATATCGTCTTGCCTGCCTGTTCGTTTTCGCCGTCACGCCCGCGCTCGCCGTCGATCCCACCGGCATCCCTGAATGCGACGCCTTGCTGAAGCGTTACGAGGCTTGCTCGTCGCAGCTCTCGCGCAAGCAGGTGCATGCCGCGCAGAAGGAGCTGCTCGACGGCGCCATGGGGATGCGGGCGGTCGCCAATGATCCGGCGAAGCGCGCCGATCTCGCGCGCTATTGCACGGATACGTTCGAGCAGATGAAGAAGGCGAGCGACATCAAGGACTGCATGTCGAAGCCGTAAGGCTTCGTCCGCCGCCCGACGCTCTGGCCGCCAGCGCCTTCCCGGCGACGCAATGATCGAGATAGGCGCTTGCGCGCATTTCGGCGAGACGGGAGACGGCGCGCTGAAATTCGCGCGCCTCGTTCCCATGCGGGGCGTCGTAAAGCAGCTCGGGCGCGGCGGCGGCGGAGATCGCCAGCAGCACATGCGCCTCGTAGAGAACGTCGACGAGCGTGATGAGGCGTCGCGCCTCGTTGCGTTGCTCCGGCGCGAGAATGGGCGCGTCATCCATAAGAATGGCGTCGAAGCGCCGCGCGATTTCCATATAGTCCGAGGCCGCGAGCGGCCGTCCGCAAAGATCCGCAAAGCTCAGCCTGGCGACGCGCCCCGCTGTCTGCGGAATGAAAATCGCGCGCCGTTTTACTTCCAAGGTCGCCGGCGCGCCGCGCCGCACGCCGGCAAGGGCGAGAAAGAGCGCGTCCATGGCGGCATGGGCGTTGTCGTCCACCGGCGCGAAATAGACCTCCCCGGTGCAGTCGTGCCGCGCGCGATAGTCGATCGGCGCAGCCAGGCGCAGCACGTCCATGCGCGATTGCAGGAGCGCGATGAAGGGCAGGAACAAGTCGCGGTTGCGCCCGCCGTCATAGAGCCGCGACGGTTCGACATTGGAGGTCGCGACGACCACGACGCCCTGCGCGAAGAGCGTCACGAAGAGCCGCGCGAGAATGGTGGCGTCGGCAATGTCCGTCACCGCGAATTCATCGAAGCACAGCAGCCGCGTCTCGGCGGCGATCTCTTGCGCAACGAGCGTCACCGGATCGGCGACGCCGGCCGCCGCCTCGCGCCGAAGCCGGTGCAGCCGATCGTGCACGTCGAACATGAAGCCATGGAAATGGACCCGGCGCTTCTTCTCGACCGGCGCCATGTCGCAGAAGAGATCCGTCAACATGGTTTTGCCGCGACCGACCGGCCCCCAAAGATAGAGGCCGCGCGGCTGTTCTTCCGGTTTCAGCAGGCGCCAGGCGCGCGCGAGCGGCCCGGCCGGCTGCTTTCTGGGTTTGGCCAGCGTGTCGATCAGCGCCTGCAGCCGCTTCACCGCCTCGCGCTGCGAAACATCGGGATGAAGCCCGCGCTCGACGACGAGCGCGTCATAGCGTTCGACCAGGGGACGTTTCATCAGGCGCGCCGCATCCGGCCGCTGGCGGCCTCGAAAGCGCCGGGACGCAATTCGCAATAGAGCACGCGGTCCGGGTCGACGGGGCCGGGCATGACGAACTTGCCGCGCGGCGCGCGGGCGAAGCCGACCCTAGAATAATAGTCCAGATCGCCGACGAGCAGCACCAGCCCATGGCCCGCGGCGCGTGCGGCGTCGAGCGAGTGCTTCATCAGCTTCTCCCCGACGCCCTGCGAGCGGAAGGCGGGTTCGACGGTGAGCGGGCCCAGCAGAAGGGCGGGGGTCTCACCGACGAGAATATGCGACATGCGATTGGCGCCGACGAGCAGCGTGCCGACGCGCGCGACGAAGGAGAGCGACAGATCGGGCGCGACGCCTTCGCGCAGGCGATAGGCCGTGCGGGCGTAGCGGCCCGGGCCGAAGGCGCGCTCGTCGAGTTTCTCGATCTGCGCCTCATCGGCGGCCGTCATGGGGAAGAATTGGATGACAAGGTCGATCATGAGCCGGAGCGAGGCCATAGCACGCGGCGCGCGCCGGAGGCAAAAGAGCCGCTAGAGACTATGCAACAATTGCCGCACGAAGGGCGCGCGTTTGAAGGCGGCGAGGTCGATCTTCATGCCTTCCCCATCCTTCGGCTTGCCGCCAACGGCCTTTCGCGCGTCGCCGAGCACGCCGGCGCGATATTCCTCGAGCGAGAGCGCGCCGGATTTGCTTTTGTTCCAACGCTTGAAGATCTTGTATTTCGCAAGGTCGTAGGCGTCCGAGCGGCCTTCCTCCGCCGCAAGATCGGCGAGGCCGAAGCTGAAGCGCATCCAGGCGTCGCGGGAGATGGCGCCCGTATGCTTCATGTCCATCTCGGCGAAGGTCTTGTCGATGAAGTGGTTGGCCTCGGTCGTTGTGATGACGCCGTCGCGGTTCTCGTCGAATGTCTGGAACATCGCATCGAGCATATGCACGGCGTCGCTTTGCGCGCGGGCGGGCAGGGCGCCGATCGCGACGAGGAAGGCCAGCGCGGTAAGAAAGCGGTTCATTTATAATCCCGAAAAAAGACAGCGGCAGTCGCCGGTCACGTCACCAATAGGGCGAGACCGGCTCTCCCGCCACGACTTCGGCGATCCGCGCCCGGGTGGCGGGCGTCGCGTCGGGGGGCAGGGCGCCGAGCGGGAAGAAGCCGGCCTCGGCGATTTCGTGGTTTGGCGCAGGCGGGCCGTCGAAATGGAAGTGCCGCACCACATAAAGCGCCACATGATCGCGGGGCGAGACGCGGCGGTTGAGATAGACGCCATGCAGCGCCGGCGCGCCCAGAATATGCACGCCGCCCTCTTCCTCCAGCTCGCGGGTCAGCGCCTGCAGCATGGTCTCGCCGCTCTCGACGCCGCCGCCCGGCAGATAGAAGCCCGGAACATAGGTGTGGCGCACGAGCAGCACGCGATCGTCGGCGTCGATGACGAGGCCGCGCACGCCGAGCGTCATCGGCCGCTGGAACAGTGCGCCAAAGGTGATGATCCGCGAGACGAGCCGCGCTTGAAACGTCGGCTGCGGCGACGCCTCGACCGGCGCAGTTTTCGTTGGCGGCTGGTGTCTCATGTTTCGACTATGGCAAATGGCGCGGGAAGGCTCTAGGACTATTCTTGTTGACGGTGCGGACCGCGAGCCTTCAGGCTCGCTCTTAAAAAATGCGCGCCTGAAGGCGCGCGGTCCGAAAGGCGCCCGCTACCGTCTCTCCGAATAAAGGTTGCGAATAAAGGTCGAATGTGAGCTTCCTACTCGCCCATCTCTCCGACGCCCATATCGGGCCGATCCCGCGCCCCAATCTTGCCGAGCTCCTCGGGAAACGCGTCACAGGCTATGTGAACTGGCTCTATAAGCGCGCCGGCCAACACGATATGGGCGTGCTCGCGCGGCTGGTTGCGGATATGCGGGCGCAGGGGCCCGACCATGTGCTGATGACGGGCGACATTGTGAATATCGGCCTGCCGGCCGAGATCGCGCTCGCCAAGGACTGGCTCGCCACGCTCGGCGCGGCGCAGGAGGTGAGCTTCACGCCCGGCAACCACGACGCCTATATGCCGGACGTGACGAAGCTCGTGCACGAGGTGTTCGAGCCTTGGACGACCAGCGAATTGCCGGCGCCGGGCTTTCCCTATCTGCGCCGCCGCGCGGGCGTGGCGTTGATCGGGCTCGATTCCGGCGTGCCAACCGCGCCATTCGTCGCCTCGGGGCGGCTCGGCGAGAAACAGCTCGCCGCGCTCGGCGCGCTTCTGGACGAGACAAGGGCGGAGGGCCTCACCCGCGTCGTGTTCCTGCATCATCCGCCCCATGTCGGCGGCGCGCGCCTGCTGCGCGGGCTGGACGACGCAGCGGCGTTCGAGACGGTGATCGCCAAGCATGGCGCGGAACTCGTGCTGCACGGCCATAATCACAAGCCGAGCGTCGCTTATATTGCGAACCCCAAGGGCCGAACGCCGGTCGTCGGCGTCGCCTCCGCCTCGGCCCGGCCGGGCGGGCATTATCCCGCGGCGGCCTATAATCTCTACGCCATAGAGCGGGCGGGCGACGTTCTGCGCATCAAGCTGCGCCGCCGGGAATTGAACGAAGCGGGGGAAGTCGTAGAGGCAGGCGCCGAGGAGCTGGTTCAGCCGGCGACATAGGTTTTATAGGCCCAGGCCGCAATGACCGCGAGAAGGCCGAAGAAGGCGGCGGAGCCAAGAAACTCGACCAGATAGAGGAAGAGACGAAAAGCCTTGCCGTCGAGGGCGCCGACTTTCTCTTTCTCTTGCTCTTTCACGACGGCCGGCGGTCCGCTGCGCAGCGCGCGGGCGGCGCCGCCGCTGGCGTAATCGACCGCCAGCGCTTTTTCGCGCTCAATCAGCCGATGGGCGATGTAGTCGGTCACGGCATCGACAGCTTCGTCGATGTCCGCGGTCTCGCGCAGCGTGATGCGGCCGTGGCGCGTGTCCTGCAGAAAACGATAGGTCCGCCGGTCACGGTCCATCTCCACGAAGCCGATCTGGTCGATGAACAGGCGCGGGCGCTCTCCGGGCGCGACGGCGATGTCGAAAATATCGCAGTCGGGCGGGACCTGCGCCAGCACGGGGGCGAGCGCGTCGCAGAGGAGTTCGAGCCGCGCTGCTTCGGCGGCGCGAAGATCGGCGAGGGCGGCCGAATGCTCTGCATTTTCGATGCGCGCGCGGCGCAGGGCGGCTGCGAGACTGGCCATGCGCTGTTCGAGCGGCGCCTGGGCCTGCTTATCCGCGTCGCCAGCCTTTCCGACGCCGCTTTCGCCGCCGACGATGGACGAAATCCGTTCGGCGGGGGCGGGCGCGGGCTTTTTGAGGGCTGTCGGGCGGCCGTTGTCGGGTCTTGCAGGCAAAGGATCTTCCATGTCGCTCACTCGCTTCGCCCTCGGCCGGCGTGTGCAACTTAAGAGTTCTTTTACTATAGCGGCTTGGGCGGGAGTTGCGAAGCGCCGCAAGGGCGTAGCTGAGGCGGGGAGTCGACTTTTCCCCCATGCTCCGGCTAGGGAATCGTCAGGCTGCCGGTGATTCCGGCAATTAACCACCAAACGCGGCGAAATACGCGCGGAGGACCCCCATGGCGAACGCCCATGGCGAATCGGAAACTGGCGTGGCTCTGGTCGAGCGGGTTCTTTTCGGGCTCGTCTTCGCCGCCGTTGCGGCGCTGGAGGCTTCCGGCGGGCCGACGCATCTGCTGATCGCCGGCTTTTTTGCCGCCGCTGCTCTCTATCTCCTGCGCCCGGCGAGCGATACGAACCGTCAGGCGGCCAATTTCGCGATCGATTTCATCGCCGTGGGCGTTTTCGCGGCGCTTTGCGACCGTTCCGGCGTGCTCTGGCGGGCGCCCGAGACGCTGGAGCAGCTCTTCCGCTTCTCGCCCGTGGGCGCCGGCGTCGCGACGGTCGCTTACATTGGCGGCGCGGTTGCGCTGACGGCGCGCTCGCGCATGCGGCTGCGCGGCGCGCTGTTTCTTCTGCCCTTCCTCTTCAGCCTGTTCATCGCCTTTGGCGCGCCGCCCATGACGCAAATCGGCGCGGCTTTGTTCCTGGGCCTCGACGTTCCTGAGCCGGTGGCGAAAATCGCGGCGCGGACCCTGGCGCTATTTCTCCTCAACGAGGCCGTTGTCATCGGCGTGCCGCTGGCGCTGGGCCGTTTCCTGCCGCGGCAATGGCGCCCGCATGGCATTCTCTTCGCTTCCGCCTTCATCGCGTCGCTGACGCCCTTCATGGCGACGGCGGTTTCCCAATTCGTCACCCCTTATGTGCCGGCCCCGATCGCCGCCATTGCCGCGGCCGTCGCCGAGGGGCTGGCGCAGGCCGGTCTCTGGGGCGAGACCTATCTCGTCACCCAGGCGATCGCCGGCCTGCTGCGGGCGACGCCGTCGCTCTCCGTCGTCGTCTATCAGGATTGGAAGACCGGCGCGGAGAAGGGCGCGGTCTACGGCTTCACCTTCATGGGCTTGCTGTTGGTCGCCGGGCTCGTCGTCTCTTTCCCGCCGGCGGCGGCCGCCATCGCCTATTCCGGCCCCATCGGCGGCGCCATCATCGGCGCGGCGCTTTATCCGCTCGCGCGCACGATCGTGGAGAGCACGGATTCGACGCCGCCCTTTTTCGGGCGCCTGCAAGAGGCCTATCGGCGTCGGGCGAATTTCGCGCGCGGGGCCGTCGCGGGCGCAGCCGTGGCGATCGGATTGATGATCGATCTCCCCTCGCAGAGCGGAAGCAACCGGTTCCTCTTCGGCGCCGCCGCCGGCGTTCTTATTTATGCCGGCGTCGACCTGGCGTTCGACCTCGCCGCGCTCATGCGCGATCGCCGCCAGCATTTCAGAAGCTGGCGCGTCTATATGCTGGCCGCGCTGCTCGGCGCATCGGTCGCAGGCGCCATTGCCTGGTATTTCGACGCGGACCAGCTCGGCACGGTCGTGCGGAAGTTCTTCGATTATGTTTCGCTCGACTACGCCGCCGATGGGCGGCCGCTGAACGCCTATATTGTCCGGCCGCTGTTCTCGAAATGGGGCGCGACCAATCTCGGCGTCGTCGACGGCGGTGTGCGGCTTCTCTACGACGAGTCGCTTTCCGGCGTCATTCAGTGGGTCTTCGCGGCGCCGCTCTTCTCGATCAATCTCTTCTTCCTGACCGCGCTGGTGAGGCGCAGCCTCCAGCCGCTCAAGCAGCTCGCGAGCTGGGAAGGTCTCGACATGCTCGTCGAGAACGCCGTGCGCGTGCTGCGCTGGGGCCTATGGATGGCGCCGGTCATCTACTCCTTCCTCAAGGCCACGCCCGATCCGACCTGGTACAATCAGGACGGCCTTGTCCGCACCGGCGTCGCGACCTGGATGAGCTACGTCCTGCCGGACAATGAGTTCCGCTCCTGGAGCCTCGACATTTTCACGGCGCTCCTCGCCTATGACGTCATCCGCGTGCTGATCTGGTTCGATCACATGGGCCTGCGCGTCGCGACGCTCGTGAACCTCTCTTTCGTTGGCGGCGACGCTTTGGACGAGCGGGCGGCGCGTTTCGTTGGCAAGCAGCAGGTGAGCCGCGCCATTCCCGAAGGCATCCGCCGCTTCGGCACCTGGGCGCCGCTGTTGTTGCCGTTCTACATCCCGCGCGGCGCCGAATGGGACAAAGCCTGGAGCGCCGCCGAGCAGATGGCCGGCTCGCGTCCGCCGTCCTACACCTATCTCGTGGGCGGCTATCTCGCTTATGCGGGCTTCATCGCTCTGGGGCTGGTGCTTTTCCTGCTCGGGCGGCTCGCGCAGGCGCAGAAGATACCGCTCGAGGGCATCACCGGCGCCGGCGGCGCGCCCGGCTCGCGGCCCTTGAAGCTCACCAACGGCCTGATGACCAGCGAATGGTTCCAGGACGGGCAGGGCGCGATCCGCATCGAGGGCGTCGCGCGCGGCGGCCCGGCGATCGATCTCACCCGGCGCCCGGACGATCACGCCCATCCGCGCGGGCGGTTCCTGTTCCTGCGCGAGGACGGCGGCGAACTCTGGTCGGTGGGCGAGGCGCCGACGCGCTGCCCGGGCGCCTGCGCGCAACTGACCGACGCGGGCGAAAACTGCCTCTTCTTCATCGCCGAGCAGAACGGCTTCGCCGTCGAGGCGCGCGTCTCGCTCGCCCCCGACGAGGCGGTGGAGATCCAGCATATCAAGGTCGTCAATCTCGAGCAGCGGCCCCGCAAGCTCACGCTCGCCTCGCTACGCGAATGGGTGCTGAACGAAACCGCGGTCGAGCTGCGCGACGCGGCCTATAACGCCATCCATGTCGGCACGTGGTACGTGCAGTCGCTGAACGCCATCTTCGCGCAGAACCGCCTGCTGAAGGGCGGCGCGCGGCGTCAGGCCGACCGCCGCCTCTCGCCCGAGATTGGCTTCCACGCCATCGCCGCCGGTCCGGACACGAAGATGACGATCCTCGGCTATGAGGACGTCAAATCGCGCTTTTACGGCATGGGGCCGACAAACGCGCCGGACAGTCTCAATGGCCTGGGGGAAGCGCCGCGCAGCCCCGAGGACGAAGGGCTTCTCTACGGTTTCGAACCCTGCGCGAGCCTGCGCGTCGAGATCGACATCGCGCCTGCCGGCACGGCCGAGCTTGTCGTCGTCGACGGCTGGGCGAAGGACATGGGCCGCGCGACGGCCTCCGTCACGCGCCACCTCGGCCTTGCGCCGATCGCGCCGGAGGTTCTGGACAAGGCGCTGACGCGCCGCCGCGCGCTCGTCATGCCGCCGACGCCGGCGCAGCATCGCTACGCCTTCTCGGAAGACGGCCGCAGCCTCACGCTTGCGCCCGGCACGCCGCGTCCCTTCGCCCATGTCATCGCCAACGCCGTGGGCCAGGGCTGCGTGCTGACGAACGACGGCGACATCTTCTCCTTCTCCAGCAACTCGCGGCTCAACAGCTTTACGCCCTTCCGCATGGGCGAAGGCCGCGCGGCGCCGCCCGGACAGATGATCTATGTCTATGATCTCGCCCGGACGGACCCGCACAGCCCGACCTTCGTGCCGCTGCGCCAGCGCGACGCGCGCTATGAGGTGACTTTCGCGCCGGGCTCGGCAGTTTTCCGCTCCGAGCGCGACAATCTCGAGCTGGAGATGACGGTCTTCGTGAGCCCTACGGAGCCGATCGAATTCCGCCTGCTCAAAATCCGCAACAAGGCGGATCACGAGCGGCTGTTGCAGATCGTGCCGGCGATGGAGGTCATTCTCGCCGAGATTCCCAACGAGAGCCTCGGGGTCGTGGAATCCGTCATCGACGACGACGTGCGCTCGATCTACTTCCGCAATCCTCAGAATAATTTCGTGAAGGGCTGGGCCTTCGTCACGACCTCGATCCCGGCGGAGTTCGCCGAGACGTCACGCCGCCGCTTCCTCGGCCACGAGAGCCGCAATCCCTATCTTCCCTACATGGTCGAGCACGGCCATCCCGACGCCGGCGCGCCCGAGCACGAGCGCAAGGTGGCGGCTTTCTCCGGCTCGATCGACGTGGCGGCCGGCGGGGAGGCGATCGTCGTCGTCGCGCTCGGCCAGACGACCACGCTGGAAGAGGCGAAGCGCCTCGCCTCTCTCGCCCATGATCCGGTTTACGCGCAGGCGCAGCTTACGGCGAGCGACGCGGCCTGGAGCGCGCAGCTCTCGGTGCTGCGTATCAAGACCAACCGCCCGGACGTCGATCGTCTCGTCAACGATTGGCTGCCCTATCAGCTCTTGGCCTCGCGCCTGTGGGGTCGCACCGGACCGGCGCAACGCTCCGGCGCAACGGGCTATCGCGATCAGTTGCAGGACGTCATTCCGCTCGTGCATCTCGCGCCCGAGCGCGCCCGCGCGCAGATCTTGCTGCACGCCAGGCATCAGTATCTCGAAGGCGACGCCTGCAAATGGTGGCACCGCGCCCCCAATGGCGGAACGGGCCTCGCCGACCGCACCCATTCCTCCGATCCGCATCTTTGGCTGCCCTATGTCACGATCCGCTATGTGAAGGGCACGGGCGATGCGGCGATCCTCGACGCGGTCGAGAGCTTCCTCGAAGCCAATCCGGTGCCGATGGATCAGGAGGGCGAGGCGACGGTCCCGCTCAACTCGCGCGACAAGGACACGCTGCTCGGCCATTGCGCCCGCGCCATCGACTATACGCTCGACCGTTTCGGCGCCCATGGCCTGCCGCTCGTCGGCTCCGGCGATTGGGACGACGGCATGCATCTCGTCGGCGCGCAAGGCCGCGGTGAGAGCGTGTGGCTCGGCTTCTTCCTGCACGGCATATTGGTCGATATCGCGCCCTTCTTCGAGGCGAAGGGCGACGGCGCCCGCGCGGCGCGCTATCTCGCGCGCGCCGAGAAACTGCGCGCAGCGCTCGCAGAATGCTGGCGCGGCGATCGCTATGTGCGCGACTTCGCGGACGACGGCCGCGAGCTTTCGCCGATGAGCGCCATGACCGCCCATTGGCCGACGCTCACCCATGCCGTGGATGCGGCGCGCGGCCGCGAGGCGATCGAGAAGGCGCTCGCCGTGCTCGGCCGCTCCAACCGCATCCTGCTCGTCACGCCGCCCTTCGACGAGCATTCCGATCCCTATCCCGGCCGCAGCGCCGAATATCCACCGGGCGTGCGCGAAAACGGCGGGCAATATTCGCATGGCGTTTCCTGGTTCGTCGACGCGCTGGCCAAGCTCGGCGGAGAGGCCAAAGCGGCCGGCGACGAGAAAGCCGCGCAGGAACTCTTCGCTCTGGCGTTCGAGAGCTGGATCGCCATCTCGCCGATCTCCAAGCTGCGCACGCCGGCTGAGGCGGATGTTTACGGCTTGCCGCCGCATCAACAGCCGGCCGACGTTTATGAGGGCGAGGGCTATGCAGGCCGCGGCGGATGGAGCTGGTACACGGGCGCCGCCGCGCGCATGATTTCCGCCGCCTACGCCGTGCTCGGTCTGGAGTTCGAGAATGGCGAGCTGCGCCTGCGCGCCGACGCCTTCGACCGCAAGGGCGGGGTGCAGTTGGAGGAGGTCTCCTACAAAGGCAAAGCTTTCACAAAAGAGAACAAGTCAGGGGTATAAGTAGAACGGCCGGAAGAGGTTTAAATTCCAATTGTCACGCGCGCGGCGTTTACTGTAGCGTCAATGTCAACAGGCGTCGTTTGGGCGCCTGTATTGGCGTGCTCTCATGCGTGCGTCGGCGTTATTTTTTATTTTTATTTATCTACTTAGCCCTGCTACCGCACGGGCGGGCGCTTGGCTTTACCCGGAAGGTCACGGGCAGCTTATCCTCACAACCGCCTTCGCCGACGCGCGAGGCGCCTTCGACGCCAGCGGCCGGCTGGCGCAAACGCCCTCCTATCGAAAATTCGAAGACCGCTTCTACCTCGAACATGGCGTGACCGATTGGCTGACCTTCGTCGCCGAGGGAAGCGCGATGAGCTTTCACGGCGGCGGCGAGTCGGCGCGGCTCACGCAACTCGAAGCGCTGATCGCGCAAGCAAAGGGCGGCTCGCCTCTCATTCTGCCGGCGGAAAAGGGGATAAAATTTCAGGGGCTCGGCCTCGGCGCCGCTGGCGCGCGTCTGCAGCTTTACGCTGACGCCGACTATGTGGTTTCGGTCGAAACGAGTCTGCGCGCGGCGTCGAGCGCGGCGCGTTGCTTCCTCGATATGCGCGGTCCGACGCAATTCGACGCGCGCCTCCTGATGGGGCGCTCTGTGAGCCTGTTCGGCTTCACGGGTTTCCTCGATGCGCAGATCGGCTATCGAACGCGCGGACAGAATGGCGATGAAATCCGCCTGGATCTCACCGCGGGGCTTCGGCCGATCGACCGCCTCATGGTGATGGCGCAAAGCTTCTCGGCGCTCGCGCCGCGCGGCGGGCTCTCGACCTTCATGGCCGCGCAGAAATTTCAACTGAGCGCGGTCTATGAGGCGACGCCCGCCATATCGCTGCAGATCGGGGCCCTCACTGCGCTCAATGGCGTCAATGCGCCGGCCGAGCACGGCCTCATCGGCGGAGTCTGGTGGCGCTATTGAAAGGGTTATTGCGCCTCGGCGATGGCCGAGACGGGTTCGACCTTCACATGGGCGACGCCGGCCGAGCGGAACCCGAGCGCATCTGCGGCCGTGGCGGAGACGTCGATCACGCGGCCGCCTCTAAAGGGCCCGCGGTCGTTGATGGTGACGACGACAGATCGATTGTTCACGAGATTGGTGACCCGCACCCTCGATCCAAAGGGCAGCGTGCGGTGAGCCGCCGTATAGGCGCCGACATGGCCGCCGCTCGCGGTGCGTCCGCCGAGTTTGTAATAGGAAGCCTTACCGACCCAACCTGCTTCGGCGCCGCCGGTCAACGCAACCAGCGCGACGGCTCCAATAAACATTTTCCTCAACAGCAGTCTCCTCCTCGCACATGCGTGCTTGCGGCGGTTTGCGCCGGCGATCATTGCGCCAGCGTGGCTGCTGTCAGTAGAGAGGCGTTTAGGCAAAATAAAGGTAGGAAGAAGACGTGCTCGGGATAAGAACGTCTAGAAGTGCGGCGATTCACTATAAATTGTGCGGCGCAAACGACGCGCGGTCAGTCTCTCATAATAGAAAGAAAATAGTCTGTTATACGATGCATGTCAGATGTTGATCTGCAAGCGTCGTTGCATAATCGCAACAGGGCGAAAAAATCATCCGGACGCTAGCCTGGCGGCAGAGCAGGCGCGTGTTGCTTGATTTGCCTATTGGCGGCCGCATCTAGCGGCTTCTGGCGGCGTTGCGGAGGAAGACGCGCGCCCATGCTTTTCTTCGCCGCGCGCCGCCTTCTGCAAGGAGGCGGAGATGGTTACCCTGAAATTCAACGCCGCCCTCGCGAGCGCGGCGCTGGCCGCGGCTCTGCTCGCGCAGACGGGGGCGGCTGACGCGCAACTGCGCGGCGGCGGCGGATTTGCTGGCGGCGGCGCAGCGCTCGGCGGCGGCGGAATGGCGCATGGCGCGATCGGCGGGCTTGGCGGGGGCGGACTTGGCGGCGGCGGATTTGGCGGCGGCGGTCTCGGCGGCGGGGGATTTGCACACGGGCCGATCGGCGGGCTCGGCGGGGGTGGGTTTGCCGGCGGCGGAATGGCGCGTCCCTTTGGCGGACTCGGGGGCGGCGGCGCGATGTTCGGCGCGGGACGCCCCATCGCTGGCGCTTTCGGCGGCGTTCCCCGCATGGGCGCGTTCGGCGGCGCGTGGGGCGGACGCCCATTGGGAATGTGGGGCGGTCGCGGCCTCGCCTGGGGCGGGCGCCCATATGGGATGTGGGGCGGCCGTAACCTCGCCTGGGGCGGGCATTGGGGACGCCCATGGGCGGGCTTCGGCTATCGCCGCGCGGCCTATGGCTGGGGAGGTTGGGGCTGGCGGCGGCCTTGGTGGCGCCACCGCGGCTTTTATGGCGGCTGGCCGCTGTATGGCGCCGGTCTCCTCGGCGCCGGCTGGGGATGGGGCGGCTATGGCTGGCCCTATTGGGACGATTACGGAACCTGCTGGCGGCCCCGAGTCATTCGCACTTACTGGGGTTGGCGGCGCCGCTGGGTGAATGTCTGCAGCACCTGGGGTTATCCCTCCGGGGGCTATCCCTCCTGGGGCTATGGCGGCTGGGGCGGGCCCGGGGTCTTGAGCGTCGGCTGGGGACCAGGCTGGCTCTGGTGATGAAACATCCCTCCCTCGCCGATGCGCGGGGGAGGGTTTTTTTCAGGCGGCGGCCGAGCGGGCATGAACGTCGTGCCCGCCGTTTTTCTGCATGACGTCGATGGCGATCTTCTCCTTCGCCTCGTCCCAGGCGCGCGCCCAGAGCAGCATGCCGCCATGGGCCATCTGCGCCTTCACCCAGGTCGCCTCCGCTGAGCCCAGGAGCTGGGCGAGAGTCGCGCCGATGATGCCGCCGCCCCCGCCGAGCGCCAGCGCCGCCGCGATCGCCGCGCCCAGCGTTCCGCCGGCGGCCAGCGCCATGCCGGCGCCGCCGACCGCGCCGATATAAAAGAGCGCGCCGATCAGGCCCGCCTTGGCCTCGTTGCGCGCCTCCGGGTCGATATAGGCGCCGTGCGGCGCCGCCGCGCTGCCGCCGAGCTTTTCCGCCGACAGGCTGGAGTCGCCGAGCGCCTCGCGCACCACAGCCTGCGGCGCCAGAACGCTGATTGTCGCCTGGTCGAAGCCGTCGACGAGGAGATCGTCGATCGCCGATTGCATCTG